>NZ_JBDGKB010000004.1:0-141398 GCF_057656595.1 Intrasporangium sp. Soil_C_50
GACAAGCAGGCCACCGTGTCCTGGACCGCCCCGGCCAACGGCGGCAGCGCCATCACCAGCTACACCGTGACCCCGTACGCCGGCACCACCGCCGGCACCCCGACCACCGTCACCGGCACACCACCGGCCACGACCACCACGGTCACCGGCCTGAGCAACGGCACCGCCTACACCTTCAAGGTCTCGGCCACCAACGCCATCGGCACCGGGCCCGACTCCGCCGCCTCGGCCGCCGTCACCCCGACCGGACCGACCGGGTGCGCTGCCTGCACCATCTGGCCGAGTACCGCCACCCCCGCCATCCCCAGCCACAACGACAGCTCCTCTGTCGAGCTCGGTGTCAAGTTCAAGTCCGACGTGGCCGGGCAGATCACCGGCATCCGGTTCTACAAGGGCACCGGCAACACCGGCACCCACACCGGCAGCCTGTGGAGCTCCACCGGCACCAGACTGGCGACCGCGACCTTCACCAACGAGACCGCCACCGGCTGGCAGCAGGTCACCTTCGCCACGCCCGTGACCATCACCGCAGGCACGGTCTACGTCGCCTCGTACTTCGCCCCGGTCGGCCACTACGCCGGCGACACCGGATTCTTCTCCACCACCGGCGTCGACAACCCGCCCCTGCACGCCCTGCAGGACGGCACGAGCGGAGGCAACGGCGTCTACGTCTACAACGGCTCCAGCGCCTTCCCCAACAACACCTTCCAGGGAGCCAACTACTGGGTCGACGTCGTCTTCTCCACCACCGGCGGAGCGGCGACCGCACCCGCGGCGCCCACCGGCGTCACCGCCACCGCCGGCGACAAACAGGCCACCGTCGCCTGGACCGCGCCCGCCAACGGCGGCAGCGCCATCACCAGCTACACCGTGACCCCGTACGCCGGCACCACCGCCGGCACCCCGACCACCGTCACCGGCACACCACCGGCCACCACCACCACGGTCACCGGCCTGACCAACGGCACCGCCTACACCTTCAAGGTCTCGGCCACCAACGCCATCGGCACCGGACCCGACTCCACCGCCTCGGCCGCGATCACCCCGACCGGACCCACCGCACCGGCGGCACCCACCGGCGTCACCGCCACCGCCGGCGACAAGCAGGCCACCGTCGCCTGGACCGCGCCCGCCAACAACGGCAGCGCCATCACCAGCTACACCGTCACCCCCTACGCCGGCACCACCGCCGGCACCCCGACCACCGTCACCGGCACCCCGCCGGCCACCACCACGACGGTCACCGGCCTGACCAACGGCACCGCCTACACCTTCAAGGTCTCGGCCACCAACGCCATCGGCACCGGACCCGACTCCGCCGCCTCCAACAGCATCACGCCCGCGGTGGCGACCGGGTGCACCGCCTGCTCGATCTGGGCCAGCAGCGCCACCCCGACCAACCCGAGCATCAACGACGTCTCCTCTGTCGAGCTCGGTGTGAAGTTCCGGTCCGACGTGGCCGGCCAGATCACCGGCATCCGGTTCTACAAGGGCACCGGCAACACCGGCACCCACACCGGCACCCTGTGGAGCTCCACCGGCACCAGGCTGGCGACCGCGACCTTCACCAACGAGACCGCCACCGGCTGGCAGCAGGTCACCTTCGCCACGCCCGTGACCATCACCGCAGGCACGGTCTACGTCGCCTCGTACTTCGCCCCGGTCGGCCACTACGCCGGCGACAACAGCTTCTTCGCCACCACCGGCGTCGACAACCCGCCCTTGCACGCCCTGCAGGACGGCACGAGCGGAGGCAACGGCGTCTACGTCTACAACGGCTCCAGCGCCTTCCCCAACAACACCTGGCAGTCCAGCAACTACTGGGTCGACGTCGTCTTCAGCGCCACGCCGTGAGCGTTCTTGGCCGCCCCGCCTCGGCCGGGGCGGCTGGCTAGCCCGTCGAGGGCGGGCTGGCCGGCTCGGCCAGGGGCGTGCGGGCCTCGTCGGCGCGCACCGCGACGACGCCGCCGACGATGAGCAACCCACCGGCGAGCTGCAGCGCCGTCGGCAGCTCGCCGAGGACGACCCAGGCGAAGAGCACGGCGAAGAGCACCTCGGTCAGGGCCACGAAGGAGGCGACCTTGGCCCCGAGCATCCGCACGGCCGCGATCCCGGTGACGTAGGCGAACGCGGCGGCGACGAGCGCGATGACGAGGACCGGCACCCACCACGGCACGTCGGCGCCGCCGAGCGTCACGACGTCGGCGCCACGGGTCAGGTCCATGACGCCGATGAGCCCGGCGGCCCAGAGCACGACGGCCCCGACGACGAGCCCGGCACCGGCGAGCGCCATCGGCGGCAGGTCGGCGTCGACGTGGTCGGCGAGCAGGAAGTAGAGGACGAGGCAGACGGCCGCGCCGAGGCCCCAGAGCACGCCAGCGAGGTCGAGCCGCGCTCCCCCGGTGACGTCGAGGACGAGGAGCAGACCGGCGACCGCGAGCCCGATACCGGCCAGGGTGAGGCGGCGCGGGGCGCGTCGGTGCCGGGCCCAGAGCCAGCCGACGATGAGGACGGGCGCGAGGTACTCGAGCAGGAGCGCCACGCCGACCGACAGGTGCGTCACGGCGTTGAAGTAGGCCAGCTGGCAGCCGGCGACGCCGGTGAGCCCGTACCCGACGACGGCGCGGCCGTTGCGCCGCAGCACGCCCCAGCGGCCGCGCAGTGCGACGAGGGTCGGCACGAGCAGGACGAGCGCGGCCAGCGTGATCCGGAGCGTGACGACGGCACCGGGGGCCCAGCCGGCGAGGAGCAGCGGCTTGGCGAAGGCCCCTGACGTCGCGAAGGCGGCGGCCGACGCCAGGGCGACGCCCAGCCCGAGCAGAGGGTGGCGGGCGGCCGCGCCCGGAGAGACATCGGCGGCACCGCCAGCGTCCTCCGGGCCCCACTCGAGGACGGGCGGGTCGGTCGGGCCGGGAGCGGTGGACGCCGGCGCGAGGCCGGGCGTCGGGGTGGCGGGCTCCGCGGACACGGTGACCTCCAGGCGATGCGGTTCGGGTGACGCGTCCGGCCCGGCGGTGAGCCGCTGTCAGGACCGTCTGCGATTAGACTCCTGACGGTAGCGATCAGCGATGTCAGGAGTCAATAGCGTGTTCACCCATGACACCGAGACGGCCCTCCACGCCGCCGCGGCCCTCGTCAACACGATGCCGGGCACCGTGCCCGGGGACTCGGCCGAGGACGCCCTCGTCACCGTCGAGGAGCTCTCAGCCCTCTACGCCGAGCAGCGGTGGACCGGCCGGTTCGACCGCGACGCCGCCGAGCTCGACGCGGTGCGCGCCCTGCGACCGCGGCTGCGGGGGCTCTGGGAGCACGACGAGGCCGCCGTCGTCCGACTCGTCAACGAGCTGCTCGCCGAAGGCGCGGCCCTGCCCCAGCTCGTCGAGCACGACGACTCGGGCTGGCACGTGCACGCCACCCCGCCCGATGCTCCCCTCGCGCAGCGGATGGCCGTCGAGGCCGCCCTCGCCGTCGTCGACGTCGTCCGCGCGGGCGAGCTCGACCGGCTACGCGTGTGCGCCGCGCCGGACTGCGACGACGTCGTCGTCGACCTGTCCCGCAACCGCTCGCGCATCTACTGCGACGGCGGCTGCGCGGCTCGTGCGCACACCGCCGCCTACCGGGCCCGACGCGCCCGCGCCTGACGCGTCACGAAGGGTGACGTGTCGGAGCCATGACGCGTCGGAGCCGTGACGCGTCGGGCGACGCTCAGGCCTTGCCGTCGAAGAGGCTCGTCACCGAGCCGTCCTCGAAGACCTCCTTGATCGCCATCGACACGAGCGGCGCGATGGACAGCACCGACAGCTTGTCGAAGCGTCGGTCCTCGGGGATCGGCAGCGTGTTCGTCACGACGACCTCGTCGACCTTGCAGGCCTTGAGCCGGTCGACGGCCGGGCCCGACAGGATTGCGTGCGTCGCGGCGATGACGACCTTCTCGGCACCCTCCTCGATGAGGGCGTCGGCCGCCTTGGTGATGGTGCCCGCGGTGTCGATCATGTCGTCGACGAGGATGCAGACGCGGCCCTTGATCTCACCGACGACGCGGTTGGCGACGACCTCGTTGGGCCGGTTGATGTCGCGCGTCTTGTGGATGAAGGCCAGCGGCGCCCCGCCCAGGCGTGTCGACCAGTCCTCGGCGACCTTGATGCGGCCGGCGTCGGGCGAGACGACGGCGAGGTCGAGGTGGCCGTACCTCTTGCCGACGTACTCCGACAGGATCGGCATCGCCATGAGGTGGTCGACCGGGCCGTCGAAGAAGCCCTGGATCTGCGCCGTGTGCAGGTCGATGGCCATGAGCCGGTCGGCGCCGGCGGTCTTGAAGAGGTCAGCCATGAGGCGGGCCGAGATCGGCTCCCGGCCGCGGTGCTTCTTGTCCTGGCGCGCGTAGCCGTAGAACGGCAGCACGACGGTGATGCGCTTGGCCGAGGCGCGCTTGAGCGCGTCGATCATGATGAGCTGCTCCATGATCCACTCGTTGATCGGCGCGGTGTGGCTCTGGATGACGAAGGCGTCCGACCCGCGCACCGACTCCTCGTACCGCACGTAGATCTCGCCGTTGGCGAAGTCGTAGGCGCTCGTCGGCACGAGACTCGTGCCGAGCACGTCGGCCACCTCCTGCGCGAGCTGCGGGTGCGCCCGGCCGGAGAACACCATGAGGTGCTTCTCGGTGGTCTTGTTGATGCCGGTCATGCCTGGGCGCCCTTCTCGTCGCTTCCGAGCCGGTCGTTCTCGACCACGGCTCCTGCCTCGCCGGCGAGTGCCGCCTCGGCGTCCACGGCGGTCCGGGCCGCCTCGTCGGTCTTCGTGCCGGCGCGCCGGCGCGCCACCCAGCCGTCGATGTTGCGCTGCTGGGCGCGGGTCACGGCCAGCTGACCGGGGGCGACGTCGCTGACGACCGCCGAGCCGGCCGCCACGTAGGCGCCGTCGCCGATGGTCCGCGGCGCCACGACGACCGAGTTGCTCCCGACGAAGCTCCACCGGCCGACGTCCGTGTGGCCCTTGGTGACGCCGTCGTAGTTGGCGAAGATCGTGCCGGCGCCGATGTTCGCGCCCTCGCCGATCGTCGCGTCGCCGCAGTAGGTCAGGTGCGGCACCTTCGCGCCGTCGCCGATCCGGGCGTTCTTCGTCTCGACGAAGCCGCCGATCTTGCCGGCCCGGCCGAGGACCGTGCCGGGACGCAGGTAGGAGAAGGGCCCGACGCTCGCGTCGGGCCCGATCTGGGCCAGTTCGGCCTGGGTGCGCACGACGCTCGCGCCGTCACCCACCTCGGTGTCCGTCAGCGTCGTGTCGGGGCCGACGACGCAGTCGCGCCCGATGGTCGTGGCGCCGAGCAGCTGGGTGTTCGGGTGGACGACGGTGTCGGGGCCGACCGTGACGTCGGCGTCCATCCACGTCGTGGCCGGGTCGATGACGATGGCACCGTCACGCATGGCCTGGTCGACGATGCGGCGGTTCAGCTCGGTGCCGAGACGGGCCAGCTGCGCCTTGTCGTTGACGCCCTCGGTCTGCCACAGGTCGGCGACGAGGTGGGCGTCGACGGACAGGCCGCGCGACCGCGCGATGGCGACGACGTCGGTGAGGTACTTCTCGCCCTGGGCGTTGTCGGTGCGGACCTCGGCGAGCGCCTCGCGCAGCACGATCGCGTCGAAGGCGTAGAGGCCGCTGTTGACCTCGCGGATCTCGCGCTGCTCGTCGGTGGCGTCCTTCTGCTCGACGATCGCCTCGACGTGCCCGCCGGCTCCACGGATGACACGGCCGTAGCCGGTGGGGTCGGCCAGCGTCGAGGTGATGACGGTGACCGCGCTGCCGCTCGCGCTGTGCGCGGCGACGAGCCCGGAGAGGGTGTCGGCCGTGAGGAGAGGGACGTCGCCGTACGTGACGACGACGGTGCCGCTCAGACCCTGCGGGAGCGCTTCGAGGGCGCACTCGACGGCGCGACCGGTGCCCCTGACCTCGTCCTGGTCGGCGATGACGGCATCGGGGTCGACCTGCGCCACGTGCTCGGCGACGCGGTCCCGCTCGTGCCGGACGACCACGGCGAGGTGTTCGGGGCTGGTCCCGCGGGCCGCCCGGATCGCGTGGGCCACGAGGCTGCGGCCGCCGATCGTGTGGAGGACCTTGGGGGTCGTGGACTTCATGCGTGTGCCCTCGCCGGCGGCGAGGACGATCACGGCGGTCGGCCGCAGATCGCTCACGGGGCGCAGCTCCTTGTCGTCGGGTGCGGTGCCTTGCAGCCCCGGACCGGCCGTCGAGCAGGTGCGTACGCGGTGGCACCGGGGGTGCGCCGCCGCCACTCTACTCGGGGCTCGCGATGCCTCCGGCGCGCCCGTGGGCGAGGCGTGACGCCGCTCACAGCGGGGGTCCGCTCGTCGTGCCGCCGCTCCCCGGGTAGGGCACCGTCGCTCGTGCCTCGCTCCTCCCGACTCCTGCCGGGGACCCGCTCGACGCTTGCTACGCATCGCGTCGAGCTTGCTCCCCGGGTAGGAGTCGAACCTACGTCGCTAGTCCTGATTCAAAGTCAGGCGGGCCCTGCCGGCAGACCAACCGGGGAACGTCCACGAGGACGTGCCACAGGGTAGTGCAGCGCCGGTGCGGGGTCGGGCGTCGGTCGGTCAGCTGCCCGGGGTCGAGGCCGAAGCGCCCGCGCCGCTGTCGCCTGCAGGCGCCCCGGCCGGCGTTGAGCCCGATCCCGAGCCCGAGCCTGCAGCCGGTGCCGTGTCAGTGGGCCCCACGACAGCCGCGGGCGCCGGCAGCGACTGCTGCACGGCCGGGGCCGAGGCCGATGGCGCGGGGGCCGGGTCCGCGGCTGCAGGTGGGGGCGCCGAGGGCGTCGAGGCGGTCGACGGGTCGGGCGCCGCGGATGCCGTGGCCGAGGGCGTCGACACGGCCGTGGTCGTCGGCGTCGGGGCAGCCGTGGCGGTGGCCGAGGTCGTTAGGGCGACGGGAACCGTGGCGGAGATGACAGGGGCGACGACGGCTCCACCGACCGCTCCCCCGACGGCCGACCCGAGGTCGGGCAGCGTGGTCGGCCCGACGGCACCCCCGGGTCGCGGCGCGCGGTTCGCCGAGGACGACGGGTGCTGCTGGACGACTGAATGTTCGTTGGTGCCGTGGGTCAGCACCACGGCGGGCGCCGCGACGCCGAGGCCGATGACGATGCCCGCGACGGCCGTGGCGACGGGTGGGGAGATCGTCAGCCCCCCGATGGTCGCGCCGCCCGCGGCGACGGCGACGGGGACGAGGGCGGCAGCTCCAGCGGCGGCGCCCGTTGCGAGGGCGCTCGAGACGACGCCTGACGCGACACCCGATGCGACACCCGACGCGGCCGCGCCGGTTGCGGCGATGGAGGCGGTCGTCGCCCCGGCGGCGCCCGCCGTCGACACCGTGGCCGCGACCGCGGTCGAGGCCGTGGCCGCACCGCCGACGCCCGTGCCACCCGCAGCACCGGCCACGCCGGTGACCAGCGAGGAGGCGCCGGACACGACGCCGCCCGACATCGCGCCACCCGCGGCACCCGTGGCACCCGTGGCACCCACCGCGCCCGCGGCGCCGGCAGTTCCCGCGGAGGCGGCGCCGCCGGCGGCGCCCGCTCCGAGCCCTGACGCCCCGCCGAGACCGGCCCCGCCGGTCACGAGCAGCCCGCCCGCGCCCTGACCGACGCCGGACCCGAAGGCCTGGCTCGCGCCGGCGAGCAGGAAGGGCAGGACGAGTCCCGCGAACCCGGTGCTGATCCGGCGCAGGTTGTCGGCGAGCGCCGCGTCGCGCGGGCACGAGGCGAGGTGCGCCTCCACCTTCGCGTGCCGGCGCGGAGTCGAGCGTCCGCGGACGTGGGCCGAGAGGTGGTCGAGCGTCCAGCGGCACTCGGGGCTCGCACACTCGGCGCTGCGCTGCTGGACCCACACGTCGAGGTAGTGGCCGCGCAGCGCCTCCTTGGCGCGCATGACTCGGACGCTGACGAGGTTGGCCGACACCCCGAGGCGCGGGGCGACGGCCCGCGGGGCCGCACCATCGACCATCGTCATCCACAGCAGCTGACGCTCCCGCTCGGGCAGGCGCGCGAAGGCCTCGCGGACGAGGCCGCTGCCGAGGTCCTCCTCGAGCTCGTCGTCGACCTCGGTCCCCGCCACGCGGTCGAGGTCGGCGGCGTCGGTGGGCAGGGCGCTCATGTCGCGACGCACGGCGTCGACGCCGAGCGTCCGGACGGTCGAGGTGAAGTAGGCGCGGAAGTTGTCACGCGGTCCGGCACCCTCGCGCAGCAGGCGCAGCATCCGTGCCGACGCCTCGGCGACGAGGTCCTCGGGCGCGACGCGACCCCGGAAGCGCACCGCGACGGCCTGCGCGGCCGGCAGGTGGCGCCGCCAGAGGACGACGAACGCGTCGTCGTCGCCGTGCCGCACGCGGTCGAGCAGGTCGACGTCCGTGAGGTCGGCGAGCGGGGTGGAGTCGGGTGTCGCACCGACGGCGTTCGCAGACACCGTGGTCCTTTCAGGTGTGGAGAGAGACCCAAGTGTGCGACATGCAGACCCCTCTCGTGTGCGGATTGCTTGATGCGGACACGTTGCGCGTGTCGCACTGCGGCATGCGTGCCGATTCGTCCCCGCCCGACGCGCCCGGCGCGTGGGAGCCCGGGCCTTCCGGTCGCCGCCGAATGGCACGATGACGACGTGACCGCCGACAGGGACGACAGGGATGACAGGGACGCCGCGGACGCCACGGACGACCGCCCCGAGCGGACGCCGCGGCCGCGCACCCGCGCCCGGATGACGGGCCCCGAACGGCGCGAGCAGCTCATCACCGTCGGGCGCCGGCTCTTCGCCGAGAAGGGCTTCGAGGCCACGACGGTCGAGGAGGTCGCCGCCAAGGCGAACGTCTCCAAGCCCGTCGTCTACGAGCACTTCGGCGGGAAGGAGGGTCTCTACGCCGTCGTCGTCGACCGCGAGATCCAGGCGCTGCTCGGTGGCATCACCCGTGCCCTCGAGGAGGGCGACGGGGCCCGGATGCTCCTCGAGCGCGCGACCCTCGCGCTGCTCGACTACGTCGAGAGCGACCCCGACGGGTTCCGGATCCTCGTGCGCGACTCTCCTCCGGGGCAGTCCACCGGCTCGTTCGCCAGCGTGCTCGGTGAGGTCGCCTCCCAGGTCGAGCACCTGCTCGCGGCCGAGTTCAAGTCACGCGGCCTCGACCCGAAGTCGGCCCCGATCCACGCCCAGATGCTCGTCGGGATGGTCGCCCTCACCGGCCAGTGGTGGCTCGACAAGCGCAAGTTCAAGAAGGACCAGGTGGCCGCCCACCTCGTCAACCTCGCGTGGAACGGCCTGTCGGGCCTCGACCGGAGCCCGCGACTCGTCACCGTGCCGCGCCGCTGACGACCGCTCACCACGCTGCTGCCGACGCGGACGCGGACGTCGACCGCCGCAGCGGTCAGCCGAAGAACGTGCGCCGATAGGTGTCGCCCGCGCCGTCGGTCACGACGACGGTGACCGGCGACAGGCCCCCGAGGCCGCCCTGCGTCAGCTGGACGCGGCCGCCGGACGACGACCCGGTGCAGGAGACGCGTGCGCTCCCGGTGTTCGAGCACGTCCAGGCGCTGTTGGAGGCCCGGAGCGAGCCGGTGCCGGAGGCGTTGGAGACCGTGAGGCTCAGGCGGCCTCCGACCGTCGTCCGGATCGACAGGCTGAACCGGCTGGGGTCGCCGGAGGCGATGACCTTGACCGAGATCGTGGGCGGGCTCGAGGGCTGCGGCGGCGGCTCGGACGTGGGGGGCGGGGCGGGCGGCGTCGAGGTGGGGGGCGGGCTGGGCGGCTTGGAGGTCGGCGGCGTCGGACGCGTCGTCGGGGGCGTGGACGTGACGGGAGGCCGAGGCGGCGGGGTGCCGCCTGCCCCGCGGGACGTACCGGGGCCCGCGGTGGCCCCGCCTGCGGCGGGAGCGTTCGCACCACCGGGGGCCGGGGGCGCCGGCGTGCCGGTGACCGAGGCCGAGGTGGTCGAGGCGGCCGCCGGGATCGCCGCCGCGGCGCTCGTCGCCGCGGGGTGCGTGGCTCCGGGCGCGGCCGGGGACGTGCCTGTCGTGGACGAGGCGGCCGACCCACCCGCCCGGAGGGAGCCACCGGGGGCGGCCGTGCTCGGGCCGGGGCTCGCCGTCGCGGACGTCGACGGTCGGGGCGCGGCGTCGGCAGGCAGCGAGGTGGACGCGGGCCCGCCGAGCAGGCCCGTGGCACCGGCGGTGACGGCGAGCCCCGCGACGACGCTGGCGGCCCGGCTCGCGACCTGGCCCATGGCGTCGGCGGCCGAGCCCAGGCGTCCGGACCCGGACGCACCCGCCTTGGCCCCCGCACCGACCGCGGCTGCGCCACCCGACGAGGCCGCAGCGACCCCACCGGCACCGGCCGCACCGGCCGCACCCGCAGCCCCGCCGAGGAGCCCGAGGCCACCGGCCGTGACGAACCCGGGCGTCGACACCCCGGCCGCGAGGACGAGCGGCACGACGAGGGCCGGGAAGCCGTCGTGGATGACGCGCAGGTCGTCGGCGAGCCGGGCCGCGTGGGAGCAGGAGGCGACGTGCGCCTGCGCGCGCTCGGTCTGCCGCTTGGGCAGCCGGCCGCGCACGAGGGCGCCCAGGTGGGTGATGGTCCAGCGGCACTCGTCGGTGTCGGCCGCGGCGAGGCCGCGCTCGGCCCGTGCGTCGAGGTACAGGGCGCGGAGGTTCTCGCGGGCGCGCATGGCCCGGACGCTGACGGCGTTGGCGCTCATCCCGAGGGCCGGGGCCACGACGCGCGGGGCGGCGCCCTCGACGGTCGTGTGCCACAGGACGCGCTGGTCCTTCTCGGGCAGCGACCGGAACGCCTCGCGGACCAGCGCCACGGTCTCGTCGTCGCCGAGGTCGGGGCCGTGCTGCTCGACCGGGTCGGCGAGGGCGTCGAGGTCGTCGTCCTCGGTGGGCACGAGACGCAGGTCGCGGCTGCTGGAGTCGAGGGCGACGGTGCGCACGGCGGACAGGAAGTAGGCGCGGAAGTGCTCCTCCGGGCCGCGTCCTTCCTTGATGAGGGAGAAGACGCGGGCGGCGGCCTCGGCCACGACGTCCTCGGGGCTCGTGCGCGTGCGGACGCGCCGGGCGACGGCGTACGCGGCGGGCAGGTGGCGACGCCACAGCTCGCCGAACGCCTCGGCCGACCCCTCCCGGCTGCGGGCGAGCAGCTGCACGTCGGCAGCAGAGGACCACGCCTCGCTCGACCACATGGTCAGGTCAGCCGACACCTCGAGCCCTTCCAGCCACTTGCCAGTGGTGGACAGTCTGCCCCGGCGCGCCGCGTGCGTCGACTCGACGCGCAGCGCAAGACAGATGGCAGGTTTCGCCCTTCCGGATGATCCCCTCCACGAAACCATCGCGGAAGGACGAAACCTGGCGGCACCACGGGTGCGGACCTCAGGAGCCGCTCCCTCCCCTGACCAAGCGGGACGCTCCAGCGATGCCGTCATCCGTAAGACGTGCCACTCCCCATTTCATGACAGATTTTTCGCGAATGTCAGGAAATGCCCGAAATTGACCTCGACCCGTCGGTAGCGGTGCCGCCATGGGGCCCTCTTGGTCGACGTCTTACCGACCGTTGGCGGACCTCACACGCCCGCGCGCCGCAGGCCGGCGCGCTGCACGCCGACGCGTAGCGTGACGGAACGCCCACCCGTCGGGGCAGCGCAGGTGGCGGGTATGGGTGCCCGGGTGACGATGCGCTGGCTCTTCGCCGACCAGCTCGGCCCGCACTTCGACGTCGGACGCGACGGCGTCCTGCTCGTCGAGAGCACGCGCGCGCTGGCCCGCCGGCGGTTCCACCGCCAGAAGCTGCACCTCGTGCTGTCGGCGCTGCGCCACCGGGCCGCCGAGCTCGAGGGCTCCGCCGGCTCGGTGACGCTGCTGCACACGGACACCTACGCCGAGGCGCTGGAGCAGGTCGGGCGACCCGTGCGCGTGTACGAGCCGACGTCGTGGGGCGCCGACGCGTTCGTGCGCCGGCTGCACGACTCGGGGCAGGTGGAGGGGATCGACCCGACGCCGGGCTACTCCCTCGGGCGCGAGGAGTTCGCCGCCTGGGCAGGGGGGCGCCGGCGGGTGCGGATGGAGGAGTTCTACCGGTTCCAGCGGCTGCGGCTCGACCTGCTCGTCGAGGGCGAGCACCCGGTCGGCGGGCGGTGGTCCTTCGACGAGGCCAACCGCGAGCCCCCACCGAAGGGCGCCGAGCACCTCGACATGCCGCCGCCGTACCGACCGCGTGAGGACGAGATCGACGAGCAGGTCCGCGAGGACCTCGACCGCTGGACGCGCGACGGTGTGCTCGAGCCGGTGGGCCAGGACGGCCCCAGGCTGTTCGCCGTGACCCGCCGCGAGGCGCTGGCCGCGCTCGAGCGGTTCGTGACGCGTCGGCTCGGCGCCTTCGGGCCGCACGAGGACGCGATGCTGCGCGGCGACTGGGCCATGGCGCACAGCCTCTTGTCGGTGCCGCTCAACCTCGGCCTGTTCGACCCCGTCGAGGTGGCCGAGCGCGCCGTCCGGGCCTTCCACGACGGCGACGCGCCGCTGGAGTCGGTCGAGGGATTCGTGCGCCAGGTCGTCGGCTGGCGCGAGTACGTCTGGCACGTCTACTGGCACCTCGGGCGCTCCTACCGACGCCGCAACGCGCTCGCGGCACGGCGCGGCCCGCTCCCCCGCTGGTTCGACGAGCTCGACGCCGACGCGGTCGAGGCCGCCTGCCTGTCCGACGCGCTCGGCGGCGTCCGCGACCGCGGCTGGGTGCACCACATCCCGCGCCTCATGGTGCTCGGCGGCTGGGCGGCCCAGCGCGGCTACGACCCCGACGCGCTGACCGAGTGGTTCCAGACCCGGTTCGTCGACGGCTACGACTGGGTCATGCCGGCCAACGTCGTCGGCATGAGCCAGCACGCCGACGGCGGGGCCGTGGCGACCAAGCCGTACGTGTCCGGCGGCGCCTACATCGACCGGATGAGCGACTACTGCGGCGGCTGCCGGTACGACCCGAAGAAGCGCACGGGCGAGGACGCCTGCCCCTTCACGGCCGGCTACTGGGCCTACCTCGACCGCAACGCGGCGCGCCTCGAGGGAAACCACCGGATGGCGCGGCCGCTCCAGCAGCGCCACCGGCTCGCCGACCTCGCGGAGGTCGTCGCGCAGGAGCGCGCCCGCGGTGACGACCCGCCCTGACGCATCCGCCCGACGCGTCAGGCGCGTCGGGTGCGGGCCACGGCGAAGCTGCGCGTGAACGGGAAGAGCACCCCGAAGGACCGACGCGGGTAGGCCACCTCCAGCTCGCGGGCGTACTCCTGCTCGAAGACCTCGCGCTCGGCGGCGTCCGCGAGGATGCCGAGGACGGGGCGCAGCCCGGTGCCGCGCACCCACTCGAGCACGGGGTGCGGGCCGCCCTCGGGCGCCGAGAGCACCTGTTCGTAGGTCGTCTGCCACACGTCGACCTCCGGCGTGCGGTCGAGCAGGAGCGCAGCGTACGTGCCGGGCAGCGCGACCGCTGCGGCCCGGTCGAGGCCGCGGCGCAGGTCGTCGGCGCGCGGGTGCCGCTGCGCCACCTCGCGCATGAGGCGGTGCGACGGCGCGTCGAAGTTGGCCGGCACCTGCATGGCGAAGGTGCCCCCGGGCGTCAGGGCGTCGAGCCAGCCGGGGATGAGCCGCAGGTGGGTCGGGACCCACTGGAGGGTCGCGTTGGTGACGAGGACGTCGACGGACCCACCCAGCCCGGTGGGGTCCCAGTCCTCGGCCGACGACTCGACCCACTCGACGCGGCTCTCGCCGTCGAGCGCGCGCGCCTTCTCGAGCATCTCCGGCGAGGAGTCGACGCCGACGATGCGGGCCTCGGGCCAGCGCCCGGCCAGCCCGAGCGTCAGCTCGCCGGGTCCGCAGCCGAGGTCGACGACGAGCTCGGGGTCGCGCGCGTCGACGCGAGCGAGCAGGTCGGCGAAGGGCCGGCCGCGGTGGTCGGCGAAGCGGGCGTACTGCCCCGGGTCCCAGGCAGAGTCGGTGGTGCGCTCCCCGGTCGGGGGTGTCGTGTCGGACACGGCGTCCTCACTTTCCTTCGATGTCAAGAGTCTTGATGGTGACTAGGCTGGGGGTCATGAGCCCGGACCGCCGCGCGGGTCGCCCCGCTGGCGACGACGTCGACGAGATCGTCGCGGCCTGGCGCCGCGAGCGACCCGACCTCGACGTCTCGCCCCTCGAGGTGCTCTCCCGCGTGTCGCGCCTCGCCCGCCGGCTCGACCTCGCGCGCGGGCGCGCCTTCTCCGAGCACCTGCTCGAGGGCTGGGCGTTCGACGTGCTGTCGGCGCTGCGCCGCGCGGGCGAGCCGTACGAGCTGTCCCCGGGCGCCCTCGTGCAGCAGACGCTCGTGACGTCGGGCACCATGACCAACCGCGTCGACCGGCTCGAGCGCAGCGGGTTCGTCGAACGGCGCCCCGACCCGGGCGACCGGCGCGGCGTTCTCGTGCGCCTGACACCGGCCGGGCGTGACGTCGTCGACTCGGCCATGGCCGACCTCATCGAGCAGGAGAAGTCGCTGCTGTCCGAGCTCGGGGCCGGCGAGCGCCGCGAGCTCGCGACCCTGCTGCGCCGGATGCTCGCCCCGCTCGAGGCCCGCCCGGGCGACTCGACGTCCTGACACCGACCGCCCGCTCACGCGTCGGCGCGCTGCTGGAACTCGAGGCGGTTGCCGACCGGGTCGCTGGCGTGGAAGCGACGCAGCCCGGGGATGTTGTCGTCCCAGGTGACGGACGCGCCGGCCGCCCCGACCGCCGCGGCGAGCGTCTCCACGTCGGCCACGGCGATGCCCGGGTGGGCCTTGCGCGCCGGAGCGAACGGGTCCTCGATGCCGACGTGCACCTCCGCACCGCCGGGCTCGCTGCCCGCTCGGAACCAGACGCCGCCGCGGGCGCGCAGCCTTTCCGGCTTGGGCACCTCGGTGAGGCCGAGGACCCCGGCGTAGAAGGCGCGCATGGCGTCCTCGCACCCGGCCGGGCCGGACACCTGGACGTGGTGCAGAGTCATCTCCATGGGCCGAAAGTATCTTGATATCAAGATACTTTCAAGGGTCCGGGCCTACCCGACGACGTCCGCGGCCTCGAGCCACTCCATCTCGAGCTCCTCGCGCTCGGCGACGAGCTCGGTGAGCCGGGCGTTGAGGTCGGCGAGGGCCCCCACGTCGGTCGCCTTCTCGGCCATCTCGCCGTGGATCCGCTCCTCGCGGTCGGCCAGGCGGGAGAGCTGCTTCTCGACGCGGGCCATCGTCTTGCGTGCCTCGCGGACCTCGGCCGGGCTCGCCGTCGTGGCTGCGGCGGTCGTGGCCGTCGGAGCGTTCGCCCCCGATCCGCCACCCGACGCCGACGATGCGGGCGCGGTCGCCGTGCGCGCCGCGGCGGCGCGCAGCTCGAGGTACTGGTCGACGCCACCGGGCAGGTCGCGCACCCGGCCGTCACCGAGCAGGGCGAGCTGGTGGTCGCAGACCCGCTCGAGCAGGTACCGGTCGTGCGACACGACGACGAGCGTGCCCGCCCAGCCGTCGAGGACGTCCTCGAGCGAGGTGAGGGTCTCGATGTCGAGGTCGTTGGTCGGCTCGTCGAGGACGAGGACGTTCGGCTCGGTGAGCAGCAGGCGCGTCAGCTGGAGCCGGCGCCGCTCGCCGCCGGAGAGGTCGCCGACGCGGGTCTGCTGGCGCCCACCCGGGAAGCCGAGGCGCGTCGCCAGCTGGCTCGCACTGACCTCCTTGCCGCCGAGCGTCGTGTACTGGCGCACGTCCTCGACGGCCTCGATGACCCGCCACTGCTCGAACCGCTCGAGCTCGCGCACCTCCTGGGTCAGGTGTGCGATGGCGACGGTCTTGCCGACCTTGCGCCGCCCGGCGCTGAGCGGCACCTCGCCGGTGAGGGCGCGCAGGAGCGTCGACTTGCCCGCCCCGTTGACGCCGACGATGCCGACGCGCTCGCCGGGCGCGAGGCGCCAGGTGACGTCGTCGAGCAGGGTCCGCTCGTGCGGGGGCTCGCCGACGGTGAGCGTCGCGTCCTCGAGGTCGAGCACGTCCTTGCCGAGGCGACGCGTTGCGAACGACACGAGCTCGACGTTGTTGCGAGGGTCGGGCTCGTCGGCGATGAGGGCGTTGGCGGCCTCGATGCGGAACTTCGGTTTGCTCGTGCGGGCCGGCGCACCGCGGCGCAGCCAGGCCAGCTCCTTGCGCATGAGGTTGGAGCGGCGCTCGGCCACGACGCCGGCGAGGCGGTCGCGCTCGGCCTTGGCGAGGACGTAGGCCGCGTAGCCACCCTCGAAGGAGCTGACGCCTCCGGACTCGACCTCCCACGTGTTCGTCGCGTACGCGTCGAGGAACCAGCGGTCGTGGGTGATGGCGACGGTCGCGTTGCCCGGCCGGGGGCGGCGGTGGGTCAGGTGGTCGGCGAGCCAGGCCACGCCCTCGACGTCGAGGTGGTTGGTCGGCTCGTCGAGCAGGAGCAGCTCGGGGTCCTCGACGAGGAGGCGCGCGAGGGCGAGGCGGCGGCGCTCACCGCCGGACTTGGGCCCGACGCGGGTGTCGAGCCCGCCCATCGCCTCGGCCCCGATGCCACCGAGCAGTCCGGTGAGGACGTCGCGGATGCGGGGGTCGCCGGCCCAGACGTGCTCGGGGCGGTCGCCGAGGACGGCCTCGCGCACCGTCCACTCGGGGTCGAGCGCGTCGTCCTGGCTCAGCATCCTGATGCGGATGCCGTCGTCGCCGCCCTGCTTGCTGATGCGGCCCGAGTCGGGCTCCTGGAGGCCGGCCATGACGCGCAGCAGCGTCGACTTGCCGCCGCCGTTGACACCGACGATGCCGATGCGGTCACCGGTGAGGACGCCGATGCTGACGTCGTCGAGGACGTGGGCGGTGCCGAAGACGAGGGAGACGCGTTCGAGCGAGACGAGGTTGGCCATCGGTGACCGACCCTATGCCGTGAGCCCGTCAACACGGCAATCCACTCTGCCGATCGAAAGAGCACTCCGTCATCCAGCTCCCGATCGAGAGAGCACTCCGTAGGTGACGGAGTGCTCTCTCGATCGGGAAACGGGGATCTGACGGTCAGTCGCGGGGGGTGGCGACGACGTGGGCGCCGTGGACCGGACCCTTGGCCCGGCGCAGGTCGCGGCACAGGTCGGACGCCGCGAGCGAGACCGACAGGTCCAGCGCAGCCTCGTGGCTCTCGGTGAGGAAGGCCACGGTGGGGCCGGACCCGGAGACGATTCCACCGAGGGCGCCGAACTCGACGCCGGCGTCGCGCAGCTCTCGCAGCTGGGGCCGCAGCGAGAAGGCCGCCGGCTCGAGGTCGTTGTGCAGCGCGGCGCCGAGAGCGGCCGGGTCGCCCGACCGCAGCGCGGCCATCAGCTCGGGGCTGACACGGGGCTCGGGGACGTCGACGCCGTCACGCTCGCGGAGGCGATCGCACTCGGCGTACACCTCCGGCGTCGACAGGCCGGTGTCGCTGATGGCGAAGACCCAGTGGAAGGTGCCGCGGGCGAGGACGGGCGCCAGCTGCTCACCGCGCCCGGACCCCATGGCGTTGCCGCCGGTGAGCGGGAAGGGCACGTCGCTGCCGAGCACGGCAGCCAGCTCGGCCAGGTCGTCGCGGTCGAGGCCCAGGCCCCACAGCTGGTCGCACGCCACGAGCGTGGCGGCGGCGTCGGCGGAGCCGCCCGCCATGCCACCGGCGACGGGGATGTCCTTGTCGATGCGGATCGACAGCGCCTCGTCGACCGACCACCGCTCGGCGACGAGCCGGGCCGCCCGGACCGCGAGGTTGTCGCCGTCGGTCGGGATGAGGCTCTTGTAGGTGCCCGTGGGCACGACCTGCCAGTCGTCCCAGCGCGCCACCGAGACCTCGTCGTGCAGCGACACGGCCTGGTAGACGGTCGCGAGCGAGTGGTAGCCGTCGGGCCGGCAGGGCCCGACCCGCAGCTCGAGGTTGACCTTGGCCGGGACCCGCACGGTCACCGCACCCGGCAGGGTCGGAGCGACAGTCATGCGCCCACCCTAGGGGTCACGCGGGGCCGCCCGTGGCCGGCCGCGCAACCTGCGGCTTGGCCGCTGCGATCCGCGCGAACGCCGCGACGTCGAGCTGCTCGCCGCGCGTCTTCGGGTCGATCCCGGCCGCGCGCAGGGCCTCCTCGGCGAGGGCGGGTGAGCCGGCCCACGACGCGAGGGCGCCGCGCAGGGCCTTGCGGCGCTGGAGGAACGCCGCGTCGATGCAGCGGAACACCTCCTCGCGCGTCGCCGTGGTCTCCGGCGGCGTGCGCCGCCGGAGCGACACGAGCCCCGAGTCGACGTTGGGGGCGGGCCAGAAGACGTTGCGCCCGACGCGTCCGGCGAGCTCGACGTCGGCGTACCACGCGGCCTTGAGGCTGGGAACGCCGTAGATCTTGCCGCCAGGCGTGGCCGCGAGGCGCTCGGCCACCTCGAGCTGGACCATGACGAGGACCCGTTCGAGGGTCGGGAAGTGCTGCAGGAAGGAGAGGACGACCGGTACGGAGATGTTGTACGGCAGGTTGGCGACGAGGGCCGTCGGCTGCGGCTTGGGCAGCTTGGTCACGGTGAGGGCGTCGGCGGCCACGAGCCGCAGCTTGTCGGCGTTCTGTGGCTGCAGGCGGGCCACGGTCTGCTCGAGCGCGCCCGCCAGGCGGGGGTCCACCTCGACCGCGGTGACGTGCCGGACCACCGGCAGCAGCGCGAGGGTGAGCGAGCCGAGTCCCGGCCCGACCTCGACGACGACGTCGTCGGGCCCGACGCCGGCGACGCGCACGATCTTGCGCACCGTGTTGGGGTCGACGACGAAGTTCTGCCCCCACTGCTTGGTGGGCCGCACCTCGAGCCGCTCGGCGAGCTCGCGGACCTGGGCCGGGCCGAGCAGGGCCGCATCCTCGGCATGCCCGGCATGCCCGGTGTGCTCGTGGTGGGCGCTCCCCGCCACCGCCTTCTTCCCCATGCACCTCACCCTATGGCCCGCAGGACCCGGGAACGCGGACGCCCACCCGACCTGGGAAAGGTCGGGTGGGCGTCCGGTCACGCCGTGGGCGGGCGGGTCAGCTCAGGCCTTGCACTGCCACTGCGACGTGCCGTTGTCGGCGTACACGCGGTTGGCGACCGTGATCTGCTGCTCACGCGAGGCGAGGTCGGCGCGCGAGGCGAAGTCACCGCCGCCGTAGGCCAGCCACGTGGAGGTCAGGAACTGCAGACCGCCGTAGTAGCCGTTGCCGGTGTTGATGTGCCAGTTGCCGGTCGACTCGCACTGGGCGATCGAGTCCCACATCGCGGCGCGGGCCAGGTTGATCGATCCGCCCGAGCCGCCGGTCGAGCCGCCGCCACCGCTGGCCGCAGCCGGACGCGCCTTCGTGCCGACGAGGACGATGCGGTCGACCGGGGCCTTGGTGACCTTCGAGGACAGGCGCTTGGTCCCGACGACCTTGCCGTCGATGACGGTGCGCTGCACGGTGACGACACGGGTGCCGTCGCTGCCGGCGCGCGCGACCTTGGTCTGGTCGGTGTAGAGGGACGAGGACTTCGTCTTCGTCGTGCCGTGGGGGATGGCCTCGGTGACGGTGGCCGACGACTGCTGGACACGCTGGATGCGGACCTTCGCGCCGTTGGTCAGCAGCGACGTGGCGGACGGCGTGACGCGGTCGGCCTTGCCGACGTTGACGCCGAGCTGCTTGAGGGCCTCGCCGACGGTGGCGGCGGCGACGGTCTTCGTCGTGGTGTGACCGTCGGCGGAGATCGTGACGGCCTTCGGGGTGACGATCGTCAGGGACAGGCCCTGACGGCCGATGGTCTGCGAGCGCGACACCGAGATGCGGGCGCCGTCGCTGCGGACGCCGAGGGCGAGCAGCGCACCGTCGACCGTGTTCTCGGTGGTGCGGATCTGGCGCTGCTTGCCGTCGATGGTGAGGGTCAGCAGGCGGCTGTAGCGGACGGTGACCGCCTCGCCGTCGGACAGTGGGGTGTCGGCGGCAGGGACGACGACGTCGCCGGGCTTGGTGGTGATGCCCTCGGAGTCGAGGAGGTCACCGACGGTGCTGCCGAACACGTGGGCTGAAGAGGTCTTTCCGTCGACCGAGAGGGTCACGGACTTGTCGAGCTGGGCCGCTCCGACCGCACCACCGGTGAGGACGACGGCGGCGCCGGCAACGGCGAGGACCTTGAGATTGCGCGAAACCAAAACACTCCGAACGTCGAACGACCCGGGTGCAACGCGCTCTCGAATTGTCCTCTTCACGTCGTCGGGACGAGGTCGATGCGGGGCTGCAGCCGGCCAACAGTCGTCCACAGTGACCGACGAGGGGCGGTCAGGTCAAGTTTCGGTAACGACGCAGCCGGTCGCCGAGCGGTCCGTCGTGGGGTGCGCTAGGCGTTCTGCCCCGTTTTGGCCACGGGCTCACCGGCGTCGCTGTGGGCCCACGATCCGTAGACGCGCTCGCTGTTCTCTGACACTGCGCGGCACAGCGTCGGCACGTCGACGTTGAGCACACCGGCCATGGCCCGCAGGGTCACCGGCACGAGGTAGGACGCGTTCGTCGCACCCCGGTGCGGGCTCGGGGCGAGGTAGGGCGCGTCGGTCTCGACGAGGAGGTTCGACAGGGGCGTCGCCGCGAGCGCGTCGCGCAGCCCGCGGGCGTTCTTGAAGGTCACGGTGCCGGCGAAGGAGAGGAGGTAGCCGCGCTCGACGCAGCGCTGGGCCATCGTGGCGTCGCCGGAGAAGCAGTGCAGCACCGTGTGCTCGGGCGCGCCCTCCTCCTCGAGGATGCGCAGGACGTCGTCGTGGGCGTCGCGGTCGTGGATCTGCAGGGCCCGCCCGGTGCGCTTGGCGAGGTCGATGTGCCAGCGGAAGCCGTCCTGCTGCACAGGGATGCCCTCGGGCCCGGTGCGGAAGTAGTCGAGGCCGGTCTCGCCGATGACGCGGACCCGCTCGTGCGTGGCGAGGCGCTCGACCTCCGCATACGCCTCCTCGAGCTCGCCGGCGGCAGACAGGCGCGGAACCTCGTTGGGGTGCAACGCGATTCCGCCGAGCAGCTCGGGGTGGCGCTCGATGGCGTCGATGGTGAAGGCGATGCCGTCGAGGTCGCAGCCGACCTGCACCATCCGCGTCACGCCGACCTGCCGGGCCCGGGCCACCGCCTCCGCGACGTCGAACGGCTCGTCACCCTCGCGCGTGATGTCGAGGTGGACGTGGTTGTCGACGACGTCGATCGGCAGCGGGTCGGGCCGGTCCGGCAGGCCGCGGTGCCCCGAGGAGTGCGGGCTCATGCGCCGGCGGCAGCGTCGGGGCCCTGCTCGTCGTCGGGGTCCTGCTTCTCGTCGGGCGCGTCGGGCGCGCCGGGCGTCGTGCCGCCGAGGCGGCCGCGCTCGGCCTCGATGACGGCCTCGGGGTCCAGCTTGACGAAGACGCCCGTCGGCTTGGCGATCGGGGTGCCGACGACGACCGGACGCGGCTCCCAGCGCGGCGTCGTGGAGTACTCCCCCGTGATGACCGGGTAGGAGCGGCTGTCGTCGTCGAGGTCCTCGACGACGTCCAGGCGCGGCATGGGCATGAAGGCGCCGGCGCCCCCGAGCACGGCGTGGACGCGGTTGGCGGCGTGCGGCAGGAACGGCGACATGAGCGTGTTGAGGTCGCTCACCGCCTGCACCAGCGTGTGGAGCACGGTCGCGAGCCGCTCGCGCTCGTCCTCGCCCTTGAGCTTGAACGGCTCGGTTCGGGAGACGTAGGCGTTGGCCTCGCCGACCAGACGCATCACCTCGCCGAGCGCCGCCTTCTGGCGGTGCCGCTCGAGCGAGGCCCCGACCGTGGCGAACCCGCCGCGGACGGCCGCGAGCAGCTCCTCGTCGACCGGCTCGAGCGGGCCCGGCTCGGGGATCTGCCCGAAGCTCTTGGCGATCATAGCCGCGGTGCGGTTGACGAGGTTGCCCCAGCCGGCGACGAGCTCGCTGTTGTTGCGCTGGACGAACTCCGCCCAGGTGAAGTCGGCGTCCTGGTTCTCGGGGCCGGCCGCGCAGATGAAGTAGCGGATCGGGTCGGGGCCGTAGCGGGCGACGATGTCCTGGACGTAGATGACGTGCTTGCGGCTCGTCGAGAACTGCCGGCCCTCGAGGGTGAGGTACTCGCTCGCGACGACCTCGGTGGGCAGGTCGAGCACCCCGTAGGGCCCGGGCTCGCCACCCTTGTCGCCCTTGCCGGCGTAGCCGAGCAGCTCGGCCGGCCAGATCTGGCTGTGGAAGGTGATGTTGTCCTTGCCCTGGAAGTAGTACGAGAGGGCCTCGGGGTCGTTCCACCAGTCGCGCCACCGCTCCTCGTGGCCGGGCCCGAGCCGGCGAGCCCACTCGATCGAGGCCGAGAGGTAGCCGATCACGGCGTCGAACCACACGTAGAGGCGCTTGTTCGGGTTGTCCTCCCAGCCCGGCAGCGGCACCGGGATGCCCCAGTCGATGTCGCGCGTCATGGCGCGCGGGCGGACGTCCTTGAGGAGGTTCTTGCTGAACTTGATGACGTTGGGCCGCCAGCGCCCGGAGGCCTCGCGCTCGTCGAGCCACTCGCCGAGGGCGTCGGCGAGCGCCGGCAGGTCGAGGAAGAAGTGCTGGGTCTCGACGAACTCGGGGGTCTCGCCGTTGATCTTGCTGCGCGGGTCGATGAGCTCGTCGGCGTCGAGCTGGTTGCCGCAGTTGTCGCACTGGTCGCCGCGCGCGTCGGGGAAACCGCAGATCGGGCAGGTGCCCTCGATGTAGCGGTCGGGCAGGGTGCGGCCGGTCGAGGGACTGATGGCGCCCTTCGTCGTCTGCTCGATCATGTAGCCGTTGGCGTGGACCTGGCGGAACAGCTCCTGCACGACGGCGTAGTGGTTGCGCGTCGTGGTGCGGGTGAACAGGTCGTAGGACAGGCCGAGGTCGGTGAGGTCCTGGGCGATGACGGCGTTGTACTTGTCGACGAGCTCCTGCGGTGTCAGGCCCTCCTCCTCGGCGAGCACGAGGATCGGCGTGCCGTGCTCGTCGGTGCCCGACACCATGAGGACCTCGTGGCCCGCCATCCGCATGTACCTGCTGAAGACGTCGGAGGGCACGCCGAAACCGGCCACGTGGCCGATGTGGCGCGGGCCGTTGGTGTACGGCCAGGCGACGGCAGACAGGACATGACTCATGCGGTGAATCCTAGGCACCCGCCGGACTCGGAGGCGCCCGGCGGGTATGACGGAGGCATGACTGGACACGTGGCAAAGGCGCAGGTGGCGGTCGACGCGTCCCCCGGACGGACGTGGCAGACCCTGACCGACCCGAAACGGGTCAAGGAGTGGATGGCCGGCACGACCCTGACGACCGACTGGTCGGTGGGCGGGCCCATCACGTGGGCGGGCGAGATGGACGGCCGGCCTTACGAGGACAAGGGAGAGGTGCTCGAGGTCGACGAGCCGCGGCGGCTCTCCGTGACGCACTACAGCCCGCTCATGGGCCAGCAGGACCGGCCGGAGAACTACCACACCGTCACCTACACCCTCGAGGGCGAGGGAGACGGCCCGACCACGGTGACGCTCGAGCAGGACGGCAACGACTCGGCCGAGCAGGCCGAGCAGTTCTCGCAGAACTGGCAGTCGATGCTCGAGGGCCTCAAGTCGACCGCCGAGGGCAGCTGAGGCGTCGAAAAGCGTTGTGGCACGGACGAACCGGCACCCTCCTTCAGAGGGCGCCGGTTCGCGTGGATCTGCTCGGTCGGCCGCAGCCGACGGGTCACTCGGTGAAGCTGACCTCGAGGCTGATCGGCACGGCCTTGAGCGCCTGGCTGACGGGGCAGCCCTCCTTGGCGGCCTGAGCGGCCTCCTCGAACTGGGCAGCGGTGAGGCCCGGGACCTTGCCGGTGACCGTGAGCACGATGCCGGTGATGCCGGTGCCGGGCTGGAAGGTGACCGCGGCCTGGGTGTCGATGCTCTCCGGCGGCGTGCCGGCCTGCGCGAGGCCGTGCGACAGGGCCATCGAGAAGCACGTCGAGTGCGCGGCGGCGATGAGCTCCTCCGGACTCGTGCGACCGCCCGGCTCCTCGGCACGCGAGGCCCACGTGACGTCGTGGGTCCCGAGGTTCGACGACTCGAAGGTGACCTTGCCGGCCCCCTCCATGAGCGAGCCCTCCCAGTGCGCGGACGCGTTGCGGATCGTAGCCATCCCTGCTCCTTGCCTTGTCCTCGTCGGGCCGGCGGTCGTCGTCGGCCACATTGGTCGGGAACGTCCGGTGACGTCGCCCTGTTCCACCCGTACCCTCTCGCGTCCACGGGCCGGGACGCCATGGGTGGCGCGGGGTCGCGCGGTCAGCCCCGGGCGACGGCGGCGTCGTAGAGCGCCTTCTTCGACAGCCCGCTCTCGGCGGCCACGGCGCCGGCGGCGTCCTTGAGCCGCTCGCCGTGCCCGACGCGGCGGCGCACCTGCTCGACAGCGTCCTCGAGCGACGCGACGCGACGCGGCGCGCCGGCGACGACGACGGTGATCTCGCCCTTGACGCCGTCGGCCGCCCATTCGACGAGCTCGGACAGGCGGCCGCGCCGGACCTCCTCGTACGTCTTGGTCAGCTCACGGCACACCGCGGCCTGCCGGTCGGCGCCGAACGCGTCGCGCATCGAGGCGAGGGCGTCGGCAAGGCGGTGCGGTGCCTCGAAGAAGACCATGGTGCGTCTCTCGTCGGCCACCTCGGCGAGGGCGCGGGCCCGCTCCCCCGGCTTGCGCGGCAGGAACCCGTCGAAGCAGAACCGGTCGACGGGCAGCCCCGACACCGCGAGCGCCATGAGGACGGCGCTCGGGCCGGGGACGCACGTGACGCGGATGCCCGCCTCGACCGACGCGGCGACGAGGCGGTACCCGGGGTCGCTGACCGAGGGCATCCCGGCGTCGGTGACGACGACGACGCGCTCCCCCGCGACGAGCCGTTCGACGAGCTCGGGCGTGCGGCTCGCCTCGTTGTGCTCGTGGTAGCTGAGGACGGCACCGCGCGGGGTGACGTCGAGGTCGGTGAGCAGGCGCCGGAGGCGCCGGGTGTCCTCCGCGGCCACGACGTCGGCGTCGGCGAGCTCGGCCGCGAGGCGCGGCGCGGCGTCGCGCGGGTCGCCGATGGGGGTGGCCGCGAGAACGAGGGTGCCGAGGGTGCCGGTGCTCATGGCGCCATCCTCGCAGGGCGGGGGCGGCGTCCGGATCGTGGACGCAGTGTCCAGAATTCGTCCCCCATCGTGGACCGGTAACCCTTCGGAAACCTCTTCGCGGTACCACTGACGCATGAGCACCCAGGACCGGGCCACCACCGAGCAGCTCCTCGAGGCCGACCGACGCGAGCCGAACGTCGCGACGTTCGCCGCCGGTGTCTCCTCGGCGCAGCAGCACGCCGCGCTCCGGGCGTCGGTGCGCCAGCTCGGCACCCTCCTCGGCGAGGCGCTGACCCGCCACGAGGGCCCCGAGCTGCTCGCCCTCGTCGAGCAGGTCCGCGGCTTGGCCCGTCAGCCCGAGGACGACGAGCTGCGGGCGGTGCTCGAGGGCGTCGACGCCTCGACCGCGGTCGTGCTCGCGCGCGCCTTCACCGCCTACTTCCAGCTCGTCAACGTCACCGAGCAGCTGCACCGCTGGCAGGAGCTGAGCGCCGTCGACGAGGGACCGCTCGCCGCGACGGTCCGGCGCATCGGCGAGGCGCTCGACGCCGGCAGAATCGAGCGCGAGCAGCTCGACGACGTGCTGGCCCGGCTCGAGTACCGGCCCGTCTTCACGGCCCACCCGACCGAGGCGACGCGTCGCACCGTCCTCAACCTCATGCGTCGCATCGCCGTCACCGTCACCGAGCTCGAGGACCCGCGCCGCCCCGCCACCGAGGGCCCGCGGACCGAGCGCCGCCTCGCCGAGCTCGTCGACATGCTGTGGCAGACCGACGAGCTGCGGATCGTGCGTCCCGAGCCGACCGACGAGGCCCGCACGGCGATGCACACCCTCCGGTTCCTCGCCGGCCAGGTCGTGCCCGACCTGCTCGCCGAGCTCGACCGCACCCTGGCCGGCATCGGCGTCGAGCTGCCGGCGTCGGCGCGGCCGCTCCGCTTCGGCGCCTGGGCCGGCGGCGACCGCGACGGCAACCCGAACGTCACGCCCGAGGTCACCCTCGAGGTCATCGGCCTGCAGCACGACGCCGGCCTGAGCGAGCTCGTCGAGAAGCTCGACCACATGCTCCACGAGCTGTCGAGCTCGACGCGGTTCGTCGAGGTCACCGATGCCCTGCGCGAGAGCCTCGAGCGCGACGCCGCGGCCCTCCCGGTCACGTACGACGCCGTGCGGCGGCTCAACGCCGAGGAGCCGTACCGGCTCAAGCTCAGCTTCGTCCGGGTGCGCCTGCTGCGTACCGGCGACCGGCTCGACCACGGCACCGCGCACGAGCCGGGCCGCGACTACGCGAGCTTCGACGAGCTGCTCGCCGACCTCGTCCTCATCCGCGAGTCGATGCTGGCCGGCGGCGACACCCTGACGGCCGACGGGGCGATGCTGCGGCTCATCCGTGCGGCCGTCGCGACCGGCACGGGCCTGGCCACGCTCGACGTGCGCGAGCACAGCGCCAAGCACCACGCCGCGCTCGCCGAGCTGTACGACCGCCTCGGCGAGCTCGACACGCCCTACGGCGAGCTCGACCACGCCGCCCGCATCGAGGTGCTCTCGCGCGAGATGGCCTCGCGGCGCCCGCTCACCGGCACCAGGGCGCACGATCTCGGCAAGGCGGCGACGGCGTCGCTGTCACTCATGTCCGCGATCGGCCGCGCGCTCGACACGTACGGCGACGAGTGCATCGAGACCTACATCGTGTCGATGACCCACGACGTCGACGACCTCTTCGCCGTCGTCGTGCTGGCCCGCGAGGCGGGGCTCCTCGACACCGGCAGCGACGCCTCCCCGGCCACGGCGCGCATCGGTTTCGCCCCGCTCTTCGAGACCGTCGCCGAGCTCGAGGCCGCCGGCCCGCTGCTCGACGCGCTGCTGTCCGACGCGTCCTACCGACGCGTCGTGGCCGCGCGCGGCGACGTGCAGGAGATCATGCTCGGCTACTCCGACTCGTCCAAGGATGCGGGAATCGCCGCGTCGCAGTGGCAGATCCACCGCGCGCAGCGGGCGCTGCGCGACGTGGCCCGGAGCCACGGCGTCGTGCTGCGGCTCTTCCACGGCCGCGGTGGCTCGGTGGGGCGCGGCGGCGGCCCCACGGGGGAGGCGATCCTCTCCCAGCCCTACGGCAGCCTCGACGGCCCGATCAAGATCACCGAGCAGGGCGAGGTCATCAGCGACAAGTACACGCTGCCGGGTCTGGCCCGGTTCAACCTCGAGGTGGCCCTCGCCGCGGTGCTCGAGGCGTCGGCCCTGCACCGTCGCTCGCTGCTGCCGCAGGATGTCCTCGACGGCTGGAACGGCACGATGGACGTCGTCGCCGGGCGCGGTCAGGACGCCTACCGCGCCCTGGTGCGCGACCCCGGCCTCGTGAAGTTCTTCGTGTCGGCGACGCCGGTCGACGAGCTGGGCAAGATGAACATCGGGTCGCGACCGTCGAAGCGCCCCGGCGGCGAGGGTGGTCTCGAGGACCTGCGCGCCATCCCGTGGGTCTTCGGCTGGACCCAGTCGCGCATCATCCTGCCCGGCTGGTTCGGTGTCGGCTCGGGCCTCGCCGCCGCCCGCGAGGACGGCCGGGAGAGGACGCTGCGCGAGATGTACGGCTCCTGGGCCTTCTTCCGGACCTTCCTGTCCAACGTGCAGATGACGCTGGCCAAGACCGACCTCGACATCGCCGCCGGCTACGTGCGGGCCCTCGTGCCCGGCGATGTCGCGGGAATCTTCGACACGATCCGCGAGGAGCACGCGCGCACCGTCGAGGAGGTGCTGCGCGTCACCGAGCAGGACGAGCTGCTCGAGTCGGCCCCGGTGCTGCGCCGCACGCTGGCGCTGCGCGACAGCTACCTCGCTCCCCTGCACGCCCTGCAGACCTCGCTGCTCGCGCGCTCACGCGCCGTGCCCGACGACGTCGAGCCCGACGAGGACGTCCAGCGCGCGCTGCTGCTCACCATCAACGGCATCGCGGCGGGCCTGCGCAACACCGGCTGACGCGTCACGCGGGATCGCCGGGCCGGCCGGGGTCGGCGTTCGCGGCGCGGAGCAGGCGCTCGGCCTGCTCCCGCATGATGTCGCGCAGCTCCGGAGGGTCGAGCACCGTCATCTCCCACGGGAGCACGCCGAGGTGCATCGCCATCCAGCCGAGATGGTTGCCGCCCGCCTCGAAGATGCAGTGTGACCGGCCGTCGGCCGTCACGGTGCCGACCGACGGCGGGACCTGCTCCTCCACAACGGACTTCGGCGCATGGATGCGGACGCGGCAGACGTGGTCGTAGGCATCGCGGGAGATCGACCGGCGCACGTGCTCGGCGGCGTCGGGGGCGTCGCGCGGCCGGAAGCGCCAGCCGCGCGACTCGGCGCCACTGATCCGGTCGAGCCGGAAGGTGCGCCAGTCCTGCCGGTCGAGGTCGTAGGCCAGCAGGTACCAGCGGCGGCCCGTCGCGACGAGTCGGTAGGGCTCGACGCGACGCTCGCCCGCCCCTCGCGGCCCGTCGTAGGCGAAGGTCACCCGCTCGGTCTCGCGGCACGCCCTCGCGAGCACGAGGAGGGTCGACGCGTCGACGGGTGAGGTGGTGCTGTCGAGCGTCACGGTGGCCTCGTGGATGGCCTCGACCTGCGAGCGCAGCCGCGCGGGCAGCACCTGGTCGAGCTTGGCCAACGTGCGGACCGCCGCCTCGCCGAGGCCCTCGACGGTGCCGCCGGCTGCGAGCCGCAGGCAGACGGCGATGGCCACGGCCTCGTCGTCGTCGAGCAGCAGGGGCGGCAGCCGTCGGCCCGCGCCGAGCTGGTATCCCCCACCCGCGCCGTGCGCCGCGTTGACGGGGTAGCCGAGCTCGCGGAGCCGGTCGACGTCGCGCCGCACGCTGCGGGTCGTGACGCCGAGGCGCTCGGCGAGCTCGGTTCCGCTCCACACCGGTCGGCTCTGGAGCAGGTCGAGCAGCCGGAGGACGCGGGCCGTCGGGCCGGGGCCGTCGCTCGTCGTGGACATGCCACAAGTGTCGCAGCCACTGCGGACAGTTTCTGTCCTATATGCCTGCCACGATCGACTCATGACACCGACGACGCGCACCACCATCGACTGGAACGAGACCCTGGTCGAGCAGGCCGACTGGCACTGGCAGCACCAGCTGCGGGCCCGCTTCGAGGGGCTCACCGACGAGGAGTACCTCTGGGAGCCGGCCCCGGGCGCCTGGAACGTCCACCGCCGCGGTGAGGGCAGCACCGAGATCCAGGGCGGCACCGGAGAGATGACCATCGACTGGGCCTACCCCGCCCCCGAACCCACGCCGGTGACGACGATCGCCTGGCGGCTCGCCCACATCATCGTCGGGGTGCTCGGCGCCCGTGCCCACCACCACTTCGGCGCCCCCGAGGCCGACTACTTCACCTTCGACTACGCCGCGACCGCCGACGAGGCCCTGGCCCAGCTCGACCGGGCGTACGCCGCCTGGTTCGACGGCGTGCGCAGCTGGGGCACTGACGGGCTGGGCGAGCCGTGCGGTCCGGCGGAAGGGCCGTTCGCCGACGCGTCGCGAGCCACGCTCGTGCTGCACATCAACCGCGAGCTGATCCACCACGGCGCCGAGATCGCCCTGCTGCGCGACCTCTGGGCGCACCGCACCGCCTGAACCACGCGACCCCTTGGACACGCCACCCCACGAGAAGGAGCTCCACATGCCCGCACAGGTTCCCCCCGTCGCCGACGAGCGCGAGGGCCTCATCGCCTACCTCGACCAGCAGCGCGAGGCCTTCGCCGCCGCCGCGTACGGCCTGACCGAGGAGCAGATCCGCCTGACCCCCACCGCCGGCACGCTGTCGATCGGCGGGCTCGTCAAGCACGTCACGACGTGCGAGCGCGGCTGGACCGAGCGGATGGCCGCGGCCCCGCAGGCTCCGACGCCGCCCGACGCGTCCGGCGAGGAGCAGGCGCAGGCGTGGGGCGACGACTTCAGGGTCACCGACGCCGACACCCTCGAGTCACTCCTGGCGGCCCTCGCGGCGCAGGGTGAGGTCACGCGCGACGTGCTGCGGCGTGCGGACCTCGGCGCCGCGGTGCCGGTGCCCCGCGACGCGCCGTGGTTCCCCAAGGACGTCGACGCCTGGTCCGTCCGGTGGGTCGCCCTGCACCTCGTCGAGGAGCTGGCCCGGCACGCCGGGCACGCCGACATCGTCCGCGAGTCGATCGACGGCGCGACGATGTACGAGCTCGTCGCCGGGCGTGAGGGCTGGCCCGAGACGCCGTGGCTCAAGCCCTGGCGTGCGCCGGTGACGACGCAGGCCTGACGCGAGTCGCGGCCGAGACAGGCGAAGGGCCCTTGGAAGTATGAGTCCCAAGGGCCCTTCTGGTGTGACCGGTCGTTGGTGACGCTCCCGGCCGACGACTCGGTTCCTTCGGTCCCGCCAGCCTCGTCACCCGGCTGTCGCAGTGGGTTGCCCCACCGTGTGGACCGTCGTCCCCGTTCCGTCCCGCTCTCCCGGAGGGGAGTGCGTGAGAGATTTCTATCCCGTCCGACGCTGCGCCACAAGCATTTTCGCCAAAGAATGTCGACGTCCACAGGCGTGCGGCGTGTCGTCCACAGCCGCGCCCGCGTCGTCCACATGCTCCGGGCGGATGTGCACAGGTTGTCCCCCGCAGCCTGTGGACCACGGCGGGCCGGGGCCAGGTTCGTCAGCCGGCGGAGGCGGAGGCGGAGGCGGCGACGTCCGCGAGCAGCCGGGCGGCTGCCTCCGCGGCCTCGGCGCCCGCAAGGTCCCCTGCGTCGCGCCGGTGGCGCGCCGCCTCGAGGAGCGAGGCCACCTCTGCCTCGACGACGGCGCGCTCGGCGTCCTCGTCCAGCTCGCGCCGGTTCGCCTCGGCCGCGCCCACCCCGATCGCAGCGCCGGCCACGTGTTCGGAACCCGAAAGGCCGGCGACGCGACCCCGCACGTCGGCCACGGGGACGGCCTCGGCATTGTCGATCGCGGCGAGGGCCGTGCGCAGCGCCGACACCGTGCCACGGTCCCGTTCGCGCATCGCGGCGGTGAGGCGCGCGCGGAGGGCCAGGCGCAGTGGAGAGGTCGTCATTCCAACGACGGTAGAGGTGGATGAGCCACGGGGCCAATGCATTTCGCGTGCATCCTCCGTAGCACCGTCGGCGCCCCGCACGCGACGAAGGGGCGGCCGGCTCTCGCCGTCCGCCCCTCCGCCCTCGTGCGGGTCGCGTCAGCCCGTCACTGGTTGACGCTCACCTGGATGAACGAGCCCTGTGCCGAGGTCGACACGACTCGGATCTTCGTGCCGGTCGTGGGCACCTGCACGCTCGACCAGCCGAGGTTGCCGGTCGACGCGTCCGGCGCCACCCAGTAGCTCTTCGTGTCGTCGAAGAGCGGGTTCGCCGGCAGGCCGCCGTACGCCTGCCCGGTCAAGTTGGCGTGCAACGTGATCCGGTCGGTCGGCTCGAGCCCGAAGGTCGAGTCGTAGGACTGGACGCGCGGGCGCCACACCTTGCCGTTGTCCGGCCGGAGGAGCATCCCGGGGTGGGCGTCCACCGGCAGGTACAGGCCGCCGCAGCGGCCCGCGAGGCACGCGTCGCCGACGTTGTTGTCGGCGAAGGAGGTGTCGTAGTACCAGACGAGCAGGCCGTCCTGATAGGGGAAGTGCTCGACCTGGTTCTGCAGGTCCGGGTTGTCGAGGAAGCCGAAGTTGTACGGCCCGTGCGCAGGCCACGGCCCCGTCGGTCCAGTAACGGAACCCGAGGGTCACCGTCTTGCCGGCGTAGGCGGACAGGTCGGCCGTGAGGTCGACCCACTGTCCACCGCTCGAGCCGGTGATCCCGTGCCCGAAGTTCTGCGCGTTGGGGTCGGCGTCCGTCGATCGGTTGGTGACGACCGGCTTGCCGTCGACCGTGACGTACGCGTAGTCCCAGTCCTTCTCGATGTCGTAGCGGGCCTTGGCCGACAGCGAGACGGTCCCCGCCGGAAGCGTCACGGACTTCGTCATCGTCGCGTCCAGGTCGTTGCCCGAGCCCGAGTAGTAGAACGACGAGCCCGCGTACGGGGCGCCGACGTCGGTCGTGACGGCCTTGTCCGGCAGCTGTGCGATGACCTGCTGGGCCTGCTTGGTGTTGGCCGATGCCGGGCCGAGCTTGATGGAGGCCTTCTTGCGCTCAGGGAGTTTCGAGGAGCCGCTCACGGAAGAAGGAGCGCACCGCAGTGACCGCCTCGGGGTGCCGGTGGTCGGTCAGGGTGGCGTGGCCGTGCCCGTCGAGCTCGACGGCGAGGAAGCCGTCACCGAGCTCGCGCCGCAGCGTGTCGAAGCGGGTGCCGGTGACCCAGTCGTCGCGGTAGCGCAGGCCGAGCACCGGGCAGCCCGCCGCCACCCGGCGCCGCACGGCCTCGAGGTCCGACGTGTCGAGGTTGACGTCGGCAGCGCGTCGGACGCCGAGCGGCAACGGCGTCGCCGGCTGCGCGACCACCGGCGCGACGACGACGGGGTCGACCATCATCGCCAGCGCGAAGCCGCCCGTGACGCACATGCCGAGCGCCCCGACCCCGGGTCCCCCGACGCGTCCGTGCAGGTCGCGCGCGAGGCTGCGCAGCCAGCCGGCGAGCGGTGCAGTGCGGCCGGTGGCGACCATCGTGAACTCACGGGTGACGCAGAGCCGCGGCACGACGCGCACGGCCTCCCACGTGCGGGGCCGCGCGTGCGAGGAGCCGAAGAGGTGCGGCATCGCGACGGTGAACCCGTCCTCGACGAGCTCGTCGCCGAGGTCGATGACCTCGGGCGTCAGGCCGGGGCTCTCGTGGACCAGGACGATGCCGGGCCCGTCCCCGCGCTCGTAGACCGGGTAGGCGAACCCGTCCGCGGCGTGGTCGCCGCGCCGCCAGCCGGAGAGCAACGACACCTGTCGAACGTACCCGCGATGGCTACAGTGACCGCATGTCGTCCACCGGTGCCCTGGCGCGGTTCCTGTCGCGGCCCTCACCGTGGGACCCGGTGCTGGCCGACGACCCCGCCGCGCGGAGGTCCCTGCGTGGTGAGACGCTCCTCGTCCTCGGCGTCAGCCTCGGCTCCTCCGCCGTGTACGCCGGGCTCTCCATCGTCGAGAAGCTGACCCGGGCCGTCCCGCTGTCCCAGCAGACGACGGCGATGAACCAGTCCGCGACGCCCGACCGGCCCTGGCTCGACCTCGCCTACCAGCTGGCCAACATCCTGCTGCCGCTCGTGCCGGTGCTGCTCGCCCTCTACCTGCTGAACCACGTACGACGCCCGTCCACCGAGGTGCGGGCCGGGCGCTTCGTCGGCCTGGACCGCACCGAGCCCGGCCGCGACCTGCTCCGCGGCGTCGGGCTCGCCGCCGTCATCGGCATCCCCGGGCTCGGCCTCTACCTGCTGGCCCGCGCGCTCGGCGTCAACACCAACGTCTCCGCCGCCAACCTCGAGGCCGTCTGGTGGACCGTGCCGGTGCTCGTCCTCGCCGCGGTCGGCAACGCGCTGCTCGAGGAGGTCGTCATGGTCGGCTACCTCTTCACCCGCTGGCGGCAGTCCGGCTGGGCCTGGCCCCTCGTCATCGCCCTGTCGGCCCTGGTCCGCGGCTCCTACCACCTGTACCAGGGCTTCGGCGGCTTCGTCGGCAACATCGCCATGGGGCTGATCCTCGGGCTCGTGTTCGTGCGCACCCGCCGCGTCATGCCCCTCGTCGTGTGCCACACGATCCTCGACGTCGTCGCCTTCCTCGGCTACTCGCTGCTGCGCGCCCGCGGCATCTCCCTCTGAGGCGTGCAGGCGCACTGCATACGATGGCGCGCATGAACTCGACCCGACAGGTGCGCGTCCGCCTGCTCGGGGACCCCGCCGACGACCTCCGCCTCAGGCGGCGGGTCGCCGGACGCGTCGCGTGGCTCGGTTGGGCCGGCCCCCTGTTCTTCACCCTCGTCGGCGGCTTCATGCGCTTCTGGCACGTCGGGGCGCCGCACCAGCTCGTCTTCGACGAGACGTACTACGTCAAGCAGGGCTGGTCGCTGGTCCTGTACTGGTTCGAGATGAAGAACGACGACGTGCTGCAGCAGGCCAACCAGGTCGACCAGCACTTCACCGCCAACGACCCGATGATCTACGGCACCGAGGGCGACTTCGTCGTCCACCCGCCCGTCGGCAAGTGGCTCATCGGCTGGGGCGAGATGCCCTTCGGCATCCTCAACTCCTTCGGCTGGCGGTTCGCGGTGGCCCTCGCCGGCACGATCTCAATCTTCATGCTCGGGCGCATCGCGCGGCGCCTGTTCCGCTCCGACCTGCTCGGCACCGTCGCCGCCGCCCTGCTCGCCTTCGAGGGCCACCACTTCGTCCACTCCCGCACCGGCCTGCTTGACATCTTCGTCATGTTCTTCGGTCTCGCCGCGTTCGGGGCCCTGCTCATCGACCGTGACCGGGCCCGCGACGTGCTGGCCCGCAAGGTCGGCGACCGCCCCCGCGCGTCGATCTCGCGGCTCGGGCCGTGGCTGGGCTGGCGCCCGTGGCGGTGGGTGGCCGGCGTCATGCTCGGGCTCTCGGCCGGCACCAAGTGGTCGGGTCTCTACTTCGTCGTCGCGTTCGGCCTGCTCACGGTCCTCTGGGACGTCGGAGCGCGCCGCGCCGCGGGGGTGCGCGGCTGGGCCTCGGGCACCCTCGTCAAGGACGGGCCCTTCGCCTTCGTGCAGCTCGTCGGCACGGCCGTCGTCACCTACGTGGCCAGCTGGACCGGCTGGATCCTGACCCAGGGCGGGTCGTTCCGCACGTGGGCGGCGAGCAACCCCGACACCCACTACGCCTGGCTGCCGGACTGGTGGCGCTCGCTGTGGGCCTACCACCAGCAGATGTACGCCTCGACGCAGGCCATCACGTCCTCGCACCCGTACCAGACCAACCCGTGGTCCTGGCTCATCCAGGGCCGGCCGACCTCCTTCTTCTACGAGGGGCCGAAGAAGGGCGCCGACGGCTGCCTCGTCGACCAGTGCAGCAAGGCGATCACCTCGATCGGCACCGTCTCGATCTGGTGGACCGCCACGCTGGCGATCTTCGTCCTGATCTTCATGTGGGCGCTGCGCCGCGACTGGCGCGCCGGCGCGATCCTCTGCGGCCTCTTCGCCGGCTACCTGCCGTGGTTCTTCCTCGGCAACCGCACCATCTACTCCTTCTACGAGGTCGCCTTCGTCCCGTGGGTCGTGCTCGCGTGCGTCTACGTCCTCGGGATGGTCATGGGTGGGCGCGAGGCGTCCCTGACGCGTCGACGCGTCGGGCTCGGTGTCATCGGCGGGTTCGTCCTGCTGACGATGGCCCTCTTCGCGTTCTTCCTGCCGATCTACGTCGCCGACGTCATCCCGCTGTCGGAGTGGCAGGCGCGGATGTGGTTCCCCAGCTGGGTCTGAGGGCTACACCCGATGACGTAGGCGGCGGTACGCCGCGGGCCGGTCGACCGGGCCGGGGTCCGTGCCTAGCGTCGACCCATGAACACGGGGTCGCCGCAGTCTTCTGCCCGTAGCCCGCACCGACGCATCCGGTGGCTGGCCCGCATCCTCCCGCCGGCGATCGTCGCGGCGCTGGCGCTGCTCGTGGGGGCGCCGGCCTCCCCGGGCTGGGCCGACACCCCGACCGACCAGGTGCACTACGCCTTCACCGGGTCGACGTCGGTCGCCATCGACTGGCACGGCACGGCGAACGACGTCCGGTGGGGCACGACGACCTCCTACGGGCAGACCGCCACGGGAGCCGCGCCGGCGTGGACGCCGTGGGACTCCCCCGGGCCCTTCTGGCAGCTCGAGCTCGGCGGCCTCGTCCCGGGCACGACCTACCACTACTCCATCGGGGGCGGCCCCGACTACACCTTCCACGCACCACCGTCCTCGACCTTCCGGTTCGACGCGATCGGCGACGTCGGCGACACCGTCAACTTCTCCAAGCTCGGCGCGACGCTCGACAACATGACGGCCGACGACCCGTCGTTCGTCCTCATGGTCGGCGACCTGACGTATGCCAACGGCACGACGATGGCGGCCATCAGCCAGCACTTCAACGACGTCATGCGGTGGAGCACGCGGGCCGCGTACATGCCCGCATGGGGCAACCACGAGTACGACGTGGCCGGCTCGGACGACCTGCGCAACTACAAGGGTCGCCTCCTCATGCCGCACGCCGCCGCGTCGCCCGGATCGCCGGCCGTCTCGTCGGGCGGCAACGACTGGGGCTGGTTCGACGCCGGGCCCGTGCGGTTCATCGCCTACCCGGAGCCGTGGACGGGGGCCTGGAGCGACTGGCAGTCGAAGGCCGGACCGCTGATGCGTCAGGCGCAGGACGACCCGAACATCCAGTACATCGTCACCTACGGCCACCGTCCCGCCTACTCGACCGGCTACCACCCCGGCGAGACCGGGATCGCCTCGATCCTCGACGGGTTCGGGCAGACATACAGCAAGTACGTCCTCAACATCAACGGTCACTCGCACGACTACGAGCGTTTCCAGCCCATCCAGGGCGTCACGCACGTCACCGTGGGGGCGCCGTCCTCGCTCGAGACGCCGTGGACGAGCACCGACCCGCGCACGGCGTTCCGGGCCATGCACCTGTCGCACCTGCGCGTCGACGTCGGCCCGAACGGCCTCAAGCTGCAGGCGGTCTGCGACTCGTCGGCCTCCAGGGAGGACATGACGTGCACGGCGGGCAGCATCATCGACGAGTACGTCATCGGCACGCCGCCGGTGCTGCCGGTCGCCGCCGACTTCTACGTCGACAAGACGAGCCCGGTGTGCAGCGACTCCGGCAACGGCACCTCGAGCGCGCCCTTCTGCACCATCACCAAGGGGGTCAGCCGCCTGCAGGCCGGCAACGCCCTCTACATCGGCGACGGCACCTACGCGGAGACGATCAAGCCGTCCGCGTCGGGCGCGGCCAGCGCCCCGATCACCATCACGAGCTGGCCGGGCCGCAACCCCGTCATCGGCACCGGCGTGACGAACGGCGCGTACATCTCGACGCGGAGCTACATCACCCTGTCCAACCTCACGTTCACGGGCACCACGGGCGACGGCGTCTACGTCACGAAGAGCGACCACATCACCGTCCGCGGCAACACCGTGACCAACGCGGGTCGTCAGGCCCAGAGCGCCACGGCCCCCGGCATCAGCATCCGGACGACGAACAACTCGCTCGTCGCCGACAACAACACCAACCACAACAGCGACACCGGCATCTACGTCACGAGCACCTCGACGGGCAACACCGTGACGAACAACCAGTCGAGCTTCAACGCCCAGGGCTGGCAGCGCAACGCCAACGGCATCAACGTCACGAGCCCGGGCAACGTCATCTCCGGCAACGTGACCCACGACAACGAGGACACCGGCATACAGCTCTACACGGGCGCCAACAACAACCTCGTCACGCTCAACGTCACGTACAACAACGGCGACCACGGCATCGACAACCTCAACGTCACCGGCGGCACGATCGTCGGCAACACGGTGTTCCGCAACTGCACGAGCGGCATCAACCTCGAGGGGACGACCTCGGGCAGCTACCGGATCGCCAACAACATCGCCGTCGACAACGCCGTCTACCCCGCCTACGCCGGCATCAGCTGTGCGCGTCGCGCCGGCAACATCGGCGTCTGGGACGGCGCCCAGAACAGCACGCTCGTCGACCACAACCTCGTGTACCTCAGCAAGACCGGCGTCATGTACGCCTGGGGCTCGACGTACACGAGCCTCGCCGCGATGCGCACCGCGTCCGGCCAAGAGGCCGCGGGCGTCCAGGCCGACCCCAGGTTCTCCGACACGGGCACGTGGGACCTCTCGCTGCGCGAAGGCTCCCCGGCCATCGACCGCGGCGACAGCGGCGTGCCGGGCGAGCAGGCCACCGACATCCTCGGCTACCCGCGCGTGCGCGACCCGAACGTCACCAACACCTTCGCGGCGGGTCCGCGGCTCTACGACGACCTCGGCGCGTACGAGTTCCAGCCCGACCTGCCGCCGCCGGTCCAGCCGCCGGTCGCCGCCCTGACGCTGACGCCGACGTCGGGCACCGCCCCCCTGCTCGTGAGCGCCGACGCGTCCACCTCAAACGATCCGCAGGGCCAGGCGCTCAGCTACTCCTTCGACTTCGGTGACGGCACGACGCTGACCGGGCAGTCCTCGCCCACCGCGACCCACACCTACGACGCCGCCGGCACGTACACCGTCACCGTGACGGCCCGGAATACCTCGGGCCTCACAGGGACCGCGAGCCGCTCGGTCGCCGTGGCCGCGCCGCCACCGCCCGTCCAGGCCCCGGCCGCGAGCCTCGTCATGACCCCGAGCAACGGCATCGCGCCGCTGTCGGTCACGGCCGACGCGTCGGCATCGACCGACCCGCAGGGCCAGGCCCTGACGTACGCCTTCGACTTCGGTGACGGCACGACGGTGTCGGCACAGTCCTCGCCGACCGCCTCGCACGTCTACACCGCCGTCGGGACGTTCACCGCGAAGGTCACGGTGCGCAACACGAGCGGGCTGAGCACCACGACGACCGCCGCCGAGACCGTCACGGCACCTCCGGTCGTGCAGCCACCCGCCGCGTCGCTCTCGGTGACGCCCGCGAGCGGCGACGCACCGCTGGCCCTGACGGCCGACGCGTCCGCATCGAGCGACCCACAGGGACAGACGCTCTCGTACGCGTTCGACTTCGGTGACGGCGCCACCGTGGCGGCATCCTCGAGCGCCACGGCGGACCACGCCTACACGACCGCCGGCAGCTACACGGTCACCGTCACGGTCACCAACACCTCTGGCCTGAGTAGCAGCGCGGCCCGGACCGTGTCCGTCACGACGCCGCCGCCACCGGTGCAGCCACCGGTCGCGACGCTCGCCGTCACGCCGACGGGCGGTACCGCGGCCCTGGACGTGACGGCGGACGCGTCCACATCGAGCGACCCACAGGCCCAGACGCTCTCGTACGCCTTCGACTTCGGTGACGGCACGACCGTGCCCGCTCGGCGACTGCGACCGCGAACCACACGTTCACGGCGGCCGGGAGCTACATGGTCACCGTGACCGTCACGAACGCCTCGGGACTCACGGCGACCGACCACCGGTCGGTCACGGTGTCGGCGCCCCCGCCCCCGCTCCAGCCCCCGACGGCCTCCCTGTCGGTGACCCCCTCGAGCGGCACCGCGCCCGTCTCCGTCACGGCCGACGCGTCGGGCTCGAGCGACCCACAGGGACAGACGCTCTCGTACGCGTTCGACTTCGGTGACGGCACCACGGTGCCCGCGTCGGCGACAGCCACGGCGAGCCACACCTACTCGACCGCAGGCAGCTACACCGTCACCGTGACCGTGGCGAACACGTCGGGGCTCACCGCGACCGCCCAGAAGGCCATCACGGTCGCCGCACCACCGCCACCCGTGCAGCCGCCGACGGCATCGCTGTCGGTGACCCCTTCGAGCGGAACCGCCCCCATCTCCGTCACGGCCGACGCGTCGGCCTCGAGAGACCCACAGGGACAGGCACTCTCGTACGCCTTCGACTTCGGTGACGGCACGACTGTGCCAGCGTCGACGACGGCGACCGCCAGCCACACCTACAGCACATCCGGTAACTACGCGGTGACCGTCACGGTGACGAACACCTCGGGCCTGATGGCCACCGTCAGCCGGGGCGTCACCATCGTGCCGCCGGTCCTGCCGCCCGCAGCCTCGCTCACGGTCACGCCGTCGAGCGGCGTCGCGCCCCTCGTCGTGACGGCCGACGCGTCCGCCTCCACCGACCCGCAGGGGCAGGCTCTGACCTACGGCTTCGCCTGGGGCGACGGCACCACGACGGCCGCCTCGGCGACGTCGACGGCAACCCACGCCTACCCGACCGCGGGGAGCTACACGGTGACCCTGACGGTCACGAACGCCTCGGGCCTCACGGGCACCGCGCAGCGCACGGTCACCGTGGCCGCACCACCGCCGGGCTTCGTGGGCACGATCGGTACGGCGGCGTCGACGTCGTCCGGGTCCAGCGCGGTCATCACCCTCGGTTCCGGCGCGAGCGTCCAGCAGAACCACCTCATCGTCGTCACCGTCCAAGTGGTCGCCAACTCCAACGGCGCCGTCAACGTCACCGACACGGCCGGAAACACGTACACGCTCGCCCGCTCGGTGTCGGCCTCCTCCGGCCGACTCGTGGTCCTGACCGCGCCGGCAACCAAGCCGCTCGCGGCCGGGGCGAAGATCACGGCGACCTTCCCCAAGGCGTCGACCTACCGGATGGTGGCCGATGACCTGCAGGGAGTCACTCGGGTGGACCGCGTGGCGTCGGCATCCGGTTCCGGCTCGTCCTTCTCGTCCGGGGCGACCCAGACGACGACGGCCGCTCGTGAGGTCGTGTTCGGGGCGGTGGCCTCGTTCACCTCGGCAACCAGCCCGAGGTGGACCTCCGCCTGGACCGCGCTGACCGCGCAGGCCACGGGCAGCACCAACCTGGGCCGGGCCTACCAGCTGCCGACCGCGACCGGGACCTTCCGCGCCGACGGCACCACGTCGGGCACGTGGGCGGCACTCGCGCTCACCTTCCGGCCGTGAGCCCCTGCCGCCGCGTCGAAACCCCTCCGACGCGGCGGCAGGTACGGCGGCGGATCAGCAGGCGAGCTCGATCTCGAACGTCGAGGGTCGGTAGAGCTCGAGGACGATGAGCGTGGGTGGCGGCGTCGCCTCGGGTGCGCGTGGCCTCGGGGGCCTGGTGGAGCGACGTCGCTCGGGCCGACCGGTCATGGGCAGGACGGGCGGAGAGGTCGAGGTGTACCGCTGCCCGGTCGGGGTGGTGATCTCGACCGTGTGGGGCGGGTCGTCGCCGGGGCTGAGTCCGGCCTGGGCGACGCGGGTGTGCCAGCCGGGTTGTTCCTTGACCAGGTTGCAGCGCACGCACAGGCCTTGGCCGTTGGTGGCGCTGGTGGCCCCGCCCTCGGCGTGTGGGGTGACGTGGTCGATGTGGGCCACGGGTGCATCGCACCACGGGGTGCGGCAGGTGCCGTCGCGGGCGATGACGAACCGGCGCAGCCCGGCCGGGAAGAGCCGTCGGGTGCTGTCCATGGCTACGAGGGTGCCGGTGCCGGGGTGGGTGAACAGCCGACGCACCCACGCCCGAGCGGTGCTGTCTCCCTCGGCGTCGTCCGCGTGGCGGGCCAGGGCGGTGTCGATGCCGGTCTCGGTGCCGATCGGCCCGCCGTGCACTGGGCGGGTGGCGCGGGCGAGCAGGTCGCGGGCCCAGCCGGCGGGGACCGGGCCGTAGCCGGGCACGTGGGCGGGGGTGTCGTCGCCGGCGAGCAGCGCGCGGTCGGTCATGACGAGCTGGATCTCGACCGGCACCTCGGCGGCGGTGGCCTGGCCGGTGACGCGCTCGAAGAGCGTGTCTGCCATCAGCTGGCCCTTGCCTCTCTCGTCGCCGGAGGCCTTCGCGGACAGGGCGGCCCGGGTCAGGGCCGCGTGGACGGCGACGGCCTGAGCCACCGGGAGCAGCGCGGTGACCAGGGCCATCGTGTCCGGGACGGGCCGGACCGTGACCCGGCGCTCGGACTCGGCCAGGCGGGCTCGGGCGACGGCGGCCTCGGCGTCGAGCCGGTCGGCGCAGGCCCGGACGCGGCGTTCCAGCTCGCGGTCGCCCCACCCGCCAACCCCGGACGTCGGGTCGTCGACGTCGAGGTTGATCCCGATGACCTCGGCGTCGACCCTGGACCGAACCACCGGTTCGAGGTGGCCGGTGGCCCGGACGACGAGGTCGGCGCGCCGCTCGTTGAGGGCCCCGGCCGACAGTGCGTCCAGGGTGTGCGGCAGGTGACGCACCAGCGCCACCGACGCGTTCGCCAGGCGCGATCCCCGTGCGGGCGACTCGTGCCGGGCAAGGGCCACCTCGGCCGCGACCCCGGTGCGCGCCAGCATCAGACGCCGCGAGGACCGCGACCGGGCATCAGCGTCCGCGCTCTCCGAGGCGCGGTGTCTGCCTCGGCGCCGGGAGTCGGCGTCCTCGGGATCGAGCTCGAGGGTGCGTGCCCGGTCGCGGGCCAGGACCCACCCGTCGAAGTCACCGGCATCCGCGTAGGCCCGCCCCTCGGCCCGCAACCGTGCAGCCTCCCGGGCCCGGGAGGCGACGAACCGCTCCGTCAGGCGCGCCTGCGCCGCTGCGCAGGCCGCCTTGGCCACCTCGAGGGCGGCCAGGCTGTCGACCACCGACGTGTCGTCGAGTGACGTGTCGTCGCGGGCATCGGCGCCGAGCGTGGCCAGCTCGGCCTGCAGGGCTGCCGTGAGCGCACCGAGGCGGCCGGCCGCCCCAGGCACGTCAACCCCACCAGATGCGAACATGTGTTCGATTCTAGGGGAATGTCGTGGTGCCATCAAGGAGTTGTCCACATCGAGTTCGCCTGCCGCGCAAACCAATCCGCTCAACAGGCTCATTGTCGGTGGCCGGTGCGAGGATGGCTCGCTGGCCGCCCTTCTCCTCACGCTCGCGACCGGGGCCGGCGAGGGCGGAACGTACGGCCGGCGAAGTGCCCGACCGATTGGATGCGGCGTTGCCCCGGGTGTTATCGTTCCTTCCGCACCAAGGGGCTGTGGCGCAGTTGGTAGCGCGTCTCGTTCGCAATGAGAAGGTCAGGGGTTCGAATCCCCTCAGCTCCACCGATGAGAAACCCCGTCCCACCTGCGGAAACGCGCATGAGGGGACGGGGTTCTCTCTTTGTCATCCGCCCGTCTCCTGCCGATGTGTCCCCCCGGTGTCCCCCGGGGTCACATTGAGCCTCGCCAGACCGGCCAGATCGGCGCCGGTTCCGAGGTGGTGCAGGTAGCGGTTCGTGGTGCCGATGGACTCGTGTCCCATCCACGCCTGGACGGTCCCGGGGTCGACGCCACGGGCCAGCCAGAGGCACGCGGCGGTGTGGCGCAGGTCGTGGATCCGGCGCCCCCGACCGGTCGTCACCCAATGCAGGGTGCGGAGGACCGCCGACCGGTGCAGCTGCGCCCCACGCTCGGTCGTCAGGACCAGGTCGCCGGGAGCCTTGCCGGCGCACAGACCCAGGACGATCGGCAGCACCCGGTTGGCGAGCGGGACGCGCCGGGACGACCGGCCCTTGGTCGACTTGACCGCGCCGCCCTCGGGTTGCGACCGACGGACCAGCAGCCCCGGCGTCGGGACCTCGACGACGTCAGCCACCCGCAGCGAACGAGCCTCCGCCCAGCGCAGACCCGTCCAGGCGAGGACGAGGAGGATGTCGGCGAGGCGTGGCGCGGCCGCGTGCCACAGCGCGTAGACCTCCTCGAGCTCGGCCTCGCTGAAGGGGTCCATCTCGTCGGCCTCGTCGGACTGACGCGGCACCCGTACGCCGGTGACCGGGTTGGCCAGGATGAGCTTCTCGCGCACGCACCAGCTGAAGAAGGACGAAAGGCTGGCGCGGTACCGCACGACCGACCCCTCTTCGAGACCGGCAGCCAGCAGCGCCTCGAAGGAGCGGGCGACTTCACGGCCAGAAACCGCCGACACCTGGAGGGCCAACATGCTCGTCGGCATGAGCCGCGGCAGGTCTTGGTCCGCGCGGTAGGTTTTCGCGGCCACGGTGACTCGCCGGACCTCGAGCCAGCGCTGGACGAGGGGCCGGACCCGCTCCCGTCCGGCGCGGGGGTCGACGCCGCCGGCCAGTGCGGCTCGTTCCCGGTCGAGCCACGCCTTGGCCTCGCGTCGGGTGTCGAAGACCTTGCTGGCGACGCCGACCCGGCCGCTCTTGAGCCGAGCCCGGAAGCGGCCGTTGGGCATCTTGCTGATGCTCATGCCGCCATCCGTTCCAGCCACTTGGTCACGTCCTCCGGCCGGTACCGCGGGGCGTACGGCGACAGCCACACGACCCGTGGACCGTGTCCCGTCTGCCGCCACCGGCACAAGGTTGCCGGCGAGACCTGCAGCGCGACGGCGACCTCGCGTGAGGTCAGCAACACCGGGAGGGGCGGGGCCTTCTCCTGCTTTGACTGGTCTGCTTCCATGTCCGAACTCCTCTCTCTGTCAGTCGTTCTGGTGCTTGCTCGCTGCTCGTTCCTGGGCGTACTCACGTGCCGAGCCGCAGCGGCCTTGGCGAGCTCGGTGTCGCCGTCGGTGTCCCAGCCGGTCCCGGCGTAGGTCCAGTGGCCGACTACGAGGGTGGTCTCCTCGGTGTCGTCCTGGAGGAGGTCGTCGAGGGTGCGGACGTCGAGGGTGCGACCCTCGCGCCGCGCGGCGGCCAGGGCGCGTTCGTAGCGGACCCGGCGCCGGCGCAGCTGCCCGAGCGTGGTCGAGTAGCGGCGGGACTTGGTTGAGAAGTGTCCGCGGAAGCCGAGCATGTGCCGCCACTTGAACAGCAGGCCATACGGGTGATCCCGCAGCGGGATCCCATCGAGTCGCGCGTCGGCCCGGATCCGGTCGGCGACGGCTTCGATGGTGGCCCGCAGCCGTCGCGCGTGGGGGCTGTCGGTAGCCGTGGAGTCGGTGGCCGACTTGGTCGCGTACTTCGCGAGGTAGCCGGCGACCTGCTCCGGGGCCAGCGCCCGGTCGGGGTCGTCGGTGCGGCGGGCCGTGGCGATGGGTCGGGCGTCGAGCTGGGTGCCGAACCGGAGCCGGCGCGCCTCGTCATCCTTGTGCAGGGGTGGGGCGTCGAAGGTGACGCCAGCGGCCGCTTCCTCGACGAGGCGTGCGAGCAGGGCGGCAGTCATGCCAGCGGGAGCCGCGGCGAACCCGTCCCTTGTCTTTGGTCCGTCGAGGCGGAGGAGGGCGTGGAAGTGGACGATGCCGCGCTGCTGGTACTCGGCGACCTTCGCGTACTGCACCGTCACCAGCTGCGACAGCCGCGCCTCCGGGACGCCGACGTGACGGGCCAGGGACCGGCGCAGGTCGATGGTGAACCGGCGCCACAGCTCGGGCGCCCACCACTGCCACACGAGGTGGCTCTCGTAGTCGTAGCAGTCCCGGCACAGCGGCTGCCCGAGCAGCACGTCCTTGTCGCCATGCCGGGCGTGGCAGACCGTCGGCCGGTCGTGCGCACAGCGGTCTGCTTGGTCCTTGCCTCGGTAGGGGCGGCAGCGGCGCCCGTCGCGGGTGCCGTGCACCGGGCCGAAGGACGGCGCGGTGAGGGTCGCGAACACGAGTGGGTTCTCCGACACCGTGTCGGGGACGCCCTTGCCCCCGACGACGCCGGCCCGGATCAGGTGGAACGTGTCGGCCGCGTAGACGCGGGAACAGGACGGGCAGTCGGCGGCGCGGCGGTTGCCGCAGCGGACGTGCAGGACCCCGAGCGGGCTGTCGGCCGAGGAGAAGCTCGAGAGCACCTCACCGGTGGACGTGTCGACGGTCTGTGAGGAGCCGTGCAGCCGAATCGGTCTGGCGCAGTGACCGACCCGGGAGGCGGCCTCGGACCAGGCGTTGAAGTTGCGCGAGGTCAGCCGGGCGATGACCTGCGCCTCGGTGGCGGCGTCGAGGTGGCCCAGGTCCAGCGGATGACCCTCCCCGACGGGCTCGTCACCCGCCTGACCCGGAGTGTCGTCGGCGGCGCGGAGGGGGACGGCGTCCCAGACGCGGTCTCGTGTTTCCCGGGTCATGGCGGCCACCCCCTTCCCTAGCGGTCCGGGTGGGTGTGCCGTGCAGGTACTGCGGCTCCCGCTGCACGGCACACCCGGTCCGAAAGGGCGGCCCAGAAACGAGTTGAGAAGATGCCGGCGCTGCGGGGAGCCGCGCACACGCCAGGCCACGTCAGGTGATGACGAAGAAGAGGTGGCGGACGAGAAGTTCGTGTCTGTGTGTGTGGCGGCTATTCGTGTGGATGGCCTCTGGCCGGGTGGGGAGCCGACCCCCAGGGCATCAAGCCCGCAGTTTTGTCAGTTCAGGTCTTTTGTGTGGGTGTGTCCGCACTCACCACCATCCCCGCCCGGGGTGCCGGGCGACGAAGAAACACGCCGCGTGTCGCGCGGTCGAAGTTTCACCCACACGCCGATGAGCGGACGTCGGTCCGGGACGGCATGCTCGCAAAGGGTGCGGGCAAAAGGACCCCGCGGGGCGCCTCAAGCCACGCATCACACCGCCCGGGTGATGTGGTTCTGGGCGGGATGTGGAGGGGTAGGACCATGACCAGCTCCCCGAAACCGGCCGAATCCACGATCGTCCACCAGCAGGACGAGATCCGCGATCGTCTACCGTTCCACGACACCCAGGACTTCGACGACGCGAGGCGCGGGCTCATCGCCCCGCTGGACGGCACAGTGCGCGGCGACGAGGGCCGAGTCGTATGGGACCCCTCGACCTACGACTTCCTCCGGGGGGACTGCCCTGACACGGTCAACCCCAGCCTCTGGAGGCAGTCGCAACTCGTCGCGACCAGCGGACTGTTCGAGGTCGTGCCGGGCATCTACCAGGTGCGCGGGATGGATCTGTCGAACATCACCTTCATCGAGGGCGACACCGGGGTCGTCGTCGTGGACCCCCTGATCTCCGTGGAGACCGCCTCCGCCGCGTTGGCGCTCTACCGCACGCATCGGGGCGATCGGCCGGTGACGGGCGTCATCTACACCCACTCGCACATCGACCACTTCGGCGGGGTGAAGGGGGTGACCACACAAGCCGACGTGGACGCCGGCCGGGTGCCGGTCCTGGCGCCGGAGGGCTTTGTCGGGCATGCCATCAGCGAGAACGTCTACGCCGGGACGGCGATGGGTCGACGCGCCGGGTACATGTACGGCGCGGCGCTGGCCCGGGGCCCGCAGGGTGGCGTCGGCGCCGGCCTGGGCCAGACGACGTCGACCGGGTCTGTCTCGCTCATCGCGCCCACGGTCGAGATCACCAAGACCGGCGAGGAGGAGGTCGTCGACGGTGTCCGGATCGTCTTCCAGATGGCGCCCGACACCGAGGCACCTTCGGAGATGCTCCTCTATTTTCCCGACCTTAAGGCCCTGTGCGCTGCCGAGGACGCCACCCACAACCTGCACAACCTGCTCACGCTGCGGGGTGCCGTTGTGCGGGACCCGCACGGTTGGTCGAAGTACCTCACAGAGACCATCGACCTGTTCGGTGCCGACTTGGAGGTCGTCTTCGCCTCCCACCACTGGCCGACCTGGGGGCAGGAGCGTGCCGTCGAGTTCCTCGGCCTTCAGCGCGACCTCTACGCGTACTTGCACGACCAGACCCTGCGCATGCTCAACCAGGGCCTCACCGGCCCCGAGATCGCCGAGAGCATCGAGCTGCCGCCGGCCCTCGAGAACGCCTGGTCGGCTCGTGGCTACTACGGCTCCGTCAGCCACAACGTCAAGGCGGTCTACCAGCGCTACCTCGGCTGGTTCGACGGCAACCCCGCCCACCTCTGGGAGCACACCCCGGTCGAGCGGGCAACGCGATACGTCGAGCTCGCGGGCGGCATCGACGCGATCGTGACTCAGGCGCGCGCGGCCTTCGACGCCGGCGACTACCGCTGGGCCGCGGAGATCGCCAACCACGCCGTCTTCGCCCAGCCGGACCACGAACGGGCCCGAGACGTGCTGGCCGACACCTACGAGCAGCTCGGCTACGGGGCCGAGAACGGCACCTGGCGCGACTTCTACCTCTCCGGCGCCACCGAGCTGCGCGACGGGCAGTTCGGCACCCCCACCACGACCGCCGCAACCGACCTGCTCGCCGAGCTGACTCCCGCGATGCTCTTCGACGCACTGGCCATCCAGGTCAACGGCCCGGGCGCCTGGGACGAGCGACTCTCGATCGACGTGGTGCTCACCGACTCCGGCGAACGCTACCGTGTGCGCCTCGGCAACGGCGTCCTCACCTACAGCGACCGACCCCAGAGCGGCGAGGCCGACGCGACCGTCACGACCACACGGCGTGCGCTCCCGGCGCTGGCAACGGGGACGCTCGCGCAGACGGGTATCGAGGTAACCGGTGACGAAACGGTCATCGGTCGACTCCTCGCGGTTCTGGAGCCGGGCGACCCCAACTTCGCGATCGTGACTCCGTGACCCTGCTCCCCAAGCTGGGCCGCCCGTCGCGCCAGGACGCCGTGTCGGGCTTCGTGACCGGGCTGTTCTCGATCCCCGAGGGCATGGCCTACGCCAGCATCGGCGGTTTCGCGGCGCCACTCGGCCTGTGGTCAGGGGTCGTGCCGACGATGGTCGGATCCGTCTTCGCCCGCACCGCGCTGATGGTGACGACGCTGACCAGCGCCATCGCGCTGTCCTCGCGCAGCGTGCTGTCGGACGCTGGGCTCGACCCCGGCGACGCCGGCGCACTGGCGACGCTGACGATCCTGGTCGGCATTGTCATGCTGGTCATGGGCCTGCTCGGACTCGGCTCCGTCATGTCGTTCGTGTCCACCGCCGTGATGACAGGATTCACCACCGGCATCGCGCTGCAGATCATCACCGGAGTCATCAAGGACGCGACCGCCTACACCCCCACCTCGCACAACACCATCGCCAAGCTCGTCGACGCGCTGACGCACATCGACGACTGGGACGGCACCACAGTGCTGGTCTCCGCGGCGACCGTGGCTGTCTGGGCGGCCGTCCGCTCGATCCGGCGGCTGCGCTCCTATGCGACCCTCGTCGCGCTCTTCGTCGTCAGCGTCGCCTGCGCCGCCCTGCACACGGACGTCGAGCTCGTCTCGGACATCGCGAGCGTCCCCCGGTCGCTGCCGCCCTTCTCGGTGCCCGACCTCGGCTCCGTCCCCGGGCTGGTCTTCGGAGCAATCGCGATCGCCCCCTGGTCGCGCTCGCCCAGGCCGCCGGCATCGGGGCCGCCGTCGCCAACCCCGACGGGTCCCGCCCGGACGCGTCCATCGACTTCCGCGCCCAGGGCCTGGCCAACATCGCCGGCGGCCTCTTCTCCGCGCTGCCGACCGGCGGGTCGCTCTCCCGCACCGGCGTCGCCACCAGCGCCGGGGCGCGGACCCGGTGGTCAGGCATCTTCGCCGGCGCCTGGCTCGCGCTCATCGTCCTCGCGGTGGGGCCCGTCGCAGGGCACATCCCGATGGCCGTCATCGGAGGCCTGCTCATCGTCATCGGCGGCGAGCTCGTCGCCGGCCGCCTCCCCGACCTGACGCTCGTGCTGCGCACCTCCTGGCTCTCGACGACGGCGATGGCAGTCACCTTCCTCGCGACCACCCAGCTGCCGCTCCAGCAGGCCATCTTCATCGGCGCAGGACTGTCGATCGTCCTCTTCGCCGTCTCGGCGTCCCAGCGCGGCCGCATCCTGCAGCTGACACCCGTGGGCGACGGCGGATGGACGGTCGGCGACCCGCCATCAGCGCTACCCAGTCATGCCACGACCGTCCTGCACTACGACGGCCCCAGCTTCTTCGCCGAGGTCAACCGGCTCGAGGACGAGTGGCCCGACCCGCGGGAGACGGTCGACGCCGCGGTTGTCCTCTCGCTGCGTGGCTCCGGAGAGATCCCGTCCGCCACCTTCCTCAAGGCTTTCGAGCTGGCCGCGCAACGTCTCCGAGCCCGCGATATCGGCCTCGTCCTCTGTGGCGTCTCACCGTCGCTTCAACACGCTCTCGAACGCTCGCACGTCCTTGAGGTCCTCGGGGCGGACGCCGTCCTTCCGGAGACGCCGGAGCTGATGGAGTCTCTCGCCGTCGCCTACTCGACCGCCGAGCGTCGCCGGGTGAAGGGGACGGAGGCAGCGGACAACTGAGAGCGCGTCCTCGACACGACGGGCATACGGCAGACGTCTCGGCTAGCCGGATAGCCCTCTCACCGTGGAGGACGATGTCTCAGCCGGCCGAGTTCCCGTCGACGGCTCGGCACCTACGCCGACGCGTTGCAGGGCGTGTGTCGCAGGCTGGCGAAGACGGCAATCAGGGCCTGCGAGGTCCCTGTGTGCAGCATGGCCAAACTCGCTCGGTCATGCCGCTGGTCGGTGGACGGGTCAGGCGTGTCGTGAGGACTATCTGTACTGGCTTAAACGCGCCTGCGGCGCGAAGAAGCGCGGGACCCCGCGATGGGGACCCCGCGCTCCGGCGCTGGCGCGCCTACGCGCACCCCACCGCACCCCGCGCTTCCACGGGACATGGGGGCGCGCGGCCTATTGGCAGTCGGCTCGATGGCATGCTCGACCATCCGCGGCCCGGACTCAAGCGCCCGGACGAGGGAGGCCCCAGCCGTCGCCGCTCGGACGCAGTGTCAGGGAGGACCACTGCCCACCTCGAGCGGCCGGCGGTGTCGACGACCCGCGTCGCTGGGTCCTCGAAGCGCTTTCTGCGCGGCACCACCCAGCCCTGTCCGTTCCGGTCGATGCGCCAACACGCGGGGCTGAGTCGTGTCCCCCCGGTGTCCCCCGCACCCCAAAACGCCCACCCGCCAAGGGCGCCGAGGAAACGCATGCACCGCACCAGGACGAGCACCACAACGGCCCCGCACCTGTTCGCAATGAGAAGGTCAGGGGTTCGAATCCCCTCAGCTCCACCAACGGCAGAGAGACCGGACACGCTTTTCGTCCGGTCTCTCTGCCGTTTCTGGGACCCCGTGATTCGAGGAGCCGCCGCAGCACAGCGAGGACGGCGGGGTCCCCTCAGCTCCGCCCGACGGAATCCCCTCCCACCTGCGGAACACGCAGGAGGGGGCGGGGTCTTCTCTTGGCCATCCGCCTCCACCCGGGTACCGACGCCCGCAGGCTTCCCGGATGGGCTTACGGGGCTTCGTACGCGGGGGTCCGGGCTGCTCCCCTGCCCCAGGCGTTCTGCAGGTCCGTCATCAGCTCGTCCACGGGAACTGCCGGGTGCGTGGCGACCACGCGTCGGCCCTGCCGGAGCAGGACGGTGCCGACGACGATTGCGGTGAGCCGGTCCCACAGCACCCAGGCGCCGAGGGCGACCCAGAGCCATGCGAAGTACTGGCCCAAGCGGAACAGCGTTTGGTCGGAGGGGAGCAGGACGCGGGCCGATCCGAGGTCACTCCCACGAACGGACACCTCGACCGGCTGGCCCTTCATGCTGCACTGGTCAGGGCTGCGTACGCCGGCGATCGTCGTGGTGGTCAAGCCCTCGGAGGTGAACTTGGCCTCGACGGAGCACACGGTGCACACCGTGCGCGTCGACCCGCACCTGGAGGCGGTTTGGCTGTAGTGGACCGCGACCACGGTGCCGGGCACCGTCTTCCCGTCGGGGTAGGCCTCGATGGGGGCCATGTGAGACGCGATGGACCACGCGGCGAGCAGGCCGACGACGACGATCAGGACGCCACCGAGGATGCCGCTGCGGCTCTTGCGTCCATCCAGTGGGCTGCGCCGGCCGCCGAGGCCGTCGGCGAGCAGCGCGCCACCAGCCAGTTCGGCGGCCCGGCCGTGCAGGTACGGGTTGAACGAGTACGCCGCGAGCACCGCCCGGAGCCGCCCGATACGTTTGAGCGTCGTCACCAACGGAAGTGTGACCGCTCACCGTCGCGGATGCGGTCGAAACAGGGCGTACTGGATCGGCGGGATTCTCGCTCCCTGTTGAGCCCTGCACCGAAAGGTCGATCAGCGACGGACCCACCCACGTCCGGAACGGGAGTGCGGCCGGCGGGCCACGGTGAGACCCCGGCGCTCTTCGAAGGTCCTCGGCGCTGACCGAGCCGTGGACGGAGCCATCGGTCACCCGTGACATCGGCCCGCTGGTGAGTGGGGGCACCTGAGCCAGGCTGGGCCGCCGAGCAGGCTCAGGCCATCTGGGAGCCCCCCTCCGCGCATGGCCTGCTCGGCGGCTTCCCCCGGGAGCCCCCGCCCGGGGGTTACGGTGCACCGACGTTGTGGGAGACGTGGCGCCCACATCCATGGTGACACCCGGCAGGCGTGTAGGTGCACAGATCGCCGGAGGGACGCCGCGGTGTTCGTGCAGCGTTCAGGCGCGAAGCAGCGTGGGCGACGCGCGGCCGCTCGACAGCCGTCTGGCCGGGCATTGGCCTGGACTCACGCGCCTGGACGAGGGGGGCCCAGCCGTCGCTGTGGGCGGCTGACGGCGACGCGCGCGAGTCAGTCCAACTCAGTCCGAGCATTCGAGTCAGTCACGGATGCGGCGGTGGACGAACAGCGAGTGGATGATCCAGAGGTCGACGAGGACGAGGATCGAGGACCAGTACGGCTGTACCGGAATGAAGAGGAAGTTCCCGAAGGCCTGGAGGCTGACGAAGATGATGCCCAGCCATCGGGCCCAGAAAGCACCCGAAAGCACGCCGAACCCGGCTGCCACGACGACGATCCCGACGACGAGCAGGATCCAGCCCCACGTCGATGCGCTGGTGTTGATGAAGTAGCCCTTGGGTTGGACGTAGTAGTCGGGCTTGGCCAGCAGGGCGAGTCCCTGCAGGATCCCGAACCCGCCACCGATGATCATCAAGGTCGCGGCGAACGCGGCCCCACCCGTACCCCGAGGACTCACGTCGGACATGTTCATCCCTCTTCGTCCGTGCGGCGCGACCCGGTCGGAACCCGCCACGACCCGTTCGAGACTACCTCTGCCGCAAGCTCGTCCGACGGTAAAACATCGGATTCCACAGGCGCACAATGAGACCCGTAATCATTCTTTCCGCGGTAGGCGACAAGCCAGAAATGTCGCGTCATTCCACGATGGCGGCAGCGAACGGAGTCCTCGCCGCACCGGCCTCGAGGGGTGCCGTCCGCACCTCGACCCCGACAGGGCCCGCGGCTCGGGCAGGATCGGCCCATGACCGTCGCCCGATCGCTGCTGCTGTTCGCCCTCGCCGCCCTCGCCGAGATCGGCGGCGCGTGGCTGATCTGGCAGGGGGTCCGCGAGCACCGTGGCTGGGCCTGGATCGGCGCCGGCGTCGTGGCGCTCGGGCTCTACGGCTTCGTCGCGACCCTGCAGCCGGACGCCCACTTCGGGCGGATCCTCGCCGCGTACGGCGGGGTGTTCGTGGCAGGGTCGCTGCTCTGGGGCGTCGTCGTCGACGGGTTCCGCCCGGACCGCTGGGACGTCGCGGGCGCGGTGGTGTGCCTCGTCGGCGTCGCCCTCATCATGTACGCGCCCCGGGGCGCCTGACGCGTACGGTGGCCGGATGGGTCGCTTCCACGTCGGTGTGTCCGGTTGGCGCTACCCGTCCTGGCGCGGCGACTTCTACCCCAAGGGTCTGCCGCAGCGTCTCGAGCTGACCTACGCGGCCGAGCGGATGACCTCCATCGAGCTCAACGGCTCCTTCTACTCGCTGCAGCGGCCGACGTCGTACCGTCGCTGGCGCGAGGCGGTACCGGCGTCGGTCGACCTCGCCGTCAAGGGCGGCCGGTTCATCACCCACCTCAAGGCCCTGCGCGACGTCGAGACGCCGCTCGCGAACTTCTTCGCCTCCGGTGTCCTCGCGCTCGGCGACCAGCTCGGGCCGTTCCTCTGGCAGCTGCCCGAGCGCCTCACCTTCGACGCCGAGCGCGTCGACACCTTCCTCGGGCTGCTCCCCCGCTCGACGCGTCGGCTGGCCGACCTCGCAGCACGCCACGACGACAAGGTGGCCACCGACGACGCGCTGAGGGCCACCGACGCCGACCGCCCCGTCCGGCACGCGCTCGAGCCGCGTCACCCGAGCTTCGACACCGACGAGGCCCGCGAGCTGTGTGCGCGGCACGGTGTCGCGCTCGTCGTCGCCGACACCGCCGGACGCTTCCCCGTCATGCGCGACGCGACGAGCAACTTCCGCTACGTGCGCCTCCACGGCGAGACCGAGCTGTACTCGGGCGGCTACTCCGACGCCTCGCTGGACCGGTGGGCGCGGCAGTGCCGCGCGTGGGCCGATGAGGGCCACGACGTGTACGTCTACTTCGACAACGACGCGCAGGGACGCGCCCCCTTCGACGCCGTCGCCCTGCTCGAGCGCCTCGACGCCGTCCCGACGCCTCCCGCCCCCGACGCGTGACCACCGGGTCCTCGCGCGCACCGGCGACCCGCTAGGTTCGGAGCGTGAGCCGCAGCGTCTACCTCGCCTCACCGGAGGGCCTCACCGGCAAGTCCGCGGTGGCCCTCGGGCTCCTCGACGCCTTGCTGCGCGAGGTCGGGTCGGTCGGGATCTTCCGGCCGCTGACCACGCTCGGCGGCACCGGGCCCGACGACGAGGTGGACCACATCGTCGAGATGCTCGTGGCCCAGCCGGGCACCGACCAGACCTACGAGGAGACGCTCGGCGTCACGTACGCGCAGGCCCACGACGACCCGGACGAGGCGCTCCACCTCATCGTCGAGCGCTTCGGCCGGCTCGCGAGCCGCTTCCGGGTGATGCTGGTGCTCGGCTCCGACTACACGGACGTGTCAACGGGCACCGAGCTGTCGTTCAACGCCCGCGTCGCGGCCAACCTCGGCTCGGCCGTCGTCCTCGTCGTCCACGGCCGGGACCGCTCACCGGAGCAGGTGCGGGTCGCCGCCGACGGCGCCCTCGCCGAGCTGCGTGCCAACCACGCGGAGCCGGTGGCCGTCATCGCCAACCGCGTCGAGCCCGTCGACGTCGAGGCCGTCCGGGCGATCCTCGCCGACCTGCCGTTCGCCGTGACGGCCGCACTGCCGGAGAACCCGCTGCTGCGCGCCCCGAGCTTCCGGCAGCTCACCGCCGCCACCGGCGCCCGGCTCGTCCTCGGCACCGAGGCGTGGATGGACCGCGACAGCCTCGGCCTCGTCGTCGCGGCGATGAGCCTGCCCAACGTCCTGCCGCGGCTGCGCACCGACGTCACCGTCATCGCCCCCAGCGACCGCACCGACCTCGTGCCCGGCCTCGTGCTCGCCCACCAGTCCGGCACCTTCCCGAGCCTGGCCGGCATCATCCTCACCGGCGGCTACGAGATCCCCGAGGCGATCGCGCGCCTGTCGGCCGGCGTCCAGCAGGACCTGCCGATCGCGCTGACCGACGCCGACACGATGACGACCGCCGGCCGCGCCGCCCGCGTCTTCGGGCCCATGACGCGGTCGTCGCGCAACAAGATCGAGGTGGCCCGGCGGCTCTTCTCCGAGGGCGTCGACCAGGCCGCGCTGCTCGCCGCCATCGACGTGTCGGCCTCGCCCGTGCGCACCCCGCTGATGTTCGAGTACCAGCTCATGGAGCAGGCCCGCTCGGACCGTCGCCACGTCGTGCTGCCCGAGAGCGGCGACGACCGCATCCTCGAGGCCGCCGACGTGCTGCTGCGGCGCGGCGTCGCCGACCTGACGCTCCTCGGCGACGAGACGACGGTCCGCGCCCGGGCCTCGACGCTCGGGCTCGACCTCGACGAGGCGCGCGTCGTGTCGAACACCGACCCCGACCTCGTCGAGCGCTTCGCCGCCGAGTACGCCCGGCTGCGCGCCCACAAGGGGGTGACCCTCGAGCTGGCCCGCGAGGTCGTCACCGACGTCTCGTACTTCGGCACGATGATGGTCCAGCTCGGCCTCGCCGACGGCATGGTGTCGGGGGCGGTCCACACGACCGCGCACACGATCCGCCCGGCCCTCGAGTTCGTCAAGACGCGCGACGGCGTCAAGACCGTGTCGAGCGTCTTCCTCATGTGCCTCGCCGACCGCGTCCTCGTCTACGGCGACTGCGCCGTCATCCCCGACCCGACCGCCGAGCAGCTCGCCGACATCGCCGTGTCGTCGGCGCAGACCGCCCGACAGTTCGGCATCGAGCCGCGGGTCGCGATGCTGTCGTACTCGACGGGTTCGAGCGGGTCCGGCGCCGACGTCGAGAAGGTCCGGGCCGCAACGGATCTCGTCACCGAACGCGCCCCCGACCTCGCCCTCGCCGGGCCGATCCAGTACGACGCCGCGATCGACCCGGCGGTCGGGCGGGCCAAGCTGCCGGGTTCGGACGTCGCCGGCCGCGCGACGGTGTTCGTCTTCCCCGACCTCAACACCGGCAACAACACGTACAAGGCCGTCCAGCGCAGCGCCCACGCCGTCGCGATCGGCCCCGTCCTGCAGGGCCTCCGCAAGCCGGTCAACGACCTCTCGCGCGGCGCGCTCGTGGACGACATCGTCAACACGGTGGCCATCACGGCCGTCCAGGCCCAGCAGCAGGAGCACGCATGACCGACGCCACCCGACCCGTCCTCGTGCTCAACGCCGGGTCGTCGTCGCTGAAGTACCAGCTCGTCGTGCCCGAGACCGGTGAGAAGCAGGCCGGCGGTACCGTCGAGCGCATCGGCGAGTCCGGCAGCGGCGTGGCCGACCACGCGGGGGCGCTCGAGCGGATGGCGAAGGACCTGCGCGCGGACGGGGTCGACCTCGCTGCCTTGGCCCTGCGGGCCGTCGGTCATCGCGTCGTGCACGGGGGCCCCGACTTCTCCGAGCCCGTCGTCATCGACGACGCCGTGCTCGACCGCGTGCGCGAGCTGAGCGCCCTGGCACCGCTGCACAACCCAGCCGCCGTGACGGGTATCGAGGCCGCCCGCAAGCGCTTCGCCGTACCGCACGTCGCCGTCTTCGACACGGCGTTCTTCTCCTCCCTCCCGCCGGAGGCCTCGACCTACGCCCTGCCGCGGGAGCTCGCGGAGCGGCACTCGATCCGTCGCTACGGCTTCCACGGCACCTCGCACCAGTGGGTCTCGCAGGCGGCCGCCGACCTGCTCGGCCGCCCTGTCGACGAGCTGCGCCAGGTGATCCTGCACCTCGGCAACGGCTGCTCGGCCTCGGCGGTGCGCGGTGGCGCGGCGGTCGAGACCTCGATGGGCCTGACCCCGTTGCAGGGACTCGTCATGGGGACCCGCTCCGGCGACGTCGACCCCGGCCTGCACGCCTACCTCGGCCGCGAGGCCGGGCTCTCGCTCGAGGACATCGACACCCTCCTCAACAAGGGGTCCGGTGTGCTCGGGCTCAGCGGGGTCAACGACTTCCGCGAGCTCGAGGACCGGCTGGCCGCCGGTGACCCCGACGCCCGTCTGGCCTTCGACGTCGTCGTGCACCGGCTCAAGCACTACGTCGGCGCCTACGTCGCGATCCTCGGCGGCGTCGACGTCCTCGTCTTCACCGCCGGCATCGGTGAGAACAGCATCGCCCTGCGCGCGGCCGTCACCGACGGGCTGGAGGGGCTCGGCATCTCGGTCGACCGGGCGCGCAACGGCGCCCGGTCGAAGCAGGCGCGCGTCATCTCCCCCGACGCGTCGCCGGTGGTCGTCGCCGTCGTGCCGACCAACGAGGAGCTCGCCATCGCCCGACAGACCGCCGAGCTGGTCGCCCTGGCCCACTGACCCCGGGAGCGCGTCGGGCGTCGGTTCTGCCTGTGGGTCAGGTCTTCTCGCGCTCGAGGTACTCACGCAGCGACACCGGGCGACGACCGGTGAGCCGCTCCACGTCGCCGGTGACCCCGTCGAGCTCGCCGGCCCGGATCGCCGTGTACGTCGACACCCACGCATCGACCTGCCACGGCGGCGCGCCGTACACCTCACGCGAGGCGTAGGCCTCCTCGAGGGTCTCGTCGTGGAAGGTCACGTGCCGTCCGGTGACCTCGCTGAAGATGCCGGCCGCCTCCGTCAGCGTCAGCGCCTCGGGGCCGGTGAGGCTGTACGTGACGCCGGCGTGCGCAGCGGGGTCGAGCAGCACGGCGACCGCCGAACGGGCGATGTCCTCGTGCGCGACGACGGCCGCCCGACCCTCCCCGGCCGGCCCGCGGATGACGCCGTCCTCGCCGGCCATGTGCGGCACGAACTCGAGGTAGAGGTTGTCGCGCAGGAAGGTCCATTCCAGACCGGACGCGCGCAGGTGCTCCTCGGTGGCGGCGTGGTCGCGCGCCAGCGTGAAGGTCGCGTCGGGCGCTGCCCCGAAGAAGGAGATGTAGACGACGTGGCCGACGCCGGCCGCGGCCGCCGCGTCGACGAAGGTGCGGTGCTCGGCGAGCCGGTCCGCGTTCTCGGCGGCCGACACCATGAAAAGGGTGTCGACGCCGTCGAGGGCCGCCCGGGCGGCGTCGCCGTCGGCGTACGTGCACTCACGTGCGACCGCACCGGGCAGGTCAGGCGCCCGAGACACGTCGCGGACGAGAAGGCGCTGTGCGACGCCCCGGCCGGCGAGGTCGCGGGCGACGAGCCCGCCGAGCCAGCCCGTGGCCCCGGTCACGGCGAGCGTCGGACGGTCGGTGGGTGCGGCGTCGGTCATCCTCCGAGCGTATTCCGCGGGGCGCAGCCCGGGCCGGGTCATCCACCGCAAGCGCGGCGCGGCAGCATACGGTGTGCTCGTGACCGAGAACGTGCGCTCCGACGCCTCACCCACTGCCGTGCCTCCCGGCGTTAAGGCCGCCAGCGAGTGGTCGTGGCGGCTGCTGCTCATCGGCGTCGCCCTCTACGCCGTCGCGATGGTGCTCCGGGGCGTGTCCGAGGTCGTCGTTCCCGTCGCCATCGCGGTGCTGCTCACGGCGCTGCTGCACCCGGTGGCCGCGCGGCTGCACCGGCGGTTGCCCACGGGCGCCTCGGCCGGCATCACGGTCTTCGGCACGATCGTCATCATCGGCGGGATGTTCACGCTCATCGGCACCCAGTTCACGGCCGGACTCTCCGACCTGACCAAGCAGGTCGCCACGGGCATGGGCCAGATCCGCGACTGGGTGCGCACGACGTTCAACATCACCGACGCCCAGTTCGACGAGTACTTCGACACCGTCCGCGAGAAGGTCAGCCAGTCGGGCAACCTCGGCGACACCGCCGCAGCGGTCGGGCTCACCGCGACGCACTTCATCGCCGGGCTGTTCATCGCCCTCTTCTCGCTGTTCTTCTTCCTCTACGAGGGGCCGCGCATCTGGGCCTGGATCGTACGGCTGTTCCCGCACGCGGCCCGTGACCACGTCAACTCCTCCGGCATCGTGGCCTGGGGCCAGCTGTCGGCGTTCGTGCGCGCCACGATGATCGTCGCCCTCGTCGATGCCATCGGCATCTCGGTCGGTGCGGCCATCCTCAAGGTTCCGTTCGCCTTCGCCATCGGCATCCTCGTGTTCCTGCTCGCCTTCATCCCGATCGTCGGCGCGCTGCTGTCGGGCGCGGTCGCCGTGCTGCTCGCCCTCGTCGCGCACGGACCGGCGGTCGCGATCATCATGCTGGCCGTCGTCATCGGCGTGCAGCAGCTGGAGTCGCACGTGCTCCAGCCGTTCCTGCTCGGCAAGGCCGTCAGCGTCCATCCGCTCGCCGTCATCCTCGCCATCGCGTGCGGGTCGATCATCGCCGGCATCGTCGGGGCGCTCGTGGCCGTGCCGTTCGCGGCGGTCTCGAACGCGGTCGGCAAGCACCTGCTCTCGGGCGAGTCGAAGGACCAGCTCGACGGAGAGCTCGAGCACGCCGCCGACGAAGGCAGCACACCGGCCCAGGCCTGACCGGGCGCCCGCCCGCCCGCACGCTCAACGCGTCGGGACCGATGCCTCCTCGAGGAAGCCCTGCACGGCGGCGTCCCACAGCGCGGGGCGCTCCATGTTCGGGTAGTGCGCGGCGCCGGCCACCTCGGCATACCGGCCGTCGCGCACCCCCGCGGCGAGCCGGCGGCCCATGTCGCGGTGGTCGGGCGAGTCGAGGCTGCCGCAGAGCGCGAGGACCGGGACCTCGATCTCGCCGAGGCGGGCCTCCGCGTCGTGGACGGGCTCGGGCATGACGGCATCGGGGCTGGCGTGCCGGGTCAGGGTGTCGGTCAGCATCTGCCGGCACCGGCGCACGGTGTCGCCCGCGACCTCGTCGAGGGTGCGCGTCGGGCCGGCGCAGAAGGCGAGGCTCGCCTCGACGTAGGCGGCGGCGTCGCGCTCGACGATGGCCCGCTTCCACTCCTGCAGGATGCCGAGCACCCACGGGTCGGTGAAGGTGGGGACGCTCGTGGCCGTGCCGCTGACGACGATCGCCCGCACGAGCCCGGGGTGCTCGAGCGCGGTGTCGGTGGCTGCTCCACCGCCCATGGAGACGCCGACGAGCACGGCCGGCCCGGCCTCGAGGTGGCGCACGAGGGCGGCGATGTCGTCGCAGTGTCGACCGGGCTCGTCGAGGGTCGAGGCCTCGCCGTGGCCGCGCAGGTCGGGAACGACGACGCGGTGACGGGTGGCGAGCACCTCCACCTGGTCGTCCCACATGCGGTGGTCGACACCCCCGCCGTGGAGCAGCAGCACGAGGTCGCCCTCGCCGGTGTCGGTGTAGGTGAGGTGGCCGTGGTCGAGGTCGAGACGGTGCATGTGGTCGCTCCCTGTGCGTGGTGGGTGGGTCGGGTCGGACGAGGCCGCGCGGCAGATCCGGCGTCAGTCGGCACCGGCGCGGTCGGCGGCGACGACGTCGGGGTGCAGCCGGTCGGCCTGCTCCCCCGCGATCCGCCTGACGCCGTCGGTGAGCCGGGCGAGGACGTCGGCGCACCGCGCGAGGTCCTCGGGGTCGATGCCGGCCGTGGCGGCCTCGAGGTTGGCGGCTTCGGCCCGCTGCAGGTCGCCGAGGACGGCGCGGCCGTGCTCGGTCAGCCCGACGAGCCGCGAGCGCGCGTGCGCCGGGTTGTCGTGCAGCTCGAGGTGGCCGAGGCGCACGCCGTCGTCGACGACCTTCTGCACGCCCTGACGGGTCACGAGCAGCTCGCGGCCGAGGTCCGGCACCGTCTGCGGGCCGCCCTCGAGCAGCAGCACGAGGATGGCGCGCAACGGGAGGCTGACGTCGGTGCCTTCGAGCAGGTCGGCGACGGCACGCGCGGAGTACTGGTGCAGCGGACGGACGTGACGCAGGACGGCGTAGGCGGCCTCGACCTGATTCATGACAACCAAGTTGTCACATCTCGTGACAGCGCCGCAACTCTTCGCCCGCCAGGACCCCCGACCCCCATGTCCCCAACACATCGAGTGAGCATGGAACCTCACCCGTCACGCGACGCGTGGGGCGGGTGAGCCGGAGTGCTCACTCGACACAGGGGCGGGCTGAGGCGGCCCGGGCAAGGGCTAGCGCGGCCGGCGCGGTGACGGCGGTTACTGGGAGGCGGCGCGCCGGGCGAAGAGAGCCCGGTCGTCGAGCTCCTCGGCCTCGTCGGCGAACTCCGGCGTGTCGAACACGTCGGCGGGGATGCCGCCCTCGGTGTAGCGCGGCTCGGCCTTGGCCTTGAGCGCGTACGTCGGCTTCGGCACGGGCACCGGGCTCCAGCTGCCGGGCGGCAGCTCCTGCGCGACACCGGTCGCCTCCCGGGCCTCGGCACCCGCGTCGCTGCCCGGGTCGGCGTTCGTCCCCGCGGTGGCGGCGCTGCTCGTGTGGGCGATGACGGTCGAGGACGCAACCGGCACGGCGCCGGTGGCGGCGGCCTGGACGTCGAAGACCCGGTCGCCGACGGACGCCCCGTCCGCCTCGGAGGCGGCAGGCGCCGGGATGACGACACGGTCGACACCGAGCGGCGTACGGGTGCCCCGGGCCGGCGCGGTGACGGCTGACGACCTGGCGCCCGCCGTGGAGTGGATGACCTGGGTGTCGTCGGCGGTCAGCACCGGCTCAGGGGCGACGCGTGAGCGCGAGCCCCGGACGCGGCGGACCCGACGGGCGGCAGCGGACCGGATGCGGTCGTGCTGAGCCTCGGTGCGCAGCCAGACGAGGACCGCGACGACGGTGAGCACCGCGAACGGCACCGAGACCCACATGAGGACACCGGTGACCGCCAGGCTGATCGACGCCGGGATCCAGAGCATCGCCGCGACGAGGACCACGGCGCGAATCCGCCTCTGCGCCATGGAGACCCGCCGACCAGGACGAGAAGCCTGCTCCGGTGCGACCTCGGGACGCACCTCGCGCTCGACCTCGTGCTCGACGTGGAACTCCTCGAGGTGCCCCTCGGAGCGGCGGGCCACGAGCGGCGACTGGCGGCGACCGGCAGGCACGGCCCGCTTGACGTCGACGGTGGGCCGCGCGGCGCGCGCCGGGGTGACCGAGTAGGAGTGCGGGCGCGGCGTGCGCGGCTCGGCGATGGGCAGGACGGGGCGCTTCTCGAGGACGCGCATGGCCTCGGAGAACCCGTCGACGGACCGGTTGGCGGCGGCGTCCTCGCGGCGGCGCATCCAGTGCTGCACGAGGTAGGCAGCCCAGATCGCCACGATGACGACGAAGATGAGGCTGCTGACTGGCACGGACCCCACGGTAGGGCGACCCTGCGCACACGCCCTGCACATTCGTGGCGTGTCGCGCAAGAGGCTGGTGTTACACCTGTGACAACCGGTCGAGCAGCGAGCCGCCCTCGAGCTCCTCGCGCGTGACCGCGAAGGACCGGTGGTCGCGCCACCGGCCGTCGATGTGCAGGTAGCGCTCACGGACACCCTCGTCGCGCAGCCCGAGGCGGCGCACCACCCCGAGCGAGCGCTCGTTGTCGACGCGGATGTTGACCTCGACGCGGTGCAGGCCCCCCGGACCGAGCGCGTGGTCGATGGCAAGGGCCAGCGCGCGGGTCGCGATGCCCCGGCGCGTCACCCCTCGGGCCACCCAGTAGCCGGCGGCACACGACTGCTGCGCCGCGCGGACGATCCCGAAGAGGTGGACCTGCCCGACGATGCGCCCCTCCACCTCGATGGCCCACGGCATGGCGCGGTCGGCTCGGGCCTCGGCGTTGAGCTCGCGGACGAAGTCGCGGAACGTCACGGGAGCCCGCGCGTCGGCGCCCGGCGGCAGGGTCGGCTCCCACGGCTTGACGTGGTCGGCGTTCTCGCGGCGCACCCACTGCCACTCCCGCTCGTCGCCGGTGACGAGCGGTCGGAGCAGGACGGCCGGCTCGGTCGCCGCGTCGCGCAGCACGACAGGCCAGCGGGCCCGGCCGTCACGGGCCGGGCGCCAGGGCATCCTCATCGCGGCCCTCGCTGCACGTCCCGGGGCACCGGCGGATCAGTGGTCACTGCCGGGGATCTGGTCGAGCGCGTGGCCGAGGACCTGCTCGAGCACGTCGAGGGCGTCGACCACGCCCCCGCGCGAGCCCGGCAGGTTGGCCACGAAGGTCTGTCCGGCGACACCGACGAGCCCGCGCGAGAGCATCGCCGTGGGCACCCCCTTGGCGACGCCCGCCGCCCGGATCGCCTCGGCGACACCCGGCACGAGGCGGTCGAGGAGCGGGGCGGTCTGCTCGGGAGTGACGTCGGTGGGCGTCAGCCCGGTGCCGCCCGTGGTCAGGACGAGGTCGGGCTCGCTCGCCAGGACGTCGCGCAGCTCCCAGCCGAACTCGTCACCGTCGGGCACGACCACGGGGTGCCCCACCTCGAACCCCCACGACCGCAGACGCTCGACGACGACGGGCCCGGACCGGTCGGGGTAGACGCCGGCGGCGGCCCGCGTCGAGGCCGTGACAACGACGGCGCGGCGGCCGCGGCCGATCGCCGACGCATCACTCATGCCAGTCCCCCGAACGCCCACCGGACTTGGCCGTGACGCGGACGTCGGTGATGCGGGCGTGCTTGTCGACGGCCTTGACCATGTCGATCAGGGCGAGTGACGCGACGGCGACCGCGGTGAGCGCCTCCATCTCGATGCCCGTGCGGTCGGCGGTGCGCACCGTGGCCGTGACGTCGACGCCGTCGTCGGCGACGGTGAGGTCGACCGAGACCCCGTGCACCGCGATCGGGTGCGCGAGGGGGATGAGCTCGGGGGTGCGCTTGACCGCCTGGATGCCGGCGATGCGGGCCACGGCGAGCGCATCGCCCTTGGGCACCACGCCCTCGCGGAGCGCGGACACCGCTGCGGCAGAGAGCAGGACGCGACCGGCGGCGCTCGCCTCGCGCGCGGTGACGGCCTTGGCCGAGACGTCGACCATGTGGGCGCTGCCGTCTGCTCGAACGTGCGTCAGCCCACCCGGGGCGCCCGACGCGTGCGGTGCGCCGGACGCGTGCGGTGCGTCGGAGGTGGAGGTCACCTCAGTCCTCCCGGTCCAGCACGAGCACGTCGACGACCTCGCCGGCGACGAGCTCCGTGACGTCCTCGGGGACGATGAACAGGGCATTGGCCCGCGAGAGGTCCGCGACGAAGTGAGAGCCCTGGCCGGCGACCGGCACGGCGACGAGCGTGCCCTCGGCGGACCGGGACACGACGGCGCGGCCGAACTGGCGACGCCCCTCGAAGGAGGTGACGCCCGAGATGAGCGTGGCCGGGCGCATCCGGCGCTTCTCCGGCGTCAGGCGCATGAGGCGTCGGAGCGCGGGCCGCACGAACACCTCGAAGGAGACGAACGAGGACACCGGGTTGCCGGGCAGCGTGAAGATCGGGACGCGTCGGCCGTCGGGTGCCTCGAGCATCCCGTAGCCCTGCGGCTTGCCCGGCTGCATCGCCACCTTGACGAACTCGACGCCGCGGGAGGCAAGCGCCGTCTTGACGACGTCGTAGGCGCCCATCGACACCCCGCCGCTCGTCACGACGATGTCGGCGTCCTTGACCGCGACGTGAAGCTGCTCGAGCAGCTCGTCCTCCGAGTCGCCCACGGCCTGGCGGATCTCGGCCGAGGCACCGGCCGACACGGCTGCGGCCCAGAGCATCGAGGAGTTGGAGTCGTGGATCTGGCCGGCGCCCAAGGGCCGTCCGGGCTCGACGAGCTCGGACCCCGTCGAGATGACGACGACGCGCGGACGCCGGTGCACCTCGACCTCGGCGTACCCGCACGCGGCGAGGAGGGCGATCGTGCGGGCCCCGACGACCTCGCCGGCGGCGACGATGACCGCGCCGCTGCGCACGTCGTCACCGACGGGCCGCACGAAGTTGCCGACCGGCACGACCGCGTGGCACTCGACCTCGCCGGACGCGGCGGCGTCGGTGTCCTCGACCTTGACGACCGCGTCCGCGCCGGCGGGCAGTGGGGCACCGGTCATGATGCGCGCGGCCTCCCCCGGCCCGACCTCGAAGTCCGGGGCGTCGCCGGCGGCCACCTCGCCGACGATCCGCAGCCGGACCGGGGCGGCGTCGGCCCCCTCGAGCGAGGCCGACTGCACCGCGTAGCCGTCCATCGAGGAGTTGTCGAAGGGCGGCAGGTCGACGCGGGCCCGGACGTCGCGGGCCACGACGAGCCCGAGCGACTCGGTGAGCGGCGTCGCCTCCGTCGGCATCGGCTCGAGCGTCGACAGGATGGCGCGCAGGTGCGCGTCGACCGACCTGACGTCGCCGGCGCGGCCCTCGCCCGTCTCCGGCGTGGCGACGGCGGGCTCGCCGAGCACGGCGCCGTCGAGGACGCGGCGGTAGCCGTCGATGAGGACCTCGCCGACGCACCGGACGTTGCGACCGAAGAACGGGTCACCGATGACGCGCAGGCTCGTGCACTCCTTCATCGACGGGACGCCGTGCGGGAACCGCTTCTCGAAGCCGGGCACGAACCGGTACGCGGAGTCGAGGTCGACGTACGGCTCGGGGCCGTCACCCGTCTGCACGATGTGGTAGCTGTCGTCGAGCTCGAAGTAGTCCGACCGGACGACGAGCAGGTCGTTGGTCGTCTTGACCGGCCGGAACCGCGTGCGCGGCACGAGGATCGCCTCACTGCCCTCGAACACCTCGATGGCCGTGCCCATCGCCGACTCCATCTGGATGACCTCGGGCGAGGTGGGGTCGGCCGGGTCCACGTTCTTGTGGTTGACGATGATCGGCAGGCCGAGCACGCCCTCGCGCGCGGTCATCCGCTCGCGCAGCACCGTGAGATCGATCCAGACGTTGTTCGCGTTGAAGGTGCTGTGCCGCTTGATGTCGCGGAAGTAGCGTTCCTCGCCCTCGGCGACGGTCGCGGTGTCGCGCAGCACGATGCGCCCGTCGGACTTGCGCACCGCGAGGTGGCCGCCCTTGCGGTCGCTCTTGGTGCGCTTGCACACCTCCGCGACGAACGGCAGCCCGTGCCCCACCATCCACGCCGCGACATCGGGGTCGCAGGTGGCGCCGAGGTTGTCGGAGTTGGACAGGAACGCATAACGGATGCCCTTGGCCAGCAGCGCGTCGAGGACCCCGGAGGTGACGAGCGAGACGTAGACGTCGCCGTGCCCGGGCGGGCACCATTCGAGCTCGGGGTCGTCGGGCCACTCGATCGGGGTGAGGTCGTCGGGTCGCAGCTTCGGCTCGGCGCTCTGGAGGAAGTCGAGCGGCAGGCCCTCGACGGGCAGGGTCTCGTACTTCTCCAGGATGCGGAGCGACTCGTCGTGGGTGCGGAAGCTGTTCATGAGCACGAGCGGCAGCTCGACGTCCCACCGCTCGCGCAGCGCGAGGACCTGCTTGGCGATGATGTCGAGGAAGGTCAGGCCGTCCTTGACCTCGAGGGCGGACTTCGCACCCGTCATGCCCATGCCGGTGCCGAGGCCGCCGTTGAGCTTGATGACGGCGGTCTGGGACAACGCGTGACGCGCCTCCTCGTCGGTGACCGACACCTGGAGCAGCTCGGTGACCGTGCCGAGCGGCTCGATCGAGTCCTCCGGGATGGTGCCCTGGGCGCCGCCCTCGAGCTGTTCGTAGTAGTACTCGAAGACCTTGATGGCCTCGGGCCCGAGGCCTCGCCGCTCCATCAGCTCGACCGACGCGCGGAGGCCCTGCTCACTCATGGGGATCACCATACGATGGGCCACATGTGCGGAAACCCAGAGCGCCGGAAGTGCCCGCTGGGGGCCCGCCCGTGAGCGTCCCGGACAAGCGTGAGGTGCGTCACGCGGCGCGGCGCCGTCGCAGCGAGATCGTCGCCGCGAGCACAGCCGCGGCGCTCGAGCAGTCCGGGGCGGTGCTCGCGCGGACCGTCCTCTCGCTCGTGCCCGCCGGGGCTCGGGTCGCCGTGTACGAGTCGCTGCCGGACGAACCGCCCACCGGCCCGCTCGTCGAGGGTCTGCTGGATGCCGGTCACGAGGTCCTCGTACCCGTGGTGCTGGGCGACTACGCGCTGCAGTGGCGGCACGCGGTCCGCGGCGTGCGGGCCGACGCGTCGGTCGTACGCCGGTTGCGGCGCGAGCCCACCGACGCCGAGCGCGCGGCCTGGCTCGGCGAGGACGCCCTCGAGACGTGCGGCGTCGTCGTGACCCCGGGCCTGTCCGTCGACCGCCACGGCACCCGGCTCGGGCAGGGCGGCGGCTGCTACGACCGCGCCCTGCTCCACCGAGCACCGGGCGCCCTCGTGGTGACGTTGCTGCACGAGGGTGAGGCGAGCGGCTCGGACCTGCCGCACGACGCGCACGACCAGCCGGTCGACGGCTGGGTCACGACGACCGGACGCGTCGTCCTGCTCCGCTGACCGACGCGTCAGGCGCGTCCGCGCGTCAGGCGCGTCCGCGCGTCACGCGCGTCAGGGCTGGGGCGTGCCCGGTGGGACGAGCGTCAGCTCGTCGTCGGCCGCCTCGGAGACCGCACCCTGGGAGAAGGGCCACGGGAAGGACTCGTTCGCGGCCCACGCGTCGATCTGGTCGGCGTAGTGGTCCTGGTAGGCGTGCCCGGACTGGCCGGTCGAGTTGACCCACCTCGACGCGTCGAGGTTCGACAGGTCGACGACCATGCGCATCGAGGGCCCGGTCGTGACGTCGTAGCCGGGCTCCGAGGCGTTCCACGCATTGGCGTTGACGATGGAGTTGCCGCCGCCGAGCTCGATGCCGCCGCGGTCGAAGAGCCCGCGGACCACCTGGGGCACCGACGGGTCGCCCATGACCGGGTGCTTGAGGTCGAGCTGGTGCAGCCGCCCCCACCGCCAGGTGGACGGGACCTTGCCGAGCTTGCGGGCGAGGTCGAGGCGCGCCTCGACGAGGGCCCGCTTGAGGATCTCGTCACGGCCCTCGGTGAGGCCCGGCGTCGTCTTGTCGTCCCACCAGTCGTTCTTCGGGTCCTTCATCAGCTGCTCGACGACGACCATCCAGCGGCTGCCGCCGTCCGGCGCGATCTCCGGCGGCAGCTCGTCGAAGGTGTACTCGAGCAGGTGCTTCCACACCGCGTTGTAGTAGGCGGCCGCTGCCGAGTCGCGCGACTTGTCGCCCGGCTGGCTGCCGTCCCAGTCGCGCAGCAGCCGCTGGGCCTGGCCGGTGAAGTCGTCGACCTGGACGGCGAGCAGGCGCTCGACGAGGGAGGGCGCGTAGGTGTTGCGGACATCGCCCTGCACCTGCGACATGAGCTCGGGAGAGACCTTCGTCGCCGCGCCGAGCAGGGTGCGGATGCGCTGGGCCCGGAAGCCGTAGTCCCACTCGCTCGTGAGGAACGGTTCGGGGCTGGCGGTCACGGCCTGGTTGGCGGTGACGAGGAAGCCCTCCGGCGGGTCGAAGGTGTGCGGGAGGTCCTCGAAAGGCACGTCTCCCTTCCAGTCCCACTGGCTGTCCCAGCCGGGCGCCGGCCAGTAGCCGGGGGGCGAGCCGGGTGTGGCCGAGCGACGGATCGGGATCCGGCCGGGCGACTGGTAGCCGATGTGGCCCGCGGTGTCGGCGTAGACGAGGTTCTGAGACGGCACGGTGAACAGGGCGGCAGCCTTGCGGAAGTCGTCCCAGCCCTGCGCCTTGTTGAGGGCGAAGATCGCATCACCGGTCGTGCCCGGCGTGAGGGCCGTCCACGCGAGCGACACCGCGTAGTGGTTGGTCTGGGCGGCGCCGCGGACCGCGAGGCGGTCACCGGCGTCGTCGATGGCGGGCACGACGTCGCTCATGATCGGGCCGTGCACGGTGCCGCGCACCGTGATGGTGACGTCGGGGCCGCCGGCCACCTTGATCGTCTCGTCACGCGTGTTGACCGGCTCGCGCTTGCCGTCGCGCAGGTAGGTGTCGCCGGTCGTCTGCTCGAGGTAGAAGTCCGTGACGTCGGGGCCGAGGTTGGTCATGCCCCACGCGACCTTGTCGTTGTGGCCGATGACGACGCCGGGCACGCCCGCGAAGGTGAAGCCCGACACGCGGAACGGGCACGCCTGCGACACGGTGCGGCACTGGAGGTTGACCTGGCTCCACACGCTCGGGATCGAGAGGCCCAGGTGCGGGTCGTTGGCCAGCAGCGGCTTGCCCGTCGTCGTCCGCGAGCCCGACACGACCCACGAGTTCGACCCGATGTCGGACCCGCGGCCGAGGCTCGCCGGCACGGCGTCGAGGGCGGCCAGGGCGGTGTCGACGGCGTGGCGCCCGTCGGTGCCACGCAGCTGCTCGAGCGCCGGCGGCACGGCGCTCGCGGCCTGCTCGGCCGAGGCGGGCTGCCAGTCGTCGGCCGAGAGGATCGGCTGGTTGCGGTCGTACGGGTAGGGCGGGTAGAGCAGCTGGATCTGCTTGAGGGTGCGGTTGCGCGAGAGGCGCGCGCGGGCCAGCTCGTCGTTGTAGTCGCCGCGCAGGTCCCAGGCCATCGCCTTGAGCCACGCGAGGGAGTCGACCGGCGTCCACGGCTCGACGCGGTAGCCGGGGTTGGTACGCCTCAGGAAGGTGTACTCGAGCGACATCTTCTCCGGCGACTCCACCTGCTTGATGTAGGCGTTGACGCCGTCGGCGTAGGCCTGCAGGTACTGGCGCGTCTCGGGCGCGAGCTTGGGCAGCTCGGCCTCGGCGACGCGTCGCCACCCCATGGTGCGGATGACCTTGTCGCTGTCGATGCCGCCGGCACCGACGAGCTCGGACAGGCGCCCAGCCGTCACGTGGCGGCGCAGGTCCATCTCGAAGAAGCGGTCCTGGGCGCTGACGAAACCCTGCGCCCGGAAGAGGTCCTGGGCGCTGTCCGCGTAGATCGTCGGGATGCCGTGGTCGTCGCGCTTGACCGACACCGAGCTGGCCAGACCCTCGATCTGGAGCGTGCCGGTCGTCTGCGGGAACGTCTGCCGCACCACGCCCACCGACAGCACGGCGGCGCCGACGAGCACGAAGACCACGAGTACGGCGACGAGCAGGAGGATCCGACGGGCGCGCTTCAACCGTGACACGCGACGAGCCTAGGCCACGGGACATCCCCGGGTGACCCGGCGTGGACCGGGCCACGGCCTGCGCGGCCCGGATGGTTGGATTGGCCCGAACCCGAGGAGCCGCCGTTGACCGGAGCGCCGTCCATCACGTCGTCGACCATGACACTCGACGACCTCACGGGCGTGCTCCTCATCGGTTCGGTCGTGCTCCTCGTGGCCGTCGCCGCCGTACGCCTGTCGGTCCGGTCGGGACTGCCCTCGCTGCTCATCTACCTCGGCATCGGCCTCGTGCTCGGGAATGCCGGCGCGGGCATCCAGTTCGACGACGCGTCGATCACCCGCGTGCTCGGCTACGCGGCCCTCGTGCTCATCCTCGCCGAGGGCGGCCTGACGACGTCGTGGGAGAACATCCGCGAGTCGGTGGCACCCGCGTCGGTGCTCGCGACGCTCGGCGTCGTCGTGTCGGTGCTCGTCGTGGCGGTGGCGGCCCACGCGTTCCTGCCGCTGTCGTGGACGATCTCGCTGCTCGTCGGCGCCATCGTCAGCTCGACCGACGCAGCAGCCGTGTTCGCGGTGCTGCGCAACGTGCCGCTGCCCAAACGGCTGTCCGGCATGCTCGAGGCCGAGTCCGGCTTCAACGACGCGCCCGTCGTCATCCTCGTCGTCGCCTTCGCGGCGCAGGGCGTTCCCGGTGGCCACGGCGAGCCGTGGTGGATGCTGCTGTTCCACGCCGGCGTCGAGCTCGTCGGCGGTGCGGCGGTCGGTATCGCCGTGGGCTGGCTCGGCGGGCAGCTGCTCCGACGCGTCGCGGGCGGCTCCTCGGCCCTGTTCTCCATCGGCGTCGTCGCCCTGACCGTGCTGGCCTACGCGGTGTCCGCGCAGATCCACGTCAGCGGCTTCCTCGCGACCTACCTGTCCGCGCTCGTGCTCGGCAACATGGGCCTGCCCAACCGCACCCCGGTGCAGAGCTTCGCCAACGCCCTCGGCTGGATCGCGCAGATCGGGCTCTTCGTGCTCCTCGGTCTGCTCGCCGACCCGACGCGCCTCGACGAGCAGCTCGTGCCGGCCGTCGTCATCGGGCTCGTGCTGCTGCTCGTGGCCCGGCCGCTGTCGGTGTACCTGTCGACCGTGTGGTTCCGCGTGCCGTGGCACGAGCAGGCGTTCCTGTCGTGGGCCGGCCTGCGCGGGGCGGTCCCGGTCGTCCTCGCCACCGTGCCGCTCACCGCCGGCACCCCCGACACCGAGTGGATCTTCGACCTCGTCTTCATGCTCGTCGTCATCTTCACCGTGGTGCAGGGGCCGACGCTGCCGTGGATCGCCCGCCGCCTCGGGCTCACCGAGGGCGTCCACTCCGTCGACGTCGACCTCGAGTCCACCTCGCTCATCGAGATCGGCGCGGACGTGGTGCAGGTGTCCGTGGGCAGCGAGTCGCGGCTGCACGGGGTGGCCGTGTTCGAGCTGCGCCTCCCCAGAGGGGCGAACGTCACCCTCGTCGTGCGCGGGGGTGAGGGCTTCGTGCCCGAGCCGCACACGACGCTGCGCCACGGTGACCAGTTCCTCGTCGTCGCCACCTCGAGGGTGCGGCGCCGCACCGTCGACCGCATCCGGGCCGTCAGCCGCGACGGACGCCTCGCGGGCTGGACGTAGACTGGACGACGGTCTCCCGCTCCTCTCCCGATCACCGAGGTCTTCATGCCCACCTACTCCTACGCGTGCACCGAGTGCGGTCACGCCTTCGACATCCGTCAGTCGTTCACCGACGACGCCCTGACGGTGTGCCCGGAGTGCGGCGAGCCGCGGCTGCGCAAGGTGATCCACCCGGTGGGCATCGCGTTCAAGGGCTCGGGCTTCTACAAGACCGACTCACGCTCGTCCGGCAACGGCTCGAAGGCCTCGGGCTCGGCGTCGAAGGACTCCTCGTCCACCTCGACCGGCGGCTCGTCGGAGTCCTCGTCGTCCTCTTCCTCGTCGTCGGGTTCGTCGTCGGGTTCGTCGTCCGGTTCGTCGTCCGGTTCGTCGTCGGGTTCGTCGTCGGGTTCGTCGACCGCCGCCGCGAGCTCGTCGTCCACAGCCTCCTGACTCGACGAGCCGTGGTCCCCAGCCCCGGCTGACCCCTGCGTCGGGTACCGACCCGCGCCCTAGGCTCGGGCCATGACCACTGACTCGACCTCCGACTCGACGACAGGCGCGCCCGGCGGCCACCCCGACGCCGAGCCCACCGCCCTGCTCGCACCGTCCGCCGACGCGTCAGCGCCCGCTGGGTCCTCGAGCGGGTCGCGGGCCGAGATCGGCGTCATCGGCGGGTCGGGCCTCTACGACTTCCTCGACGAGTACGACACCGTCGAGGTCGACACCCCGTTCGGGCGCCCGAGCGACCCCCTCGTCATCGGCGAGGTCGAGGGCCGCTCGGTCGCCTTCGTGGCCCGGCACGGCAAGGGCCACCGGTTCCCCCCGCACCGGGTCAACTACCGCGCCAACCTCTGGGCGTTGCGGGCGGTCGGCGTCCGCCAGGTGCTCGCCCCCTGCGCGGTGGGGTCGCTGCGCCCGGAGCAGGGACCGGGCACCGTCGTCGTGCCCGACCAGGTCGTCGACCGCACGTGGGGTCGGGAGCACACGGTGTACGACGTCGAGGGTCCGGTCGTGCACGTCGGCTTCGCCGACCCCTACTGCCCCAACGGCAGGCAGGTCGCCGTCGACGCGGCGCGCCTCGCCGGGTTCGAGGTCGAGCCGGAAGGCACTCTCGTCGTCGTCAACGGGCCCCGGTTCTCGTCCCGCGCGGAGTCGGTGTGGCACCAGCAGGCGGGCTGGTCGATCGTCGGCATGACGGCGATGCCCGAGGCCGCGCTCGCCCGCGAGCTCGCCATGTGCTTCACGAACATCGCGCTCGTCACCGACGCCGACGCCGGGGTCGAGGGCGGCGACGCCGTGACGCACGAGGAGGTGCTGCGCGTCTTCGGCACCAACGTGGAGCGACTCAAGTCGGTCCTGCGCGACGCCATCGGCCAGCTGCCTGCCCACGAGGCCGACGACGTCGCCACGTGCGCGTGCCGCCGGGCTCTCGACGGGCTCGAGCTGCCCTTCCCGCTCCCCTGATGTCCGGCTCGAGGGCACCGCGTGCGCCCGGACCGGGCGGCACCGGCCGCACGCGTGGGCGTATCGCGGCCGCCGCGCTCGTCCGAGGCCGCGGGGCCGCCCGTGGCGGCGGTCGGCGCCGCGCCGTGCGCCGGCTGCGCTGGCGTCGCGGGGTCGCGGCTCTGCTGGCGGGCGTCGCGGTGTGGGTCGGCGTCGGTGCAGTGTCCCCTCGGGCGTCGGGCACGGTGGGAGTGCCGACCGTGGTCGCCGCCCGCGATGTCCCTGCCGGCGCCGTGCTCGGCGCGGACGACCTCACGATCGTGGCTCGACCGCCCGCCGACCGCCCGGAGGGCGCAGCCGCCGACGCGGCAGCGATCGTGGGATCGACCGCTGCCGGTCCGCTGCTCGCCCGTGAGGTCGTGACACCGAGCCGGCTGCTGGGCGGCTCGGTGCTGGCCGGGCAGCCCGCCGACCACGTGGCCCTCACCGTGCCCGTCGTCGACGCCACCGGCGCCGGTGCGCGCACGGGAGCGCGGGTCGACCTCTACGCCACGGGCACCGGAGAGCGGGCCGCGTCCGCCGTCGTCGTGCTCGCCGTCCGCGAGGCGAGCGAGTCTGGCGCACTGGGTAGTTCGCACCCGCCGCAGGTCACCCTGTCACTCGGGCCCGACGACGCCGCCCGAGTCGCACGCGGGCTCAGTGCCCTCGAGGCCGGCCAGAGCTTCGTCGTCGCCATCAGGCAGCCGGACACACCGCCGCAGTAGGCTCGTCGCGACGCCCGATCCCGGTTCGGGGGCAGACGTGAAGGAGACCTTCAGTGCTCAAGGGTTTCAAAGAATTCATCATGCGCGGCAACGTCGTCGACCTGGCCGTCGCGGTGGTCATCGGCACGGCGTTCGCCAAGGTCGTCGACGCCTTCGTCGTCGTCATCATGGACCTCATCGGCAAGATCGGCGGCAAGCCCGACTTCTCGTCCTTCAAGCCGGGCGGCGTGGCCATCGGCGCGTTCCTCACAGCCCTCGTCGGCTTCATCATCGTGGCCGCCGCCGTGTACTTCATCGTCGTCGCCCCGCTGAACAAGCTCGCCGAGCGGCGCAAGCAGGGCATCGAGCCCGAGCCCGAGGCCCCCTCCGAGGAGATCATCCTCCTCACCGAGATCCGCGACGCGCTGCGCGCCCGCTGAGCCATCCGGTCCGCACGGACGGACCACGACACCGCGACGGGGCGGGAGCTCGATGCTCCCGCCCCGTCCGCGTCCGATCCGACGTGCTCGGCTGACGCTCGCTCAGGCGTCGTCGTCGGCACGCCCGAGGACCGGGCCGCCGTAGGTCTGCGGCCGCTCGTAGCCGCCGTAGATCTCCGCGAGCGCGAGAGGCCGAGCCGCCTCTGCGTGCCGGCCGGCGCGCTGGAGCGTGCGCCCGAGCAGCAGGTGCGCGTACGCGTCGGTCGGGCACTCCTCGATGATCCGCTGGAGCGTCTCCTCGGCATGCCGGAACTGCGCCGAGTGGAAGTAGGCGCGGGCGAGCAGCAGACGCAGGTCGGTCGTCGAGTGCGGAGCCCAGTCGGCCTCGGTGACCGCGGTCGGCGCGACAACCTGCGCGTCGGCCTCGTCGACGAGGTTGGCGAGCGCAGTGGCGGCGGCGAGGTGGTCACCCCGCTCGAAGAGCCCTTGCGCGAACGACAGGCGCAGCTGGAAAGGGGTGGTGTTCATGCGCTCACCAACGCCGTGGCCGCACCGGACATTCCCGCTGCATCCCCTTCCGAGCCCCGCCGCGGGGGCGCACCGGCACGGGTCCGTTCCTCACTCGTAGTGCGGCGGGCGCTGGTCCTGGAGCCACTGGTCCCGGCTGTCGGAGTCCGCGCCACCCCACCCGAGGTCGGTGTCGTCGCGGCTTCGGCCACCGGCAGGCGCCGGTGTGAGGTCGTCCATGGGATCGTCGGCCGCGATGTCCGCAGTCCCACGCCGGAACACCCGCCGCCGCTTGCGCCGGCGCGGCTCCTCGGTCGCCGTCACATCGCCACCGGCACCGGCGTCGGTACCGGTGCCTGTCGTGTCACCGCCGTCGTCGCCACGGACGTCGCGCCCCGGCGCGGCGTCGGGAGCGGGACCGTCGCCGGCCGCGCCGCCCGAGGCCTGGGTCGCGTCCTGCATGGGAGTCGGGGGGCCCGGGTCGCGTTCGGGCACCCGGGTCTCACGGGCGATCGTGACGATCCGCGATATCTCGCGCGCAGGGTCACGGAACACGTCGGTGCTCCACACCCGCTCGTGGATCCAGCCCAGGCGGGCCAGCTGCTCGGGGCGCAGCCGGTCGCGGTCGCGGGTGCTGCGCAGGGCGGCGTACCGGTCGCCGTCGGTCTCCACGGCGATGAGGCCGCGGCCACGGTGGTACGGGTCCTCGACCGCGAGGTCGATGCGCTGGCTCGCCGAGCCGTAGTCCTCGTGGACGGTGAGCCCCTCTCGGCGCAGCCGCTCGGCGAGGTCCCGGCGCAGCGGGTCGCCGGTGGGCGGGTTGGCCGCGAAGAGGGTGCCGTCGTCGCCGCGCCGGCCGCCGGTCTCGGCGTAGGCGAGGAAGTCGCGCAGCATGACCGCCCCGCGGGCCTTGAGTCGCTCGGGGTCGAGGTCGGACGCCCGGAGCGCTGACACGACGGTCATCCGCTGGCGGGCCCGGGTGACCGCGACGTTGAGCCGGCGCTCCCCTCCCTCGATGTTGAGGGGGCCGAAGCGGTGCAGCACCCGGCCGTGCGGGGTCTTGCCGTACCCGATCGACAGGATGACGGCGTCGCGCTCGTCACCCTGGACGCGCTCGAGGTTCTTGACGAAGAACCGCTCGGGACGGTCCGCGTCGAAGAAATCTGCGACGTCGGGCGCACGGCGCAGTGCGTCGGTGACGGCGTCGTCGAGCCGTTCGGCGTGCTTGATGCCCAGGGCGATGACGCCGAGCGACTCGGAGGGACGGGTCCGGGCGTGCTCCAGGACGAGCTCGACGACGCGCGCGACCTCGGCGTCGGTCGTCTCGATCGTGTCGACGCCGGGCTGGAGTGTGGCCTGCCCGTCGACCGGCTCGAACGTGACGGCCGACTCGATCGACGTGCCCGGGAAGGTCGTCAGCCCACCGTCGTACACGGCGTCGTTGGCGAAGGCGATGAGCCGTTCGTCGCGGCTGCGGTAGTGCCACGTGAGGCTGCGCGTCGGCAACGTCGCGGCGAGCACGTCGAGGACCGACTCGAAGCCCTCGGTCAGCGTGTCGTCGGCCTCCGTCGCCCCGCTCTCGTCGTCGGACACGACCGTGAAGAAGTTCGTCGGTGGCAGCTGGCGCTCGTCGCCGGCCACGACGACCTGGCGGGCGCGGCTGATCGCCGAGATGGCTTGCGCCGGTTGGACCTGCGACGCCTCGTCGAAGACGACGACGTCGAACCACTTGCCCGGCGGCAGCGTCGAGGCGACGACGAGGGGGCTCATCGCCCAGCACGGCTTGATCGCCGTCAGGGCGGCCGACGCCTGCGGCACGAGATCGCGAAGGGGCTTGTGCCGTCGGGCTTTTCCGGCCTCGGCACGCACGAGCGCCTCCTGAGCCGGGTGGTCGTCGAGCACCTCGCGGACGTTGCGGGCGACGGCGTCACGCACGCGCGCAACGGTCGCGTCCTGGTGGGCGCGGTCCGCCTGGACGTACTCGGCGACGTCGCGGCGCAGGCCCGCGCCGTCGTGGGCGCCGTACGCGGGGTCGCGGACCGTGACCTCCTGGGCCACCGAGGCCCACCAGACGTGGTTGACCTCGGCCGTGACCTGCTCGGTGCCGACGCCGCGGCGGGCGAGGTCGTCGACGAGCGGACCGAGACCGGCCGACCGCATCTCGTCGAGGATGCTCGTCACCTGCGGCAGGACGCCGACGCGGTCGGGGCGGGCCGCGAGCGCGGCGAGTCGCTCGCGCAGCTCGTCCATCGGCAGGTCGGTCAGGGGCGGCTGCTCCTCGCGCTGCGGCAGGCGGCCGTCGAGCCAGTCGAGGTCGTCCTTGACCGAGGCGAGCAGGGCCAGGCCCTCGTCGAGGCGCGGCGAGATCTCGGGCCGGCCACCGCCGCCGACGAGGGCGTACCAGTGCTCACGCTGCTCCGACGCGGCCACGAGGCGGTCGTGCAGGTCGGCCGGTGGGCGCCCCGGGCGCAGCAGCCGCTTGGTCTGCCGCCGGATCCGCCAGCGGTCCATCCAGCCCATCTCGACGCCCCGGGCCTCGCGCCAGTCGCGGGTGGCCGTGGCCGAGATGTGCTCGCGCAGCGGGGTGTCGAAGACCTCGGGCCGGAAGACCTCGAGCGTCTCGCGGACGCGGGACATCGTCTCGAACGCCGAGGCCCACACGTTGATCGACTCGGCGGCCGGCACCTGCGACTCGTCGAGGATGCCGTTGAGGCGGCTGCTGGTGTCGTCGAGGCCCGTGGTGCTGTAGCGCGTCGTGATCTCCAGGGCCCGCGAGGCGTCGTCGCCGCTGAGGATGCGTGCCCCGAACCACGGGTCGCCACCCTCGCGGACCCAGGCGCCGAGACCGGCCGCGTCGCGCAGTCGGCGACCGAGCTCGACCGCGCGGGTCCGGCTGATCGCGGACAGATCACCACCGAGCACCCGCACGCGGGAGGTCGGCGGCGGCTTGCGCATGCCGAGCTCGACGAGCGCCTCCTCGGCGTCGTGCGCGCTGACGCCCCATGGCTCGCGCACCTCGTGGAGCGCCCGGAGGTGGCGCTGGAGACGAGCGCGCCGGTCGCGCAGCTCGGCACCCGTACCGTCCGTCGGGGCGTCGGTGTGCGTGAGCGCGGCGTCGAGGCTGCGGCCGAACTGCAGGGCCGTCGAGCGCTTGTTCGTGGTGCCGTCGTAGGCGTCGAGGACGAGGTCGCCGAGGCCGAGGCGCTCCAGTCGGGTCAGGACCGCGTCGATGGCAGCGCGCTTCTCGGCGACGAAGAGCGTCGACTTGCCCTCCGCTGCGAGCGCCGCGATGAGGTTGGCGATGGTCTGCGACTTGCCGGTGCCGGGCGGTCCCTTGACGACGAGGTGGGCTCCGGCCCGGACGGCGTCGATGGCCGCGTGCTGCGACGAGTCGGCGTCGAGGACGAGGTACTCGTGCTCGGGGTCGGGGTCCGGCTCGCTCTCGGGTACGCGCAGGCGCACCGCCGCGAGCGCCGACTCGTCCCCCGCCAGCGCCGCGACGACGTCGTGGTCGGCGAGCGAGCCGCCCTGCAGGGCGAGGTCAGCCACCATCGGCAGCTTCGCGTAGGAGAAGGTGCCGAGGACGATGCGGTCGGCGACGTCGAGGCCGGGGACGTGCGCGCACTGCTCGCGCAGCGCGTCGTAGACCGGGCGGGCGTCGAAACCCGCCGGCCCGGTGGCGAGGTCGGCCAGGGCGTCGCCGTCCACCTCGATCCCCTGCTCCGAGCGCAGGTACTCGCGCAGCACGGGGTTGAACTCCACCTCGGGCCCGAGGTCGATCTCGAAGTCGTCCTGTGCGGCCCCGGTGGGGCGCAGCACGCAGGCGCGCAGCAGCACCGGCGCGGCCGGCGGGCGGGCGGCCCGTGGCACGGACCACGTGGCCATGCCGATGGCGACGAACCCGGCCGCGATGCCGCGCTCCTCGCGCAGCTCGAGGGCCTTGGACCGGATGGCGCGGGCGCGGCGGCGGGCCTCGTCGAGCGCCCCCGGCTCGCGGAAGAGGTCGGACAGCCGCGTACGGCGCCCGGCGAGCAGCATCGAGACGCCGCCGGGGTGGGCCGTCGTGAGGTCGAGCGTGCCGGACGGCAGGTCGCGGTACCAGAGCAGGGTGTTGCGGCCACCGAGGTCGACGAGGGAGCGCTGCCACGTGCGCACCGCCGCGGCGACGCGGTCGGCGCGCGGGTCGCCCGAGGTGGACTCGGCCGTGAGGGCAGGGTCGCGCCTGGGGGCTTCGGTCATTCCTGCAGGCTAACCAATGAGGCACCCCCGGCCCGGGACCGACGCCTGTGCGTCGGCTGGGCGGGTGGTGACGGCGGGCCCGAGCCACCCCCGAGCGGCTCGGGCCCGCCGAGATCGCGGCTCAGCCCTGCGGCACGACGACGGTGAAGCTGCCGGCTGCGCGCTGCGCCCACGCCGTTGTGTACGCCCCGAGGTAGCTGTCGAGGTAGGGCGAACGGTGCCCCTGAGTCGGCACGTCGGTGCGGGGGCTCTGCAGGTCGAGGCTGAGCGAGGCCGACGACACGCGGATCCTCTGGTTGGACGCCGTGTCGGACCACGAGCGTGTCGTGTTCGTCCCGATGCCGACGACGAGCTGGTGGCCGCGCCTCAGCGTCCAGTCGGTCGACTTGAGCTCGAAGGCGACCCGGCTGCCGCGCACGAGCGACATCTGCTCGTCGACCATCACCGCGGCGCCGTCGGGTGCGACGTCCCAGAGGCGGACGAGGACGTTGCCCGTGCCGCTCGTCGCGAGCGAGACGCGTGGCGTCCCGGTGACCGGGACGTCGGACGCGAGCGGACGCAACCACGTGTAGTACGCGTTGCCGTCGTCGATCGTGCGCGGCTTCGGGCCCTGGGCGCGCTCGCTCGCAGTCTGGCCGCGGTGGGCGAAGTACGGGCCGACCGACAGGATGACCGGGGTGCGGGCGCCGGGCGGCAGGTGCGCCGGCCGCAGCACGTCGGCGTGCAGCTCGACGTCGCCGCCGTCGGAGGAGGGGAAGTACTCCTCGGACCACAGCGCTCCCTCGGGCACGCGCGGGTTCTCCTCGTGGGAGACCGGGTGGCCGGGCGTCGGGATCGGGTCTGCCTCCGCGGCGAGCGGCGCGGAGACGGCCGACGTGCAGGTGAGCGCGGTTGCGGCGAGCAGGCTGATCGATCTGGGCCGAGACAGGGCGTCCCTCTCAGTTCGGCGTCACTGATCCTTGGACGCTAGATCCGGACAAATCGGACGGCAACCGGAGAGCGAGGCCTGTCCGGTCCGACCGGACAGGCCATGCCTTGCGGCGCGGTCAGGCGCAGCGGATCGTCGGCGCGACGTCGAGGCGGTGGAAGGTCTCGTGGTGGCCGGCGTCGTCGGAGAAGTGCGCGGTGCCGTCCAGGAGGACGACGCGTCCGGCGTGGTACGGGTTGCCCCAGCCGGCGGGCGGGTTGCCCTCGCCGTCGGTGAGCAGGCCGCCGGCCCGCTCGAACCAGTAGCCGTCGACGACGAGGTAGCGCACGCCGCAGTGCGTCTCGAGGAGCACGTCGATGCCGGCGGACGAGGTCTCGACACGTGTCGACGGCTCCGCCCCCGGGGCGCCGGACGTGCAGCCGCCGAGCGCGGGACCACCGAGGGCGAGCAAGACCGAGCCTGCGGCAGCGCACAGCTGCGCACGCGTCCGTCCCATGGGCGGCCCTCCGTCGGCGATCGTCGGGTCTGTCGGGTGTCACGGTCCCCGCGGCCAGTATCCCGCCCCTCCGGCCGCCGGTGCGCGCCGGGTATCAGGCGCCCGTGGTGGCGACTCTGTCCCATGTGCACCGATTGGGGTGCTTCACCAGGCCCGTCGGGGACACCTGGACCTCGGCGGCCGGACCAGAGGAGAGACCATGTCCGAGAAGCTGTCGCACGACGGGATCGCGCAGCGGTTCCTCGAGTCGGGTTCGCTGAACTTCGACGCGATGGGCAAGTTCGTCACCGAGATCGGCCCCGAGCTCGTCCAGTTCGACAAGGGTGTGCACGGCGTCGTCTTCGGCAAGTACAACCTCCTCGCGTGCATGATGCCCGCGTGGGACCTGGCCTCCGTGGTCGGGAGCCTGCAGCGGGCGCGCGAGGTGGCCGAGGAGATGAGCCCCGAGGGACCTCGGTGACGACGAGCCCTCCGCTCGGCCGGGCCGCGCCGGTCGGTGCGGCCTGGCCACGGCAGGACCTCGAGGGGCGGCTCGTGCGGGTCCTCGACCTCGCCGCCGTCGTCGTGTCCGACTTCGGTGAGCGCGGGCGCGCCGACGAGGTGGCGCCCGAGCTGGGCTTCGGCCCGGACAAGGTCGTCGCCGAGTCCGCGATGCTCGCGTGGGCCGCCGCCGGCTGCACCTCCGACGCCGAGGTGGGCTCGCGCGTCGACCGGCTCGTCGACCTCCTCGTGCCACTGGCCCGCTCGCGCCGGGTCCTGCTCGACACGGCGCTGCACCCGGCGCGGGCCTTCAAGTACGCGGTTCCGCACGTGCTGCTGAGCCGGCTGGGCCGGCCGGACCCCGAGTTCGACGCGTTCCTCGCCGACGCGTGCGCCTCGACCGCGGCGAGCGCTGCCGACGCCCCACCGTCGGCATGCCTGGAGCGGCGCTGGGTCGCGCAGGCGTGGCCCGGGCTCACCGTGCCGGGCCAGGCGCCTGACGACTGGGCGTGGGGGCCGGAGCGGAACCCGGACTGGGGGCCGGACCTGCGCGGGACGGCGCTCGAGCGTCCGCTCGACGTGCTCGACGCGTCCCGGGAGGAGGTCTACGCCCTGACGCACGTGCTCTTCTACGTCAGCGACCTCGGCCACCGCTCCCCCACCGCGCTGCCGCGTCCGGCCGGTGCCGTGCTCGCGGACGTCCAGGCGGTGCTCGTGCGCTACGTCCACGGTGAGGACTACGACCTCGCCGGCGAGCTGCTCATGGCCTGGCCCGAGCTGCGCGCCGCCTGGGGGCCCGTGCCCTCCTTCTGCTTCCGGGTGCTCGCCGACGTCGAGGACGCGGTGGGCGTGCTGCCCTGCGGCAACGTCGACCACACCCGCTTCGCGGCCCTCCCGCCGGGCGAGCGGGAACGGTACGCCCGGGCCACCGGATACCACACCGCGTACGTGATGGGCTTCCTCTGCGCGTCCGCCCTCCGCTGCGGTGCGCCACCCCTGGCCCTGCCATCGGCCGGTGCTGCAGCGCACGAGACGAGTGACCCCGTGTGGCCCGAGCTACTCTCCCTCGTCGGTTCGGCGCGAGGCCACTGGCGTCCGGTGTTCGAAGCATCGACCGATGCCGAGAAGTGTTCTCTCACTGGCATGCTCGCCGACCTGGCTGCGCTCGACGCCTGCTCCGAGCACGACTACCGGCGCGCCGCCCACGTCGTGGCTCTCGCGGAGCGGGCGGGCGTCGTGGGTCCGATGCTGGTGCGCGTCGCCGAGCGCCTGTCGGCCTTGGGCTCGGCCGTGCGCATCGGTGCCCGGGCGCCGCTCTCGACGGTGCCGGCCGGCGTCGCAGGTTCGGGATGACGACCATCACCCACGGGTCCGGCACCTGCTGAGCGTGGCGGCGACCCGACCGACGGATGGTGGTCGTCATCGTGAACGCACGCCGCGAACGACGGGATGCCGGCCGCGGGACCCGGATGAGGGGCGGCGACGCTCGTCGCTCAGCCGGTGGCGCCCGAGCCGCCCTCGGCCACGGTGAGGACGATCTTGTCGGCGCAGGCGTCGCGCACGGTGACGGTGTGACCGGCGACCGTGACGGTGTCGCCCGCGGCGAGGTCGTGCGACTCCCCGACGCCGGCCCCCATGAACATCACCTTCCACGTGCGCGGGTCGGCCTTGACCTCGTACTGCAGGCCCGCGCGCAGCGTCGCCGCGGCGTCGAGAGGAAAGGTGCCACCGCGCAGGACCGACACGTCACCGGGCTGCGTCCGGCACGCCGCCGCGGCGGAGGCGTCGGCGCTCGAAGATGGATCGGTCATGGGTGTCTCCTTCTGGCAGCCGCCGGCGAGCGCGACGGCGAGGGCGGTGACGGCGAGCGCCGGCGCGAGGGGCCGGACGCGTCGAGCGGGGCGGGGGTCGCGGATCACGTCAGCTCCTCGGCCGCATCGCCTGCGGGTCGTCGAAGAGCCGGTCGAACTCGTCGTGGTTCACGGTGATCTTCGTGGCATCAGGCCCCCACGGGTTGCCGAGGGTCACCGTGCCATCGGCGTTGACGCTCTGCACGTAGTAGACGTGTCGGGTGACGTAGCCGTCGGGCGCGTTGTCGGGAGCGTCGGAGGGAGTGCTGACGATGACGCCCTGCTTGTCGTGGAAGGCCTGAACGGCGCCGTCGAACCCGTCGACGCCGTGGGCCTCGTTGCCGGTGATGTACGAGGGAGCCTTGTCGTTGTAGTCCCACTCGACGGCGCCGTAGGTGCCCTGCTCCTTGACGTCATACGGAGCACCGCTCTTGCCGTCCGGCGCCCCGCCGTCGTCCTCTCCGTAGACGACGGCAAAAGCCTTCTCGTAGTGGGCCGGCCACGTCTCACCGTTGGTGCCGTGCGCACCGAGCGGGTTGCCGTTGGCATCGAGCGGGAGGTCGGCCGTCACGGTGACGACGCGCGGGTTGCCGTCGTGGTCGAAGAGGCGGACGTCGACGGTGCCGTTGGGGTTGACGGTGACGTTGTCCTTGACGAAGTCGGGGTCGGCCTGGGTCGTCGCGGTGAGCGAGGCGATGGCCCAGCAGTCGCTGAAGCTGCCCTGGTTGACGTCCTGCGCGCTGAGGTCGTCGGTGCCGAGCTCGCCCTTCGGCAGCCCGTAGTGCAGGTCGCTGCGGTGCTCGCCGTCCTGGCTCTGCTGGCCGTGGAGGGCGACGTCGGTGGTGTCGAACCCTGGCTGGCTCCAGGGCATCGCCGCCTGCGCTTGGCGGCCAACTCCGGGGTGATCTTCGACAGCAGGCCGCTCGTCACCTCGGAGCGGTCGAACGGGTCGAGTCCGTCACTGACCCAGAGGAACCCACCCTCGTCCTTCATGATCTGCCCCAGTTTGGCGAGGTCCTCCGGGCTCAGCTGCTGGATGAGTGCCTCGGCCTCCGCGGGTGTCAGCTCGTTGATCCGGTCGCGCAAGGTCTCGAGGTCGTCGCGGTTGCCGTCCAGGGACCAGAAGCCCGGGCCGTCGAGGACATCCTTGACGGCGTCCTTCGCAGCGTCGACGTGCTTCTGGTCGAAGGGGCCGGGCGGCACGTAGGGCGTCGGGCCGGGGGTCGGCTGGGCCGGAGCGCCCCCGCCGTCGGGAACCGGCGCGGGACCACCCGAGCCACGCGACCCGCCACTCCGGGCCGGCGGTGAGGCCCCCGTGCTCGTGTCGTCCTGCTGACCGGCTTGCCCCGCACAGCTCGAGGCGACGCGCCGAGGCACGCAGCGCGACCGGGTCGGCACCCTTGCGGTAGATCGCCATGTCGGACCCTTCCCCTGAGAGCCCCGACCCTAGCCCGCGACGCGCCCGCACGCCCCTGCTGGCCCCAAACACCGGACGCGTCGGGCACAGTGGGTCGGGACCGGCTGACGCGGCCGGTCGCCCAGGGGACCCCGCGCCGCTGGTGCATGCTGCGAGCAAGCCTGATGGCGAAGGACGACGGACATGCTCATCGTGTGGCTGTGCCTCTTCTGCGTGATCGCGCTCGCCGTGGTCCTGCTGGCCGCGCCCTGGCGCCGGGGAGAACCGGAGGCGCCGGGACGAGGATTCGCCGGCCGGCAGGACGGGCAATCGGTCGGGCCCGGCCCGGCGCGCCAGCTGGTCGGGCGCATCGTCGTGGCACTGGCCTGGGCGCAGTGCGTGGCCGCGGTGGTGGCGGCAGACTTCGGCGGCTACTACGCCCTGGAGGCGGCCCGGCCCGACAACGGCAGCCAGTTCGCGGAGCTCGGCGTCGCCATCGGCGTGGTCGTGGCGGCGGTCGGGCTGGTCGGCGCGGCGGCGTTCGCGGCCGTCGGCAGGGGGCTGCGGCGCCGCTACCGCGAGGTGAGGCACCTGTTCGCCGTCGCGCAGGCGCTGCTGCTCGTCGTCGTCCTGTGGTCGCACGTGTCGTGGTCCGGAGTCGCGGCGGTGTACCTCGTCGCCACCGTCGTGCTCTGCTACCTCGGCGATGTCGAGAACGCGGCAGCGGCTCCGTCCCAGGGTGTAGCAGCGGGCACCTCGGGCCGGGACGACGAACCAGGAGAACCAGCATGACGATCCGGATGGACCACGTGAGCATCGTGGTCGACGACCTCGAGGCGGCGAAGGCGTTCTTCCTGGCACTCGGCCTCGAGCTCGAGGGTGAGGCGCCGATCGAGGGATCGGTCGTCGACCGCCTCAACGCGCTCGACCACGTGCGCGCCGACATCGCGATGATGCGGACCCCCGACGGCCAGGGCAGGCTCGAGCTCACACGGTTCCGCTCCCCCGCGGTGGTGGCCGCCGAGCCCCGGGACGCCCTCGGCAACACGCTCGGCCTGCGCAGCGTCATGTTCGCCGTCGACGACCTCCACGCCACCGTCGCCGCGCTGCGTCCGCACGGCGGCGAGCCCGTCGGCGAGATCGTGGAGTACGAGGACGCCTACCGGCTCTGCTACGTCCGAGGGCCGTCCGGCACCATCGTCTCCCTCGCCGAGGCGCTCGGCTGACGGCTGCTTGCTAGGTTCTGCGCCGTGGAGATCACGCGCATCGGACCTGCCGACTGGGAGAGCTTCCGGGCCGTGCGGCTGGCGTCGCTGTCCGAGGCCCCGTCGGCCTTCGGCTCGCGCTACGAGGACTGGGTCGATGCCCCTGTCGAGCGGTGGCAGGCGCGCCTCAGCCAGGTGCCGCTGACCCTCCTGGCGCGCGAGGAGACGACGGTGGTCGGCGTCGTCAGCGGGCAGCCCGACGGGGAGAAGTGGGTCGAGCTCATCTCGATGTGGGTGGCGCCGGCAGCTCGAGGCACAGGCCTCGCCGGCCGACTCATCGGTGCGGTGGCGGACTGGGCCTCCGCGCAGGACCGGGCGACGTTTCTCATGGTGCGAAGCGACAACGCTCGCGCACGCCAGGCATATGAACGAGCTGGCTTCGTCGACAAGGGAATTCCGGATGGTTGGGCTGCCAACGAGCCCCCGGAGAACCGCATGGAGCTGCGCCGCTGACGCCCCGGCCCGAGCGCAGCACCGATCCTCCGCTCCGAGCGTCGCACGAGCGCGACGGCTGACCGGCGCGAGGGCGAACAGCGGCCGTCCGTCCACCGAGCCCTTGACACCCTAGGTAGAGTACGACTATGGCACCTCGGATGACCATGGCCACTCGTGTCGTTCTCGGAACCCTGATGAGCGACGTCGAGGTCGAGTGGTTCGGGTCGCAGATCGGCCGGGTCGCGGGGCTGCCGAGTGGCACGGTGCACCCGATCCTGGCCCGCCTCGAAGGGGTGGGCTGGGTCGAGTCGCGATGGGAAGACATCGACCCCAGCACAGAGGGGCGCCCGGCGCGAAGGTACTACCGACTGACGCGCTCGGGGGCGGCACAGGCCCGCCAGGCCCTGGCTGCGGCCCGTCACCCCTTGCCGGGCCTGGCCGGGAGACCGAAGGAGGGTCTGTCATGAGCAAGAAGCACACCAAGGCGTCGGTGAGGTTCGCCGTCGCGGCCATGGAGCGCGCCACCGAAGGAATGCCGTCCGAGACGAGAGACCGCTACCACGACGAGCTGGTCGCGGAGATGCATGGCCTCTCTGCCCCGGGAAGATGGCGCTACGCGATCGGGGTCGCTGCCTCCGCGTCCGCCATGAAGTCCGCGCTGGCTCCGGGCGCTCCCGCGCCGCTACCCAAGCCGCATCGAAAGCTTGGTTGCCGCACGAACACCCACCACGTGTGGATGACGACCCACGCGGACGACGGCGCGCTCTACCGGGCCTGCGCGCGCTGCGGCAAGGAGTACATCCCCACCGGCACCGCGGGCGTCATCGGCGGCTGACGAGCCCGTCCTCCTCCCCCGACGACGGGAGCTCGAGCACTCTCCGGGCACCGGCACACGAGTGATGCACGAGACGCGTCCACCAGGACCGAAGGTCCTTCGTGCGTGACCGCGACCGGCGCGACCATGGAGGGAGAGAGGTGCACCATGTCATCCGCCAAGCAGATTCCGCCCGTGGGAGAGCGCAGCAGGGACGAGCGGAGGACGAACCTCACACGCTCCTGGATCGCGGTGGCGTCCATCCCGGTGGCCTTCGTCGCGGCCTTCGCCGTCAGCGAGGGCCTGTACGCACTGCTCGGGTACAAGCCGGAGGACGCGACCGAACCCCTGTGGGTGGCGCTGGCTGCGGGCATCCCGGCGCTCGTCCTGTTCCTCGTCCCGTGCGCCGCGGCGGTCTGGTACGGCAACAGGGCTCGGGCCGAGGGACACCTCGCCGCGCTGCTGCCTCTGGTCATCGGCGCCGTTCTGGGGCTGTGGATGCTGGTCGTGACCACCGTGTCCACGTTCGCCGGGTAGCTTGGTGGAGCCCCCGGAAGCCTCCACGACGCGCTCACCCACGTGGTCGTGGGTGGGGGCGGTTCGAGGCCGTCACCCCGATCGAGGTCCTGAGGAACACGGACCTCGCCGTCGTCCGCCTGCTGATCAGGCGAAGCTGATCCGAGTGGCCTCGCGGACCCGGCCGATGTTCACCTGACCATCACATGGCGGGCTCGCTGAGGCCCCGGGGCGACGTCCCGGTTCTCACCGAGGCCGACGACCTGCCTTGTGGCAGAGTGCAGCACATGGTTGAGGACACCCCCACGGGCGACGGCCGTTCCGAGACCGGGCTGACCGAGGACGCCTTCGCACCCCAGTGGTCCGACGACGACCGCCCACGCATCCCTCGCGTGGCGGGCGAGCGAGAGGCGCTGACGGGCTACCTCGACTACTACCGGGCGACCGTGGAGATGAAGTGCCGCGGCCTCACCGCCGAGCAGGCCCGAACCCCTTCAATGCCGCCGTCGACGATGTCGCTGCACGGACTGGTCCGCCACCTCGCCGGCGTCGAGCGCTGGTGGTTCCAGCAGAACTTCGAGCGACGCGACGTGCCGTTCCTCTTCTTCACCGAGGACGACCCCGACCTCGACTTCAACCCGCCCGCGGACGCGGACTTCGAGTCAGACCAAGAGGTCTCGCGAGCGGAGTGCGCGATCTCCCGCGACATCGTCGCCGCGCACGACCTCGACGACAGGGCACGACCCCTGGACTGGTACGAGGACGTCGACCTGCGGTGGCTGATGCTGCGGATGATCACCGAGTACGCCCAGCACTGTGGGCACGTCGACCTGCTTCGCGAGGGGATCGACGGCAAGACCGGCACCTGAGACTGTCCGTTCTGCCCCTCAGAGGCTGAGCAGCAACGGCGTCAGGCGTCGGATCTCCCGGCGCGCTCCTGCGGTGTTTCCCGACCGCGCCACGAAGCCGACGAGCTCGACGCACGCAAAGGCGAGGCACGCAGCCCACACCTCGGGACCGGCGACCGCGACGCCGGCTCGCTGCAGCTCCGCGATCGTCCGACTCGGTGCTGCATGGCTGGTGGCGTCGCGCACGAGCCACGCACAGTCGACGGCGCGGGTGCCAGGGCCGCAGGCGTCGATGTCGCTGATCCCCAGCCCTCGGCCGGATCCACCGCGCGCAGCCAGCATGTTGCCGGCCTCGAGGTCCCCGTGCACGGCGTCGACGACCGGCAGCGCCGTGCCGTCAAGGCGCCGAGCAGCCTGGTCGACCGGGCTCGATGCCCCGGCCGGAGCGGCTTCGCGTCTGCAGCACGGGCGGAAGCACGCGCGCGACGCTAGCAAGAGATCCGGCACGGACGCGCCGCGAGTACATTGCCGAGGTGCCCCGGCAGCCCGCTCGCCTGTCGACCGCGCGGTTGTCGCTGCGGCAGCCGGCGCAGGCTGATGCCATGGCGATCCTCGGGATCCTGTCGAATCCGTCGGTCGTCCAGCACAACCCGTCGGATCTGGTGACGGGGCTCGAGGACGTCGAAGCCCTGGTGGTGCATTGGCTGGCGCATTGGGAGCGACACGGGTTCGGGAACTCTTGCGTCTTCGAGGAGAAGACTGATCGGCTGGTCGGCAACTCCGGTCTCCGGTGGATGACGATCCACGGAGACCGCGTCCTCAATCTCATGTACCGCTTCCATCCCTCGACCTGGGGGCATGGCTACGCCACTGAAGCCGCGGCAGCCCTGCTGCACTGGGCGCAGGACTCCCTTCCCACCGAGCTCGTCGTCGCCCGCATCCGCCCCACGAATCTGGCCAGTCAGCGGGTCGCGGAGAAGATCGGCCTGCGACGAGATCCCGCCTTCGACGACCAGGGCGAAGACGGCTTGGACTGGGCGTTCACCGACCGCCGCTCGTGAGCGTCGCGCGTGAGCAGAGTCCGCCCCGTCGCGCCTACGCGGCCGGGGGCAGGAGTTGCGCGAGGGCGTCTGCCATCCGGTCCCGGCCGGCATCGCCGGACCCGGTGTTCCCCAAGCCGAACTGCAGGCTCGAGGACAGCGTCACCTGCACGGCGCCCGGAGCGACCTCTCGGATCTGGGCAGTGACCTTCTCTCCGGACGAGAGCACCAACCGACCAGCGGTGAAGACGAAGATGCCGGTCGCAGCATCCGCGGAGAGGTGCTGCATCCCCGCGCGGCGCGCCGCCTCCTCGAGGGCGGCGACCGCCTCGCCGCCGCTCGCCCGGAAGGTCATGGACCACGTCTTCCCTGCGCCCATCCCACCGCTCCCTCACTCGACGCGACCCGCGGGTCCGCGGCGAGGCCGACTCGAGGCCGGCCCAGCTGCCGCCCAACCCGCTCGTACGACGAGAGTAGCGAGACGACGGTGGCGCGCGCCGTGCTTCGGGGGCACCGAAGTCGGGGCCGGTGGAGCGGTACGTGGCGACCGCCTCGCGCTGCCCATCGGTACGAGAGGTGCCGAAGTGCTGCGTTCTCGTACGGGCCGGCGGCCGGCGGCCCTACGCTGGGGCATGGCAGACATCATGCTGGGCCTCTTCGCGATCATCGCCGGCGCCTTCATGCTCTTCGCCGGGCAGCTCGTGCTCCGTCTGATCCTCCCGATCTGGGGATTCTTCGCCGGATTCGGTTTCGGGGCAGGGCTTTTCGCCGAACTCGCAAATGAGCGTTTCCTCGGCACCGTGCTGGGCTGGGTCGTGGGATTCGTGTGCGCGCTGATCTTCGCTCTCCTCGCGTACCTCTACTTCGCGGTCGCAGTCGTCCTCGCGATGGCTGCCTTCGGCTACGCGATCGGTTCGGGCCTCATCGTCGCCCTGGGCATCGGCTGGAACTGGGTCGCCGTGCTGCTGGGTATTGTCGTCGGCGCCGCGCTCGGGCTGCTGGCGGTCATCGGAAACCTGCCGATGATCGTCCTGGCCGTCGTCAGCTCGGTCGCCGGGGCCGTCAGCGTGGTTACCGGTCTGATGCTGCTGTTCGGCACGATCAACTCCGCCGACTTCACCCGGGGCGACTTCACACGGGCGGTGCACGCCGGCTGGGGCTGGTACCTGACTCTGCTGGTCCTGGCTCTGATCGGCATCGTCGCGCAGACCCGACAGCGGTTGGCGATGCGCCGCACCGTTCAGGAGACCTGGTACGCGGAGAGCCGCTGACCCAGGGCCTGCCATTTGTTCGTTGGCAGGGTCGTCACCGCTGGCATCATGCTTCGTGTGAAGGCTGCTCGTCTGCCGGGGACGACGCACTGCTGCCGCTGCTTGGTGCCTGTTCGTCCTCGGCGTCGGGAGAGAACGCGTCATGCGTTGGGCCTTACATCGACGACCAAGGTCCGGAAGGTGCCTACGGGGCCCCACCGGCAAGCGTCAGTCCGGGCCATGCCCTCACCGTCTACGGCCACTGGTACGCCAGCAACTGCAACGACACGAACTACCCGACCGCAGAGGTGCGACCCCTGCCTCCAGTCCGTCTCACGCTCAGCCTGCCCGGCGGTACCACGCGCGATCTGGGATCGGTGACGCCTGCCGGGGATGGCCTCGGCTTCACGGTGACGGTGCGCGTGCCACCGTCGTCCAAGGCCGGCTCAGCAAGCATCTCCGACGACCGAACGCCACCTGCGGTCTATCGCTTCACCGTGAGCCCCATGTAGTCACAGACTTGGCTGCCACGTGCGCCCCGGAGAGCGCCGCTACGCGCGGGTGCTCGAGAAGGTGGGTTTCCGCCGGGAGGGACTCATCCGCGGCCACGCACTTGTCCATGGAAGGCGACGCGACTCCCTCCTCTTCGGCCGGCTCCGCGCTGACGGTGAGCAGCAAGTCCCTCCGGACGATGATCGACCCGCGCCCCTGGCCCGACCCGCTCCTGTCAGACTGCCGCCTGTGACGGGTAGCGCGATCGTGCTTGCGGGCGTGTCGAGCGTCGGGAAGACGTCCGTATCCGAGCAGCTGCAGCTGGCGCTTCGAGAGCCGTACCTGCACGTCGGCCTCGACCACTTCTTCTCGATGTTTCCCTACGAGTGGCGCGACCACCCCCGCGGGCCAGGGCCAGGATTCTGGGTCGACAACACTCTCGACCCGGACGGCTCGCCCCGCGCCAGGATCCGTTACGGCGAAGCGGGCGCACGACTGCTCACCGGGATGCACGCTGCAGTCAATGCACTGCTGGCCACCGGCAACAACGTCATCATCGACGAGACGCCCGTCGACGACTCGATCGTGCCCGCATGGCGTCGAGACCTGCGTGCCGCCTCGACGTTCTGGGTGCGGTTGACCGCCTCCCTCCCTGTTCTCGAGGAACGTGAACGCGCTCGGACGAAGGGCCAACAGCCGGGCAACTCCCGCGGACACTTCGACGTACAGTCCGGCGACGCATGGGATCTCGTCATCGACACTGACGACCTCGCGCCGTCCGAGACGGCCGCAAAGATCGTGCGGGCGCTGAGCGGCACTGACTAGTCGCACGTGGCGCGCGACGCCTTCGACGACAATGGTGCTCGTCGGACGACGTACGACCATGCGGCAGTGGAGGTTTCGTCAGACCGAGCCGCCCCCGCGCCTGGGTAGAGACGCTTTCCGTGTCACATGATCGACGGAGGCCAGCGATGCCTGCGCCACTCGGCCCACGTCGCGAAGCCCGCCGGCGGGTCATCGACAGGCTCACTACCGTCCAGCTCACCCGCCGTCGGAACGCTGATGATCGCTGCCCAGGTGGCAAGTTCTTCGTCCGACATGTGCCAGGTCGTGTGGGGCTCTTCCGCTTGACGCCGATCAAGTCGTCGCCGCTGCTCGGCCGGCGTGAGCTCGAGGTAGCGCATCTCCACCGCCACACCGAGATCGGCCGCTGCCGCGCGGAGAGCCGAGCGCTCATCCCTTCCCCAGAGGCCGAAGTCGATCACCACGTTGATGCCGAGCCGCAGAGCATTCAGCCCGATCTCGATCAACCGTCCTTCGATCACGTCTGAAGCCGATGGAGGATTCGCGATTCCGGACAGAGCCTTGACCCACTCGTCCTTCGTGAGACGAAGAGCCTGCTCCTCAACCTCGATGCGCCGGGCAGCGGTGGTCTTCCCGGTGCCTGGGAGCCCCACGGTCAGGAACAGCGTTGGTCGCGTCGACGTCATCCCCCATTCAAGCGGTTGGCCCGTCGTCGCGCGTGTCCGCGGTGGGCGTCGTCCGCACCGCCGGTGCAGAATGCGTTCCTCGCGCAGATGCCGATTTGGAGGAATGCCGCGAACCACCTGGAGCCCTTGACGGCATGGGTCTTCCAGCCGCTTCATGGACTGATCCTGGACGTCGAGGAGGATGCCATGTCCGCTTCAGAGAACAAGTCAGAGACCCGGTCTGCGTACGAGGCCTTCGGTGCGGGCGACCTGGACGGGGCCATGAGAAACATGGCCGATGACATCGAGTGGGTCGTACCCGGGGACAGTGCGATCAGTGGCGTCTATCGAGGCAGGGACGAGGTAGCGCACTTCTTCCAGACGCTAGCCACCAAGAACTTCCGAACGGAGCCACAGCACTTCATCGCCGACGGCGACCATGTGGTCGTCCTGACCCGCATCACCGCGGACGGTCAGTCCGCAGACCAGGCGGATGTGCTGACATTTGGGCCTGACGGCAAGGTCACGAAGTTCACGGCCGCCGCAGACACCGCGCTCCAGGAACGCGTCTGGGGCAAGCGGTAGGCACGCTGCCACGGTCGTGCTGGCCGCCGGGACATCGTCCTCTACCGCCGTGAGCACGCTGCCCGAGGGCTCAGCCTCCGACGCGACCTGCTCAGTGGGAGGGAAACGCCCTGGCCGCCCAGGGTGAGCATGCACCTTCCGCGACCCCTCGGTGGGACGCGAGCAGAGGGGTGCCGTGCTGGGGGGCCAACAGACGGACGACCGGACATGGGTTGGGTCGCTCCATCGGACCCGGTACGGGACACCCCATCGGTCCGCCGGTTCCGCGGGCGTTGCAGATCTTGGCCGTGCTGCCGCTGCTATCGGGGCTGCTCGTCAAGGGCGGCTTGGCTTGGGTGATCGTGGGCGTGGCACTGGCGGCCAACACCAAGCCCTCACGTCCACCATCAGGAACTCCATCAAGGCTGGACTCATGGCGGCCACCTTCCTCGCCGGGGCTTGCGTGAAGGTGGCACTGGCCGTCGCCCTGCGCGCCGCATGGTGGCAGTAGCCCCACGCGGCGGAAGGGACGATCGAGTCACGTCGAGCACTCGGTGAGCGTTGACGCCGAGTCGAGAAACGCATGGTCCACGCTGCGGTACGTGCTTGAGCCCAGTGGGGCAATATCCTGCGGTCGTGACCTCCTTTGGGCGGCTGTGGCAGCTCGGGTGTCGGACGGTTCGACGGCTGCCTGGAGCGCTCGTGCTCGGCGTGCTGCTCGTCGTCGTGAGCCTGATCCCGCTGCTGTGGTTCAGTCGCTACTACTTCCGCGGCGACACCCAGGTCGCCTATATCGGGTGGTGGTACCACCTTGGTGAGGAGGTACGCAACGGCCGCCTGCCGCTGATGGAGACGCGCGCGTGGGAGGCCGGCAACTACGTCGCCGAGGGGCAGTGGGGACTGTTCAGTCCGCTCACCATCTTCATCGGCGTGGTCACGACGGTCGTGCCAGACCTTGTGGTCTTCGCTACCGCACTCAACATCGCGCTCATCGTGTGCGGGGGTCTCGGGACGTATGTCCTGGTCCGCAGCTACGGCGCCCGGCAGCCGTTCGCCATGGTGGCCGGCCTGGTTGTCGGGCTCTCCGGCCAGTCGGTGTTCAGCGATTGGCCCTCGTGGGTGAACGGCCACATCGGGGTCGTGCTCCTGCCGTGGGCGTGGTGGCTGACGCGCCGGGCCATGAATGGGCGGAACCCCGCCGGCGCGCTCGCGGTGGGCTACCTCATCGTCGCGGTGGGATACGTCTACTGCGCCCTCTACCTGGCGACGGTCCTGCTGGCATGCCTCGTGGACGCAGTGCTCTCACGCTTGCGTCGTCAGGTCCTCATCGTCCTGGGCATCATGGTCTTCAGCGGCCTGGTCACGGTAGCCGTGTACCTGCCGGGAGTGCTGACCTCCCCGGTCACGAACAGGAACTCACTTGCGATCACGGGCCCTGGCCTGCTCATCACTCCGCTGCATGAGCTCCTCGCTTCAATGCTGCCGACGGTCCGTCGGGCTTACCTCATCTGGCTGCTGCCCGCCGTCCTGTGGCTGGACTTCGGTGTGTTGCGCCGTAGCTCCAAGGATCTCGTCGGAGCCGCGGTCGCGACGACCGGCCTGGCCCTGTGGGTTCTGGGCCCAGCGACGATCGGGCCCCTGCGGTGGCCCCTGCGCGTTGTGCCGGCCCTCATGGTGCCGCTCGTGGTGGTGCTGTTCGTCGCGGCCTCCCGGGCCTTGGTCCGGCGCCCGTCCGCTGGCCGTGTCCTGGCGTCCCTGGCGTGGGTCTGCCTCGCCACCTTCCTCCTCGTCGCCCGCGACCCGCACCTCGCCAAGGAGGCCGCCGCGGGCGTCGTCCTGCTCGCCGTCGCACTGGGGACGACCGCGCTGTCGCTGCGCCGGGGGTCTGCCCGGACGACAAGTGCCGTGGTCCTGGCCTGGTCGATCGCGATGGTCGTGGTGCAGTTCGTCGTGAACCCCGTCCCGGGCGGCGCCGACCGAAACATGCCGGCAGCTGCATCGGCATACGGTGGCCCGATCAGCTCGGCGCGGGGCGACGTCATGGTCCTCGGGAAGCCCGCCGGCCCCGCCATCCACCAGCCGCAGATCGCTGACGAGATTCTCGTCGGGTCCACGTGGTATCTCAGCCCCAAAGACGTGCAGAACGGCTACACGACCATCAACTTCCGCAGCTTCGAGAAACGGTTCTGCCGCGGGTACAGCGGTGGCACGTGCGCTGCGGCCCTGACGTCCGTGCTCGCGACTGACGCCACGACCGGTCGACCGTGGGCCGACCTCCTGTCGGTCAGCACGATCGTCTTCTTCCGCCCTTGGTTCGAGGGGACGGATCTCACGCGTCCGCCGGCTGGGTGGAGCGTCTCGCAGACCACCGCTTACACGGTTGTCTGGAGACGTGTTGCACCCGTTCCGACCGCGGGTGGCGTGGTCGCCACGACTCCCGGCCTCGCGGTGCGCGAGCTGCACCGCTCGGACCGCGAGGTCTCCCTGCAGGTGACCGCCGTCGGCAGCGACGGCGGGACGATGACGCTGAGCCGGCTCGCGTGGCCCGGATATACCGTGCTCGGCGGCTCTCTCGTCGCGCCGCTCGACGGCACGCTGGTCCGCGTCGCAGTGCCCGCTCGTTCCGTCGAATCCGTCGTCACAGTGAGATGGGACCCGCCCGGCTGGACCTTGGAGCGCGCCGCACTGTGGACGGCCGTGCTCATCGGCGTCCTCTGGGTCCTGCTGGGTGCCTGGGTCACGGTGCATCGCCGAAATCAGGGCAGCGATCATCCTGGCGACGTGCCCGCCAGCCAAGACCTCGAAAAAGTGGAGCAAAGCTCGAAAGGCTCATCGATGTGAGGCGCGCCCCTAGCGTTCGTCCACCCACCTGCCGCGTCATAGCGGCCGTTGTCGTCCGAACGTCCGCTCTTGCCGCTCGTCGGACGACGTCCGATCAAGCCCCGTAGCGCGCGCCGACCCTGTCTGCAATCAGGTCAGCCGGATGAGCTTGATCCCGAGCTCCTGCCCAGGGTTCACCAGATCCACCAGGTAGATGTGCTGATCGGGCTGTAGCTCATTCATCAGTTCCTGGACGCTGACACCGGGCAGGAAGTCTTGCTCGGTCACGGCAAACGCTTCGGATTCTCGCGCCACAACGAAGATCGGGCTGCAACCGATCCCAACGACACCCTGTTCCATGGCCATGATTGGCATCATCACACGCCCCGAGAAGCCGGTCAGGGCTGTCGCGTGGCAGACCGGGCGGTCTCTGCGGCACCTCACCTCACGGACACCGTCCTCCACCGTGGACAGAACGTCCGCTCGTGCCGCTGGTCGTGCGACGCGGCCGCTACCCACCTGCCACGAACGTGCTGCATGAAGCTGGAACCTGATCTGCCTGACCCATGTTGAACTCGATGGTGAAGTCGGGCGTGGTCAGGTCGCGCCACGTTGGGTCGGAGAAGTCGGTGGTGGGTGCCACCTCGAGGATCTTGTTGATCAGCTCGGTGCGGTCACTAAGAGTCCGAGGCGATGTCCGAAACCGTCGCCGCATCGGCCGGAAGATCAATGACGGCGGTGTCCCAACCCATGGTCGCCATCTTCGCCCACGGATGTCCGAGGACGACGACCTCGACGCCCTCGCCGACCCGGTCGACGCGCGTCCGCTGAGCAACCGCACCCATCTGCCGCGCAGCGGCCTTCTCGGTCCAAGCTCGGCCACGAACAGGGTCGCGTCTGCGATGGTGAAGAACATGACCCTGTCATCGCCCTATCTGCTTCCCGCCGGAGCGACACGTCTCGAGGACGCGATGCTTCCTTTCAAGGTCCTGGCCGAGGACTCGGGCGGCGCGATCAGTGTCTGCGAGTTCGTCCTCCCCGGCTGGTCATCGGGACCGGTCCTGCATCGCCACGACGATGTCGACGAGGGCTTCTTCGTCGTCTCCGGCCGGCTCGAGTTCCAGCTCGACGATGCCCGACGCGCCGCCGAAGCCGGGGACTTCGCGTGGGTGCCTCGCGGTACCGCACACACCTTCGCCTGCGCGGGGGACGACCCAGTGCACGTCGTCGCGTTCGCGTGCCCCGGAGGCATCGAGCACCTGTTCGCCGAGCAGCATGCCTACCTGGCCAGCCTCTCGGGGCCGCCGGACCCGGGGGTCCTCGATGAGATGGGGATGCGACACGGGGCCTCGACTGTCGGTCCACCGATCACCGCACGCAACGCGCCGCAGGTTCCCCGCTGACACGACGGAGCAACGTCCGGTCATGCCGGGAGGAAGACGTTAGCCCGGTCGAGGTAGGCGCGCCTGATTGCTTTCGGTTCAGCTCGAAGAGGCCTCGATCGGCTGAATCGTTGTGGGCTTTGCGGGTCGTGTTTGGGTGCTCACCCAAGCTCCGAGTGAGACGGACAGGACGACCAGGAGCGCAGCCATCCCCCCGAGGAGCAGGTGGTAGTCGACGGTGGCGACCAAGCCGGCCCCGATGGCGATGGACAGCACCTGCGGTGTGCCGATCAGGGCACTGAAGGTGGTGGACACCCGGCCCATGAGCCGGTTCGGGGTGCGCACCTGGACCAGCGTGCTGATGGCCACGATGAGGACGGGGAGGCCGAACCCGAGTGGCACTGCGGCCAAGATCACGATCGTCATGCTCGGTGCCACAGCCATGACCGCGATGCTCACCGCAAAGAGCACCAGGGCCAGCACGATCGCCCGCACGTGCCCCAGACGCGTCACGACCCGGCTCGACCCGAGACCGCCTGCGATGGCTCCGATCCCCTGGACCGAGACGATGACCCCGACGAACGTCGCGGGTCGGCCGAACGCGTCGGTGATCGCGTACACGAGCGACTCGAGGAAGCCGAAGGCGAACAGGCAGCCGGCGACGGCGCAGGTCGGCCACCAGAGGAGCCTGTCGCGGTACAGGTGCGCGACCCCCGCGACGAGCTCGCGAACGAAGCGCAGTTCCGGTGGGCTGACGACGTCGTCCGTGATGCGCAAGGTGGTGACGGCGGCGATGGCGACGAGGTAGGCGCCGGCGATAAGCAGCAGGACGCTGCCGATTCCCCACGCGGCGTACATGGCTGCCCCGAGCAGCGGGCCGAACAGGCGCAGCCCTTCCCGGAAGGTGCTGGTGGCCCCGTTCGCGTGGACCAGCTGGTCGGGACTCACGATGAGCTTCAGCAAGCCCGTGACCGCGCCGGGGAGCATGACCAGCGCGATCCCGTAGACGAAGGCCACGGCGTACACGATCCCCACCTGGGTGGCGTCGTGGACCCACGCGAGGGGAACGAGGCTCGCCGCAGCCAGGGGGTACGCCGTCAGCAGGAAGCGCCGGCGCGGCACCTGGTCGACGACCCACTCGAGCAGCGGAGCGACCAGCGAGGGCGCAACCACGCAGAACAGCGCCATCCCGGCGGCGCCGCTGCTCCCGGTTAGCTGCTTGGTCATGATGCCGAAGGAGAGCAGCAGAACCGAGTCGGCCACCATGGTCGCGGCCAGAGCCACGAACAAGCGACGAAAGGCCGGGACGGCGAACGCCTGCCTCATTGCGGGTCCACGCTCGTCAGTGCCAGCACGCGCACGTGCCGGGCCTCCTTCGGCACCGGCTCGTCACCGGTCAGCCGCCCGTGATGGCGCATCAGTAGCGCCTCGAGGTCGACCGTGAAGGCTGTCGCCTCCTCCGGCGTCAGCATGAGGACGGACTCGGACATCCCGAGGCCACCCCAGCCGTCCCCGGTCGCATCGCTGTTGCGCCGCCACCGGGCCACCTCCCGCTCGAGCATCAGCCCTGAGAGCGCCTGCCCGGCAGATCGGTAGCCCGGCGAACTGCTCGCGGCCTCGTCCCACACCAGGCCGACCTTCGCCACCTGCCACGGTCGCCGACGGCCTCGGCCCTCGCCGGCCTCCTCGACGAAGCCGTGCTCGGCCAGCTTGCGCAGATGCCACGAGCAGTTGGCCGGCGTCTCCCCCAGTGCATCGCCGAGCTGGGTGGCCGTCATCGGCCCACGCAACGTCAGCTGCTCCAGGATGTCCAGTCGGAGCGGGTGCGACAGCGCACGCAGCTCCGTAGGGGTACTGATCCGCCGCGGTTCGAAAGACATGTTGCGACACTAGCAGCATGGAAAGAAGTCTTTCAACACTCTCGCAAGCGCAGTATTCGGCGCCCGGCCACCGACGTCTTGTCATGCCGCGGATGGTGCGCTCCGCCGCGCCGCCGGCAGCCACGCACAGGAGGCCTGCCGCGTTCCAGTAGCCTGTCCCCGTTGGCCTGCCCAGAAGGCCTCGTTACAGCGAGGGTTACAGCGACCCTTACGGCGAGGGTTCCATCGAGGGTTTCAGCCATGCCCCGCCCTCGTAGCTCAGGGGATAGAGCACCGCTCTCCTAAAGCGGGTGTCGCAAGTTCGAATCTTGCCGGGGGCACCAACCCGTTTTCCACAGCTCGGAGTCGATTCTTGGGCCAAGCTCGGGTTCTCACGAAACGCTGCGATCGGGCTAGAGTCCGACGCGTGGACCCCAGGCAAGTGGCCGATGAGGCGGCCTTGGCAGCCAGCGCACTCCTCAAGGGATCGTCCCGTGACGGGGTGCAGGTCGATTCTGTGTTCTGGTACGGCGCCGTCGACCTGGGGACCGAGCACCTTGTCGTGTGGATCCTGCTCTCGGGCGCACCGGACGATGATCTGCCGGAGTGGTACTTCCCAGCGCGCGGCCAACTGGCCGGTATCCAGAGCCAGCTCGCCCCGGGCATGCGCGAGTGGCTCGAGGTGATGCGGGATGCGGTTCAGGCTGAGCTCGCGAGGCGTGGATGGCCCGATCCGCATCGCGTTTCGGTCGGGTTCGACAGCTCCAAGCGCGTCGAGGCAGCGGGTGGTTACGCCTACTTCAGGTGACGCGTCAGACCGGCACCCTGGAGGTACCCCATCGTCAACAGCAGCGGCAATCAAATTCGTCGAGAACAGTACGAAAACCATTGCGGCACTGGCAGGTCCGTCCAGCGGCCCGAGCTCGGCCGGACTTCTGAAGCGGGTGCGCAGGTTCGAACCCGGGAACACCATTTGTCTGCACTCCGCGTGGTGCTTGACGTTTCGGCTTCGGCTGAGGTCTGACAGTTGGTTCGGTAGATGGTTGACGCTCCCCCACTGAGTGGGATGAGCCAGGGCGGCATCTGCAAGTCCTTGATGTCAGCGCCACACGGGCCGGGAATGCTGCCGCGCTGCGTAGGCCAGGCGCCTCAGGCTCAGGTACGGACAGCCGCCGCGAAGTCGGCAGCGGCTTCCTCTTCTCGCACCAAGTGCGCCAGATAGCCATCGAAGGTGTCGGCGACCGCTTCATCCCGCTCCAGCTCGCAGTCGATCGCTGCGATCCGCGGCTCAACTGCGTACCCGTCTCCGTCCACCGCCGACTTCCTGTAGTCCAGGCAAAGGTCCCAGTGCCCGTCCCCATCGAACGAGATCAAGCCCATGGGGTCCTCGGGCTGCCATTCGGCATCGTCGTCAGGCGTCTGCCACCAGGCCGCTTGTTCCAAGGCCGGGAAGCCAGGGCCTATCCCAACCAGAATATGGTGATCGACGTTCGGCGATTCGTCGGCCATCGGGAACGTCCAGCGGGTGTAGCCGCCGTTCTGCTGCCTCAGCAGAGCAACCATCTTCAGCGGCAGCCGAACCCGGTACCGGTCCTCGAACGCCGCCAGTACCGCATCCGTCAGGCCCTCCTTGACGTACGGCTCATACGCTGGGCGCCGCCAGAAGTCCCCCATCACCATCCCCACGTCAGTCACAGCGCCACCATGCCACTCGACGGAGCCACTCAGCGCGAACCTGAGCCGCCGAGTCCACATCCCACTCCGAGGCTGCGCTCCTGACGACCGGCGTTGCAGGTCGAATCCCGCCAGGGGGACCAGCCCCGTCGGCACCGCCGACCGGCGCATTCACACGCTAGGGGTGAGGCCAAGCGGCGCCTCAGGCCAGCACCATGGCCTCGTCGGCGTCCCGACGCCGAGCGCCGGGTCCCGTTCGACACCACCCGATTCGGGATCGAATCGAGTCAGCCGCGGGCGACCTTGCGTCGAGCCGTTTCCGAGGAGGTTGCTTGTGACCACACAGACGAGCCCGAACCAGCCTGCAGAGCCGGCACCCTCCCGGGCGCTGACCGACGACCAACTCGTCGAGCTGCTCCGACTCATCAAAGGCGCGGACACCGTAGAGCTCAAGCTGAGCGTGCCCGACGCGAACCAGCGCTCGACGGTTGCCGCACTCGGCATGGACCCGCTCCAGAGCCACATCCGACAGGTCTTCTTCTTCGACACCCCCGGACTCGACCTCAACAGCCACGGTGTCGTCCTGCGCGCCAGACGGATCCAGGCCCGACCCGGTGACTCCGTCGTCAAGCTGCGTCCGGTGGACCCGGAGAACCTCACGCCCGAGCAGCGGCAGGCGCCCGGCTTCGGGGTCGAGGTGGACGCGATGCCGGGCGGCTTCGTGTGCTCGGCGTCGCTCAAGGGCGAGCAGCCAGACGCCAAGATCCGCGAGATCACGACCGGTGCTCGTCCGCTGTCCAAGCTGTTCACGAAGCAGCAGCGGGCGTTGTACGAGGCCAACGCTCCTGCCGGCATCGGCATCGACGACCTCGCGGTCCTCGGGCCGATCAACGTCCTGAAGCTGAAGTTCACGCCGCCCGACTTCGACCGTCGACTGGTCGCCGAGCTGTGGCTCTATCCGGACGGCACGCGCATTCTCGAGCTCTCCACCAAGTGCCCCACCGCCGACACGTTCAACACCGCTGCCGTTGTCCGGGGCTACCTCGCATCACACGGGGTCGACCTCGCGGCGGCGCAGCAGACCAAGACCAAGACTGCACTGGAGTTCTTCTCGCGAGAGCTGTCGAACCCGTAGTCGTTGGTGCCCAACCGGATTTGCGATGTTGCGGGAAGTGCTGCGACACAGGCGATTTCAGGGACAGGCCGCGGTAAAGAACGACATGGTGGGGCCAAAGGACACTCCCCGCTGGGAGCCCGGTGGAGGGCGTCTGGGATGTTCCTGTTCCTCTGTGGGCGTCACGCAGGTTCCCTAGCGTGGACTCGCCCTTCGGGGCGCCGAAGGGCAATGTTCCGCGCCTTTGGAGGACCAATGAAGAACCACGCATCCAAGAGATTCCGGACGTTGCTGGCAGCTGTCGGGGCGGTGCTGCTCGGAGCGGCATTCCTGGCGCCGGCCACCACCGCAGGGGCACACACCAGAGAGCACGAGTCGACCACCTGGAGAGTGCACGTCGGCGCGCAGTCGCCGAACGGCGCGATCCAAGGCATGAAGTTCCTGCCCGGCGAGATCTGGATCAACGTGGGCGACACGGTGCGCTGGACGGCCGACTCCATGGAGCCGCACACCGTGACGTTCCTGCGGACCGGACAGCCAGTGCCTGAGTTCAACCCCGGGGACGCAACGCAGACGATGCCGACGCCCCAACACTCGATCTGGGCTCCGGGCCAGTACCGCAACTCGGGCGTCCTGTCGACGATCCAGTTCTCCGAGCTGCCAGCGACCTACACGTCGTACAAGCTGAAGTTCAAGGGCACCGGTGACTACGTGTACTACTGCCTGGTCCACGGCCAGGCCATGAAGGGCGTCGTCCACGTGGCACCCGCGGGCACGCCGTATCCGCACCGGCAGTCCTTCTACGACTGGCAGTTCCGGGCCGGCCGCGCCCAGATGATTCACGACGGCAACCACCTCTACGCCGAGCTCCGCCAGGACTCGTCGCGCCACCACGTGTTCGTCGGTGCGGTCGACGAGGCCGGCATGTTCATGATCATGCGGTTCATTCGCACCACGGTGCGCGTGCACGTGGGTGACACCGTCGACTTCGACTGGTCGCAGAACAACGGCGATCCCGTGCCGCACACAGTCACCTTCGGCCCGGAGCCTCCGGCTCCGATCCCCGTGGGCAACCCGGCACACTTCACGGGCGGCACCCTCAGCTCGGGCGTCCTGCCCACCGCGGGGCCCGGTGCGCACTACCGCGTGACCTTCGACAAGGCCGGCACCTTCCCGTACATCTGTATGTTCCACGACGGGATGGGCATGGTCGGCAAGGTCATCGTCACACGCGAACACCACCACCACGACTGAGCGCGTCGTAGGGAGACGCACGGTGGGGCGGTGCGCCGACACCACCCCACCGCCGCCGACCGGACGCCCGGCCGACTACGGCGGGTGCGCAAAAGGGACATCGCTGGAGCATCCACGACGATCCCGGCACCCACCCGGCCGGCTCACCCCGGGTTGCAGGAAGTCGCAACCACCGAAGGCCCCACGACGGCACGAGGTGTGTCACCGTGGAGTCAGGGTCGAAACAGCGGCCAGGCCAGCGTCAGCTCCGGCCGGACCCGTGCACACTTGCTCGTCCCGCCGCGGCGCCCTCCCGGGACCAGGCTTAACCTCCCGGAACTGGCCACCCGAAACGCGGCGGGACGAGCCCTGTCCCGGCCACGCTGGACGCCCCTGGCCCCAGGCCCCTTTGCCCGTTGCCCTTGCCCGACGCCCTCGTCGCGGCGGTGTGGCTCCGCGTCGGCGCGGGTACGGCAGGTACGGCGTGCCCGGCACCACGACGCCGGGCGACCAACGCCGGAAAGGACGCGCTCATGAGCGTGACGAGCTTTCAGGACCTGCCCCTCGCCGACCGCGACCGCGAGTGGGACGGTGACGCCGCCGAGAAGCGGGTGCGCCGGTGGGCCGCCGCCGAGGACGGACCGAACGCGAAGTACCGGGACGCCCACGTCTGGTACGACAAGGAGAAGAAGGACAACTTCACCGCCTACAAGCTCCTCGTCGCCGACGTGATCGGCGGTCGCCTGCAGGCCGTGCCACGCGGAGTCATGGCGGCGGCCGCCGTCCTGCAGGGCTCACGCGGCGGCGTCGACCTCCCCGCGTCCGACGTCGACCGGGTCCGCAGCCACCTCGCGAAGTACTACGACAAGATGGGCGAGGAGGCCCCGTGGGACCGCGACTGACCCCACCCTCGGACCACGTCCCTGCGGGCTGTTGCGGTGGTACCCCTGGTGGGTACGGGCAGCCCATGAGAAGAAGCGTCGCAGCGATCGTCGCCGAGCTGGCCCGCGTCGAGGACGAGGTGCGCTGGGCCTCCCTCGGGGCCGGCACCCGCACCGACGCGTTTCAGCTGGCCGAGCTCACCGCTCGGGAGAATGCGCTCGTCAGCGAGCTGCGCGCCGTCGACGTCAGCATCGACCTGTCGGCGAGCCCCGGACCGGTGCCCGCCCCCGCCCCCGCTTTCTGAGACCCGACGACCCACCGGCCCGCCGGGAGAAGCACCGACAGAGCGGCTGGAAGGCCGGCCCACCCGGACCACTCCCCCGCCCCGTCCGCGCGTGCCACGATGTGAGGCGTCGCACGACGAAACGGAGCACGCCATGGCCACCGACCCCGCCCACGGCTTCCTCACCGAACCGCCCTTGACCGACGACGTCCGCGCGTCGTTCGAGGGCGACCTCGGCACCCAGGGCTTCGTCATGAACCTGTCGCGCCTCTGGGCCCACGACCCCGCCGCGCACGACACCCTCTTCGCCCTGCTGGCCGACATGGTCCGCATCGGCGGGCTGGGCTTCCGGCAGCGCGGCATCCTGGTCAGCGCGGCCGCAGCCACTGCCGGCGACTCCTACTGCGCGCTCGCGTGGGGCAACCGGCTCGCCGGCGAGGCCGGACCCGACGTGGCCGGCGCCGTGCTCAGCGGCGACGACGCGCCCCTCGACCCCGCCGACGCGGCACTGGCCGCGTGGGCGCGCACGGTGGCCCGCGACGCCAACACGACCACCCCTGCCGACCTCGAGCCGCTGCGGGCGGCCGGGTTCGACGACCGCCAGATCTTCGCCATCACGGTCTTCGTCGCGCTGCGCCGCGCCTTCTCGATGGTCAACGCGGCCCTCGGCGCGCAGCCGGACGCCCAGCTGCGCTCGGCGGCCTCGACACCGGTCAGCGACGCGGTGTCGTTCGGTCGCCCCAGCGCTGGTACGCCCTCGGCCACGAGCGTCGCGGACGGGAGCTAGACAAAGTCACCACCCTGGACCGCGACGCCGCGCAGCAGCGCGAGGTACTCCTCGACGGGGCGAGTCCCGGGCACGGCGGCGAACCCGTTGGCGAGCACGAAGGGCGTCGCGGTGATGCCGAGGTCGCGGGCCTGCTTCTCGTCTGCCCGGACCTCACCGGCGTAGTGGTCGGACGCCAGGACCGCAGCCACGCGGCGCTCGTCGAGTCCGCACTCGGCACCGAGCCGCTGGAGCACCTCCGGCTCGTCGAGCGGCAGCCCCTCGCGGAAGTGTGCGGAGAAGAACCGCTCCACGGCCGCCGACTGCAGCGCCGGACCACCCATCTCCCGCGCCAGGGCGACGAGGCGGTGCGCGTCGAAGCTGTTGGCCGTGACCGCTGAGTCGAGGTCGAAGACGAGGTCGTCGGCCTCGGCGACCTCGTGGGCGTGCGCCCGCAGGGCCCGCTCCGCCTCGGCCTCCTCGTCGGGCCGGGAGCCGATCCGGTCAGGCACCGGTTCGTTGCGCCGGGCCGGCCACTCGGGGTCCAGCTCGTAGGCGCGCAGCCGCACCGTGACGTCGTGCGGCCGCTCGAAGGCGTGGATCGCCGCCTCGATCCGGCGCTTGGCGATCCAGGACCACGGGCAGACGAGGTCGGCCCAGACGTCGAGCTCGATGAGGGTCGTGGACTCTGCAGCAGGCTGGACGGTCATCACCTCATCCAACCACGGCCCTCACCACGGGCGGCCGTCCGGGACGACGTCGCGCCCCCACCCGAGCGGGTGGGGGCGCGACGGAGGTGCGTGGCGCGGTGCGGCTCAGGCGCGGCCGTAGCCCGACGGCGTGGTCCAGATCGAGTGGTAGCCGATCGTCGTGCCGGGGCGCTGGGCGTCGATCATGGTGCCGGGGCTGACGTAGATGCCCACGTGGTAGGCCGGCGAGCCGAAGAACACGAGGTCGCCGGGGCGCGGGTTGCTGACCGGGGTCGTGGCCGCCTGCTGCGCCGACGCGGTGCGCGGGAGCGAGACGCCGGCCTGGCGGTAGACGTACTGCACGAAGCCCGAGCAGTCGAAGCCCGAGGGGCTCGTGCCGCCGTAGACGTAGGGGACGCCGAAGTAGGACTGGGCGATGCCGACGATGCCGGACGCCGTGGGCGCCGGGTCGAGGGACGCGCGGGTCGCCGAGCGGGACGCGCGGTCGGCCGCCTGCTGGCGGGCGTCCTCCGCAGCCTTGGTGGCGGCGCGCTCCTTCTCGAGCTGGACGTCCTTGATGACGACCGGCTTGACCGTCGCCTGCTTCGCGGCCGGCTTGGCGTAGCCGATCGAGGACAGGGCGTTGGCCGCCTTGAGCGTGCCGACCTGGGGGCCGACGACCGACGGGGCCGCGGTGCTCGAGCCGTCGGCAGCGCTCGCCGGACCGGCGAACGTGGCGACGAGACCACCGGAAGCGGCCACGATCGCGGCACCCTTCACGGCGGGCTGAGCGGACTCCTTGGCGATGAGCTTGAGCTCGGCGATCGCGTTGAACCGGCCGGGGGCGCGGTGGCGCCCGGTAACGTTCTGAGCCACGTTTGACCTCTCGACGCCTACGAGGTGAGCTGTCGGGTTCGGGCGGATTGAGGTACTGCTCGCCCGGCCTTCGCTCGGACCTTGCGGTCCACGGAGGGCTTCACCCCGAGGACGTCCGGAGACGCCCGAAGGTGGTTCCCCCGCTCCTGCCATGCGGTTCGTGCAGGGGCCCCGGGTCGATGGCAGGATTAGGCGGTTCGACCCGTGGCACTCGCCCGACGGGGAGAGCGAGCGGGGCTCACGCTACCCAAGATCCGCCGGGGTTGTCACCCCGAGAGCCGCCCATTTCTACTGATTTTTCGTCGGATGACCTCAGGTGGCCCGAATTCCCCACAGTGCCAGCACAATCGAGGCGGAAGAAAGAGCTGGAACGGGCACGTCGGACGCGTCCGCTTTGCGGAAGGGTCGACTCAGGCGGCCTGGCAGAAGACGTGGACGGCCACCTCGTCGGGCAGCGACACGCCCTCACCGGCATCGGGGGCCTCGCTCACGGCGACGACACGGCCGCCCTCGCGGACGACGCGGACGCGCGCCCCCGGCAGCACGCCGGCGGAGGTGAGCAGGGCCAGCGCCTCGGGGTCCACCTGCACCGGCTCGCCGATGCGGCGGATCGTCACGACGGCCGGCTCGGCACCGGCCGCCGTGGTCAGCGCCGTGAGCCCGGTGAGGAAGCCGCCTGCCGCGTCGTCGGGGACGCCCAGCTCGTGCAGGCCGGGGATCGGGTTGCCGTACGGCGACTCGAGGCCGCCCTCGATGAGGCCGAGGATCTTGCGCTCGACCTTCTCGGACATGACGTGCTCCCAACGGCACGCCTCGTCGTGGGCGTACTCCCACTCGAGTCCGATGACGTCGACGAGGAGCCGCTCGGCGAGGCGGTGCTTGCGCATGACGCGCGTGGCCAGGAGCCGGCCGTGGTCGGACAGCTCGAGGTGGCGGTCGCCGGACACCGCGACGAGGCCGTCACGCTCCATCCGGGCCACGGTCTGCGACACCGTCGGGCCGGAGTGGCCCAGACGCTCCGCGATGCGTGCGCGCAGGGGGACGATGCCCTCCTCCTCGAGCTCGAAGATGGTGCGCAGGTACATCTCGGTGGTGTCGATCAGGTCCGTCACGGTCATACCCTCTCAGAATCAGGACGCCTCGGGCGCCGCCCCTCCCGCCGCCCCTCCCGCGGCCCCTCCCGCGGTGCCGGCGCCGCGCCCTCGCAGGGGTCGCGTCGGGTCGTGGCGAGGCACCCAGATGCGCAGCCATCCCGCGCCGAGGAGCGCCGCTGCGCCGAGGACGACGGCGGACGCGCCGAGCGTCAGGACGGCCGTCAGGGCTGACAACGCCAGCGGACCCGCCGCCCTTCCCAGGTCGGCGCACAGGCGCCAGCCGCCGAGGAACTGGGCGCGCCCGTCGGCCGGTGACGCGTCGGCCCCGAGGGTCATGATGAGACCCGCGCCGAGGCCGTTGCCGATGCCGAGCACCGTGGCGGCGGCCGTCACGGCGACCAAGGTGGTGGCGAGCGGCATCAGCGCCATGCCGAGACCGAGCACGAGCATGCTCGGTACCGCGGCGGCCACCCGCCCGTACCGGTCCATGAGCCAGCCCGAGGGATAGAAGAGGAGCATGTCGATGGCGCCGGCGACGCCGAACACGAGCGAGGTCTGCGCCGGGCTGAACCCGACCGACTCCGCCCAGAGCGGCACGAGCGCCTCGCGGATCGCACGGGCACCCGCGACGCACATGGCGCCCGTGCCGAGGGTCAGCAGCACGTGCCGGTGCTCGAGGAGCACCGACGCCACCGAGCGGGGGGCGCGCGCTCGACCCCGGACGCCCGCGCTCCCTCGACCTCCCGTGTGGCCGTCGTGGTCGGCGGTGATGTCGGGCGCGACGAGCACGAGCAGGAACGCCGCCAGGCTCGCCACGCCGCCGACGACGTAGGCCGACTCGATGCCCCACCGGGTGATGACGAGCGATCCCACGAACGGGCCGATGAAGTAGCCGATCCGATGCACCCCGCCCAGCGTCGACAGGGCCCGGGCCCGCATCGCGACCGGCACGGCTTCGGTGAGGTAGGCCTGCCGGGCCAGCCCGAAGAGGGATCCGGCCAGGCCGATGACGAGGACGCCCGCGAAGAGAGCGGCGACGGAGCCGGCCAGCGCCGCCACGACCATGCCGACGGCCTCGACGACGGCCGCCACGAGCAGGGCCCGCCGCTCGCCGATGCGCGCCGCGAGCGCCCCGGACGGCAGGTCACCGAGCAGCTGCCCGATGCCGAGCGTCCCGACGAGCAGGGCCGCGACGCCGAGCGAGGCCCCGAGCTCGCGGGCCGAGACGGCGATGATCGGCGCGACCGCACCGGCGCCCGTCGAGCCGAGCAGCGTCGGGCCGTACGCCGACAGCGCGATCGCGCGCAGACGGACCGGCTCCCCCTCCGACGTCGCGGCCGGGCGCCGTGACGGGTGTCCGGTATGCCCCGTTTCGGGCTCCGGCCCGCCGTTTCGCTCCCCCTGAGTCTCGGTCACGCCACAGGACCCTAACGATCGGGTTACTCAGGTGGCCGGGTCGTTCCGGCCGACGGAACGATGGGGGCCGTGACGACGAGCGAGCGGGCGACGGGGGCCCTGGCGGTGGCAGCAGCCACCGCTCTCGTCGTCGCGCTCGCCTCTCCCGTGGCGACGGCCGTCATCGGCCTCATCCTCTTCGGCACCCTGGCCGTCCTGCTCGAGCTGCGCTACCTCGTCGGCCGGCTCCCCGTCATCGCCCGGCGTGACGTCGTGAGCGGCCTGGCGGTGCTGCTGGCCGGCACGAGCCTGCTGCGCCTCGCCGAGCACGTCCTCGGGACCCAGGCCCGACGCGCCGAGGCCGTTCTCGGCTTCTGCGTCGTCGCGCTCGTGGCCCGGAGCGGGCTGCGCGGACGCCGACGCGTCGTCGCGTACGTCGTCGCCGTGCTCCTCGCGGCCGCGTCCCTCGTGTGGCCGGACCACTACGCGTTCGCGCTGCTGCACCTGCACCAGCTCGTCGTCCTCGTCTTCCTCTGGGACTGGGCCGCCCGGCTGCCGGGGGCCCGCGAGCGACGCCTGTTCCGCGGCGTCCAGCTCGCGTGGGGGCTGCTCGTGCCCGCCGTCGTGCTCGCCGGCGCCGTCGACACGTGGCTCACCGGCGACCCCGGCATCGCCCGCAGCATCGTCGGCGACGGGCGCTCGCTCGTGGCCGCGGCCGCCCTGCCCGGCGACGCGTCGGGCCCGCTGGGGCTTCGCCTGCTCACCGTCTACGCGTTCCTGCAGACGATGCAGCTGCTCGTGTGGGTCGCGTTCATGCCGCGCTTCGCCACCGAGGAGTCGGCCGCCTTCGAGAGCCGGTTCCCGTGGCTCACCGGCGCCCGGGTCTGGGCGGTCGGGTTCATCGCGGCCGCGGTGTTCGCCGTCGTCTTCGCGATGGGCTTCCGGCAGGGGCAGGTCCTCTTCGGGGCCCTGTGGTCCTGGGCCGTGCACCTCGAGATGGCGGCCGCGCTCGTCGTCGTCGCAGCGGGCCGTCGCCTCCGGTCCGCGCCGCGTCTCACCCTCGTGCCCGACCCACCTGCCGACGCTGCACCCGACGCCGGAGCAGCGCGCGCGGCCACGCCTGCCGGAGGTGGGCACGGCACCGTCGCCGACCCCCAGCCGGCCACGGCCGTCGCCCCGGAGGCCGAGGTCGGCAGCTGACGGGCCCCCACCGGCCGCCCACCGGCCGCCCACCGACCGCCCACCGGCGCCCACCGGCGCCCACCGGCCGACCACCGGCCGGTCGCGGCCGGCCCTGACCCGCCGCGCCACGGCGTCGGGTCACCCGGTGGAAAAGTCCTTGCCCGCCTCCCGGACGCGACGTACCGTCGTCGCATCGACAACGGAAGGAGGTGGTCCGAGAAGTGATCTCTTCCGGAACGTGCGAGGTGGCCACGCGATAGCCGCGTCCCCACCTCCACTCAGGAGTGAGGCAGGGCGGTCCGGTCATCCGGGCCGCCCTGTTCTGTTCGGCCCTCCCCCGCCCGGCGCCGGGCCGTCCGGAGGGGTCAGGGCTGCAGGCGCGAGCGGGTCCAGGCGGACGCGTCGGCCAGGGTGCCCTCGCCCGAGCGGCGGAAGACGATGCGGTCGTGGAGGCGGTTGGCCCGGCCGGCCCAGAACTCGACCTCGTCGCAGACGACCCGCCAGCCGCCCCAGAAGTCGGGCACCGGCACGTCGGCGTCGCTGCCGGTGTCGGGGAAGCGTGCCAGCACCTCCTGCCAGCGCCGCTCGAGCTCGGCCCGGTCGGCGGCCGGACGCGACTGGTCCGAGGCCCACGCCGACAGCCGCGAGCCGTAGGGCCGTGAGGAGAAGTAGGCCTCCACCTCGCCGCGCGTGACGAGCTCGGCCCGCCCGCGGAAGCGGATCGCCCGGTAGAGCGAGGGCCACGTCAGCGACACCGCGATGGCCGGGTTGGCGCGCAGCTGCTCGCTCTTTGCCGAACCGAGGTTCGTCACGAACCCCGGGCCGCGCTCGTCGAAGAAACGCATGAGCACGGTGCGCACGTCGGGCACGCCCGACGCGTCGACCGTGGCCACCGAGATCGCCGTCGGCTCGGGCACGTCGTCGCGCTCGTGGGACGCCCGGACCGCGGCGTCGACCCACGCCCGGGCCTGCAGGTACGGCGTGGGCGCCACCTGCGACTCGTCGAGGCCCTCCCCCGCGTAGTCGACGCGTCGCCACTGCGGTGAGGTGGACGCGTCGCTCGTGCCGTTGGCTGGGTCGGCGGCCGGCGGGTACGAGGAGTCCGGAGTGTCCATGGCCTCAGACTAGGGTTTGGGGCAGACGGCCCGCGGGCGTCAGGCAACGGCGCCGCGCGGACGGATCGATCGACCCGGCGACGGGCAGGAGGAGTTGGCGCGATGGCAGGCAAGGGCAAGGTGATCGGCCAGGGAGTCCGGCTCGGCATCAAGTACGGGCCGCAGATCTGGGTGGCCAGCCAGGCGCTGCGCGAGCCCGCCAAGGAGGCCATCAACAAGGCCGTCTCGAGCGAGAAGGCCCGCCGGCAGGCGATGGCCCACGCGACGTCACTGTCCGAGGGCAGCATCCTCAAGGTCTACAAGGGCGACCGCGCGCACTGGGTCGTGTTCAGCGGCGACGAGTCCGTCACCGTCTACCCCGCGGCCGACCTCCCGCTGTCGACGCTCGTCGAGCGGGCCGACCTCACCAAGCGGATCCGCCCCCAGGACAAGGTCGGCGTCAAGGGCCGCGCCAAGGACGCCGCCACCGCGGCCCTGCGCCGCGGCAAGCCCAACCAGCTGAACTGAGCCCGTGCCGGGCGTCGCAGGCCACCCGCCGGACCCGCCCGAGCCCCGATCGTTCAGTCGGCGATGACGATGCCGAGCTCTGCGGCGAGAGCGTCGGACAGGTCGATGACCTGCGGGCGCGACAGCGTCGCGCCCTGGAGGCCGGCGAGCCCGTGCGGCGCGCGCAGGGTCGCCCCGGACAGGTCGAGCCCCTTGTAGCGGCCCCGGCCGAACGACGGCTCGAGCAGCGTGCAGCCCTCGAAGGTCAGCCCGTCGACGGTGGCCTCCTGCAGGTCGAGCTCGACGACGACGCAGTCGAGGAACGTGACGTCCTTGAGCCTGGCGCCGCGCAGGTTGAGGAAGTCGATCTTGCCGCCGCGCACCGTGACGTCGCGCCACGTCGAGCTCCACGCCGACACGGCGCCGAGCCGGCAGCCGTCGAGGGTCGTCTCGATGAGGCTCGCCTCGGGCAGGCCGATGCCGACGCCGTGGACGCGGTCCCACTCGCACTCCGACCACCTGGAGGACTCGAGGTGGGCGTCGTCGAGGCACACGTCGACGAGCGAGCACTCGAGGAAGGTGAACCCGCCCGCACGCGCTGCCGTGAAGTCGGTGCCCTCGAACCGCACGGCGTCCTGGTGCGGGTCTCGTGTGGTGAACACCGCGTCGCGAAAGGAGGTCTGGTCGGCTGCTGACGGCATACGGTGAGTCTGGCAGCGAGGACCGACGGCTCCCGACCACGGCGCCCGACGCGTCCGCTGCCTGGCCTCCACACCGCGGTGGTACCGCCTGCACAGCAAGGACCCACATGGCAGACAGCACGCCGGACCCCGACTTCAAACCGGGTCTCGAGGGAGTCATCGCGTTCGAGTCGACGATCGCCGAGCCGGACAAGGAGGGTGGGGCCCTCCGCTACCGCGGCGTCGACATCAACGACCTCGTCGGCCACGTCGACTTCGGGCACGTCTGGGGACTGCTCGTCGACAACGAGTTCGACCCGGGCCTGCCGCCCGCCGAGCCCTATCCCCTGCCCGTCCACACGGGCGACGTCCGCGTCGACGTCCAGTCGGCCCTGGCGATGCTCGCGCCGGTCTGGGGCTTCCGCCCCACCCTCGACATCGACGCCGAGGAGGTGCGCGACAACCTGGCCCGCGCCGCCGTCATGGCGCTGTCGTTCGTCGGCCAGTCGGCGCGCGGCCTCGGCCGACCGATGGTGCCGCAGCGCGAGGTCGACAAGGGCCGGTCCATCACCGAGCGGTTCATGATCCGCTGGCGGGGCGAGCCCGACCCCAAGCACGTCGAGGCCGTCGACGCCTACTGGGTGTCCGCCGCCGAGCACGGCATGAACGCCTCCACGTTCACCGCCCGCGTCATCACCTCGACCGGTGCCGACGTCGCCGCGGCGCTCTCCGGCGCGGTCGGCGCGATGTCAGGGCCGCTCCACGGCGGCGCCCCGTCGCGCGTGCTGCACATGCTCTCCGGCGTCGAAGAGCAGGGCGACGCGTCGGCCTACGTCAAGGACGTCCTCGACCGCGGCGAGCGCCTCATGGGCTTCGGCCACCGCGTCTACCGGGCCGAGGACCCGCGCGCCCGCGTCCTGCGCGCGGCCTGCGAGCGCCTCGGCGCGCCGCGCTACGAGGTGGCCGCGGCGTTGGAGAAGGCCGCGCTCGAGGAGCTGCAGGCCCGGCGACCCGACCGCGTGCTCGCCACGAACGTCGAGTTCTGGGCCGCGGTCATCCTCGACTTCGCCGAGGTACCGCCGGAGATGTTCACGCCGATGTTCACGTGTGCGCGCACCGCGGGCTGGTCGGCGCACATCCTCGAGCAGAAGCAGACCGGGCGCCTCATCCGGCCGTCGTCGCGCTACATCGGCGAGGGCCCGCGCAAGCCGCAGGACGTCGCCGGCTGGACGCCCCAGGTCGGCAGCTGACCGCACCGCTCTCCCGGGGTGCCACCCGGCTCTGACGCGCGTACCGTGGCGGGAGGAACCTCGCAAAGAGGACACCTGCAGCGCCCAGAGTCGGGAGGCACCATGGTGCGGCGTGCGGTTGTCAGAGCGTCTGTCGCGGCGGCGAGCACCATCCTCGCCGCCGGCGTCGTCACGGCGTCCGGCCCACCCGCGGCCACCGCGTCGCCGACGCGTCCGGGGGCGCTGCGGCCCGCCGTGGCACCCGCGTCACCCGCGGCTCCCGCGTCAGCGGCGTCCGCCGCACCCGCGGCCACCGCTGCCTCCCCGGCGTTGCAGGTGACCACGGTCGTGTCGGGCCTGTCCTACCCGTGGGACCTGACGTGGGTCGGCAGCCTCATGCTCTACGACCTGCGCGGCGGGCAGGTGTGGTCCAAGCGCGACGGCGCGGCGCCGCGTCGGGTCTCGATGAGCGGCCTGCCCTCCCTCTACGTCAACAGCGAGGGCGGCCTGCTCGGGATGGTCGCCGACCCGGGCGCCGCGACGAACAAGAAGTTCTACACCTGCCAGGCGGTCCGTACCTCGACCGGTACGCCGCTCGACGCGCGCGTCCTTCGCTGGCGGCTGACGAGCGACACCACAGCGGTCTCCGACGGCTCGCCGGTGGTCACCGGCCTTCCGGTGACGAGCGGACGGCACTCCGGCTGCCGGCTGCGCTTCGGCGCCGACGGCAAGCTGTACGTCGGCACGGGCGATGCCGTCGTCGGCACCAACCCGCAGAGCCTGTCCTCGCTCGGCGGCAAGGTGCTGCGCGTCAACGGCAACGGCACGATCCCCACCGACAACCCCTTCTACTCGCGCGGCGGCAACGCGCGGTACGTGTGGAACTACGGGCACCGCAACGTCCAGGGCCTGGCCGTGCGGCCGGGCACGAGCGAGCTGTGGTCGGCCGAGCACGGCACCGACCGCGACGACGAGATCAACCTGTCGGTGCGTGGCGCGAACTACGGCTGGGACCCGGTGCCCGGCTATGACGAGTCGACGCCGATGACCGACCTGTCGACGTTCCCGTCGGCCCGAGCCGCGATGTGGTCCTCCGGCTACCCCACCGTCGCGACGAGCGGCACGACGTTCCTGCGCGGCGCGGCCTGGGGCCAGTGGCAGGGTGTGCTCGCGGTCGGCCTCCTCAAGGGGCAGGGCATCTACCTCATGCGGTTCGCCCCCACCCCGGGGGCGAGCCGACCCGTCGCGGTGACCCGCCTGCCGGTGGCCGAGGGTTTCGGCCGCATCCGGACCGTCCAGACCGCGGCCGACGGCTCGTTGTGGTTCACGACGTCGAACGGGTCGAACGACCGGATCGTGCGGCTCCGGCCCACGGCCGCCGTCCCACGCGTCGCAGCCGGGTCCCTCGTGTCCGCCTCGGCCGTGTCGGCGGCCCGCACCGGTTCCGAGCTGTGGGCGTTCGTGCGCAGCACGGGCGACTCCGTCCAGTACCGCCGCAGCACCGACAACGGTGCCACCTGGGGACCGTGGACGTCCGCCGGCGTCACGAGCACCGACGCCCCCTCCGTCACGTCATCGCGGCCAGGACGCATCGACGTCGTCACCCGCGACGCGAGCCGACGCGTCTGGCACACCTGGTTCGTCGGCGGCACGCGCGCCGGCTCGGCGCTGCTCGGCGGCACCGTCATCGCCCAGCACGCCAGCTCGGTCGGCGACGGGACGATCGACGTCTGGGGCGTCGCGCCGAACGGGACGGGCTGGCGGCGTCACTTCGACGGACGCGCGTGGTCGGCGTGGGCCTCGGCCGGGGGAACGTTCACGTCCCGGCTGTCCGCCACGACGAGCGCCCGTACGGCGATGACCGTCGTGACCGGACGCGGCACCGACGGGTTCACGTGGGAGCGCGCCTTCACCCGCACCGGGCCGAGCGGCGGCTGGCTCAAGCGCAACGACGGCATGTCTGTGTGGTCCGACCGGGCCCTCGCCGACGTCGTGGACGGACGGCCCAGAACCGGTGTGGCGCTCGGCCCCGACGGGCAGCTGGCCGTCCAGCGCGACGGACTCGTCATGGGGGTCACGGCCCCCGGCACCGCGTCGCCGGACGTCGTCAGCCGGGCCGACGGCTCCTTCGTGGTGTTCGGGCGAGCGGCCGACAACACCCTGTGGAGCTACACGGCCGCGCCCGGCGGGTACACGGTCCGCTCGCTCGGCGGCGTCGTGCGCTGACGCTCCCGCGGGCGTCCACAGAACGAGCAACGATGTCCACCAGTCGGGCAGCTGGGGTTCAATGTGGCGGGTGACGCCGGCGTCACCCTGTCGAAACAGCCGTGCCACACGCGTCCAGTGGTGGCCTCCGTCCGAGGTGAGCAAACGTGACCGAAGCACCCGCCGTGAACCCGACCATCACGCTCCCCGCCGAGCTCCGGCCGCGCGACGGACGCTTCGGGTCCGGGCCCTCGAAGGTGCGTCCGGAGCAGGTGGAGTACCTCGCCTCGATCGCCGGCACCGTCCTCGGCACGTCGCACCGCCAGGCCCCGGTCAAGAACCTCGTCGGTGAGGTCCGCCAGGGCCTGCGCGACCTCTTCTCCCTGCCCGAGGGGTACGAGGTGGTCCTCGGCAACGGCGGCTCGACCGCGTTCTGGGACATCGCCGCCTTCGGTCTCGTCCGCGACCGCGCCCAGCACCTCGCGTTCGGCGAGTTCTCGAGCAAGTTCGGCGCGGTCACCACGGCCGCCCCCTTCCTCGGCGAGCCGACGATCATCACCGCCGACCCCGGCACGCTCGCGACGCCGCGGGCCGAGCCCGGCATCGACGCCTACGCCTGGCCGCACAACGAGACCTCGACCGGCGTCATGGCCCCGGTCCGACGCGTCGAGGGCGCCGACGACGACGCGCTCGTCCTCGTCGACGCGACGTCCGGCGCCGGCGGTCTGCCCGTCGACGTCAGCCAGGCCGACGTCTACTACTTCGCGCCGCAGAAGTGCTTCGCCTCCGACGGTGGCCTGTGGCTCGCGCTCTTCTCCCCCGCAGCGCTCGCCCGCGTCGAGGAGATCGCCTCGTCGGGTCGCTGGGTGCCCGACTTCTTCAGCCTCCCGACGGCCATCGACAACTCGCTGAAGAACCAGACGTACAACACCCCGGGCCTGGCGACGCTGGCCCTGCTCAACAGCCAGCTGCAGTGGCTCAACGGCAACGGCGGCCTCGACTGGGCCGCGGCCCGCACGAAGGACTCGAGCAGCCGCCTCTACACGTGGGCCGACCAGACCGGGTACACGACGCCGTACGTCGCCGACCCGGCCGCACGCTCGCAGGTCGTCGGCACCATCGACTTCGACGACTCCGTCGACGCCGCCGCCGTGGCCACGGTGCTGCGCGCCAACGGGATCGTCGACGTCGAGCCGTACCGCAAGCTCGGACGCAACCAGCTGCGCGTCGCGATGTTCCCGGCCGTCGAGCCCGAGGACGTTACGACGCTGACGAAGGCCATCGACCACGTCGTGGCCCAGCTCGGCTGACGCCGGACCCATCGCGAGAACGGATCGCCCCCCGCCACCGGCGGTGCCCGTGCGCGCGGGGTGACGGACCGCTCTCTCGATTTTGCGGGTACCACGGCGCGTGACCTTCCGCTTCTCGACTCGTTGACCCCTGCGACCGCCAATGGGGGCGGCTGTCATCGAGGAGTCACCATGGTCCGCATCGTCCGAGCCGGTCGCGTCAGCCGACGCGTCGCCGCGGCGCTGCCCGTCATCGCGCTCGCGGCCACCGGCATCGCCGTGGCCGCCCGTTCCGGGGCCGACCCGACGCCCACCGCGCTCACCGTGCCCGACCAGGCCGTGACGCAGTCGGCCGGCCCGGACTACCCCGACGCCGGTCCCGCCCCGGCCCCGATGCAGCTGCCGCCGGTCTACGACACCTACACCTCCGACTACGCGAGCGTCGCGGTGCCGAGCGCCGCCCAGGAGGCCGTGCACGCCCTGGCCGGCTTCATGCCGGTGCGTCTCGACGCCAACGGCATCCCGAGCCTGGCCCTGTCCGCCTACCAGCACGCCGCCGGCCTGCTCGACGGCGTCGACCCGTCGTGCGGCGTCGACTGGGCGCTGCTCGGGGCCATCGGCCGCGTCGAGAGCAACCACGCGCAGTTCGGCGGCAACCGGCTCGACGCGTCCGGCGTCGCGCGTCCCGGCATCATCGGCATCCCGCTCGACGGCAGCCGGGGCACCAGCCGCATCACCGACACCGACGGCGGCCGCCTCGACCGCGACCCCGTCTACGACCGCGCCGTCGGCCCGATGCAGTTCATCCCGACCTCGTGGTCCTCCATGGGTCGCGACGGCAACGGCGACGGCGTCTCCGACCCGCAGAACCTCACCGATGCCGTCACCGCAGCCGGCGCGATGCTGTGCTCCGGCCACGCGAACCTGCGCGACCCGCAGGCCGCCTACGACGCCGTCTTCCGCTACAACCACTCCGACAGCTACGTGCGCAGCGTGCTGTCCATCGCCGACGCGTACCGCCGCGGCGTCTCGGTCGTGCCGGTCGGCTCGCTGCCGGCCGCGCGTCCCGCCGCCGGCAGCGGCACGGCCACCCCCGACGGTTCGGGGTTCGCCTACGCCGGTCCGTCGGCCCACCAGCCGACGGCTTCGTCGGGGGCCCGTCCCACACCGGGCTCCTCGGCGAAGCCGTCACCTTCGGCCTCGAAGCCGGCCCCCAAGCCCTCGGGCTCGGGCACGCCGGCGCCGAAGCCGGCCCCCTCGAAGGCGCCGCGGCCCGCGATCACCGTGCCCGTCCCCAAGGTGCCGGGCCTCCCCCTCCCGACGCCGACCGTGCCGGTGCCCGCGCTCCCCTCGGTGCCGGTGCCCGTACCGACCCCGCCCGCCGAGATCGTGCGCCTGCTCGCGCTGCCGCACCTGCCGCTGCTCCCCGGCGATCCGACGGGCCTGGTCCGCGTGCTCGACCCGCTGACGACCAAGGTCGTGTGCCTGCTCGACAAGAAGGTCGTCGCGTGCCCGGGCGGAGGGCTTCTCGGCTGAGGCCGGGATCACCCCTCACACGGAAGCGGCCGTCCATCCGGGGCGGCCGCTTCCGTCGCGTCGGGACGCGCGGGAGGTGCCGCGACCGCTCAGCGGTTGACGATCGCCGCGACGACGGCGATGACGATGAAGAGCACGAGCGCCGCGACGGTGATGCGGTGGCGGAACTTGAAGTTCACTTCGCCACCTCGGGCGCCGTCGGGATCTCCGACGCCGTCGCCGAGGCGAGCTGGATCCTGAAGCGGGGCCGGGACTGCGTCTGGAAGGTCACCGCGACATTCTGCCGACGTGCGAACCAGAGGGCCACCGCCCCCAGGGACAGGCCCACCGCGATGGTGCCGATGCCGATGGTCCAGCGCGGGCCCCAGACGTCGCCGATCCACCCGATGACCGGCGCCCCGACGGGGGTGCCGCCCATGAAGATCGCCATGTAGAGGGCCATGACGCGTCCCCGCATGACGGGGTCGACGCTGACCTGCACCATGGCGTTCGCGGTGGTGAGCGCGGTGAGCGCCGCCAAGCCCGTCGGCACGAGCCAGACGGCGAACATGACGTAGTTCGGGGCCGTCGAGAGCAGCGCGGTCGACGCGGTGAAGCCGGCGAGGGCGACGAGCAGCACCCGCAGGCGCGGGCGGCCCCGACGTGCCGCGAGCAGCGCGGCCGTGAGCGAGCCGATCGCCATGATCGAGCCGAGCAGGCCGTACTCCCCCGGACCCTTGTCGAAGACCTTCGTGGCCATCAGCGCCATCGTCAGCTGGAAGTTCATGCCGAAGGTGCCCAGCACGAAGACGAGCGCCATGACGAGCATGATGTCGGGGCGGCCCCTGACGTAGCGCAGCCCCTGACGGATCTGCTGCTTGCCGCGGGCCCGCGGTGACGGGGTGAGCAGGCTGGTGTCCATCCGCAGCAGCGCGACGAGGACGAACACGAACGTCGCGGCGTTGACGTAGAGCGCCGGTGCGATGCCGAACCAGGCGATGACGAGACCGGCGACGGCGGGCCCGACGAGGCGACCGAGGTTGAACGACGCGCTGTTGAGGGCGACCGCGTTGGGCAGGTGCGCGGTGTCGACCATCTCGGAGACGAACGTCTGGCGGGCCGGGTTGTCCACGGCCGTTGCCACACCCTGCAGGAAGGCGAGCGCGTAGACGTGCCACAGCTCGACGACGCCCGCCGCGGTGAGGACTGCGAGCAGCAGGGCGGTGACGAGCAGCGCGGTCTGGGTCAGGAAGAGGATGCGCCGCTTGGGGAAGCGGTCGACGAGCATCCCGGCGAACGGCGCGAGGATGAGGAAGGGCAGGAACTGCAGGCCGGTGACGATGCCCAGGGCCGTGGACGAGTGGTCGGTGAGGACCGTGAGCACGAGCCAGTCCTGGGCGACGCGACCCATCCACGTGCCGACGTTGGAGACGATCGCGCCGGAGGCGTAGATGCGGTAGTTGGGGATCGAGAGCGAGTGGAAGGTGGGGCTCACTTGGAGGCCACCTTCGCCAGCACGACGGCGGCGCGCTGCAGCAGGTCCCTCTCGTCGTCGGTGAGGGTCTCGAACCGTTCGAGCATCCACTCGTCGCGGTGCCGGCGGATGCGGCGCAGCGCCTTGCGGCCCTCGGGGGTCAGCGACAGGATCACCTGCCGGCCGTCCTCGGGGTCGTCGGCCCGGGCCACATAGCCCTGCTCGACGAGGGCGCCGGTCGTGCGCTTCATGCTCGGGGCGGAGACGCGCTCGATGTCGGCGAGCTCGCTGTTGGTGCGGTGGGTCTCCTCGAGGCGGCACAGCACGGAGAAGTGGTGCGGCGGGAGCTCACGGTCGGACTCGAACCGGACACGGCGCGAGATCCGCATGCACGCGAGGCGGATGTCGTTGCTCAGCGAGACGAGCTCGCTGCGGGAAAGGGTCTTGGTACGCAAACGGGTGCTTTCGACAGTTCTGTTCCTGGTGATGCTTAGCCTAACTCATTACCTCGGCTAACTATTCCCAACTCACCACGGACCGGACACGGCTGGCACCCACCGGACAGGCCGAGAGCCCCCACCCGGTGCGGGTGGGGGCTCTCGGTGAGCTGGTGCGGGACGCGTCGGTCAGCTGAAGAGGCTCTGCAGCGGCGTCTTGAGGAAGTACACGACGAAGAACGCGGCCACGACCCACAGCAGCGGGTGCACCTGGCGCGCGTGCCCCTTGGCGATCTTGACGAGCACCCAGGCGATGAAGCCCGCGCCGATGCCGACCGTGATGTTGTACGTGAACGGCATGAGGACGATCGTGAGGAACGCCGGCAGGGCGATCTCCATCTCGGTCCAGTCGATGTTCGTCACCTGGCTCATCATGAGGAAGCCGACGATGACGAGCGCCGGGGCCGCGGCCTCCGAGGGGACGACCGCGAACAGCGGTGCGAGGAACGTCGCGAGCAGGAACAGGACGCCGGTCACGACCGAGGCGAGACCGGTGCGCGCCCCCTCCTCGACGCCGGACGCCGACTCGATGTAGGACGTGTTGCTGCTGACGCCACCGGCACCACCGGCGATCGCGGCGACGGAGTCGACGACGAGGATGCGGTCGGTGTGCGGCGGGTTGCCGTCCTCGTCGAGCAGCCGGGCCTCGGTGCCGATGGCCACCACGGTGCCCATCGTGTCGAAGAAGTCGGCGAGCAGCAGCGAGAAGACGAACATCACCGCCGTGACGATGCCGAGCTTCTCGAACGAGCCGAGCAGGTTGAACTGGCCGAGGATGCCGAGGTCGGGCGTCTGGGTGATCGAGTCGGGCAGCCTCGGCACGGTCAGCGACCACGCCGACGGGTTGGTGAGCACGCCCTTGTCGTAGACCCGCTCGCCGATGTGGAAGATCGCCTCGAGGACCATCGCGAGGACGGTCGCCGCGGCGATGCCGATGAGGATGGCGCCCTTGACCTTGCGGATGAGCAGCACGGCGATGAGGAAGACGCCGACGACGAAGACGAGCGTGGGCCACCCGTCGAGGCTCCCGCCGATGCCGAGCTCGCTCGGCACCGAGCCGGGGGTCGTGGGGCGTCGCGCGAACCCGGCGTCGATGACGCCGATGTAGGCGATGAAGAGGCCGATGCCGACCGAGATCGCGACCTTGAGCGGCGCCGGGATGGCCTTGAAGACGGCCTTGCGGAACCCGGTGAGCACGAGCACGAGGATGACGACGCCCTCGATGACCACGAGGCCCATGAGGTCGGCGAAGGTGATCTTCTCGGCCTGGTGGGTCAGCACCATGCCGGTGATGAGGCCGTTGATGCCGAGGCCCGCCGCGAGCGCGATCGGGAAGTTGGCGACCAGGCCCATGAGGATCGACATGACACCGGCGATGACGGCCGTGCCGACGGCGACGAGCAGCTTGCTCTGCTTGAGGTCGGTGGTGCCGCCGATCATCTCGCCCGAGCCGTCGATGACGCCGGAGAGGATGATCGGGTTGAGCACGAGGATGTAGGCCATCGTGAAGAAGGTGACGACGCCACCGCGGACCTCACGGGCGAGGGTCGACCCACGCTCGGTGATCCGGAAGAAGGCGTCGACCCCGGAGACGCCCGAGCGAGCGTGGGTATCGGTCGACATGGCGCACACCATAGTGGCGGGACCGGTGGGGGGACGATTCGGGCGCGCGAGCAGACCCTAGGCTGTGGTGCGTGACCGACCAGAACGCCGCGCACGAGCCGCAGCACGACGCCACGACCCCGGCTCCCACCGAGGAGCTGCGGCCGCTGCCGGTGCCGATGCGCCGGATCGTCGAGGTCGGCATCCTCGCGTGGGTCGCGGCCCTGGTCGTCGTGCTCGTCGCCCCCGCGCTCCACACCGGCGACAGGAGCTGGTGGCCGTGGACGTGCGTCGCAGGCATCGTCCTCGGCGGGATCGGCTGGAGCTACCTGCGCCGCGGGCGCGGGAACGCCCAGGACGCCGGCTGACGCGTCGGTCTCACTCCGTGGTGGCGTCCTCCGGACGCTCCTCGGCCGCCGGACGCTCCTCGGCCTCCGGGCGCTCCTCGGCCTCCGGGCGCTCTTCGCCGTCCGTGCGCTCCTCGACCTGGACCGGGGGCGCTGCTCGCTCGACGGGCTCGAGGTCGACGGCCAGCTCGTCGACGACGGGGTCGCCGACCGGCACCGGGGCCGGGTGGTCCTCGTCGGTCTCCGAGTGGGCGCCGCAGCCGTGGTCGAGGCTGACGACGCGTCCGTCGGACGGGCTCCACTCGTTGGCGCAGACGCCGAAGACAGCCCGCAGCGCGCCCGCCATCGGCACGAAGTAGCCGCACGACGAGCACCGCTCGGACGCCTTCTGCGCGACCTCGGAGGTCGGGCCGTTCTCGCCCTCGTACCAGCGGATCGCGGCGGTCTCGCGGCCCTCGGCCGACAGCACCCGCCTGCGCCCGAGGCCGAGCTCGACGAGGGCCACCTGGTCGACGTCCTCGTCACCGGTCGCCTCGAAACCGGCCTCGAGGTTGGGGTCGTCGAGGCGGTAGGGCAGCACGTCGCCGGCGCCGAGGTCGCCCGGGGCGAGCCGATCCGCGTAGGGCACCCACTCAGGCGCGAGCACGGCGTCGGAGCCGGGCAGCAGGTTGGTCTCGCAGACCGTGGCGAGCTTGCCCCGGGGCACGCGCGCGACGCTGACACCCCAGCGCCAGCCGCGGTAGCCGGGCGAGGTGCAGCTGAACCAGTGCATGGCGAGGCGCTCACCGAGTGCCTCGACGCCGAGGTGCTCCCCGACCGTGCCGGGCTCGGCGATCCCGTCGAGGGCACCGCGGGCGAGGTCGACGGCCGCGGCGAGCACGGCGTCCTGCTTGGTGGTGGTAGTGGTGGGGGCGGTCATCGCCGTCACTTCTCCAGCTCGTCGGCGAGGCCGCGCAGGGCGCGCGCCATGTTGGCGGTGAGCTTGCGCTCGGGGCGGCGGCCGGCACGGTAGGCGTTGCTCACGCCGTCGAGCAGCTGGACGACGTCCTCGATGATGACGGTGAGCTCCTCCGGGGACTTGCGCTCGCGCTTGGTGATGTTGGCGGCCACCGACTGCGTGGGTTCGAGCACCTTGACCTGCAGCGCCTGGGCGCCCTTGCGGCCCTCGACGACACCGAACTCGACGCGCGCGCCCTTCTTGAGGGTGGTGACGCCCTCGGGGAGCGCGTTCGCGTGCAGGAAGACGTCGCGGCCGTCGTCCTCGGAGATGAATCCGAAGCCCTTGTCCGCGTCGTAGAACCTGACCTTGCCAGTCGGCACAGCCCACCTCGTTGATCTCGGTCGGTCGGCCCTCCCCGGGCGCGACGCGATGGCGCTCCTTGCGCTCTGCTCCAGCCTAACGGCTCGGCGCAAACGGGATTTCCCCCTGTGTCCCGAGCCGCCCCTCCACCGGCACCCGCCGGTGCTCGTCACGCGGACGCGTCGCCCGGGCTGATCCCCCACGTGCCGGTCCACTCCTGCCCGGGCTCGAGCACGACGAGGCCGTCGCCGGAGTTGAAGGCCTCGGCGGGGCAGCTCATCGGCTCGACGGCGATGCCGGGCACGCCCTTGCGGTCGCGCGCCACGGCGGTGAACACCTGCAGCCACGGGAAGGACTCGTCGGCCCAGAGCGTCAGGGTGCCGGACGCCGTGCCGATGCTCGCGCGCCAAGCGCCGTCGTCGTCGCGGAGGACGTCGGTGAAGGCGGTGTCGAGGTTCGTGGCGCCGACAGTGCGCGGCGTGCGGAAGTCCTGGTCGGTGCCCTCGACCGGCGTCGTGCCGGTCGGCAGCAGCCGGGCGTCGACGTCGATGCGCGTCGCGGCGGGCACCTGCAGCAGCACGTCGGACAGGTCGGTGGCGCCGATGGCGAGGTAGGGGTGGGCGCCGTAGCCGAACGGTGCCGCCCGGGTGCCGACGTTGCGGGCGGCGACGGTGACGACGAGGCCGGAGTCGTCGAGGAGGTAGGTCGTGCGCAGGTCGAGGTGCCAGTCCCACCCGGGCTGCGGGTGCAGGCGGTAGCCCACCGTCACGGCGTCGTCCTCGAGGTCGACGAGCTCCCACAGCGCCCAGCGCACGAGCCCGTGGCTCGCGTTGCCCAGCGGCACCTCCGTGACCGGCAGCTGGTGCTCCGTGCCGGCGAAGTCGTACCGGCCGTCGCGGATGCGGTTGGGCCAGGGCATGAGCTGCTGGCCGCGTCCGGAGGCGCACGGCTCGTCGGCGTCGTAGCCGGCGACGAGGTCGACGCCGGCGCGGGTCAGCGTGCGCAGCCCACCGCCGACCTCGACGACCGTCGCCTCGAAGGGGCCGTGCCCGATGGTCCACTGCTGGCCGGTCGGCGACGGCGGCCCGGCAGGACCGGGCGAGGCGGGGGTGAGCGCGCTCATGCGCCACACGCTAGCGGTCCACGATGCGCGGCGAGCGCAGGCGTGCAGCAGGCGGGCACTAGGTTGGGAGGATGGCCACCCCGAGCCGCAGCCTGGCCGACGACATCCGCGGGCGCAGTGACGCCGAGCTCGTCGACCTCGTGCTCGCACGGCCCGACCTCGCCCGCCCTGCACCCGCCGACCTCACGGGCCTCGCGGCGAGAGCCAGCACCCGGGCCAGCGTCCAACGAGCCGTCGAGGCGCTCGACCGAGGCCACCTGCAGGTGCTCGAGGCGCTCCTCGTCGCCGGCGACGTCGTCCCGCGCGAGCGCGTCCGCGAGCTGCTCGGCACCGACGACGCGACGCTCGTCGACACGCTCGTCGAGGACCTGTGGCGGCGGGCGCTCGTCTGGCGCGGAGCCGACGGCGAGCACGTCGTGCGCACCGTGCCCGAGGTGCTCGGCACCTCGGTGGCCGGGCTCGGGCCGCCGCTGGGCGAGCTGCGCCAGACCTTCGTGCCCGAGGACGCCGACCCCGCCGCCATCGAGCAGGCCCTCGCAGAGGCGCCGTCGGAGGCGCGCGCCATGCTCGAGCGGATGATGTGGGGACCGCCTCTCGGAGTCCTGCCGACCGGGCCCGCCGGGCGCTCGACGGCCCGCTGGTTGCTCGAGCGGCATCTCCTCGTCACGGTCGCCTCCGACCGGGTCATGCTGCCCCGCGAGGTCGGGCTGGCCCTGCGCGACGGGCGCGTGCACCGCGCCCCTGAGCTGACGCCACCGGCCATCGCCTCCCGTGCCGTGTCCCTCGTCGACGCCGTCGCCGGCGGGGCCGCGAGCGAGCTGCTGACCCACGTCGACGAGCTCGCCGCCGCGTGGGGCGCCGAGCCGCCGCGGGTGCTGCGCGCGGGTGGGCTGTCGGTGCGCGACCTGCGCGGCACAGAGGAGGCGCTCGACGTCGCCACCGACCGCACGGCGTTCGTCGTCGAGGTGACGCACGCCGCGGGGCTCGTCGCCGACGACGGCGAGGTCGTACCCGTGTGGGCTCCCACCTCCGAGATCGACGACTGGAGCAGCGCCGAGTCCGGTCACCGCTGGGCCACGCTCGCTCTGGCCTGGTTCGCCTCGACCCGGGCGCCGCACCTCGTCGGGCAGCGCGCGTCCGGCAGCGGCACGGTCAACGCGCTGGGCCCGGACGTGCAGTGGCCGGCGATCCGGGCCGTGCGGCGCGACGTGCTCCGCGAGCTCGCCTCCCTCGAGCCAGGACAGGCCGCCGACGCCGAGTCGCTGCGGGCCCGCCTGACGTGGCGCCGGCCGAACCGGCCCGCGGCCGTGCTCGGCGAGGCCGTCGACGCGGTGCTGCGCGAGGCCGAGTGGCTCGGCGTCACCGGACGTGGGGCCCTCTCGCCGGCCGGGCGCGTCCTCGTCGACGACGCGCCGGGCGAGGGCGAGGACCGGGTCGCTGCCGTGGCCGCCGCGATGTCGCCGCACCTGCCCGCGCCGGTCGACCACGTGCTCGTCCAGGCCGACCTCACCGCCGTCGCCCCGGGGCCTCTCGTCGGCGGTCTCGGCTCGTTCATGCGGTTGTCCGCCGACGTCGAGTCGCGCGGCGGCGCCACCGTGTACCGGTTCACGCCCGAGTCGGTGCGCCGGGCCCTCGATGCCGGCTGGAGCGCCGCGGAGTTCCTCGACACGGTGCGCCGCTCGAGCCGCACGCCGGTGCCGCAGCCGCTCGAGTACCTCGTCACCGACGTCGCACGCCGGCACGGGCAGACCCGCATCGGCGGGGCGGCCGCGTACGTGCGCTCCGACGACGAGTCGGTCCTCGACACGATGCTCGCCTCGCGCGACCTCGCTCCTCTGCAGCTGCGCCGGCTCGCGCCCACGGTGCTCGTGTCCACCGCCAACCCGCGCACTCTTGTCGACCTGCTCCGCGACAACGGGTTCGCGCCCGTCCACGAGGGGTCCGACGGCACCGTCGTGCACGCCGAGACGCCGAAGCGTCGGGCGGGGTCACGGCGTCGCGGACCCGGCCCGGTCGTGTCGCCGGTCGACCGCGACTTCACCCGCTCGCTCGTGTCGGGACTGCGGGTCGCCGAGGCCACTGCGGTGCAGCGACGCGCCGACGAGGAGGCCCGCCCGGGCCCGCGCCTGGAGTCGATGGACCCTGTCGTGACGCTGTCGCTGCTGCGCGACGCCGTCGCCGACCGGCACGGCGTGTGGATCGGCTACTCCGACGGCCACGGCACGACGACGCGTCACCTCATCCACCCCCAGCGGGTCGAGGGCGGGCGCGTCCGGGCCACCGACGAGTCCGGCCACGAGAAGTCGTGGTCGGTGCACCGCATCACCGGCGCCAGCCTCGAGGCCTGAGCGGGCTTGGCAGGCAACGGAAGTCGCGACGGCCACCGGCCGGCGTACGTCCTGCACGACCACCGGAAACCGCGACCGCACTTCGACCTGCGACTCGAGGAGGGCGGCGTGCTGCGCTCGTGGGCGGTGCCGAAGGGCCTGCCCACGTCGAGCCGGCACGACCGGCTGGCCGTCGCCGTGGACGACCACGCGATGGACCACCTCGACTACACCGACGCCGACAAGTCCGTCGCCGACACCGGCTGGTGGGAGGAGGAGTCGCGCGACGACCACCGGATGGTCTTCGTCCTGCACGGGCGGGGTCCGGCGAGGCGGTACGCGCTGATCCGCACCGACCGCGACTGGCTGCTCCACCTGACCAAGGACCAGCCGGGCGCGTGACCCGGAAGCCGGTCAGGCGCCGGCGAGGGCCCGCACGACGTTGCTCGGGCTCGGTCGGCCGAGCTGTCCGGCCATCCACACCGAGGTCTCGACGAGCGCGTCGAGGTCGACACCGGTCTCGACGCCGGCACCGTGGAGCGCCCACACGAGGTCCTCGGTGGCGAGGTTGCCCGTGGCCGACTTCGCGTACGGGCAGCCCCCGAGACCACCGGCCGACGCGTCGACCACCGACACGCCGTCGCGCAGCGCCGCCATGGTGTTCGCGAGCGCCTGGCCGTACGTGTCGTGGAAGTGCACGGCGACGCGGTCGGTACCGATCCCCTTGCGGGACAGGGCTTCCAGCAGCCGGTGCACGTGGCCGGTCGTGCCGACGCCGATGGTGTCGCCGAGGCTCAGCTCGTGGCAGCCGAGGTCCATGAGCCGCTCGGCGGTGTCGACGACCTGCTCGACGGGCACCGGCCCCTCCCACGGGTCGCCGAAGCACATCGACACGTAGGCGCGCACCCACATGTCGTCGGCGAGCGCCCGCTTCACGACCGGCTCGAACATCGCGTACTGCTCGGCGACGGAGCGGTTGAGGTTCTTCCGGGCGAAGGTCTCGGTGGCCGAGCCGAAGATCGCGATGGCCGTGAGGCCGAGCTCCTCGGCGCGGTCGAGGCCCCGCTCGTTCGGCACGAGGGCGGGGCGACGTCGCCCGAGACCGTCGGCGCCGAGCGCGCCGAGCACCTCCTCGGCGTCACCCATCTGCGGCACCCACCTCGCCGGCACGAACGAGGTCGTCTCGATGGTGCCGAGCCCGGCGGCCTCGAGGCGCCGGATGAACTCGACCTTCGTCGCGGCCGGAACGACGGTCTTCTCGTTCTGGAGGCCGTCACGCGGGCCGACCTCGTAGATCGTCACCTGGGGTGGCAGCCCCGTCGCCGCCTCGACCTGTGGGGATCGCATTCGACCATACTGTCACCACGGCACCCGCCACCGGTTCGAGGTATTCGACGACCGCCGGCGGTCGCGGAATACCTCGAACGGGCGAAATGGTTGACCACTGACGATGAATGACGGACCCCTGATCGTCCAGAGCGACAAGACGCTGCTCCTCGAGGTTGACCACCCGAACGCCGAGGCCGCGCGTCGGGCCATCGCCCCCTTCGCCGAGCTCGAGCGCGCCCCCGAGCACGTGCACACCTACCGCATCACCCCCCTCGGCCTGTGGAACGCTCGCGCCGCAGGGCACGACGCCGAGCAGGTCGTCGACGCCCTGATGACGCACAGCCGGTACGCCGTGCCGAACGCGCTGCTGGTCGACGTCGCCGACACCATGGACCGCTACGGCCGGCTCACCCTCGAGAAGGAGGGCTTTGCCGACTCCCCCGAGGGCACGCGTCTCGTGCTGCGCACCACCGACCGTCCGGTGCTCGAGGAGGTGCTGCGGCACAAGAAGATCAAGCCGCTGACCGGTGAGCGGATCGACGACCTCGCGGTCACGGTGCACCCGAGCGAGCGCGGCACCCTCAAGCAGGAGCTGCTCAAGGTCGGCTGGCCGGCCGAGGACCTCGCCGGCTACGTCGACGGCGAGGCCCACCCCATCGACCTGCGCCAGGACGGCTGGTCGCTGCGGCCCTACCAGCAGCACGCCGTCGACGGGTTCTGGCACGGCGGCTCAGGCGTGGTCGTGCTGCCCTGCGGCGCCGGCAAGACGCTCGTCGGCGCCGGTGCGATGGCCGCCGCCAAGGCCACCACGCTCATCCTGGTGACGAACACCGTCAGCGCCCGGCAGTGGAAGGACGAGCTCCTGCGCCGCACGAGCCTCACCGAGGACGAGATCGGCGAGTACTCCGGCGCCCGCAAGGAGATCCGCCCCGTCACCATCGCGACCTACCAGGTGCTGACGACCCGCCGGAAGGGCACCTACACCCACCTCGACCTGCTCGACGCCCGTGACTGGGGCCTCGTCGTCTACGACGAGGTGCACCTGCTGCCGGCCCCGATCTTCCGGATGACCGCCGACCTGCAGGCGCGCCGTCGCCTCGGTCTGACCGCCACCCTCGTGCGCGAGGACGGCCGGGAGGCCGACGTCTTCAGCCTCATCGGCCCGAAGCGCTTCGACGCGCCGTGGAAGGACATCGAGGCGCAGGGCTACATCGCGCCCGCCGACTGCGTCGAGGTACGCATCACCCTGCCCGAGGGCCAGCGCCTCGCCTACGCGACGAGCGAGCCCGAGGACCGCTACCGGCTCGCCTCGTGCACCGACGCCAAGCTGTCGGTCGTCGAGACGCTGGCGAAGAAGCACGCCGGCGAGCCGACGCTCGTCATCGGCCAGTACCTCGACCAGCTGCACGAGGTGGCCGAGCGGCTCGCCGCCGACGTCATCACCGGCGAGACGACCGTCAAGGAGCGTCAGCGCCTCTACGACGCGTTCCGCACCGGCGAGATCAGCACCCTCGTCGTCAGCAAGGTCGCGAACTTCTCCATCGACCTGCCGGAGGCGAGCGTCGCGATCCAGGTCAGCGGCACGTTCGGCTCGCGCCAGGAGGAGGCCCAGCGCCTCGGACGCGTGCTGCGCCCCAAGGGCGACGGCCGCACCGCGCACTTCTACACGGTCGTCTCGCGCGACACGGTGGACGCCGACTTCGCCGCCCACCGCCAGCGCTTCCTCGCCGAGCAGGGTTACGCCTACCGGATCGTCGACGCCGACGACCTCTGACGCGTCGCGCCCGCACGCGCGACGCGTCAGGCGCGCCGCGTCAGTCGCGGGGCCCGAGCATGGGTGGGGCCCCGTCCGCTCTGGTCGGACGAGGCCCCTGGGGAAGCCGGCACGGGGGTGCCGGTGTGGTCCGCGGACCGGTGCCCGCCCCGTGAGCCGGGCCGCGGACCGACTCGGTCACTCAGCGCCGGTAGCGGTCACCGGAGTGGTGGCTCGAGCCGTCTCGGGACCCGGTCCACGACGCGTACCGGGCACCATCGCGGGACCCGTCACGCGAACCGTCACGGGACCCGTCACGCGAGCCGTCGCCGTCGCAGCGGCCGTCGCGGCCGTCCCGCCCGTCGCGGCTCCAGCTGTGCCAGAAGACGCGGTCGCGCCGCGCGTCGGCCAGAGCGCGTACGACACCCTCCTTCGTCGTCTGGGACTGCACCGTCGTGCGGAGGTCCGCCAGGGCCGTGCGGGCCTTCTCGAGGCGGGCGGCCGCGCGGGCCTTCTGCTCGGCCGTGAGTCGGTCACTCGCCTGGACCTTCTCGGCGAGGGCGACGACGCGAGCCGCCTGCCGGTCGATCGCGGCCGTGACGCGGGCCTTGAGCTCGTCGAGCGTGAGACTCGCGAAGCCGGGGCCGTCACCGGTGTGGGCCGGCGCGAGGGCGTGGACGGCGGGTGGGCTCGCCGTGACCGGCGTCGCGCCTGCCGTGGTGGCGGTGACGACGCCCGACGTGGCGAGGATGGCTGCCGCAGTGGCGGCGGCGCGGACCGTGGTGCTCTTCGACAACTCGACCAGCTCCTTTGCAAAACCCCCATGGTGTTGCTTCGGACCTCTACCAGTCTGCCCGAAATGTCCGATTGCGCCACTGGAGCCGGATCGAGGCATGCAGCAGGTTCACAGCAAACGTGCAGGAGGGTTCCCAGTGAACTCCCAGCAAACGTGCCGAGACTGTTCACGTGGACACCCAGACCGCCCCGGCCCCCGAGGCCAGACTGCTCATCGTCGAGGACGAGCCGAACATCCGTGAGCTGCTCGCGACCTCCCTGCGCTTCGCCGGCTTCGAGGTCGAGACCGCCGCCGACGGCACGAGCGCCCTCGCCATGGCCGAGGAGACCGAGCCCGACCTCGTCGTCCTCGACGTCATGCTCCCGGACGTCGACGGCTTCGAGGTGACGCGCCGCCTGCGCGACCGCGGCCGCCAGCAGCCGATCGTCTTCGTGACGGCCCGCGACGCCACCGGCGACAAGATCCAGGGCCTCACGGTCGGCGGCGACGACTACGTCACCAAGCCGTTCAGCCTCGAGGAGGTCATCGCCCGCATCCGGGCCGTGCTGCGCCGGACGCGAGGGGCGATCGACGAGTCGGCGACGCTGCGCTTCCATGACCTCGAGCTCAACGAGGACTCCCACGAGGTGCGTCGCGGCGGCCGCGTCATCGACCTGTCCCCCACCGAGTTCAAGCTGCTGCGCTATCTGCTGCTGAACCCGAACCGGGTGCTGTCCAAGCTGCAGATCCTCGACCATGTCTGGGACTACGACTTCCGCGGCGAGTCAGGCATCGTGGAGTCGTACATCTCCTACCTGAGGCGCAAGATCGATGCCGACGGGCCGTCGCTCATCCACACGAAGCGCGGCGTGGGCTACGTCCTGCGCGTACCGCCCGAGACGACGAGCTGACCCGAGCCGATCCACCCGACGGAGCCTGCATGATCCCCGAGCCGGCCACCGGAGCACCCGAACGCCCGGCGCGCCCGACCCGTGGGCGGCGCCGTGCTTTCGGCCGGCTGCGCGCCCTCCCGCTGCGCTGGCGCCTGCTCGGCGTCGCGCTCGGGCTCATCCTCGTCGCGCTGTCGATCGTCACGCTCGTCGTCAGCGCCCTGCTGCGCCAGTACCTGATCGGGCAGTCCGACCAGGAGCTGGCCGTCTACGCCGACAGCATCCAGCGCTACCAGGCCCAGGATCTCATCCAGGGCAAGCCGCTGCTGCCGAGCGGCTTCACGCTGCGGCTCATGCCGGTGGGGTCCACCCAGACGATCAACCTCGGCGAGGCGGCCACCGAGCCCGATGACTCGCCCGCCCTGCCGCGCCTCGGGCCCGAGGACACGTACGTCGAGACCGGGGAGTCGTTCCAGGTGGCCTCCGAGTCCGGCGGCAGCAGCTGGCTGGCCATGGCGAGGCCCACGGCCGACGACAAGGCGGCCTTCATCGTCGCGCTGCCGCTGCGCGGCCTCGAGAGCACCGTGCAGCAGTTCATCTGGTACGCCGTCGCGATCGGCGTCATCGTGCTGCTGGTCTGCGCCGCCCTCGGCTGGTACCTCGTCAGGCGCACCTTCCGGCCCCTCACCCGCATCGAGGACACCGCCGCCCAGATCGCGGGCGGCGACCTCACCCGACGCGTCGCCGTGCCCGACACCGAGGACGAGGTGGCCTCCCTCTCGCGCTCGCTCAACTCGATGCTCGGCCGCATCGAGCAGAGCTTCGCCGTCCGCGAGGCCAACGAGGCCAAGATGCGGCGGTTCATCGCCGACGCCTCGCACGAGCTGCGCACCCCGCTCGCCGCCGTGGGTGGGTACGCCGAGCTGTACCGCCAGGGCGCGCTGCCCACCGCCGACGCGGTGACCGGCGCGATGGGCCGCATCGAGAGCGAGAGCCAGCGCATGAGCGGGCTCGTCGAGGACCTGCTCACCCTGGCCCGGCTCGACGGCGAGCGCCCGCTCGAGATCCAACCCGTCGACCTCGCCGTCCTGGCCGCCGACGCCGCCCAGGACGCCCGCACCATCGCCCCCGACCGGCACGTCATCGCCACCGGCATCCACGGCCCGATCGGCCCGACCGAGCTCGAGGCCGACGAGCGCCAGCTGCGCCAGGTGGTCACCAACCTCGTGACGAACGCCCGCATCCACACGCCCCCGGGGACGCCCGTCGAGATCCTCGTCGGACGCGTCGACCCGGCCCACGTCGCCCTCCACGTCCGCGACCACGGGCCCGGCATCCCGGCCGAGGCCCGGGCCAGCGTCTTCGAGCGGTTCTACCGCGCCGACACCTCCCGCAGCCGTGGCAAGGGCGGGGGCAACGGCCTGGGCCTGGCCATCGTCGAGGCCATCGTCGAGGCCCACCGCGGATCGGTCCGCGTCGACGAGACGCCCGGCGGCGGTGCGACATTCGTCGTCGAGCTGCCCGTCCACCCGGCCCGGCACGATCGCACAGGCGATTCCTAGGAAGGCCACAACGCGGTCAAAAGCTGCCCCGGTGTCATGGATGTCAGGCAACCAGACGAGGAGGAGCCATGACCCTGGCACCTGACAACACCCAGCGGATCCCGCAAGGCGGCGACTACTACAGCCAGTCCGCGCCGCCGCCCCCGCCCGCGTTCGGGCAGGGCCAGCAGACGCCTCCGCCCCCGCCGCGCAAGGACCGCCGCGTCGGCCAGACGGCCGTCACCGCCCTCCTCGCCGCCGTCCTCGCGAGCGGCGGCACGTACGCCGTCACGCAGCTGAACGCTCAGGACACCGCCACGCCGTCGGCGTCCTCCTCCTCGAGCACGACGCAGGGGTCCACGCAGGGTTCCTCGCCCACGGTCATCCAGGGCAACGCCTCGAGCCCCGACTGGACCGCCGTCGCCAAGGCCGCCGCACCGAGCGTCGTCAGCATCGACGTGACGACGCAGCAGGGCGAGGCCGCCGGCTCCGGGGTCATCTTCGACAAGGCCGGCCACATCCTGACCAACAACCACGTCGTCGGCGACGCGTCAGGCGGGCAGGGCCAGATCACCGTGACGCTCTCCGACGGGCGCACCTACGGCGCGACGATCGTCGGCACCGACCCGTCGACCGACCTCGCCGTCATCAAGCTCAGCTCGGTCCCGAGCGACATCACCCCGATCACCCTCGGCAACTCCGAGGCGCTCAAGGTCGGCGACCCGGTCATGGCCGTGGGCAACCCGCTGGGCCTGTCGGGCACCGTGACCACCGGCATCGTGTCGGCGCTCAACCGCCCGGTCAGCACCAGCACCGCGGACCAGAACCAGAACCAGTCACCGTTCGGCCAGCAGCAGCAGGGCAGCACCGGCAACGAGGTCGTCACCAACGCGATCCAGACCTCGGCCGCCATCAACCCCGGCAACTCCGGTGGGGCCCTCGTCAACTCCAAGGGCGAGCTCGTCGGCATCAACAGCTCGATCGCCTCGCTGAGCCAGGGGTCCTCCGGCCAGAGCGGCAACATCGGCATCGGCTTCGCCATCCCGGTCAAGGAGGCCAAGTCCATCGCCGAGCAGCTCATCAAGAGCGGCAAGGCCGAGCACGCCTTCCTCGGTGTGACGCTGCGCGACACGACCGTCACCGACGGCTCGGCCAAGCGCGCCGGCGCGCAGGTCGCCTCGGTCCAGAGCGGGACTCCCGCGGCGAACGCCGGTCTCAAGAACGGTGACGTCGTCATCGCCGCCGACGGCCAGCGCATCGACTCGGCCACGGCCCTCGTCGCCCAGATCCGCGAGATGACGGCCGGCGACAAGACGACCCTGACGGTCATCCGGGGCGGCCAGCGACAGGACGTCCAGGTGACCCTGGCCGTCAAGCCCGGCGCCACGGGCTGACACCGACGCGGCGGTGGCCCGATGCTCCCCGGGCCGCCGCCGACACAGCTCCGACCGCGCCGCGCTCCGAACCCCTGACCGGAGGCGGCGCGGGCGGACCACGCTCCCGGGGTGGGAGTGACGGGTGGCACCCGAGCGCGGTGGGTGCCACCCCTCGTGCGCACCCGGTCGACGATTCGGGAGGCACCCGGCCCGACGCGTACCCTTGCGCGGTGAGTGAGACCGAGAACGAGCTGGACCCCGCCGCCGTCGTGCGCCTCGACCCCCAGGACGTCGCCACGGCCGTGCGGGTCCTCGGCCTCGCACCCTCGCTCGACCTCGACGATCCCGACTTCGAGACCCTCAAGCGCGCCGCGTCGCTGATGTACAAGCGGCTCAAGAAGGACCGTCGCAACGCGAAGACGTGGGCCGAGCGCAAGGCCGACCGGCAGGTCATCGAGTCGACGGCCACCGGCTCGCCGATGCGGATCGACGACGAAACCAAGGGAATCCCCTTGGTGTCCAACGCAACCGGCGCCTACGCAGGTGAGCTGGTCAACCCGCGCGGCTGCTACATCTGCAAGCGCGACTACACGCTCGTCGACGCGTTCTACCACTGGCTCTGCCCCGAGTGCGCGGCGTTCAGCCACGCCAAGCGCGACCAGCGCACCGACCTCACCGGCAAGCGCGCCCTGCTGACCGGCGGCCGGGCGAAGATCGGGATGTACATCGCGCTGCGGCTGCTGCGCGACGGCGCGCACACGACGATCACGACGCGCTTCCCGAAGGATGCGATGCGCCGGTTCTCCTCGATGGAGGACTCGGCCGACTGGATCGACCGGCTCAAGATCGTGGGCATCGACCTGCGCGACCCGACGCAGGTGGTCGCCCTCGCCGACGAGGTGTCGTCGGCCGGCCCGCTCGACATCCTCGTGAACAACGCGGCACAGACGGTGCGCCGCTCCCCCGGCGCGTACAGCAACCTCGTCGAGCTCGAAGGTGCACCGCTGCCCGACGGCACGGCGCTGCCGGAGATGGTGACCTTCGACCGGATCAGCGAGGCGCACCCGGCCTCCATCGCCGGCGCGCTCAGGGGCCACGCCGTCGCCCACCACGACGGCGAGTCGGTCGAGCACGCACTCGCGGCCCAGACCGCCGCGTCGATGACCGCCCTGGCCCTGACGGCCGGCCACGCGAGTCTCGAGGCGCACCGCGCCGGCACCGCCGTCGACGCCGGCGGGCTGCTGCCCGACCTCCAGCGCAACAACTCGTGGACCCAGAAGGTCGAGGAGGTCGACCCGCTCGAGCTGCTCGAGGTGCAGCTGTGCAACTCGACCGCGCCGTTCATCCTCGTCTCGCGGCTGCGCCCGGCGATGCGCGCGGCGGTCGCCGCCGGGGCCCGACGCGCCTACGTCGTCAACGTGTCCGCGATGGAGGGCCAGTTCTCCCGCCGATACAAGGGCCCGGGCCACCCGCACACGAACATGGCCAAGGCCGCGCTCAACATGATGACTCGCACGAGCGCCGGCGAGATGTTCGAGACCGACCGCATCCTCATGACGGCCGTCGACACCGGCTGGATCACCGACGAGCGGCCGCACGACGAGAAGCTGCGCATCGCCGCCGAGGGCTGGCACGCACCCCTCGACCTCGTCGACGGCGCCGCCCGCGTCTACGACCCGATCGTGCGCGGCGAGGCCGGCGAGGACCTCTACGGCTGCTTCGTCAAGGACTACGAGCCCAGCCCCTGGTGACGGGGCCAGGCGTACCCTCGCGGACATGATCACCGCCGTGCACAACCTCGTGTACTCCGACGACGCCGCCGCGACCCGCGCCTTCTTCCGCGACGTGCTGCAGTGGCCGTTCGTCGCCGACACCGGCACGAGCCCCGATTCCACCGGCGCCGACGCGTGGCTCATCTTCGGGACCGGTCCGAGCGAGCTGGGCGTCCACCCGACCCGAGGACCCGAGGGGTCGGACTGGAGCGCGCCCCGCCACCACGCCATCTCCCTCATGTGCGACGACCTCGCTGCGACGATGGCCGACCTCGCCTCTCGCGGGGCGCAGTTCACGACCGAGCCGGCCGACCACGGTTACGGCCTCGTCGTCATGATGGCCGTGCCGGGCGCCGACGACGTCCAGCTGTACGAGCCGCACCACACCACGGCCTACGACCGCTGAGCCGCCTCGACGGCACCACGGTCAGGTGGGCGGCTTTGCGTACCAGATCTCGGCGTACGGGTCGACGACCCATCCACCTTGCGCCGCAAGAGGTCTCACGGCGTTGACGTCACGCCACCGCCCCGAAGGTCGTACGGGACTCAAGGGCCTCGCGCAGCTCGGCGTCGGCGTCGACGAGCGAGCGTCGTACCGCCGGGGTCAGGTCGTGGCGTGCGAGGGTGTCGGCGCTGAGACGGGCCGTGTCATCGGTGAAGACCTTCGGGAACGCCACGAGCACGACGCGCGACAGGGCGTCCTCGCCGACCCAGCCGGACATGGCCGGGACGTCGGAGAAGTAGCGGGTCACGTAGTCGGTGACGAGGGCGTCGTCGGGCGCCATCCAGAAACCGCGGGCCAGGTGCACCATCTCGTAGTTGGAGCGCCCGTGCCGCCCGGTCAGCTGGTCCCAGGCCCACGCCTTGTCGTCGGCCGCCGGCAGCGACGCCCGGCACATGAGGGCGTTGAGCGCACCCTGCAGCGTGTCGTCCTTCGCCCGGAACGCGTCGACGCCGGGGACGTCGAGCAGCCCTCGCGAGGCGAGGTTGCGCACGACGATCCAGCGGAAGTCGCCGTCGTCGGACAGTCCCTCGGGCAGCTGGCTGCCGTCGGCCCAGGCACGCAGCAGGGACTCGTCGTCGCTCGTGCCGGCGAGCAGCCGGGCCGCGGCCAGCGACTCGGTCGATCCGGCCGGGGCCCGGTCCAGCAGGGAGGCTGCGGCCGAGGCGAGCCGCGCGACGGCGGCGGCCTGCGCCGGGCGCGGGACGAAGAACGGCACGATGCGGTGCTCGGCGTAGGCTGCCATGCGGGTCAGGATCGAGGAGTTGGTCTCGTGCGGCCACGCGGCGTCGAAGACGTCGAGGAAGGCGTCGGGGGCAACCGACGCGCCGTGGACGCCGTCGACGAGCGCCGACCACACGACCGCTCGGGCCTGCGGGTCGGGCACCTGGGCCAGCTGGTCGGGCAGCGCCGCGACCGTCGCGTCGGACAGGAGCACGCGCGCCCACGTGAGGTCGGACGCATTGGGCACGAGCACTGCGGGGACCTCGCCGCCGGCGAGCGCGTCGAGCGGCGTCCTGTCGGTGGTGACCGTGGTCGAGACCCGGCCCACCTCGCGACCGTCGGTCCAGCCCGCGACGTCGAAGGCGTGCGGGCGGTCGGCCGGGTGCGCGGCCGGGGCCTGTCGGGTGACCGAGGCGCTCTCGACGAGACCGCCCTGCGCGTCGACCTCCACGGAGATCGTGTCGCGGTCGGCGGTGAGCAGCCAGCCCTTCGACCACGCGGTGAGGTCCTTGCCACTCGCCCGCTCGATGGCGCTGAGGAAGTCGGAGAGGGTGCCGTTGCCGTAGGAGGTGTCGGCCAGGTAGGTGCGCACCCCCGCGATGAACGCGTCGTCGCCGACGTAGGCGATGAGCTGGCGCAGCGCGGCGGCGCCCTTGGCGTAGGAGATGCCGTCGAAGTTCTGCAGAGCGCTCTGGGCGTCGAGGGCCTCGACGCCGGCCACGGGGTGGGTCGAGGGCGAGCGCTCGGCCCCGTAGCCCCACACCTTGCGCACGATCGAGGAGTCGACCCAGGCGTCGGTGTACTCGGTGGCGTCGACGAGGCAGCGGTGCGACATGTACTCGGCGAACGACTCGTTGAGCCAGAGGTCGTCCCACCACTTCATCGTCACGAGGTCGCCGAACCACATGTGCGACATCTCGTGGCTGACCGTGTTGGCGCGCGTCAGCAGCTCGTCGCGCGTCGCGGCCCCCCGGTAGAGGTACTGGTCGCGGAAGGTCACGCAGCCCGGGTTCTCCATCGCACCCGCGTTGAACTCCGGCACGAAGACCTGGTGGTACTCCCCGAACGGGTACCGGATGCCGAAGAGGCCGTGGAAGTAGTCGAAGGAGCGGCGCGTGACGTCGAGGATCTCCGCGGCGTGGCGCTCGAGCGGCTCCTTGAGCGAGGCGCGGGCGTGCACGCCGAGCGGGATGCCGTCGTGCTCGGCCCGGACGGAGACGTACGGCCCGGCGCAGACCGTGACGAAGTAGGTGGCGAGCGGACGGGTCGTCGCCAGCACCCAGGTGCCCGGCTCGACCTGCTCGGCGGCGCCGTTGCCGATGACGACCCACTCGCGCGGGGCCCGGACGGTGACGTCGTAGGGGGCCTTGAGGTCGGGCTGGTCGAAGCAGGCGTAGACGCTGGGGGCGGCGTCGAGGAAGAGGTGTCCGTAGACGTAGTCGAGGCCGTCGGCCGGGTCGGTGGCCCGGTGCAGGCCCTGGCCGTCGTGGCTGTACTCCATCGTCGCGACGACGACGAGCTCGTTGTCGGCTGCGAGACCCGGGAGCTCGAGCCGTCCGTCGACGACCCCTGCCGGGTCCAGAGCCGCACCGTTGAGGGTCGCGGACTCGACCGAGCGCGCCTTGACGTCGACCCAGGATCCCTCGCCGGGTGTCGCGGAGGTGAACCGCACCGTCGAGCGGGAGCCGAACACGTCGGGTCCCTGGTCGAGGTCGAGGTCGACCGTGTACGAGGTGACGGTGAGCAGCGAGGATCGCTCGCGGGCTTCGGCCAGGGTGAGACTGCGCATGGGAGCGAGCCTGCCAGATGGCGCGGCCCGGCGTCGCCGGGATACCCCGTCAGTGCTGGAGCGGGCCGCCCGCCATCTGCTCGAGGCGCGCGATGCGGCGGTCCATCGGCGGGTGGGTGGAGAGGAACCGGGTGACGTCCTGGGCCCGGAACGGGTTGGCGATCATCATGTGGCTCGCGTTGACGATGTCCTGCTGCGGTGGCAGCGGGGCGCGAGCGACGCCGGTCTCGAGCTTGCGCAGGGCCGAGGCGAGGGCGAGCGGGTCGCCGGTCAGTGCGGCGCCGTCCTCGTCGGCGTCGAACTCGCGGGTGCGGCTGATGGCCATCTGGATGAGGACGGCGGCGAGCGGGGCGAGCAGGCTCATGACGAGCAGCGCGAACGGGTTGGGGCGGTCGTCGTCGTTGCCGCCACCGCCGAACATGCTCGTGAACATCAGCATCTGGCCGATGGAGGTGATGACACCGGCGACTGCCGCCGCGACCGAGCTGGTGAGGATGTCGCGGTTGTAGACGTGCATGAGCTCGTGGCCGAGGACGCCCCGCAGCTCGCGCTCGTCGAGCAGCTGCAGGATGCCCTCGGTGCAGCAGACCGCGGCGTTCTTGGGGTTGCGGCCCGTGGCGAAGGCGTTGGGCGCCTGGGTCGGGGAGATGTAGAGGCGCGGCATCGGTTTGCCCGCTCGCGTCGAGAGCTCGCGGACGATGCGGTACATCGCCGGGGCCTGCGCCTCGGACACCGGGTAGGCGTGCATGGCGCGGATGGCCAGCTTGTCGGAGTTCCAGTAGCCGTAGAACGTCGTCGCGACGCCGATGAGCGCGAAGACCCAGATGTAGCGGCCGCCGGCGACGAAGGCGCCGATCCCGAGCAACAGGGCCCAGATGCCGCCGAAGAGGGCGGCGGTCTTGAGCCCGTTGAAGTGGTTGTGCATGTCGGGTCAACGCGCGGAGCACGGGCGCGGTTCCCTCGGCTGGGCGTTCGCTGGGAGCTGGGAGTGACGGACACCACAGCAGATGACCATTCAACTACTACATGTCGTACTACGCGTCGTAGTAGTTTCGCAGTGTCAGGAACCGACCCGGGGACACAGCCCCGATCCTCACACCAGGAGGCGCAATCATGCGCAAGACGCTCGACAGGCTCATCTCGTGGACCGGCCTCATCGTGGCCGCCGTCCTGCTCGTCGCCGGAGGCTTGATGACCTACGCGAGCACCTTCATCGGCGACCAGGTCCAGCAGCAGCTGGTCCAGCAGGACATCACGATGCCGGCCGCGGCCGCGATCGCGAAGATGGCTCCGGCAGACAAGGCCGCCCTGGAGCCGTGGGCCGACGGCCAGACGAAGATGACGACCGGTGAGCAGGCCAAGGCCTTCGCCGACCACTACATCCTCGTCCACATGAACGCCGCGTCGGACAACCGGACCTACGAGCAGGTCTCGGGCGAGTTCATGACCCTGACCAAGGACGCCAACGCCGACCAGGCGAAGGTCGCAGAGCTCGGCCAGCTGCGCCAGACCCTCTTCATGGGCAACACCCTGCGCGGCCTGCTCCTCAACGCCTACGCCTTCGGCACCATGGGCGCCGTCGCCGGCATCGCGGCCGTCGTGGCCTACGTGGGAGCCGGCCTGATCATCGTCCTCAGCATCCTCGGCCTGCGGCACGCCAAGCGCGTCACCGACACCGTGACCCCGGTCCCGGCCGCCCGCGGCGAGGCCCTCGCCCTCAGCTGAGGACCGGCCGCACCGAACCCGACCCCGCCGCTTCGAGGAGCGGCGGGGTCGCTTGCGCTCCGGCCCGGGACCACGCCGCCCGCTCCCCT
>NZ_JBDGKB010000004.1:141495-341297 GCF_057656595.1 Intrasporangium sp. Soil_C_50
CCTCACCACCTGCTCCCACAGCGGGAGCAGTGCGTGAGGGAGCGGACCCCCACCACCCGGCACACCACACCCCCTCACAGCCTCACCACCTGCTCCCACAGCGGGAGCAGTGCGTGAGGGAGCGGACCCCCACCACCCGGCACACCACACCCCCTCACACCCTCACCACCTGCTCCCGGGGTGGGAGCAGTGCGTGAGTGGGCGGGTGGGTTCCTCCCTGTGCACAGCGCCGCAGGCGGCGGCGAGGGGACGTCTCCGGCTGGGGACGGGGCAGGCGCGGTCCAGGGCGGGTGCGCGAAGGTGGTCTCGCCACGACGCCAGGAGGGCCGATGACCGACGACGAGCCGGACGTCCCGGGCTACGTGCGCCGCGTCCGACGGCTCGCCGATCTGAGCCAGCGAGAGCTCGCCGCACACCTGGGTCTCTCGCGCGCTCAGGTCGGGCGACTGGAGACGGGCGAGCGGGACCTCAGCGTCGGCGCGCTCTCGACGATCCTGCGTCTGGCCGGGCTGCGGCTCCAGGTCGTCGACGCCTCCGGCGCCGAGGTGCTGCCCGTGCCCTGGGACGTGCTCCGCGACCACGCCGAACGACACTTCCCGAGCCACCTCGACGTCGCCGGCCCGGAGGGCATGCCAGCGCACCGGGGCGCCAACCCGCGCAAGGGCCGGCCGGACGCGAAGGGCTGGTACACCCTGCGGGACCGCCGAGCCGAGGCCCGCGAACGTGTGGGCACCCAACCCGACCATCCGACGCCCGCCGGGCTGCGTCGGGCGAGGATCGAAGGGCTCGCCCGCCGACGGGCCGAATGGCTCGAACGCCACGGCCCCGAGCCGGAGCCCGTGTGCGACTGCCTCGACGCGTGTTTCGAAGAGCTCTGCCTGCGTGCGTGCCCGTGCCAGTGCGAACCCGATCGTCGGGGCAAGACGCGTGGCCGAGCGTTTCCCGACACCGGGGACGCGTGACGCGGACGGCCGGCCGGCGCGGGGCCGCGGACGGTCCGCCGATCAGCCCAGAAGGCGCAGCAGGACGTCCGGCTGGACGCTGACGACGACGAGCACCGTGGCGGCGAGCACCAGTCCGGCGACCGCGACGCGGCCACCCCGTCGTCGGGGGACGCCAGGCACCGCGCCCGGTGCGTCCGGGGACGACACGACCGGACGCAGCCAGCGCAGGTACACCGCCACCCCGAGCACGGCATTGACCGCCGCGACGACGGCCAACCACACCCAGCCCTCGGCGACGACGGGCCGCAGGGCCACCACCTTGCCGACAAGGCCGATGATGCCGGGCGGGAGACCCGCGAGCGAGGTCAGGGCGAGGGCGAGGGCCCCGGCGCGCCACGGACTCCGGCGCCACAGGCCCTCGTAGCCGGCGAGGCTCCGACCGTCGGCCGGACGCTCGCGGACGGTGACAGCCACGACGGCAAAGGCGACGAGCGTCGCGACGACGTAGGTGAGCAGGTAGGTCGCGCTCGCCCCGACGCCGAGCGCCGAGATGCTGACGAGCGGCAGCACGACCCACCCGGCCTGCGCGACGGTCGACCACGCGAGCAGGCGCACGACGTCGTCCTGGCGCAGGGCCAGGACGTTGCCGACGGTCATGCTCAGTGCGGCGAGCAACGCGATCGACAGCAACGCCGGCGTGCCGAGCACCGACACGGCCCGCAGGACCACGAGGAGCGCGGCGAGGGCGGCGATCTTCGAGACCGTCGCGAGGAAGGCGGCGATCGGCAGCGGGGCCCCGGCGTACGCCGTCGGCGTCCACGCGTGGAACGGCACGAGCGAGAGCTTGAACCCGACACCGGCCAGGACGAGCACCGTCGCGAGCGACACGACGCCCGCCGACACCGACGGGAAGACGACCGACGCCGGAGCACCCGAAGCGGCCTCGAACGCCCCGCTCGTCGACAGGGCGGCGTCCGGCGTCAGGAACGGGCTGCCCGTCGCCGCGTACCAGAGGGCGACGCCGAGCGTCAGCAGCGCGAACGACACGAGCGACATGACGAGCAGCTGCGTGGCGCCCGCGACGGCCGAGCCTCGACCCGAGAGCGCCACGAGCACGACGACCGGCAGGGTCGCGAGCTCGAGGGCGACCAGCCACGTGCCGACGTCGCGGCTCGCGGCCACGACGACCGTCGCGGCCAGCGCCGCGAGCAGCAGCACGACCTGGACCGGCTCGGACGTCGGGCCGTGCACCCGGCGGCTGCGGGGTCGCGGCCAGGCGAGCGTCACGCACACCAGGGCGGCCACCCCGGCGACGAGCTGGAGCGCGCCGGTCAGGGCGTCGGCCTCCCAGAAGCACGACGCGGGCAGCCCCTGGACGGTCGGCAGGGCCGAGCCGGGCGGCGTCGCGAGGCACAGCGTGGATCGGGTGTCGCCCGACGCGAGACCGGGCACGGCGGCGACGGCGGTCCCGAGCGAGGCCAGCGCCGCGATCGCCCACGGGAGTCGCCGCAAGGTCGGCGCGACGAGGTCGGCGACGAGGACGAGCAGCGTCCCACCCAGCGGTACGAGCGCCGGCAGGAGGACGGCGAGGTCGAGGCTCAGCCCGTTCACGGCACCACCCCCGTACCGGTGATCAGCCCGGAGGCCGCGGCATCGGACAGTGACAGCAGCAGGTGTGGCGCCACGCCGAGCACGACGATGACGACGACGAGGGCCAGCATGACGCCCCAGCGGACGCCACGGGCGTCGGCGACGGCCTCGGCGGCCGGACCGACGGCAGCCTCGCTGCCCTCGCCCGCCCACACGATGCGCGCGACCCGGAGCGAGTAGCCCGCCGCCAGGGCCAGGCCCACCGCGCCGAGCAGGACGCAGACGCGCAGCAGGGTGACGGGCCGGCCCTCGGCCGGTGACCACGTGGCGTACAGGGCGAGGAACTCGCCCCAGAAGCTGATGAGTCCCGGCAGCCCCAAGGCGCCGGCCAGGCCGACGACGAGCACTCCACCGAGGCGAGGAGCCTTGTCGCGCAGCGCGGCCCGGGCCACCCTCAGGTCGGCCGAGCCCCACCGTTCCTTGAGCTCGCCGACGACGAGGAACAGCAGGGCCGACACGACGCCGTGCGCGATGTTGCCGAAGAGCGCGGCCTGCAGACCGGTCTCGCTGCCCGAGGCGATCGCCAGCGCGACGAAGCCCATGTGCGCCACGGAGCTGTAGGCGATGAGCCGCTTGAGGTCGCGCTCGACGAGGCAGGCCAGGCCTCCCCAAAGGATGCCGACGACGCCGAGGACGGCGAGCAGCGGCGCGAGAGCGGCGATGCCGGCCGGAACCGTCGGCACGACCAGGCGCACGATCCCGTAGGTGCCCATCTTCAGCAGGACGGCCGCGAGGAGCACCGAGCCCGCCGTGGGGGCGATGGTGTGCGCCGACGGCAGCCACGTGTGCAGCGGCCACAGCGGGACCTTGATGCCCAGGCCGAGCAGGAGCACGGCCGCGATGGCGACCTGCAACGGCCGGGCCAGTCCCTGGCCATGTCGGGCCGCGAGGGCCACGAGGTCGGACGTGCCCTGGTGGTGCACGAGGAAGAGGATCCCGACGAGCATGAGTGTCGAGCCGAGGACCGTGAACAGCACGAACCGGCCCGCCGCGTCGGCCCGAGCCTCGTCGGGCACGTGGTCGTCGCCGAACCGGCGGATCAGCACCCACATCGGCACGAGCACGACCTCGAAGGCGATGAAGAAGAGGATGGCGTCGCGGGCCAGGAACGTGCCGAGGGCACCGGTCTCGACGAGGAGGATGCAGCCGAGGAAGGTCGACCCGGTGCCGCCCCTGGGGATCGGGCCGGACAGCGCGTGGGCGACGACGCCGACGGTGAGCAGGGCCGTCAGGAGCACGAGCGCGGCCGAGACGCCGTCGACCCCGAAGTGCCAGCGCACCCCGAGCGCGCGGATCCACGGCGCGTCGACCTCGGCCCGGGTGGCCACGACGACGACGGCGAGGACGGCCGTGACGACGGACGCCCCCAGGGCGATCCCGCGCTCGGCCCGGGACTCGCCGGGGATGGCGACGAGGGCGATGGCCGCGAGCAGCGGCACGAGGAGCATCACGGTCAGCGCCATGCGGCCACCCCCAGGACGGCCACGGCGACGGCACCGACGAGCAGGGCCACGAGCGCGGACGACGGCACGCCCCGGTGCGCGCGGTCACCGAGACGCCCGAGCCCGCGGACGACCACGGCGGCGGCCCGCGGGTAGGCATCGACGACGTCACGGTCGAGGGTCACGACGAGGCGAGCGGTGGCGGTGACGGCTCGTCCGACCCCGACGTAGGCGGCGTCGATGCCGAAGCCGCGGACTGCATTGTCGCGCAGGCCTGCCGGGACCCGCTCGGCGACGTCGACGCGACCTTGCCCGCTCAGCGACCAGACCGCGAACGCGGCCCCCACGACGAGGAGCACGGACAGCATCGCGCTGAGCAGGCCCACGTGGATCCCTCCGCGCAGACCGGTGAGGAAGAGCGTGCCGACGACGCAGAGCGCCGCGAGGACCGAGACGACGAGGGCCGCGGACAGGGTGATGGGTGCGTGCCCGTGGGCGTGGACGCGCTCGACCTCGGCATCGTCGGCGCTGTCGGCGGCGGTCACCACGGCGACGTCCTTCTCGGCGACGACGACCTCGGCGGCCTCCGGGCCCTCGAGCAGCTCGCCGGCATCCGAGGTGTCCACGACCTCCTCGGCCACCGGGGTGTCGAGGAGCAGCCAGGCGCGGGTGCAGTAGGCCGCCGTGAGCACGACGGTGACGAAGAGCGCGACAACGACGATCGTCGCGCCGACGCCCTCGCCCTCGAGGGCGGCGTCGATGACGGTGTCCTTGGTGAAGAAGCCGATGAGGGGCGGGACGCCCGCGAGCGAGGCGAGGCCGATGCCGGTGGCCCACCGCAGGGCGCCCGTGGGCCGGAGGCGTCCGCGGAGCGCCACGAGGGCGGTGGCCCCGGCGAGCACCGACAGCCAGCCGGCGGCGAGGAAGAGCAGCGCCTTGAAGAACGCGTGGCCGATGAGCTGGGACAGGCCCGCGCCGGGCCCGAGGTCGTGCGGCGCGGTGGCGAGCGCCGAGAGCATGATCGCGATCTGGCTCAGCGTCGAGTAGGCGAGCAACCGCTTGAGGTCGGTCTGGACGAGGGCGAGCAGCGCGGCGTAGACCATCGTCACCGCGGTGAGGACCGCGAGGAACGTGCGAGCGCCGTCGTGCGAGGCGTAGAGCGAGAAGAGCCGGGCGATGACGTACGTGCCGGCCGCGACCATCGTCGCCGCGTGGATCAGCGCCGACGCCGGGGTCGGGCCCTCCATGGCGTCGGGCAGCCAGTCGTGGAACGGGATCAGGCCGGACTTGCCGGCGACGCCGACGGCCACGCCGACGAGGCCGATGGTCAGTGCCGTCGTGCTCCCGTTCGCGGAGATGACGGCGAGCAGGTCGGTGCTGCGGGCCCGGACGGCGAGCGCGACGATGCCGACGACCATGCCGATGTCGGCGACGCGGGTGACGAGGAACGCCTTGTAGGCGGCGCGGCGCGCGGCGGGTCGCTCGCTGTCGTGGCCGATGAGCAGCCACGAGCACCAGCCCATGATCTCCCAGCCGACGAGGACGAGCACGAGGTCGGAGGCCTGGACGAGGAGCAGCATGCCCGCGGCGAAGAGCGAGACCGTCGCCGCGAAGCGTCCGTAGCGCGGGTCGTCGTGCAGGTACCAGACGGTGAACACCTGGATCCCGAGCACGACGACGGCCACGACGAACGCCACGAGCCCGGACACCCGGTCGGAGAGCAGGTGCAGCGGCACGGACAGGTCACCCAGCGGCAGCGCGCCGAAGGTGTCGATGTCGGCCGTGCGCGACGGCGCGACCCACTGGACGAGCGCGAGCACGGTGACGAGCGTCGAGGCGCCCACCGCGATCGCGGCCGACACCCGACGCTGCCGGTGCACGAGCAGGCCGCCGAGCGCCGCGAGCGCCGGCAGGACCACGATCAGACGCACGACCCAGCTCATGCGTGCACCTCCGGGCCGGCCTGCGCCGGCTCGGCGGGCACGTCACCCTCGCCAACTGCGTCGGACTCACCGGACGCGTCGGGCTCACCGGACGCGTCGGCGCCCTCGGCGTCGTCGAGGTCGTCTGGGTCGGGGCCGTCGTCGAGGACGGGCACCCGCGTCAGGTCGACGTGGCCGGCAGTGCGGAACAGCACGAGGACGATCGCGAGCGCCACGACGACCTCGGCGGCCGCGATGGTGATGACGAAAAGCGTCAGCACCGCGCCTGCTGCGAGGGGCGAGCCCGACCGCGAACCGGCCGTGACGAGAAGGAGGTTCGCGGAGTTGAGGACGAGCTCGACTCCGATGAGCACGAGCACCGCGTTGCGCCGGGCGAGGATGCCGAAGACGCCCGCTCCGGCCAGCACGGCGACGAGGAGCACGGGCAGCTCGAGGTGGATCACGACGCCGCTCCCGGGCCGGCGGTGCGGGCGCGGGCGGGGTCGACGGCATCGACCGTTCCCCGGTGCAGCACGATGCGCGACACCGCGAAGGCGCCGATGAGCGCGACGAGCAGGAGCACCGACAGCAGCTCGAAGGGCCACACCCACGTGCCGAAGACGGCCTGGGCGATGCGCGGCGTGGCCGACGGGGCGTCGTCGAGGGAGGCCGTGGCCCCCGAGAAGAGCGGCAGGAGGAGCGCGCCGAGCAGCGCCGCGCTCGCGGCCCCGAGGAGCGCGCCGACGACACGCTGCCATACCGGGGTGTCGATCTCGGCGTGCGGGCCGATCGGTGCGCGGGTCAGCATGAGTGCGAAGAGCACGAGCACGACGACGGCTCCGACGTACACCAGCAGCTGGACGAGGCCGACGAGCTCCTGGCCGAGCACGAGGTAGCAGCCGGCGAGCGACCCCAGCGAGACGAGCAGCCACAGCGCCGCGTGCACGACGTGGCGGGTCGTGACGGCGAGCAGCGCCGTGAGGCCCGTGATCGCGCCGACGGCGACGAACACGATGTCGCGGGTCGTCACGCGTCGCCCTCCTCGTCGCGGGGCTCCGGCTCGGAGTCGGGCGTGGAGTCGGGCGTCGAGGAGGTCGGCAGGACCTGCGTCTCGTCGCCGGTGGCCGACGCGGCCTCGGCTTCGGCCGCAGCCGCTCCTGCCGCGGGCAGCGGTCGCGTCGGCGTCGTGTCACGTGCGGGACGGGCGGGAGCCTCGGACGCGGTGCCGGTTGCCGTGTCGCGCGCGGGACGGACGCGGGTCGGGCGAGCCGGCGCCCCGGCGTCGGTACCCGCGCCGGCGGCCCCGCGCGCACCCCGCGCCGGGCGGGACGAGGCGGCGACCTCGGCAGGCTCGGCGCTGCCGGGGTCGAGCGCCGGCGGCGGCGGCACGGTGGCCATCCACGCGCCGAGCCGGCCCTTCTCGTGCAACAGGTCGCGGATGTCGAGCTCGGCGTACTCGAACTCGGGGCTCCAGTGCAGGGCGTCGAACGGGCAGGCCTCGATGCAGATGCCGCAGTACATGCACAGCGAGAAGTCGATGGCGAAGCGGTCGAGGACGTTGCGCTGGCGGGCCCGGCCCCCGGGGGTCGTCGGCGGCACCTCCTCCTTGTGGGAGTCGATGTAGATGCACCAGTCGGGGCACTCGCGCGCGCAGAGCATGCACGAGGTGCAGTTCTCCTCGGTGAGCGCGATGACCCCCCGGGTGCGTGGCGGCAGGGCCGGCGCGACGTCGGGGTACTCGACCGTGTGCGTCCGGCGCGTCATGGTCCGGGCCGTCTGCGCGAGTCCCTTGACGAGGCCGGGGACGATTCCCTCACCCACGACGCGTCACCTCCTCGGGTCGGGTCGAGCAGTTGGGCGTGGGTGCGGGGGTCGGCTCGTTCCGGAGCGTCGGGCGGCTCATCCGAGCATCACCACACCGACAGCAGTCAGGGCGAGCTGGAACAGCGACAACGGCACGAGCCACACCCAGGCGAGGCGCTGCAGCTGGTCCTCGCGCATCCGCGGCCACGACACCCGCAGCCAGATGACGACGACGGCCACCAGGAAGCCCTTGAGGAGGGTCCACACCCAGCCGAGCGTCGCCTCGAGCGGGCCGGCCCAGCCGCCGAGGAAGAGCACCGCGAACAGGAGCGAGAACACGACGATGCCGGCGTACTCGGCGAGCAGGAAGAACGCGAACCGCAGGCCGGTGTACTCGGTGAAGGCACCGAAGACGATCTCGGAGTCGGCGACCGGCATGTCGAACGGTGGCCGCTGCAGCTCGGCGAGCGCCGCGACGAGGAAGACGACCATGCCGGGCAGCTGCCAGAGCAGCCACCACGGCGTCCAGGCCTCGGCGATGCCGATGACCGACAGCGTGCCCCCGGCCAGCGCGACCGACGCCACGGACAGCACGAGCGGCAGCTCGTAGGACACCAGCTGGGCGGCGGCCCGCATGCCGCCGAGCAGCGAGTACTTGTTGGCCGAGGCCCACCCGGCCATCAGGGTGCCGACGACCCCGACGCCCACTGCGGCGAGGACGAGCACGACGCTCGCGTCGACGTCGGCCCCGACGACGCGGGGCGACAGCGGCACGACGGCGAGCGCCACGAGGTAGGGCACGAGGGCGACGAACGGCGCGAGGCGGAACACCCAGCGGTCGGCGCGGGCCGGCGTCACGTCCTCCTTCTGGACGAACTTGACGCCGTCGGCGACGAGCTGGGCCCAGCCGTGGAACCCGCCGGCGTACATCGGGCCGAGCCGGCCCTGCATGTGCGCCATGACCTTGTGCTCGGTCTGGCCGACGAGCAGCGGCAGCACGAGGAAGGCGGCGAGCACGGCGACGGCGCGCACGACGACCTCGAGCCAGGGGGTGAGCGTCATCGCGGCCCCCACTCGGGGCCGGGGACGCCCGGGGCCTGGACGCGTCGGCGACCGGGGGCGCGAGCGCTGTCGTGCCCCTCCCCCGGCTCCTTGGCGCCGGGCCACTGCTTCGACGCGCGGGCCGCGAGCACGAACGACTTGCGCAGCGGCGTGCCCTCGAAGCCCTCCGGCAGCAGGAGCGGGCGCAGGCCGAGGCCGGTGCCGTCGTCGAAGCCGTCGAAGTCGATGCCGAACATCTCGTGGGTCTCGCGCTCGTGCCAGGCGGCGCCGGCGAAGACCGGTGTCAGCGACGGCACGGGCCGGTCGGCGGGCACGCGGGTGCGCACGAGGACGCCGGTGGCGGCCCCGGGGGTCGAGGGGTCGATGAGGTGGCAGACGACGTCGAAGCCGGGCGCGTCGTCGCGGTCGGTCTCGTCGACGGCGGTGAGCCAGTCGAAGTAGGTGTGCCCCGCCTCGCGCAGCTGCAGGACGGTGCTCGCCCACTCGCCGAGCGGCAGGTCGCGCGGGTCGGCGGTGATCATCGGTCGGCCCCCGACGGTGCGCCGGCGCCGGGCGTGCCGGGCGTGCGGGTCGCGTCGGGCGCGTCGGGCGCGTCGGGCGCGTCGGGCGCGTCGGGCGCGTCGGGCGCGTCGGGCGTCGGCACCGCACCGGACCCGCGGGCCGGGCGCGACAGGAGGGGACGACGCACGTCGCCGGAGCTCGCGACGCGGTGGCCGGCGTACCGGCCGCGGATCCGCTGGGCCGACAGCCGCTCGTCGGCGATCTGCTCCTGCAGGCGGATGATGCCGTGCAGCAGGGCCTCGGGCCGTGGCGGGCACCCCGGCACGTAGACGTCCACGGGGATGACCTGGTCGACGCCCTTCGTGACCGAGTAGGAGTCCCAGTACGGGCCGCCGGAGTTGGAGCAGGCACCGAAGGAGATGACGTACTTCGGCTCGGGCATCTGGTCGTAGAGACGGCGGATCGCCGGGGCCATCTTGTCGGTGACCGTGCCCGAGACGACCATGAGGTCGGCCTGCCGGGGGCCGGGGGCGAAGGGGATGACGCCGAGCCGGATGAAGTCGTGGCGCCCCATCGAGGCGGCGATGAACTCGATGGCGCAGCAGGCGAGCCCGAAGTTGAACACCCAGAGCGAGTAGCGCCGGCCCCAGTTGAGCACGACCTTGATCGGTCGCGGGGCGTGGCCGCCGAGGGCACCCATCCGCACGGGCGCGTGCGGCGACGCGACGGTCGGCATCGGCAGGTCGACAGGCTGTCCCTGCTGGTTCGGCTGCTGGTTCGGCTGCTGGTTCGGCTGCTGGCCCGGGTTCGCCGCCATCACACCCACCTCAGCAGGCCGCGTCGGCCCGCGTGCGCGAGCCCGAGGACGATGACGCCGATGAAGATGCCCATCTCGACGAGGCTGGCACGGCCGATCGACGCGTCGCGCAGGACGAGCGCCCACGGGAAGAGGTAGATGGCGTCGACGGCGAAGACGACGTAGAGGAAGCTGAAGACGAAGTAGCGCACCTTGGTCTGGGCCCAGCCCTCGCCGACGGGGTCGACGCCGGACTCGTAGGTGGTCAGCTTGGCCGGCAGCGGGGCGCTCGGGGCCAGGAGCCGACGAGCGAGCATCGCGGCGGTCACGAGGACGACGCCTGCGGCGAGCACCGCTGCGACGGCTGCGTACCCGGACATGTCGGCCAGCCTATCCATGCCTGCTGGTGCGTGGCACGGTGCGGTCCGCGGCATCCGGGCTGGCCTGCGGCCCATGGTTCACAGGGGAAGCAGGGACCAGGACGACGTCGTGCCCGACCGCCCCTCGCGCGGACCCGTGCTGCGGTTCGTCCCCGGGTGCCTGCTCGTCCTCGCGGTGACGGCGCCCGCACGCTGAGGTCGGCGTTCGCTCTCCCGCCCCGGCGTCCGTAGGGCGCCCCACGACCCGAACCCCGGGGCACGAATCGACGTCGTCCACGTTGTGGCACCTGCACAAAGTGGGCCGATGTGCGTCATAGCATGGAAGAAGCCCGCCGCGTGCTGCCCCGGGCCGTGAATCGTAGGAATTCGAGGACGTCGCAGAGCATGAGCACCAAGAAGGTCCAGCAGCTCGATCGCGTGGTCATACGGTTCGCCGGGGACTCCGGCGACGGCATGCAGCTGACCGGCGACCGCTTCACGTCGCAGACGGCGCTGCTCGGCAACGACCTGTCCACGCTGCCGAACTTCCCCGCCGAGATCCGCGCACCCCAGGGCACCCTGCCCGGCGTCTCCAGCTTCCAGCTGCACTTCGCCGACCACAACGTCCTGACGCCGGGCGACGCCCCGGACGTCCTCGTCGCGATGAACCCGGCCGCGCTCAAGGCCAACCTGCGCGACCTGCCCCGCGGCGCCACGCTCATCGTCAACACCGACGAGTTCTCGAAGCGGAACCTCTCCAAGGTCGGCTACGCCCAGAGCCCGCTCGAGGACGGCTCCCTCGAGTCGTGGCACGTGCACCCCGTGGCCCTCACCTCGATCACGGTCGAGGCGCTCGCCTCGTTCACCGACCTGACCCGCAAGGAGAAGGAGCGCGCGAAGAACATGTTCGCGCTCGGCCTCCTGTCGTGGCTCTACACCCGCCCGATGGAGGGCACCGAGTCCTTCCTCAAGGGCAAGTTCGCGAGCAAGCCGGACATCCTCGAGGCCAACCTCGCCGCGCTGCACGCCGGGTTCAACTACGGCGAGACCACCGAGGACTTCGCCGTCGCCTACGAGGTGGCCCCGGCCCGGATGCGCTCGGGCGCCTACCGCAACGTCACCGGCAACGTCGCGCTCTCGCTCGGCCTCGTGGCCGCCGCCCACCGGGCCGGCCTGCCGCTGTTCCTCGGCTCCTACCCGATCACCCCGGCCTCCGACATCCTCCACACCCTCGCCGGCCTCAAGCGCTACGGCGTCGCGACCATGCAGGCCGAGGACGAGATCGCCGGCGTCGGGGCCGCCCTCGGGGCCAGCTTCGGCGGGGCGCTCGGCGTCACGACGACCTCCGGCCCGGGCCTGGCGCTCAAGGCCGAGACGATCGGCCTCGCGGTCTCGCTCGAGCTGCCGCTCATCGTCTGCGACATCCAGCGCGGCGGCCCGTCCACCGGGCTGCCGACCAAGACCGAGCAGGCCGACCTGCTCCAGGCGATGTTCGGCCGCAACGGCGAGTCGCCCGTGGCCGTCGTCGCCCCGGCCACGCCGGCCGACTGCTTCGACACCGCCCTCGAGGCCGTCCGCATCGCCACGACCTACCGCACCCCGGTCATCGTGCTGTCCGACGGCTACCTCGCCAACGGGTCCGAGCCGTGGCGCCTGCCTCGCACGGCCGAGCTGCCCGACCTCACCGTCGAGCACGCCACGGAGCCCAACGCCACCGACGCCGACGGCAACCCGGTGTTCCACCCGTACCTGCGCGACCCCGAGACCCTCGCCCGGCCGTGGGCCGTGCCGGGCACGCCGGGCCTCGAGCACCGTGTCGGCGGCATCGAGAAGGCCGACGTCACGGGCAACATCTCCTACGACCCGGACAACCACGACCACATGACGCGGCTGCGCCAGGCCAAGATCGACGGGATCGCCGACACCATCGACCCGCTCGAGGTCGACGACCCGACCGGCGACGCCGACGTCCTCGTCCTCGGCTGGGGCTCGACGTACGGGCCGATCGCGGCGGGCGTGCGCCAGGCCCGCGCCCGGGGCGCCCGCGTCGCGCAGGCCCACCTGCGCCACCTCAACCCGTTCCCCGCCAACACCGGGGAGATGCTGCGCGCCTACGACCGCGTCATCGTCCCGGAGATGAACCTCGGCCAGCTGGCCCTGCTGCTGCGGGCGAAGTACCTCGTCGACGTCGAGTCGCACACCTCGGTGCGCGGGCTGCCGTTCCAGGCCGGCGACCTCGCCGACGTCATCGCCGCGGCGTCCGCGTCATCCGCGTCATCTGCGTCGTCGGTCCCGGAGCCACGGGCCGCGAACGGCGGGACGAACGGCACCACGAACGGCGGCGCCAACGGCAGCACGACCGACGAGCGCGTGAAGGAGACCGCGAAGTGAGCACCGACCTCGGCATGCCCGCCATCGGCACCGCCGGCGTCCCGCGCCTCGACGAGGGCGTCGCGCTGACGAAGAAGGACTTCACCTCCGACCAGGAGGTGCGCTGGTGCCCCGGCTGCGGCGACTACGCGATCCTCGCCGCGGTCCAGGGCTTCCTGCCCGAGCTGGGCCTGCGCCGCGAGAACATCGTCTTCGTCTCCGGCATCGGCTGCAGCTCGCGCTTCCCGTACTACCTCGACACGTACGGCATGCACTCGATCCACGGTCGCGCGCCGGCCATCGCCACCGGCCTGGCCGCCACGCGCGAGGACCTGTCGGTGTGGGTCGTCACCGGCGACGGCGACGCGCTGTCGATCGGCGGCAACCACCTCATCCATGCGCTGCGCCGCAACGTCAACCTCAAGATCCTGCTGTTCAACAACGAGATCTACGGCCTGACCAAGGGCCAGTACTCGCCCACCTCGCAGATCGGCCAGGTCACCAAGTCCACGCCGCTCGGCTCGCTCGACACCCCGTTCAACCCGGTCTCGCTGGCGCTCGGCGCCGAGGCGAGCTTCGTGGCGCGGACGATGGACTCCGACCGCCAGCACCTGACCGCGGTGCTGCGGGCCGCGGCCGAGCACCGCGGGTCGGCCTTCGTCGAGATCTACCAGAACTGCCCGATCTTCAACGACGGCGTCTTCGACGTCCTCAAGGACCGCACCGAGGCGGCCGCCCGGATCCTGCACCTGTCCGACGGCGAGGAGGTCGGCACCGCCGAGACCGTCGTCGTGCGTGACGACCGCGGGTCGCTCGCGGTCGTGCCGCGCGCCGAGGCCGACCCGGCCCGCGTCGTCGTCCACGACGCCGGCGCCACCGACCCGTCGGCCGCCTTCGCCCTCTCGCGCCTCGACTCCCCCGACCTCGGCCACGTGCCGATGGGGATCTTCCGCAACGTGTCGCGCCCGACCTACGACGACCTGCTCCGCGAGCAGGTGGCCTCGGCGCGCACCACCGAGATCACCGACGCCGACATCGACGCCCTCCTCGCCGGCCGCGACACGTGGACCGTCGGCGAGACGCCCGACGCGTGACGGCCTCCCGTCCGACCTTCCGTCCGGTGTCGCGCCCTTCGTCGCGCACCGGCGGCCTGACTCTCGGCTCGCCCGAGGGTGAGGTCGGGCGCGGCACCCTGCTCGGCTTCGCCGCCTACGGCCTGTGGGGGCTGTTCCCGCTCTACTTCGACGCCCTGCGCCCGGCCGGCGCCTGGGAGATCCTCGCCAACCGGATCCTCTGGACGCTGCTCTTCTGCGCGCTCGTCCTGCTCGTGCGCCGCGACTTCGCCTGGGTCGCACCGCTGCTGCGCCGGCCCCGGCTGCTCGTCGGGCTCGCCGTCGCGGCCGTGCTCATCGCCGTCAACTGGGTCGTCTACGTCGCGGCCGTCGTGTCGGGCAACACGAGCGAGGCGGCCCTCGGCTACTTCCTCAACCCGCTCGTCACCGTCGCACTCGGCGTCGTCGTGCTGCGCGAGCGGCTGCGCGTGCTCCAGTGGGTCGCCGTCGGCATCGGCGCCGCGGCCGGGGTGTACCTCGGTGTCGCGGGCGGACGCGTGCCGTGGGTCGCGCTCTCCCTCGCCGTGTCGTTCGCGCTCTACGGGCTGACGAAGAAGAAGCTCGGGGCGAGCCTCGAGGCGATGCACGGCCTGACCGTCGAGACCGTCATCCTGGCTCCGGTCGCGACCGTGACGCTCCTCGTCGTCGGCTCACAGGGCGAGCTCGAGTTCGGCCACCACGGCGCAACGCACACGACGCTGCTCGTGCTCTCGGGCGTCGTCACCGCGGTGCCGCTGCTGTGCTTCGCCGCCGCGGCCCGACGCGTCCCGCTCGTGACGATCGGCCTCATCCAGTTCATCACCCCGGTCATGCAGCTGCTCTGCGCGGTGCTGCTCCTCGGCGAGCACCTGCCGGCCGAGCGGTGGGTCGGCTTCGGCATCGTCTGGGTCGCCCTGCTCGTCCTGACGACCGACTCGCTCCTCAGCGTCGGGGCCAACCGGCGCGCCAACCGCCTCGCCGCACTCGAGCCGCGTCCGGTACCCGCCGACGACTGCCCCCGCTGACCGAGGTCCTGACCCGCCGGGACCAGCCTCCGAGGGGGCAGGATGAGGTCATGAGCGCAGTGACGCCGAGCAGGGGAAGCACCGGGAGCGCCGCCGGGGTCGACAGCGCCCCGACCCGCACCGAGCACGACTCGATGGGCGAGGTGCAGGTACCGGCCGACGCTCTCTGGGGCGCACAGACGGCCCGCGCCGTGGAGAACTTCCCGATCAGCGGTCAGCCGGTCCCGCCGGGCGTCGTGCACGCCCTGGCCCGGCTCAAGGCCGCCGCGGCCCGGGTCAACGCCGACCTCGGCGTGCTCGAGCCCCCGATGGCGCAGGCCGTCGCCGCCGCGGCCGACGCGGTCGCGCGGGGCGAGCACGACGACCAGTTCCCCGTCGACGTCTTCCAGACCGGATCGGGCACCTCGACGAACATGAACGTCAACGAGGTCGTCGCGCGCCTCGCCCACCTCTCCTCGGGACTGGCCGTGCACCCCAACGACCACGTCAACGCCGGCCAGTCGAGCAACGACACCTTTCCCAGCGCGCTGCGCGTGGCCGCCACCGTGGCGGCCATGACCGACCTCGCTCCGGCGCTCGAGCACCTGGCAAGAGCCCTGGGGCGCAAGGAGACCGAGTTCGCCGACGTCGTCAAGGCAGGGCGCACCCACCTCATGGACGCCGTGCCCGTCACCCTCGGCCAGGAGTTCGGGGGCTACCGCCGGCAGGTCGAGCTCGGCGTCGAGCGGGTGCGCCACGCGGCCGGCGCGACGGCCGAGCTTCCCCTCGGCGGCACCGCGGCCGGCACGGGCCTCAACGCCGCACCGGGCTTCGCCGCGGCCGTCATCGAGCGGGTGTCCGGCGACACCGGGGTCGCGTTCCGCGAGGCACAGGACCACTTCGAGGCGCAGTCGACCCAAGACGCCGTCGTCGAGCTGTCGGGGGCTCTCAAGGTCGTCGCCGTCGGCCTGACGAAGATCTGCAACGACCTGCGGTGGATGTCCTCGGGGCCGCGCACCGGCCTCGGCGAGATCCACCTGCCCGACCTCCAGCCCGGCTCGAGCATCATGCCCGGCAAGGTCAACCCCGTCGTGCCGGAGGCCACCCTCATGGTGTGCGCCCAGGTCATCGGCAACGACGTCACGGTGACCACCGCGGGCGCTGCCGGCAACTTCGAGCTCAATGTCATGCTGCCGGTCCTGGCTCGCAACGTCCTCGAGTCGCTGACGCTGCTCGCCGCGACGGCGCGCCTGCTCGCCGACCGCTGCATCGACGGGATCACGGCCGAGGTCAAGCACGCCCGCACCCTCGCCGAGAGCTCACCGTCGGTCGTCACCCCGCTCAACCGCTACCTCGGCTACGAGACCGCCGCGGCCGTCGTCAAGCAGGCGGTCCGCGAGCGCAGGACGATCCGGGAGGTCGTCATCGAACAGGGCCACGTCGCCGACGGACGCCTCACCGAGGAGCAGCTCGACGCCGCCCTCGACGTGCTCGCCATGACGCGTCCGCCGAGCCGATCGTGACCGCCGGCGAGCAGGTCGGCGGGCTGACTCTCAAGACGCGCGCCGGACGGCTCGTCGTCACGGCAGCCGTGCTCGGCTCCGGGATGGCGATGCTCGACGGCACCGTCGTCAACGTCGCCCTCGTGCGCATCGGCCGCGAGCTGTCCGCCGATCTGGCTGGGCTGCAGTGGATCTCGAACGGCTACCTCCTCGCGCTCGCCTCGCTCATCCTGCTGGGCGGCTCGCTGGGCGACCGCTACGGGCGCCGACGCGTCTTCGTCATCGGCGTCGCCTGGTTCACCCTCGCCTCGGCGGCGTGCGGCCTGGCCCAGTCGCCCGGGCAGCTCATCGCGGCCCGGGTGCTCCAGGGCATCGGCGGAGCCCTGCTGACCCCGGGCAGCCTCGCGATGATCCAGTCGACGTTCCGCCACGACGACCGTGGCCGCGCCATCGGCGCATGGTCCGGCCTGGGTGGCATCGCGGCCGCCATCGGCCCGTTCGTCGGCGGCTGGCTCGTCGAGTACGCGAGCTGGCGCTGGGCGTTCCTGCTCAACGTGCCCCTCGGCATCATCACCGTGATCATCGCGGTGACCGCCGTGCCCGAGACGCGCGACGCCGAGGCCGACCACACCTTCGACGTCGCCGGTGCGGTGCTCGCGACGCTCGCGCTCGGCGTCACGACCTTCGCCCTCATCGAGCACGACGCGCTCGGCGCCGGGGGCACGGTGGCCGTCGCGACGGCGGGGGTCCTGCTCGGGGTCGCCTTCGTCGTCGTCGAGCGCCGCACCCACCACCCCATGGTGCCGCCGTCACTGTTCGCCTCGCGCCAGTTCAGCGCCGCCAACGGCATGACGCTGCTCGTCTACGCGGCGCTCGGCGCCGTCTTCTTCTTCCTCACCCTCCAGCTGCAGACGGTGCTCGGGTGGGGGCCGCTGCCGGCCGGCGTCGCCACCCTGCCGATCACCGTACTCATGCTCCTGTTCGCGGCCCGCGGCGGCGAGCTCGCGGCGCGCATCGGGCCACGCGTGCCCATGACGGTCGGGCCCATCTTCTGCGGGCTCGGCACGCTGCTGCTCGCCGGCGTCGGCGCGTCGTCGTCGTACTGGACCGGGGTGCTGCCCGGCGTCACGGTCTTCGGGGTCGGACTGGTGCTGCTCGTGGCGCCGCTCACCGCCACGGTGCTCGCCGCGGCCCCGGACCGCTTCGCCGGCGTGGCCAGCGGCGTCAACAACGCCGTGGCCCGGTCGGGCAGCCTGCTGGCCGTGGCCGCGCTCCCCGCCGCCGTCGGCCTGTCCGGCGCGGACTACGCCCGACCCGTGGCGTTCTCGTCGGCCTACCGCACGGCGATGCTCGTCTGCGCGGTCATGCTCCTCGCCGGTGCCGCCGTGTCGTGGCTGCTCATCCGCAACGACGTACCTGAGCCCGAGGGCGAACCCCGCCAGAAGGTCGAGGAGCCCGTCGCCGCGATAGGCGCCGGCCCACGGAGCCCGGCCGGCTGGTCCTGCTCGGGCATCCAGGGCTGCCCCGGCACGAGCGCCGAGCGCCCCGGTCCGGTCGGAGCCGCACGATGACGCTGGACGACGTCGAGGCCTACCTCGCGACGCTCGAGGGCTGCCGCGCCCGACGCGTCGAGGGCCGGCGCGCCTGGTACGTGGACGGCCTGCTCGTGGCGCGGGCCGACGCCCCCGGCACGGTGCTCGTGCGCCTCGGAGGCGCGGACCGGGAACGGCTCGTGGCCGAGCACCCGGACACCTTCGGGGTGCCACCCGCCTGGGAGTCGCACACCAAGGTGCAGGCCGACCTCTCCGGCGACCGGTCAGCCATCGAGGCAGCCTTAGGCATCGCCTGGGAGCGCCAGCGCGCTGCACGCACCACCTGACCCGCTCCGCTGACAGCGAGGGCCATGGCGCTGTCTTCTCGAGACGGTCCTGGCCACGGGGACGGCGCCGGGTGCACTCTCGGCGTGCTCAGCATTGCTCCGCCGGGCGGACCACCCTGCGGGACAAAGCCGGTCGGCACGGTTCGTGGAGCAACGCAGAGCGCTCGCGCCGGCCGAGCGCCGAATGCACCCCTCGGTGTGCTCTGCATTGCTCCGCAGGTGGCCCAGTCCGCACGAGCCTGGCGGCTGGCACGGTTCGTGGAGCAACGCAGAGCGAGCGTGCGGGCTCGCCCTCGACGGCCCGGTTGTCTGCTGTACGCCGCTCCGCTCCCGCGGTCAGCCGAGGAACTGACTCACGGTCAGCTCGGCCCCTTGCGGGTCGCGGACGAGGGCGGTGCGGGTCCACGCGTTGTCGTCGGTGCCGAGGACCGTGCCGCCGTGGCGGGCGACGAGGTCAGCCGTGGCGTCGCGGTCGGTCACGGCGAAGGTGACGCTCCAGCGGGGTCGCTCGCCCGGCCCCAGCGGCAGCCACCACGCGACGGCGTCCTCGAACCCCGGCGGCACGTTGCCCTGCGCCTGCCGCTCGCGGATGCCGGGGTCGGTCGTCGCGTCGAGGTGGTCGCCGTAGCCCGGCCGGCGTACGAGCGTCGCGAAGCCGAGGTCGTCGAGCTGCCAGCCGAAGAGCGCGCCGTAGAAGCGGGCGGCCGCGTCGCGGTCGGCGCTGTGCAGCTCGCTGAAGTTCCAGGCACCGGGGACGTTGGCGACCTGCGCGCCGAGGCGCCGTCGGGCCTCCCAGAGGCGCACCTGCGCGCCGAAGGGGTCGGTGGCCACGACGGACCGGCCGCCCTCGCCGGCCCGGGTGGGTGGCTGGGTGACCGCGCCACCGAGCTCGGCCACCCGGGCCGCGCCGGCATCGGCGTCGTCGACGGCCACGTACGTGCTCCACGTTGGCGTCGGGCCCCCGCCCGAGTCGGGAGCGTCACCGCGCGGTTGCTCGGCGGGCCCGCCGAGGCCCGCGACGTCGGCGCCGTCGAGCTGGGCGATGACGTAGCGGAACGGCGCGTCGGGCGGCGTCGCCGGGGCGAACGTCCACCCGAGCACCGCCGCGTAGAAGGCCATCGCGGCCTCGACGTCGGGCTGCTCGGTGTCGACCCACGACGGGACACCCTCGGGGTACGTGCGCTGCATGGCTCCTCCTTCGACGGTCCGACCACCGTAGGTCGAACCGCCGACAGCCCCGCCGGCGTCACCCGCCCGGACGGGGCCGCGTCAGGAGCCGAGCACCCGCTCGAGGTAGGGGTTGGCGAACCGACGCTTCGGGTCGACGCGGTCGCGCACGGCGAGGAAGTCGTCGAACCGCGGGTACATCCCGCGCAGGTAGGCGGCGTCGCGAGTGTGCATCTTGCCCCAGTGCGGCCGACCGCCGTGGTTGACCGCGATGGCCTCGAACGCCTCGAAGTAGGCGCCCGGCTGCTGACGGTGGTACTTGTGGATCGCGACGTAGCAGCTCTCCCGCTCGTAGGCCGTCGAGAACCAGACGTCGTCGGCCGCGGCCACCCGGCACTCGACCGGGAACGAGATCTGCTCGTCGTGCGTGTCGACCCACTGCCGCAGCTCGAGCAGCACGTCGGCGAGCGAGGAACGCGGAAACGCCCACTCGGACTCCATGAACCGCACGTCGCGCGCCGTGACGAAGACCTTGTACGACCAGTCGGTGTACTGCCGCTCCGACAGCGCCCGCGAGGCGATGGCGTTGATGCCGCGGGTCGTGCGGGGCATCCGGGTGGCCACGCGGTTGGTCAGCTCGAAGAACCGGTTGGCCAGCAGGTCGTCGTCGAGCCGCTCGCGCCAGGCCGGCAGCGGCTTGGCGTTCGTCCCCGCAGGCACCCGGTTGTTGCGCTTGGTCTGCGTCCGGTCGGTGTGCGGGAACCAGTAGAACTCGAAGTGGTCGTTGGTCTCGGCCACGAGGTCGAGGTGGGCGAGCACGTCGAGGAGGGGCTCGGGCTTCTCCACGGCGTGCAGGAGGAAGGCCGGCACGACCGCGAGCGTGATCTCGGTGACGACGCCGAGGGCGCCGAGGCCCAGGCGCGCAGCCTGGAACAGCTCGGGCTCGCGCCGCGGCGAGCAGTCGACGACCGAGCCGTCGGCGAGCACGAGGCGCAGGCCCCGGATGCCCGCGGACAGCCCCTGCAGGCGCAGGCCGGTGCCGTGTGTGCCGGTGCCGGTGGCGCCGGCGATGCTCTGGCGGTCGACGTCGCCGAGGTTCGGCAGTGCGTAGCCGAAGGCCGCGAGCTCCTCGTTGAGCACGTGCAGCGGCGTACCCGCGCGCACCGTGGCCTCGCCGCGCGTCGCGTCGATCGACGTGATGCCCGTCAGCGCGCCGAGGCGCAGCTGGACGCCGTCGGTGACGGCGGCGCCGGTGAACGAGTGCCCGGCGCCGATCGCCTTGACCCGCAGGTCACGGTCGGCCGCCCGGCGCAGCTCGTCGGCCACCTCGGCCTCGCTGCGCGGCGTCGCGACCCGGGCCAGCTTCGTCGACTCGGTGCCCGCCCAGTTCGACCACTCGACGCTCCGGACGACGCGTGTCGCCTTCTCAGCCAAAGCACTGCCCTTCCCCGCGGTAGGTCGCGGCTCGTCCGACGACCTCGTCGCCACCGGCCCCGGCCACGAGCACGAACTCCGTGAACCGCTCGGCCAGCTCCCCCGCCTTGGCGTGTCGGAACCATACTCGGTCACCGAGCGCGAGCCGGTCGGCCCCCGGGCCCCGCAGCGGTGTCTGCACCTCGCCCGTGCCCTCGCGCCGCTCGAGCCGCAGGCCCTGCTCCTCGAGCGGCTCGGGCACCCGCGACCAGCCAGGGGGGCCCGACGCGACGTAGCCGCCGCCGTACGCCGTGACGACGCCGTCGGCGGGCCGTCTCACCACCGCGGTGCCGAAGAAGGCCGCCGGCGTCAGGTCGAGGGCGTCGTAGCCGTCGAAGAGCGTGGGGGCGTAGAGGCCCGACCCGGCGGCGAGCTCGGTGAGCGAGACGTCGCGTCCGGTGACGTGCAGGCTGCCGGTGCCGCCGCCGTTGACGATCTCGAGGTCGGCCAGGGCCCGTGCTGCCGCGACGACCTCGCCGCGCCGGGCGAGCAGCTCCTTGGCGGACGCCTTCTTCATCCGGCGCACCGCCGGCCCGGTGTCGGGCAGGCCCGCGATCTGGGCGTCGTAGAACATGAGGCCGACGACGACGAGGCCGTTCCCCTGCGCACGACGGATGACCGCCTCGACCTCGGCCGGCGTACGCGTCGGGGAGCGTCGGACGCCCATGTGGGCGGGACCGACCCGCAGCGAGGCGTCGACGTCGACGGCCACCCGGAGGCCGGCGTGCCCCGGCACGTCGCGGGCGATGAGGTCGACGTGCTCGACGCTGTCGACCATGACGGCGACGGACGCCCGCACCTCGGCGTCGGCGGCGATCTCGGCCAGGGCCTCGACATCGACGCTCGGGTAGGCGAGCAGCACGTCGCGCTGCCCGGAGCGCGCCCACCAGATCGCCTCGCGGGCCGAGTAGCACATGAGACCGGCGAAGCCGTCGCGCGCGAGGGCCCGCTCGATGAGCGGGCGGCAGCGCAGCGACTTCGTCGCCACGCGGATCGGCAGCCCGCCGGCCAGGCCGACGAGCGCCGACGCGTTGGCGTCGAACGCGTCGACGTCGACGACGGCGAGCGGGTAGGACAGGCCCGCGGTCGCTGCGGACAGCCGCGAGGCCGTGATCCGGCCACGGGGCGCGGCGGCGGGCGTGGAGGGGTGGCCGCTCATGAGCGCACCCTACCGAGCGTCACCTCACCACCGGCCCGCGACGTCACCCCGCGCGCTCGACGACCGACAGGGCCAGGGCCTGCAGCGCCGCCTTGGCGTCGCTGTCGGGCAACGGGTCGAGCAGCCGCTGGGCGTCGCGCGCCACGGCGAAGGTCTCCTCGCGGGCCTGCCCGAGGCCGGGGTGGCTCCGCAGCAGCTCGAGGGCCTCGGCGACGCCGGCGTCGTCGTCGGACAGGTCGGTGTCGAGCAGCTCGAGCAGCCTGGCGTCCTGCGGCTCGGACGGGTCGGCCAGCGACCGGGCCCGCAGCACCGCCAGCGTGTCGACGCCCTCGCGCAGGTCGGTCCCGGGCAGCTTGCCGGACTCCCCCGACTCGGACTCGATGTCGATGAGGTCGTCGGCCAGCTGGAAGGCGATGCCGACCTTCTCGCCGTAGAGGCGCAGCGTCTCGGCCGTCTCGGCCGAGCCACCGCTGAACATGACGCCGTAGCGCCCGGCCGTCGCGATGAGCACGCCGGTCTTGTCGGCGAGGACGCCGAGGTAGTAGTCGACCGGGTCGACGCCCTCGGGGCAGGCGCGGTCGTCACGGATCTGCCCCGCGCACAGCCGCACGAAGGTCTGAGCCTGGATGAGCACCGCCTCGGCGCCGAGCCCGGCCACCAGCTCGGAGGCCTTGCCGAAGAGCAGGTCGCCGACGAGGATCGCCGTCGAGTTGCCGAAGGCGATGTTCGCCGACGTGACGCCCCGGCGCAGGCGCCCGTCGTCCATGACGTCGTCGTGGTAGAGCGAGGCGAGGTGGGTCAGCTCGACCCCGGCCGCGGCCCGCACGACGTCGTCGTTGATGCCGTCGCCCAGCTCGGCCGCCAGCAGCGTCAGCAGCGGCCGGAACCGCTTGCCGCCGGCCTCGAGCAGGTGGCCGGACGCCTGCGCGATGAACGGGTCGTCGTGGTCGACGACCTCGCGCAGGAGGGCGTCGACCCGCTCGAGCCCGTCGCGCAGGGTGGCGGCGAGCTCGGGCGTGGCCCCCGGGATCCCGAGGACCGGCGGCGTGGCGTGCGTCGTCATCGGCTCGCGCTCACCGCACGAACTGCGAGGCGCGGTCGGCGAGGTCGAGCAGCGCCGAGGGCAGGACGCCGAGTGCGAGGGTCACGAGCGTGCCCACCGCGATGGAGAACGTCGTGGTGACCGACGGCGTCACGACCTCCACCGAGTCGTCGGGTGACTCGCTGAAGAACATGAGGACGATGACTCGGGCGTAGACGAACACCGTGATGGCGCTGCACAGCACACCGACGACGGCCAGGACCGTTCCGGTGGCGCCGCCCGTCGCGATGGCGGCCGCGAAGACGCCGAACTTCGACACGAAGCCGCTCGTCAGCGGGATGCCGGCGAAGGCGAGCATGAGGAAGGCGAACGCCGAGCCGACGACCGGGTGGCGGCGGCCGATGCCGGCCCACTGCGACAGGTGAGTGGCCTCGGTGCCGTTCTGGCGCACGAGCGACACGATGGCGAAGGCCGCGATCGTCGAGAAGCCGTAGGCGACGAGGTAGAAGAGCACCGAGCCGACGCCCGAACGGCCGAAGGCGAGGACACCGACGAGGATGAAGCCGGCGTGCGCGATCGAGGAGTAGGCGAGCAGGCGCTTGACGTCGGTCTGCGTGACCGACAGCACCGAGCCGACGACCATCGTCAGCAGCGCGACGACGACGATGGCGTTCTGCCACTCCCACCGCGCGGTGTCGAGGCCGGTGTAGGCCAGGCGCAGGATCGCGCCGAAGGCCGCCGCCTTGGTGCACGCCGCCATGAAGCCGGTGACCGGCGTCGGGGCGCCCTGGTAGACGTCGGGCGTCCACGCGTGGAACGGCACCGCACCCACCTTGAAGAGCAGGCCGACGAAGACGAGGAACGCGCCCGGCAGGAGCAGGCCGTTCATCTCGATCGGGCCGGTGGCCACGGCCTTGGAGAGGTCGCCGAAGTACACCGAGCCCGCGTAGCCGTAGAGCAGCGCCGTGCCGAAGAGGAAGAACGCCGAGCTGAAGGCACCGAGGAGGAAGTACTTGAGCGAGGCCTCCTGCGAGAGCAGGCGACGGCGTCGGGCCAGGCCGGAGAGGATGTAGAGCGGCAGCGAGAGCACCTCGAGCGCCACGAACATCCCGATGAGGTCGTTCGTCGCCGGGAAGAGCATCATGCCGCCGATGGCGAACATCGTCAGCGGGAAGACCTCGGAGGTCAGCGCCCCCGCGCGGGCCGCGGCCGTCTCGTAGGGCGAGCCCGGCGTCGACGCGCCGCTCGGGGTGAACGCGTCGGGCCCGGCGCCACCGAAGCGCTCGGCCATCGTCAGGACACCGAGGATGCCCATGAGGACGATCGCGCCCTGCATGAACAGGGCCGGACCGTCGATGGCCAGCGCGAACAGCTGGCGGTTCGTCGCGCCGTCGGTCAGGCCCATCGTCAGGCCCTCGTGGCTCGAGGCCGCGACGACGGCGACCGCCGAGGCGACGAGGCCGGCGACCGCGAGCGACACCTGCGTGACGTGGCGGCTCGAGCGCGGCGCGAACGCCTCGACGAGCACCCCGACCAGGCCCGTGCCGAACACGATGAGCATCGGCAGGACGGCCAGGTAGTCGACGTTCGACTGCTGGAACGCGGCAGGAAGTGTGGTCAGCGCCAGTGGGGCGGCGGCGGTCACTTCGAGCTCCCTTCGGCCAGCGTGCCGGCCGGGTTGACGGACGGATCGGCGGTCTTGACGACGGTGAGCGTCTTGTCGACGGCCGGGTTGATGACGTTGAGCGCCAGGTTCGGGTAGAAGCCGAGCACGAGGAAGGCCGCGATGATCGGGACCGCGACGACCTTCTCGCGGGTCGTCAGGTCGCGGACGAGCGACAGGCCGCGCCGGCCCTGCTCGTCGAGGCCGGCGTGCTCGCGCTCGCCGACGATGCCCTCGGGCTTCGGGCCCGTCATGACCCGCTTGTACATGAGCAGGATGTAGAGCGCCGCGAGGACGATGCCGGTCGTCGCGATGACGGCCGCCACCGGCTGCGTCGGGAAGCTGCCGACGAGCACGAGGAACTCCGAGACGAAGCTGCTCAGGCCCGGCAGCGCGAGACCCGACAGGCCGGCGACGAGGAAGATCCCCGCGAGGCCGGGCGTGACCCGCTGCCACCCACCGAAGTCGGGGATGCGCTTGCTGCCCCGGCGCCGCACGAGCATCGCGGCGAAGAGGAACAGCGCCGCCGTCGAGAACCCGTGGTTGACCATGTAGAGGTTCGAGCCGGCGTTGCCGGTCGAGGTGAACGCGAAGATGCCCAGCACGATGAAGCCGAAGTGGCTGATCGACGTGTACGAGATGAGTCGCATCATGTCGGTCTGGCTGATCGCGAGCAGCGCCCCGTAGATGATCGAGACGACCGCGAGGACGATGACGACGGGCGTCGCCCACCGGCTCGCCTCCGGGAAGAGCTGGAGGCAGAACCGGATCATCCCGAACGTGCCGACCTTGTCGAGGACACCGACGAGGAGCGTCGCCGTGGCCGGCGTCGACTCGGTGGCGGCGTCGGGCAGCCACGTGTGCACCGGCACCATCGGCGCCTTGACCGCGAAGGCGAGGAAGAAGCCGACGAAGAGCAGGCGCTCGGTGGTCGGGTCCATGTGCAGGCCGGTGAGGCGCTCGACGAGGAAGCCCTCGGCGCCGCCCGGGCCCTGGACGCCGAGGCCGATGACGGCCACGAGCATGACGAGACCGCCGGCGAGCGAGAAGAGGAGGAACTTCATCGCGGCGTACTGCCGGCGCGGGCCGCCGAAGCGCCCGATGAGGAAGTACACCGGGATGAGCATCGCCTCGAAGAAGACGTAGAAGAGGAACACGTCGGTGGCCGCGAAGACCCCGACCATGAACGTCTCCAGGACGAGCAGCAGCGCGAAGTAGGTCTTGACGCGCTGGGCGCCGCGCGGGCCGGGCTCCTCGGCCACGTCGTGCCACGCGGCGAGGATGCACACCGGCGTGAGGACGAGGGCCATGAGGATGAGCACGAGCGCGATGCCGTCGACGCCGAGGGCATAGCTGACCCCGAACTGCGGGATCCACGGGTGCAGCTCACCGAGCTGGAACTGCGCCGTGCTGTGCCGGTCGAACTGCAGTGCGGCGACGACGCCGATCACCAACGTCAGCACCGACGTGCCGAGCGCGACGCGCTTGGCGGTCTCGGCACCGCCGGGCAGGAACGCGACGAGGAGCGCGCCGACGAGCGGCACCACCCCGAGGATCGTCAGCCACGGGACGCTGGACATGCTGGTCGTCACCGTCGAGACGGTCGAGAAGGTCGTCATCAGGAGATCACCCACAGGGCACCGAGGATGGCGACGACGCCCGCGAGCATCGTCAGGGCATAGGAGCGTGCGAAACCGTTCTGCAGCTTGCGCAGGCGGGCGCTGGTCCCGCCGACGAGCGCGGCGAGGCCACCGGCCGCACCGTCGACACCCTTGCTGTCGAAGAAGACGAGCGAGCGTGTCAGGTGGATGCCGGGTCGCATGAGGAGGGCCTCGTTGACCTGGTCCTGGTAGAGGTCCTTGCGGGCCCCCTGCGTCAGCAGGTTGCCGACCGGGGCCGTGACGGGGACCTCCTCGCGCCAGTAGCGCAGCCAGGCGAGGGCGCCGCCGGCGGCGACGAGGACGAGGGTCAGGACGAGCAGGACCGGGACCGGGATGACGGGGTGGGCACCCTCGGGCTCGGCGCCGGTGACCGGCTCGAGCCAGCTGTTGAACAGACCGGTCGGCCCGAGGATGAGGCCGAGGAAGGCCGACCCGAAGGCGAGCACGATCATCGGGACCGTCATGAGCCGGCCCGACTCGTGCGGGTGCACGTCGTCGGTCCAGCGCTTCTTGCCGTGGAAGGTCATGAAGAACAGGCGCGACATGTAGAAGGCTGTGATGCCGGCACCGATGAGGGCCGCCGAGCCGAAGACCCACGGGCGCCAGCCCTCGCCGATGAAGGCGGCCTCGATGATCTTGTCCTTGGACCAGAAGCCCGAGAACGGGGGCACCCCGAGGATCGCGAGCCAGCCGATGCCGAACGTGGCCCACGTGATCTTCATGGCTCCCGACAGTCCGCCGAACCGGCGCATGTCGACCTGGTCGTTCATGCCGTGCATGACCGAGCCGGCGCCGAGGAACATCCCGGCCTTGAAGAAGCCGTGCATCAGCAGGTGGAAGATCGCGAAGGCGTAGCCGACCGGGCCGAGGCCGGCGGCGAGCATCATGTAGCCGATCTGGCTCATCGTCGAGGCCGCGAGGGCCTTCTTGATGTCGTCCTTGGCGCAGCCGACGATCGCCCCGAAGAGCAGCGTGATCGCGCCGACGATGACGACGACGAGCTGGGCGGTGGGGGCTGCCTCGAAGATCGGCGCGGAGCGCACGACGAGGTAGACGCCCGCGGTGACCATGGTTGCCGCGTGGATGAGCGCCGACACCGGCGTCGGGCCGGCCATGGCGTCGCCGAGCCAGCTCTGCAGCGGGAACTGCGCCGACTTGCCGCAGGCACCGAGCAGGAGCATGAGGCCCATCGCCGTCATGAAGCCCTGGTTGGCGTTGCTGCCGGCCGCCCCGAGCACGGTCGTGAAGTCGACGGCGCCGAAGTGGAAGAACATCAGCATGATGGCGACCGACAGGCCGAAGTCACCGACGCGGTTGGCGATGAACGCCTTGTTGGCCGCGGTGGCGTAGGCCGGGTTGTGGTTCCAGAAGCCGATGAGCAGGTAGGACGCCAGGCCGACGCCCTCCCAGCCGACGTAGAGCAGCAGGTAGCTGTTCGCGAGGACGAGCAGGAGCATCGACGCGACGAAGAGGTTGAGGTAGGCGAAGAAGCGCCGCTTGTCGGGGTCGTGCTCCATGTACCCGATCGAGTACACGTGGATGAGCGAGCCGACGAACGTGATGAGCAGGACGAAGACCATCGAGAGCTGGTCGACGAGCAGGCCTGCGCTCACGTGGAAGCTGCCGGCCGAGATCCAGTCGAAGAGGTCGACGGTCTGCGCGCGGTTGTCGGCGCCACGGCCGAGCATCGAGAAGAAGATGATCGCGCCGACGACGAACGATCCCCACGACAGGGCCGTTCCCAGGATCGGGCCGAACTTGTCGGTGCGGCGTCCGCCGAGCAGGAGGATCGCGGCGCCGAGCATCGGCAGCGCGACGAGCAGCCACGCAGCCGACGTCACGCCGGTGGCGGCGTGCGCCTCTCCCTCGTGGGCGGCGAGCCCCGCGTAGGTCCCCAACGAGCTCGTGTGGCCCGTCAGCGTCTGGACGAGTGTTCCCATGCTGTCCGGGGCTCCTTACAGCTTCAGCAGGTTGGCGTCGTCGACCGAGGCCGACCGGCGGGCACGGAAGATCGCCATGATGATGGCGAGTCCGACGACGACCTCCGCGGCGGCGACGACCATGACGAACAGGGCCATGACCTGACCGTCGAGGCTGCCGTGCATCCGCGAGAAGGTGACGAGGGCGAGGTTCGTCGCGTTGAGCATGAGCTCGACGCCCATGAACACGATGATCGCGTTGCGACGCGTCAGCACGGTGGCCGCGCCGATGGCGAAGAGCAGCACCGCCAGGTAGACGTAGTGCATCGGGCTCACTTGGACCGACCCTCCTCGATCTCGTGCTCCATGTGTCGCTCGACGTCGCGGAACCCGTCGGCCGTCGCGACCTGGTCGCGGGCGACGAGGACGCGCGAGACGGACAGGTCGCTCGGCGTGCCGTCGGGCAGCAGCGCCGGGGTGTCGACGGCGTTGTGGCGGGCGTAGACGCCGGGGGCCGGCAGGCCGGCGACGTGCTCGTTGTCGCGCACGCGCTTGGCAGCCCACTCGGCCTGCGTGCGTCGCGGCGTCAGCCGCTCGCGGTGGGCGAGGACCATGGCGCCGAGCGCGGCCGTGATGAGCAGGGCCGAGGTGACCTCGAAGATCCACACGTACTGGCCGAAGATCAGCTCGGCCAGGCTCGTGATGTTGCCCGGGTCGCGGTTGGTCGCCTCGAGCTTGTCGAGGCCGGTCTGGACCGTGGCCTGGTCGAAGGTGGCCGCCCCGATGGCGAAGAAGAGGACGCCGGCGAGGCCGATGACGAGCAGGAACGAGGCCCACTTCTGGCCCTTGATCGTCTCGACGATCGAGTCGGAGGAGTCGACGCCGACGAGCATGAGGACGAAGAGGAAGAGCATCATGACGGCGCCGGTGTAGACGAACACCTGCACGACGCCGAGGAAGTCGGCCTTCTCCATGATGTAGAAGATGCCGAGGACCGACATGACGAGCGCCATGCCGAGTGCGGCGTGCACGGCCTTCCTGGCGAAGAGCAGGCCCAGCGCCGCGATGACCGCGAGCGGGGCCAGCAGCCAGAAGCCGACGGCTTCGGCGGAGGAGGTCACGGGTTCGCCCCTTCCCGGGTGTTCGCCGCGGTCGGGTTGACAGCGTGGACGACGTCGTGCTGGCCGGGGCCGGACGCGCCGACGTTGCCGGGCGCCTCGGCGTACTCCGGCAGGTCGAGGTCGTCGGTGTCCTCGGCGGCGTCGCGCGCGTCGACGTACTCGCGCTGTGCCGCGGTGGCCGCGGTGACCTTGCCCTGGTAGTAGTCGCGCTCCTCCATGCCGTCGGCCATCGGGAACGGCGGCGGGAGCATGCCGCCCTGGAGCGGGGCGAGCAGCTGGTCCTTGGTGAAGATGAGCTTGCCGCGGTCGTTGTCGGCCAGCTCGTAGAAGTTCGTCATCGTCAGCGCGCGTGTCGGGCACGCCTCGATGCACAGGCCGCAGAAGATGCAGCGCAGGTAGTTGATCTGGTAGACGCGGCCGTAGCGCTCGCCCGGGCTGAACCGACCGGCACCACCGGGGGTGTCGTCGTTGTCCGCACCCTCGACGAGGATGGCGTCGGCCGGGCAGGCCCACGCGCACAGCTCGCAGCCGACGCACTTCTCGAGGCCGTCCGGGTGACGGTTGAGCTGGTGGCGGCCGTGGAAGCGCGGCGCCGTCGGGCGCGGCTTCTCCGGGTACTCCTCGGTCGCGACCTTGCGGAACATCGTCGAGAACGACACCCCGAAGCCGGCGACCGGCGCGAGGAGCTCGGAGAGGAACCCCTTCTCGCGCTCGTCGCCCGACCGGGCGCCCTCCTGGTCGCGGGCAGGCCTGCCGACGGCACCGGAGCCCTGTGCGGGCCCGGTGACGTCCTTGCCGACGGTGTCGTCAGCCATGGGTCTCCTCCTTGGCGGGAGTCGAGGTGGTCGTGCTGCTCGCCGAGGACAGCACCGGCTCGGAGCCGAGGCGGCTGCCCGGCTCGACGAGGCGCTGGCCCGGCAGCGGCGGGACGGGGTAGCCACCGGCGAACGGGTCGATCTCCTCCGGCGGGCGCTCCTCCTCGGCGGCGAGGCGGGCGGCACGCTTGTCGTCCCAGATCCATGCCCCGGCGAGGGCGATGACGGCGACGACGCTGACGATGACGACGGTCGCCACGGACAGCTCGCGGCCGGCGATGGTCAGCTTGCTGTCACCGAGGAAGCCGAGCTGGGCGCCGCGGATGAAGGCGACGGCCACGACCCACGCGAGCGTGATCGGGATGAGGAACTTCCAGCCGAAGCGCATGAACTGGTCGTACCGGACGCGGGGCAGCGAGCCGCGCAGCCAGACGAAGACGAACATGAACAGCCACAGCTTGATCGTGAACCACAGCAGGCCCCACCAGCCGCCGGCCAGCGCGCCGTCGCCGATCATCGAGATGAACGGCGGGGCCTGCCAGCCACCGAGGAAGAGCGTCGTGGCCAGCGCGGAGACGGTGAACATGTTGACGTACTCACCGAGGAAGAACATCGCGAAGCGCATCGAGGAGTACTCGGTGTGGAAGCCACCGGTGAGCTCGCCCTCGCCCTCGGCGAGGTCGAAGGGCAGACGGTTGGTCTCGCCGACCATGGTGATGAGGTAGACGGCGAAGGAGAAGAACGCCGGCAGGATGTACCAGAGCGAGCTCTGCGCCGACACGATCGAGGACGTCGACATCGAGCCGCTGTAGAGGAAGATCGCGACGAGCGAGAGGCCCATGGCGATCTCGTAGCTGATGACCTGGGCGGTCGAGCGCAGGCCGCCGAGCAGCGGGTAGGTCGAGCCGGAGGACCAGCCGGCCAGGATGATGCCGTAGACGCCGACCGACGCGACGGCCAGCACGAGCAGGACGGCGACGGGGACGTCGGTGACCTGCAGCGGCGTGTGGTGGCCGAACATCCAGACCATGCCGCCGAGCGGGATGATCGCGAACGAGACGAAGGCCATCGTCGCCGCGATGAGCGGGGCGAGCGTGTAGATGAGCTTCTCGGCGTTCGCCGGGGTGATGTCCTCCTTGAGCATCGCCTTCATGCCGTCGGCGAGGGTCTGCAGGAGGCCGAAGGGACCGTTGCGGTTCGGGCCCGGTCGCTGCTGCATCCGGCCGATGACGCGACGCTCGAACCAGATGACGAGCAGCGTCGACAGGAGCAGGTAGACGAAGATGCCGACGGCCTTGATGAGCGCGACCCACAGCGGGGTGTCGCTGAAGTCGGCGGTCGGGTTCTCGGTCATCGGGGCGACCGCGGCCACCCCGGCTGCCGCGAGGCTGAGGCTCATGCGGCACCACCCTTCGTGACGGAGACGCGGCCACCGGCGTCGGTACCGAGGCCGGCGCGCACGGAACAGGACGTGTCGCCGGAGCGCGAGTTGGTCGGCAGCCAGACGACGCCGTCGACCATGCCGTCGACGACCGACGCGGGCAGCGTGACGCTGCCGGCCGGGCCGGACACGGTGACGGTCTCGCCGTCGGCGACGCCGAGACCGGCGGCCGTGGCGGCCGAGAGGCGGGCGACGGGCTTGGGCGCCGTGCCGGCGAGGAACGGCTCGCCGTCCTGCATCCGGCCCGCGTCGAGGAGCGTGGCCCACGTGGACAGGACGAGCTCGCCGCTGCCCGAGGCGGACCCGGCGGCCCGGTGGCCGGCCGGCGCAGTCGTGCCGCGCGCACCGCCCCAGGGGCCGAGCGCCTCGAACTGGGCGTGCACCTCGCGCTGCGTGCGGGTCTCGAGGAAGAAGCCCATCTCGCTCGCGAGCATGTCGAGGGCGCGGTGGTCGCTGACGGCGTTGCTCGTCAGTGCCTCCTCGAAGGGGCGGACGCGTCCCTCCCAGTTGACGTACGAGCCGACCTTCTCGGCCTGCGGTGCGACCGGCAGGACGACGTCGGCGAGGGCCGTGACGGCCGACTCGCGCAGCTCGAGCGAGACGACGAACGCCTTCTCGAGCGCGGCGGCCGCGTCGGCCCGGAGGTCACCGGGCAGGTCGGCCGGGTCGAGACCACCGACGACCAGGGCGTCGAGCTCGCCGGCCGCAGCGGCCGCGAGGATGCCCGCGGTGTCGCGGGGTGCGGCGTCGGGCAGCGTGTCGACGTCCCAGGCGCGGGCGACCTCGGCACGGGCCGCGGGGTCGGTGACCGGACGGCCACCGGGCAGCAGGGCACCGAGCGCCCCGGCCTCGAGCGCACCGCGCTCCCCCGCCCGGCGCGGCACCCACGCGAGGCGGGCGCCGGTCGTGGCGGCGAGGTCGGCCGCGGCGCGCAGGGCGCCGCGGGAGGTGGCGAGACGCTCACCGACGAGGACGATGCCGCCGCCTGCGAGGGCCTCTCGGGCCTGCGTGCCGAGCTCGGTGGTGCCGAGGTCGGCCAGGGCCAGGGCCTCGTCGCCGGGAACGGTCGGCAGCAGCGTGCCGCCCATCTTCGTCAGGCCGCGCGTGGCGTGCGACGCGACGGCGAACACGCGGGTCTTGTTGCGGCGGAAGGCCTTGCGCAGGCGCAGGAAGACGATCGGCGACTCGTCCTCGGGCTCGAAGCCGACGAGCAGGACGGCCGGGGCCTTCTCGAGGTCGGCGTAGGTGACCGCGCCGCCCTCGGGGCCGGTGGCCGCCACGTGCTCGGACAGGAATGCGACCTCCTCGTCGGAGTGCGGCCGGGCGCGGAAGTCGACGTCGTTGGTGCCGAGCACCAGACGCGCGAACTTGCCGTAGGCGTAGGCGTCCTCGGCCGAGACGCGGCCACCGCTGAGCACGCCCGCGCGCCTGCCGGCGAGGCCGGCGGCTGCGGCCGCGAGGGCCTCGGGCCAGCCGACGACCGTCAGCTCACCGTCGGCGCCCCGGACCATCGGCAGCTCGATGCGGTCGGGCAGCGTCGCGTACGTGAAGGCCCAACGGCCCTTGTCGCAGTTCCACTCCTCGTTGACGGCAGGGTCGTCGAGGGCCATCCGGCGCAGCACGACGCCGCGGCGGTGGTCGGTGCGGGTGGCGCAGCCGGCGGCGCAGTGCTCGCAGACCGACGGCGTCGACACGAGGTCGAACGGGCGGCTGCGGAAGCGGTAGGCCGCGCCGGTCAGCGCGCCGACCGGGCAGATCTGCACGGTGTTGCCGGAGAAGTAGCTCTCGAAGGGCTGGTCCTCGTAGATGCCGATCTGCTGGAGCGCGCCGCGCTCGACGAGGGCGATGAACGGGTCACCGGCGACCTGGTCGGAGAAGCGGGTGCACCGCGCGCAGAGCACGCAGCGCTCGCGGTCGAGCAGGACCTGCGAGGAGATGTTGACCGGCTTGGGGTAGGTGCGCTTGACGTCCTCGAAGCGCGACACCGGGCGGCCGGCGCTCATCGCCTGGTTCTGCAGGGGGCACTCGCCGCCCTTGTCGCAGACCGGGCAGTCGAGCGGGTGGTTGATGAGGAGCAGCTCCATGACGCCCTGCTGCGCCTTGTCGGCCACCGGCGAGGTGTGCTGCGTGTTGACGACCATGCCCTCGGACACCGCCATCGTGCACGAGGCCTGCGGCTTCGGCATGGGCCGGACGTTGCCCTCGCGGTCGGGCATCGCGACGTCGACGAGGCACTGGCGGCAGGCGCCGACCGGCTCGAGCAGCGGGTGGTCGCAGAAGCGCGGGATCTCGATGCCCACCTCCTCGGCGGCGCGGATGACGAGCGTGCCCTTGGGCACGCTCACCGGGACGCCGTCGATGGTGAGGCTGACGAGGTCGGGCGCTGCGGGCGCCTTGCTCTCGGTGGTGGCGGTCATGCGGACACCATCCCGCTGGACTCCTTGGACTGGTTGGGTGCCGGCTGTACCGGGAAGAGCACCGACTTCTCCGGCGGGAAGAGCTCGCGCGCCGGGGTGTGCATGCCGGCCTCGAACTCCTCGCGGAAGTACTGGACGGCGGAGGTGATCGGGCTCGTCGCGGCGTCGCCGAGGGCGCAGAAGCTGCGGCCGAGGATGTTGTCGCAGATGTCGACGAGCTTGTCGATGTCGTCCTTCGTGCCCTCACCGTTCTCGATGCGGTCCATGATCTGGCGCAGCCACCACGTGCCCTCGCGGCACGGCGTGCACTTGCCACAGGACTCGTGGGCGTAGAAGTCGGTCCAGCGGGCGACGGCCCGCACGACCGAGACGGTCTCGTCGAACACCTGCAGTGCGCGGGTGCCGAGCATCGAGCCGGCCGCGGCGACCGAGTCGAAGTCGAGCGGCACGTCGAGGTGCTCGTCGGTGAAGATCGGCGTCGAGCTGCCGCCCGGCGTCCAGAACTTCAGCTTGCGGCCCTCGCGCATCCCGCCGGCGAGCTCGATGAGCTCGCGCATCGTGATGCCGAGCGGCGCCTCGAACTGGCCCGGGTTGGCGACGTGGCCCGAGAGGCTGAAGATGCCGAAGCCCGTGGACTTCTCGGTGCCCATGCCCTTGAACCAGTCGGCGCCCTCGAGGATGATCCCGGGAACCGAGGCGATGGACTCGACGTTGTTCACCGATGTGGGGCGCGCGTAGAGGCCCGCGGCGCCGGGGAACGGCGGCTTGAGGCGCGGCTGGCCGCGGCGCCCCTCGAGCGAGTCGAGCAGCGCGGTCTCCTCACCACAGATGTACGCGCCGGCGCCGGCGTGCACGGTGATGTCGACCTTGACGCCCTTGCCGCCCACGTTCTCGCCCAGGTAGCCCGCGGCGCGGGCCTCCTCGACGGCGCGCAGGAGGCGGCGGTAGACGTGCACGACCTCGCCGCGCAGGTAGATGAACGCGTGCTCGCAGCCGATGGCGTACGAGGAGATGATGACGCCCTCGATGAGCGAGTGCGGGTTGGCCATCATGAGCGGCACGTCCTTGCACGTGCCCGGCTCGGACTCGTCGGCGTTGACGACGAGGTAGCGCGGGCCGCCGTCGGGCGGGCTCATGAACGACCACTTCATGCCGGTCGGGAAGCCGGCGCCGCCGCGGCCGCGGATGCTGGAGTCCTTGACGGCGTCGATGATCGCCTGGGGCTCCATGGCCAGCGCCTTGTCGAGGGCCTTGTAGCCGTCGTGGCGCCGGTAGGTCTCGAGGGTCCAGGACTGCGGGTCGTCCCAGAACTTCGTGAGGATCGGGGTCAGCGTGTCGGTCACTTCGATCCGTCCTTCCCGTCGGACTTCGAGGTGCTCGAGCCGTTGGCGCCGTTGGCACCGGGGGCGACCCAGCCGCGCTCGTTGGCGATCTTCAGGCCGAGCAGGGAGGCCGGCCCGGCGCCGACGCCCTCGTCGCCGCGTCCGTCGTGGAAGCCGGCGAGCACGCGCGACACCTCCTTGAAGGTGCACACCTTCGCGGCGCCGCGCGTCGGGGCGACGTCCTTGCCCGAGCGCAGGTCCTCGACGAGGTCGATGGTGCTCTCGGGCGTCTGGTTGTCGAAGAACTCCCAGTTGGCCATGACGACGGGTGCGTAGTCGCACGCGGCGTTGCACTCGACACGCTCGAGGGTGATCTTGCCGTCCTCGGTGGTCTCGTCGTGGCCGACGCCGAGGTGGTCGGAGAGGCGCTCGAAGATGAGGTCGCCGCCCATGACCGCGCAGAGCGTGTTGGTGCAGACGCCCACGGTGTACTCGCCGTTGGGGTGGCGCTTGTACTGGGTGTAGAACGTCGCGACGCCGCTCACCTCGGCCTCGGTGAGGTCGAGGACCTCGGCGCAGAAGGTGACGCCGCGGCCGGTGACGTAGCCGTCGACCGACTGCACGAGGTGCAGCAGCGGCAGCAGCGCCGAGCGCTTCTGCGGGTAGCGCGCGATGACCTCGGCGGCGTCGGCGCGCAGCTGGTCGAGGACGTCGGGCTCGTAGGGCGCCTTGGACTCGGGGCTGACCTTCAGGTGCCCGGATGCGTCTGTCATGTGATCGCCGGCCATCAGCGGTCCACACCTCCCATGACGGGGTCGATCGAGGCCACGGCGACGATGACGTCGGCGATCTGGCTGCCCTCGCACATGGCGGCCACGGCCTGCAGGTTGTTGAAGCTGGGGTCGCGGAAGTGCGCGCGGTAGGGACGCGTGCCGCCCTCGGAGACGAGGTGGCAGCCGAGCTCGCCCTTGGGCGACTCGATGGCCTGGTAGGCCTGTCCCGGCGGCACCCGGAAGCCCTCGGTGACGAGCTTGAAGTGGTGGATCAGGGACTCCATCGAGGTGCCCATGATCTCGCGGATGTGGTCGAGGCTGTTGCCGAGGCCGTCGCTGCCGAGCGCGAGCTGCGCCGGCCACGCGATCTTCTTGTCCTCGACCATGACCAGGCCCTCGTTCGCCTGGAGCCGGTCGATGCACTGCTCGACGATCTTGAGCGACTCGTACATCTCGTCGATGCGGATGCGCAGGCGTCCGTAGGCGTCCTGGCTCGTGCGGGTGATGACGTCGAAGTCGTACGTCTCGTAGCCGCAGTACGGGTCGAGCTTGCGCAGGTCGTGCGGCAGGCCGGTCGAGCGCAGCACCGGGCCGGTGATGCCGAGGGCCATGCAGCCGGCGAGGTCGAGGATGCCGACGTCGACGGTGCGGCCCTTGAGGATCGGGTTCTCGTTCATCAGGGCCTCGAGCTCGCCGAGGCCGCGACGCACCTGCGGGACCATCTCGCGCAGCGCGTCGATGGCGCCGGGCGGGAGGTCCTGGGCGACGCCGCCGGGGCGGATGTAGGCGTTGTTCATCCGCAGGCCGGTGACCATCTCGAAGATGCGCAGGACGCGCTCGCGCTCGCGGAACGCGACCGTCATGACCGTCGTGGCGCCCATCTCCATGCCGCCGGTGCCGAGGCACACGGTGTGGGAGTTGATCCGCGACAGCTCCATCATGAGGACGCGGATGACGCTGGCGCGCTCGGGGATCTGGTCGGTGATGCCGAGCAGCTTCTCCATCGCGAGGCAGTACGCGGCCTCCTGGTACATGGACGTCAGGTAGTCCATGCGCGTGCAGAACGTGACGCCCTGCACCCAGGTGCGGTACTCCATGTTCTTCTCGATGCCGGTGTGCAGGTAGCCGATGCCCGCGCGGGCCTCGGTGACCGTCTCGCCGTCGATCTCGAGGATGAGGCGGAGCACGCCGTGCGTCGACGGGTGCTGCGGCCCCATGTTGACGACGATGCGCTCCTCGCCGAGCGAGGTGGCCTCGTCGACGAGGTCGTTCCAGTCACCGCCCGCGGCGTTGAAGACGTGGGCGCCCTCGGCGGCCTGCTCGTCGGCGACCGACGTCGCGTAGACGTCGTTGGTGCCCTCGTCGGGCACCTCGGTCTGGGTGAACTCGGTGTGCGTGCTCATCAGTTGTACGACCTCCGCTGGTCCGGCGGCGGGACTGTGGCGCCCTTGTACTCGACGGGGATGCCGCCGAGGGGGTAGTCCTTGCGCTGGGGGTGGCCCGGCCAGTCGTCGGGCATGAGGATGCGGGTCAGGGCCGGGTGGCCGTCGAACTCGATCCCGAACATGTCCCACGTCTCGCGCTCGTGCCAGTCGTTGGCCGGGTAGACCGAGACGATGGACGGGATGTGCCGGTCGTCGTCGGGGCACGAGACCTCGACGCGGATCCGCCTGCCGCCGTGGGTGATCGACAGGAAGTGGTAGACCGCGTGCAGCTCCTCGCCGGTGCGGTTGGGGTAGTGCACGCCGGAGACGCCGGTGAGGATCTCGAAGCGCAGCGACGCGTCGTCCCGCAGCACGCGCGCGACGGCGAGCAGGTGCTCGCGACGCACGTGGATCGTCATCTCGCCGCGGTCGATGACGACGCTCGCGACGGCCTCGCCGTAGGAGGCGGTGCCGCCGACGAGACCGCGCTCGAGGTTGTCGGCGATCTCGTCGAAGTAGCCGCCGTAGGGGCGCTCGGAGGCGCCGGCGACGAGGATCGGGCGGCGCAGGCCGCCGTAGCCGGTGGTGTCGCCGCCCTGCGTCGGGCCGAACATGCCCTTGCGCATGCCGACGACCTGCGGGCCGCTCGCCGTGCCCTCCTGGGCCAGCTCGATCTCGCCCGGCGTGATGCCGGAGGTCTGGTCCTTGGTGGTGTCGGCGTTGACGCCGTCCTTGTTCTCCTCGCTCATGCGAGCAGCCCCTTCATCTGGTGCGTCGGGGTGGCGGACAGGGCGGCCTGCTCGGCGGCGCGGGCCGCCTCCTCGCGGTTGACGCCCAGCGGCGAGGTCTCGATCTGGTGGTGCAGCTCGATGATCGCGTTGAGCAGCATCTGCGGCCGCGGCGGGCAGCCCGGCAGGTAGATGTCGACCGGGATGACGTGGTCGACGCCCTGGACGATCGCGTAGTTGTTGAACATGCCGCCCGAGCTGGCGCAGACGCCCATCGAGATGACCCACTTGGGGTTGGGCATCTGGTCGTAGACCTGGCGCACGACCGGGGCCATCTTCTGGCTGACGCGGCCGGCCACGATCATGAGGTCGGCCTGGCGCGGCGTCGCCGAGAAGCGCTCCATGCCGAACCGGGCGATGTCGTAGTCGGGCGTGCCGACGGCCATCATCTCGATGGCGCAGCAGGCCAGACCGAACGTCGCGGGCCAGATCGAGGCCTTGCGCATGTAGCCGGCGAGGCCCTCGACGGTGGAGAGCAGAAACCCTGCGGGCAGCTTCTCTTCCAGACCCATTGCTTACTCCTTACCTTGCTGCTGCTGTCGTCCCGGGTGACCCGACCGTGCGGTCAGTCCCACTCGAGGCCGCCGCGGCGCCACACGTACGCGTACGCGACGAACACCGTGAGGATGAACAGGACCATCTCGACCAGCGCGAAGAGGCCGAGCTTGTTGAAGGCCACCGCGAACGGGTAGAGGAAGATCGACTCGATGTCGAAGATGATGAAGAGCATCGCCGTCAGGTAGTACTTGATCGGCACGCGCCCGCCGCCGGCCGCATGGGGCGTGGGCTGGATGCCGCACTCGTAGGCCTCGAGCTTGGCGCGGTTGTAGCGCTTCGGGCCCACGACGAGTGACGTGAACACCGACAGGGCCGCGAACGCGAAGCCGAGACCCAGCATGAACAGGATCGGGACGTACGAGTTCATCCGAGGTCACTTGCCTTTCGGTCGTGCGTGTCGACGGGGCGCTGGTCGTGCTGACCGGGTGGTCCGTCGAGGAGGGCGTCACGGCAGATGCGCGGCGCACCCATCCTAGGGGCGTCGGGAACGATTGTGCTCGGCGTCACAAGGCGTCCGGCAGCGGGGTGGCTCATGCGTCCGGCGCCAGTCGTGACAGGGCGGTGATGATGCGGTCGCTCGGGGCCTTGGCCCTCGGGTCGGCGAGGTTGGCCATGACCTTGAGCAGGAACGGCATGAGCTTGGTGCGCGGCAGGCCGTACTTCGTCGCGAGGCGCATCACCTCGGGGTTGCCGATGGCGTGGGCGAACCAGCGACCGAGGGTGAAGTACCCACCGAGCTCGTCCTTCATGACCTTCGGGTAGCTGGCGAGGACGCGCTCGCGGCCGGCGTCGTCGGGGCGCGCGTGGGCCTGGGCGATGAGCTCGGCGCCGATGCGGGCGGCTTCGAGGGCGTAGTCGATGCCCTCGCCGTTGAACGGGTTGACCATGCCGCCGGCGTCGCCCACGAGCACGAGGCCGTCGGCGTAGAGCGGGCTGCGGTTGAAGCCCATCGGCAGCGCGGCGCCGCGGATCGGGCCGGCGGACTCGTCGTGCTCGAGCTGCCACTCGGGCGAGATGTCCTGCACCCACTTGCGCATGACGTCCTTGTAGTCCGTCTGCTGGAACGCGGCGGTCGTGTCGAGGGTGCCGAGGCCGACGTTGGTGCGGCCGTCCTCGAGCGGGAAGAGCCAGCCGTAGCCGGGCATGAGGATGCGGTTGCCGGCGTCGTCGCGGGTCCACAGCTCGAGGTGGCTCTCGAGGTAGTCGTCGCGCTTCGGCGTCGTGTAGTAGGCGCGGACGGCGACGCCCATGACGCGGTCCTCGCGCTTGTGCCGGCCGACGGCGGTGGCGAGGCGGCTCGAGACGCCGTCGCTCGCGACGACGACGGGCGCGCGGTAGGTGACGGTCTCGCCGGTGGCCCGGCCGCGGTCGTCGACCTTCTTGGCCGTGACGCCGACGACGCGTCCGGACGCGTCGTGCACCGGCGCCGTGACGCTCGTGCGCTCCTCGAGCTTGGCCCCGCGCGACTGCGCGTGGCGGGCGAGGGTCTCGTCGAGCTGGGCGCGGGTGCGGACCATGCCGAAGGCCGGGAACGCGTCGTTCTCGGGCCAGTCGAGCTGGAGGGTGTGGCCGCCGCCCTTGATGCGCAGGCCCTTGGTGCGCTGCCAACCGGTGGTGTCGACTCCGAGGGAGATGAGCTCCTTGGTGGCCCGGGGAGTCAGTCCGTCGCCGCAGATCTTGTCGCGGGGAAAGGCCGACTTCTCGAGGAGGAGGACGTCGAGGCCGTGGTCGGCGAGGTAGGCGGCAGTGGCCGATCCGCCCGGCCCGGCGCCGACGACGATGACGTCGGCACTGGCGTCCGAGAGGGCGCCGGCATGCGCTGCAGGGCTCGTCGCCGAGCCGGTGCTGCTCATCTCTACCACGGTGTTTCCGACCTGCTTGTGAAGATCTTCACGAACTCTGCGGAGTCTATGCCCGCGATTTCCGCCTTGTCAGATAAGGCATGCCTAACTCGCGGGCCGCCAGCGCGTGTCGGCACCGCGTCGGAGCGACCTCAGCGCTTGGTCGCGCTGTGGAGCGCGACGATGCCGCCGGTGAGGTTCGTCCAGCGCACGTTGGTCCAGCCCGCCTGCTCGATGACGGCGGCGAGCTCACCCTGCGGCGGCCACGCGCGGATCGACTCGGCGAGGTAGACGTAGGACTCGGGGTTGCTCGAGGTGCGCCGGGCGACCGGCGGCAGCGCGCGCATGAGGTAGTTGGAGTAGACGGTGCGGAACGTCTTGTTCACCGGCTGGCTGAACTCGCAGACGAGCAGCCGGCCGCCCGGCCTGGTGACCCGCAGGAACTCGCGCAGCGCTGTCCCGGTGTCGGCGACGTTGCGCAGCCCGAAGCTCATCGTCACGACGTCGAAGCTCTCGTCGGCGAAGGGCAGGCTCATCGCGTCCGCCGCCGTGAACGCCATGTCAGGGCGGCGGCGCCGGCCGACGCGCAGCATGCCGAGCGAGAAGTCGGCCGGCACGACCTCGATCTCCTGGTCGGCCCACGGCTCGCTCGAGGTGCCGGTGCCGGCGGCGATGTCGAGGATGCGCTCCCCGCGCCTCGCGTCGACGGCCTTGACGACGGCCCGGCGCCACAGTCGGTCCTGCCCGAGGGAGAGCACGTCGTTGGTCACGTCGTACTTCTCGGCGACGGTGTCGAACATCGACGCGACGTCGACCGGCTTCTTGTCGAGCTGGGCACGGGTCATGCGCTCATCCTCGCACCACCCGCTCCGGCGACCGTGCCGCGGTCGGCGCCGGTGGGACGCCCTCCCCCTCTCCGTCGAGTTAGCACTCCGTCACACCCGTCACACCCCCGGCGCGACGCGTGGGACCGGTGGGACCGGGTGCTCACTCGATGAGGGGAGAGGGGCCGCCCCAGGAGCGAGCGTGAGGCGGTCGGCGTCGGTGCGTCCGGCCGGTGCGGCGAGGGCACGGGTCCGGCGGTCGTAGAGTTTGAGTCGATGTCCACGCTCCCGGCCGCCGACGCGGCCTCCCCCGCCGCGGGCCCGACGGTCGTCGTCCGGTCGGTGCCGCTCACCTCGGACACCCCGCTGCTGCAGCACCTGCCCGCCGAGGTCCCGCACGAGGAGCTCGTCTCGTGGGTCCGCCGCGGCGATGGTCTCGTCGGCTGGGGCGTCGCCCTGTCGTTCGAGGCGCGCGGTGCCGGGCGCTTCCGCGACGCCGAGGCCTGGTGGCGCGAAGTGACCCGCCACGCCGTCGTGCGCGACGACGTCGCCCGGCCCGGCTCCGGCCTCGTGTGCTTCGGCTCGTTCCCCTTCGCCGACGACTCCGCCGAGTCGGCCCGCCTCGTCGTGCCCTCGACGATCGTCGGCCGGCGTGACGGCGTCACGTGGCTGACGACGATCTCCACGGGCCCGCAGCTGCCGACCACCGAGGTTCCTTCGACCGCGGCCGAGCCCGAGCCGCCGACCGGCATCGCCTTCGCCGACGGGGCGGTGTCGCCGGCCGACTACGCGCACTCGGTCGCCGAGGCCGTTCAGCGGATCAACGGCGGCGAGGTCGACAAGGTCGTCCTCGCCCGCGACCTCGTCGCCACGGCGTCGGGGCCGATCGACGCCCGGTGGATCCTGCGCCGCCTCGCCGACCGCTACGAGAACACGTGGGTCTTCTCGGTGGCCGGCCTCCTCGGCGCCACGCCCGAGCTGCTCGTGCGCCGCGACCAGGGGCTCATCACCTCGCGGGTGCTCGCCGGCACGATCCGCCGCACCGGCGACGACGCCAAGGACCTCGCGCTCGCCGCGTCGCTGGCCCGCTCGAGCAAGGACCTCGAGGAGCACGAGTACGCCGTGCGGTCGGTGGCCGAGGCCCTGGCCCCGCACTGCTCGTCGATGAACGTGCCCGAGGCACCGTTCGTCCTGCACCTGCCCAACGTCATGCACCTGGCCACCGACGTCGCCGCGGTGAGCGCCGACAACGCGTCGTCGCTGACGCTCGCGGCCTCGCTGCACCCGTCGGCCGCGGTCGGCGGCACGCCCACGGCTCGCGCCGTGGAGCTGATCGGTGAGCTCGAGCACATGGACCGCGGTCGCTACGCCGGGCCGGTCGGCTGGATGGACGCCGACGGTGACGGGGCGTGGGGCATCGCCCTGCGCAGCGGCGCCTACGCCCCCGGCGACCCGTCGCAGCTGACGCTCTACGCGGGCTGCGGCATCGTGGCGGGCTCGGACCCCGAGTCCGAGGTGGCCGAGTCGATCGCCAAGCTCATCCCGATGCGCGACGCGCTCGCGGGCGACTGACGGCCGATGCCGACCGTGGACGGCCACCGCAGCGCGCCACAGCTGTCGATGCGCGTGCTCCAGGAGCTGTGGCGCGCCGGCGTGCGCGACGTCGTCCTCGCCCCCGGCTCGCGCAACGCCCCGCTCGCCCTCGCGCTCGACGCCGCCGACGAGTGCGGCGACCTGCGCCTGCACGTTCGCGTCGACGAGCGCTCGGCGGCCTTCCTCGCCCTCGGCCTCGCCACGGGGTCGCGGCGTCCCGTGCCCGTCGTCACGACGTCGGGCACGGCGGTCGGCAACCTGCTGCCGGCCGTCATGGAGGCGCACCACACCGGGCGGCGGCTGGTCGTCGTCAGCGCCGACCGGCCCGACCGGCTGCGCGGCACCGGCGCCAACCAGACGACCCAGCAGGCCGGGATCTTCGGCGGGTTCGCGCCGTGCCACGACCTCACGGCCGCGACGCCCGACGCCGACCTCGCGGCGGCCGTGGCCGCGTCCTGCGCCGGACCGGGACCGGCGCACCTCAACGTCCAGCTCGACGGCGACCTGCTGCCCGCGGGGGCCGAGCGCGACACGTGGTGGGAGCGTCCGGCCGCCTCCCCAGACCGCGCCGACTCCGACCGCGCCAGCTCCGCCACGGCGCAGGTCCCGCCTTCAGATTCCTCCGAAGCGCCCGCCAACTCCGCCACGGCGCAGCTCCCGCGCCCGGACGCGGAGGTAGGGCGCGAGCCGTCGGTCCGGTTGCGCGACGACGGCGAGGTGCTGCCGCTCGGCCCGCGCACCGTCGTCGTCGCGGGTGACGACGCCGGGCCCGCCGCACGGTTGCTCGCCGAGGCGGCCGGGTGGCCGATGCTCGCCGAGCCGACGAGCGGGGCCCGCATCGGCCGGCAGGCCCTGCGCTGCGGCCGCCTGCTGCTGACCACCGACCTGCGCCACGACGTCGAGCGCGTCGTCGTGATCGGCCACCCGACCCTGTCGCGGCCGGTCACCTCGCTGCTGAGCGACCCCACGCTGGAGGTCGTCGCCGTGCGCGGGCGCGACGGCGTGGCCACCGACCCCGGACGCGTCGCCCGCATCGCTGACGCCGTGCCCCGTGTCGAGGGGCCCGACGACGCCGCATGGTTCGAGGCGTGGAAGTCGGCCGACGACGCCCTCGGGTCGGCCATCGACGCGGGCCTGCGCGGTTCCGACTCCGTGCCGGGCCGCCCTGCAGGACAAGCGGTCTCGCCGCTCGAGGTCGCCTCGGTCGTCGCCGCTGCAGTGGCCGCGGACACCTCGCTCGTCGTCGGCTCGTCCAACCCGGTGCGCGACCTCGACGTCATGGGCGTGCCCTGGGCGCCGCTCGAGCACCGGTTCGTCGTGGGCAACCGGGGCCTGGCCGGCATCGACGGCGTCGTGTCGACGGCTGTCGGCGTCGCCCTCGGCCGTCCCCGGGCGTCACGCACCATCGCCTACCTCGGCGACCTCACCTTCCTCCACGACGCCAACGGGCTGCTCATCGGGCCGGACGAGCCGCGTCCCGACCTCACGCTCGTCGTGCTCAGCGACGACGGAGGCGCGATCTTCACGACCCTCGAGCAGGGCGACCGCCGGTACGCCGGCGCCTTCGAGCGGGTCTTCGGCACGCCGCACGGCACCGACCTCGGGGCGCTCTGCGCGGCCCACCACGTCGCGCACGAGCGTGTCACCACGCTCGACCGGCTCGCGGCCGCGCTCACCGAGCGCCCCACCGGCATCCGCGTCCTCGAAGTGCCCGTGCCGCGCGACGGCCGGCGTGAAGAGGCCCGCTGGCTGCGCGAGCTCGCCCAGACGGTCGTGCCCCGCCGCGGCTGAGGCCCACTAACCGGACCCGTCAGCCGGGGTCTGGCACGGGCCACTGCGAGGGCGTGCCGGGCTCGGAGCGCAGTGCCGCCGCGACGAGGTCGGCGTTGTCGCGCGGGGCGCTGCCGTCGGGCAGCACCGAGGTGTCCTCGAGGCCGACGCGCACGTCGTAGCCGGACGCCTGGGCCCACCGCAGCACCGGCCAGGCCCAGCGCCCCTCGCCGTGGACGAGCACCGGTGCGGCCGACATCCCGAGCGCGGCGAGGATGCGCTCGGCCGCCCAGGCACCGTCCGAGCCGGGCGTGACACCGGGGATCGTCTCGACGAGGACTCGCTCCACCTGCCACGGCCAGTTGGTCGAGACGAACGCCGTGGACGCACGCGGAGTCCAGATGCCTGCCTCGACGCCGATCGCCTTCTCGCGCAACGCCTCTGCGAGCTCGACCGCGCCGGGCTCGTGCCAGTTGACGCTCGCGCAGTCGGGACCGCCGAGGTCGGGCGAGGGCCACTCCGACACGTGTGCCAGGGTCCGCCGCTGCGCGTTCAGGATCCCGGCGCGCGTCGAGACGCTGACCCGCAGCCCGGGCGTGCGTGCACGGATCGCCGTCACCGCGTCGACGACGTGACGCGTCTCGAGCGTCTCGAGGCCGTCGTCGCCGCGCGGGTGCACGTGCACCATGAACGCGCCGGCCTCGACCGCATCGGCCGCGGCCTGTGCGAGCTCGTCGGGCGTCACCGGCACGCGGGGTCTGGCCTGCGGGTGGCGGTCGCCGTTGAGGCAGGCCTTGATCATGCGGCCACCTCGCGGTCGAGCAGGGCGTGGCAGCGTCGGAGCCGGTCGAGCCACCATGCGCGGCGGTCGGCGGGGGCGGCGAGGGCTGCGAGCGCCGCGCCGTCGGGGGCGGGCCGCGAGCCGTCGAGCAGGCCGGCTCGCGGCCGCAGCGGCTCGGCCGTGACGTCGCGCTCGAAGAGGCCGACGGTACCGAGGCCGCACGCGAAGTCGAGCGTCGGGAGCGCCCGCGCGAGCGCGACCCCCGCCGCGATGCCGACGCTCGTGTCGAGCGCCGAGCTGACGACGGCCGGCAGGCCGCACGCGTCGACGACCTCGAGCGCCCGGGCCACACCGCCGAGCGGCGCCACCTTGACGACGACGACGTCGGCCGCCTCCAGCCGGGCCACCCGCAGCGGGTCCTCGGCCTTGCGGATCGACTCATCGGCGGCCACCGGGACGTCGATCCCGTTGCGCGCCAAGGCCACCCGCAGGCGAGCGAGGTCCTCGACCGACGCGCACGGCTGCTCGGCGTACTCGAGGTCGTACGGCGCCAGACGCGTCAGGGCCTCGACCGCCGTGCCGAGGTCCCAGGCGCCGTTGGCGTCGACCCGCACCCGGGCCCCGGCGCCCATCGCGTCGTGGACCGCGGCCACGCGGGCGATGTCGTCCTCGAGACGCTGCCCCCGCTCGGCCACCTTGACCTTGGCCGTCGTGCAGCCGTCGAACCGGCCCAGCACCTCGTCGACCCGCTCGGGCCCGACCGCCGGCACGGTCGCGTTGACCGGCACCGCCGGACGCAGCGCGGCGGGCCACGACCCGTACGCGGCCTCGACGCCGGCGGCGAGCCAACGGGATGACTCCGCGTCGTCGTACTCCGCGAACGGCGCGAACTCGCCCCAGCCCGAAGGCCCCTCGAACACGACGGCCTCACGCACGTCGACGCCGCGGAACCGTACCCGCATCGGCAGCGCGACGACGTGGGCGGCAGCGAGGAGCGCGTCGACGGGAGGCAGAGGCGTCATGCCCCCATCATCGCCGACCGGTTCGGGGCCGTCAGCGCTGCGGGAAGGCCTCGTGGCGGTCGTGCGTCGGGTCGGGCTGCTCGACCGGAGGGGCGGCGTCCGCGTCCCGCCCGCGGTCCCGGAGGTCTCGGCGGTCCCTGAGGTCCCGGCCGCGCTGGTGGCCCTGGTGGCCGCACGCGTCCCAGCGGCGGCCGCGGTGGCCGAGCACGAACACGAGCCCGACGAGCCACCAGAGGCCGTGCCCGGCGGCGCCGAGCGACACGGCGATGAGGGCGATGCCGGCGGCGATGAGCGGGCGCGATGCGAACACGACTGCCTCCCTGGGGACCGGTCGTGGCGGGCGCCACGACCTGACACCTCGACGGTAGGCGGGGCACGCGTCGGGGCGCTCCGTGCTCTGTCAGGTCCTCCCCCTGACAGGTGTCACGGGTACCAGGTCCGGCAGGACGCCCTCAGGCCCGCCCGAGCCGCACGTCGCGGGGGTTCTCGACCGCGGTCGAGATCCGCTCGCGGTGCACCGGGCGCATCTCCGGGAGCGCGTCGAGGCCGAACCACCCCGCGTCCGTGGACTCGTCGTCCCCGGGCCGCGGGTCGCCCGACACCCACCGGCAGCGGAAGGTGTGGTCGAGGTACTGGGCGAGGTCGCCGTTGACGTGCGTCACCAGGCCCGACACCGACACCCACACGAGCCGCTCGACCTCGGCGACGACGCAGGCCTCCTCGAGCACCTCACGCGCCGCGGTGACGTGCGGCTCCTCCCCCGGGTCGACGATTCCGGTCACCGGCGTCCACTCGCCGTTGTCGGACCGACGCACGAGCAGCACCTCCTGCGCGCCCCCGCCCGGCGCGTCGCGCAGCACGACGGCGGTGACGCCCGGCATCCACATCAGCTCGGTGCCGATCATCGTGCGGAGGTGGGCCACGTACGGCGGTATCGGCATGGGACCGACCCTAATCACTGCTCGAGGGGTGCCCCGTTACAGTCGCCCCGTGAGCAGCGCGAGCCCCGAGAGCGTGTCCGAGACCTTCGACCCCGCCGAGTGGGAGGTCGTGCCGGGGTTCGACCTCACCGACGTGACCTACCACCGGCGTCGGCACGTCGAGGGGCGACCGCGACCCGAGTCGGGCGTCGTGCGCATCGCCTTCGACCGCCCGGAGGTGCTCAACGCGTTCCGCCCGCACACCGTCGACGAGCTCTACCGCGTGCTCGACCACGCCCGGATGTCCCCCGACGTCGGCGTCGTCCTCATCACCGGCAACGGCCCGAGCCCCAAGGACGGCAAGTGGGCGTTCTGCTCCGGCGGCGACCAGCGCATCCGCGGCCGCTCGGGCTACCAGTACGCGGAGGGCGACACCGCTGACACCGTCGACGAGGCGCGGGTCAAGGCCCAGGGCGGGCGCCTGCACATCCTCGAGGTGCAGCGGCTCATCCGCACCATGCCGAAGGTCGTCATCGCCGTCGTGAACGGCTGGGCGGCCGGCGGCGGTCACTCGCTGCACGTCGTCTGCGACCTCACCATCGCCAGCCGCGAGCACGCCCGGTTCAAGCAGACCGACGCCGACGTGGGCAGCTTCGACGCCGGCTACGGCAGCGCCTACCTCGCCAAGATGGTCGGCCAGAAGTTCGCCCGCGAGATCTTCTTCCTCGGCCGTACCTACTCGGCCGAGGACATGCACCGGATGGGCGCCGTCAACATCGTCGCCGACCACGCCGACCTCGAGGCCGAGGCGCTGCAGGTCGCGACCGAGATCATGGGCAAGAGCCCGCAGGCCCAGCGGATGCTGAAGTTCGCCTTCAACCTCACCGACGACGGGCTGATGGGTCAGCAGGTCTTCGCCGGCGAGGCGACCCGCCTGGCCTACATGACCGACGAGGCCGTCGAGGGCCGCGACCAGTTCCTCGAGAAGCGCGACCCCGACTGGACGCCGTTCCCCTGGTACTTCTGAGGCCGGCTCACCCCCGCCGCTCCCGGACGAGCGGTCACATCCTGGCGAGCAGGGCGACCGTCGCCGCGACCACCTGCCGCTGGGCCTCGGCGTGGCCGACCGTCGGGGCTCCGTCGCCGGGCTGGTTGCCGTAGTCGCCGAACGAGGAGTGCACCGCGCCGTCGACGACCGTGAACGCCGTCGAGGCCGGCAGCCGGGCGCGGCTCGCGGTGACGTCGTCGGGCGTCGTGAACCCGTCGCGGCTGCCGCTGACCGACGCGACGGCGAGGCCGGCGCGGGCAGCAAGGGAGTCGACGGGGTAGGACGCCCAGAGCACGAGGCCGTTGACGCGTCCGGGGTCGGACGCGGCGTAGTCGGCTGCGGCGACACCACCGAGGCTGTGGCCCCCGACCGCCCAGCGGGTCACCTCGGGATGGCGCGCCATGACGTTCGCCGGCGCTCCCGTCGCGAGCAGCCCGATCTCGAAGGGCTGCTTGACGACGACGACGAGGTAGCCCGCCCGGCTGACGTCGGTGAGGATCGGCACGTAGGCGCGCGGGTCGACGCGGGCACCGGGCTGGAAGACGAGCCCGCGCGTCGGGCTCTCGTCGCGCGGCGACAGCACGATGCCGGACGGCACGTCGACGACCTGGACGTCGGGCCCCCCGGCCATCGCCGATGCTGCCGCGGTGGTGGCCGGGAAGGGCTGGAGCCAGACGAGCCCGCCGAGCACCGCGGCGCTGACGAGGACGCCAACGAGGCCCCCGACGACGATCCCCCAGCGACGCCTTTGCGACGGGCGCTCGTCGTCGTGACCGCGTGACAGGACGAGCATCACGACTCCGACGAAGCCCGTGACGGCGAGAGCCACGAGGTGCGCGGGGTGTCCGGCGCGCAGCGTGTCGCGCGCCAGCAGGAAGAGCACGAGCGGCACGACCAGCCACGCGATGCCGAGGACGACCGCGAGCCTGGGGGCGCGCCGGCGCCGGGGCGTGCTCGCCCCCGCCCCGATCCCCTCCCCGGACCCCTTGACCACGGCACGAGGGTAACGAGGCGAGGAGCCCGACGGCGCCGCCGACACCGGTGGTCCGCGGAGTGGGACGCCCACGGGCCGACACCCGACAGGGCAGGATGAAGGGGTGGAGCGCAACGGCGACCGGACCGTCGACGGTGCCCCGGACGCCGGGGGACCTCCCCGTCGCGCCGCGACCGGCCCACGTGCCGTCACACGGGGCATCGGGCGGGGCATCGGACGCGCTGCCGGCGGCACCGCCCGGCTCACCGCGCGCGGCGGCCGGTTCGCCGCCGCCAAGGCCCACTCCTACACGCACTCCGGCGGCGCGGGCGAGTCGGGCCTCGCGCGCCTGACCGAGCTGCACGCGAGCCACACCGCCGGCGACACGATCATGACCCTCGCGCTCGCCGGCATCCTCTTCTTCAACCCCGCGACCGCACAGGCGCGCAGCCAGGTGGCGATGTTCCTCCTCGTCACGATGGTCCCGTTCGCACTCGTCGCTCCGCTCATCGGGCCGCTGCTCGACCGGTTCCGTCACGGGCGGCGCTGGGCCATCGGCACGACGACCGCGCTGCGGGCCTTCCTGTGCTGGGTGCTCGCCGACGCCGTGACCTCCGACAGCGTGTGGCTGTTCCCGGCCGCGCTCGGCTGCCTCGTCGCCTCTCGCGCCTACACGATCACCCGGGCGGCGGCCGTACCGCGGCTGCTGCCCTCGGGCACGACTCTCGTGCGTGCGAACTCGCGGGTCTCGATGGCGGGTGTGGCGGGTGCGCTGGCCGGCGGGGCCCTCGGCGGGATCGCGATGCTCGCCGGGCCCTCGTGGGCGTTGCGGGTGGCGTTCGCGGTGTTCGTCTTCGGCACCGTGCAGGCCATCCGGCTGCCCGCGCGCGTCGACTCCGCGGCCGGGGAGGCCGACCCGGAGGACACCGTGCCGATCCGCGCCGGCCGGCTCCGCCCGGGGGCGTCCGGCGCGACGGGGCCGTCCGGTGCGTCGGACGCGTCGGGGGTCCTCACCGTCGACTCCTCCGGCCCGCTCGGGCGGTTCCGCCGGCGCAAGCGCGCCATCCCGTGGCCGGTCATGGACGCACTGTGGACGACCGGGGGCACGCGGGTGCTCACCGGCTTCCTCATCCTCTTCATGGCCTTCCTCACCAAGGAGCACCCTGTCGGCAACGTCTCCGGACCGGTCGTCCTGGGCGTCCTCGCCGCGGCCATCGGCATCGGCAACGTCCTCGGCACGGTCCTCGGCGACCGGGTGCGCGACCAGCGCCCGGAGCGCGTCGCGATGGTCTCGGTGCTCGTCGCGATGGTGTGCTGCGTGCTCGCCGGGATCTGGTACGGCCTCTGGACGCTCGCGCTGCTCGGCCTCGCGCAGGGGCTCTCGGCCCAGCTGTCCAAGCTGTGCTTCGACGCGCTCGTGCAGCGTGACGTCCCCGAGCACGTCCGCACGTCGGTGTTCGGCTGGTCCGAGACGATGCTGCAGATGCTGTGGGTCCTCGGCGGCGCGCTCGGCATCGTCCTGCCGCTCGACCCGCGCATCGGATTCCCGGTCTGCGCGGCCGCCGTCGCCTGGACCATCGTCGTCGCCGCCCGCCAGAAACGCGTCGCCGCCCGCTACGCGCCCGCACCGCGCACGCCCCGCCCCCGCCGCGCCTGACGCGCCCTGTGGATGACGCCCCCGCGCGTCGGAACTGTTCTCCTACGGTCGCGACATGGCTTACGCGATCGAGACGGACGGCACCCGACGGACAGGCGCCACCCTCCTCACCTCCGGAACGGCGGCGACCGACTGCGTCGTCGCCGTGCGCGGTGCAGGTCGATCCGCGGTGGCCGCCCTGGGCGCACAGCCTCCGGTCGGGCTGGCGCGCACCCTCGCCGACTTCGTCGACACGCACGTGGCGGCTCTCGACGGCCTCGCCGTCGCCTTCGAGGCGCTGGGGACTGCCGTCGTGGCAACGGCGGGGTCGGCCGAGCACGCCGAGCTGCGAGCCACCGCTGCGTTGACCGGTGCCCCTGCCACGCCGACCATCCGTCCCGAACCGTGACCCGTTGGCCCGCCCCGGCTGACGGCCCCGTCGTCCCTCCCCCGGGCGATCCAGGTGCCCTGCGGACCGCCGCGGCTCGTCTGCGGGGCGCCGCCACCGTGTGCCACCGGGTGGGTGCGCTCTCGACCGGCGCCGCCGAAGAGCTCTCGCTCGTCTGGCAGGGTGCAGACGCCCGACTCGCCACGAGGGATGCGCTGGTCGTGACGGCTCGGGCCCGCGCCCTCGCACCCGGCCTTGCCTCCGCGGCTGGTGCGCTCTGCACGTATGCGACCTCGCTCGAGCACGCCCAAGGCGTGGCGCGAGCGCTCGGACGTCACGCGGACACCGCGCGAGCGGACCATGCGCGCACCGTGGCGGCTGCCAGGGCCAGCCCGGACGCGTCATCCGGCCGAGCGCTCGAGGCCAGGGCGACGCATCGGCTGGCCGAGCAGCTGCGTGACGTCGGCCGGGCGCACGGGGTTGCCCTCGAGGACCTGTCGGCGGCGGCCGACCGGGCCGCACGGGCGCTCGATGCCGTGACCCGATCGGTCCCGGGCGCCGGTCCGGGATGTGCGCCGGGCGCCCGAGCCGCGATGCTGCGGGACCTGCCGTTCGTCCGCGAGCGGGTGGTTGCGTCCCAGCGACCACGGTTCGGGTTCACGACCGTGCGCGACGAGCGGTGGTGGGAGACAGCTGGTGCCACCGTCGCCGCGAGCGCGACCGGCGCGTACAACGGCGCTGTGGTGCCGGTCGTCAACGGATCGGCCAGTGTCCTGCAGGCCATGGCGCAGAATCCGGGCGACGTCGTCGAGATGGCGGCCGGGGCCGCGATGCTCGTCGTCGGGGCCGGCGGTGAGGTCGCCGGCGTAGGACTCGACCTGACCGGCGTCGGAGCCGTGGCCGGCGTGCCCATCAACCTGGCGGCCGCCGGCCTCGTGACGGCCGGGGCGGTCACCGCGACGCACGGGGCCACGCAGCTGGGCGCGCACGCTGCCGAGAACGGGGTGACGCTGCTGCAGGAAGCGAGCGGGCCCGTCCCGACGCGGGGCAACCCCGGCGACCCGTTGCCGGACTCCATGCGTCCGGACACGGCCGGCCCCACCTGGAAGGGACGCGTCGCCGACAGCGGCAAGGGTGAGGTCTGGCAGGACCCGTCGAAGATGAATGCTCCGAAGGGTCAGCCCGACGACGCGAGCTCGATACGCCTCATGGATCCCGACGATCTCAACCCCGACGGCTACGTGCGGTTCTACAACGACCACGGCCAAGTTCTGAAGCTTGATGGCAAGCCCGGGCCCAGACAGGAACCCGAGACGCACATACCGATTCGTCCCGACGGGACCTACGACGTGCCGAGAGGATGGGCCCCATGATTCCGAGCCTCAGTGACAAGGTGCTAGAGATTGCCAAGTTGGACTTCGCGCTCATGCTGTGGACCGAAGACAACTGGCAGATCACCTTGGCCGGCAACGCCGTCATTCGGCGTCCCGATCACGTCGCCGAACGTGTCGACACCACGGCGCAGGAGGATCAGCCGCCCGAGAGCGTTCGGGCACTGATCGGCCGAAAGATCACGGGGCTCTCAGTCTCGGATGGAGGGGACCTCACGCTCTCGCTCGACGACATCGTGATCGAATGCCCCGTCGGTGTCGACTACGAATCCTGGCAGCTCAACGGGCCGCGGGGCGAGATCATCGTGTGCGGGCCGGGCGGCAAGCTCACCGAGTGGGGGCCCCGGCGCGACTGATCCCCGCTCCCTCGCGTACTGCTCCCACAGTGGGAGCAGTACGCGAGGGAATGCGGGGTGGTCCGTGCGCCGCCATCCCCCGGCACCGGGCCGACCGGCCGGAGGGCAGAATGGCAGCCATGCCCGCGCCGAGGCCGCTGCCGATCCCCGCGGGTCCGCAGGTCCTCGACGTCCTGCCGGACCTCGAGGCCGCCCTCGCCGGGCGCTCACCCGTCCTGCCGTACGCGGCCGCCGGCTCGGAGCCCGACGTGCCGCCCCACGACCCCTCGACCCTCCCGGAGGGCCTCGCGCTCGCGGTCGGCACCTCCGGTTCGACCGGCCGGCCCAAGCGCGCCCTGCTGACCGCCGACGCGCTGGAGCGGTCGGCCTGGGCCACCCACCGCGTCCTCGGCGGCAGCGGCGCCTGGCTGCTCGCGATGCCGGCCCACCACGTCGCAGGTCTGCAGGTGCTGCTGCGCTCCCTCGCAGCGGGCACGACGCCGGCCGTCCTCGACCTGAGCGGCGGCTTCACCGTCGAGGGCTTCGCCGAGGCCACCGCCCGCGTCGCCACGACCCCGGCCGCCCGCCGGCGGTACACCGCTCTCGTCCCGACGCAGCTCGGCCGGCTCCTCGACGACCCTGCCGGCGTCGCCGCGCTGCGCCGGTTCGACGGCGTGCTCGTCGGCGGCGCCGCCACACCGGCCGCGATGGTCGAGCGCGCCCGGTCCCTCGATGTCGCCCTCAGCCTCACCTACGGCATGAGCGAGACCGCAGGGGGCTGCGTCTACGACGGCCTGCCGCTGCCGGTCAGCCGGGTCCACGTCGACAACGACCGTCACATCGTGCTCGGCGGCGACACCGTGGCCCACGGCTACCTCGGCGAGCCCGCCCTGAGCGCCGACGCCTTCAGCACCGACCCCGACGGCGTCCGCTGGTTCCGCACCGACGACCTCGGCCATTTCGACGAGGACGGCCTTCTCGTCGTCGATGGCCGCGCCGACGACGTCATCAACACCGGCGGGCTCAAGATCAACCCGGGCGTCGTCGAGGACGCCATGACCCGCCACGTCGAGGACGTCGCCGACGTCGTCGTGCTCGGTGTCCCCGACGCGCGGTGGGGCGAGTCCGTCTGCGCGGCAGTGACGCTCGTCGACCCGAGCCGACGCGTCACGACGCCGCAGGTGCGCGAGCGGCTGCGTGGCATCCTGCCCGACGCCGCCCTGCCACACCGCGTCCTCGTGCTGCCGGCCATCCCCCTGCGCGGCCCGGGCAAGCCCGACCGGGCCGCGATCCGGGCGGCGCTGCGCGACACGGCGACCGACCCCGCCACCGACCCCGCCACCGACCCCGCCACCGAGTCCACCACCGAGTCGGCGACCGACGCCGTCTGAGGCGGTGGCAAGATGGAGGGGTCCCCGCCCCTCTCGTCGCCCCGGAGGCCGTCGTGCTGCGCGTCGCGCTCATCGCCCTCGTGGTCTTCGCGACGATCTACGCACTCGTCGACTGCCTCATGACCGACCGCCGCCTCATTCGCGTCATGCCGAAGCCGGTGTGGCTGATCGCGGTGCTCGTGCCGGTCCTCGGGCCGCTCGTCTGGCTCGTGGCGGGGCGCACCGACGCCCGCGGCGGACCCTCCGCACGCGGGCCGCGTCGTCCGGGGCCACGGCGTCCGTCCGGGCCGACCGGCCCCAAGGGCCCCGACGACGACCCTGACTTCCTCCGCAAGCTGTAGAAGGACCGCCTGACCTCATGGCCACCCTGTCCCAGTGGATCGAGGGCGCCCGCCCCCGCACGCTGCCCGCCGCCGTCTCCCCCATCCTCGTCGGCACCGGCGCCGCCTACCAGACCGGTCACATCGTCTGGGCGTACGCGGTGCTCGCCCTCGTCGTCGCGCTCGCCCTGCAGGTCGGCGTCAACTACGCCAACGACTACTCCGACGGCATCCGCGGCACCGACGAGGTGCGCGTCGGACCGGTCCGGCTCGTCGGGCAGCGGCTCGCCCAGCCGTCGTCGGTCAAGTTCGCGGCGTTCGCCTCGTTCGGCTTCGCGGCCGTCGTGGGCCTCGCCCTCGTCGGCCTGTCCGGGCTGTGGGTCATGATCCCCATCGGCGCCGCGGCCGTGCTCGCGGCCTGGTACTACACTGGCGGCTCGCGGCCCTACGGCTACCTCGGGCTCGGCGAGGTGTTCGTCTTCGTCTTCTTCGGCCTCGTCGCCACGGTCGGGACGATGGCGACGATGACGCCGCCCACGGCCGCCTGCTGGTGGGGCGCCGTCGGCGTCGGCGCCCTCTCCTCCGCCATCCTCGTGGCGAACAACCTGCGCGACATCCCCACCGACCGCGAGCACGGCAAGAAGACCCTCGCGGTCCGGATGGGCGAGCGCGGCACCCGCGCGTTCTACGTCGCGCTCGTCGCCGTCGCGTTCGTCGTGGCCGGCCTCGTGTCGTTCACGTCCCCGTGGGCGCTGCTCGCGCTCCTCTCGGCGCCGTTCGCCGTGCGCCCGATGCAGGCCGTGCTCGGCGGCGCGACCGGTCCGGGCCTCATCCCGGCGCTCGCGGGCACGGGCCGCTTCCTTCTCGTGTGGTCGGCGCTCCTCGCCCTCGGGCTCGCCCTGGGCCGCGTCTGACCTGCCCGCCCACATCGCCGGTTCGCCGGACAGGCGCCGGCACCCGGTGCCACGGTGGAGGCATGTCGGAGGACGCCGACGTCGTCGTCATCGGGGCCGGCCAGGCGGGGCTCGCCACGAGCCACGAGCTCGAGCAGCGTGGGATCGAGCACGTGGTGCTCGAGGCGGAGACGCCCGGCTCGTCGTGGCGCCACCGCTGGGACTCCTTCACGCTCGTCGGCCAGAACCACACCGTCCGCCTGCCGGGTGCGCCCTACCGCGGCGACGACCCGTCCGGGTTCATGGGCCGCGACGAGATCGCGGGTCACCTCGAGGCCTGGGCGGGCAGGCTGCGTACTCCCGTGCGCGGTGGTTGTGTCGTGCGGAGCCTGCGCCCGCGGGACTCCGGCGGGTTCACGCTCGACACCGACGCCGGGACGCTGGTGAGCCGGGTCATCGTCGTGTCCACCGGCGCCTACCAGCGGCCGTACCGCCCCGCGGGCTGCTCCACCCTCCCCGCGTCGCTTCCCGTTGTCCCGGTGACCGGCTATGCGAACCCGCGGTCGCTGCCGGACGGACCGGTTCTCGTCGTCGGCAGCGGGCAGAGCGCGTGCCAGCTCGCAGAGGAGCTCGCGCTGTCAGGTCGGGACGTCGTCATGGCGTGTGGCAGGGCTCCCTGGTTCCCGCGTCGGGCGGGTGACCGCGACGTCTTCGAGTGGCTGCTCGACACGCCGTTCTTCGAGCAGCGCGTGGAGGATTTGCCGACGCCGGCCGCACGGTTGCTCGCGACCCCTCAGGTCAGCGGCGCGGGCGGCGGCCACGACCTGAACTATCGGACGTTGGAGGCCCTCGGCGTCCGCCTGGGCGGCCACCTGCTCGGAGCCGACGACGGCGTCGTGCGCCTGGCCGCCGACCGTGACCCGTCGGTCGCCTTCGGGGACGAGGGCTACCGCACCATCCGGTCCCTCGTGCTCGACGTCTGCGCCCGCGAGGGCCTGGTACCGCCCGAGCTGCCCGACCCCGGCCCGCTCGTCACCGAGCCCGTGGAGGCCGTGCCCGTCGCGAGGCTGGGCTCGGTCCTCGTCGCCGCGGGGTTCCGCCCCGACTACACCTCGTGGGTGCGCGTTCCGGGCCTCGTCGACGCGCTCGGCTTCCCCCTGCACGACGACGGCGAGAGCACCGCCGCCCCCGACCTGCACTTCGTCGGCGTGCACTATCTGCGTCGTCGCAGCTCGTCGCTGCTCTTCGGCGTGGGCATCGACGCCGCGCGCACGGCCGACCGCATCGCGGCGCGGCTCGGCGCCGCCTGAGCCCAGCGGCTCAGGCCCGGACGCGCGTCAGCGCTCGCGGGTGTCCCCGTGGTCCGCCTGCTCGATCTCGGCGTCCTCGGCGGCCTCGTCGCTCGACGGCTCGGGACCCGACGCCGCGGCCTCCTGCTTGGCCTGGACGCGGGCCTCGTGGCGCTCGACGAGGTTCGTCGTGATCTCGTCGCGCATCCCGCGCAGCAGTACGTACGACGCCGCGGCCGACGACAGGGCCGCGGCCCCGATCAGCAGGACGGGGTTGTTGCGGAGGCCGATGAGCCAGAAGAGGAACAGGAACCCGAAGAAGATGAGCAGGCGCAGCAGGCCGTACCGGACCATGTCAGACCACCCTCACATGCCCGAGTAGTTGTGCATGCCGACGAACGTCGACACGAGGTTGACCAGGGTGAAGTTGACGATCACGGCGACATAGCCCGCGAGCGCGATGTACATCGAGCGGCGGTGGTCGACGCCGGCTGTGGCCCGCCCGTGCATGTAGGCGGCGTAGACGACCCAGATGACGAACGTCCACACCTCCTTGGGGTCCCACTGCCAGTAGGCGCCCCACGCCTGCTTGGCCCAGATGGCGCCGGCGATGAGGGTGAAGGTCCAGAGGATGAAGCCGACCATGTTGATGCTGTAGGCGGCTCGCTCGAGGGCGGCCGACGACGGCAGCGACTCGATGAACGTGGGCTTCACCGGCTGGTCCTCGCGGCGGCGGCGCACGAGGTAGAGCGCGCCGATCGCGGCCCCGATGGTGAAGAACGCCACGGCGATGAAGGCCACCGACACGTGGATGCCGAGCCAGTACGACTTGAGGGCCGGCATCAGCTCGCCGGCCTCGGTGTAGAGCACGGTGAGCGCGAGACCGAGGACGAGCAGGATCGGCGTGACGATGAAGACGCCGAGCCACTCCCACCGCTTGCGGCGAGCCAGCAGCGAGTACACGACACCGACGGCCGCGGCCGCCGCCGTGGCGAACTCGAACATGTTGCCCCACGGCGGTCGCGACACTGCGAGCCCGCGCATGAGCACCGACGCGGCGAGCAGCGCCGAGGCGAGGTAGGTGAGCATCAGCGCGATGCTGCCCCGCTGGCGGCTCTTGAGGCTCTCCTCGTAGCCGGCGCCGGCGGCGTACGGCGACACCGGCCGCGGCCGCTCGTCCGCGCCGGAGCCCGTGCTCGGGGCCGCGCCGACGAGCACCTCCTCCCGGTCTGCCACCCGCGAGTCGGCGACCTTCGGCGCGCGCGCCGCGAGGTGCCACGTGAAGGCGAGCATGGCCAGCGTGTAGACGATCATCGACGCGTAGAGCGCGGCGTTCGCGTTGCCTGGGAGGTTCACGGGTGGTCGTTCCGTTCTGCCAGTCGGTCGTGCACCGCCGCGACGATCGCGGCGAGCCCGGGGTCGGAGTCCTTGGAGAGGCCACCGATGGTGACCACGGTAGTCGGTGCGCCCGCAGCGTCCCCAGCCTCGGGGTCCGGCCCCCCAGCGCCACCCGGCCCGCCGGGCCCCGACGCGGCGGCCTCGACCGCCGGACGGACGCGGACGAAGACGCGTCGGCGCTTGATGGTGAGGCCGAGGATGAGCCCACCCGTGGCCAGCAGGGCGCTGACGAGGCTGACGGGGGCGCCGGGGTCGGTGCGCACCGACAGGCCGGCGAAGCGCTTGACCGAGTCGAACGAGATCGAGCCGCGGCCCCCCGGCAGCTGCTTGGTCTCGCCGAGCTTGAGGCGGACGAGCTCGGGAGTCCCGTCGGTGCCGGTCACCTGCTTCATCTCGTCGGTGTTGAGCGTGTAGACCGACTGCGGCCGGTTGCCGGGGAACAGGTTGCCCTCCCACACCGACAGCGCGAGCTCGGGGTTCTGGGCGTCGGGGAACAGCGACACCGGGCCGTTCTTGAAGGTCGGCTCGGCCGTCGGCAGGAAGAAGCCGGTGAACCCGAGCTGCTTCGGCGAGGCCGACGGCACCTTGACGACGCCGACCGAGCGGTAGTTCGGGTCCTGCGGGAGGAACGGGGTGGCCTCGCGGTAGAGGACGGTGCCCTTGGCGTCGCGGACCGTGATGACCGGGGTGTAGCCGTTGCCGAGCAGGAAGATGTCGGCCCCGTCGACGCTGGCCGGGTGGTTGACGCTGATCGACTCGTCGGCGGCCGGCGCCCCGGGCTCGGGCGAGAGCCGCGTCTCGGCGGTGAAGTCGCGCGGCTTGCCGAAGTCCTTGCCGGGCGTCTCCTCGAAGGCGACGTGCAGCTTGGTCAGCGACAGGACGAACGGCGGGAGCGACTCGTCGCTGACCCACGGGCCCGGCGACCACGTGTTGAAGGTGCCGGCCGAGGCCGCGATCTTCTCGCCCTCGGGCAGGATGACGTCGCCACGCCAGCCGAACAGGTGGCCGACGGCCATGCCGACGATGATGCCGGTGAGCGCCAGGTGGAAGAGCAGGTTGCCGGTCTCGCGCAGGTATCCCGACTCGGCGCTGACCGACGTGGCGTCGTGCGAGTGGACGCGGAACCGCTTGCTGCGCAGCACCTCCCGCGCGACCTGCAGAGCCTCCTCTGAGGTCAGCGTCGTCGTCACCTCGGCGCTCTCGTCGAGTCGGCGCAGGCGCGCGGGCGCCTTGGGCGGCTTGGCGCGCAGGGCCGCGAGGTGCACCTTGCTGCGCGGCACGATGCACCCGACGAGGGAGACGAACAGCAGCAGGTAGATCGCCGAGAACCACGGCGAGGAGTAGACGTCGAAGAACCCGAACCGGTCGAGCCACGGCGAGGACGTCGGGTTCTGGGCGATGTAGTCGGCGACCCGTCCCGCGTCGATGTTGCGCTGCGGGAAGATCGAGCCGGGCACGGCCGCGATGGCCAGCAGCAGGAGCAGGAAGAGCGCGGTGCGCATGCTCGTCAGCTGCCGCCAGCCCCAGCGCAGCAGGCCGACGAAGCCGAGCTCGGGCAGGACCGGCTCGCGGTCGCGGCGCTCCTGGCGCTCCTGCTCCCGGAGGGCCTTCGCGGCCTTCTTCGTCGGGGTACCGGTCGTCATCACAGGGCCACCTGGAACGTCGCGACGAAGTGGGTCTGGACCCACACGATGACGTCCTCCCAGAGGCCCGTCACCATGAGGACGCCGACGGCGAGCAGCAGGCCGCCTCCCACGAGCTGGATGGGGCGTCGGTGCCGGCGAAGCCAGCCGCTCGCGCGTCCGGCCCGCTCCCACAGCGCCGCCATGAGCACGAACGGGACGCCGAGGCCGACGCAGTAGAAGACGGCGAGGAGCACCCCTCGCCCGACGGTGCCGGACTCCGCCGACAGCGGCGCAGCCATGGCGAGGATCGCCCCGAGCGTCGGGCCCATGCACGGCGCCCAGCCGAGGCCGAAGACCGCGCCGAGGAGCGGTGCGCCGGCCAGGCCTGCCCGGGGACGCCAGCTCAGCTGGGCCGAGAACCGGTCGCCGAGGCCGAGGAACATCAGCGCCGCGACGATGACGAGGACACCGCCGACGCGCAGCAGCAGCGCCTGGTGCTCGCGCAGCGCCACCCCGAGTCCCGACAGTGTCGCGGCCCCGAGGAGGAAGACGACGGAGAAACCGAGGACGAACAGCAGTGCCCCGAGCACGAGGCGCCCGCGCGAGCGCTCCCGGAGCGACACGTCGGACAGGCCGGTGACGTAGCCGAGGAAGCCGGGCACGAGCGGCAGGACGCACGGCGATGCGAAGGAGACGAACCCCGCGGCGAGCGCGACCACCGCCGCGACGAGCAGCGATCCGGTGGTGATGTCGGGGTTCACGCGGTGAGCCTCAGCCCTGCTCGGCGAGGACGTCGTCGACGAGGCCCAGCAAGGTCGAGGTGGTGACGGGGCCCGACACGCGCGCGGCGATCCGCCCGTCGCCGTCGAGCACGAGCGTCGTCGGGGTCGCCGATGCCTTGCCCTGGAGGGCGAGCAGCGGCACCCCGCCGTCGTACGCGAGCGAGGGGTAGGTCACGCCCTTGGCCTTCTGGAAGGCGAGGCCGGTCTCGGGGCCCTCGAGCTTGTCCATGCCGATGAAGACGACGTCCTTGCGGTCGGCCTGGACCTTCTCCCACGCCTTCTGCAGCGCCGGCGTCTCCTCGATGCAGGGCGGGCACCACGAGCCCCAGACGTTGACGACGACGACCGCGCCGTCCTTGTCCTTGAGCGACCAGGCCTGGCCCTCGAGCGTCGTGCCGAGCAGCTCGACGGGCTCACCCCGCTGGCCGGGGGCCAGCTGCTCGATCGAGCCGTCGCCGGCGACGTAGCCCTTGCGGTCGCCCGAGCGGGCCTGGGACTCCACGGAGTTCGGGTCGGATGTGCAGGCCGCCGTGACGAGGGCGAGGCCCCCGGCGATGGCGACGGCGCCCCAGCGCAGCGCGGTGCGTCGGTCGAGCTCGGCCATCAGGCGCCCACGCTCCTGCTGGCCCCGGCGAGCAGCGCGAAGGCCGGCTCGGAGTAGGTGATCGAGACGAGCTCGTCGCCGATGTAGGTCAGCGATGTCAGCGAGGCCAGGGTGCAGACGCGCTTGCGCGGGTCGTGCCAGAGGCGCCGGCCCTCGAGCTTGTTGCGGACCGTCCACACCGGCAGCTGGTGCGAGACGACGACGGCCTCGTGGCCGCGGGCGGCCTCGCGTGCTGCGTCGACGGCGGCGAGCATGCGGGCGGCGATGAGCTCGTACGGCTCGCCCCACGACGGCTTGGTCGGGTTGGCGAGGACGTGCCAGTGCCGCGGGTGCAGGAGGTCCTTCTTGCTCGTGCGGCCGCCCTCGAAGTGGTTGGCCGACTCGATGAGGCGCGCGTCGGTCGCGATGTCGAGGCCGTGGCTGCTCGCGATCGGCGCCGCGGTCTCCTGGGCCCGCTCGAGCGGGGAGGCGACGACGTACGTGACGTCGTTGGTGGCCAGGTGCGCGGCGACGACGTCGGCCATCTCGCGGCCGAGGTCGCTGAGGTGGTAGCCCTCGAGGCGCCCGTAGAGCACACCGTCGGGGTTGTGGACCTCGCCGTGGCGCATGAGGTGCACGACGGTCGTGTCGGCGGTGGTGTCGACGGGTTCCCCGCTGCCTCCGGCCGTGCTGTGCGTCATGTGCCCCAGTGTCTCAAACGGTCCGCCAACGACCGAATCCGCGGTCGGCACCCGGGTTGCGCGCGGCGCCGGGAGACGATGGACGAGATGCCCGGCGCCACCCGGCGCGTGCGCTCTACACTCCCCGCGTGTCCCTCTCGGTCTGGCTCGCCCTCTGCGCGGCGGGCGTGCTCATCTCCCTGACGCCGGGCGCCGGCGCGGTCAACACGATGGCCAACTCGATCGGCTCGGGCTGGGCCCGCGCCATCTGGGGCATCCTCGGGCAGCAGGCGGCGCTGCTCGTGCACATCGCCGTCGTCGCCGCGGGGGTCGGCGTCGTCGTCGCCGGCTCGCCGGTGCTGTTCAGCGTCGTGCGCTACGCCGGCGCCGCCTATCTCGTGTTCCTCGGCGTCCGGCAGCTCCGGGCCCGCGGGAAGGCCGAGGACGCGGGTGAGGCCGTGCGTGAGTCGGGCTGGTCGATGTTCCGGCGCGGCCTGCTCGTCAACCTCACCAACCCGAAGGCCGTCGTGTTCTTTCTCGCCTTCACCCCGCAGTTCATCGATCCTGCACGGCCGCTCGTGCCGCAGTACGCGCTGCTCGCGGCGACCGTCGTCGTCATCGACGTCGTCGTCATGTGGTTCGTCTTCGCGCTCGCGGCGCGCGGGCTGCGGCGCCTCACGGCTCGCGAGTCGGGGCGGCGCACGCTCGGACGCGTCTTCGGCAGCCTGTTCGTCGGCGCCGGCGTCCTGCTCGCCACCGTCCACTGACGCGACCCCCGAACGCGAGAAAGTGCCCGCTCGACCGAAGGTGCGCCTGACCGTTCACGTGGTCGAGTGGGCACTTTCTCCTGATGGTCGGGGTGTCAGACGAGCTCGGGCACGTCGAGGTGCGCGAGGGCCAGCTCGAACTCGGCCACCTGGGTGATCCGCGTCCCCGTCTCCGTCATCACGTCGGCGCGCAGACCCATCGCGGCGTCGCGCGCTGCCACCATGGCCTCGGTCGAGTCGTAGGACGCCGTGAAGCACGCCCGCCCCGCGGCGCGGTCGACCATGAGGCTGGCGCTGCAGAAGCCGTCGATCGCCTCGAGCTTGGGCATGATCGTCGTCCTGACCATCTCGATCATGCGATCCATGACGGCCGAGTCGCCCTCGAGCCACGTGACGCGGGTGCACGCGCCATCGGCGGACCGGTGGTCGCGGTGCAGGTAGGCGACCTCCCACTCGTCCACGCTCGTCTCGCCGCCGAACATGCTCGCGGCGCGCTCGCGCAGAGGCATGACCGCATCGGCGGTCGCGCGCATCGCGGCCTCGTCGCGCCAGGCGGTCGTGACGATGCACCGTCCGCTCTCGCGGTCGGCGATGAGGGAGAGCCCGACGCAGCCGTCCATCGCTCTGACCTGCGGCATCACCGTGTCCTTGACGTGCGCGATGCCCGACTCGACCATGTCCGCTTGGCCCGTGACCGTCGTGGAACGTGCGTACACGGCCCACCTCCCTTGCCTCGAGGCAGCGCCCCGACGGCGCCGCCGTCGCCCTCCAGCGTCCTCCCCCGCCCGGCCGCGGACAAGGTCCCGAGGCCCCCGCGGTGCCGGCAGGGACGCCCGCGCGGGGGCCCGGGTCAGTCCGGCGTCGCGGCCGCGCGCGCCGCAGCGGGCAGCGCAGCGAGCACGTGGCCGACCGCCTCGTCGTCGTGGGCCGCCGAGACGAACCACGACTCGAAGGCGCTCGGCGGCAGGTGGACGCCCTGGCCGAGCATCGCGTGGAAGAACCGGCGGAACGCGTCGGTGTCCTGCGCCTTGGCGTCGTCGTAGCTGCTCACCGCGCCGTCGCGGAAGAAGACCGAGAACATCGACCCGGCCCACTGGACGGTGTGCGGCACCGACGCTGCGGACAGCTCGGCGCTCACGGCGTCGGCGATGGTGTGGGCCGCGACGCCGAGGCGCTCGTACACCGCCGGCGTGCAGCCGCGCAGCGTGGCGAGGCCGGCGGCCGAGGCGACGGGGTTACCCGACAGCGTCCCGGCCTGGTACACGGGGCCCTGCGGCGCCAGCAGCGCCATGACGTCGGCCCGCCCGCCGAAGGCCGCGGTCGGGAAGCCACCGCCCATCACCTTGCCGAACGTGTAGAGGTCGGCCGGACCCGACGGGTGCTCCTCGCAGCCGAAGTAGCCCGACGCCGAGGCCCGGAAGCCGGTCATCACCTCGTCGGACACGAGCAGCGCGCCGTGGGCCTTCGTGACGCGACGCAGCGCCTCGGTGAAGCCGGGGGCCGGCGGCACGACGCCCATGTTGCCGGGGGCGGCCTCGGTGATCACCGCCGCGATCTCCTCGCCGCGCTCGGCGAACGCCGCCTCGAGGGCCGCGACGTCGTTGTACGGCAGGACGATCGTCTCCCCGGCGCTCGAGCGGGGCACACCGGCGGAGTCGGGCAGCGCGAACGTCGCGACACCCGAGCCGGCCGAGGCGAGCAGCGCGTCGACGTGGCCGTGGTAGCAGCCCGCGAACTTCACGACGACGTCACGGCCGGTGAAGCCACGGGCCAGGCGGATCGCCGACATCGTCGCCTCGGTGCCGGAGTTGACGAGGCGCACCTGCTCGACCGGCTCCATCCGCCCGACGATCTCCTCGGCGAGGAGCACCTCGTTCTCCGAGGGAGTGCCGAACGAGAAGCCTTGCGCCGCAGCCTCGTTCACCGCACGCAGCACCTCAGGGTGTGCGTGGCCGAGGATCATCGGGCCCCACGAGCAGATGAGGTCCACGTACTTCTTGCCGTCGGCGTCGGTGAGCCACGCGCCCTGGCCGCTGCGCATGAAGCGTGGCGTGCCGCCGACGGCGCGGAACGCGCGGACCGGAGAGTTGACGCCGCCGGGGATGACGCGTCCGGCCCGCTCGAGGAGGGCCGCCGAGGCGGGGGCGTCGGTCGTGTCGGGGGCGGTCGTGGGCTGGGAGCTCATGCCCCCATTGTCGCAACCGCCGGGACGTGGCCGGTCAGCGGCCGCTCGCGCCCTCGGGGTCGAGGTGGTCGCGGACGATCGCCATGGCGTCGCCGATCGCCTGGAACTGCTCGCGGGTCATGATGTCGACGAGGTTGTCGCGCACGCTCTGCACGTGCACCCTCGAGATGTCCTGCACCGCCGCGAGACCCCCGGCGGTCAGCACGAGCTCGACGCCGCGCTTGTCCTCGAGGCACGACTCACGGGCGACCCAGCCGCGCTCCTCGAGGCGCTTGGCCGTGTGGGTGAGCCGGCTGCGTGACTGCACGACCATCGAGGCGAGCTCGCTCATCCGCAGCCGGTGCTGCGGGCTCTCGGAGAGCATCGAGATGATCTCGTACTCGCTCAGCGCGATGCCGGCGTCGCCGAGCGCCTCGTCGAGCGCCCGCTCGAGCAGGCGCGTGCCGCGCAGGACGGCACGCCACGACCGCTGCTCGCCGTCGTCGAGCCACCTCACGCCGTCGTCCCCTGAACCACCGGCCATGTGCACCTCCTGCGCCCCCTGATCGTAAGGCGTCAGGCGAGCCAGTCGGCCGCGTCGAGGGCGAAATACGTCAGGACGACCTGCGCGCCGGCGCGGCGGATCGAGGTCAGGGTCTCGAGGGCGGTGGCCCGCAGGTCGATCCAGCCGTTCGCGGCGGCCGCGTGGATCATCGAGTACTCGCCCGACACCTGGTAGGCCGCCACCGGCACGGAGGAGCGCTCCGCGGCGGCGGCGACGACGTCGAGGTAGCTCATGGCCGGTTTGACCATGACCATGTCGGCGCCCTCGGCGATGTCGAGGTCGATCTCGCGCAGCGACTCGACGATGTTCGCGGGGTCCTGCTGGTACGTGCGACGGTCGCCCTGCAGGCTCGACTGCACGGCCTCGCGGAACGGGCCGAAGAAGGCCGAGGCGTACTTCGCCGAGTAGGCGAGGATGACGGTGTCGGTGAGTCCCTCGGCGTCGAGCGCCTCGCGGATGACGGCGACCTGGCCGTCCATCATCCCGGAGGGGGCCACGACGTGGGCACCCGCCCGCGCCTGTGCCACGGCCATCTCGGCGTACAGCTCGTTGGTCGCGTCGTTGTCGACGCGGCCCTGCTCGTCGAGCACGCCGCAGTGACCGTGGTCGGTGAACTCGTCGAGGCACGTGTCGGCCATGACCACGAGGTCGTCGCCCACCGCGTCGCGCACGGCGCGGAGCGCGAGGTTGAGGATGCCGTCGGGGGCGATGCCGCCGGACCCGGTGGCGTCCTTGGTCTCCGGGACGCCGAAGAGCATGATCCCGCCGACGCCGGCGGCCACGCAGCGCCGCGCCACGTCGACGACGCTCTCCAGGGTGTGCTGCTGGACGCCCGGCATGCTGTCGATCGGGCGGGGCTCGCGCAGGCCCTCGGCGACGAACACGGGCAGCACGAGGTCACGCGGGTGCACCCGGGTCTCGGCCACGAGGGACCGCAGCACCGGGTTCTGCCGCAGTCGACGGGGACGTTCGATCACCCGGTGCTCCTCAGCGGGCGCGGCGGCGCGAGGCCGGACGCTTGTCGCTCGGGCGCTGCACCGGCTGGCTGGCCTCGCGGGCCGCGACCTGCAGGCCGACGCCGTGCCCGGCCAGGGCGTCGACGAGCGCGAGGGCCGAGGCCTCCTGCGCGAGGACGTCGACGCGCAGGCCGTGCTCCTGGGCCGTCTTGGCCGTGGCCGGCCCGATGCAGGCGACGACCGTTGCGGCGTGGGGCTTTCCGGCGATGCCGACCAGGTTGCGCACCGTCGAGCTCGACGTGAAGAGCACCGCGTCGTAGTCGCCGCCCTTGATGGCGTCGCGGATCGACGCGGCCGGCGGCGCCGCGCGCACCGTGCGGTAGGCGGTGACGTCGTCGACCTCCCAGCCCATGTCGCGCAGGCCGGCGACGAGGGTCTCGGTGGCGATGTCGGCGCGCGGCAGCAGGACGCGGTTGATCGGGTCGAGCACCTCGTCGAACTCGGGCCACTCCTCGAGCAGGCCGGCGGCGGACTGCTCGCCGGAGGGGACGAGGTCGGGGTTGATGCCCCACTCGCGCAGCGCCTCGGCGGTGACGCCACCGACGGCGGCGACCTTGAGGCCGGCGAAGGCGCGCGCGTCGAGGCCGAACTCCTCGAACCGCTCACGGACCGCACGCACGGCGTTGACCGACGTGAAGCCGATCCACTCGTAGCGTCCGGTGACGAGGCCCTTGACGGCCTTCTCCATCTGCTGCGGCGTGCGCGGCGGCTCGACGGAGATCGTCGGGACGACGTCGGCCGTGGCGCCGTAGCCGGCGAGACGGTCGACCATCGGGCCGGCCTGGGCCTGGGTGCGCGGCACGAGGACCTTCCAGCCGAAGAGCGGCTTGGTCTCGAACCACGCGAACTCCTCGCGCAGGTCGACGTTCGGGGAGACGACGGCGAGCGAGACCTCGAGCGGCTCCTTGCCGGAGAAGAGGCGGTCGACGGCCTCGAGCGAGGACGTGACCGACGTCTGGCGGACCGTCGTCGGGTTGGTCGTCAGGGCCACGAGCGACTCGCCGGGACGGCCCGCCGCGAGCAGCGCGGCCAGCGCCTTGCGGATCGTCTCGGTGTTGCCGAGCAGGACGAGGGTGTCGGCGTCGGCCGCGTACGGCGCGAGGTCGAGCCCGGCGTGCTCGGTGGCGAGGACGTGGACGGCCCCGGTGGCCTTGGAGGTGAGCGGCACACCGGCGTACGTCGGGCCGGCCGTGACGGCAGAGACTCCCGGCACGACGTCGAAGGTCAGCCCGGCCTTGCGGCAGGCGCGGACCTCCTCGGCGAGGCCGTTGAAGGTGGCGGGGTCGCCGTCCATGAGCCGCACGACGAGGCCGGACGGGCCGACCGCCTTGGCGGCCTTGACGACGAGCTTGGCGCGGACCGCGTGGGTCAGCTCCTGGCCCTGCTCGCCGTGGCCGGCGTCGATGACCTCGACGTCGGGACGCGCGTGGGCCAGGACGACGTCCTCGCGGGCGACGCGGTCGAGCACGACGGCGTCGGCGGCCGCGAGCAGGTCACGGGCGCGCAGCGTCAGCAGGCCCGGGTCACCCGGCCCGGACCCGACGAAGGCGACGCGGGCGGGAGAGGTGGAGAGCGTGGGGGTCGACGCCGTCTGCTCCGACGGCTGGCGAGACTGGGTCACGAAACTTGCTCCGGTCGGTGTGAGGCGTGCGGTGAGTCGGTGTCGTACGTGTCGTCCCGAGGACTGTCGTACGGGTCGTGCGGTGGAACGGTGTCCGGGGTGGCGCCGACCGGAGCAGGTGCCCCGACCGGGGTGCCCGTGATCTCGGCGGCGCCGTCCTCGAGGCAGACGTGCGCGAGGCGGCGCCCGAGATCTTCGGGCTCGTCGTACCCGCCGACGAGCGAGCGACGCAGCTCGACGGCGCCGTCCTCCGTGCCGACGAAGGCACGCAGCGACAGCACCGGGCCGTCGTCGTCCTCGACGACCTCGGCCAGCGCCCCGACGGGTGCGGTGCAGCCGGCCTCGAGGGTGCGCAGCAGCGACCGCTCGGCGAGGACGCAGGCACGGGTGTCGCGGTCGTCGAGCGGGGTGACCGCGGCGAGCACGTCGGAACGGTCGGACCGGCACTCCACGGCGAGGGCACCCTGCCCCGGCGCCGGGAGCACCTGGATCGGGTCGAGCACCTCGGTGGCCTCGTCGAGCCGGCCGAGGCGGGCCAGGCCCGCCCGCGCGAGGACGACGGCGTCGAGCGTGCCCGACGTGACGAGGCCGATGCGGGTGTCGACGTTGCCGCGGATCGGGCGGATCTCGATGCCGAGACCGAGCGCGGCGAGCTGGGCGGTGCGACGCGGTGACCCGGTGCCGACGACCGACCCGGCCGGCAGCTCGCCGAGGGTCAGGCCGTCGCGGGCCACGAGGGCGTCGCGGCTGTCCTCGCGCTCCGGGACCGCCGCGACGACGAGGCCGGGCTCGGGCGTCGTCGGGAGGTCCTTGAGCGAGTGGACGGCGACATCGATGCGACCGTCGAGCAGGGCCTTGCGGATCGCGGCCGCGAAGACGCCGGTGCCACCGATCGCGGTGAGCAGCTCGCCGGACGTGTCGCCCTCAGTCGTGATCTCGACGAGCTCGACGTCGTGGCCGAGGGCGCGGAGTCGGCCGGCGACCCAGGCGGACTGGGTGGTGGCGAGGGCGGAGCGGCGGGTGCCGAGGCGCAGCGTGGTCATGCGCCACCTCCCCGCTTCGGAGGGGTCGACACGTTGGCGACGTCCTTGGGCTCGAGGTCGAACAGCTCGCGCAGGGCTGCGGCGTAGTCGTCGCCGCTGCCCTCCATCGCGAACTCCTTGACGCGTCGGGTCGGGGTGTGGAGCAGCTTCTCGACGATGCGGTGCACGGCGAGGCCGATCTCGGCCCGGGTGCCCTCGTCGAGGCCGGGCAGGCGCTGGTCGAGCCGCTCCATCTCGCCCGCGACGAGCTCGGCGGCCCGGGATCGCAGCGCGGCGACGGTCGGCGCGACGGTCTTCTCGACGCGTCGGGTCAGGTAGTCGGCGACCTCGCCCGTGACGAGCTCGCGGACGCGGACGACCTGGGTGGTGTCGGCGCGGCCCTCGAGGAGCCGGCCGAGGTGCTGGAGGTCGAGCAGTGCGACCGAGTCGACCGGCGTCGACCACGTGTCGGAGGGCTCGACGTCGCGCGGGAGGGCGAGGTCGACGACGACCTGCGGTCGGCCGTCGCGGCGCGCGGCAGCCGTCGCGAGGTCGGCCCCGGTGACGACGTGCCCGACGGCGCCGGTGCACGTGATGACGAGGTCGGCCTCGGCGAGGACGTCGGACAGCTCGGACCACGGCCGGGCCGTGCCCTGGGTGGCGGCCGCGAGGCGCTCGGCGCGCTCGGGCGTGCGGTTGACGACGGTCAGCTCGCCGATGCCGCCCCGTCGCGTGGTGGCCGCGGCGAGGCCGCTCATGGCCCCGGCACCGACGACGGCGGCGCTGCGGCCGTCGAGGGGACCGAGCACCTGGGCGGCCTGCTCGAGCGCGATCTGCACGAGCGAGACGCTGTGCCGGTCGATGTCGGTCTCGGAGTGGGCCCGCTTGCCGACCCGGAGGGCCTGCTGGAACAGGGAGTTCAGCGACTCGCCGGCCTGGCCTCGCTGCTGGGCGCCGGAGAGCGCGTCGCGCATCTGGCCGAGCACCTGTGCCTCGCCGACCGCCATCGAGTCGAGGCCGCACGCCACCGTGAAGGTGTGGGCGACGGCGGCGTCGTCGAAGCGCACGTAGAGGTGGTCGGCCAGCGACTCGGCCCGGGCGGCCAGGGCCTCGGCGGGGTCGGTCGGCGCCGCGTGCGAGCTGGTGACGACCTCGCCCTGCTCGATGCCCGCGGCGAGCGCGAGCGCCTCGCCGATGGCGGCGACGGCCGGGTGGAAGGCGGCGACCTCGGCGTACACCTCGAGCCGGTTGCACGTCGAGAGCACGACGGCCTCCGACGCGGTGGCCGAGCCGAGCACCGAGCCGGCGATGGCCTCGGCACGGTCGGGGCGCTCGGACAGTGCCTCGAGCACCGTCAGGGGCGCCGTGTGGTGGGACAGGCCGATGACGAGCAGGCTCACCGCGCCACCGCCGATCGCAGCTCGCCGGCCGCGAGCGCCTTGCGCTGCGCGTGGAAGGCGAGGATCTGCAGCTCGGTGGAGAGGTCGACGCGTCGCACGTCGACGCCCGCGGGGACGGAGAGGACCGCCGGGGCGAAGTTGAGGATCGAGGAGATGCCGGTGCCCACGAGCGCGTCGCACACGGCCTGCGCGGCCGGGGCCGGCGTCGCGATGACCCCGATCGCGATGGGGTCGACGGCGTGGTGGGCGGCGATCTCGGACAGCGGCCGGATGCGGACGCCGACGACGAGCTCGTCGGCGAGCGCCGGGTCGTCGTCGTAGAGCCCGACGATGCGGAAGCCCTTGGTGACGAAGCCGGAGTAGGACGCGAGCGCGTGGCCCAGGTTGCCCATCCCGACGATGGCCACGGGCCAGTCCTGCGTCAGGCCGAGGGCCCGGGAGATCTCGAGGGCCAGGGTCTCGACGTCGTAGCCGACGCCGCGCACCCCGTAGGAGCCGAGGTGGCTCAGATCCTTGCGCAGCTGGGCCGAACGCACGCCGACCTCGGCCGCGAGCTCTTCGGACGACACCGACAGCACGCCGTCCTCGGCCAGGCGGGACAGCGTCCGCAGGTACTCAGGAAGCCGCGCGACGGTTGCGTCGGGGATCTCTCGACGCAGAACAGGGTCGGCGGACACGCTTGCTCACCGGCTCCTCTCGCAGAGGCGTTCGAGGCGAACGCGGAGCACGTAAGGACCTGTTCAGGCTAGACGTTTGTGAAGCCATGCACAAAGTTGACGTGACGGGCCTATCAGACGTAGAGACGCCCCCGGGCACCGGTCCCTCTCACCCGTCGGCGAGGGCGCGTCGCAGGCGCGCCTCGTCCACCCGCCAGAAGTCGTGCCGGCGACCGTCGACGAACGTCACCGGGATCTGCTCGCCGTACCGCCGCACGAGGTCCGGGTCCTCGTCGACGGACCTCTCCTGCCACGTCACGCCGAGGTCGGCCGAGACCCGTTCGACGACGTCCCGGGCCTCGTCGCACAGGTGGCAGCCCTCGCGCCCGAGCAGCACGACGCGGGGCGGCGCAGCGGTGCCACCGGCGTCGGTCGTGCTGGTGCCGGAACCGTCGCTCGTGCTCATGGACCCACTGTAGGTCGCGGCACGCGGCGCTCCCACGGGGACGACGGAGGCTACCGATCGGTAGCAGATCGGTCACATCGGGCGAACGCACTGTGATCCGCGCCGATGTTGGGCCAGACTGTGACGGATGCGTGCAAGGAGGACGCCGGCCCGCCGGCTGCTACGGGGTGCCGCGCCGGGGTTCGTCCCGGCCGCGGCGCTGTCCTCCCCTGCCCTCGCGACGGGCGCCCCCGGGGCGGCCTCGCTCGGCGCCGGCTCGCTCGGCCCGGGCCTGCCGTCGTGGCGCTCGGCGCTCGACGCCATCTGGGCGGCTCTCGAGGACGGCGCCACCGGGCGCTTCTCCCTCGGCGGACAGGGCGGTGCCGGCGCACCGGCGGGCCGGGGCGGCCGCGGCACCCGCACCCTCGAGCGTGACGTCGCCGAGCAGGCCCGCATCACGGCGCTCGTCGAGCTGGCCCAGGGCGGTGACCGCGAGGCCTTCGCGCAGCTCTACGACGCCTACGTCGACACCGTCTTCCGCTACGTCCTCGTGCGTGTGGCGAGCCGGCAGCTGGCTGAGGACCTCACGTCCGAGACGTTCCTACGGGCGATGCGCCGCATCGACACCTTCACCTGGCAGGGCCGCGACATCGCCGCGTGGTTCGTCACCATCGCGCGCAACCTCATCGCCGACCACGTGAAGTCTGCGCGGTTCCGCTTCGAGGTCACCACCGCCGACATGCGCGACGCCGACGAGCGCGTCGACGCCCCCGACACCGAGGTCCTCGCCCGGCTGCGCGACGAGCGCCTCGTCGAGGCCATCCGCGGCCTCGGCTCGGACCAGGCCGAGTGCATCACCCTGCGCTTCCTGCAGGGTCTCAGCCTCGCCGACACCGCCAAGGTCCTCGGCAAGTCGGAGGGTGCGGTCAAGCAGCTGCAGCTGCGGGCCACCCGGGCCCTGCGCAAGACCCTCGAGGGGGTCGAGCTGTGAACCCCGTAACGCCTGTGGCACCTGCGTCGTTCTCACGACAGCGGGACGGGTCGTGTGGGGCCGCACCGCAGCCCCTCGCGCTTCCCGGCGCTCCGGGGCGCGTGACCGCGATTCCGACTCCGACGACACCGAGGGCAGGGCACGACACGACGCACCACCCGCACCCCGCAGCCACCGCGCACCGCCGCGCACCCCTGACGCCGACGCTGCAGCGCCCCGTCCGCCATGCCTTCGTGGTGGCGCCATCGATGCCGGCTGCCGCGTCGGTCCCCGGCAGGGCACAGACGCGCGCCGGTCGGGGCTGTCCGCCGGCCACGCACCGCACCTGACGCACGACCCGAACGCACCACCGCGACCGCGCCACTGACCGACACCGACCGACACTGACCTACACCGACCGACATAGACCGCACGACCCGAGCACCGAAGGAGGAGAGAGATGGACCTCGGCCCCACGTCCGACGCCGACCTCCTCCAGCGTGCCCTCGAGGGCGAGCGCGTCACCGAGCCGGGCATCCTCGAGCTCGTCGCGGTCGTCCACGCCGTCACCGCGGTCGACCAGGCGGGTCTGGCCCCGCGCCGCGAGTTCGTCGCCGACCTGCGGGCCCGGCTCCTCGAGGACGACGGCGGCATCGCCGCCCCCGTCGTCCCCCTGGGTGGCCCGTCCGACGGCTCCCCGACCCAGCCGCTGGCGCCGACGAGCGCCCCCAGCGCGGACGGCCCCGAGTCCCTCAGCGACGCGTCCGGCGTCGACACCGAGCCCGACGGCTCGGGCGACGGCGGCGGTTCGAGTGGCGGCACGGTGTCGGTGCTGCGCGTCGCCGCACGCCCGCTGCGCTACGTCGCTGCGGCCGCCGCGGCCCTGCTCGTCGTCGGCGGCGCCCTCGGCTGGGCATCGCGCTCGGCGCTGCCGGGCGACGCGCTCTACGGCGTGAAGCAGGTGCTCGACCGGGCGGCCGTGCAGCTGTCCGGGTCGCGGTTCGACCAGGGCCTGACCTACCTCGCGCAGGCCGAGCAGCACATCGGCGAGGCCCGCGACCTCGTCGACCGCGGCGCCCCGGCTGCCGGTGACGTCGAGACAGCGCTCGACCTCGCCTCCGACTCCACCACCCGCGCCCAGACCCTCCTGATCGAGGCGTACCACAGCGACAACCGCACCGACGCGCTCACCGAGCTCGCCGACTTCTACGCCCGGGCCCTCCCGCAGGTCGACGCGCTGCGTGACCAGGTGCCCGCCGCGGCGCTCCCGTCGTGGCAGCGCCTGCACGATCTGCTGACCCAGAACCGCGTCGCCGTGCTGCGCGAGCTCGCCGCCTGCTCGGCCTGTGGCGACCGCGCCACCCAGGCCCGCCAGCTGCTGTCGGCGGTCGTCACGCCCGCGTCGTCCTCGTCCGGGGCCTCCTCGCTCCCCCAGCCGTCGGCCGGTCGCCCGACCACGCCCGCGTCGCCACGTGCCACCGTCCCGCGACAACCCGGCGGCACGGTGACCGTGCCAGGGGTCGGCGGAGTCCCCCTTCCCGGCCTCGGCGTCACCGGCGGCGTGACCCTGCCCGGCAGCACCATCCAGCTGCCGGGCGTCGGCGTGTCATCGTCCTCGGTCGGCGTCGGCGGTGGCGGCGTCAGCCTGCCGGGCGCCACGGTGCACCTGCCGAGCGTCAGCCTGACCTCTGGCGGCGGTGGTGTCGGAGGAGGAACCGTGTCGGTCACCGGCTTGCCTCCCATCACGCTCCCGGGTGTCACCGTGCCGCAGCTGCCGCTGGCGACCTCGCTCCCGAAGCTGCCCTGACCCACTGAGGCCCTGCCCCTGGGCCCGGGTGCGCTCCCGGGTCTGCCTCCCGGGCGCGCTTCCGTGGGTCGAGTGACCGGATCGAACCGGCTGAACGCTTCCATGGGGCCGTTTCGGCCCGTCGATCCGGTCACTCGACCCGTCGCGGCAGACCGAGGGGGCCGGACGCGGGGTCTGGCGGACGCGAGGGTGGGCTGACGCGTCGGGCGGGGTCAGAGGAAGACGGACTTGCGCTGCATGAGCAGGCTGTAGAGCGTCTGCTGGATCGTCTCGCGCACCTGGTCGGTGAGGTCGAAGACGAGCATCGGGTCGTCGGCCGCGTCGGGACCGAACGACGTCGTGTCGATGGGCGGCCCGAACTCGATGAGCCACTTGCTCGGCAGCGGGATCATGCCGAGCGGGCCGAGCAGCGGGAACGTCGGCGTGATCGGTGCGTAGGGCAGGCCGAGCAGCCGCGCGACGGCAGGCATGTTGCCGAGGATCGGGTAGATCTCCTCTGCCCCGACGATCGACACCGGCACGATCGGCACCCCGGCCCGCAGCGCGGCCGACACGAAGCCGCCGCGGCCGAAGCGCTGGAGCTTGTACCGTTCGCTGAACGGCTTGCCGACGCCCTTGAACCCCTCGGGCCACACGCCGACGAGCTCGCCGCCACGCAGCAGCCGCTCGGCGTCGGTGTTGGCCGCGAGCGTCGAGCCGGACCGGCGAGCCATCGTGCCGATGAACGGCAGCTGGAAGACGAGGTCGGCCCCGAGCATGCGCAGGTGCCGGTGCTGCGGGTGCTCGTCGTAGACGGCAACCTGGGTCATGAGCGAGTCCATCGCCACGGTGCCGGAGTGGTTGCCGACGACGAGCGCGCCGCTCTCGGCCGGGATGTTCTCGATGCCGCGCACCTCGACCCGGAACCACGACCGGTAGAACGGGCGCAGCAGCGGCAGGTGGATGTGGACGGTGTAGTCCTCGTCGAAGCCGAACTCGTCGACGGTGTAGTCGCCGGTGAGACGGCGCCGGAGGTACGCGAGGGTCTCGGCGACCTGCCGCTCGACGTCCTCGGCGGGCAGCCCGGCCGACGTCGCCGCCGCGCGGAAGACGTTGACGGCGAGCTCGACGAGCTCTGCCGGCCCGGGGCGTGACTCGCTGCTGAACTCGGCGGCCTCGAGGACGGCGCCGACGAGACGCTCCGCCTTGGACTGCAGCCCGGTGAGGCCGAGGGCGCTGGCGAGGTCGGCCCCCTCGGCGGCGACGCCGCCGGCCTCCGGCTCCTCGATCGGCGGCACGGCCCGCAGCCGGGCACGCTCGCGCACCTCCTCGACCGAGGGCGACGCGGGCGTCGACGCCGGGGGCAGCGGCACCCGGCGCGGCGGACGCGTCCGGACGGGGGGCGCCCTCGGTGGCTCGACCGAGGGTGCGTCGTCGCGACCAGACGTGCCTGGCGTGCCGGACGTGTCGGCGGCGGCTCCACGGGCGCGCTCGCCCGGGCCTGGCTCGTCGCTGGGAACCGCCGTCGGGTGCGCGGCCCGGGAGGCCGACTCGGTGCGGCTGGCACGGATGGCCGCGCGACTCGGCCGGGACCTCGGTGTGGTGGGGGCCGCAGGGGCGTCGACGCCGGCCCGGGGGGCGGACGCGGTGGGCGTGGATGCGTCGGTCGGCTCGAGGAGGTCCTCGGCGGTCGGCGTCACCGGCTCGGCGGGGTCGACGGGCTCGACGGGCTCGACGGGCTCGACGGGCTCGACGGGCTCGACGTGATCGACGGGTGCGGTCTGGTCCGGGCCGCCCTGCTCGACGCGGCGGCGCCGGGCGGCGCTCAGCTCGACGGTGTCGGCGGACAGGAGCGGCGTGCCGGACCGGCGCAGTCGCTCCCCCGACGCCCGCGCGGCCCCGGCGGCGAAGGCGCCCCTGCTCGGCCTCGTCGCGGCCGCCACGGCCTTCCTGGCAGGTGCCGCGGTCGTCGGCGACCGGCCTTCCTGCGGCTCCGTCGCCGCACCGCTCCGTGCGTCGGTCCGCTTCTTCGGTGTGGTCTTCTTCGCAGACTGCTTGGTCGTCGACCTCTTCGACACGGCCTTGTCCGCCGGCGCCTTCTTCTTCGGCGTCGCCTTCTTCTTCGGGGTCGCCTTCTTCGGGGCCGGGTCCTTCGCGGCAGGGGTCTTCGCGGCCGGGCGAGCCACGGATGCACCGTCGGTCGCGTCGGTCGCGCCGCTGACGTCGGTCGTGTTGGCGTCGGTCGCGTTGGCGTCGGTCGGACCGGTCGGGGCGTCCGGTTCCTGGCGGGCGGGGCTCACGGCTGGATCCTGTCGAAGACGCGGGCGATGGCGGCGGCCGTGCCTCCGGCGGCGTCGGTGACGGCGTCGGACACGCCGTCGACACCCGGAACGGCCGGCCGCAGGTGGTGGGCGTAGTGCTCGAAGGCCGAACGCGTCGTGTACTGCGGCTCGAACCCGAGGACCTCACGCATCCGGTGGGTGTCGAGGCCGCGGCCGAAGGCGAGGAAGGTCAGCTGGTCGCGCGAGAAGTCGGCCAGGCCGCTGCGGCGCACGACGCTGCCGAAGATCCCCGCGGCGGCGAGCGGCACGGGCAGGATCGGGCGGCGCGCGATGGCGGTGCACTGGGTGACGGTGAGGAAGCCATCGGCAGCGACGTTGACGATGCCGACGGCCGGGCCGGTGGTCGCGAGGATCATGGCGGCCGTCGCGTCGTCCTCGTGGAGGAACTGGAAGCGCGCGTCGAAGCCGAGCGGCACCGGCACGACCGGCAGGGCGAAGTAGTCGGTGAGCGCGGTGTGGATGCTCGGGCCGACGACGTTGGCCAGACGCAGCATCGTGATCTCGACGTCGGGGCGGCGCCGGGAGAAGCCGCGCACATAGCCCTCGACCTCGACGGAGTCCTTGCCGAAGCCGGTGCGCGGCATCGTCTTGGGGCTCATGTCCTCGCTGAACATCGCGGGGTCGCGCGGCGACGAGCCGTACACGGCCGCGGACGACTTGACGACGAGGCGGCTCACCGACTCCGACTTCTGGCACGCGGCGAGCAGCTGCATCGTGCCGATGACGTTGATCTCCTTCTGCGTCATCCGCCCGCCGGTGTCCTTGGGGGTGGCGATGACGTTCATGTGCACGACGGTGTCGACCTTCGCCTGCGCCATGATCCGCCCGATCATCGGGTTTCGGATGTCGGCCCGGACGAACTCGGCGCGGCCGATCGAGTGCCGCGGTGGCACGACATCGACGCCGAGGATGCGTTCGATGGCCGGATCGGCGGACAGGCGCCGCGCGTAGAGGCCGCCGAGGTACCGGGAGACTCCGGTCACCAGAACGACCTTGGCCATCGGCTCCTCCAGTCCTCGGGTTCGGCGGTCAGCAGGGGGTGCGACGGTCGGGCCCGGGCGCCGGAGCGCCGGCTCCCTCGTCCTTGGAAAGCCTACCCAGCACTCCCCCGTCCGTGCCGCGCGACGCGGTGTGGGTCTCGTCGCACAGGCGCGCGCTGCGAGCCCGTCGCCCACCGACATCCGCCCCCGGAGACGCGAACGACCCCCAGCCGAGGTCGGGCGAGGGTCGACGGTGTCGCGGGCCGGGCCCGCGACGGATGACTCCGGAAGGAGTCAGGTCACTTCTTGTTGCGACGCTGGTGACGCGTCTTGCGCAGCAGCTTGCGATGCTTCTTCTTCGCCATCCGCTTGCGGCGCTTCTTGATGACAGAGCCCATGGTTGTCCTTGTCGTGCGACTGGATTGCTGACGAACGTGCCGACCTGCGTCGACACACCGTCAAAGGCAGTGCAGTCGATGTGTCACGAGCCGAACAGGCTTCACAGCCTAGCGTGTGCGCGGCGTCGAACCCAAAAGCAGTGGCCCATGACCTCGCCCGACCCGGGCGCGAGCCCCACGCCGGACCCCTGCCGGGACGACAAGAGGGCGGTCCGGGCGGTGTGGCCCGGACCGCCCTCTGGTGCGGTGTGACGCTGATGTCACGCGGTGTCGATGTACGACGTCTGCAGGTACTTGTGCACCGCATCCTCCGGAACCCGGAAGGAGCGGCCGACCCGTACGGCGGGGAGCTCCCCGCCGTGGACGAGCCGGTAGACCGTCATCTTGGACACGCGCATGATCGAGGCGACCTCGGCGACGGTCAGGAACCGCACCTCGGCGAGCTGGCGCTCATTCGACATGTGATACCCCGATCTTCTGTTGGGTGCATCCGCGCGTCGCCGGCTTCCCCTCCGGCGAAACTGCACGCAGGTGCAAGAAGCAACACTAGGGGCAGATGTGACTGGAGGGGAAGTGGACGAGGAAATCCGGCCGGGAAAGGCAAGGAGGCGCGCCGAGGGACTCCGGTGATTCCGGAGCCCGGCCGCTGTGTCGGAGGACGCCTGCCTAGGGCTCGAGACGGTGCAGGTCGCGCGGGAACAGCGTCACCTCGCGGACGTTCTCGGCCCCGGTCAGGCGCGCGACCCAGCGCTCCAGGCCGATCGCGAAACCGCCGTGCGGAGGCATCCCGTGCGCGAACGCGTCGAGGTAGCCGGCGAGGAGCGACCGGTCGGTGCCGGTGCGCGCGAGCGCCGCCGCGTAGTCCGAGGGTCGGTGCAGCCGCTGCCCGCCGGTCGTCAGCTCGAGGCCGCGGAAGAGCAGGTCGAAGCTGTTGCTCCAGCGCTCGTCGCCGGGCTGCGGGTGGGTGTAGAACGGCCGCTTGGCCATCGGGTAGCCCTCCACGGCAAGGAAGTCCGAACCGTGCTCGGCCAGCGCCCACTCCCCCAAGGCACGCTCGTGCGCAGGGCTGAGGTCGGGCTCGTCCGGGTCCGCACCGACGAGGGCCAGCGCGTGGCTGAAGTGGACCACCGGGATCTGTTCCGGCACGACGGGCAGCTCGATGCCGAGCGTGGACACGGCGTCGGACGCGTCCTCCCGGACCGCCTCGACCATCCCGGCCACGGCCTGACGCAGCACCCCGAGCACGTCGCGGTGGTCGCGGACGAAGCCGAGCTCGGCGTCGAGCGAGGTGTACTGCGCGAGGTGGCGCACCGTGTCGTGCGGCTCGGCCCGGAAGACCGGGCCCACCTCGAAGACCCGCTCGAACACGCCCACGAGAATCTGCTTGTACAGCTGCGGGCTCTGCGCCAGGTAGGCCGTGCGCCCGAAGTAGTCGACGGTGAAGACGTTGGCCCCGGACTCCGTGGCGGTGCCGACGAGCTTCGGTGTGGCGATCTCGGTGAACTCGAGTCCGCCCAGCGCAGAACGGAACCCGCGCATCGATGCCGAGGCGATGGCCCACGCGGCGCGGTGGCGCGGGTGCCGCAGTGTCACGGCCGCGTGGTCCAGCAGCGTCGGCAGCCCGGCCCCGAACGTCGGGCGCCACAGCTCGACGGGGGGCGCCTCGGCGGGCTCGGTCAGGGCCTCCAGGACCGGCTCGACGAGTTCGGCGCCGCCGGGTGCCGATGGGTTGAGACTGACGCGTCCGGTGACGCGCACCGTCGTCTCCTCGGGTACCGACGCGAGGGCTGCGAGGGCTTCGGGCTCACGCACGACGACCTGGGCCAGGCCCGAGCGGTCGCGCACGACGAGGAAGCTGACGCTGGCGAGGACGCGACGCCGGTGCACCCAGCCCATGAGAACCGCTGCGCCGCCGTCGCCGACGGTGGCGAGGTCGCGCGCGAGGACGCGGGCCGGGCCGGCAGCGCCGGCAGGTCCTTCAGGGGTGGGTGTCACGTGCGTCGTGACGGTCGCTGGGGTCGGTTGCATTCCGTTCACCTCCGGTGGGTTCGTGCCCCGGAGGTGTGGGCGATGGGGAATGTCGCTGTGCCACCACACCTTCGCCACCGCGGAAGTGCGGTGGCCTCTTGTCGTGCTCGGCTCAGGATCGTCAGGCCCGTCGTCGCCGTGCCGGAAAGGGTACGACGACGATGCGCCGGGTGGCCAGCCGGTTTTCAGCGCTGGGGCGCCGGCGCCGCGATGAGGACGCTTGCGGCTGTGGCGATCCGGGCCCGCTCCTCGTCGCTGAGGTCGAGCCGCGTGAGTCCCTGGTCGAGCAGGACCGGGTCCGCCCCGTCGGCCACCGCCGCGAGCAGACGCCCGTCGGTCAGCCGGTAGGGAGCCACTCCTTGTCGGTGATGAGGCTCGTGTGCTTCGGCCCGCTGCCGTCCGGCGCGGTGAACCGGTACGCCTTGCCGCGCAGGAACACCTCCTGGACGCCGACGACCGGCACCGGCACGAAGCGGAGCGGCTGCTCGGTCGCATAGCGGGCACGGGCGCGGCGCGACCGACGGAAGTGGCGCAGCGGCACCACAGCGCACCCGAGGAAGAGCAGCAGGAGCCCGACGGCGGTGAGGATCCGGTTCGGCAGCTTCTCGAGGGCGACCGACGCCGTGGCGTTCGCAGGATCGTCGGCAGCCACGACGACGTCGGTGGTGTAGTCGTGCCTGCTGAAGTCGACCCAGAAGTAGTCACGGGCGACCACGTGGGTCTGGTCGTCGACGACGTAGGTCAGCGTCACCGAACAGTCCGCGAGCGCGAACTTCTTGACGTGGCAGGAGCCGTCGACGTCGGCATCGGTGACGGTGACGGGGTTGGCCCTGATCGCCAGGTCGGGCGCGATCGTCGACCACAGCCAGCCCGTGCACCCCACGGCGAGGGCCACGAAGAACCCGACGAGCACCAGCTGCGCCGTCGGCGGGGTGGTCCCGGTACGGATCGCACGGATCGGACGGTCCGGGAAGGACGCGGGGCTCATGGAGGAGTCGTCGTCGGACACCCGCGCGATCGTAGGGCAAGCCGAGAGCCGCGGCGCTGCGAGCCAAGGGGCCAACAACAGGCCGCGGCGCCGGCGTCGCCTGGACGAAGTGGAGCGAGCGAGGAACGAGCGAGCGGAGCGGAGGAAGGCGACGCCTGGCGGGCGCCGCGGCACGCGCCGGGCGAAGCAGGCGCCAAAGGTTCAGTCGAAGTGGATGTCGAGACCGTGGTGCGGGAAGACGGCCGACCTCGTCGCCATGACCGCGCGGTCGACCTCGCTGGCCGGGTCGTAGCCCATCTCCCAGGACCGCCACCACAGCGGGCCGTCCTCGGCGGTGAGGTCGCCCATCCGTCGCGGGCCGGGCCGGCCGAACACCCGCTCGACGTGGTCGCGCCAGTCCTGCGGCACCTCGACTGAGGTCTTGATCGGGGCGTGCGCGGCGATCGCCGTCAGGTGCGTCCACGTGCGCGGCACGACGTCGACGACCTCGTACCCGCCGCCGCCGAGCGCCACCCAGCGGCCGTCGCACACGTCGTGCGCGAGGCGGTGGAACGCGTCGGCCGCGGCGCGCTGGGCGTCGACCGTGACGGCGAAGTGCGCGAGGGGGTCCTCGGCGTGCGTGTCGCAGCCGTGCTGGGTGACGAGGACGTCGGGCTTGAAGGACCGCACGACCGCCGGGACGACGGCGTGGATGGCGCGCAGCCAGCCGGCGTCGGTGAGACCGGGTGGCAGCGCCACGTTGACCGCGGTGCCCTCGGCGCCCTTGCCGCCGATGTCGCTCGGCCAGCCGGTGCCGGGGAAGAGCGCCCGGCCGGACTCGTGCACGGAGATCGTCAGCACCCGCGGGTCGTCCCAGAAGATCCGCTCGACGCCGTCGCCGTGATGTACGTCGACGTCGACGTAGGCAACGCGCTCGGCGCCGTGGTCGAGCAGCCACCGGATGCCGACGGCGATGTCGTTGTACACGCAGAAGCCACTGGCGGCGCCGGGCATCGCGTGGTGCAGGCCGCCTGTGAAGTTCACGGCGTGCTCGGTGCTGCCCTCCCAGACGGCCCGGGCGCTGTCGACGGTGCCGGACACGACGCGGGCGCTCGCCTCGTGCATGCCGCGGAAGGCGGGGTCGTCGTCGGTGCCGAGGCCGTAGGACCCGTCGGCCGACGCAGGGTCCTCGGACGCCGCCTTCACGGCTGCGACGTAGTCGGCCTCGTGCACCGTCTCGATGAGGGCGTCCGGCGCTGGGTCGGCACCGATGACCTCGACGCCCGGCGCGTCGAGCACCCCGAGGGCGTCGCAGAGGCGCGCCGTGAGGTCGAGGCGGACGGGCGCCATGGGGTGGGTCGGCCCGAAGTCGTACCGCGTGAACGAGGAGTCCCAGACGACCCGAGCCTGACTTGGCATGATTGAGACGCTATCGCGTCCGAGGAGGCGCGAGCCCCGCGAAAGAGGTATCTCACATGGCCCGCAACCGCCTGTTCGACGACGACGTCATCGTCATCGGACTCGGACGCTTCGGCTCCGCCGTCGCCCTCGAGCTGACGCGTCTCGGCCACCGGGTCATCGCCGTCGAGCGCGACAACGGCATCGCCGAGTCCTACGTCAACAAGGTGGCCAAGGTCGTGCACGCCGACATGGCGCACTCCTCGGCCCTTGAGATGATCCGCGACGCCAGCCCGAAGATCGCCATCGTCGGCATCGGCTCCTCGGTCGAGTCCTCGGTGCTCGCGGCCGCCAACCTCGTCGACGCCGGGGTGCCCTCCATCTGGGCCAAGGCGCTCTCCCCCGAGCACAAGCGGATCCTCAGCCGCATCGGGGTGCACCACGTCATCTCGCCCGAGGCCGACTCGGGCCGACGCGTCGCGCACCTCGTCAACGGCAAGATGCTCGACTACATCGAGTTCGACGACGGGTTCGCCATCGTGAAGCTCAAGCCGCCGAGCGAGACCATCGGTTTCACGCTCGAGCAGAGCCAGGTGCGCCGCAAGTACGGGGTGACGATCGTCGGGGTCAAGGCTCCGGGCGAGGACTTCACGTACGCGGTACCGCAGACGAAGATCTCGGCGCACCACATGCTCATCGTCAGCGGCCCTACCGAGCTCATCGAGCGCTTCGCCGCGCGCCCGTGAGCACCCGTCGCGTCGACCAGGCGTCGAACGACAGGTCGTCGGCACCCGCGACGCCGACCGGTCCGTGGCTGCTCGTCGGCGCCGGACGGTTCGCCTCCGAGCTGGGGATGCTCGTGGCCCTCGGGGTGGGCGGCTGGACGTCGGGCGCGACGGGTGGGGCGGCGCTCGGCGTGGTCCTCGCGGTCGCGCTCCCGGTGCTGGCCGCCGCGGTGTGGGGCCGGTGGGTGGCCCCGCGGGCGGCGCACCGACTCGAGGACCCGGCCCGGCTGGGCGTCGAGCTCGTGCTGTTCGCGGCGGCCGCGGTCGGCCTGGTGCGCGCCGGTCACCCCGGCTGGGCGCTGGCCCTCGCGCTCCTGTGGGCGGCGACCGCCCCGTTCGGGCGTCGGCCGACGCCGTCCTGACCCCACGTCGTCATCCGCGCACGACGGCCGCCCCGGTTCGGCGGCGCGTTCGACGACGCGTTCGACGACGGCTCGGACGGGCGCGGACGACGGGCTCAGAGGTGCAGCGCGGGGCTGCGGTCGGCGCCGAGCGGAAGGACCATGGCGATCTCCTCCTCGCCGTCCTCCTCGCTGACGACACCCATCGGGCGGCGGTAGTCGGTGGGGCGGAAGCCCATGCCGCTCGCGAAGGCGACGGCGCGGCCGTTCTCGGTGCCGACCCAGTAGACGAGATGGGTCTGACCGCGCTCGGTGGCGAGGCGGGCACCCTCCTTGACGAGCGTCGTGGCGACGCCGGAACCACGGGCCTCGGGGTGCACCCAGAGGCCGAACAGCTCTCCGGCAGAGGCCTCCTCGGACTTCGCGGTACCGACGCTGACGACGCCGACCGCGCCCCCGTCGCGCTCGGCGACGAGGCGGGCCGATCGTCGCATGCGCTCGCGCCAGAGATCCTCGCCGTAGGCCTCCTCCTCGCCGATCGAGGCCGCGAACGCCTCGGGCGACTCGCGCAGGGCGGCGAGCCGGACCGATCGGTAGTCCTGCCAGTCGTCCTCGCCCAGGGGGCGCACGGTGATCTCCGTCATGGAGCAACCTTCGCACGAAGCCCCGACGGCGCGCACCCGCGGGGGCGTGAACATTTGCCCCGCGGGTCAGCACGGGCTCACCGACGCGTCTGCAGACGGCGACCCGCCGGCGGCCACCCGAGTCAGCCCGGCGTGGGCGACCCGTGTCAGGAGTCCGTGAGCCGGGCGACCATCTCGATCTCGTGCAGCTCCCCGCGGCGCGGGTGCGGGTGCGTCGCACCGGTGGCCACGAAGCCGCACCGCTCGTAGAGCGCCTGCGCAGCCGGGTTGTTGCTCGTCACCTCGAGGACCACCTCGGACTTGCCGCGCCGTCGGGCCTCGTCGAGAACGGCCTGCACGAGTGCTTCGCCCACACCGCGTCCTCGGGCACGCGCCGCGACGTACATGCCGAAAAGGGTTGCGACGGTGGCTCTCTCGGGCTCCCAGTGCGAACCGAGGCCAGCGCTGCCGAGCACCCCCGACGCGTCCCGGGCCTGCACGAGCCACGCACCCTCGATCCGCTCGCGCCAGTCGGCCTCGTCGTAGACGGCCTCGTCGGCGTGGGTGAACCAGAAGGCGTCGGGCGCGGCGACCAGCATCTCGAGGCGGATCTCGCGGTGGCTCTCCCAGTCGTCGGGGCCGACGGTGTGCAGGTGCATCGCGGGGTGGCCTGCACCTCGGCCGTCCGTTCCGCCCGTTCCGCTCCTTGCGTCCGGTGCGTCCGGTGCGCCCGGTCCGCTCGTGCCGTCCATGCAACCAGCGTCCTCTCAGCCCTGGCCGGAGGCCAGCTCCTTGCTGCGGGCCGCCGCGGCCTCCATCGCCGTGACGAACGCGGCGCGCACCTTGTGGTCGTCGAGCTGGCGCAGCGCCGCGACCGTCGTGCCACCGGGCGAGCTGACCTGCTCGCGAAGCACCGTCGGGTGCTCGCGGGTCTCCTTGAGCATCGTCGCGGCGCCGTACAGCGTCTGGACGACGAGCTCGGTCGAGGTGGCCCGGGGCAGGCCGAGCACGACGCCTGCCTCGATCATCGCCTCGACGACGTAGAAGATGTACGCCGGGCCCGACCCGGAGATCGCGGTGACGGCGTCGAGGTGCTTCTCGGCGAGCCGCACGACCTTGCCGCACGAGGACAGCAGCGCCTCGGCCTCGGCCAGGTGGTCGTCGGTGCAGTGGCTGCCCGGCGCGATGCCGGCCATCCCCTCGTCGACGAGCGCCGGCGTGTTCGGCATGACGCGCACGACCGACGTCCCCTCGGGCAGGCGCGACTCGAGGTACTCGGTCGTGATGCCGGCCGCGAGCGACACGACGACGTTGCCGGGCGCCACGTGGTCGTGGATCTCGTCCAGCAGCCCTGCCATGTCCTGGGGCTTGACGCAGAGCACCAGGGTGTCCGCAGCGTCGGCGGCGTCGGCGTTCGAGAGCGCCCGGACGCCGTAGCGCCCCGCGAGCGCGTCGACCTTCTCCGGCGTGCGGCCGGTGACGACGAGGTCGGCGGCCGGGCGGCCCGAGCGGATGAGCCCGGACACGAGCGTCTCGCCCATGACACCGGCTCCGAAGATCGCGGTCGTCGTCATCGTGGCCTCCTCAGCCGGTGGGGTCGGGTGGGATGGGTGGGGTCGGTGCGCTGGCACCGGAGGTGTCAGCCCTTGGTGGCGACGCCGCGCAGGAAGAACATGACGTTGGCGGGGCGCTCGGCCATCCGCCGCATGAGGTAGCCGTACCACTCCTGGCCGTAGGGGATGTACACGCGCATCTGGTCGCCGCGGTCGGCGATGCGACGCTGCTCCTCGGGCCGGATGCCGTAGAGCATCTGGTACTCGAACGACCTCGGGTCGCGGCCGGCCTGGCCCGCGAGCGCCCCGGCGATCTCGATGAGGCGCGGGTCGTGCGAGGCGACCATCGGGTAGCCGTCGCCCTTCATGAGCACCTTGAGGCAGCGCACGTAGGACTTGTCGACGTCGGCGCTGGACTGGAAGGCGACCGACTCGGGCTCCTTGTAGGCGCCCTTGCAGAGCCGGACGCGCGAGCCGGCGGTGGCGAGGTCGCGGCAGTCGGCCTCGGTCCGGTAGAGGTAGGCCTGCAGCACCGCGCCGACGCTCGGGAAGTCGGCGCGCAGCTCGCGCAGCGACTCGAGGGTGCGGTCGGTGGTCGTGTGGTCCTCCATGTCGAGGGTGACCGTCGTGCCGCCCTTATCGGCCGCCGTGCAGATCTCGCGGGCGTGGTCGAGGGCGATCTTGTCGCCGTCGCCCGGCAGGGCCTGGCCGAGGGCGCTCAGCTTGAGCGAGACCTCGACGGCGCCGCCCTGGGTCAGGCCCTTTTCCGACAGGCCCGTGAGGAGCCCGACGTACGCGTCGCGGGTGTGCTCGGCCTGGGCGAGCTCGAGGCAGTCCTCCCCGAGGTAGTCGATCGTGGCGAGTCGCCCGGAGGCGGCGATCTCGCCGGCGGCACCGACGACGTCGGCGCGGTCGGTGCCGGGCACGAAGCGCTTGACGACCGAGCGCGACACGGGCGCCTTCTCGATGACGTCTCGGATCTTCTCCTGCTTCGACAGCTGCAGGAGGGAGTTGCGCAGCAGGTCGCTGGCGTCCACGGCGGGCCTCCGGGGTCTTCTCGGGCGTTACGGACGGGCGGCGGTGGCCGTCCCTCGGGCGAAATCTACCGCCGCGGGCCGGGTGCCCCGTCCACGCCCGCTGCCGGGCGCCGTCGCTGCCCGCCGCGGGTCGGGCTCCGGTGCGGCAGACTCGGGCCGTGAGCCAGCACTCCCCCGACGCGTCCGATTCGTCGAGCCCCGCCTCGGTGCTGGCGTCCGGCATGACGCTCGAGGACCTCGGCGAGGGCCTGGGCACCGCCTCGACCGTGCTGCGCGGCAACGCCGGCTCGGCCGGCCTCGACGCGTCGGTGCCCACGTGCCCCGGCTGGACGGTGCTCGACCTCGTGGCCCACCAGGGGATGGTGCACCGCTGGGCCACGAGCCACGTACGAGGCGCCCCGGTGCAGGACCCGCAGCGGTTCGAGGCTGAGGGGCGCAGCGCGTCCGACGTGCTCGAGTGGTTCGACGAGGGTGCCACCGGCCTGCTGCAGGCCCTGTCCGACGCGCCGGACGACCTCGACGCCCTCACCTTCCTGCACGACGCGCCCGCGCCCCGCGTCTTCTGGACGCGGCGGCAGTGCTTCGAGACCTCGGTGCACGCCGTCGACGCCATGGCGGCCCGCCTCGGCCGGGCGCCTCGCGCCGACGAGACGTGGCTGCGCCCGCGCCCGGCCGCCGACGGCCTCGACGAGCTGCTGACCGGCTTCGTGCCGCGCCGCAAGCAGGGGGCCCAGCCCGAACGGCCGACGCGGCTGCTCGTGCGGCCCGACGACGCGTCGCTCGCCTGGCTGCTCGACCTCGCCCCCGACCGCCCGGCGACGACGACCCGGATCACCGACGTCGAGGCACTGGACGCGGGCGCCGACGTGGCCTGGACCGGTGGTGCGGTCGAGCTGTTCCTGCGGCTGTGGAGCCGCACCGACGCCGAGCCCGTCGACGCGCTCGAGCGCTGGTGGCGCGACACGGTGTCGGTGACGTGGTGAGCATGAGGAGGAGGTTCGATGCCTGAGGCAGGACTCGGCCGCGCGGTGCAGTCGGCGATCTACCGGGCGGGCGCCTTCGGGCGACGGCCCGAGGTCCCCACCGACGGCACGCAGCTGGAGGAGGCCGCCCGACGCGTCATGTCGAGGCGCGGGTTCGCCTACGTCGCAGGGTCGGCCGGGTCCGAGGCCACCGCGCGCGCCAACCGCGAGGCCTTCGACCGCTGGCAGGTGGTGCCCCGCATGCTCGTCGACACCCGGGAGCGCGACCAGTCGGTCGAGCTGTTCGGACGCCGCCACGCCTCACCCTTCCTCGTCTCCCCCATCGGCGTGCTGTCGATGGCGCACGCCGACGCCGACCTCGCGGTTGCCCGGGGCGCACGGGAGCAGCACGTGACGCCGGTCCTGAGCACCCAGGCGTCGGTGCCGATGGAGGACGTCGCGCGCGAGCTCGGAAGGTCCGGCCACTGGTACCAGCTGTACTGGAGCAGCGACGACGACCTCGTCGAAAGCCTCGTGTCGCGCGCCGAGGCCTGCGGCAGCGAGGCGCTCGTCGTCACCCTCGACACCGCCTACCTCGGCTGGCGCCCGCGCGACCTCGACCTGGGGCACCTGCCGTTCGCGCGCGGCGAGGGCATCGCTCAGTACACGTCCGACCCCGTCTTCCGCCGGCTGGTGGCGGAGCGCGTCGCGGCCGCGGAATCCGCTGGGGCACAAGAGCGTCCGCGCCCCACCCCGGCGGCGGTGTCGACGCTGCTGTCGATGAGCCGCAACCACCCGGGCGACACGCGTCGCAACCTCACCTCGGCCGAGCCGCGGGCCGCGGTCGAGGTGTTCCTCGACGTCTTCAGCCGGCCGTCGCTGACGTGGGAGGACCTACCGCGCCTGCGCGCCCTGACGACGATGCCCGTCGTGCTCAAGGGCGTGCTGCACCCCGAGGACGCGTTGCGCGCGGTCGACGAGGGCGTCGACGGGCTCTGGGTGTCGAACCACGGCGGGCGGCAGGTCGACCGGTCGGTAGCGGCGCTCGACGCGCTGCCCGGGGTCGTTGACGTGGTCCGCGGCGCCGGGTCCGCGATGCCGATCGTGTTCGACAGCGGGATCCGTTGCGGCGCAGACGCCTTCGTCGCCCTCGCACTGGGAGCCAGTGCGGTCGGCGTCGGTCGGCCCCACGTGTACGGGCTGGCGCTGGGCGGTGCGACCGGCGTCGCCGAGGTGCTCCGCAACCTGCGGGCCGAGCTCGACCTCCAGCTGGCGCTCACGGGGCGGACGTCGGTCGCGGCACTGACGCCCGACGACCTCGCGCGCCTCTCCTGAGCCGCGTCGCCAGCTCGCACAGTGGATCTCGGTCGACGCCGGGACCCGTGACAGGGAGGATCAGGGCATGCCTGCGCTGGACCACCTCACGAAGGACGCCTTTCCCAAGTCCGCGAAGTACGACGCCATGTGGCTCGTCGACCTCGACATGGGCCCCCACCCGCTGTGGCTGCTCGAGGACCTCGCGGCAGACCTCGACCTGCGCCCGGGCATGCGCGTGCTCGACCTGGGGTCCGGCCTCGGCGCGACGTCGGTGTTCCTGGCCAAGGAGTACGGCGTGCAGGTCGTGGCGGCCGACCTCTGGGTCGACCCGAGCGAGGCCGCCGCCGTGTTCGACAAGGAGGGCGTGGCCGACCGCGTCCTGCCGGTGCGGGTCGACGCCCACCAGCTGCCCTTCGGCCGCGGCGCCTTCGACGCGATCCTCAGCATCGACGCGTGGGAGTACTTCGGCACCGGCGACCACTACCCGCCCTACGTCGCCAAGTTCCTGCGCCCGGGCGGCCAGCTCGGCGTGGCGACGCCGGCGCTGACCACCGAGGTGCGCGAGCTCGGCGAGATCCCCGACCACGTCGACAAGGTCGTCGGCGCCGAGACCGCTGCCTGGCACACCGCCGAGTGGCTGCGCAGCCAGTGGGACTTCAGCCGCGCGTTCGCGTCGGTCACGGCGCGCACCCAGCCGGAGGGCTGCGCGAACTGGCTGCTGTGGGAGCGGGCGGTCAACGAGCTCAAGGGCCAGGCAACCTCGCCGGTGCAGCAGATGCTCGAGGCCGACGGTGGCGCCTTCGTCACGTTCGCGCTCGTCACCGGGAGGGTCGCGTGAGTGGCACCGACGCCACGGGCACCGACGCCACGGGCACCGACGCGTCGGGCGTGCCCGACGACACCGATGCCACACGCGTCACCGCGGCCGACCTCGTCCACCTGCGCCGGGCCGTCGAGCTGGCCCGACTGGCGCTCGAGCGCGGCGACGAGCCGTTCGGCTCGGTGCTCGTGTCCGCGGACGGCGAGGTGCTCTTCGAGGACCACAACCACGTCGTCGAGATGGACGAGACGCAGCACCCCGAGCTCGCCATCGCCCGCTGGGCCGGCGCGCGCCTCACCGGATCGGAGCGCGCCGCGGCCACGGTCTACACCTCGGGCGAGCACTGCGCCATGTGCTCGGCCGCGCACGGCTGGGTGGGCCTGGGCCGGATCGTCTACGCCGTCAGCAGCGAGCAGCTGGGCCGGTGGCGGGCGTCGTGGGGCGCGCCGCCCTCTCCGGTCCGCGCGCTCGCCATCACCGACGTCGTGCCGGACGCCGTCGTCGCCGGCCCGGCACCCCAGCTCGAGGACGAGGTGCACGACCTGCACCGGCGCTTCGCCCGCCGTCACCCACCCGCCTGACGCATCGGGCCCGCCGCCACGAACCCCGCCGACCGCACGTGGACGGGTCGAGCGGCCGGATCGACGCGCGGGAAGTGGCCGGAGAGGGGCGTTCGGGCGGTTCGATCCGGCCACTTGTCCCTCCAGCACAGCTCGGTCGCGCGGCCGGAGGCGTGGGTCGAGGGGTGGACAGCGTTTCGCCCACGGCGAACAGAGGCCGAACCTGAGCGCAACCGACTCAGGATGGGGAACAGGACCCGACGCCGCCGCGTTGGTCGGGTTGTGCTCGTCGACAGCGGGCACGGATAGCATCGAGATGTCTCTCGATCAGTCAGGAGAAGAACATGTTCGAACGGTTCACCGACAGGGCCCGGAGGGTGGTTGTCCTCGCGCAGGAGGAAGCGCGCCTGCTCAACCACAACTACATCGGGACCGAGCACATCCTCCTGGGTCTGATCCACGAAGGCGAAGGCGTCGCCGCGAAGGCCCTCGAGTCGCTCGACATCTCGCTCGAAGCGGTCCGGGCCCAGGTCCAGGAGATCATCGGCCAGGGGCAGCAGGCCCCCACCGGCCACATTCCCTTCACGCCCCGCGCCAAGAAGGTCCTCGAGTACTCGCTGCGCGAGGCCCTCCAGCTCGGCCACAGCTACATCGGCACCGAGCACATCCTCCTCGGCCTCATCCGTGAGGGCGAGGGCGTCGCCGCGCAGGTGCTCGTCAAGCTCGGCGCCGAGCTGAACAAGGTGCGCCAGCAGGTCATCCAGCTCCTGTCGGGCTACCAGGGCGGCCAGGGCAGCGAGAAGGCCGGCGCCGGAGTCGGCCAGGCCCAGGGCGAGGGCACCCCGGCGGGGTCGCTCGTGCTCGACCAGTTCGGCCGCAACCTCACGCAGGCCGCCCGCGAGGGCAAGCTCGACCCGGTCATCGGGCGCGAGAAGGAGATCGAGCGGGTCATGCAGGTGCTGTCCCGCCGCACCAAGAACAACCCCGTCCTCATCGGCGAGCCCGGCGTCGGCAAGACCGCCGTCGTCGAGGGCCTGGCCCAGGACATCGTCAAGGGCGAGGTGCCCGAGACGCTCAAGGACAAGCAGCTCTACACCCTCGACCTCGGCTCGCTCGTGGCCGGCAGCCGTTACCGCGGTGACTTCGAGGAGCGGCTCAAGAAGGTCCTCAAGGAGATCCGCACCCGCGGCGACATCATCATCTTCATCGACGAGATCCACACGCTCGTCGGTGCCGGTGCTGCCGAGGGCGCCATCGACGCGGCGAGCATCCTCAAGCCGATGCTGGCCCGCGGCGAGCTGCAGACGATCGGCGCGACGACGCTCGACGAGTACCGCAAGCACATCGAGAAGGACTCGGCCCTCGAGCGGCGCTTCCAGCCGATCCAGGTGCAGGAGCCGACGCTGCCGCACGCCATCGAGATCCTCAAGGGCCTGCGCGACCGCTACGAGGCGCACCACCGGGTCACGATCACCGACGGCGCGCTCGTCGCCGCGGCGAACATGGCCGACCGGTACATCAACGACCGCTTCCTCCCGGACAAGGCGATCGACCTCATCGACGAGGCGGGCGCACGACTGCGCATCCGCCGGATGACGGCGCCGCCGGACCTGCGCGACTTCGACGAGAAGATCGCCGCGCTGGTCCGCGAGAAGGAGTCGGCGATCGACGGCCAGGACTTCGAGCGCGCGGCCCGTGTCCGCGACGACGAGAAACGCCTGCGACAGGAGAAGGCCGAGCGCGAGGCGCAGTGGAAGTCGGGCGACATGGACGTCGTGGCCGAGGTCGACGAGGAGCTCATCGCCGAGGTCCTGGCTGCCAGCACCGGCATCCCGGTCTTCAAGCTGACCGAGGAGGAGTCGAGCCGACTGCTCCACATGGAGGACGAGCTGCACAAGCGCATCGTCGGCATGGACGACGCCGTCAAGGCGCTGTCCCAGGCGATCCGCCGCACCCGCGCCGGTCTGAAGGACCCGCGTCGTCCGGGTGGCTCGTTCATCTTCGCCGGCCCCACCGGCGTCGGTAAGACCGAGCTGGCCAAGACGCTCGCCGAGTTCCTCTTCGGCAGCGAGGACGCGCTCATCCAGCTCGACATGTCCGAGTACTCCGAGAAGCACACGGTGAGCCGCCTGTTCGGCTCGCCCCCCGGCTACGTCGGCTACGAGGAGGGCGGCCAGCTCACCGAGAAGGTGCGCCGCAAGCCGTTCTCCGTCGTGCTCTTCGACGAGGTCGAGAAGGCCCACCCGGAGATCTTCAACTCGCTGCTCCAGGTGCTCGAGGACGGCCGCCTCACCGACTCCCAGGGTCGGATGGTCGACTTCAAGAACACGGTCATCATCATGACGACCAACCTCGGCACGCGGGACATCTCCAAGGCCAACATGGGCTTCTCGGCCGGGCCCGACAGCCGCTCGGACTACGAGCGTATGAAGGCGAAGGTCACCGACGAGCTCAAGCAGCACTTCCGGCCCGAGTTCCTCAACCGCGTCGACGACACCATCGTGTTCCCGCACCTCAACAAGGACGAGATCACGCAGATCGTCGACCTCGAGATCGCCAAGCTCGACAAGCGGCTCAAGGACAAGGACATGGGCATCGAGCTCACGCAGGCGGCCAAGGACCTGCTCGCCAAGAAGGGCTACGACCCCGTGCTCGGTGCGCGCCCGCTGCGTCGCACCATCCAGCGCGAGATCGAGGACGCCCTCTCGGAGAAGATCCTCTACGCCGAGTTCACGTCCGGGCAGTACATCAAGGTCGACACCGAGGGCGAGGGCAAGGAGGAGACGTTCACCTTCTCCGACATGGCCCACCCCGACGCGTCGCACCGCCCGGCCGACGACCTCCCGGCGCTGCCCGAGGGCGCGGCCCTCGACGAGGCCCTGGGTGTCAACGTGACGGCCGGCCCGTCGGTGCCCGACGACACCGTCTACCCCGACCACGGGGTGGCCGGCGGCGAGCGCTGAACCGCTGACGCGGTAGGACAACACGGCCGAAGGGGCCGGGGACACGTCTCCCCGGCCCCTTCGCCGTCCCCGCGTCCGACGGCGTCGGCGCCCTTCGACCGAGGGCGGACGCCGGAGCTCACTCTCGTCAGACCCCGGTCGTAGCCGGGCCGGACGCGTCGGTCCCGTCGGCCGACGACGTGGACCACCCCGCGCGGCGAGGGTTGGGGCCATGAGCCAGAACCAGAACGCGACCGAGGGCCTCGTCGCCACGGACCTCGTCATGACCTACGGCCGGAACCCCGGCCAGACCCCGCCAGCGCTCGGGGGCGTCGACCTGACCGTGCGACCCGGCGAGAGCCTCGCCGTCATGGGCCCGTCGGGCTCGGGCAAGACGACGCTGCTGCACGTGCTCGCCGGCATCCTGCGCCCGACCGGCGGCCAAGTGCTGTGGCGCGGCCGCGACGTCGCCCGGATGTCCGACCGTGAGCGGACCACCCTGCGCCGCAAGGACTTCGGCTTCGTCTTCCAGCAGGGGATGCTTCTGCCCGAGCTGCCCGCCGTCGAGAACGTGGCCCTGCCGCTCATGCTCGACGGGGTCTCGCGACGGACCGCGACGCGCCAGGCGATGCCGCTCTTCGCGCCGCTCGGGCTCGCCGGCCTCGAGAAGCGACGCCCCGGCGAGCTGTCGGGCGGGCAGGCCCAGCGCGTCGCCATCGCCCGGGCCATGGTGGCGCGCCCCGGCGTCGTGTTCGCCGACGAGCCGACAGGCGCCCTCGACCAGCACACGAGCGCAGACGTGATGCGCCACCTCACCGACCTGGCCGCCCACACCGGCGCGGCCCTCGTCGTCGTGACGCACGACGAGAACGTCGCAGCGTGGTGCGGCACCGTCGTGCGGGTGCGGGACGGGCGCGTCGTCGAGCGGACGACGCGCCGACCGGGAGCCACAGTCGGCGTCGCGCCCGGCACGGCGCCCGGCACGGCGCCCGACGCGTCCGTGGCGGTTCCGGCGCCGGGGGTGGCCCGATGAGGGCTGCACTGTCGCTGTGGTGGCGGCTGCGCCGGGCCGGAGCCGGCGAGGACCGGGTGCCCGGCGTGCTCGCCATCGTGTCCTTTGCGGTCGCGACGGCGTCGCTGCTCGTCTGCGTAGCGGGGCTGACCGCCTTCGAGGCGCGCAACGCGACGCCCCCGGGCGCCGACGCCGGCGGCCTGTCGATCGACGCGGCCACGATCGGCGACCTCTACGTCACACTCGCGTGGATCGCGACGACGTGCATGGTCATCCCCATCCTCACCCTCGGCGGCGTGGCTGCGCGCCTGGCCATCGCCCGGCGTGATCAGCGGCTCGCGGCGCTGCGGCTCGCGGGTGGCACGACCGGGCAGGTGACCCTCATGACGCTGACCGAGGCGGCCGCCCAGGCCCTCGTCGGCGCACTGGTCGGCGTCGTCCTCTACGTCGCGGTGCTGCCGCTCGTGGCACGGCTGACCTTCCAGGGCCACGCCTTCGACCTCGGCGAGCTGCTGCTGCCGCTGTGGAAGACCGGCCTCGTCGTGGCCGCCGTGGTCGTCGTGGCGGTGCTGTCGGGTGCGTCGAGCCTGGCCCGGGTGGCCGTCAGCCCGCTCGGCGTCGCGGCCCGCACGAGCCCGAAGCGGCTCAGCCTGCTGCGGCTGCTCGTCGCGGCTGCCGCCGGCGCCGCCTGGGTGCTCGTCATCACGCCCATGAAGGAGCCGGACCGCGTCGTCATCGTCCTCGTGCTCGGCGCGGTGATCCTCGCGGTCAACGCGGTCGGGCCGTGGGTCGTCATGGTCGCCGGGCGCCTCGCCGCCCGGGTGGCGCCCACCGCCACGACGCTGCTCGCGGCCCGACGCATCGTCGACGACCCGAAGAGCACGTGGCGGGCCGTCGGGGCGCTCGGGCTCGCCGTCGTCGTCACCGGGTTCACGAGCCTCACCGTGGTCGACGACCCGGCGCCCGGTCTCGAGCAGTACCTCGCGGCCGACCTCGGCACCGGCGCCTTCGTCACCCTGGCGATCATCACCGTCGTCGGAGCCACCTCGACCGGCGTCGTCCAGGCCGCGCGGGTGCTCGACCAGCGCGACCAGTACCGCGCGCTGGCCCTGGCCGGCACGGGGCAGTCGGCCCTGCACCGGGCGCGCGCCCTGGAGGTGGCGCTGCCGCTCGCGGTGACGATCGGCCTGTCGGCGGGGTTCGTCCTCGTCCTGATGCTGCCCTTCTCCAGCCACCTCGACACGGCGCTCGTCGTACGGTTCGTCGTGACGTCGGCGCTCGCCGGGGCGGTCGTGCTGGCCTCGGTCCTGGCCTCTCGTTCCCTCGTTCGGACGGCCTCCCGCGTCGCGTGAACCGGTCGTCTACGGTGGGGCGGTGACTTCCGTGCACCGCCCCGCCACGCGTCGCCGCACCGGCACGCGCGTCGCCGTCGTGGCCGCCGCGAGCGTGGCCCTGCTGGCGTCGTGCACCTCCTCGCCGACCGGCTCCCCCGCGTCCGGGTCGGTCTCGAACGCGGCCACCGGCACCGGCTCGAGCGGCACCTCCTCCGCGACCCCCACCCCGGGCGACGGCATCGCCGGCGCGCCGGCCCCGCTGGCGGCGCTCGTCAAGCGGGTCTACGCCGGAGGCGACCTCGGCGCCGCCGCGAGCCCCAGCGCGAAGTCCGATCTCGCCGCGCGCAAGCCCGCTGCACTGCCCGCGGGGGCCACGGCGTCCGTCGGGTCGTGGATGGGCACCCCGGTCGCCGTGGTCACGGCCGGCGACGATGTCACACTCGCCGTCGGGCCCACGTGGAAGGTCGTCGGAGGCTGGTGGCCCGGCCTCGGCGTCGACCGGCCGTCCTTGGGCCCCAAGGGCCCCCGCTGGGTGCTTGCCATCGGGTCGGACGCACGCAAGGGCCAGCCCCTCGAACGGACCCGGGCAGACGTGCTCCAGGTCATCGGCCAGGACGGCTCCGGCGGTGGCGGCGTCATGGGCATGGCGCGCGACCTCTGGGTGCCCCTGTCGACCGGCGGGAAGGGAAAGATCAACTCCGCCATGGTGTTCGGCGGCCCCGCCGCGCAGGTCGCCACCGTCCGACGCGTCACCGGCCTTCCCCTGCAGGGCTACGTCGTCATCGGGTTCTCCGGCTTCAAGAAGGTCGTCGACGAGCAGGGCGGCATCCCCATCGTCATCCCGAAGACCGTCGTCGCCTCGCACGCCAAGAACATGGTCATCAAGGCCGGCGCCCAGACACTGACCGGTGCCGAGGCCCTCGCCTACGCACGCGAGCGCAAGACCCTGCCCGACGGCGACTTCGGCCGGTCACGCCACCAGGGCGAGGTCATCCTCGCGGCGGCGATCAAGGCGAAGCTGGCCGGGCCCATCGCCATCCCCAAGGCCCTGACGAGCTTCAGCACGGTCGGCAGGAGCAACCTCGACGCCGAGCAGATCCTCACCTTCACCGCGGGCCTGCACACGCTCAACCCGCTAAAGGTCGGCCGCGGTGTCGCCAAGGGCGCCTTCGGGTGGGCCGGGCAGCAGTCGATCGTCGTGCTCGGCGCCGAGGCCCGACGCCTCTTCGCGCAGTTCCGCGACGGGAACCTCGCGTGAGCGACGCGCCGGTGCTGCGGCGGGCGCGGACCGCCGACATCCGGGCGATCCGCGCGCTCGTCGCTCCCCTCGCCGAGCGACGCGTCCTCGTGAGCAAGGAGGCCGTCACCTACTACGAGTCGGTGCAGGAGTTCCGGGTGGCCGAGGTCGACGGTCGCGTCGTCGGGTGCGGGGCGCTGCACGTCATGTGGGAGGACCTCGCCGAGATCCGCACCCTCGCCGTGGCCGACGACCAGCTCGGCACGGGGCTAGGCGGCCGGATCCTCGAGGAGCTCGTCGAGGTGGCCCGCGACATCGGGGTGCGACGCCTCTTCTGCCTCACGTTCGAGACGCACTTCTTCGAGCGGCACGGGTTCGCCGCCATCGAGGGCCAGGCCGTGTCGCACGCCGTCTACGCCGAGCTGCTGCGCTCGTACGACGAGGGCGTCGCCGAGTTCCTCGACCTCGAGCGGGTCAAGCCGAACACCCTCGGCAACACACGGATGCTCCGAACCCTCTGAGCCTCAGGAGACCTCGCCTCCCGGCAACCGTCTCCCGAGGTGCTCGAGCAGGGCGTCGACGGCCGGGGACCGGCCCTGCTCGCGCGCGATGACGCTCAGCTCCCACACGAGCGGCTCGACGAGCGGCACGACGGTCGGCCCAGTGCCGGGGTGCGCAGACGGCGTGGGCTGTGCGGCCTGTGCCGGCACGACGGCGACGCCGAGACCCGCCGAGACGTAGTCGGGCACCGTGGTCAGGTCGGGCACCTCCATGGTGACCCGGCGGGCCAGGGCCTGCTCCGCGAGCCAGTCGTCGACGATGCGCCGGTTGCCGAATCCCTTCGGCATCTCGACGAAGTCGTCGCCCAGCAGGCCCCGGACCGACACCCGGTCCGCCCCTTCGAGGGGGTGACCGGGTGGCAGCAGCGCGACGAACGGTTGGCGACGCAGCACCCGGACGTGCACCCCGACGAGCTCGGCGACCGCCAGACCGCAGAACGCGACATCGGCCCGCCCGCGCCGCACGTCGTCGAGCAGGCCGGTCGACCCACGGGGCGACGTCCGCAGCGACAGCTCCACGTCGGGGTAGGTGCGGTGGAACTCACCGACGACGGCCGGAAGCCCGAGGGACTCGAGGTTGGTGATCATGCCGATCCGCAGCGCTCCGCGCACCTGGCCGCGTGAGCGCGCACCCACCGTGCGCATCTCCTCGACGGCGGCCACCGCCGTCCGGGCCTGCGCCAGCAGCGCCCGGCCGGCGGGCGTCAACGACACGTGGCGCGTCGACCGGTCGAAGAGGGCCGAGCCCACCTCGCGCTCGAGGGCGCGGATCCCGGCCGACACCGTCGACTGCACGGCCTGGACGCGCTCTGCGGCGCGGGTGAAGCTCAGCTCGTCGGCCACGGCGACGAAGAACTCGAGATGACGCGTCTCCATCTGCCCATCATCCATCGAATCTGTCGATGAGTGTGACCAGCATTCGTCGTTGGACACGATCAATGTCCCAGGCGCAGGCTGGACCCATGGCTCTGTCGTCCACCTCCCTGACGCCGCACGCGTCCCATGCGCCCTCCTCGCCCGCCGCGTCGCGGACCGACGCGAGCCACGAGGCACGGCACCGCCGCGGTTTCTGGGTCGTCGTGGGCGCCTTCCTCGTGCTGATGGCCTTCACGACCCTGCCGACGCCGCTCTACCCGCTCTACCAGCGCCTCGACGGCTTCCCCACCTTCGTCATCACCGTCGTCTTCGCGGCGTACGGCTTCGGGGTGATGGCCGGCCTCTACCTCGTCGGGCACGTCAGCGACTACCTCGGCCGGCGCCGGGTGCTGCTCGCCGCCACTGGGGTCGAGCTCGTGAGCGCCGTGCTGTTCGTGCTCCTCCACGACACGACGAGCCTGCTCGTCGCCCGCTTCCTGTGCGGCCTGGGCATCGGGGCGGTCACCGCCACGGCCACCGCCCACCTGGCCGAGCTGCACGCCGTCGGGCGGCCGGGCAGCGACTCCGGTTTCGCCTCGGTCGTGGCCGGCGCCGTCAACACCGGCGGCCTCGCCCTCGGGCCGCTCGTGGCGGGGGTGCTGACGCAGTGGCTGCCCGCCCCGCTCGTGCTGCCCTACGCCGTGTGGGTCGTGCTGCTGCTCCCGGCTCTCGGCGCCCTCCTGCTCGCGCCCGAGACGGTGCAGCGTCGCGGACCGCGCCCGGCCTACCGGCCCCAGCGCGTCGCGGTCGAATCGCAGGTGCGGGCCGAGTTCTCGGCGGCCGCCGTGGCCGCTGCCGCGGCCTTCTCGGTGCTCGGGCTGTTCACCTCGCTCACGGCGAGCTTCGTCGGCGGGACGCTCGGCGTGCACTCGCGACTCGTCACCGGCTCCATCGTCTTCGGCGTCATCGGCGCCTCGGCCGTGTCGCAGGTCGTCCTCGGCCGGCGGGACGTGCGCCTGAGACTGCGCGCCGGGATGGTGCTCATGACCTCCGGCCTCGTGCTCGTGGGCATCGGTGCGTGGACGGCCACTCTCGCCGTCTTCGTCGTCTCCGGCATCCTGGCCGGGGCGGGCGTCGGGCTCGTGTTCAACCTCGCCCTGACGACGGCGGGCACGCTGGCCTCCGCCGGGCGGCGCGGCGAGACCCTCGCCGGGATGTTCCTCGCCGCGTACGCCGGGATCACGGTGCCCGTCATCGCGGCAGGTGTCGCGCTGACGTGGTTCCCCGCGCCCGACGTGCTCGTCGTGTTCGCGGCGATCGTGCTCGTGGCCGTCCTCATCTCGACGACGCGGATGCTGGCGCACAGCCGCCCCTCCGCCTGACTCCCCCGCCCGTCCTGCACGCATCGAGAAACCATTCCGACCGCTGTCGATGCCGGGGGTGCCCGGCCGCGCGCGCCGCTGCCCCGCACGAATCGAGAGAGCAGTTCGAACTGCTCTTTCGATTCTGGGGTGAGCGTCAAGGCCGGGTCAGGTGCGGCCGGAGGCGGCATAGAGGCGGCGCACGACGTCCTCGATGTCCGGTTCCTCGATCGTGAGGTCGCGGACGTCGTGGCGCGCCGACACGTGCGCGAGCACCGCGGCCGCCGTCGTGGTGGCCGGATCGAAGGACAGCCGCTGGCGCAGGCCCTCGGATTCGCTGGCGACGAGCGTCGCACCGGGAACGTCCGTGAGGTCGGGCGTCGGCTCGGCGAGGTCGAGCACGAGCAGCCGCTGGGCACCGACCGTCGCGGCCAGGCCCGGCAGGTCGCCGTCGAAGGCGAGCCGGCCGTGGTCGACGACGAGCACGCGGTCGCAGAGACGCTCGATGTCGCCCATGTCGTGGGTCGTCAGCAGCAGCGTCGTGCCGCGCTCGCGCCGCTCGCCGACGAGGAACTCGCGCAGCCGCTGCTTCGAGAGGACGTCGAGGCCGATGGTCGGCTCGTCGAGCACGAGGAGGTCCGGCGAGTGGAGCAGGGCCGCAGCGATCTCGGCACGCATCCGCTGGCCGAGCGACAGGGAGCGCACCGGGGTGCCGAGCTGCGGCCCCATCTCGAGCTGCTCGACGAGCAGGTCGGTGCGGGCCCGGGCGTGCGCGTCCTCGAGCCGGTGGATGGCGGCGAGGATCGTGAACGACTCGCGCAGCGGGAGGTCCCACCACAGCTGGGAGCGCTGGCCGAAGACGACGCCGACGCGTCGGGCGACCTCGACCCGTTGGCGCATCGGGTCGAAGCCGCACGTGCTCACGTGCCCGGACGTCGGCTTGAGGATGCCGGTCAGCATCTTGATCGTCGTCGACTTGCCGGCGCCGTTGGCGCCGATGTAGCCGACCGACTCGCCCGCCTCGACCGTGAACGACATGCGGTCGACCGCACGGATCCGCTTGAAGTCGCGCACGAGGTCGCGCGTCTCGATGATGCTCATCCGCCTGCTCCTTCGTAGTGCCGGGTGCCGATGCGCCAGCAGAGTGCCGCGAGGGCCCACGCGAACACTGCGGCGAGCGGCGTGCACCAGGCGAGCCACGTCGGCACGAACGGGTCGCCCGGTAGGTCGAGGATCGCCACGGCCGGCACGTACGCCACGAACGCCGTGGGGACGACGAACGTCCAGAAGATCCGCAGCAGGTTCGGGAACACCTGCTGGCTCTGCTGCGCGGCGTAGGACCCGCCGTAGGTGAACGCGTTGGTGAACTCCGAGCCGTCGACGAGGAAGAACTGCAGCCCGCCCGCGGCCGTGAAGAGCGCCGAGAAGATCGCCGTGCCACTGACGACGGTGAGAGCGAGCAGGGCGACGGTGGCCCACGACCACGAGACCGACGCCGTCGTCAGCGCGACAACGAGCGCCACGACGGCCACCGACATGCGCCCGACCCGACGCAGCGACAGGTCGCTCGTCACGAGCTGGGCCAGCAGCGGCAGCGGTCGCACGTAGAACGCGTCGACCTGTCCGGCCCGGATGTAGGTGGGCAGCTGGTCGAGGTGGCCCACGACCATGTCGGCCAGCGCGAAGGACAGGTTCGACAGCGCGAAGACGAGCAGCGCCGCTGTGAAGTCGAGGCCGCCGAGCACGTCGACGTTGTGGAAGATGACCCAGACCTCGGCGAACTCGGCCAGACCCGCCCCGAGCGTCCCGAGCACGTCGGTGACGAACGAGGTGCGGTACTGCATCTGGGCGCGGGCACGTGAGGCGAGCAGGACGCGGTACGGGCGCAGCCGCTCGCGAAGACTCGCGAGGCTCGTCGCGTCCGGACGACGCACGGGCCCGGGCACGGTCATCGGGTCAGCCACCCTGCACCTCCAGCCTGCGGCGGCCGGCCCGCATGACCACCTGACCGAGGGCGACGAGGGCGACCGCCCAGAACACCTGGCTCGCGATCGTCGGCAGCACCTGGGTACCCGTGACGCGCCCGGCGAGGATGTCGATGGGGTTCTGGAGCATCGAGGGGAACGGCGACCACTGCGCGATGGTCCGCAGCCAGTCCGGGAACCACGGCACCGGCACGTAGAGGCCGCAGAGCAGGCCGCCGAAGATCATGTAGAGCAGCCGGATGCCCCGCACCTCGACGAGCCAGAAGGCGAGGAGGTTGACGACGAAGCTGCCCGCGAAGGCCACGACGACGGCGAGCGCCACCGACACCATGCCGGCGACCCACCCCAGCCACCCCGGCGGCCACGCCATGTCGAACAGGAGCGCACCGACGAGCAGCGCGGGGGCGCCGCGCGCGATGAGGTTGATGCCGGCCCGCCCGAGATCGGCTGCGAGATAGGCGTACTGGGGGTCGAGGGGGCGCAGGAAGTCGATGGCGATGTCGCCGGTCCGGACCCGCTGCCCCACCTCCTGGAAGCCCCAGAGGTTGACGGTGCCGAGCAGTGCCTGGCCCCACCACACGAACGCGACGGCGGTCGGGGCGTCGTAGCCTCCGATGGCCGAACCGGCCGACGCGACCGCTGCGAGCACGATCGAGGCGCGGATCAGCCCGAAGACCGAGTTCGTCGTCATGCCGGCCAGGAGCGCGAGCCGGTAGGTCGAGTGGCGCCGGAAGCCGGCTCGGACGAGCAGCCAGAAGGTCGCCATCGTCGCCGCTCCCCCTCTCGCTCCCCCTGCGCCCCGGCCGGAGGCACGAGGGGCCACGTTACAAGTCGGGCCCCGACTCGGCAACGGGGACGCCCGACGCGCACGCGAGGGCGCCTCCGCCTGCGCTCCGATGTGGTGAGGTGTGCTCATGTCCCGGTCACCACGCGATCTTTCCCCCGAGGCCCTCGAGTTCCTCAGGGTCAGGCACCTGGCCACCCTGACGACCCAGCGCCGCAACGGCTCACCGCACGTGACGCCGGTCGGGTTCACTTGGGACACAGAGGCATTCGTCGCCCGCGTCATCACGAGCCGGACGAGCCAGAAGGCCGTCAACGCCGCGCGCGGCGGCAGGGCCGCGGTCTGCCAGGTGGAGGGACGCCACTGGCTGACCCTGGAAGGCAGCACCCGCGTCCTCGACGGCGCGGCGGCCGTGGCCGACGCGGAGCGCCGCTACTCCGAGCGCTACCGCGAGCCCCGCGCCAACCCGCAACGGGTCGTCGTCGAGATCGCCGTCGACCGCGTGCTCGGCAACCTCTGAGCCCCGCCCGCCCCGAAGTGCGGCCGACCCACAGGGGGCCTGCGCGGCCACCTCGACACATCGAGTGAGCACTCCGTCACTCCAGCCACAGCGCCGTGTGACGCGTGGGACACGGTGCTCACTCGACAGGGGAGCCAGGGAGCCAGGGGCTCGGTCCGCCGGTCGTGCCGCTCAGGCGGGGAGGCGGTAGCGGTCGCCGCCGAGCGGCTCGACGAGGCCGTCGGCGACGAGCGAGTCGAGGCAGCGCATCACCTGGCCGGCGTCGGGCCCGCTGTCGGCGAGGTCGGCCAGGGGCAGGTCGACGTGCCGGTCGCGCAGCCGGCGCAGCAGCTCGCCGCGCACCTGGCGGTCGGTGCCGTGCCAGGCCTGACCTCGCCGCGGCGGGCCGTCGTAGGCCGGGCGGCCGTCGAGGTTCCACGCGCAGAGGTCGGCCACCGGACACTCGTCACAGCGCGGAGCGCGCGCCACGCACACGAGCGCGCCGAGCTCCATGACGGCAACGTTCCACGTGTTGGCGGTGTCGCGGTCGGCCGGCAGCGAGTCGGCGGCGAGGCGCGCCTCGGCCCGGTTGAGCGTGAGGTTCGGGAAGGCCTTGCCCTCGACGGCCCGGGCCAGGACGCGTCGGACGTTGGTGTCGACGACGACCTCGGGCAGACCGAACGCGAAGCACGACACGGCGGCCGCGGTGTAGGCCCCGACGCCCGGGAGGGCGAGCAGCTCGGCGGGGGTGCCGGGCACCTCGCCGCCGTGCCGGTCGACCATCGCGGTGGCGGCCTCGTGCAGGCGCAGCGCCCGGCGCGGGTAGCCGAGCCGGCCCCACGCGCGGACGGCGTCACCGGGCGCGGCCGCCGCGAGTGCGCCGGGCGTCGGCCAGCGGTCCATCCACTCGCGCCAGATCGGCTCGACCCGGGCGAGCGGCGTCTGCTGGGACATCACCTCGGACAAGAACACCCCCCAGGGGCTGCAGTCCGGGGCCCGCCACGGCAGCTCCTGCCTACCCGCCTCGGCGTACCAGGCGTTGACGCGCTCGTGGAGCAGCGGCGTGGCGACGGGTGAGGAGGGCGGGGTGGGACGGATGGGCACGGCGGCATCGTAGGCGCCGCCACGGACGCCGGACGCGTGGGTCAGACGTAGCGCTCGAGGATGCTCGACTCGGCGAGGCGCGAGAGGCCCTCGCGGACGGCGCGCGCCCGGCCCTCGCCGACGCCCTCGACGAGCATGAGGTCCTCGATGCCGGCGGCGAGGAGGCGCTGGAGCGACTCGAAGTGCGTGACGAGGCGCTCGACGATGGCGCTCGGCAGCCGCGGCACCTTGGTGAGCAGGCGGTAGCCGAGGGGGCTGACCGGCGCGTCGAGGCTGTCGCCGACGACGGAGAACCCGACGGCCCGGGCGCCGGCGGGCAGGTCGAGCAGCTCGACGGAGTTGAGCGCCTCGAGGTTGGCCAGGGCCTCGTCGAGGGTCAGGCCGGACTTCGTGGCCGGCAGGTAGTCGCGGATGACGAGCTCCCGGTCGTTGCCCAGGCCGCCGACGAGCTCCTCGAGCTGGAGGCTGAGCAGGCGGCCGTCGGTGCCGAGCTCGACGACGTAGTCCTGGATCTCGGCCGAGATGCGCCGCACCATCTCGAGGCGCTGGAGCACCGCGGTGACGTCGCGGATCGTGACGAGGTCCTCGATCTCGAGCGCGGACAGCGTGCCGGTGACCTCGTCGAGGCGGGCCTTGTAGCGCTCGAGGGTCTGCAGGGCCTGGTCGGCGCGCGAGAGCGTGGTGGGCGAGCCCTCGATGACGTGTCGGAGGTCGCCGACGTAGAGCGCGACGACGCCCATCGACTGGCTCACCGAGATGACGGGGAAGCCGGTCTGCTTGGCGACCCGCTCGGCGGTGCGGTGGCGGGTGCCGGACTCGGTGGTCTCGATGCTCGAGTCGGGCACCAGCTGCGTGGCGGCCCGGACGATGCGCGCGCCCTCGCGGTCGAGGACGACGGCGCCGTCCATCTTGCACAGCTCGCGCAGGCGGGTGGCGGAGAACTCGACCTCGAGGGCGAAGCCGCCGGTGCAGATGGACTCGACGACCCGGTCGAAGCCGAGGACGATGAGCGCGCCGGTGCGGCCGCGGAGGATCCGTTCGAGGCTGTCCCGCAGCTCGGTGCCCGGGGCCACAGCGGCGAGGGCCGCGCGGAGCAGCAGCTCGTCGTTCCGGTCCATCACGTCCCTGTCAGCAGGGGGCGAGCCCAGCGCGTCGACCCCGGTCGGTCGCAGTCTAGACGGTGCCGAGGGCATGCGTGCCGGATGTCCGGGCACCGGCGAGGCGTCCGATGGCCTCGATGGCGCGGGGGACGTCGGAGACCTCGACCGCCCGGATGCCCTGCGGCACCGTGGTGTCGGCCAGGCTGCCCGCGGGCACCAGCGCGTGGCGGAACCCGAGGCGCGCCGCCTCGGACAGTCGCCGGTCGAGGCCGGTGACGCGGCGGACCTCTCCGGCGAGCCCGACCTCGCCGAGGGCGATGACGTCCGGTGCCAGCGGCTGGTCGACGACCGACGACGCGACGGCGCACACGATGGCGAGGTCGGCGGCCGGCTCGGTGATGCGGACGCCGCCCACCGTGGCGGCGAAGATGTCGCGGGAGCCGACCGGCGCACCGGCGCGCTTGTCGAGGACGGCGATGATCATGGCGAGCCGCGAGGCGTCGAGGCCGCTCGAGGTACGACGCGGCGAGGGCAGTGGCGAGGGCGCGACGAGCGCCTGCACCTCGGCCACGAGCGGGCGGCGCCCCTCGAGGGTGACCGTGACGCAGGTGCCCGCGACCGCGTGGTCTCGGCTGGACAGGAACAGCCCGCTCGGGTCGGGCAGGCCGACGATGCCGACGTCGGACAGGTCGAAGCAGCCGACCTCGTCGGTGGGGCCGTAGCGGTTCTTGACCGCCCGGACGAGGCGCAGCCGCGAGTGGCGGTCGCCCTCGAACTGGACGACGACGTCGACGAGGTGCTCGAGGACGCGCGGCCCGGCGATCGAGCCGTCCTTGGTGACGTGGCCGACGAGCAGCACTGCCATGCCGCGCGACTTGGCCGACTGGATGAGGCTGGCTGCGACCTCGCGGACCTGCGAGACGTTGCCGGGCTGACCCTCGACGTCGGCGCTGGCGATGGTCTGGACGGAGTCGACGACGAGCAGCTGGGGGGCGCGCGCCTCGACGTGGCCCAGGACGGTGCCGAGGTCGGTCTGGGACGCGAGGTAGAGGGTGTCGGCCAGGGCCTCGATGCGTCCGGCCCGCGCGCGGACCTGGGCCGCCGACTCCTCGCCGCTGATGTAGAGGACGTCGGCACCGGTGCGGGCGGCGCGGGCGGCGACGTCGAGCAGCAGCGTCGACTTGCCGACACCCGGCTCGCCGGCGACGAGGACGACGGCCCCGGGCACGAGACCGCCGCCGAGCACGCGGTCGAACTCGGCGACGCCGGTGGGACGCGCAGCGGCCCGGGTGACATCGACGTCGCCGATGCGCGGCGCTGGGTCGACGACGGACGCGGGGGCCGTGCGGGCGGTGGTGGCGCCGACCTCTCCGACGCTGCCCCACGCCTGGCACTCGCCGCAGCGGCCGACCCACTTGACGGTGGTCCAGCCGCACTCGGCGCAGCGGTAGCCGGGGGCGCGCCGCCCCGACGCGGACGATCTCGTCGCGGTCCTCGAAGCCATGGCGACGACCGTAGGGCCCGGGACCGACATCGCCCCGCAGCCCCCGCCGACGGCGCCGGGAATGGCGTCCCGTGTGCGTGCGAGACTGGAGGCATGGAGTCGGTCATGCCCTACGTGCTCGCGATCGTGCCGACGGTCGGAGTGGCCGCGCTGTTCTATTTCGTCATCAAGACCATTCTCGAGGGAGACCGCCGCGAGCGACTGGCCCAGGCGAAATGGGAGGCCGAGCACGACCGCCGCGAACAGGCGAATAAGCCCGCCGGTGACGAGGCGACCACGACGGACATTTCCGCCGACGCCCCCCGCGCCGTGAATGGTTCACGCGGCGGCGACGGCTCGGGAAGCGACACCGCGGGGCACTGAGGCCCTTTGACGGGCGAATGCCCGAGAACGTCGGCGGCCCGAATCGCTTTCGGGCACACGCCCCCCGCACAGAACGACGGGGACACCGAAAAGGTCACGCCCGGACAATTTCTCTCCGGCGCGACCGCGAATTCTCCGAGGGAAATGCATTTCCGGGGAAAGAGCGGTAAATTGATCCCGCCCATCCCATGATCTGTCCGATGATCTGTCCGATGGGCGCGCCTTTCCCCTCCATCACCACCCCTTCTGCAGACGGAGAAACATGGCTCAGCGTGTCGAAGTGAGACTCATCGACGACATCGACCAGGGTGACGCCGACGAGACGGTGACGTTCGCCCTCGACGGCGTGACGTACGAGATCGACCTGTCCGACAAGAACGCCAAGAAGCTGCGCGACGACTTCGCCTCGTGGGTCGGTCACGCCCGCCGCAGCGGCGGCGCGCGCTCGACGACGAAGCGCCGCAGCAGCGGCGGTGGCGCCAAGCGCGACCTCGCCGCCGTGCGCGAGTGGGCCCGGGCCAACGGGCACCAGGTCTCGGACCGCGGCCGCATCTCGGCCGAGGTCCAGGAGGCCTACGACAAGGCGCACTGACACCGGTCGCACCAGCAGGGCCCGGCACCGCACGGTGCCGGGCCCTCGTGCGTACCGGCCCGACGCGTCAGGCGCCTGTGATCGAGGCTGCGAGGTCGCCGTCGGAGGCCACCCGGTCGACGACCTCCTCCATCCGCAGCTGCTCGAAGGTGCCGCCCTCGGCGCCGGCCTCGACCTCCCCCCACGAGCGGGGGCAGGCCGCCGTCGGGGCCTCGCGTCCGCGCAGCGAGTACGGGCACACCGTCGTCTTGGCCGCGACGTTCTGGCTCCAGTCGAGGAAGACCTTGCCTGGGCGCAGCTCCTTGGCCATCTTCCACACGACGAGGTCGGGGTGCTTCTTGCTCAGCTCCTGGGCCAGCTGCTGCACCGTGTCACGGATCGCGTCGCTCGTGTGCTCGCCGGGCAGCACCGCGTAGAGCTGCAGGCCCTTGCTGCCGCTCGTCACGGGCACCGTGTCCAGGCCGATGGCACCGAGCCGCTCGCGCACGATCAACGCGACGGTCGCGCACTCGCGCAGGCCGGTGCCCGGACCGGGGTCGAGGTCGATGACGAGCCGGTCCGGGTTCAGGGCGACGGCGTCGCGGCCCTCCCCCTCGTAGCGCCACTGGTGCACGTGCAGCTCGAGGGAGTTGAGGTTGGCGAAGAACGTCAGGCCGGCGAGGTCGTCGATGAGCGGGAACACGGGGTCGCGGCCCGCGCGGCGGATCCACGACGGGGTGCCCGCGGGGATGTTCTTCTCGAAGAACTGCATGTCGCCGACGCCGTGCGGGAAGCGGATCCGGGTGACGGCACGGTCGCGCAGGTGCGGCAGGATCACCGACCCGACGCGCGCGTAGTAGTCGAGCACCTGGGCCTTGGTCGTCCCGGTGGCCGGGTACATCACCTTCTCGAGGCTCGACAGGCGCATCCGTCGCCCGTCGACCTCCACCGTGACCTTCGGCGGCACGTAGGCCATCACTCCCCCTCTGCATGGTCGTCGACGTCGCCCGGCGTCAGGTCGGCGCGCAGGCCCTTGAACGCCGGTTGGCGCAGCCGCCCCTGGCTGCTCAGCCCGAGCGACTGGACGTCGGCGACGAGCACCGGGTGCACCCACGTGGCGCCGTCGGCGTCCTCGCGCGGCACCTCGGTGAGGAAGGGCGACTCGCCCGACGCCAGCGGCGTCAGGTCGCGTAGCAGCGTCTGGCCGACGCGTCCGGCCAGGCCCGAGCCGACGCGTCCGAGGTAGCGCAGCCCACCGGGCCCGGGGACTCCGACGAGCACCGCACCGAGCCGACGCGCGCCGGCGCCCCCGATCTCGGGACGCCAGCCGCCGATGACGACCGACACGGTGCCGCGGTGCGGGGACTTGAGCCAGTACGGCGAGCGGACCCCGGGCACGTACGGGGAGTCGACGCGCTTGGACACGATGCCCTCGAGGCCCTGCTCACGCGTCGCGGCGTGGAGGGCCGCCCCGTCGGTGAACGTCGGTGGTGTCTGCCAGCGCGGCGTCGACAGCTCGAGCCGCTCGAGGGTGGCCCGACGCTCGCTCCACCGCCGGCCGAGCAGGTCGACGCCGTAGAGGCGCAGCAGGTCGAAGGCCATCAGCGTCACCGGCGCCGCCTCGGCGAGCCGAGCGGCGCGTCGGGCGTCGGTGACGTGGAAGCGCTCGGCCATCGCGGCGAACGAGGGCACCCCGTCGCGCATAGAGACGATCTCGCCGTCGAGGAGCATGTCGGCGTACTCGGCGTGGAGGCCGTGCAGCTCGGGAAAGGCGACGGTGACGTCGCGTTCGGTGCGCGAGAAGAGGCGCACCTGCCCGTCGGAGACGTCGGCGAGGACGCGCATTCCGTCCCACTTCACCTCGTGCCGCCACTGCTCCCCGGTCGGAATGACCGACGCGGGCGTCGCGAGCATGGGGCGCATGGGTGCATTCTTGTTCCCATGCGAGCCATCTGGAAGGGCGCCGTGTCGTTCGGACTGGTGAATGTGCCGGTCCGGCTCTTCTCGGCCACGGAGAACCACGACGTGCAGTTCCGACAGGTCCACGAGAAGGACGGTGGGCGAATCCGGTACCAGCGCGTCTGCGCGATCGACGGCGAGGAAGTGCCGTATTCGGACATCGCCAAGGGATACGAGACCTCCGACGGCCAGATGGTCGTGCTGTCGGACCAGGACATGAAGAGCCTTCCGTCGCGCTCCTCCAAGGAGATCTCGATCGAGAAGTTCGTGCCGTCCGAGCAGATCGACCCGCTGCTGTTCGACAAGAGCTACTACCTCGAGCCCGACAAGACCGGCCTCAAGCCCTACGTCCTGCTCCGCGACGCGCTGGAGAAGGCCGACCGGATGGCGCTCGTCACCGTGTCGATCCGCACCCGCATGACGCTCGCCGTGCTGCGGGTGCGCGAGGGTGTCATCGTGCTGCAGACCATGCTGTGGGCCGACGAGGTGCGCGCCCCCGAGTTCGAGTCGCTCTCGGAGGAGACGCACGCGACGGCCAAGGAGCTGGCGATGGCGGCCTCGCTCGTCGACTCGCTTTCGGGCGACTACGAGCCCGACGAGTTCGAGGACGACTACTCCGAGGCCGTCGAGGCGCTCGTGTCGTCCAAGATCGAGGGCGGCGAGCTCAAGGAGACGCCGGAGCGCGCCGAGGAGGAGACCGAGGTCGTCGACCTGCTCGCGGCCCTTCAGCGCAGCGTCGACAAGGCCAAGGCGGCGCGCGGCGGGTCGGGCGCGTCCGACGGCTCGGTCGCCGAGGAGGGCGCCGAGGAGGGCGCCGACGCGTCCGGCAAGCCGGCGAAGAAGGCCGCCGCGAAGACCGCCGCCAAGAGGGCGGCGAAGAAGACGGCCGCCAAGAAGACGTCCACGACGAAGAAGGCCGCGACGAAGAAGGCGTCGCGCAAGGCCAGCTGACCGTCCGGTCCGCCGTTCCGGCCGGCTGATCGCCCCGTAGCGCCGGCACGAGACCGATCTCACGGTGCCACTGCGCGGTTCGCCGCCTGCCGCTGCGAACTCGGCGGCAGGATGGAAGCGTGCAGATCGTCACCGTCGAAGAGCTCCAGAAGCGGCTCCGTGGCCTGCCGGACAACCCGCGCATCGTCACGAGCGGCAACATGGCCATCCCGCTCGAGGCCGTGGCCGCGGTCGACGAGGCCGTGCCGGCCTACGTCCTCCACGCGCTCAACGCCCCGAAGGGCCTTCCCGACCGCGACGGCGTCACGGTCGAGACGTGCTTCGTCGGTCCGGGGATGCGGCACCACCCGCGCCTGCGCTACGTGCCGTCTCGCCTCTCGCTCGTGCCGCTGCTCTACAAGCGCTCGCTGCCGCCCGACGTCGTGCTCGCGCACTGCGCGCCACCCGTCGACGGCCAGGTGAGCCTCGGCCTCGAGGTCAACGTGCTGCCGGCGGCCATCGAGGCGTGCCGGGCGCGGGGCGGGCTCGTCGTCGCGGTGCTCAACCCGCGGATGCCCTACACCTTCGGCGACGCGCAGGTGCCGGTCGAGCACGTCGACCTCGCGATCGAGGTGGACGCCCCGCTGGCCTCGCACCTGCCGGTGCCGCCCGATGCCGACAGCGCCGCCATCGGGCAGATCGTGGCCGCCAAGGTGCTCGACGGCGCCACGATGCAGCTCGGCATCGGCGCCGTGCCCGACGCGACCCTCGCGGCCCTCGTGGCCCGGCGTGGCCTACGGGTGTGGACCGAGATGTTCTCCGACGGCGTCCTCGCCCTCGACGCCGCGGGCGCGCTCGACCCCGACCACCCGCTCGTCTCCTCGTTCGTCTTCGGCAGCCAGGACCTCTACGACTGGCTCGACCGCAGTCCCCGCGTGCGGATGCTGCGCACCGAGAAGACCAACGACCCCGGCCTCATCGCCCAGCAGCGGCAGATGACGTCCGTCAACACGGCGCTCGAGGTCGACCTCTTCGGGCAGGCCAACGCCTCGCGGATCAACGCCCGCATCCACTCCGGGTTCGGCGGGCAGACCGACTTCATCGTCGGGGCGCTGCACTCCCCCGGCGGCCAGTCGTTCATCGCGCTGCGCTCCTGGCACCCCAAGGCCGACTGCTCGACCGTCGTGCCGCTCGTCGACGAGCCGGTCACGAGCTTCCAGCAGAGCGCCTTCGTCACCGAGCACGGCGTCGCGTCCCTCTGGGGGCGCAGCGAGCGCGAGCAGTGCCACGACATCATCGAGAACTGCGCCCACCCCCGGGTTCGCGACGACCTCTGGGAGGAGGCGCACGCGCTCGGCCTGGCCTGAGCCGCGGTCCTCTCGGGGTCGGCCTAGGGTGGCCGCATGAGCCAGCCCGATGCATCCCGCCCCGTCGCCGTCGTCACCGGTGGCACCCGAGGCATCGGCCTCGCCGTCGTCCGAGACCTCGCGGCGACGCATCACGTGGTCGTCGGCGGTCGTAGCGCCGAGTCGGTGGCGGGCGTGGTGCGCGAGCTGCCTTCCGGGGAGGGACTGGTCGCCGACCTCGCCGACTGCGTGCCCGGCGGCTCGCTCGACGAAGCCCTGACCGACCTCGCGGCACGCCACCCACGCGTCGACGTCCTGGTGCACTCGGCCGGCGTCCTGCGCAGCGGCACCGTCGCCCACACGTCGGTCGAGGAGTGGATGGAGTCGCTGACCGTCAACGTCGTCGCCGTCGCGGCTGTCACGCAGGCGTTGCTGCCCGCCCTGCGGGCCGCGCAGGGCCGCGTCGTGGCCGTCAACTCCGGGTCGGGCTTCGCCAGCTACGCCGGCGGGGGCGCCTACGCCGCATCGAAGTTCGCGCTGCGGGCGCTGACCGACGCGTTGCGTGAGGAGGAGCGCGGCAAGGGCGTGCGCGTCACGTCGGTGCACCCCGGACGCGTCGACACCGACATGCAGCACGAGCTCGTGTCGTTCGAGCGTGGCCAGTACGACGCGGACCGATACCTCGACGTCGAGTCGGTCGTGGCGGCGGTGCGACTCGCGCTCGAGGCCGGTCCGCGGGCCAACGTCGACAGCATCAGCGTGCGACCGCGCGGGTACACCGGCTCCTGACGCGGGCCACTCGGGCAACGAGCTCCGGGCTCCGTTGCAGCGCAACGGGTCCCGACGCGCAGGCGTCAGATGCGGCTCGCACCCCGCGTCGGCGCGGTGGCGAGGCGGGCGAAGGCGAGCGCCTCGGCGAGGTCGACCTCACGTGCGTCCTGGGACAGCTTGCGCGTCGACACCTCGACGACGACGTCGCCGGACCAGGCGGAGTCGGCGAGCAGCTCGAGCACCTCGACGCACGGCTGGCCGCCGCGGCCAGGCACGAGGTGCTCGTCCTTGAACGAGCCGAGGCCGTCGGCGAGGTGCAGGTGCGCGAGCCGCTCGCCGAGCGCGCTCACCATGGCGACGGCGTCCGACCCGGCGGTGGCCGTGTGCGACAGGTCGATCGTGACGCTGTCGTACGGCTGCTCGACGGGGTCCCAGTGCGGCAGGTAGGCGAGCACCTCGCGGCCGGCGGTGCGCCACGGGTACATGTTCTCGACGGCCAGGCGGATGCCGCTCGCGGTCTCGCGTTCGGCGATGCCGTCGACGAACTGCTCGGCGTAGTCCCTCTGCCACCGGAACGGCGGGTGCAGCACGACGACCGGCGCACCGACCTCGAGCGCGAGGTCGATGGAGCGGTCGATCTTCGTCCAGGGGTCAGGGCCCCAGACCCGCTGTGTCAGAAGGAGCGTCGGCGCGTGCACCGAGGCGATCGGCAGCCCGTGCAGCTCCGAGAGGGCCCGCAGCGCGCCGGGCTCGCGGGTCACCGGGTCGGTCCACACCATGACCTCGACCGAGTCGTAACCGAGCCGGTCGGCCGTGGCGAACGCGGTGGCGGCGTTGCCGGGGTACACCGACGACGTCGACAGCCCGATGCGGATGCTCATGCGGCCATGCCCGACGTCATCCACCGAGGTGGTCGAGCCGGCGCAGGATGAGGCCCTCGCGCAGCGCCCACGGGCAGATGTCGACCCGCTCGACCTGCAGCAGGTCGAGGGCGGCCTCGGCGACGAGCGCGCCGGCCAGCAGCTGGCGGGCCCGGCCCTCCGACACTCCGGGCAGCTCGGCGCGAGCCGCGGCCGGCAGACCGGTGAGCTGCTCGACGATGCCGCGCAGGTCGTCACGCGTCAGCTCGCGGGGCACGAACTGGCCGTCGGCACGGGGAGCCGCACCGGCGATCCTGGCCAGCGAGCGCATCGTCTTCGACGTGCCGACGACCCGGTCGGGGACCCCACCGGTCAGCAGCGGGCGTACGTGCTCGCCGAGCGTCGCGCGGATGCCCGAACGGACGCGTCGGACGAGGTCGGGGTCAGGAGGGTCACCCGGCAGCTGCTCGCGCGTGAGGCGTCCGGCGCCCAGCGGCAGGCTGAGCGCGACGTCGGGCTCCTCGTCGAGCCCGACGGCGAGCTCGAGCGAACCGCCGCCGATGTCGACGAGCAGCACGCGGCCGCTGGACCACCCGAACCACCGACGCACGGCGAGGAAGGTCATGCGGGCCTCGTCGACGCCGCTGAGGGCATCGAGGTCGACGCCGGTCTCGGCGCGGACCCGCTCGAGGACGGCCTCGCCGTTCGGCGCCTCGCGCAGCGCGGAGGTCGCGAAGGCGAACAGGTCGGTGACGCCCTGGTCCTCGGCCACCTCCAGGCACTCGGTGATGAACGCGACGAGCCGGTCGGCCACGGCGTCGTCGACTGTGCCCTCGGGATCGAGGCTCTCGGACAGGCGCAGCTCGGTCTTGTGCGAGAAGGCCGGCAGCGGGTGGGCGCCGGGGTGCGCGTCGACCACGAGGAGGTGGACCGTGTTCGACCCGATGTCGACGACGCCCAGACGCATGACCTCACCCTAACGGCGCCGGGGCTCCCCTCCCGGGGGCGCCCACCCACCGGTCGACGGGCCGAGCGGCCGGACCCAACCCGGGAAACGGCCTGTGGAGACGGTTTTCGGGGTTCGATCCGGCCACTCGACCCAACGGGTGGTGCGGCGGGTCAGGAGTGCGCAGGTCAGGCGGTGCGGCGGCTCAGGGTGAGCGAGCCGAGCGCGAGGGCGCCGACGATGAAGGCGACGACGACGCCGAGGGCCCGGACCGCGTCGGCCGTGCCGTCGGCGCTGGAGGTGATGGCGTTCATCGCGTCGACGGCGTACGACAGCGGCAGCAGGTCGGACAGCCACGACAGCACCGTCGGCAGCTCGTCGCGCGGCACGAGGAGCCCGCAGAGCAGGATCTGCGGCAGCACGAAGGCCGGCATGAACTGGACCGCCTGGAACTCGGTGCGGGCGAACCCGCTCGCGAGCAGCCCGAGCGCGGTGCCGAGCACGGCGTCGGCGAGAGCCACGACGAGCAGCAGCCCCACCGACCCGGCGACGCTCAGGCCGCAGACCCACACGGCGAACGCCGTCGCGACGACGCCCTGCACCACGGCGAGGGCACCGAACGCGAGACCGTAGCCGAGCATGAAGTCGCCCTTGCCGAGCGGCGTCGTGAGCAGCCGCTCGAGCGTGCCCGACTGCCGCTCGCGCAGGGTCGCGATCGAGGTGACGATGAACATGACGATCATCGGGAAGATGCCGAGCAGAGCCGGCCCGATGTTGTCGAAGACCGGGGTGCCGTTGTAGATCCAGGCGAGCAGGCCGAGCAGGACGCACGGCACGACGAGGATCATCGCGACGGTGCGGTGGTCGGTGCGCACCTGGCGCAGCACCCGGCCCGCCGTGACGAGGGACAGTGCGGGGTTCACGATGCGCTCCTCTCCCGCGCGGCCTCGGCGTCGATGAGCGCGAGGAAGGCGGCGTCGGCGTCGGGGGCTCCGGTGCGGGTGAGCAGCTCGTCGGGCGTGACGTCGGCGAGCACGCGGCCCTCGCGGAGCAGGACGAGGCGGTCGCAGCGGGTCGCCTCGTCCATGACGTGGCTCGAGACGATGAGCGAGTGCCCGGCCTCGGCCAGGTGGCGGAAGAGGTTCCAGAGGTCGCGGCGCAGCACGGGGTCGAGCCCCACGGTGGGCTCGTCGAGGACGAGGAGCGTCGGGCGTCCGACGAGCGCGGCCGCGAGGGACACGCGCGACTCCTGGCCGCCCGAGAGGTCGCGGACGAGCTGGCCGGCGTACGAGGTGAGGTCGACCTCGACGAGGGTGCGGTCGACGGCGTCGCGCAGCTCGGTGCCGCGCAGGCCCACCGCCCGGCCGAAGTAGGCGACGTTCTCGCGCACCGTGAGGTCGGAGTAGACGCTGGGGTCCTGGGTGACGTAGCCGACGTCGTCGCGCAGCGGCGCGGAGCCGGCCGGGTGGCCGAGGACGGTGACGGTGCCCGACTCGATGATCTGGACGCCGACGATGCACCGGATGAGCGTGGACTTGCCCGACCCCGACGGGCCGAGCAGGCCGACGACCTCGCCGGCCGGGACCTCGAGCTCGAGGTCGGGGATCACGAGACGCTTGCCGCGCACGACCCGCAGGCCGTGGACGACGACCGCGGGACCCGTCGAGATATTCACCATGTGATGAAATCTACTCCGCGGGCCCCGGCGTGTAAACGACCTCGGCCACCTCGACCACTTCGACCGCCGGTGCGGGAGCGAGCAGGTGGTGCTCGATGACCGGGGCGAGCCGCTCGACGAGCTCCTCGGGACTCGCCTCGGCGATCCCGGGCATCCGCAGCACGTAGCGCATGACGACGAGTCCGACGATCTGCGAGGCCACCAGCCCACCCCGCAGCTGGACGTCGGGCGAGCCGAACGCCCCGGCGACCCGGCCGAAGACCTCCCGGCCGAGGAACTCGCGCAGCACCCGGGCCGCGTCCTCGCTCGTCATGGCCGAGCGCACCAGGGCCACGAGGGCGTCGCGCCGGTCCCCCGGCTCCCACACCGACAGGAACGTCTCGATGACGCGGCGCCCGACGCCCTCGGGACCCCCGGCGACGATGCGCTCGACGAGCCGGGCGGGGTCGACCGGCATCGACAGCGTCTCGGCGAAGAGCGCCGCCTTGCCGTCGAAGTAGTGGTGCACGAGAGCCGGGTCGACGCCGGCCTGCCGGGCGATCCCGCGCAGGCTCGCCTTGTCGTAACCATGGGCGGCGAACGACCGACGAGCCGCGTCGACGATGGCGGCGCGCGTGTCGACGCCGCCCGGACGCCGCCCACGGCCACGCGCGGGCGCCGCGTCCTCGGCCCTCGGTGTCATGCGTCCACGCTAGCCCGCGTCCGCGACGTCGGTCGTGACCTCGCGCAGCACCGCCGCCGCGTCCTCGGCGCGGGCCCACACCGCCCACTCGAACGGACGCGTGCCGTGCACGGCGTCGCGCGCCTCCGGATCGGCGCCGGCGTCGAGGAGCACGCGCACCTGCTCGACGTCGTTCATGAACGCGGCGTCGTGCAGCGCGGTGCGCCCGCCCGGCACCTGCGCCGGCGGCAGGTTCGCCGTCACCGAGGGGTCGGCGAGCCCGTGCGCGACGAGGAGGCCGAGCCGGCCCTCGAAGCCGTGGCCGCGGGCCCAGTCGACCTGTCGGGCGAGCATCTCCTCGATCGTCTCAGCCGGTTCGCCGGTGCGGCGCGCCCAGACCTCCGCGGCGGGGTGGCCGAGTCCGTGCCGCAGGAGGATCTCGAGGTGGGAGTCGTCGCGGTTGAACATCCGGTTGTAGAGGGCCTGGCGGTCGTTCGGGTCGGCGCCGCGCTCGAGCAGCAGCTCGGCGAGTGCGCGCCACTGCGGGTGACGCGGCTGGCGCGCCGGGCCCGACTCGCCCTCGCCGAAGATGCCCGTGAGGGCGGTGAAAGCCGTCGGCAGCCCCTGCCACAGGTAGCCGCTGTCGGGGTCGGCCCCGGCGTCGAGCAGCAGCCGTGCAGCTGCGACCGGATCGTGTTGCGGCACACGGGAGTACACGAGGTAGAGCAGCGGCGGCCAGCGGAAAGGACCGCCTTCGCGGGTGGCCACCGCGGGGTCCGCCGCCAGGTGGGTGCGCAGCGCGTCCGGATCACCGGCGACGGCCGCCACGACGACGTCCCGAGCCACCAGCGTCGGGTCGGCGTCGAGCAGGCGCGCCGCCGAGGCCCACCGCTCGGGCTCGTCGCGCTCGGTGTAGGTCAGGCACGCGAGCGCGGCCACGGCAGAGGGGGATCCGTCCTGGGAGGCCGCCACATCGGCCGCGGTCGGGTCGAGCGCCCCCGGGTCGCGGCTCAGGGGCGCGGCCGCGCGGAGGTAGGCACGCAGCCGGGGCCAGCTCGCGAACCCGTACGTGCGGGCCAGCACCCGCTGGGCGTCGGCGAGGGCGAACACCCCCGGGTCGTCCGGGGCTCCCGCTGGATGGTGCCGCGCGACGTGCTCGAGCGCGTCGGGCCGGGCGGACCGGACGGCCTGCTGCAGGCGCCGCGCGTCGCGACGGAGACGTTCGAGGTCGGGGTTGGCGGGCAGGGACAGGGCCATGACGGCCTCCTCTCGTGTGCCCGGGGTGCGCGTCGGGGCCGAAAGGAGGTCGGCGGTGCGGAGCAGGTGCCACCACCAGGGAGGCTGAGCCCCTTCCCGCGCACCGGAGGCGACCTGGACGCCCACTGGCCAGACTAGCCGTGGGCATCCTCGGGTGGGCGGCATAAGGTGTGCCGGTGGCCGAAGCACCCCTTGACCTGCCTCGCGTCTGGGTGGAGTTCACCGATCCGGCGGACGCCAACCAGCGCTTCCGCATGGACCTCACGTGGCTCACCAGCAGCTGGACGTGCATCTTCGGCTCCGGCTGCCACGGCATCTACGCCGACCGGCCCGACGACGGCTGCTGCACGCTCGGAGCCCACTTCACCGAGAAGGACGACTGGAAGCGCGTCGAGCGCGCCGTCGAGGAGCTCGGCGAGGACGAGTGGCAGTACCACTCGGTCGGCACCGCCGGCGGCAGCAAGGACGACTGGACCGAGAAGGAGGACGGCGCGCGCAAGACCAAGGTCGTCGACGGTGCCTGCATCTTCCTCAACCGCCCGGGCTTCCCCGCGGGCGCCGGCTGCGCGCTGCACCAGCACGCGGTCCTCACCGGCGTCCAGCCACACACCCTCAAGCCCGACGTGTGCTGGCAGCTGCCGATCCGCCGCACCTTCCGCACCGTCGAGCTGCCCGACGACAGCAGCTACCTCGAGGTGACGATCACCGAGTACGACCGGCGCGGCTGGGGCCCGGGCGGCCACGACCTCGACTGGTACTGCTCGGGCAACCCCGAGGCGCACGTCGGCCGCGAGCCGGTCTACCGCTCCAACGAGGCCGAGCTCGTCGAGCTCATGGGCCCGGAGGCCTACGCCGAGCTCGTCATCCGGGCCGAGGCACACCTCGCCCAGGTCAAGGCCGTCCGCGCCCGCGGCGTCCGCAAGCTGCTCCCCCTGCTCGTCCACCCCGCGACGCTCGACGCCCAGGGCGGGCGGCTGCGCCCGGCCCCGCGGCCGCCCGCGACCGGGACCGAGGGCTCCCGGTGAGCGAGGTCATCCCCTCCCCCAACATCTGGGAGAGCCCCGACGTCTACGAGGTCGAGAACCAAGGCGTCGACCGCAACCACGTCATCGAGGCCGCGATGCGCTCGGTCCTCGAGTGGTCCGACCGCGACGTCGTCGACATCGGCTGCGGCACGGGCTTCCACCTGCCGATGTTCGCCGCCACGGCGCGCTCCGTCGTCGGGGTCGAACCGCACCCTCCGCTGGCCGACCTTGCGGCGCAGCGGGTCTCGGACCTGCCGAACGCGTCGGTCCGGGAGGAGGGTGCGGCGGCGGTCGGTGTGCCGGACTCCTCGTTCGACGTCGCGCACGCGCGGTGGTCCTACTTCTTCGGGCCGGGGTCAGAGCCCGGCCTCGCCGAGCTCGACCGGATCATGCGGCCGGGTGGCGCGGCGTTCGTCATCGACAACGACGCGACCCGCTCGACGTTCGGCACGTGGTTCCGGCGTGCCCTGCCGAGCTACGACCCCCGTGCCGTCGAGCGGTTCTGGGAGCGCCAGGGCTGGTCGCGCGAGCGCCTCGACATCCGGTGGGACTTCGACTCGCGCGAGGACTTCGAGGCGGTCGTCGGGATCGAGTTCGCGCCCGAGCACGCCGACCTGATCCTGGCCGAGCACCCCGACGCGACAGGCGTCGACTACGCCGTCAACCTCTGGTTCCGCCGCTACTGACTCGGCCCGCGCCGGCCCCGCGGCATCTCGCGGTCGTGGTCATTCCTGCCCATCGCCGTGCCGGCACGGATGGGCAGCACGGCCGACGCGGCGCCCCCTCCCACGTTCCTACCGTCGTTCCTACCGAGGCAGCACGGAGCACAGGAGGAACACCATGGACGCCATCCGGACCACCACGAGCGCCGAACCCGCACCTGCCACCGAGACCGTCGACACCGTCGTCGTCGGCGCCGGCCAGGCCGGGCTCGCCACGGCACGCGAGCTCATCGCCCGCGGGCGTGACTGCCTCGTGCTCGAGCGCAACAGCGCCGTCGGCGACGGCTGGCGCCAGCAGTACGACTCGCTGCGGCTCTACACGCCCGCCGGCCACGACGCGCTACCCGGGCTCCGCTTCCCCGGCGACCGCCGTGCCTTTCCGGGCAAGGACGACGTCGCGGAGTACCTCGCGGAGTACGCCGAGCACTTCGACCTGCCGGTCAGGCTCGGCGTCAGCGTCGAGAAGGTCGCTGCCGCAGTCGGCTCCGACGGGTTCGTCGTCTCGACCGACCGCGGGGTCATCGAGTGTCGCAACGTCGTCGTGGCCACCGGGACGTTCGGGCGCGCCCCGCGGGTGCCGGCGTTCGCCGCCGACCTCGACCCTGGCATCCTCCAGCTGCACTCGAGCCAGTACCGACGCCCGACGCAGCTGCAGGACGGCCCGGTCCTCGTCGTCGGCGCCTCGCACTCGGGCTGCGACATCGCCCACGAGCTGGCCCCGCACCGACCGACGACCCTCGCCGGGCGCGACTGCGGGCAGCTCGGGGTCCGGTGGGACTCGCCCGCCGTGCACCTGCTCTTCCCCGTCCTGCTCTTCGCGTGGCGGCACGTGCTGACCCGCCGCACGCCGATGGGTCGGCGAGCCATGGCGAGCCTGCGCCACCACGGAGGCCCGATGCTGCGGGTCAAGCGCGAGGACCTCGCAGCCGCCGGCGTCGAGCGACGGACCGAGCGGGTCACCGGCGTCTCCGAGGGCCGCCCCACTCTGGCCGACGGCACCGTCATCGACGTACGCAACGTCGTGTGGGCCACCGGGTTCGAGCAGCGCTTCGACTGGCTCGAGCTGCCCGTCGTCGGTGACGACGGCTGGCCGCGCGAGTACCGCGGCGTCGCGCTGGACGTGCCCGGCCTGTACTTCTGCGGCCTGTCGTTCCAGTACTCGTTCAGCTCGATGGTGCTGCCCGGCGTCGGGCGCGACGCCGCCTTCGTGGCGGCACACATCGACCGGCACCGTTCTGCGGCAAAGAGGTCCGACGAGTCACCGGCCAGGCCGCTGACCCAGCACGTCGCCTGAGCCGCCTGCCAGCCCACGCTCGAAGGCGAAGGCCGCGGCGGCGGTGCGACTGACGACGCCGAGCTTGCCGAAGATGTTCGACAGGTGGCGTGCGACAGTGCGCTCACTGAGCACCAGCTCTGCGGCGATGTCGGCGTTGCTGCGACCGGCCGCCACGAGCCGCAGCACCTGCACCTCCCGGGCGCTGAGGCCCGCCGGCAGGGACCGGCGCCCGGTCAGCGCGTCGACCTCCTCGACGGCCGGACGCGCGCCGAGCCGGTCGAGCACGAGGCGTGCGGCGCCCAGGGCACGGTGGGCCGCGTCGCCGTCGCCGAGGGCGAGCAGGGCGCGGCCGGTCCCGATGTCGGCCAGCGCGGTCTCGAACGGCAGGTCGAGCGACGCAGCAGTCTGGCGAGCGCGACGCAGGTAGGGCAGCGCCCCGGCGGCGTCCTCACGCGCGAGCTGCACCCGACCCCAGGCCAGGGCCGAGCCGGCCATCAGCGCCTCGGACCCGAACGCCTCCGCGACCTGCTCGAGCTCGACCGCCGCCGCCTGCGCCGCCTCCACGTCGCCGACCCCCACGAGCACCTCGACGACACCGGGCAGCAGCCGGCTGCGGGTCACCGAGGGTCCCGGCTCGGCGAGGAGCCGCCGGGCCGACGCGGCGGCCGCCGCACGCTGCCCACGGGCGGCGGCGAGCAGCGCCAGGCCCGGCTGCGGCTCGTACCCGTGCTCGCCACTGCGGGCGTAGGCCGCCTCGGCGCCGGCGAGGTCGCCGCGCAGCCGCAGCAGGTCTCCGCGTTCGCACGACGCCTGGCCCACCGCGTCGACGGCACCCGCCTCGGAGTAGCGGGTGACCGCCAGGTCGAGCTCGTCGAGCGCCTCCTCCCAGGCCCCGCGGGCCCGCATCACCTGGGCCCGGTGCAACGCGCTCTGCCCGGTGAACAGGACGAGTCCGGGCTGGGCCGCGCACCACGTGGTGAGGCGGGCGGTCCACTCCGCCACCCGGACGAGGTCCGAGACCTCCTGACAGCCCTCGATCGCCGTGCAGTAGACGTGGCCGACGGTGATCGGCTCGCGGGCGCCGCGCTCGGCCTCCAGCATCGACTCGTCGAGGAGACCGACGCCGTCGGACACCCGCCCGCCGTAGATCGACATCCGACCCTCGGCGCACAGCCCCGTCGCGAGCAGGTCGCCGTCACCGCTGCGGCGGCCGACGTCGGTGGCGGTACGCGCGCAGGCGAGGGCGTCCTCGATGCGGCCGGCACCGAGGTGGGTGAACATGCGGGAGAAGGCGATCCATCCCCTGGCCGGGGCCTCGGCCTGGAGATCGGCGACGTGTCGCTCGCCGCGGGCCAGCCACGCGGACACGGCCGAGCGACCCCCGGTGGTGCGCAGGGCCATCGTCACGTGGAAGGCGCACACCGCGGCCTCGGAGTGCTCGCCTGCCGCCACGCGGGCCTCGTAGGCGGCCGTGTACCGCTCGACGGCGTCGTCGACGCGCCCGAGGAGGTGGGCTGCGGCGGCAGAGCGTTCGAGGTCCGGCGCCGACAGCCCGGCGAGGTCGAACGCGGCCCACGCGTCGTAGGCCGCCCGCCACTCGCCGCGCTCGAACTCCGCTCTGGCGCGGAGCAGCTCGTCGACGACGCCCATGGGCCCACCCTCCTGCCTCGAAGGGTACGCCGGCGCTGCACGCCGCAGGCCCCCGTCGCCGCACCATACGGGTGCGGCGACGGGGCCCACCTGCTTGCGACGGAGGGGTCTCAGGCGTCGAGGTTGCGGCGCTGGAGCAGCCGCCGCCCGATGAGGGCGAAGGGCGCGAACCCGACGAGGACGGTCGCGGCTGCGACGAGGGGCGTCGTGGCACCGAACACCATGAGGCCGGCCACGCCACCGACGAGCAGCAGGATCGACCACCAGGCGAGCACGCCGGCCCGGGCCAGTCCGACGAGCACGAGCACCGGCCCGAGCAGGCTGAACGGCTCGGTGCCGTCCCAGAACGGCAGGAGCGAGCCCTCCTTGAAGCCACGGAACACGGCAACCGCCTGGTCGGAGGTGAGCACCGTCCCCGCGGAGGCGTTCCACCAGTCCGAGAGCACCATGCCGGACACGTTGACGAAGCCGATGGCCGCGAGCAGGGCCCCGACGACCGTCGCGATGCGGCCGCGACGTCCTCGCACGAGCGAGGGTGCCGCGAGGATGCCGAGGCCGATGGCGAGGTTGCCGTAGTGCAGCAGCAGGGCCGACACCTGGGTCATCGTCGTGTCGCGGGTCAGGGACGAGATGTAGTCGGCATCGGCCATCGAGGCCTGCTCCGGCGACGTCACCATGCCGAGCGCCCACAGGACGGGGCCGGCGACGAGCGCGGCACCCGCCACGACCCGCATGGGGTGGGCGAGGGGGGGCAGGGCGCTCCATGACGGGGGGTGCCGGCTCGACGGACGCGTGGGGCGAGACGTGGGACATGGGTTTCCTTTCGGGCTGGTCCGGAGGGTCCGGTGCCGCCGGTGTCGGCGACGGACCAACGGTGTCTCCCCGCCGGCTCGTCGGGCCTCGGCCGAGAGGCACTGACCCGCCCTCCGCCGTGGTGCGGAACGACGGCCTCCCCGGGTCCCCCGCAAGACGGATACGCGGCCCGCTGCCGAGCCCTACCCTTGCCGCCATGTCGCCCCTTCGCCTCGTGCCACGGCCGGGCCTGGTGCCCGTCGGCGCCGCCGTCCTGCTGGGCGCGCTGGCACTGGTCGAGGCGTGGACGGACCCGACCTTCCGGCCCTCCTTCACGGCGCTCGCCTGGGTCGCGGTGTGGATCGCGGGCAGCCTTGCGAGCCAGACGCGCTGGCCCGCGGCGGGTGCGGTCGCAGTTGCCGCGTCGTTCCCGCTCGGCGAGGCGCTCGGAGCGCCGGGCCCCGGCGGCGCCGGCCTGATCGCCCTGCTCGTGGCGGTCGCCTGGGCGGGCTACGCGGCGACGCCAAGACGCTCCAGGCTCGCCGTGGCCGCGTGCATCCTGACGTTCGTCGTCACCGACGTGGTCCGGGCGGGGATCAGCTGGGACTCGATCTTCTTCCCGGCGATCTTCGTGCCTGCGTGGTGGACCGGTACCCTTGTTCGCCGCGAACAGACACGCTCGCGCGAGATCGCCTCTCTCGCAGCGCAGCTGGATGCCCAGCGAGAGGTCGCTGCGCATGCCGCCGTGGTCGAGGAGCGGGCCCGGATCGCGCGTGAGGTGCACGACTCGGTCGCCCACTCGCTCAGCGTCATGACACTCCAGCTCGGAGGCCTGCGACGCCAGCTCGGACCGCTGCTCGACGACCGCCCGGCCGAGCGCGACATCATGCTGGGGCTGGAGCGGCTCGGCCGGCAGTCGGTCGAGGAGCTGCGGGCCACCGTCGGCATCCTCCGCACCCCGCGCGACGGCGACGCCGACCTCTCGACCCCCGTCTCGCTGTCCCGCGCCGGCGACCTCGTGGCCGACGTGCGGGCGGCCGGCCTCGACGTCGCCCTCGAGACCCACGGCGACCTGACGACCGTGCCGCGTGCGGTCGACGTCGCCGCCTACCGCGTCGCGCAGGAGGCGTTGAGCAACGTCCTTCGGCACGCCCCCGGGGCGCGGACCGTTCTGCGGCTGCGCCACGACACCGACGCCGTCGAGGTGGCCGTGCGTGACGACGGGCCCCGACGCGCGGACGGTGCGGCGTCGCCCGGCATCGGGGCGGACGACGACACGCGCGTGACGCGAGCCACCGGCGGACAGGGCCTCGTCGGGATGCGCGAGCGCGCAGGCATGTTCGGTGGCACGCTGGCGGCCGGACCGGTGGCCGGAGGCGGGTTCGAGGTGCGGGCCCGGTTCCCGATCGGGAGGGGATGGCAGTGACGATCAGGGTGCTCCTCGTCGACGACGAGGCCATGGTGCGCGTCGGGCTGCGGATGGTCCTGACCGCCGAGCCCGACCTCGAGGTCGTCGGCGAGGCGTCCGACGGCGCGACGGCCGGGACCATGGCCGGCCGGCTGCGGCCGGACGTGGTGCTGATGGACGTCCGGATGCCGCACGTCGACGGGATCGAGGGCGCCCGCCGCGTGCTCGAGGCCAGTCCCGAGTCGCGGGTCGTCGTGCTGACGACCTTCGGGGAGGACGAGTACGTCGAGGGCGCGCTCAGGGTGGGGGTCAGCGGGTTCCTGCTCAAGGTCTCGCCTCCGGAGCAGCTCGTGGCCGCGGTGCGCACCGTCGCCGCCGGTGGCGGCCTGCTCGACCCGGCGGTGACGCTGCGGGTCATCGAGTCGTTCGCCGCGGCGCCGACCCCGCGCACGGCCCGGTCGCGCGATCTCGAGCTGCTGACCCAGCGCGAGCGCGACGTGCTCGGCCTGCTCGCCCGCGGCCTGTCGAACGCCGAGGTCGCCGCCGAGCTCTACCTCGGCGAGGCCACGGTGAAGACGCACGTGTCGAGCCTGCTGGCCAAGCTCGGCCTGCGCGACCGGGTGCAGGCCGTCGTGGCCGCCTACGAGACCGGCCTCGTCCGCCCCGGCGACCACGCTCCCTGACGACGCGCCGGTTCCGATGCCAAGCGCCGTCCCCGTGTGCAGGCGCTGGGGTCCAGGCCCCACCTCGTGCACACAGCGGACGTTCGGTCAGTCGACGAGGTCGAGGGCGATGTCGACGATCGGCGAGGAGTGGGTCAAGCCGCCGACGGAGATGAAGTCGACGCCGGTCTCGGCGTAGTCTCGGGCCACCTCGAGGGTCATCCCGCCCGTTGCCTCGATCTCGACCGGCTCGCCCGCCGCCCGGAGCAGGGCCACCGTCTCGGCGAGCACCGGCACGGTCATGTTGTCGCACATCACGAACCGCGCGCCGGCGTCGTAGGCCTCCTGCGCCTCGGCAGGCGTCGTCACCTCCACCTGCACGTCGACCTCGGGGAACCGCTCGCGCACGAGGGCGTAGGCCGCGGCCACCGAGCCCGCCGCGAGCTTGTGGTTGTCCTTGATCATCGCGACGTCGTAGAGGCCCATGCGCTTGTTCGTGCCGCCGCCGCACCGCACCGCGTACTTCTCGAGCCAGCGCAGCCCCGGCGTCGTCTTGCGGGTGTCGAGGACCATCGTCGTCGTGCCCTCGAGGGCGTCGGCCCAGAGACGCGTATGGGTCGCGACGCCGGAGAGCCTGCTGAGGATGTTGAGCATGGTTCGCTCGGCCACGAGGACCACCTGGGTGCGGCCGGAGACGCGGGCGATGACGTCGCCGCGCACGACCCGCGCGCCGTCGTCGGCGAGCACCTCGACCGTCGGCGTCGGCAGGCCCAGCCGCTCGGCCACAGCAGCCAGCACGAGGCCGACGACGGGGACGCCGGCCACGACGCCGGGTGCACGGGCCACGACCTCGGCGACCCGCTCCTGCTCGGCCGGGATCGTCGCCAGCGTCGTGACGTCGAGTCCCCGCGGGCCGAGGTCCTCCTCGAGGGCGACCGCGACGACGCGGCGGGCCCACTCCTCGGGGAAGCCACTCAGGCCGTCGGATGCCGTTGCTGCGGCGGGCTGGTGGGTCACCGGGTCTCCTCGGGTCGTGGATCGGTCTGTGCCACAAGCTCTTCGGTGGCGCGTTCGGCTACGCCAGCGTCGAGGTCGAGCCCGTCGAGGTTGGCGCGAGGCACCGGAACGACGGTCGCCCCGAGCCGACCCGACGCCTCCCGGCTCAGGTGCACGTGGTGCAGGAACCGCTCGTCGTCACGCATGGGGAAGTCCTCCCGAACATGGCCACCGCGGGTCTCCTGGCGCAGTGCGGCAGCGTGCGTCAGGGCCCGGCCGAGGTGCACGAGGTTGGTCGTCTCCCAGCTCTTGGGGCCGCCCTGCCGGTCGGTGTCGGTGGCCGCCTTGGCCGACACGGCGGCGAGCGCCTCCTCGGTGGCCGCGAGCGACGCCGCCGACCGCACCGTGCCCGCGCCGGCCGTCATGGCCCGCTGCACGTCGAGGCGGCGCTTGCCGCGGACGAGCTCGGGCGGCACGGCGTCCTCGCTGTCCTCGCCCTGCAGCGGCGACGTCGCCGGCAGCTCGCCCGCGCCGAGGCGCGCGGTGAGGTCGTCGGCGATCCGGCGCGCGAAGACGAGGCCCTCGAGCAGCGAGTTGGACGCGAGGCGGTTGGCCCCGTGGACGCCGGTGCACGAGGTCTCGCCGCAGGCGTACAGCCCCTCGAGCGAGGTGCGCCCGCGCAGGTCGGTGCGCACGCCGCCGGACGCGTAGTGCTGGGCCGGCGCGACCGGCAGCAGCTGCGTGGCCGGGTCGAAGCCGAGCTCGCGGCAGCGGGCGACGATCGAGGGGAATCGCTGCTCGAGGAAGTCCGCGCCGAGGTGGCGGCAGTCGAGGTACACGTGGTCGGTGCCGGTCTCGCGCATCCGCCGGATGATGGCCCGGGCCACGACGTCGCGCGGCGCGAGGTCGGCGAGCGGGTGCTGGCCCTGCATGACCCGTTCCCCCGCCTCGTCGACGAGGAAGGCCCCCTCCCCCCGGACCGCCTCGGAGATGAGCGGCTGCTGGCCGCGCGAGCCCTCGCCGAGCCACAGCACGGTCGGGTGGAACTGGACGAACTCGAGGTCGGCGAGCACGGCGCCCGCGCGCAGGGCGGCCGCCATGCCGTCGCCGGTCGCGACGGACGGGTTCGTCGTCGAGGAGTAGATCTGGCCGAGGCCGCCCGTCGCGAGCACGACGGCTCGCGCGTGGGCCGCTCCGACACCGTCGACCTGGCCCGCGCCGATGACGTGGAGCGTCACGCCGCACACGCGTCGGTCGGCGTCGGTGAGCAGGTCGACGACGAGGGCGTGCTCGATCACCTCGATGCCGGGATCGTCACGGACCCGGTCGAGGGCGGCGATGAGGGCGCGGCTGATCTCGCGGCCGGTCGCGTCGCCGCCGGCGTGCAGGATGCGGTCGCGGTGGTGGCCGCCCTCGCGGGTCAGGCTGAGGTCGCCGGCGTCGCCGCGGTCGAAGTCGGCGCCGAGGGCGATGAGGTCCCAGACGGCGTCGGTGCCCTCGGTGACGAGGGTGCGCACGGCGTCGACGTCGCACAGGCCGACGCCGGCCACGAGGGTGTCGTGGATGTGCTCGGCCGGGCTGTCCTCGGGCGACATGACCGCGGCGATGCCGCCCTGGGCCCACGCCGTCGACCCCTCGTCGAGGACGGTCTTCGTCACGAGCAGGACGCGGTCGACGCGACGCCGCAGCCGCAGCGCCGTGGTCAGGCCGGCGATGCCGCTACCGACGACGATGACGTCGGCCGTGGCCGTCCAGCCCGGCTCGGGCGCGCGCAGCCGTCGCGGGATCGTGATGCCGCTGTCGTTCATGAGCACCTTCTCGGTGGGACGCTGCCGGGGTCGCCGGTCGTGGGGTCGTGCCCCATACCGTATGCCGCCGGCTCAGCCCCGGTGGGCGTGGTTCCGTTCCGTGACGGCGGAGGTCATCAGGCCGAACCCGTCGGGGACGTCGCCGGCGTCGTGACCGGTCTCGACGATGCGGTTGTCGCGGTCGACGAAGACGACATTCGGTTCGAACGTCCGCGCCTCGGCGTCGTCCATGGCCGCGTAGGCGATGATGATGACGGTGTCGCCGGGCGAGATGAGCCGCGCCGCAGCGCCGTTGATGCAGACGATGCCGCTGCCGCGCTCGCCCTCGATGGCGTACGTCGTGAGGCGGTTGCCGTTGTCGACGTCGACGACGTCGACCTGCTGGCCGGGCCACAGGTCGGCGGCGTCCAGGAGGTCGCGGTCGATGGTGAGCGAGCCGACGTAGTGCAGGTCGGCCTGGGTCACGGTGGCGCGGTGGATCTTCGAGTGGAGCATGAAGCGCTGCACGATGGATCTATCCTTGGGAGAAGGGGATTCGGTCGAACGCATCGGCGCCGCCTCGCGGGAGGCCGACGCTTCAGGGCTGGGAGAACACCTCGAGCGCACCGCCGCCGGGGCCGACGAGCACGGGCAGGTTGTCGATGAGGCGCGTCGTGCCGACGCGGCCGGCGACCGCGAGCAGGGCCTCGCCGCGGTACCACTCGGGCACGTCCTCGAGCGTGTCCGGGTGGACGAGCACGAGGTAGTCGACGAGGGCGAGCGGCTCGCGCACCAGCACCGCACGGGCGGCGCGCCGGACGGCCGAGGGACCCTCCGTGGCGGCGTCGGCGCCGGCCCGCAGCGCGGCCGAGAGGCACAGCGCGGTCTCGCGGTCGGACGGGGTCAGGTAGGTGTTGCGGCTCGACATCGCCAGGCCGTCGGCCTCGCGCACCGTGGGCACCGACACGACGTTGACCGGGAAGTCGAGGTCGCGGACCATCCGGCGGATCAGCAGCAGCTGCTGGGCGTCCTTCTGCCCGAAGTACGCCGACGTGCAGCGCGTCAGGTGCATGAGCTTGGCGACGACGGTCAGCATGCCGTCGAAGTGGCCGGGTCGGGCCTGTCCCTCGAGGACGTCGCCGAGCGGCCCCGCCGACATCCGTACGCCCGGGTCGCCGTCGGGGTAGATGACGTCGGGCGTCGGGGCGAAGACGAGGTCGACGCCGGCGTCGGTGCAGATCTGCAGGTCGGCGTCGAACGTGCGCGGGTAGCGCGAGAGGTCCTCCTTCGGCCCGAACTGCAGCGGGTTGAGGAAGATCGTGACGACGACGTGCGCGTGCGTCTCGCGGGCCCGCCGGATCAGCGTCGCGTGGCCGTCGTGGAGCGCGCCCATCGTCATGACGACGGCGACGTCGCCGTCGTCGAGACAGGCCCGGGCATCGCGCAGCTCGTCACGCGTGCGCGCGACGACGGGGGTCTGGGTCACGGTCGGTCCTCCTCGCGGGCCAGCAGCTGGAGCAGCGGGTCGGCCACGTCCGCCCGGAGGCGGCCGCTGAGCAGGGCCCGCTGCGCCGTCGCGCGCGCCAGCGCCAGGTAGGTCGGCCTGATGTCCGGGGCCACCGTGCGCAGCATCGCGACGTGCCCGGCCACGGTACCGGCATCGCCGCGCGCCACCGGGCCGGTGAGGGCAGCGTCACCCAGCTGGAGGGTGTTGCCGAGCGCCGCCGACAGGAGCGGCTCGAGCACGCGGGCAGGGTCCTCGATGCCGGCCTCCGCGAGCAGCTGCATCGACTGCGCGACGAGGGTGACGAGGTGGTTGGCCCCGTGGGCGAGGGCCGCGTGGTAGGTGACGCGCTCGTGCTCGGGCACCCAGACCGGGTCGCCGCCCATCTCGATGACGAGCGCCTCGCCGACCGGACGCGCGACGTCGACGGTCGTGACGCCGAAGCAGCAGTCGTGGAGCCGCTCGAGGTCGACCGGGGTGCCCGTGAACGTCATGGCCGGGTGCAGCGCAAGCGGCACGATCTCGCTGTCGAGGGCGGCCTCGAAGACGCCGATGCCGTGTGCGCCCGAGGTGTGCACGACGAGCTGCCCCGGTGTGAAGGTGCCCGTGGCGCTGAGGCCGGCGACGAGGTCTGCCAGTGCGTCGTCGGGCACGGCGAGCACGACGAGGTGCGCGCCGGCGACGACGTCGGGGATCGGCTTGACCGGGACCCCCGGCAGCATCCGCTCGGCGCGCTCGAGGCTCGCCTCGCTGACGGCCGAGACGCCGGTGACGTGGTGGCCGGCCCGCACGAGGGCCGCGCCGAGCACGGCGCCGACGCGCCCGGCCCCGACGATGCCGACGTCGAAGCGGGCGGGGCGCTCGTGGGGGTCGCCGGTGGGGCTGCTCACCCGCGCACGCTATCGCCTACAGTCGGGCGCCGTGGATGCCCTTCCCTGGCGCGAGGCGTGGCACGCGGCGCTCTACGCGCCCGGACGCGGGTTCTACGTGACCGGCGGCGGCCCCGCCGAGCACTTCACGACCGCGACGCACGGACCGCCGGGGGCCGCGCTCGCACGGGCCCTGCTCGCCCTGCCCCAGCACCGGGTGCGGGTCGTCGTCGACGTCGGTGCCGGGCGCGGCGAGCTCGCTGCACACCTGCGCGCCGCCCTCGACGACACGCCCACCGGGCCGTCGGTCCGCGTCGTCGCCGTCGACGTCGTCGAGCGACCCGAGGCCCTCGACGCGCGCATCGAGTGGCTCCGCTCCCCCGGCGGCGCGGCGCTGCCCCCTGACCTCGACGACCTCGGCGGCCTCGACCGCCTCGAGGACTGCCTCGTCGTCGCGCACGAGTGGCTCGACGTCGTGCCCTGCACGGTGGCGCAGGTCGACGCGTCGGGCGTGCTGCGCGTCGTCCTCGTCGACCCGGCGACCGGGCAGGAGCGCCTCGGCGACCGGCTCGGCGGCCCCGACCTCGACTGGGCCCGCGAGCACTGGCCGGCATCGACGACCGGCGACCGGGTCGAGGTGGGTCTCGACCGCGACCGCGCCTGGGCGGACCTGGTCCGGCGGGTCCGGTCCGGCACGCTCGTCGCCGTCGACTACGCCCACACCCGCGACGCCCGCCCGGCTCACGGGACCCTCGTCGGGTACGCGTCGGGCCACCTGACGACGCCGGTGCCCGACGGGTCGTGCGACATCACGGCGCACGTCGCCGTCGACACCCTCGACGCCGACGAGACGCCCACCCAGCGCGAGGCCCTGCGCCGGCTCGGCGTCACGGCGACGGTGCCGCCCCACGCGCTCGCGACCCAGGACCCGCTCGGCTACCTCGCGGCGCTCGAGCGCACGAGCGCCGAGGCCCGACTCGTCGACCCGGCCGGTTTCGGTGGGTTCCGGTGGGCGGTGAAACGGGTCCACGCCCGCGACGTACGCTGAACGCCATGCGTCGCGTGCCCTCCTTCCTGCTCGCCCTCGGCGTCGCCGCCGGGGTCGTCCTCGGCGTCGTCGGCACGCCGACCCTCGCCTCGGCCCACGACGTGCTCGAGCGCAGCAACCCCTCCGACGGGGCCGTCGTCAACACCCTTCCGGACACCGTCGAGCTGACCTTCGCCGAGGCGCCGCTCGCCGTCGGCACGCAGGTCGTCGTCACCGGTCCCTCGGGCCCTGTCTCCGAGGGCAGCCCGACGATCCAGGGCTCGATCGTGCGCCAGAAGCTCGCCGCGAGCGCGCCCGGCGGCGACTACACCGTCACCTACCGCGTCACGTCCGACGACGGGCACCCGGTGAGCGGCAGCTTCTCCTTCCACGCGACGGTCGGGCTCGACGGCTCCACGGCCACGGCCGGCCCGAGCGTGCATGTGCGACAGGCCGACCCGGCTGCCGAGGATGCTGGGTCGTCGGTGTTCGTGCCGGTGCTGCTCACCATCGTCGGCACGTGCGTGCTGCTCGGGGTCGGCGGCTTCCTCGTGCTGCGCAGCCGACCGACGAAGGACGCCGGCCAGCCGTAGTAGTGCTTCAGGCCTCCGGCTGGTGCACGAACCACCGGTGCCCGAACGGGTCGTGGAAGACGGCGACGCGACCGAGACCCGGGTTGTCCTCGGGCCCCCGGTCGATCGTCGCCCCGGCGTCGCGGGCCGACGCAGCGACCGCGTCGCAGTCGGCGACGGTCAGGTGCAGGGACACCGCGTTGCCCCGTGCCCGGTCCGGGGGCGCGACGCCCGCAGACTCGAAGGCGTCGGACATCATCCAGCGCGCTCCGTCGACCTCGAGCTCGCAGTGTCCGACGTGACCGTCGTCCATGACGATCGGGTCGACGCTGACGCGGGCCCCCATCACGCGCCCGTACCACTCGATCGCCGCGCGGGAGTCCTCGACGCAGATGTACGGGGTCAGCTCGCTCACGGGGCTCCTCCTCGGTCGGTCCCACCAGTCGACCACGCGGACGCCGCGATCGGGGGCCGAGGGTCCGACCGATCGCCGGCGAGCGTCGATCAGCCCTGGTCGACGCGTTCGACGACCAGCCGCTCGTAGCCGCGCAGGACGAACGTCGATCAGCCCTGGTCGACGCGTTCGACGACGAGCCGCTCGTAGCCGCGCAGGACGAACGTCGGACGCCGGTGCTCCTCGACGACGCGGATCGGGCCGAGGCGACGCAGCAGGGCACGCACCGAGATCTGCAGCTCCATCCGGGCCAGCGGGGCGCCGAGGCAGAAGTGGATGCCGGCGCCGAAGGCCAGGTGCGGGTTGGGGTCGCGCGAGGCGTCGAACAGGTCGGGGTCGGCGAAGACGGCCGGGTCGCGGTTCGCGGCGCCGAGCAGCGCCGCGACCTTCTGCCCCTCGCGGATCGTCACGCCGTGCAGCTCGACGTCGGCGGTGGCGGTGCGCTCGAACAGGTGCAGCGGCGAGTCGTGGCGCAGCATCTCCTCGACGAGCCGGGCGACCGACGCGTCGTCGTCGAGCGAGTCGATGACGGCCGCCAGCTGCTCCGGGTCCGCCAGCACAGACGCCAGACCGTTGCCGAAGCCGTTGACGCTCGCCTCGTGGCCGGCGTTGAGCAGCAGCACGACCGTGGCGACGAGCTCGCGGCGCGACAGGCGGTCGCCGCCGTCGCGCTCCTCGACGAGCGCCGTGAGCAGGTCGTCGCCCGGGTTCTCGGCGCGCTCGGCGGCGAGCACCTCGACGTACGCGGCGAACTCGGCGCACGCGCGCTGCGCCTCGGCCTGGGCCTGCGGCGTCGGCGACACCTCGTACATCCGTACGATGGCCTGGGACCAGTCGCGCAGCCGCTTCCAGTCGGACGTGGGTGCCCCGAGCAGCTCGCAGATGACGAGGACGGGCAGCGGCTCGGCGTAGCCCTCGATGACGTCGACCCGGCCGTCGGCGTCGAGCCGTGCCTCCAGCCCGGTGAGCAGCTCGCCCGCGATCTGCTCGACGCGCGGCCGCAGCCGCTCGATGTGCCCGCGGTTGAAGGCGCCGGCCACGAGTCTCCGCAGCCGGGTGTGCTTCGGCGGCTCCGAGTCGAGGATGGAGTCGGCGTGCAGCCAGTCGAACACCGTCCACGGGTCGTCGTCGGCGGCGGCGCGCGCGCGGAAGATGCGCCCGAGGCGCCGGTCGCGCAGCACGTCGTTGGCGGCGGCGTGGGTCGTCGTCAGCCACAGGCCCAGGCCGTCGTGCCGGACGATCGGTGCCTCGGTCCGCAGCTGCGCGAGCCTCGGGTAGGGGTCGGCGACGAACGCGGGATCGGACAGGTCGACGGACGCCGGAGCCCCCGGCACACCGTCCGGTCCCGTCGCGGACTCGGGGAAGGACTGGTTCACCAGGCCACTGTGCCCCACCGGGCCGCATGGCGGGAGCCGGGGGTCGCCAGGTGGCCCGGTGGCCCACGAGGGCGACCCGCAGCGCGACACGGCATACTCGGGCACATGGCCCCCGCGTCCGACGCCCCCGGCACGACCACGGCCCCGACGCGCCGCCAGGCCCTGACCGTCGGCGTCGGGGCCGGTGGCCTCGCCACCGCCGACATGGTCCTCAACATCGGCCCGCAGCACCCCGCGACGCACGGCGTCCTGCGGCTGCGCATCGTCGTCGACGGCGAGCGGATCGTCACGGCCGAACCGATCATCGGCTACATGCACCGCGGCGCCGAGAAGCTCTTCGAGGTGCGCGACTACCGCCAGATCATCGTGCTGGCCAACCGCCACGACTGGCTCTCGGCGTTCTCCAACGAGCTCGGCGTCGTGCTCGGCGTCGAGCACATGCTCGGCATGGAGGTGCCCGAGCGCGCTGTCTGGGCCCGCACCCTCCTCGCCGAGCTCAACCGGGTGCTCAACCACCTGATGTTCCTCGGCTCATACCCCCTCGAGCTCGGCGCCATCACGCCGGTCTTCCACGCGTTCCGCGAGCGCGAGGAGCTCCAGGCCGTCATGGAGGAGGTGTCGGGCGGGCGGATGCACTTCATGTTCAACCGCGTCGGCGGCCTCAAGGAGGACCTCCCGGCCGGCTGGCTCGGCCGCGCGGGTCACGCCGTCGACAGCGTCCGGCGGCGCCTGCCCGCCCTCGAACGCCTCGTCGTCGGCAACGAGATCCTCGAGGGCCGCACCCGCGGTGTCGGAGTGCTGCCGCGGGAGATGGCCCTCGCGTACGGGGTCTCCGGGCCGATCGCCCGCGCGAGCGGCGTCGACGTCGACCTGCGCCGCGACACCCCCTACCTCGCCTACGGCGAGCTGTTCGGTGATGGCGGTCCCGGCCGCGTCGTGACCCGCACGGCGGGCGACTGTCTGTCGCGCCTCGAGGTGCTCCTCGAGCAGGCGCACGTGTCGCTCGACCTCGCCGAGGCCTGCCTCGACCGGCTCGTCGCGCTGCCGCAGGGTCCGATCAACGTCAAGCTGCCCAAGGTGCTCAAGGTGCCGGAGGGGCAGGTCTACTGCGCCACCGAGAACCCGCTCGGGTTCAACGGCTACTACCTCGTGTCCCGCGGCGAGAAGACCCCGTGGCGGCTCAAGCTCCGCTCGGCCTCCTTCAACAACGTCTCGGTGCTGGCCGAGATGCTCCCGGGTCAGCTCATCGCCGACATGGTCGCCATCCTCGGCTCGATGTTCTTCGTCGTCGGCGACGTGGACAAGTGAGGGGACGCGTGGGCGGCAGGACGGGTCGACGCATCGGGCGCGACACGTGGCTGCGTGCGGCCGCTGTCGCCGTCATCACGGCGTCGGTGACGCTCGCGGCCGCGTGCTCCGACGAGGACACCGTCGACACCATCCCGCCGCCGTGGCCGGCGCGCACGACGACGCCCGACGGGCCGCCCGGGCCCCCGCGCACGAGCGCGACGACGACGAAGACCTCGACGATCACGCCCGTCTCCCCCACGACGACGCGGCCGCCCGTCCTGTCGACGGCCCGCTGACGCGGCGGCGTCAGTACGCCGGGACCCCGACGTACCGGGGTGTCCCCGTCACGGCGTCGATGACCGGTCGGTCCCCGAGCGGGCTCGACAGCCGGACCGTCGCGGGTGTCATCAGGCCGACCCCGGTGCAGACGCTGCCCGCCGGCGGCTCGTCGTAGGAGCCGCCGACGACCACGAGGTCGTGCGCCTCGACCACGTTGACGCGCGGGTCGACCTCGCACTCCCCGTGGAAGATCGTCACCTCGAGGGTCGCCCCGTCGACCGCCCTGAGGAGACCGACGCGCATCAGCCCTCCCGGCGGGTCACCGAGGCCGGGAGGAGCAGACGGCCGTGGCGCAGGAGCGAGGACGTCCGGCGCCGTCGCCACGACGAGCGGGTGCCGCGCCAGTCCGCGCACCGTCAGCTCCCAGGCGGGGACCGTCGCGGCGCCGCCGTCGGTGGTGACCTGCACCTGCGACAGGCGCGCGGCGGTCACCTCGAGCCGGCAGCGGTCGGCGGGCACCGAGTCTCCGCACGTGCCACTGGCACCCGAGAACGCCCGCTCCAGGGCGGCACGGACGCCGATGGTTCCGACTCGCCGGGTCCCACCTCCGGGCAGCGTCATCCTCGCGGCCGACTCGCGGTCCGGCGCCACCGAGTCGGCCACCTCGACGCGCCCTGCTCCCCAGGCCTCCTTCTGGTCCGCGGTGTCGAAGGCCGCCTCCGCGTCCCACGGCGACACGAGGAGCAGCCCCGTCGGCCTCGAGGGCAGCCCGGCCCGTCGGACGGCCGCGGCGACGTCGTCCGCGCGCTCCCTGAACCGCTCCGGCGCCGGGGCCACCGACAGGGTCGTGGGTCCGTCCACCGGAAGGTCGGTTGCGCCGTCGCCGATGCCCGAGACCGTCGGCGAACCGCACGCGGCGAGGACCAGCGCAGTCACGACGGCGACGGCACCGCACACGGTCCGGGGTGCTCCCATGACCGAAGGACACCACAGAAGCCGGCATCGTTGCACGCCAACGCGCCTGACCCCTGCCTGGTGCACGGACCGCGTCGCCCTGGCCACCGCCAGATCTGTGTCACTGCTGCGTCAGTGCTGCACAGGGCGCAGCAGTGACGCAGGTTGCGTGGCCGAGTGGGTCAGGCGGAGGGGTCGCGACCGTTGCGGGGCTCGTCGTCCTCGTCACCCGGGCGCAGGCGGCACCAGCGCTGCACGAGCATGCCGGCGGCGCACAGGAGCAGGGCGACGACGACGTGGGCGACGAAAGGCCAGATGCGGTCGCGCTGGGACTGGACGTCGGCGTCCGGCAGCAGCACGAGCACGTTGGCCACGTACCAGCCGACGAGGGCGGCCCCGGTGAGCGCGCCCGCCTGCCCGAGCACGAGGGTGCGGGCCGCGCGCAGCGGCGTCACGTGCGGCTGGGCGAGGCCGTCGCGGACCTTGCGCACCTGCCAGCCGGCCACGACCAGACCGCCCGAGAGGAAGAGCATCGCGGCGAGCCCCAACCACCCGGGGTCCGGCAGGCCGTGACCTCCACCGGCCACCGATCGAAGCCCGAGCCAGGCCAGGACCGTGACGACGAGCCCGGTCAGCACCAGGGCCGTGGGGCGGATGCCGGAGTGAGGTCTCACAGGTGCTCCCATCCGGGCCCGGGTCGCACGCCGGACCGGTCGAGGCCCTCGAGCAGCTCGTCGACGCGGCGGATGCCCGTCGCGCCCTCCCCGACCCGCAGCCTCGCGTCAGGGTCGACCCCGAGCCACGGCACGAGGACGAAGGCCCGCTCGTGCGCGCGGGGATGCGGCAGCGTGAGCCGGGCGTCGTCGCGGACGACCTCGCGGTGGCCACCGGGGCGCCCGTACTGGATGAGGTCGAGATCGAGCGTCCGTGCCCCCCACCGCACGTCGCGGGTCCGGCCGTGGTCGGCCTCGATGCGGTGCAGCTCGGCGAGCAGGTCGGTCGAGTGCAGCAGCGAGCGGCCGACGACAACCGCGTTGAGGTACTCCGGCTGGTCGGGCCCGCCCACCGGCTCGGTGGCCACGATGTCGGACAGGCCGGTGACGGTGAGGCCGGGCAACGCGGTGAGGGCAGCGACGGCGTCGGCCAGGGTGTGGGCGCGGTCGCCGAGGTTGGTGCCCAGCGCGATGACGACGTGGGCGGCGTTGGTACGGGTCACCTTGACCTGCACGTCGGTGAACGGGTGGCCGACCGGCGCCTCGGGCTTGTGCACGACGACCTCGACGGTGTGGACGAGGTCATGCCGCAGCACGTCGTCGGCGACGACCTCGGCGAGGCGCTCGATGAGGTCGAACGACGGCCCGGTGATGCGGGCGACGACGTCACCGGCCACCTCCGCGTAGTTGACCGTGGCCTCGAGCGCGTCGGTGCGGCCCGCCGGCTCGAGGTCGAGCGACATCGTGACGTCGACGATGAAGGTCTGGCCGTCACGCTTCTCGCTATCGAGCACTCCGTGGTGGCCGCGGGCCGAGACGCCCTGCAGCACGATGCGGTCAGGCATCAGTCGAGGTCCTCCGTGGGGTGGTCGGTGTCGTCGGGCGCGTGGTCGAGCGCCGCCTGGACGACGGCCAGCGCACGCACCGTCGAGGCGACGTCGTGCACGCGCACGCACCAGAGCCCGGCCATGGCGGCCATGACCGAGGTGGCGGTGGTCTCGACGTCGCGCTCCGCCGCCGGTCGCGGGGCCTCGCCGGCGCCGCGCCCGAGCCGGCCGAGGAACGTCTTGCGCGAGGCGCCGAGCAGCACCGGGTGGCCCAGGCCGTGCAGCACCGGCAGCGCCGCCATGAGGGCCCAGTTGTGCTCGGCGGTCTTGGCGAACCCGAGACCCGGGTCGAGCACGAGCCGGTCCGGCGCGATGCCGGCCTCGAGCAGCTCGTCGCGGCGCACGGAGAGCTCGTCGAGCACCTCACCGACGACGTTGCCGTACACGGCCCGCGACTGCATCTGCGTGCTGTGGCCGCGCCAGTGCATCGCGACGAACGGCCGGCCGGCCGCTGCCACGAACGGCACCATGTCGGGGTCGGCGAGGCCGCCGGAGACGTCGTTGACGATCGTGGCCCCGGCCTCGACGGCCGCGGCAGCCACCTCGGCGCGCATCGTGTCGACGGACACGACGGCACCGTGCCCGCGCAGCGCCTCGATGACGGGCACCACGCGTCGCAGCTCCTCGGCCACCGACGGTCGCTCGGCGCCCGGACGCGTCGACTCGCCCCCGACGTCGACGACGTCGGCCCCGGCAGCGAGCACCTCGAGCCCGTGGGCGATCGCCGCGTCGGGCTCGAACCACTCGCCCCCGTCGGAGAAGGAGTCGGGCGTGACGTTGACGACCCCCATGACGAGGGTGCGCTCGGTGACGGCGAGCAGCTCCTCGACCGCGGCGGCGGCCCCGGCGGGACGGCCCGCGCCGCTCACTTGTTGCCCTCGAGCATGAGCGCCATGGCCTCTGCTCGAGTGGCCGGGTCGCGCAGCTGGCCGCGGACGGCCGAGGTGAGGGTGGAGGCGCCGGGCTTGCGGATGCCCCGCATCGACATGCAGAGGTGCTCGGCCTGGATGACGACGATGACGCCCTGCACGTCGAGGTGCTGGACGAGCGAGTCGGCGATCTGGGAGGTGAGCCGCTCCTGCACCTGCGGGCGCCGGGCGAACACCTCCACGAGCCGGGCCAGCTTCGACAGACCGGTCACCCGGCCGTGCTTGTCCGGGATGTACCCGATGTGCGCGACGCCGTGGAAGGGCACGAGGTGGTGCTCGCACGTGCTGTAGAGCTCGATGTCGCGGACGATGACCAGCTCTTGGTGGTCGATGGAGAAGGTCGTGCTGAGCACCCCCTCGGCCGTCTGGTCGAGGCCGGCGAAGATCTCGGCGTAGGCCCGGGCGACGCGGCCCGGCGTGTCGCGCAGGCCCTCCCGCTCGGGATCCTCACCGACGGCGATGAGCAGCTCGCGAACCGCCGCCTCGGCGCGCTCGTGGTCGACCGCCACCCGTCAGCCCTTCTCGTGGGGGTTGACCGGACGGTCGTCCGGCACCTCGATGACCTCCTCGGCCGGGTGCTCCTCGGCGAGCGGGTGCGCACCGACGGATGCGGCCTCGTCGATCTTCTCCTCGAGCGCGCGGTCGGGGGCGACCGGCGGCGGGAGGTGGCCGTTCTGGCCCGAGCCGTTCTGCGACGCGGCGATCTCGGCGGGCGTGAGGACCGGCGGGCGGTCGCCCGGCACACGCGTCTGCGAGGACAGCCACGTCGGACGCTCCGGCACTCGCACGACGGCCTTGAACATCTCGGCGAGCTCGGCCTGGTTGAGCGTCTCCTTCTCGAGCAGCTCGAGGACGAGGTGGTCGAGGACGTCGCGGTTCTGGTTGATCGCCTCGTACGCCTCGTCGTGGGCCGCCTCGATGAGCTTGCGCACCTCCTCGTCGACGACGCTGGCCACGCGCTCGGAGTAGTCGCGCTCGTGGCCCATGTCGCGGCCGAGGAAGACCTCGCCGTTGGACTGGCCGAGCTTGATGGCGCCGATGCGCTCGCTCATGCCGAACTCGGTGATCATCTTGCGGGCCATGCCGGTGGCCTTCTCGATGTCGTTGCTCGCACCGGTGGTCGGCTCGTGGAAGACGATCTCCTCGGCGACGCGTCCGCCGAGGGCGTACGAGAGCTGGTCGAGGATCTCGTTGCGGGTCGTCGAGTACTTGTCGTCGACGGGCATGACCATCGTGTAGCCGAGGGCCCGGCCGCGCGGCAGGATCGTCACCTTCGTCACCGGGTCGGTGTGGTTGAGCGCCGCGGCGACGAGGGCGTGGCCACCCTCGTGGTAGGCGGTGATCTTGCGCTCCTTGGCCGACATGATGCGGGTGCGCTTCTGCGGGCCGGCGATGACGCGGTCGATGGCCTCGTCGAGGGACACGTTGTCGATGACCTTCTTGTCGCTGCGCGCGGTGAGCAGCGCGGCCTCGTTGAGCACGTTGGCGAGGTCGGCGCCGGTGAAGCCGGGCGTGCGACGCGCGACGGCGAGCAGGTCGACGTCGGCGGCCATGGGCTTGCCCTGGCCGTGCACCTCGAGGATGCGGTGGCGTCCGATCATGTCGGGTGAGTCGACGGCGATCTGGCGGTCGAAGCGGCCGGGACGCAGCAGGGCAGGGTCGAGGATGTCGGGGCGGTTGGTCGCCGCGATGAGGATGACGTTGGTCTTGACGTCGAAGCCGTCCATCTCGACGAGCAGCTGGTTGAGGGTCTGCTCGCGCTCGTCGTGACCGCCGCCCAGGCCGGCTCCGCGGTGGCGGCCGACGGCGTCGATCTCGTCGACGAAGACGATGGCCGGGGCGTTGGCCTTGGCCTGCTCGAAGAGGTCACGGACGCGACTCGCACCGACGCCGACGAACATCTCGACGAAGTCCGACCCGGAGATCGAGTAGAACGGCACCCCGGCCTCGCCGGCGACGGCGCGCGCGAGGAGCGTCTTGCCGGTTCCCGGCTGGCCGTAGAGCAGGACGCCCTTCGGGATCTTTGCGCCGACCGCGAGGAACTTGGCCGGCTCCTGGAGGAACTCCTTGATCTCCTGGAGCTCCTCGATGGCCTCGTCGCAGCCGGCGACGTCGGCGAAGGTGACCTTCGGGGTGTCCTTCGTGGCGAGCTTGGCCCGCGACTTGCCGAACTGCATGACGCGGTTGCCGCCGCCCTGCATCTGCCCCATGAGGAACCAGAAGATGGCGAGGATCACGATGATCGGCAGGATCGAGAACAGCAGTGAGCCGAACCAGCTCTGCTGCTCGATGTAGTCGTCGGTGCCCTGGGGCGGGGCCTTGGCGTCGAGCGCCTTGACGACGTCGGTCGCGCGGGCGTCGACGTAGTAGGCGTAGACCGACGTGGCGTCCTTCACCGACCCGTCGGGCGACGTGTACGGCTTGGCGAGCGTCAGCTCCATCCGCTCGTTGTTGATGAGCTTGGCCGACGTGACGTTGCCACTCGTGATCTGCTTCATCGCCTCGGAGGTGTCGATCCGCGGCGGGCCGGACTGCGAGAACATCATGCCGAAGACGAGCGCGCTGACGAGGACCAAGATCCACAACAGTGGTGTGCGCAGAATCCGCTTAGCGTCCATGTACGTGCGGGGCTGGTCAGCCCCGGTCCTCCTGCTCGTCCGGTGAGTTCGTCCTCCGGCACAACGTCCGGCGAACTACCAGTGTTCCGCATCCGGCCGGTGCCTGACCAACCAGCCCCTACCCGTTCGCGCCGCACGGGCAAAACCGGTTGCCGGCCACGTCCGCGGCTTGCTGCACTGGTGGGGCCGCCCGGCCGGGCGGGCACCAGGGCACGCACCACACCAGGCACCCCACCAGGCACCACACCAGGCACCACGAGCAGGCACCACACCAGGCACCACGAGCAGGGAGGAGAGCGGGATGCGCCGCTGCTTCATGTCACCCGAGCAGGTCACCCACACCTACGCACTGGACATGGAGCACCTTGGACACCCCACCCACCTCATCGGTGCGCACGCGCACCACCAACCTCGGGATCCTCGCCCACGTTGACGCGGGCAAGACGAGCCTGACCGAGCGCCTCCTGCTGCACGCCGGCGTCATCGCCGAGCTCGGCAGCGTCGACGCCGGCAGCACCCGCACCGACTCCCTCGCGCTCGAGCGCGCCCGCGGCATCACCATCAAGGCCGCGGTCGTCTCCTTCGAGCTGCCCGACCCGCTCGCACCGGGCGAGACCCTGACGGTCAACCTCGTCGACACCCCCGGCCACTCGGACTTCATCGCCGAGGTCGAGCGCTCGCTCGCGGTCCTCGACGGCGCGGTCCTCGTCGTGTCGGCCGTCGAGGGCGTGCAGGCCCAGACGCGCGTCCTCTGGCGGGCGCTGCGGCGCCTGCGCATCCCCACGGTCCTGTTCGTCAACAAGCTCGACCGCGCGGGGGCGTGCACCGACGCCGTGCTGCGCCAGGTGACCGACCGGCTCGGCGTGATGCCCGTGCTGCTGTCGCGGGCCGTCGACGAGGGCACGCGGGCCCTGTCGGTCGTGCCGGACGGCCTGTCGACCCTCGGCCTCGCCCGCCACGACGGCTCGGGCGCCCCGAGCGACCGCAGCGTCACCGAGCGGCTCGTCGAGCATCTCTCCGACGTCGACGACGCCCTCGTCGTCGAGTGGCTCGACCACCCGGGCGCGGTCGACGCGGCCCGGCTCCGCGAAGCCCTCGACGCGCAGACCGCCCGGGGACGGGCGTGCCCGGTGCTCGTCGGGTCGGCGATCACCGGCGCCGGCGTCGAGGACCTCGCGGCGGCCCTGCCACGGCTGCTGCCCGCGAGCACGCCGGACCCCGAGGCCGTCCTGGCCGGCACCGTGTTCGCCGTCCAGCGCGGCCCGGCCGGGGAGAAGGTCGCACTCGTCGACGTGACGTCGGGCGCGCTCTCCGTCCGTGACCGCGTCCTCGTCCACGACGGGCGGGCGCTCGAGGCCGGCCGGGGCGTCGGGCCGCGGGAGGAGCGGGTCACCGGTCTCGAGGTGCACGCCTCGGGCGGCGTCCGTCGCACCGGACGGGTGCCGGCGGGCCGCATCGCCCGGGTCGCCGGCCTGGACCGGGCCCGCATCGGCGACCTCGTGGGCGACGCCCGGATCGCCCGCCCGCTGGTGCACGAGTTCTCGCCGCCGACGCTCGAGACGGTCGTCGAACCGGCCGACGCGTCGGACCCCGGCGCTCGCGCGGCACTGCACACCGCGCTGACGCGGCTGGCCGAGCAGGACCCGCTCATCGACCTGCGCCACGACCAGCTGCGCGGCGAGACCCACGTCTCGCTCTACGGGGAGGTGCAGAAGGAGGTCATCGGGGCCACCCTCGAGGCCGAGCACGGCGTCGCGGCGACGTTCAGCACGACGAGCGTCATCTGCCGTGAGCGCGTCGTCGGGTCGGGTGCGGCGCACGAGCTCATCGGTGTCGCTCCGAACCCGTTCCTCGCCACGATCGGCCTGCGCGTCGACGCGGCCCCGGCCGGCACCGGCGTCCGGTTCTCCCTCGAGGTCGAGCTCGGGTCGATGCCGCCCGCGTTCTTCACCGCGGTCGAGGAGACGGTGCACGCGACGCTCGGCCAGGGCCTGCGCGGCTGGCCGGTCACCGACTGCGTCGTGACGATGACGCACTCCGGCTACTGGCCGCGGCAGAGCCACATGCACCAGAAGTTCGACAAGTCGATGAGCAGCACGGCCGGCGACTTCCGCACCCTCACCCCGCTCGTGCTCATGGACGCGTTGCGCCAGGCGGGCACGACCGTCGAGGAGCCGTTCCACCGCTTCGATCTCGAGGTGCCGAGCGTCGTGCTCGGTGCGACTCTGACGATGCTCGCGCACGTGCGGGCGACGCCGGACGAGACGACGGTGCTCGGGCCCGTGACCCGGCTGCGGGGCGAGGTGCCTGCCGAGCGACTGCACGAGCTGCAGCAGCGGGTGCCGGGCCTCACGAGCGGGCTCGGCGACCTCGCGACGGCCTTCGACGGCTACCGCCCGGTGACGGGCGCGCCGCCAGGGCGCTCGCGCACCGACCACGACCCGCTGCACCGGCGCGAGTACCTGCTCCGCGTGGCCGGCACGCTGTGAGCGCGCCGCCGCGAGCAGGTCAGGCGGTGGCGGCGCGGAGGGCCTCGAGGACCCGGCGGTCGATGCCGTCGGGGCTGAGCCGAGCCTCGTAGTTGGCGTTGCCGGCCCAGTCGGCGAGGGCCGTGGGCAGGTCGGGCGCGCCGCCGTCGCCGACGGGGTGCCCGGCCTGGGCGAGCCGGTCGGCGACCTCGTCGGCCAGGGGCCCGGTGAGCGCCTGGACGTCCTCGGGCCGGCCGAAGTACATCTCCCACTCGTCGAGGAGCCGGCCGAGCTCGGTGACGGGGTCGGTGTGGTCGTCGACGCGCAGGTCGGCGAGAACGCCCGACGCGTCGTAGCCCGCGCCGGGCTCGACGGCGTACACCGCGGCGCTCTGCCGGCCGCGGGAGTCGCCGCCCGCCGCGTCGCCGGCGACGAGCGCCGCGAGGAGGCGCCGCCCCAGTCCTTGCCCCGCCGAGTCGTGCCACGCCTGCTCCATCGCGGCGACGACCTCCGGCCCGGTGAGGATGTTGCCCTGGATCGCGTACGCGGTGTCGCCGTCGTCGCGCGCCACGCCGCCGGCCCACGGGTTGCACTCCCGGCCGGTGAACGTCGCGGCGCTCGCGGCCCCGACGACCCCGACCTGACGCGTCTCGCGGCCCGCGTCGAGCGCGGTGGCCTCGTCGAGCGCCGACGCGGCGTCCTCGCCGGCACCGAGGCGTGCGAGCAGCTCGCCGAGGTAGGCGACCCGGGCGTAGGACTGCGTGGCGACGGCCCCGGTACCGAGGCGCGCACCCGGGACGACGGCGCCGACCGCGAGGAACTTGCTCGCGACGGCGACGCCGTAGGCCTCACCCTGCCGGGCGACGATCGAGAAGGTCATGGCGTCGGGCCTCCGCAGGTCTCGGACGGTCTCGGGCGGGCTTCACGCAGGCCCGGGCGGGCTTCAGGCAGGCTCAGGCGTAGACGTGCGGGGCCAGGGTGCCGACGCAGCGCAGGTTGCGGTACTTCTCGGCGTAGTCGAGGCCGTAGCCGACGACGAACTCGTTCGGGATGTCGAAGCCGACGTACTTGACCGGGATGTCGACCTTGACGACGTCGGGCTTGCGCAGCAGCGTGCAGATCTCCACCGAGGCCGGGTTGCGCGACTCGAGGTTCGACTTGATCCACGACAGCGTCAGGCCCGAGTCGATGATGTCCTCGACGATGAGCACGTGCCGGCCGGTGATGTCAGTGTCGAGGTCCTTGAGGATCCGTACGACTCCCGAGGACTTCGTGCCCGAGCCGTACGACGACACGGCCATCCAGTCCATCGGTGCGGTGCCGGGCAGGGCGCGCATGAGGTCGGCCATGACGACGACCGCCCCCTTGAGGACGCCGACGAGCAGGAACTCCCTGCCCTCGTAGTCCTTCCAGATCTCCTCTGCGAGCTCGGCGAGACGGGCCTGGATCTGCTCCTCGGTGTAGAGGACCTTGGCCAGGTCGTCGCCCATGTGCTCGTGGTCCACGGGGGCTCCTTCGCGGGGTGGTGCGGTGGGCGCACGGACGTGCGGACCCATTCAACAGCAGCGTGGCCGATGCGTCGCCCCCACCCCGACGCGGGCCCGGCCTGCCCAGCCGGCCCGACCTCCCAGCCCGCAGGGCGGGTTCAGCCGGCGGCGTCGAGGACGGTGAAGCGGATGGCGCCGCGCTCGCGCGCCACGGCGATGCCGCCGGGTACATGGAGCGGGCCCTGGCCGTGCCAGGAGGTGAGCAGCGCGTCGAGGGACTCGACGTGGGCGGCGCTGACGTCGGCGAGCGGGGCACCGGCCTCGGCGGCGAGCAGCCGCCAGACGCGGGTGCGCAGGGCCCGCGGCAGGGCCGAGAGCGCCTCGAGGTCGACGCCTCCCCCCGGCGCCTCGGGCAGACCCGCCCGCGCCTGGCGCGCCAGGGTCTCGAGGTAGTCGGCGTCCTCGCGCAGCAGGTCGGCGCTGCGGGCCAGGGCCGCACCGAAGCCGGGCCCGAGCTCGGCCTCGAGGGTGGCGAGCAGCCGCCGGGCGCGGACGCGTCGGAAGGTGTCGTCGGCGTTCTGGGGGTCGTTCCACGGCTCGATGCCGTACGCGGCGCACGCGGCGAGCGTCGTGGCCCGCGGCAGCGACAGCAGCGGGCGCACGAAACGTCCGCGGCGGGACGGCATGCCGCTGAGCGAGCGCGCGCCCGACCCGCGGGACAGGCCCAGGAGGACCTGCTCGGCCTGGTCGTCGCGGGTGTGGCCGATGAGCACGACGTCGGCGCCGACGCGCCCGGCGACCTGCTCGAAGGCGGCGTAGCGCGCGGTGCGGGCGTCGGCCTCGAGGCCCGACCCGGAGGTGCGCACGTCGACGCGCACGACCTCCACCGGGTCGAGTCCCATGCCGAGGCACAGCTCGGCGGCCCCGTCGGCGACGCCGTCGGAGCCGTCCTGCAGGCCGTGGTCGACGATGACGGCACCGGCCCGCATCCCGGCGCGGGGTGCCTCGAAGGCGAGGGCGCCGGCGAGCGCGACGGAGTCGGGACCGCCCGAGCAGGCCACGAGCACGAGGGCGCCGGGCGGGAGGTCGAGCAGGTGCTCGCGCACGGCGAGGCGGGTGGCGGCGACGGCGGGGTCGGGACCGGGCATGTCGGTAGCGGCTCCCATGCCTCAGCCGTGGACCCGCCGCACCCAGGCGGCCGGCTCGACGATCTCGGCCGCACGGGGCAGCGCGTCGGGCGAGGACCACACGGCGTTGAAGCCGTCGCGGCCAACCTGGTCGGTGACGGCCCGGACGAACACGGCGCCGTCGCGGTACTGGCGCATCTTCGCCTCGAGGCCGAGCAGGCGGCGCAGGATGCGGTCGATGCCGACCGACCCCTGTCGGCGCTCGTCGAACTTGCGGCGGATGTCGCCGACGCTGGGGATGATCTTCGGTCCCACGTCGTCCATGACGACGTCGGCGTGGCCCTCGAGCAGCGACATGACGGCGGTCAGCTCCGCGATCCGGGCGCGCTGCTCGGGAGTGGCGAGGATCTGGGCGATGCCCTCCCCCGAGCTGAACACGTCGGGCAGGTTCTTCGTCAGCGCCTCGAGGCGGCGGCTGAGGTCCTCCGGCGTCGGGGCGAGGTCGACGGCGAGGCCCTGCGACTCGCGCACGAGGTGCTCGCGCAGCCACGGGACCGCGGTGAACTGCACGCGGTGGGTCTCCTCGTGCATGGCGACCCAGCGGCGGAAGTCGGTGGGGTCGACGCCCAGGCGTCGCTCCGTGGCGACGATGTTCGGGGCGACGAGGAGCAGCCGCGGCGTGCCGCCGGGGGCGAGGTCGTACTGGCCGAGCACCTTGGTGGCGAGGAAGGCGAGGAGGCCGCCCATCTCGGCGCCGGTGACCTTGCCGCCGATCGCTGCTGTCGCAGCGGGCATCTTCTTCTTCGCCACGAGCTTGTCGACGACCGGCTCGAGCATGGCCCGGAACGAGTCGACGTTGGCGCTGATCCAACCGATGCGGTCGACGACGAGGGGTGGGGGCGCGTCGTCGGGCGCCACCAGGCCGCTCGTCGAGGCGACGGGCTCCACGGCCGACGCGGCGGCCGCTCGCAGGTCGGCGACGATGCTGGCTGCCTCGGCGGGGGTCACCTGCGGGCCCGCGGCGACGACGGCGCGACCGGTGCGCTTGGCGAACTCGTAGTCGACGTACTGGGTGGCGGACGCGTCGGTGCCACCGCCGGGGCTGTCGGCGCCGCCGGGCCCGCCACCGGCCGTGCCGGTGGCGCCGGGACCCCCGTTCGTCGCTCCGCCCGTGGCGCTGTTGACGGTCGTGTCGGTCATCGCGGCCCTTCCGGTTCGTGACGGCTCTCGTGACGTCTCGGTCACCGGCCCAGTCGGGCCGCGCGGGTGCGGTCGTCGGTGCTCGACGCAGTCGATTACCTGTCCCGGGCGGCCCACCGGCCCGTCAGCGACAGCCGCACGCGGCGACGGTCGCTACGAAACGGTCCAACGCGGCCCGGGCGTCGTTGGTTCCCGCACCGGCGACCATACCGACGAAGACGAGCAGGCGGCCGTCGTCGTCGACGACCGATCCGGCGAGCGCGTTCGCACCGGTCAGCGTGCCCGTCTTGGCGCGGGCGCGGCCGGCCGCGTCGTGGTTCGCGCCGGTGAACCGCCCCTCGAGCGTCCCGGTGAGCCCGCTGATCGGCATCCCGTCGAGGGCGCGCCGCAGCACCGGGTGGTGGCCGTCGTAGCCGAGGACGAGCACGTCGGCGAGGAGGTCGGCCCGCACCCGGTTCTCCCGGGAGAGGCCCGACGCGTCGGAGAGCGTGACGCCCGTCGTGTCGAGCCCGAGCGCCCCGACCTGCTGCACGACCCACGCCCCCACCTCGGGGAACGACGTGCCGGCGCCGGCCCGGAAGGCGGCCTGGCGGGCGAGGATCTCGGTCAGCGCGTTGTCGCTGTCGGTGAGGGCGAGCGCCAGCTGGTCGCGCACGGGGGCGGACTCGACGCTGCCGAGGACGGTGCCGGGCGCGTAGCCGCCCTGCACGCCGGTTCCCGACGGCGACGGGGTGCCGGTCGCGGCTGCGGCGTCGAGGGACGGCGACGGCGTCGGGGCGGGGACGATCGCGGTGTTGTCGGTGGTGGCCCGACGGGCCAGCGACCCCGGACGCGCCTCGACCGTGACCTCGATGCCGCGGCCGTCGAGCAGCTCGGCCAGCCGGTCACGCACCGACGCGACGGGGTCGCTCAGCGCCGGGTGGCCCGACGTGGCCCGCTGGGTGCTGAGTCCGAGCATCGACACCGGTCCGGTGATGGCGAGGCGGCGGTAGTCGGCGCCCCACGTCGTCGCGAGCAGCGGCCCGTCGGCGTACGACTCGTCGACGGACAGGCGCACCGTGGTGCGGCCGCGGGCCTTGAGCGCCCGGGCCACCTCGTCCGCGAGGTCGCGCAGGCCGGCGCGCCCGGCGACGGCGTCAGGGTCGCCCTTGCCGGGGTTGATGAGCGAGTCACCGCCGGCGACAAGGACGATCTCGTCGGCCGCGGCGCCGGCGCGCACGACGGTCGAGAGGGTCTCGTCGGCGTGGAAGACCTGCCCGATGGCGGCCGCGGACAGCAGCTTGGTCGTCGAGGCCGGGATGCGCAGGTCGGCGCCGTCCTGGTCGAGGAGCACCTGGCCGCTCTGGCCGTCACGCACGACGAGCGCCGAGTCGCGCAGGGCCGCGAGGCCGCGCACGTCGGCGAGCGCGGCCTCGACGCCGGACGCCGACGGCGCGGCGGTCTCGCCGGCGAGCGCGGGCAGCGCCGGCGGCACCGAGGTCGACGGCGTCGGCTGCGCCACGAGAGGCAGGGTCCGGGTGCCCAGCGTCTCGGTCGGCGGGGGCGGCGGCAGGGGTGCCGTGGTGAGCACGCCGGGTGCGGCCCCGGCGACGTCGAGCACCGCGTACCCGAGCAGGACGACGACGGCCGAGCAGATCGCGGCCATCGTGTACGTCATCCCGCGGATCACGGGCTCACCCCTTCTCACGGCCGCCTCGTGCGCGACCGGTTTCGCGCAACGGTGGTCGTTGCTGCCAGACTGTCGCGGAAGATTCTGTCAGCCGCCGGCCGATGCGCCGGCATCGCGGCCCACCGCGTCACCGGCGCGGGCCCGGTCGCCCACCACCGTGTGAAGGGGAAGACGTGGAGTTCGACGTCACCATCGAGATCCCGCGCGGACAGCGCAACAAGTACGAGATCGACCACGAGACGGGCCGGATCCGCCTCGACCGGTACCTCTTCACGCCCATGGCCTACCCGGCCGACTACGGCTACATCGAGGACTCCCTCGGCGAGGACGGCGACCCGCTCGACGCGCTCGTGCTGCTGCCCGAGCCGCTCTTCCCGGGCGTCGTCGTCGAGTCGCGCCCCATCGGCGTCTTCCACATGACCGACGAGGCCGGCGGCGACGACAAGGTGCTCTGCGTGCCGGTCGACCCGCGCAACGCCCACATCCAGGACATCTCCGACATCAACGAGTTCACGCTCAAGGAGATCCAGCACTTCTTCGAGCGCTACAAGGACCTCGAGCCCGGCAAGCACGTCGAGGCCTCCGACTGGGGCAACCGCGAGGCGGCCGAGAAGATCATCGGCGAGGCCCTCGAGCGCGCCAAGGAGCAGGGCGTCTCGACGGCCCGCTGGGCCATGCCGCAGGGCCACTGACCCACCCGGCTCTCCTCCCCCAACCGTCGAGAGGCCACGTTCGGCTGCCTCCCAACCGTCGAGAGGCCACGTTCGGCTGCCTCCCAACCGTCGAGAGGCCACGTTCGGCTGCTTCTGACCCTCCGTCACCTCACCCGAGGAGGCGGAGGGTCAGCCATGTCGCGAGCGTGAAGACGCCGAAGGCCGCCGTCGCGAGCGCCGCCACCGAGCCGGTCGCCCAGTCGCGGCCCGGACGCGTCGGCCGCGCCGCCGGCTCCCCCGCCTCGATGCGCTCGCGCAGGGCGTCGAGCCGGTCGGCGAGCTCGGTGGCCGACGACGGGCGGCGGGCCGGGTCGTGGGCGAGAGCCGAGCGCAGGAGGACGTCGAGGTCGGCAGGGGCGCCGACGTCCGCGGCGACGGGCGCGGGGGCCAGCCTCGGGTCGCGCCCGGCGATGCCGGCCAGGCCCGTCTCGACGTCGAACGGTGGCCGCTGCACGAGCAGGGCGTAGGCCACGGCGCCCACGGCGTAGACATCGGCACGCTGGTCGAACCCGCTGGTGCCGTGGGCCTGCTCGGGAGCCATGTACGCGGGGGTCCCCGCCGTGACCGTGAGCCCGGAGGACTCGGCGAGCGCCTTGGCCATGCCGAGGTCGGCGATGACGACGTGCGGCTCGCCGGTGCGCTCGTCGAGCAGGAGGTTGCCGGGCTTGACGTCGCGGTGCACGACGCCGTGGTCGTGCAGCACCTGCAGGCCGCGAGCCGCCTCGGCGGCGAGGCGCAGCGCCGTCTCGGGCGCACAGCCGGCGCGGACGACGTCGGCGACGGTGCCGCCGTCGACGAGGTCCATGACGAAGAAGGGGCGGCCGTCGGGCAGCTCACCGATGTCGTGGACGCGCACGACGCGGTCGTCGCCGATTCGCCGGAGCAGCCGGGCCTCGGCGAGGAAGCGGCGGTGGATGTCGAGGTCGGTGGTCCAGTTGTCGGCGAGCACCTTGATCGCGACGGGGACGGACAGGTCGGGGTCGTGCGCGAGCCACACCGTCGCGAACGCCCCTGATCCCAGCCGATGACGCAGCTGGTACCGCCCGATAGCCTCCATCGCGGTCCATCATGGGCCATGCCCCGCACCGGGGCCGCTCAAGGGCTGTCAGGGGTCCGTCCACGGGCCGCGCAGGGGGAGGACGAGCATGTCGCTCGACGCGTCGATGACCGGGGAGCTCGCTCCCGACGAGCTGGATCGGCTGCGCCTGGCCGCGACCGGGGGCGACACCCGCGCGATGGAGGACCTCCTGCGCCTTCTCGAACCGATCGTCATGCGCCGCTGCGCCCGCTTCCTGCCGCACCGCGCCGACGCGGAGGAGGCCTGCCAGGACGCCCTGGTCTCGGTCGCGGGCAAGCTGCACACGTTCGCCGGCTCGGGCTCGTTCCTCGGCTGGGTGACCGTCGTCGCCTCGAACAGCGCACGCACGACGTACCGCTCGCTCAAGCGTCGGGCCACCGAGCACCCGGTCGAGGTCCTCCCCGAGCGCGGCGACCCGCGCACGACGAGCGTCATCGCCGGCTCGCGCGTCGACCTGCTCGAGGCGCTCGAGGCCCTCGAGGCGGCCAAGCCGCACCTCGTCGACGCGTTCGTCCTGCGCGACCTCGGCGGCCTGCCCTACGACGAGGTGGCCCAACAGACCGGCGTGCCGCTCGGCACCGCCAAGGCGCGGATCCACGACGCCCGGGTGTTCCTGCGCGAGCGGCTCGTCGAACGCCTCGGCTGACATGGGGAGTCCTCCCCACAACTTCTGCGCTCCGGTGCGCATCTCCCCCGGTGACCGCCCACGCCACCGGGCAGCGGCGCCAGAGCCCCAGGAGACAGCATGACCATCACGCGCACCACCGTCGCCGCCGTCCTCGCCTCGGCCGCCGTCGCCGGCGTCGGGGGCGGCATCGTCCTGCACCGCACCGTCGACCGACCCGCGTCCGCTGCGTCGTCGAACACCGGCACGCCCGACGCGTCCGGCACCCCGGTCGGCGACGCCACGACACCGCCGGCCTCGACCGGCACGCGTCGGGCGTCGACGCCCGCGACCCGGCCCCCGACGTCGTCCGCGACCTCCTCCGCGACCTCCTCCGCGACGTCGTCCACCCGGCCGTCGGCGCGCGCGCCGCTGTCGGAGGACAACCTCATGCAGGCCAACGACTACACCGCAGCCGGCTGGAAGACCGTCTCGATCCGCAGCGGCAAGGGCGCCGGCCAGGCCGCCGTGTCCGCGTGCCAGCGCGAGAACCCCGAGTCGCAGTACGGCCTGACCCGGATGTACTCCGCCGCCGTCGAGGGCGGCGAGCTCTACGCCGACCAGTGGGTGCTCGAGTTCCGCGAGCGCGCAGACGCCCAGCAGATGGCGCAGGACGTCGGACTCTGGCCCAGCGGGTGCACCGACCCCTCGAACGAGGCGATGAAGGGCACCGCCTTCCACGCGAGCGAGCCCACCCAGCTGAAGCTGCCCGACGGCTCGGAGGGGCAGCGCTGGACCATGGACTTCGAGCAGGACAACCACACCCTGCGCCAGCTCGTCGAGGTCGTCCGCAACGGCACGCGTGTGGCCGTCACGGTCGTGTCGGCCCCGCCCGCGCTCGTCCGGGGCGTGGACGCGACCACGCTCGCCGCCCGCGCCGCCGCCCGCCTCGGCTGACCACCGCAAGGGTCGCGGCTCAGGACTGGGCGCGCACGACCTCGGGCAGCGGGGTGCCCGCCCATCGGTCGGTCAGGTCGTCGCAGACCCGTCGCACGAGGGTCACGAACTCCGGGGCGAGGGGCGTCAGCCGGGTGTCGCGGGCGTGCACGGCCCACAGCTCGCGGTGCAGGCGCGGGCGCTCGAGCTCGCGGTGCGTGACGCCCGGCACGAGGCGCGCGGCCATCTGCGAGATGACGGCCACCCCGAGCCCGGTGGCGACGAGGGCCTGCGCGACGTCATAGCTCTCGGTCTCGAAGGAGATGCGCGGCTCGATCCCGGCACCGGCCGCCGCGGCGTCGAACTGGGCGCGGGCCGCCTCGCCCGCGAGGATCGCGATCCACCGCTCGTCCCGCAGCTGGGCCAGGCGGATGCGTCGGGTCGGGGGCGTGGCGGCCAGGCGGTGGTCGCTCGGCAGGCAGAGCACGAGCGGGTCGCGCAAGAGCGGTGTCGCGACGAGCCAGCCCGGCAGCGGCGGCTCCTCGCCGTAGGTGCCCACGACGGCGACGTCGACCCCGCCGGCCGCCACCTGCTCGCGCAGCGTCGGGCTCGTGCCCTCGACGATCGACAGGTCGCTGTCGGGGAAGCGGTGGCGCAGGGCGGTGACGGCGTCGGGCAGCACGCCGAGGGCGGCGGACATGAAGGTGCCGACGCGGAGCCGACGCGAGACGAGCGTCAGCGCGCCGGACATCGCCGACTCGGCGAGCTCGCACACGGCGTCGACCTCCCGACCGTGCACGGCGAGCTGGTGGCCGGCCTCGGTGAGCCGGGCGCCGCGGGAGTCGCGGAGCACGAGCGGCACGCCCCAGTGCCGCTCGGCCCGGGCGACGCGGCCGGTGACGGCTGCCGGTGTGACGCCGAGCTCGGCGGCAGCGCCGGCGAGCGACCCGTGGGCGTCGATGAGGGCGAACATCCGCAGCTGCTCGGGGTCGATCCGCATCAACTGATCTTAATGCTGGCCGTCACCCATGTGACTTCACTGAACATGCGATGAAGCGAAGACTCGAGGGCGTGACCACGACCGCTGCCCTTGCCGCCTTCTTCCCCGTCGCCGTGACACTCGTCCTCGTGCCCGGCGTCAACAACCTCGTCGTGCTGCGAGAGACCGTCGCGCGGGGCGTCGCCGGCGGCTTGGCGGCCGTGGCCGGCACGAGCGTCGGCATCCTGGCGTGGTCGGCGGCCGTCGCGGTAGGGCTCGGAGCGCTGGCCGCGGGTTACCCGACGGCGTTCGCCGGGCTCCAGGTCGGCGGGGCCGCACTGCTCGTGGTCGGCGGCCTGCGTGGCCTGCTGCGCCTGCGTCGGAGCCCGGATCCCACTGTCGCTGTTGATGGTTCGCCCTCGCCGGAGGGGCAGACCGGGGTGGGCCCCGACGCCCCGACGAACGTCGTGGCCCGGGACGAGCGCGCGACCGCCACGAGCTTCCGCACCGCGGCGGTGACGTCGCTGGCGAACCCGCGCTGCCCCGTCACGGCAGTGTCGATCCTGCCGCAGTTCGTCGCGCCCGGCTCCGCGGCGACCGTGACGGTGCTGGCACTGGGGATGCTCTGGACGACGCTCGCCGGCGCGTGGAACGTCGTCGGCATCGCCCTGGCCCACCGGAGTCGCGGCCTCCTGACCCGGCCCGCCGCCCGACGCGTCGTCGACGGGGTCAGCGCCGCGTCCCTCGTCGCGGTCGGGGTGTCCGTGGCGGCCGCCGTCCACGCGTGACACCACCGACGCGCCGGCCCCCAACCGTCGAGAGGCCACGTTCGGCGGTGCCGGAACGGTCGAGAGGCCACGTTCGGCGGTGCCGGAACGGTCGAGAGGCCACGTCCGCTGGCGCGGAGTGGCCTCTCGACTCCCGGAACCCAGCCCTTCGTGGCCTCTCGACGGTTGAAGGGCGGGGGCAGGCGGTTGAAGGGCGGGGGCAGGCGGTTGAAGGCGGTTGAAGGGCGTCGGTCAGGCGGCCTCGGCCCCGTCGGCCGCCCCGACGGCGGCCGTCTCGCGCGACGGCTCCGGCTCGCGTCCCCGGCGCGGCCGCAGCACGACCGCGGCCACGAGGAGTGCCACGAGGGTGAAGGTCGCCGAGGTGAGGAACGCCGGCTCGACACCGGGCACGAACCGTCCGGGCACCGCCTGCGAGGCGTAGACGCTGACGATGGCCGCGAGGCCGACGGCGCCACCGAGCTGCTGCGCCGTCTGGAGCAGGCCCGAGACGGTGCCGGCCTGGGCACGGTCGACGCCGCCGAGGACGACGACCGTCACCGGCATGAACACCAGGGCCGCGGAGACGCCGTTGAGCACGAGCGCCCCGAGCAGGTGCGCGGCGTAGGTGCTCGACTCCGAGATGCCGCTCAGCCAGAGGAAGCTGGCCGTGAGGCCGATCGTGCCGACGAGCATCAGCGGACGCGGCCCGACCTTGGCCACGAGCCGGGCGCTGACCCGCGACGTCGCGAAGATCGCAAGGCTGAGGGGCAGGAACGCGGCACCCGTGGCCACGGGGCTGAACCCGAGGACGAGCTGGAGGTACTGCGTCACGAGGAAGAACGTCGAGAACTGGGCCCCGACGACGAGCGCCATGAGCACCAGCGCCCCGGCCCGTGACCGGGCCCGGACGAGCCCGAGCGGCAGCAGCGGGTTGGCGACGCGACCTTCGGTGCGCACGAACAGGGCCAGCAAGGCGAAGCCGACGGCGAACGAGCCGAGCGTCAGCGGCGAGGTCCAGCCGTGGTCGGGCGCGGAGATGAACCCGTTGACGACGGCCACCGAGCCGAGCGTCGCGGTGATCGCGCCGACGACGTCGAAGCGGCCACGCACGCGGGGGGTCTCGGTGACGAACCTGCGGGCGAGGACGAGCACGACGGCGCCGATCGGCACGTTGACGAAGAGCGTCCAGTGCCAGCTGACGAAGTCGGTGAGGATCCCGCCGAGGAGCAGGCCGATCGAGGCGCCGGCCGAGGACACGGCCGTGAACAGGGCCAGGCCGCGGTTGCGCGCAGCCTCGTCGGGGGCGCTCGTCGTGACGAGGGCGAGCACGCCGGGGGCGGCGAAGGCGGCACCGACGCCCTGGAGGGTCCGGGCGGCGATGAGCTGGCCGGGCGTCGTCGCGAGGCCGCCGAGCAGGCTGGCCACGGTGAAGACCGCGAGGCCGATCTCGAAGGTGCGCAGACGACCGAGGACGTCGCCGAGGCGCCCACCGAGCAGGAGCAGGCCGCCGAAGGCCAGCGTGTAGGCGTTGAGCACCCACGACAGACCGGCCGGCGTGAAGCCGAGGTCGGTCGCGATGTGGGGCAGGGCGACGTTCACGACCGTGGCGTCGAGCACGAGCATCAGCTGTGCGACGAGCACGATGCCGATGCCGATGGAGGCCCGGCGGGCTGCACGGTCACGCGTCGGCGCGGTGAGTGTGGGCGCGGTGGGTGAGGTGGCCGCGGTGGGTGTGGCGGACGGGGTGCTGGGTGATGTGGTGGTGGTCGACATCAGGGCCTCAGGCTTCATCGGGCTGGTCACGCCGGATCGACGGCTGGAAGGTCAGGTGGCGCTCGACGCTGAGCGGGTCGCGACGGAGCGGCGTGAACGCCGTGGCGCGGGTGCGGGTGTGGACGACGCCGTCGCGGGCATCATGGGCGGCTGTGACCTCGCCGCGCTTCACGAGCGGGGCTCGGTGCGTCGTCGCGAGGTGGGACTGGTGCAGGCGCTGGGCCTGGCGGGTGGGACGGATCGTGGTCGTCATGCGGCCGGACTCCTCTGGAACGACAGTCGGCGCTACTATTAGCGGAGAACCACTCCGGTTCTGCTCGACCAACAATACGGAGACACTCTCCGTTTTCGCAAGGGGGTTTTCCCGTGACGCCTGCCGGCACCGGCAAGGCGACGCTCGCTTCGTCGCCGGGTTCTGTTGCGGCCCAGCACGATTCGGCCACCGCAACCCCATCCGAAAGTCGTGAGAAGCCGACGCGTCCGATGCGTGCCGACGCCCGTCGCAACTACGACAAGATCCTCGCGACGGCCCGGATCGTCTTCACCGAGCGCGGCACCGACTGCTCCCTCGACGAGATCGCCAAGCGGGCCGAGGTCGGCCCCGGCACCCTCTACCGGCACTTTCCCAACCGTGAGGCACTCGTCGACGCCCTGATGCAGGACTGGACCGACCGCGTGGCGTCCGACGCCGACACCGCGATCGCCACCGGCGCGCCGGCCCGCGAGATGCTCATGGGCTGGTTCGAGAACTTCATCGACCACATCACGCTGCACCGCGGCGCCGCCACGAAGATCTGCGCCGCGATGGACGACCCCGCGTCGCCGATGTACCGCAAGTGCCGCGTGATGGGCGAGGCCAACGGACGCGTCGTGTCCCACCTCGACGGCCGCGGCGAGCTGCGCCCCGGCGTCGACGCCGCCAACGTCATGCGCCTCGTCAGCGGTGTCGCGAGCGTCGCCGACACGAGCCACGCCGACCTCGACGTCCGCCCGATGCTCGAGGTCATCGTCGACGGGATCGTCCGCGACTGACGGGATCGTCCCCGCCTGACGGGATTGTTCGCGACCGACCTGCGGTTGCACGGGCATGACCGTTGACCTGCGCATCTTCACCGAGCCCCAGCAGGGCGCGACGTACGACGACCTCCTCGCGGTCGCCCGAGCGGCCGAGGAGCTCGGCTTCTCCGGCTTCTTCCGCTCCGACCACTACCTGGCCATGGGCGGCGACGGCGGGCCCGGCCCCACCGACGCGTGGACGACCCTCGCCGGCCTCGCCCGCGACACGAGCACGATCCGCCTCGGCACCCTGGTCACCTCGGCCACCTTCCGCCTGCCCGGGCCGCTGTCGGTCCAGGTCGCCGGCGTCGACCAGATGAGCGGCGGCCGCGTCGAGCTGGGCCTGGGCGCCGGCTGGTTCGAGGAGGAGCACACCGCCTACGGCATCCCGTTCCCACCCCTCGGCGAGCGCTTCGACCGCCTGGAGGAGCAGCTCGAGGTCGTCACCGGACTCTGGTCGACGCCGGTCGGGGCGACGTACACGCACGCGGGCACGCACTACCCCGTCGCCGGCTCCCCCGCCCTGGCCAAGCCGGTTCAGGAGGGCGGCGTGCCGATCATCGTCGGCGGCGGAGGCAAGCGCCGCACGCCGGCCCTCGCCGCGCGGTACGCGTCGGAGTTCAACGCCGCCTTCGTGTCGGCGCCCGACTCGAAGCGCCTCTTCGACGGTGTCCGCGCGGCGTGCGCCGACATCGGCCGCAACCCGGAGTCGCTGACCTACTCCGCCGCCCAGGTGCTGTGCCTCGGCGACGACGACGCGACCCTGCGGCGTCGGGCGGACGCCATCGGCCGCGACGTCGCCGAGCTGCGCGAGAACGGCCTGGCCGGCTCGGCCGCAGAGGTCGTCGACAGGCTGGGCACCTTCGCCGAGGCCGGCACCGAGCGCGTCTACCTCCAGGTGCTCGACCTCGCAGACCTCGACCACCTGTCCGACGTCGCCGCGAAGGTCCTCCCCCAACTCGCCTGACCCCGCGACGCCGTGACGGACTGCTCTCTCGATCGCCGACGCGTGACGGAGTGCTCTCTCGATTCCGATCGAGAGAGCACTCCGTCACGGCGCTCCCGCCCACGCCGCGGTGATTCCCGATCGAGAGAGCGCTCCGTCACGGGTTCGACTTGATATGCATAGGTTATCTATGTAACTTGGGCGGGTGACCGTTCCGACCACCCTGGGCAACGACCTGCTCCGCTCGGCCGCGCGCCTCTCGCGCTGGGCCAGCCGACACGCCTCGTTCGACGTGCCCTTCGCGCAGGCCCGCCTGCTCGCCCTCCTCGACGAGCTCGGCCCCTCCCGCGTCAGCGCCCTCGCGGCCGCCGATCACAGCAGCCAGCCGACGATCACCACCCAGCTGCAGCGCCTCGAGGCGTCCGGCTGGGTGCACCGCGCGTCCGACCCCGACGACGCGCGCGCCACGGTGGTCTCCCTCAGCGACGAGGGCCACGCCGCGCTCGAGAGCGTGCGCCGGGCCCGACTGGCCGTCCTGTCCCCCGTCCTCGACCAGCTCGACGACCCGGCGATCGCGCGCGTCCAGGTCGCCGTCGACGTCATGAACGAGCTGCTGGCCGCCGCGGCGGACATCACCACCCCGCACCACACCCGAAAGGACGGATGACCACCCCCATGTGGCGTCAACCCAAGACCGTCTGGTCGATCGCCTTCGCCTGCGTGATCTCCTTCATGGGCATCGGCCTCGTCGACCCCATCCTCAAGCCGATCGCCGACGAGCTCGGCGCCGGCCCGTCGCAGGTGTCCCTGCTCTTCACGAGCTACCTCGCCGTCATGGGCGTCGCGATGCTCGGCACCGGCTGGGTCAGCAGCCGCGTCGGCGCCAAGCGGACGCTGCTGCTCGGCCTCGCGCTCATCATCGTCGGCTCCGCCCTCGCCGGGAGCCAGGACACCGTCGGCGGCATCGTCGCCTTCCGCGCCCTGTGGGGCCTCGGCAACGCGCTCTTCATCGCCACCGCCCTCGCGACGATCGTCAATGCCGCGTCCGGCTCCGTGAAGCAGGCGATCATCCTCTACGAGGCCGCGCTCGGCGTCGGCATCGCGACCGGCCCGCTGCTCGGCGGCTGGCTCGGGGGCATCTCGTGGCGCTGGCCCTTCTACGGCGTCGCCATCCTCATGGCCGTCGCCTTCATCGCGACCGTGACGACCCTGCCGGCCACGCCTCCGGCCGCGCGCCCCACCTCGCTCACCGCGCCGCTCAAGGCCCTGGGTCACCGCGGCCTGCTCACCGTCGGCATCACGGCGCTGCTCTACAACTTCGGCTTCTTCACGCTGCTCGCCTTCACGCCCTTCCCGCTGGCCATGGGTGCGCACGAGATCGGTTTCATCTTCTTCGGGTGGGGCCTGCTCCTCGCGATCACGTCGGTCTTCGTCGCACCGATGATCCAGCGGCGGTTCGGCACCATGGCCGGCATCGTCGGGGCCCTGCTCGGGTTCGCCGTCATCCTCGCCGCCATGGCGATCTGGACCGAGAACAAGACCGTCCTCGTCGTCGGCGTCATCCTCGCCGGAGCGTTCCTCGGCGTGAACAACACGCTCATCACCGAGACCGTCATGAAGGTCGCGCCGGTCGAGCGGGGGGTCGCCTCCGCGGCCTACAGCTTCGTGCGCTTCAGCGGCGGCGCCATCGCCCCGTGGCTGGCCGGCAACCTCGGCGAGAAGTCCATCCACCTGCCGTTCTGGGTCGGCTCGGTCGCCGTCGTGCTCGCCGTCCTCGTGCTGTCGACGGCCCGACGCATCATCGGCGCCCTCGACGAGGCCCCCGGCCACGGCGCCGAGGAGGTCAGCTCCCGCACCGAGGCCGAGGCGCTCACCGTCGGCGACGCCTGACCGACGCGTCCCCCGACGCGCACCGACGCTTGGGGCTGGAGTGACGGAGTGCTCACTCGACGAGGTGGTCGGGGCAAAGCCCCTCCGACCGGACGCCGCGCCCTGCTCGGGGGCGCGGCGTCCGGTCGTTCCGGCGCTGCAGCCCGAGCGCCCCGCCCGAGCCCGCCGCGTGTCCGGACCGCGCCGCCGGTGCCGGGAAGCACGGGCGGGCATACTCGGCGCATGACCCTCGCCCTCGGCCGCCGACGCGTCGCGCTCGTCGTGGTCGGGCTGCTTGTCGCCGCGCTGGTGCTGCCGATGTTCGTCGGGGTGTTCCGGTGGCTCTCGCCGACCGACCTCCCCGACCGATCCGACCCGGCTGTGCTCGCCGAGGAGCGCCACCTCGAGGCTCTCGTCGAGGGCACGCCGCTGTTCACCGCGATGGGCGCCGGCATCGACTGCCGGGTGCGGCTGTTGCGCTCCGAGCCGCCGACGTCGTGGGGCTGGACCGTGTGCGTCAGCGACACCTCGCCGGCCCAGTACTCCGTGCCGTTCCGCGTCGACGATGACCGGGTGAGCTACCCCGACGACGGGGACGCCGCCCAGTCGGTCCGGCGGATGTTCCCGCCCGACCTCGTCGACGTCGCCCTCGAGGGCAACGACGAGCTCTTCGCCGACCTCGGCCTCGACCCCGCGAACCTCCCGACGCCGCTGCCGCCGAGCTGACACCGACGCGGCGGCCGTCTGGCCCGGCCGCCTCCGCGACCGGGCCAGACGTCGACCGCTGCTAGCGCGTCGGGGCGAGGCTGCCGGTGCCGCTCTCGATGAGGCTCGCCTCCGCGGTGCCGAACCGGATGCCGCGTCGTTCCTTGCCGAACGCGGTGAGCACGATGACGGCCACGAACACCGGCACGATCGTCACGGTGAGGGCGAACGGGTACCCGTGCGAGGTCGCGAGCGCCTCCTGGATCGGCAGGTTGAAGGCGGCGAGGCAGTTGCCGAGCTGGTAGGTGACGCCGGGGTAGAACCCACGGATCTCGTCGGGCGACAGCTCGGTCAGGTGGGCCGGGATGACGCCCCACGCGCCCTGGACCATGACCTGCATGAGGAACGAGCCGAGCGCGAGCATGCCGGCGGTCTGCGAGAACGCGAACAGCGGCACGATCGGCAGGGCCAGCACGGCGCAGGTGATGATGACGACCTTGCGCCCGTACCGCTCCGAGAGCGCCCCGGCGACGGCGCCGCCGGTGATGGCGCCGATGTTGTAGATGACGGCGATCCACGTGGCGGTGCTCTTGGCCAGCCCGGCCCCACCCTCGTCGGCCGCCTTGAGGAAGGTCGGGTAGACGTCCTGCGTGCCGTGGCTCATCCAGTTGAAGGCGGTCATGAGCAGCACGAGGAAGACGAACCGGCGCCAGATGGCCGGGTTGGCGAGCAGCTGGCGCACCGACGTGCTCGTCTGGCGGACCCGCTGGCTGGCGTTCTCCCAGACCTCCGACTCGACGACGCGCGAGCGGATGATGAAGGTGATGGCGGCCGGGATGATCGACAGCGCGAACATCCAGCGCCACGACAGCCCGAGCCACGAGCTGACGACGAGGAAGGCGAGCGAGGCGAGCAGGTAGCCCATCGAGTAGCCGCCCTGCAGGATGCCGGAGAAGAACCCGCGTCGCTCGGTCGGCAGCTTCTCCATCGCGAGCGCCGCCCCGAGGCCCCACTCGCCGCCCATGCCGATGCCGTAGAGCATCCGCAGCACCATGAGCACGCCGAAGTTCGGGGCGAACGCGCAGAGGAACCCGACGACGCTGTAGAAGGCGACGCACGTCATGAGCGGGATGCGGCGGCCGCGTCGGTCCGCCCAGAGGCCGAAGATGAACGCGCCGACAGGACGCATGACGAGCGTCATCGTGGTGATGAACGCCATCTCCGGCAGCGACTTGCCGAAGTCCTTGGCGATGTCGGCGTAGATGAGCACGACGAGGAAGTAGTCGAAGGCGTCCATGGCCCAGCCGAGGTAGGCGGCGGCGAACGAGTTGCGCTGGTCTGCGGTCAGTTTCGTGCGGGCTGCTGTCGACGCCGCCATGCGACCTCCCTGTCGTCATGGGCCGTCGGAATGTCCGGCGTGCCCGCTCTCGACCAGATACCTCCTTGCTGGGAAAATGCTGGGAAATGACGCGTCAGCCGAGCAGGACGGCCAGGCCGGTGTCGCCGCGGCGGCGCGGGCCGCCGCGCACGTCGTAGGACTCGAGGAGCAGCTCGGCCAGCTCGCGGCGGTCGAGCCGGTCGAGGCGGGCCCACATCGTGACCCGGTACCGGAAGGTGTCGATGCGCACGAACGTGTCGCGCCGGTCGGCGAGCGCCGGCCCGGTGTCCATCTCGCCGGTCCAGACCTGCACGAGCACGCGGCCCGCGTCGTCCCACCGCAGCCGCGCGAACGAGTGCCGGCCGGCGAACCAGGCCGGCGAGCCCTCGTGCGCCTCGCCCCGCTCGGCGCCGGGCAGCCGGCCGCACAGCGCGTCCACGTCGGCCCACGTCGCCATGCCCGGAACGTACCCGACGGCTTGGTGGAAGTGACCAGGACGAAGCGGCCTAGTGGAAGGTGACCGACTCGCCGGCCCGCATCGCGGCGTAGGCCTCCGGGTCGGACTCGAGCGCGGCCCGACGCGCCCGCCGCCGGTAGCGCAGGATCTGCACGATGCCGAGCGCCCACACCGGGTACTGGACCGTCATCGCCGCCCGGAAGGCGTCGACGTTCCATGTCGAGGGCCCGGCCGGCGCCACGTGGTCGAGGACGACGCCGACGAGGGCCACCGCCGTCAGCGTCGCGACGAAACCGCCGGTGTTGACGATTCCCGACGCGCTGCCGATGCGCGTCGGCGGGTTGAAGGTGCGGGCGAGGTCGAAGCCGATCATCGAGCCGGGCCCACCGATGGCGATGAGCACGACGAGCAGCACGAGCAGCCACAGCGGCGCGCGCCCGGGCCAGAGCAGCACGACGGTCCACGCGGCCACCGCTCCGGCGACGATCCACAGCACGAGGGTGCTGCGCGAGAACGGGAACCGCATCGTCAGCGTGCCGATGAGGGGGCTCGTGATGACCGTCGTGACGACCATCACCATGAGCAGCGCGCTCGCCGTCGAGGACGACAGGCCCTGCCCGGCGACGAGGAACGGGAAGCCCCACAGCATCGTGAACATGTTGGCGGCGAACTGCGACGTGAAGTGCGACCAGAGCCCGAGCCGCGTGCCGGGCACGAGCCACGCGTCACGCAGGGCACGAGCGAGGGCCCGCATCCGCAGCTCCTCGCGGTGGTGGTCGGCGTAGGGGGTGTCACGCACGAGCAGGACGAGCCCGACACCGGTGAGCACGCCGACCGACGCGGCGACGGTGTACGACGGCGTCCACCCGAAGTGCGCGAGCGCCGCCGCGAGCGGGCCGGCGGCGGCGAGCGCCCCGATCTGGCCGAGGACGCCGGTGACCTGGGTGACCATCGGCGTGCGCCGCGGCGAGAACCACACGGCGACGAGGCGCAGCACCGAGATGAACACCATGGCATCGCCCATCCCGAGCAGCACCCGGCACGCGAGCGCCGCCGGGTAGGAGTGGACGAAGGCGAAGCCGAGCTGGGCGGCGGTGAGCAGGGTCAGCCCGATGCCGAGCAGGCGCTTGGAGCCGAACCGGTCGAGCAGCGCCCCGACGGGCAGCTGCATCGCCGCGTAGACGAGCAGCTGCAGGATCGTGAAGGTCGACAGCTGCGCGCTGCTGATGCCGAACCGCTCGGCGGCCTGCAGGCCGGCGACGCCGAGGGACGTGCGGTGGAAGACGGCGAGGACGTAGACCGCGATGGCGGCCGCCCACACCGCCCAGGCGCGACGCCCGTCGAGCGGGTACCGGAGGGCGGGTGGGGTCGTGCTCGTCATGCCCTCAGTTGGCTCCCGTCATGGGGATCGACGCCACGCGCGCCTTGGGCACGCAGTCGACGATCGCCTTGGCGACGGTCTTGCTCATGTCCGGCTGGAAGACGCTCGGGATGATGTAGTTCGGGTTGAGCTGCTCGTCGGTGACGACCGAGGCGATGGCGTCGGCGGCCTTGATGAGCATCTCGGTGGTGACGTCGGTGGCGCGGGCGTCGAGCAGGCCACGGAAGACGCCCGGGAACGCGAGCACGTTGTTGATCTGGTTCGGGTAGTCGCTGCGGCCGGACGCGACGACGGTGGCGCGCTGGGTCGCCTCGTGGATGTCGACCTCGGGGTCGGGGTTGGCCAGCGCGAAGACGATGCGCTGGTCGGCCATCTCGTCGATCCACTCGGGGTCGAGGATCCGCGGGGCGCTGACGCCGATGAAGACGTCGGCGCCCTGGAGGCCGTCGCGCAGGGTGCCGGTGAGGCCCCGGGGGTTGGTCTTCTCGGCGAGGCTGCGCCAGGCGGGCGTCAGGGACTCGTCGGCCTTGTTGAGCAGGCCCGGCCGGTCGCTCACCGTGACGTCGGTGGCGCCCGCCGCGAGGAGCAGCTGGACGATGGCCGAGCCGGCGGCGCCGCCGCCGGACACGACGATCCGCGCGTCGGGCAGCTTCTTGTCGATGATGCGCAGGGCGTTCTTCAGCGCGGCGAGCACGACGATGGCCGTGCCGTGCTGGTCGTCGTGGAATACCGGGATCGAGAGGCGCTCGCGCAGCTTGGCCTCGATCTCGAAGCATCGCGGCGCGGCGATGTCCTCGAGGTTGATGCCGCCGAAGCCGGGGGCGATGAGCTCGACGGTGCGCACGATCTCGTCGACGTCGGTGGTGTCGACGCAGATCGGCCACGCGTCGATGTCGGCGAACCGCTTGAAGAGGGCGGCCTTGCCCTCCATGACCGGCAGCGCCGCCTCGGGACCGATGTTGCCGAGGCCGAGGACCGCCGAGCCGTCGGTGACGACGGCGACCGAGTTGCCCTTGATCGTCAGCTTCGGGACGTCCTCCGGGTGGTCGGCCAGGGCCTGGCTGACGCGGCCGACGCCGGGCGTGTAGGCCATCGCGAGGTCCTGGCGGTTGCGCAGGTTGACCTTGCTCTGGACGCTGATCTTGCCGCCGAGGTGCAGGAGGAAGACGCGGTCGCTGACCTTGTGGACGCGGACGCCCTCGAGGGTCTCGACGGCCGCGACGATCTCGGTCGAGTGCTCGGCGTTGCTCGCCGAGCAGGTGAGGTCGATGACGAGCCGGTCAGGGTGGGAGTCGACGATGTCGAGCGCCGTGGTGATGCCACCGCTCTCGGCCACCTTGACCGCCAGCGTCCCGATGACGGCCGGGTCGGTGCCGGTGTGGATTCGCATCGTGATCGAGTAGGAGGCGGTGGTGGCGCGGGCACGTTGGATCGACTCAGTCACGGACCAATCGTCCCACGATCCGAGAAACCACCCCGAACGCGTCCGCGGACCGGCCAGTAACCCACGCGGACGCGTGGCGCGTACAGGAGGGCGGGCGCGGGCCAGGACGCGACAATGGGCGGGTGACCGAGCTGACGACCGACGCCGCGCGCGGCCTGACGAGCGCCGAGGTCGCCGAGCGCGTCGCGCGGGGCGAGGTGAACCGGCTCGCCGAGCGCACGTCGCGCTCCGTCGGTGAGATCGTCCGGGCCAACGTGCTGACGCGGTTCAACGCGATCCTCGGCGCCCTCTTCGTCCTCGTCCTCGTCACGGGCTCCTTCGCCGACGCCCTCTTCGGGGTCGTGCTCGTCGTCAACTCGGCCATCGGCATCGTCCAGGAGTACCTGGCCAAGCGGAAGCTCGACCGGCTGGCGCTGCTCAACGCCCCGACGACGCGGGTCGTGCGCGACGGCGCCGTGGTCGTCGTGCCCACCGCCGACGTCGTGCGCGACGACCTCATCGAGCTGCGGACCGGCGACGAGGTGCCCGCCGACGGCGTCCTGACGAGCAGTGCCGGGCTCGAGCTCAACGAGGCCAACCTCACCGGCGAGTCCGACCCCGTGGCCCACGACGCCGGTGAGGCGATCCGGTCGGGCACGAGCGTCGTGGCCGGGTCGGGGCGCTACGTCGCGCAGGCCGTCGGTGCGGACGCCTACGTCAACCGGATCGCGGCCGACGCGCGGCGCTTCACCCGGACCCACTCGGAGATCCAGGCGTCGATCGACACGCTGCTGCGCTACATCACGTGGGTCATCGCCGTCGCCCTACCGGTCACCATCTGGTCGCAGTGGCGAGCCGTCGGCGACCAGGGCTGGCGCGAGGTCGTCATCCGCTCGGCCGCCGGGGTCGTCGGGCTCGTCCCGGAAGGCCTCGTGCTCCTGACGTCGGTGGCGTTCCTGCTCTCGGCCGTGCAGCTGACCCGGCGCAACGTCCTCGTGCAGCAGCTCCCGGCCGTCGAGGGCCTGGCCCGCGTCGACGTCGTGTGCCTCGACAAGACGGGCACGCTGACGTCAGGCGAGATCGCCTTCGAGGACGTCGAACCGCTCGGCGGGCACACGGCGGACGACGTACGGCTCGCGCTCGGAGCCCTCGCCGACGACCCGAACGCCAACGGCACCCTGGCCGCGGTCGGGGCGTCGGTCTCCGCGCCCGGGTGGGCCCGGACGGCGGCGGTGCCGTTCAGCTCGGCTCGCAAGTGGAGCGGCGCGACGTTCGCGGGCCACGGCACGTGGCTGCTGGGCGCCCCCGAGGTGCTGCTCGGCAAGGACCCGGCCGACCTGCGCGAACGCGTCGCCCGCCTCGCCGACTCCGGCCGACGCGTCGTGCTCCTGTGCCGCAGCGCCGTGCCCCTCGACGGCGCAGGCCTGCCCGCCGACCTCGAGCCCGCGGCTCTCGTGACCCTCACCGAGCAGGTGCGCCCCGACGCCGCAGCCACCCTCGGCTACTTCCGCGAGCAGGGCGTCGCCGTCAAGGTCGTCTCCGGCGACAACCCGGTCACCGTGGCGGCCGTGGCCCGCGCCGTCGGCCTCGACGCCGGGGAGCCGGTCGACGCCCGGACGCTGCCCGAGGACCCCGACGCGCTGCGCGAGGTCCTCTCCCGCACCACGGTGTTCGGTCGCGTCACACCGGAGCAGAAGCGCGCGTTCGTGCACGCCCTGCAGGCCGACGGGCACGTCGTCGCGATGACCGGCGACGGCGTCAACGACGCCCTCGCCCTCAAGGACGCCGACATCGGCGTCGCCATGGGCAACGGCGCGCAGGCCACCAAGGCCGTCGCCGAGCTCGTCCTGCTCGACGGCCGGTTCTCGCACCTGCCCGACGTGCTCGGCGAGGGCCGCCGCGTCATCGGCAACGTCGAGCGCGTCGCCAACCTCTTCGTCGCCAAGAACGCCATGAGCCTCGTCGCGATCCTCGCGGCGGCGGTCATCGCCGTGCCGTTCCCGTTCCTGCCGCGGCACCTGACGCTGGTGTCGGCGGTGACGATCGGGATCCCCGCCTTCTTCCTCGCACTCGGGCCGAACAAGCGTCGCTACCTGCCCGGGTTCCTGCGGCGCATCCTGCGCTTCGCCGTGCCCTCGGGAGCCGTCGCGGGCATCGCCGTCATCACCTCCTACCTGCTCGCCGGCAGCCACTACGGCGTGCCGCGCGCCGACTTCGTCACCCGGTGCGCGCCCGAGGCGGGCACCGGCGCCACCACCGACGTCGCCTGCTGGCAGGCCGGCACCGGGGCGACGATCACCCTGCTCGTCGTGTTCTTCTGGATCCTCGTCGTGCTGGCCCGGCCGTTCCGGCTGTGGAAGGCGGCGCTCGTCGCCTCGCTCGTGGGCCTGGCCGTGCTTGCGTTCGTCGTGCCCTTCGCGCGCACCTTCTTCACCTTCGACGCCCCGCCGGCCCTCGCGTGGCAGTCGCTGGGGATCGGCCTGGTCGGCGCCGCCGCCGTCGAGGTCATCTACCGCACGGCACCCAGCGTGTCGGCTGCGCACCACGTGCGCGACTGACGCGTCGCCGGTCCCCGCCCGGTCGGCCGCGCCCCCAGCCCGCAACGGTCCGGGCGTCCGAGGTGGCGGGCGTACACTTGAGGCTGCTCAGGGACTCCGCGTGACCTGTTGGGCGGGTAGGCCACGCACCCGATGCGCGCTACCCCGCGCCGACCACCGGAGCCCCCGTGTCACCCATCGACTCGTACCGCCGCCTCTTCGGCCTCACCGGCGCGACGTACATCGTCGTCGCCTTCCTCGCCCGCCTGCCGCTCGCCATGGCCCAGCTCGGCACCCTGCTGCTCGTGGCCGGCGCCACCGGCAGCTACGGGGCCGGCGGCTTCTGCGCCGGCGCGCTCGCCGTCGCCAACGCCCTCGGCGCACCGTTCTGGGGCGCACGGGCCGACCGGCTCGGGCAACGCCGGGTCGTCGCCGTCCAGTCGCTCGCCGGTGCCGCGGCGGTGGCAGGCGTCCTCGTCGTCGTCAGCGCCGGACTGCCTTGGGGCGTCGCGGCGGTCACGAGTGCGGTCGCGGGCCTCCTTCTGCCGCAGGTCGGTCCGCTCGCGCGGGTGCGCTGGCGGCCGATCACCGCGACGACCGGCCGTCACCAGCCACGGCTCGTCGACGCCGCCTTCTCCTACGAGGGCGCCGCCGACGAGGCGTCGTTCGTCCTCGGCCCGGCCATCGTCGGGCTCGGCGTCTCGGTCGCGAGCCCGACCGCTGCGCTCGCGTTCGCGGCGGCCACCCTCGCCGTCTTCGGCACGTGGTTCGCCCTCCACGAGACCGCCGAGGTCACCCACCGCACCACGGCCCGCACCGAGGCCGCCACCGGTCGTCTCCTGACGCCCGCCCTCGTCGTGCTCGGCCTCGCCCAGCTGCTCATCGGCTCGGTGTTCGGCTCCGTCCAGACCGGCACCTCGGTCCTCGCGACGTCCGCCGGCTCGCCGGGCCTGACCGGCTACCTCCACGCCCTGCTCGGCGTCGGCAGCGTCGTCGCCGGGCTCGCCGTGGCGATGCTGCCGCCGAGCATCGGCCTGCCCCGGCGGCTGCGGTGGTTCGCCCTCGGCCTGCTCGCCCTGTCGGCGCCGCTGCTGCTCGTCGGCTCGATCGGCGGGCTCGTGCCGGTGCTGCTCGTCCTCGGCTTCACCGTCGCGCCCTACATGATCACGACCTTCACCCTCGCCGAGCGCGTCACCCCACCATCGCGCACCGGAGCCGCGATGACGGCGCTGGCCGCCGCGACCGGCCTCGGCTACGCGCTCGGGGCGGCCGTCGCCGGCCGGCTCGCCGACTGGGGCGGCCACACGCCGGCCTATGCCGTGACCGTCGTCGCCGGGGCGCTCGCGCTCGTGCTCGCCGTCTCGGCCCACCGCGTCCTCACGCGGGCCCTGGACCTCGCGCAGACGCCGATGCCCAGCGCGGCACCGACTCCCTCGCACCCGTAGCCGACCTCGACACGACCCCACCAGCTCCGCGCCGGCTGAGCCGGCACGCGGTCCTGGTGCCGTTCCGGCGCGCCAGCTCCGCCATGACGCACTCTCCGCGGCCGACACCCCCGTTCCGGGGCGCCGACTCCGCCATGGCGCACCTTCCACGGCCTGGGCGGTCGGGCGGCAGGTCGGCCGGCAGGGTCGGCCGGCAGGTCAGGCGCGGTCGAGGCGCAGGCGCATCGCCGGCCACGCGGTCGGGGCGAACCCGAGGTCGGTGTAGAGACCGGCCCCCTCGCCGGTCGCGAAGAGCTCGACGACGCACGCCTGTGTCTCGTCGCGGAACCACGCGATCACGCCCTCGACGCAGCCACGCGCCAGCCCACGGCGTCGGGCGTCGGGGTGCGTCGCGACGTTGTTGAGCAGGCCCCAGACACCGTTCGGGTTGACCGGCGACGGCGTCTCGAACCGCAGTCCGCCCATCGCGCCGGCACCGACGCGTCCGGCGGCGTCGACCGCGAGCACGACGCAGCAGCGCGGCCCGTCGATCTCGGCCTCGAACCACGCGCGGGCGGCCGTACGCCACGCCGGGTCGTCGACGCCGGCGACGCCCATGGCCGAGAACATCAGGGCCCGGAGGTCGATCACCGCCTCGATGTCCGCGCGACCGGCTCGGCGCGTCGACCAGCCGTCGGCGAGCCGGGTCACGACACCCCTCCGGCGAAGGCCGGAGCCAACGGCACCTCGACCGCACCGTGCTCTCGGGCCACGGCGTCGGCGAGCCGCCTTGCGACGTCGGCGAGCTCGGGCAGGGCCGTCCCCTCGGCAGCGGTCCGGAGGAAGCGCAGGCTGCGGTCGGGCATCCGTGGCATCGGCTTGACCGGGTTCGGCGTCCGGTCGCTGCCGTCGACGAGCTCGGCAACGCACCACGACCCGGCGAGCCACGCCCAGGCCTCGCGGGCGAGGGCCAGGTCGTCGTCGAAGTCGGCGGTGGCGACGCCGGGCCACGCCTGGCCCGCGACGCTGCGCCACCGCTCGAGCGCGACCCGGGCGGCGGCCGCTTCGAGCGACCACGCGCACCAGCACGTGGGCCACGGCACGTGCAGGTAGGCGACGTCCCACGCTACGGGGCGCCAGAGCGCGAACTCGAAGTCGAGCAGGCGCACTCCGTCGTCGGTGAGCAGGTTGTTGTCCGGGCACGTGTCGGCGGCGGACAGGCTCGAGGCGTCGACGCGGAAGCGGTCCGGCACCTGCCGCAGCACGTCCCACGCGGCATCCGGCACGTCGACACCGAGCGCCCGCGACAGGCGCGCCCACTCGCGCGCCGCCTCGTCGAGGTGCGCCGGCATGTAGTCGACGACGAGCTCCTCGCCCGCTCGATCGCGGACGCCGTCGACGAAGCCGCCCTGCAGCCCGCGACCGGCGACGTGCAGGTTCGCCAGGCCCTCGGCCCAGTCGGCGAGCGACCCGGCGGCCGCGAGGGGGTCGGTCCCGAGCAGGCGGGAGGCCAGGTGCGGCGCGTCGCCGAGGTCGGACAGCACGACGACCCTCGGGTCGGCGCTCTCGGCGAGCAGCCGCGGCGCGGGCGCACCGGGCACCGCCGAGAGAGCGGCGAGCGCCGCGGCCTCGCGGGCGTACGGCGCCTCGGCCTCCTCGGTGAGGTAGCGCTTGACGACCACCGAGCCGCCCGACGCGTCGCGCGCCCGCACCACGAGGGTGCGACGGCTGCCCGGGAACGTGTCGCCGACGGGCTCGAGGTCGACGCCGAGGAGACGACCCGCCACCCCGAGCGTCTCGGCCACGACGTCGCGCACGCGCGCGTCCACGAGGTCGTCCGGGGCGGTGTCCGGTCCGGCCGGGTCGGAGGCGTCGGGGCTGTCGCTCGGATCGCTCGCGTCGGTCACCGGGACACTGTGCCAGAGCCGTCCGACCCCCCCTGCCCGGCGGGCCGCCCCAGCCAGGCCGCCAGGCCTCGCTCCCCCGCCCGCATCATCCAGGCGTGGTTGAGGCGGAGCACCGGAGCCGCGACCGGGGTGAGGCGTTCGAGCCCGCGGGTCGTCACGACGGCCTCCTGGGCATAGCGCGCGAGGGTCATGGCCCCGGCAGCGGAACTGCGCCCTTCGGCCCGCGCGGACTCGAGCCGGAACTCGCTCCAGCCCTCGAGGTCACCGTCCATCCGCACGCGCAGCACGCCCGCGTCGGCGTCCTCCACCTCCCGCGTCAGGACGAGGTCGAGGGTGTAGGGCAGGAGGCTGCGCACGTACGCGTGGCCGCTGTCGGCGTCGATCCGGCGGACCTGTCGCACCTGGGGCCACCACCGCGGGTAGGCATCGACGTCGGCCAGCGCCGCGAACGTCGCGGCGGTACCGGCCGGCACGAGCCAGGTGTGCTGGAAGCGGAAGGGGCGCACGGCTCCACCCTCGCACTCCAGCGCGCCCGCTGGGTGGCTCGCGGGACGGCATGCGTGCAGCGGATGCCCTGCTCGTTCGGGAGGATGCCGGTGGGCGTGGCGCCGGGGACGCATCAGGCCCTGACCGGCTGCTGCGTCCCCGACGTCGTCCCGCCCCTGGGAGGTGGTCCGTCGCTCGCCCTGCGGCGGGCGACGGCTCCACCGTCACCCCGGTCCCGTCGACCGGGGGTGGGGCTTCGGACGTTCCCTCCACGGCCGTCCGAAGCCCCGGGCGGCTGCGGTGCGTTCGGGGGCGCATCGCTGCCGTCATCTGTGAGACGGCCGGGATCGCGGATCATGACAGGGTTTTGCGCCTCTCCCGGAACTTTTTTCTCGGCGGTCTCGCGGCCCCGCGGCGCCGCGCCTGCGGCACCCTCTGGCCGCCTTGGCCCGCATCCGACCGAAAGGGACGGAGCCGAGGCGGATACGGGCAGGGGTTTGTCGATTTCGCCACGCGTTTGCCCCACGTTTGGCACGATGTGCGTCACGGAGGGTCACGCCGGGAACCCCTGCTCGGCGGCGGCCCTCCGTGCTGCGCCCCTCCCAGGCGCGCGGGGCTTCCGCCGCTCCCACGTGCGGAAGCCCCGCACCCCTCCCCACCCGACGCGTCGACGTCCGCGGGTCTGTCACCATGGTGTGGCCCGGCGCCGACCCGCCCGGGGTGCGGCGAGCTCGGACGGGGGTCCACGTGTCCTGGGACCGGGACCGGATGATCGACGCCGCGTACCGACGCCGCGAGAACGCCGCGCAGTACGCGGCCTGGCTCGACGTGCTCGCCCCACGCTTCGCCCAGCTCGCCCGCCGCCGCACCCGCGACGGTTCCCCCGGAGCGCCGGGCCGACGCATCCGGTGGGGCGCCCGGTGGCGCCGGTCGTGGCCGGTCACCGTCACGTCGTTCACGCCGCCCGGGCGGCCCCCCGAGCTGCGACTCGAGCTCGTCGTGCGCGGCGACGGCACCTGGCGTCACGTCCGCGACGGCCGGCGGCACCGCGACGTACGACCCGGCGCCGAGTCGCTCGGGCTGGTGCTGGCCGAGTTCGAGGCGTCGTTCGCCGCCGAGCTGGACCGCCTCGACCCGAGCCGGGCCGCCCGTCGGGCGACCCGCGCCGGTCCCGCCGACGTCCTGACCTGACCGGCCCCTCCAGTCGCGCCAGGGCGCGCCACGGCGGGCCGCGGCGATGCCGCGACCCGCCGTCGCCCTCCCCTGCTACGGCTGGAACTCGAGGGCACCCCGGTCGTCGTAGCGACGCACGCCGGCCCCGGTGTTGACGGTCGCCGGGTCGTCGACCCGTCGGTGGGAGGCGTAGTCGGTCACCGTCTGCCCCGGCGCGCTCGAGTTCGCCGAGTCGATGGCAGGCGAGCCGGCCCGGAGGGTGAAGACGCCTCCGGCCGCGTTGACGAAGCGCGGGTTCGCCTGGTGTCCGTGCGCATCCTGATGACTGGCCGCCTTCATGGCTTCCAGCGACGAGTACGACGTCGAGCCCCAGACCATCATCGTGCCGGCGGTGCTGAGGCTGACGAGGTCGTAGTCGAGGACGGTGCCGAGCACCGAGTTCTTGTCCACGCGGACGTTGCCGGCGTTGCGCGGGCACTTGGCGACACCGCCGGCCCCGTTGGGACAGTTGACGGCGTTGTCGACGGCGATGTTGTTGACGATCCGGAACCCGCTGTTGGTCCCCGCGGGCAGCCCCTCGATGTTGATCCCTGCCGTGGCGTTGCCGTACACGGTGTTGCCGATGATCCAGCTGCCCGTCGTGCCCGAGCTGTCGATGCCGTGGTCGCCGGTGATGCAGCCTCGGGTGTTTCCCGTGGCGGGGTGGGAGCAGTTGGTCTGGGCGACAGTCGTGAAGCCCTTGTTGGCGTAGACGAGGTTGTTGATGATCTGGTTTCGGTCACCGCCCGGGAACAGCTGGATTCCGGAGTCCTCGTTGTGGTGGACCCGGTTGCCTCTGATGAGGTTGAACGGCGAGCGCAGGTCGATCCCCACCGCGTTGCGCACGTATCCGTAGGCGTTGTAGGCGATCTCGTTGCCGAGGAACTGGTTGCCCGTCGCCCGGTTGGTGATGAACACCCCGGACGCAGAGTTGTTGACGACCCGGTTGCCCTTGACGACCGAGTTCTTCATCGCGTTGAGGTACATCCCGTACGCCGCCGCGCCCGACACGCGCCGGCCCGAGGTCTGCACGGTGTTGCCGGTGAAGGTCAGCCCGGTGGCGTTGTAGACGTAGATGCCGTTGCTCTTGCTGTTCTGGATCCTGAAGCCGGACACCGTGATCCAGCTGTGGTTGGAGATGGTGAACCCGTGCCGCGCCCCCGAGATGATGACGGTGTTGCCGGAGGCCGGACGGAAGGTGATCCGTGCGGTACGGGTCCCGGAGTGCCAGGGGAACACCTCCCCGGTGTAGGTGCCCGAGTAGACGATGACGATCTGGCCGGCGGTCGCGACCTTCGCCGCCTTGACGATGGTGCAGAACGGGCGCGCCGAGGTGCCGGTCCCCGAGTCGGAGCAGCCGGTTCGCCGGACGTAGATGTAGATCCGGGCTCCGTCGGCGGCCCCGAGCGGGGCCAGCCCCAGTCCCAGGCCCAGGACGCCGGCGGCGAAGACCGCTCGGCCCCTCGGAATGCGTCGCTGTCCACGAGAACTCGTCCATGCCATGTCGGCTCCCCTTGTGCCTCTCGTTCCGCTTCACTTCCTCAGCGAACAAGTCTGCGAAGAAGCGCGGCGACGCACGTCCCACAGCAGGACGAGCGAGGCGTACGTCACCTGCTGTACTCAGCCCACGGCTACCGGACACGCAGAAAGGCCCCGGTCGCGAGGACCGGGGCCTTGTCTGAGCCGCTTGTCGGAATCGAACCGACGACCTATTCATTACGAGTGAATCGCTCTGGCCGACTGAGCTAAAGCGGCAGGTCGCGACGGTCCACACGGGGTGGCCCGGCACGGTGGTTGAGTATACGCATCGCCCGGGTCCGAGAGAAATCGGCCGGTGGGCCCAGACCGACCCGCTCCGGAGGCCCCGTGACGACCCTCACCCGGGCACCGGGAATGACACGCCGGAGGGCCGTCCTTGTCGCCCTCGTGAGCGAGACGACCAACCAGAACAGCCGCACGACCGACCCGACGAGTGACACGACGAGCGAGACGGCGAGCGACGGCACGATGCGCGCCATGACCTACGACGCGTACGGCGATCCGGGCGTGCTGCGCCTGACGCAGCGGTCACGCCCGAAGCTCGGACCGGGCGAGGTCCTCGTGCGGGTCCGCTCGGCATCGGTCAACCCCGTCGACTGGAAGCTGATGTCCGGCGGCCTCGACGCCGTCATGGACGTCCGCTTCCCGGTCGTGCCCGGCTGGGACGTCGCGGGCGTCGTCGAGGCGGTCGGCTTCGACACCCCGGAGTTCGCGCCGGGCGACGAGGTCGTCGCCTACGCCCGCAAGGACTACGTGCACGGTGGCACGTTCGCCGAGCTCGTCACCGTGCCGGCGCGGGCCGTCGCGCCCCGGCCGCGCAGCCTCTCGTGGGACGAGGCGGCGGGCCTCCCGCTCGCGGGCCTCACGGCCTGGCGGGTGCTCAAGCGCCTCGGCGTCACCGAGGGCGACACGGTGCTCGTGCACGGTGCGGCCGGCGGCGTCGGCTCGCTCGGCGTCCAGCTGGCCCGCTCCCTCGGCGCCCGCGTCATCGGCACGGCGTCCGAGCGCAACCACGACCGGCTCCGCGACCTCGGAGGCGAGCCCGTCACGTACGGCGAAGGGCTCGTCGAAAGGGTGCGCGCGCTCGCGCCCGACGGCGTCGATGCCGTCGCCGACTTCGTCGGGGGCGTCCTCGACACGACGCTCGCCGTGCTCGCCGAGGGCGGGCGGCACGCGTCGGTCGCCGACGCGTCGGTGGCGCAGGCGGGCGGTTCCTACGTGTGGGTCCGTCCCGACGGCGTCGAGCTGGCCGAGCTCGGTGACCTCGCCGACGCCGGCGCCCTGACCGTGCCCGTGGCGCGGACGTTCCCCCTCGAGGAGCTGGCCGACGCGTTCCGCTTCAGCGCCGAGGGCCACGCCGCCGGCAAGGTCGTGGTCCGCGTCTCCGAGGGCTGACCACAACGACGCACGCCCGACGCGTCGGCCGACCCGACGGGCCGATCGACCCGTCGCGTCGGGCCGGCTGCCGCGTCAGGCGCAGTGGGCGCCGCTCGTGGGCACGAGCGCACGCACGAGGTAGTCCTCGACGATCGCGTCGGCGCAGTCGTTGCCGTTGCGGTACACCCCGTGGCCGTCGGCGACGACGCTGACGAAGCGCGAGCCGAAGATCGCATGTGCCATCCGCTGCGACTGGTCGAGCGGTGTCGTCAGGTCCCCCTCGTTGCCGAGCACGAGCACCGGCGTCTTCGGGTCCGCGGTGATGACCAGGTGGGTGCGCTGCATGCCCGACCATGCTGCGCACGAGTCCGGGGCCGCGGCGAAGAGGTGGGCGTAGAGAGGGTGCGCGGCGAGGACCTTCGCGGAGGGCCGCATCGACGTCGTGGCGTCGGAGGGCCAGTCGGCGCAGTGGATCGGCAGGTGCACCGACTCGTAGCCGCCGTAGTAGCTGCCGTCCGAGTCGCGCGACACCGCGTCCTCGGCGAGCCACACGAGCCCTGAGCCGTCGTCGTCCTCCAGCGCCGAGCGCAGCGCTTCGACGGCGTCGCCCCACATCGACTGGTCGCGCATCGCGCCGGCCAGACCGGTCGCCGCCCACCCCTCGGTCAGTGCGGGGATGCCGACCTCGTCGGTCGGCATGGACCGGCGGTCGAGCCCGTCGAGGAACGTGACGAGGCGCTTCGCGGCGACGTCGGGGTCATCACCCAGCGGGCAGTCGCCGTCCTCGACGCAGGAGTCGACGAAGTCGGCGAACACCGAGTCCGCCTCGTCCGCAGACTGCCCGGTCCAGTAGTCGATGTCGTCCTGGGTGGTGGACGACGAGGAGACGTGGTCGGGATCGACCGCGGAGTCGATGACCGTGAAGCCGACCCGGTCCGGGAACTGCGCCGCGTAGAGCGCCCCGATGAGCGTGCCGTAGCTGATGCCGTAGTAGTTGAGGTGCTCGTCACCGACAGCGGCACGCAGGATGTCGAGGTCCTTGGCCACCTGCTCGCTGCCCATCGACCGGCCCAGCGCACCGCCGCGCTGGAGGCACCCGGCGAGCCGGGTCGCGCGTGCCTGGTCGAGGGCACGACGCTCGGTCGCGGTCTCGGGCGTCGGGTCCGAGGCGTACATCGCGTCGAGGTCGCGGGGGCGCAGGCACGTGAAGCCGCCCGAGCCCCCGATGCCGCGCGGGTCGAAGCCGACGACGTCCCACACGTCGCGGATGGACTGCGAGAAGTAGTCCGGGGCGTCGGTCACCATCTTGACGCCCGAGACGCCGGGCCCGCCCGGGTTGACGAAGAGCGTGCCGCGACGCTGTTCGGGGTGGGTGGCGGGGATGCGGCGCAGGGCGATCCGCACTGTCTCCCCGCGCGGGTCGAGGTGGTCGACGGGCACGGACACCGTGGCGCACTGGTCGGTCGTGTTCGTCCTCGCGCCGGCGCACGTGCCCCACGCCACCTTCTGGGCGTAGAACGTCTCGAGGCCCTGCGGGGTCGAGGCCGTCGGGGCGGACAGCTGGACCGGTTCGGTCGCACGGTCGCCGCCGGCGTTCGCACCGCCTGCTGCGGTGGCGCCGGGGGCCGGCGTGCCGGCTGCCACCGAAGGGCCGGGTCGGTGGGCCGGCTGCGGCCCGGTGGCCAGCCAGAACATCGCTCCCAGCACCGCGAGAGCGATGAGGGGTACGACGAGTCGACTCAGCAGGTCGTGCCGTCCGTGGGCACCTTCCCCTGCACGAGATAGCCGTCCACGGCCTGGTCCACGCACGGGTTGCCAGCGTAGTAGGTGCCGTGTCCGTCATGGTCGGAAGTGAGAAGAACGCCCGATGCGAGGTCCTTGGCGAGCTGCTTCGTGCCGCCGATCGGGGTGGCGGGGTCGCGCTCGTTGCCGATGACGAGGATCGGGGCGGCGCCGACCGCCAGCGTCGTGCCCTTCGGGGTGCGTCCCGGCGTCGGCCACGCGGCACAGCTGTCGTAGAGCTCGCCGGTCATCTTCGCCCAAAGCGGGTGCGCCTTCTTCAGGCGGGCCTGCTCGGCGAGCGTCGCGGGTGTGTCCTTCGAGCGAGGCCAGTCCGCGCACCGCACCGGCAGCATCGCCTGCAGGTAGCTGCTGGTTGCGTACTTGCCGGTGGCGCTTCGCTCGACGACCGACATGCCCTTGGCCAGCAGGATGTCGCCGCGACCCGAGAACGCCTGTGCCAGACCGCTGTTCAGGGTCGGCCAGGAGGTGTCGCTGTAGAGGCACATGAAGATCGAGAAGCCGACCCAGCCCTCGCCGATGCGCGTCAGGCCCGGCTTGGTCGTCGTCAGGCCGCGCTTCTCGACGGCGTCGAGCAGGTCGGCGATCTTGCCGCGGGCGGCTGCCTTGTCCGAACCGAGCGCGCAGTCGGGCCGGGCCACGCACCAGCTGATGAACGCGTCGATCGAGGCCTCGAAGCCCTGGATGTCGTAGGTCGTCTCCTGGGCGTCGGTCTGGTTGGGCGACATCGCCGAGTCGAGCACCATGCGCCCGACCTTGTCGGGGAAGGTGTCGGCGTAGATGGCGCCGAGGAACGTGCCGTAGGAGCCGCCGAAGAAGTTGAGCCTGCTGTCGCCGAACACGACGCGCATGACGTCCATGTCACGCGCCACCTCGGTGCTGCTCATGTGCATGGCGCGCTGCCCGCCGCGCGCCGCACAGCTGCGGGCCACCGAGTCGGCGGTCGTGCGCACCGCCTCCTTCTCCGCCGGGGTGTCGGGCGTCGGGTCGGTGCTGAAGAGCCGGTCCATGTCGGCGTCGGTGAGGCACGACACGGCGTCGGAGGCGCCGATGCCGCGGGGGTCGAAGCCGACGACGTCGTAGACGGCACGGACCTGGGGGGAGAAGACGAACGAGGCGTACTGGGCGTACTCGACGCCCGAACCGCCCGGACCGCCCGGGTTGATGAGGAGGGAGCCGACGCGTCGGGACGGGTCGGTGGCCGGCGCCTTGCGCAGCGCGAGGGTGAAGCGCTCCCCCTGCGGCTTGGTGTAGTCGACGGGCACCTCGATGGTGCCGCACTGCTGGCGCGGGTTGTCGCTGCAGCCCTTCCACGCGACGCGCTGCGTGTAGTACGCGGCCAGCTCGGCCGGGTAGCCACCGGCGGCCGGACGCGTCGGGGTGGCGCCGGGCGTCGCGCTGCCCGACTGAGTCGGGGGCGACGCGGGGGCTGCGGACGGCGTGACCCGCGCTGCCGTCGGCGTCACGGGGTTGGCGGCGCGCCACGCGACGAGGCCGACGACCGCGACGAGCGCGGCCACGGCCACACCGGCGACCACGACCCGAGCCCGCGACCGGGGTGCACCGGCCGGCGTCGGGGCGTCGCTGCCGTGCCCGGCGGACCCGCCCCACCCGCCGGTGGAGTCCGAGACTCCCGACGCGCCGGGCGCGTCGTAGGCACCCGGCAGCGACGCGTAGGGCTGCGCCGGCACCTCCGGCAGGTCCTCGCGCGCGGGCGCACCCGCGGACTCGGGGCTCCCCGGCTGCTCGGGCCGTTCGGGCCGCTCGGGCTGCTCGGGCTGCTCGGGCTGCTCGCTGCCGCCGCTCGGGGTGTCGCTCAGCATGTCAGTCCGTCCTTGGGCACGCGGCCCTGCACGAAGTAGGCGTCGACGGCCGAGTCGACGCACGCGTTGCTCCGACGGTAAGCGGTGTGGCCGTCACCGTCGAAGGTGATGAGGGAGGCGTTCTCGAGCTGGTCGGCCAGGCGCTTGCTCCACTCGTAGATCGTGGCGGGGTCGCGCGTGGTGCCGATCACGACGATGGGGTCGGCGCCGGGGGCGCGCACCTCGTGCGGCTGGTCGGTGGACTTCGCGGGCCAGATCCCGCAGGGCAGCGCGCCCCACGCGAGCGTCGCACCCCACGTCGGCGCGGTCTTGGCGAACTCCTTGGCGTAGCCCTCGTAGGCCGAGAGGTTCGGGCTGTCGGGACGGTCGAGGCAGTTGACGGCGTTGATCGCCTCGAGGAGGTTGCCGTCGTAGCCGCCGCCCGGGTGCCGGCTGGCGTAGCCGTCGGCCAGCTGCATCAGCGTCTGCGCCGATCCCGACTTCGCCTCCTGGAGGGCCTGGGTGAGGATGCCCCACGCGCCCTGGTCGTAGAGGGCGTAGGCGACACCGAGCCGGGCCCAGGCCTCGTCCATCCGCGGGATCGTGGCGTCGCCGGTCGGCAGGGGGTCCTGGTCCATCCGGGCGAAGAAGTCGTCGAGGCCCTTGGCCGCGGCCGGGACCGTGTCGCCGAGGGGGCAGTCTCCCTCCTGGACGCACGAGGCGAGGTAGGCGTTCGTCGCGATCTGGAAGCCCTTGGCCTGTCCGGCCGCGAGCTCCTTGCTCGTGAGGTCGGGCGGCACGACGCCGTCGAGGACGACGCGGCCCACGCGCTGCGGGAACAGGTCGGCGTACGTCGAGCCGATGAAGGTGCCGTAGGACTTGCCGAGGTAGTTCAGCTGCCGGTCGCCGACCGCCGCCCGCAGCACGTCCATGTCGCGGGCCACCTCGGCTGTCGACATGTGCTTGACGAGCTGTGGCTTGTCCTTGACGCACCCGGCGGCGAGCTTCCTGTTCTGCTCGAGGAGAGCCTGCTCCTCCGCGGGGTCGTCGGGCGTCGTGTCGGTGCCCAGGTAGGTGTCCATGTCGGAGTCGCTGAGGCAGTCGATCGGCTCGGAGCGGGCGACCCCGCGCGGGTCGAAGCCGACGAGGTCGAAGTACTTGCGCACCTGGGTGCCGACGATGGTGTCGGCGCCCTGCTGCACGTAGTCGACGCCGGACGCGCCCGGACCGCCGGGGTTGGCCAGCAGCGAGCCGAGACGGTTGGCCTGGTCGCGGGCCTTGACCCGGACGACCTTCATCGTGATGTCGCTCGAGGGGTCCGGTGCCGCGTAGTCGAGCGGGACGGTGAGGTCGGCGCACTCGGCGTTGCCGCACGCCTTCCAGTCGAGCTTCTGCGAGTAGTAGCGCGCGAGCTGCGGCGACGGGGCAGCCGTGGCCTCGGGCAGTCCGGACCGGCTCGTGCTCGGCACCGGCGGCTCGGACCGGTCGCACCCGGCCGAGCCGAGGACGAGCGCCGCGGTCACCGTCGTCGCGAGGAGGGCTCGTGCGATGGCGGCAGGGCGTGTCGTCATGCCCGAAACGGTAACCGGTCCCGCTGAGGGCGCGAGCCGGCGCTGCACGGGGCCCGTGGGACTCCTCACATGCCGAGATCGCGTGGGAGCCGCAGCCGCAGGGCCATCGACTCGAGCGCGAGCAGCGGCTGGACGTTGGCGTTGATGCGGTCACGGGCCTCGCTGATGGCGTCCATCGCCCCGAGCAGCTGCTCGGCCGTGAAGACGCCGGCCAGGCCGCGGACCCGGTCGACGGCGTCGGGGTTGACGAGGCCGACGTCGGAGCCGAGGCGGGTGACGAGCGCGTCGCGGTAGATCGAGGTGAGGTCGACGAGGGCACGGTCGATGACGTCGCGCTCGTGCCGCTTGGCGCGGGTCTTCTGCTCCTTCTCGAGCGCGCCCAGCTGCGAGCGGATGTGCGGGGGCTGGACGCGGGCCCCGGGATCGGCCCCGAGGGTCTCCATGAGCCGCGCGCGTTCGGCCGCGTCGCGCTCGGTGCTCGAGGCCGAGGACTCCTCCTCGGCGATCTGCGCGAGGTCGGCTGCCGCGTCGATGGCATCGCCGACGCCGACGATCTTGGTGGACATGGCGATGACGTCGCGGCGGCGGATGCGGGCCTGTTCGTCGCGGGCCAGGCGGCGGGCGAGCCCGATGTGGCTCTGGGCCGCTCGTGCGGCGTAGAGGGCCATGGTCGGCTCGACGTCGTCGCGGCGTTGGAGCAGCTCCGCGACGGCCTCGACCGGCGGCGTGCGCAGGCGCACGTGGCGCGAGCGCGAGCGGATCGTGACGATGACGTCCTCGAGGCTCGGGGCGCAGAGCATCCACACCGTGCGCGGCGTCGGCTCCTCGAGCGCCTTGAGCAGGGCGTCGGCGGGGGCGTCGGTGTAGGCGGTGAGGCGGTCGGCGTCCTCGATGATGATGATGCGCCAGCGCCCGACCGACGGGCGCATCGCTGCCTCCTGGACGAGCGCGCGCGCCTCGGCGACCTTGATGGACAGCCCCTCGGTGGCCACGACCTTGACGTCGGCGTGGGTGCCGTCGAGGGCGGTGCGGCACTCGACGCACTCGCCGCAGCCGCCCTTCGGGCACTGCAGTGCGGCCGCGAAAGCCCTTGCGGCCGTGGACCGCCCGGACCCCGGCGGCCCCGTGAAGAGCCACGCGTGCGTCATCGCCGCCTCGTCGCGGACGGCCCGCGAGAGGGTCTCGATGGTCGGGTCCTGCCCGACGAGGTCGCGCCAGACGGTCATGAGCGGCTCGCCAGCAGGTGGTCGACGCGGGCCAGGACGGCGGCGTGCAGCGACTCGACGGGCTCGGACGCGTCGAGGACGAGGTAGCGGCCCGGGTCGGCGGCAGCGAGGTCGAGATAGCCCTGGCGGACCGCGGCGTGGAAGGCGTCGGCCTCCGACTCGAGCCGGTCGTGGACGTCGCCCCGGCGGGCCCGACCCACCTCCGGCGCGACGTCGAGGACGATCGTGAGGTCGGGCAGGACTCCGCCGACGGCCCAGTGCTGCAGGTCGCGGATCTCGTCGGCCCCGAGGTCGCGGCCCGCACCCTGGTAGGTGATCGAGCTGTCGACGTAGCGGTCGGTGATGACGACGTCGCCCTCGGCCAGCGCCGGACGGATGAGGGTCTCGACGTGGTGGGCCTTGTCGGCGGCGAAGAGCAGCGCCTCGGCACGCGCGGCCATGTGGTCGCCGTGCAGCACGAGGTCGCGGATCTGCTGGCCGAGCGGGGTACCGCCGGGCTGGCGCGTGACGACCACGCGTCGCCCACGGCGCTCGAGGGCTTCGGTGAGCAGCCGCACCTGCGTCGACTTGCCTGCGCCGTCGCCGCCCTCGAAGCAGACGAAGAGGCCGGGTGCCGTACTGGCGCGCGAGGTGCTGGCGGTGGGCGTCTCCGTCACGGCCCCGAGCCTATGCGAGGACGCGGACAGCCCGCGGCCGCCCACCCGACGAGGAGTGCGGCGCCGGCCCCGGGCCTCAGCGTCGGGCGAGGAGCGCCTCGGCGATCTGGACCGCATTGAGGGCAGCGCCCTTGCGCAGGTTGTCGCCGACGACGAAGAGGACGAGACCCTTGCCCTCGGGCGCGGCCTGGTCGACGCGGACGCGGCCGACGAAGACCTCGTCGCGACCGGCGGCCTCGAGCGGGTTGGGCACGTCGGCGACGACGACACCGGGGGCGTTCTTGAGCAGGTCGAGGGCCTCCTCGGGCGTGATGTCACGCTCGAACTCGGCGTGGATCGCGAGGCTGTGCCCGGTGAAGACCGGCACCCGGACGCACGTGCCGGACACGCGCAGGTCGGGGGCGTGGAGGATCTTGCGCGACTCGTTGCGCAGCTTCTGCTCCTCGTCCGTCTCGAGCGACCCGTCGTCGACGATCGAGCCGGCGAGCGGCACGACGTTGAAGCCGACCGGCACGGCGTAGACCTGCGCCTCGGGCACCTCGACGGCGCGGCCGTCGAGCGCGAGGTCGGCGGGCTCGCCGGCGTCGTACGCGCCGCGCAGCTGTCGGTCGAGCTCCTGGACGCCCTTGCCACCGGAGCCGCTCACGGCCTGGTAGCTGCTGACGTGCAGGCGCACGAGCCCGGCGGCGTCGTGCAGCGGCTTGAGGGCCGGCATCGCGGCCATCGTCGTGCAGTTCGGGTTGGCGACGATGCCCTTGGGGATCGTGTCGAGGTCGGCGGCGTTGACCTCGGAGACGACGAGCGGCACCTCGGGGTCCTTGCGCCAGGCGCTCGAGTTGTCGACGACGACGGCGCCGGCCGCGGCCACCTTCGGGGCGAGCTCGCGGCTCGCCGCGCCACCGTTGGAGAACAGGGCGATGTCGATGCCGGAGAAGTCGGCCGTGGCCGAGTCCTCGACGGTGACGTCGCGTCCCTTGAACGGCAGCGTCGAGCCGGCCGAGCGCGCCGACGCGAAGAACCGCACGTCGTCGAGCGGGAAGTCCCGCTCCTCGAGGAGGGCCCGCATGACCCCGCCGACCTGACCCGTAGCACCGAAGACACCGACTCGCATGTCACAAGGCTACGGCCCGGGCCGACGAGGCCCGGGCCGCGTTCACTCCTCGGTCAGCACTTCCCTTGGTCTGCTCCCGATTCGAGGTATTCGGCGATCACCGGCGGTCGCCGAATACCTCGAATCGCGGGGAGGGCGGGGGCAGCCGGTGTCAGCCGCCCGACGCGTGCCGGTCGGCGTTCGCGTGGATCGCGTCGTGGACGTACTGCGCGAGCCCGGGGGCGAGGTCCTCGTACGTCGTCGTGAACCGCGGGTCGGCGACGTACATGTCCGCGAGGCCCCGGTGGAAGTCGTGGTCGAGGTCGTAGAAGCGGTCGGCGATGTGCCGCCGGTGCTGCTCGGCTGCGTCCATCGCGGCCCCACCCGTCGCGGGCTCGCCGGCGGCCATCGCCGCGACGAAGGCCCCGTTGACGGCGTCCATCTCGGTTTTGACCTGCTGCCAGTCGGCCTTCGTGTAGCGCTGGGTCCGGGCCGCCGACTGCTTCCACGCGTCGGTCTCGCCCCAGCGCTCCTGTGCCTCCTGCTGGTACTCGTCCTTGAAGCCGTCGCCGAAGAGCTCCTTCATCTCCTCGGGCGTGGCGGGCTGGTTGCTCATCTCTCTCTCCAGTGCTCGGTCGATGGCCGCGACGATCTCGCTGAGCTCGTCGAGCCGGGTCATGACCGCGTCGCGCTGGCGCCTCAGGTGGGTGGCGGGGTCGTCGCTTCCGTCGAGCAGCTCGGCGATCTCCTCGAGCGGAAGCTCGAGGCGCCGGTACACGACGACCTGCTGCAGGCGCGTCAGGTCGGCGTCGGTGTAGAGCCGGTAGCCGGCCGCCGAGCGCTCGCTCGGCACCAGCAGGCCGATCTCGTCGTAGTGGTGCAGGGTGCGCACCGTCACGCCGAAGACGTCGGCGACCTGCCCCACCGTCCAGGTGGCCATCTGCGGCACCTGCCTCACGTTCGGGGTCGCATCCGTGGTCATGGGTCGAGCGTGGCGCCTCACGTGACGTGAGGGTCAAGCCCATTCAACGGCACGGCGTCCGGGGGCACGAGACCGGCGCGCGCCCTACTCTCGGGGACGTGGAGCTCGAGGTCCGTCACCTGCGTGTCGTCGCGGCCGTCGCCCAGCACGGCAGCGTGCAGGTGGCGGCGGCCGCGCTCGGTGTCACCGAGGCGGCGCTGGGCTCGGAGGTGCTGCGCATCGACCGGGTGCTCGGGTGCGCGGTGTTCCGCTCCTCCGGCACCGGCGTCGAGTGCACCGCGATCGGCGAACGGGTCGTCGCGCGGGCCCGGGCCGTCCTCGACGAGCTCGCCGGGCTGCGCGAGGACATCCGCTCCGACGCGTCCGCCCGTGGCCCGCTGCGCCTCTCCTCGGACTCGATGCGCTTCTTCAGCTCCTTCGTCGGACAGGCCTACGCCACCGACATGCGCCGACCGCTCATGCCGGTGCCGCCGCTGCCTGGCACGACGACGACCGCGGCCCTCGTCGACGGGCGCATCGACGTCGCCGTCGTCATCGTCCTGACGGCCGCGACGCCGGTCGACCGGCCGATGATCGGCGAGCGAAGCATCGTCGAGCGGGAGCCGCTGCTCGTCGCGCTGTCGGCCACGCACCCGCTCGCCTCGCGTCGCTGCGTCGACATCACCGACCTCGCCGGCGAGGACTGGATCCTGCCGCCGTCGGAGATCGACCCCGGCAGCGAGGCCACGGCGGCGGTCCTGGCCCGCCTCGGCATGACGCTCCGGTCGACGTACGGCCCGCACGACCTCGGGCCGCTCTGGCCGTCGGTCGTCGCGGGGCGGGCCGTGTCGTTCGCCGTACCCACCGCGTCGGCCCCACCGGGCGGCGTGCTGCGCCCGCTCACCGGCCAGCCGATCACGGCGCGACGCGTACTCCGTTGGCGCCGTGGGGCGCTCGACGAGCCGGACGTCGAGCGGTGCGCCCGCGCGGCCGGCTCGGCCTACCGCGAGCAGCTGACCCACACCGCACAGACGCAGGACTGGTGGCGCACGGCGCTGTCGGAGGAGAAGCCGACGCTCGCCCCCTGAGCCGTCACCATCATTGCCACCGCGCCGACGCGCCGGCAGCACAGAGCGTTCCGGGCCGACGCGTCCGGCGGCACCGACGCGTCCGCCCCCTAGGGTGAGCGCGTGCACCGTCGCCTCGCGCTCGTCCGCCGACCCTCGCCCCTGCTCGCCGACGGGATCGTCACGCACGTCGAGCGCGCCGAGCGTGTCGACGCCGGGCTGGCGCTGCGCCAGTGGCAGGAGTACTGCGACGTCCTGCGCCGACGCGGATGGCACCTCGAGGAGGTGGCGCCCGTCGACGCGTGCCCCGACGGCGTCTTCGTCGAGGACCAGGTCGTCGTCCACGGCGACGTCGCCGTGCTGTGCCGCAGCGGCGCGCCCGAGCGGCGGGGCGAGCGCGCCGGTGTCCGCGAAGCCGTCGAGGGCCACGGCTACCGCGTCGTCGAGGTGAGCGCACCGGGCACCCTCGACGGCGGCGACGTGCTCAAGCACGGGCGTCACGTGTGGGTCGGCGTCGGCGGCCGTACCAACGACGAGGGCGTCCGGCAGCTGGCGGCGGCCTTCTCCCACAACCGCGTCGAGGTCGTGCCGGTGCCGGTGTCGCGCGTCCTGCACCTGAAGTCGGCCGTCACCGCGCTGCCCGACGGCAGCGTCATCGGCTACCCGCCGCTGGTCGACGACCCGTCGGTCTGGGACGCCTTCGTGCCGGTTCCCGAGGAGGCCGGCGCGCACGTCGTGCTCCTCGGCGGGCAGTCGGTGCTCATGTCGGCCGCGGCCCCGCGCTCGGCCCACCTGCTCGAGGGACGCGGGCTCGATGTCACCGTCGTCGACATCTCCGAGTTCGAGAAGCTCGAGGGCTGCGTCACCTGCCTGTCGGTGCGCCTCAGGGGCTGAACGAAGGGCACCCGGCCCAGCCCACCGTTGGCGGGTCACGCGGGTCTAGAGTGCAGCAGCGGGGGGCCGGACTCGAGCAGTGGGGTGATCCTTCAGTGGACGCAGACGTCGTCGTCGTGGGTGCTGGGCTCGCAGGTCTGCGGTGCGCACGACGGCTGACCGAGCTGGGTCGCGACGTCGTCGTCCTCGAGTCGAGCGACGCGGTCGGTGGCCGCATCCGCACCGATGTCGTCGACGGGTTCCGCTGTGACCGTGGCTTCCAGGTGCTCAACCCCGCCTACCCGGCGGTGCGCCGGTGGGTGGACGTCGGCGCCCTCGACCTCAAGCCGTTCGGCTCAGGCGTCCTCGTTCGGCGCACCGACGGCCTGCAGGTCGTCGCCGACCCGGTCCGCGAGCCGAAGCTGCTGGCCCGCACCATCCGCTCGGGCTACCTGCACCCGCGCGAGCTCGCCGGCGTCACCCGGTGGACCGCGCGCGTCATGGCCGACCCGAAGACCGTCATCCGCCAGCCCGACACCACGCTCGCCGAGTCCTTCGACGAGGCCGGGGTCACCGGGCGCCTGCGCCGCGAGGTCCTCGACCCGTTCCTGGCCGGTGTCCTCGTCGATAGCCACGGCACGAGCTCGGCCAACTTCACCAAGCTGCTCGTGCGGATGTTCGCCCTCGGCCGCCCGGCCGTGCCCGCCACCGGCATGCAGGCGCTGCCCGAGCAGGTCGCGGCCCCGCTCGGCGACCGCGTCCGCCTGCACAGCCACGTCGAGGCGATCGACGCGTCGGGCGACGGTGTGGACGTGCGCGTCGACGGCACCCGGATCAGCGCCCGCGCCGCCGTCGTCGCCACCGACCCGGGGGGCGTTGCCGACCTGACGCCGCTGCCCGAGCCGACCACGCGGGGCCTGGTCACGTGGTGGTTCGAGGCGCCCGAGCCGCCGACCGAGCTGCCGCTCGTGGCCATCGACGGCCGCCGGCACGACCACACCTCGCCCGGACCGGTGTGGAACACCGCTGTCCTGTCGGCCGCGGCCCCGAGCTACGCCCCGGCCACACGTCACCTCGTCGAGGCGACCTGCCTGCTCGACCGGCCCGACGGCGACGCCGCGGAGGCCGACGTGCTGCGCCACGTCGGCGAGATCTACGGCCGCGACACGAGCGGCTGGCGTACCGTGACCCGGCACCGGGTCGACTCGGCCCTGCCGCTCATGGCTCCCCCGCTCGAGGTGCGCTCGCCGGTGCACCTCGGCGACGGGCTCTTCGTGTGCGGCGACCACCGCGACACCGCCTCGATCCAAGGCGCGCTCGTGTCGGGGCAGCGCGCGGCCGAGGCGGTCAACGCCCACCTGCCCTGACGCGCATCGAGGGCCTCAGCGGGTCAGCGCCGTCATCGCCTCGATGGCGCCGCGGAGGTAGCGCTCGACGACCTCGCGCTCGTCCTGGGCAAGCGACGCGTCGAGCGCGGCCAGCGACTCGAACATCGGGCGCATCCGTGCCAGCACCTCGGCGCGCCCGCTGTCGGTGATGACGACCTCGGTGCGCCGGCCGTCGCCGGGGTGCGAGCGCCGTTCGGCGTGCCCGTGGGAGACGAGCCGGTCGACGACCCCTGACGACGCGGCCGACGTGACGCCGAGCAGGCGCGCCAGCTCGACGGGGCCGACCGGGCCGCGCATGAGGTGGCGCAGCGAGTGCAGCTCGGAGGTGGACAGGCCGGCCCGGCGCGCGACGATGCCGGGCACCGACTCGGAGACCTCGACGAGCTCCTGGAGGGCGGCGAGCGTCGGCGTCGTGCGCCACTGCGGCACCCCTGGGACCAGACCGACCTCGGGCAGGCCGGAGCCGCCCGAGCCATCGGGGGCGTCGGGGCGCGCTGACGCCTCGCGTCGCTTCGTGCTAATGTCACTCACCAACTTAGTAATCTTCTGAGTAACCCAGTTACTCATCCTAACCGGAGGTGCGTCGTGCGGGGTCTGACCGACAGGATCACGCGGCGATGGTGGGCTGTCGCCATCGTCATTCTCGCGCTTGCAGGGGCCATGGGCGTCATCGGCGCCGTCGGCGAGGCGACGCGGACCGCCGCGAGCACCGACGCGCTGCCCGTCGGCTCCGACAGCGCCGCGGCCGAGCAGCTGCGCGACCGCCTGCCCGAGGTCAAGGGCTCGAGTGCCGTCGTGCTCTTCTCGCGCGCCGGCACCCGGCTCGACGCCACCGACCTCGCCGCCGTCCAGGCGCGGGCGGCCGCACTGCCCGGAGGCGGACGCATCCCGACGCAGCGCAGCGACGACGGCACGGCTGCGCTCGTCGTCGTGCCCGTGGCCGCCACCGACGCCACCGGCACCGGCAAGGCCGTCGCCGACATCCGCAGCACGGCTCGCCAAGGACTGCCCGAGGGCCTCACCGCGCAGGTCACCGGGCCGGCCGCCGTCGAGGCCGACCTCGCCAAGGTCTTCGACGGCGCCAACACGCGGCTGCTCCTCGCGACCGCGTCGGTCGTCGCCCTGCTGCTCGTGCTGACGTATCGCAGCCCGATCCTCTGGATCGTGCCTCTCGTCGTCGTCGGCGTGGCCGACCGCGTCGCGGCGGTCGTGGCGACGCACGTGCTGTCGGCGTTCGGGCAGGCCTGGGACGAGTCGACGATCGGCATCCTGTCGGTGCTCGTCTTCGGCGCCGGCACCGACTACGCCCTGCTGCTCATCTCCCGCTACCGCGACGAGCTGCGCCACCACGAGGACCGCCGCGAGGCGATGTCGCTCGCCCTGCACCGCACGTCCGAAGCCGTCCTGTCGAGCGCGGTCACCGTCGTCGTCGGCCTCCTGACGCTGCTGCTGTCACTCTTCCCGGCGACGCGCGGACTCGGGCTCGCCTGTGCCGTGGGCGTGGTCGTCGCGGCCGCGTTCGTGCTGCTCGTCCTGCCGGCCACCCTCGTCTGCTTCGGACGCTGGGTCTTCTGGCCCCGCGTGCCGCACGTCGGCCAGGAGTCGCTCGCCGACGGGCACACCCTCTGGCGCCGCATCGGCGACCGCGTCGCCGCGCACCCGCGTCGCGTCATAGCGGTGACGCTCGTCGTGCTCGCCGCCATGGCGAGCGGCCTGCTCGCCGTCGACACCGGCCTCAAGCAGTCCGACCAGTTCCTCACCAAGCCGGAGGCCATCGCGGCCGCCGAACGCCTCGCCCAGTCCTTCCCGGCCGGCAGCGCCGACCCGGCCGTCCTCGTCACGACGGGCGACGCGGAGGCCGTCCGGAAGGCAGCCGCCGGAGTCGACGGCGTGGCCGGCGCCCGCGTCACCGCGCGTGGCGACGGCGTCGCCGAAGTGGACGCCGTCATCTCGGCCCCTCCCGGCACCCCCGAGGCCACCGCCACCGTCCGCGCCCTGCGCGACGCCGTGGCACCCATCGCACAGACGCACGTCGGCGGCACCGAGGCCGTGGCGCTCGACCAGGCCGAGGCGTCCTCGCGCGACCGGTTCGTCATCCTGCCGATCGTCCTGGGCCTGGTGCTCGTCGCGCTCGGACTGCTGCTGCGCTCGGTGGTCGCACCGCTCGTCCTCGTGTCGACCGTCGTCGCGACCTACCTGGCCAGCGTCGGGGCGTCGTGGTGGATCTTCACGAAGGTCTTCGGCTTCGAGGCCCTCGACGACAGCGCCCCGCTCTACGCGTTCGTCTTCCTCGTGGCGCTCGGCGTCGACTACAACATCTTCCTCGTCACCCGGGCGCGGGAGGAGACGCGCCGCCACGGGCCGCGCGTCGGGATGCTCCGGGGGCTCGCGGCCACCGGCGGGGTCATCACGAGCGCCGGCATCCTGCTCGCCGCGGTCTTCGCGGTGCTCGGCGTGCTGCCGCTCGTCGTGCTGGCCCAGATCGGCGTCATCATCTGCGTCGGCGTGCTGCTCGACACCCTCGTCGTGCGGACGCTGCTCGTGCCGGCCATCGCCATCGTCCTCGGCGACCGGTTCTGGTGGCCGCGGCACATCCGGAGGGTCGAGGCCGTCGATGCCCCGACCGCCGAGCTGCAGCGCGTCTGACCGTTCGTCGGGACCCCGTGACAAACCCTGGACAAACGCTTGACGAACAGGCCCGGCTTTGGTGACTCTGGGCCGTCAAACCTTTGACAAACCGTGGACGCTCGGGGAGACACAGGAGTCACCGATGAAGATCGCCACAGCCACCGCCGCTCTGGCCCTGGCCGCCGCCGCCGCCCTGACCAGCGCCGGATCGGCGTCGGCGTCGGGCCGGCAGGACACCGCCTGCATGCGCGCCGGCATGAACACGCTCAAGTCGCTCGGGGTCTTCCCGCAGGTGGCGGCCAACGGGCTGCCCATCTCGACCGCACTGGCGGTGGGGGTCACCCCCAGGGCCGGCGCCGACATCAGCGGCGTACCCGACCCGATCCCGCTCAGCCTCCTGCTCGCCGACCACCGGGCCGGCAGCCACAGCCTGTTCGTCTACCCCTGGTGTTCATGAGTGCGGCTGAGCGCGTGACCGCACGTGACCGAGCCGGATGACCGAGCCGGTTGACCCGGGTGCGGGGGCGGCGGGCCGGAGCGGAGTTCGGGGGCCGTCCCGAGTCGCCCGATCCGACCCCCGCACCCACCTCGACACCCGCCGGGCGTGCTGCGCTCCCGCCCGGCGGGGTGCGGCGTGGACCACGAGGACGACCTTCCCGGCTCGTGGTCCACGCTCGCGGTCGCCCCTGAGCCGCTCAGCCGCTCAGCCGACGGGGGCGGGCGCGCCCACCTCGGCGCCCTCGGCGCCCTCGGCGTCGACGCTGCGAGCCTCGTGACGCGGCAGGAACGCGAGCGCCACGACCGCGCCCACGACGAGGACGGCCGCCGCGACGAGGTCGGTCACGTGCATGCCGTGCACATAGGCCTCACGGGCCGCGGCGAGCACCCCGTCGCCCGCCGGACCCCCGACGCGAGCAGCGACGACCGACGCCTCCCCCAGCGTCTGGCTCGCGGCGTCGACGACCGAGGCCGGCAGGCCCGCCGGCAACAGCTCGACGATCCGTGAGGCGTACGTCGCGCCGAGGACACTGCCGAGCACCGCCATCCCCAGGGCCCCGCCGAGCTCGCCCGCGGTCTCGACGAGGGCCGACACCGACCCGGCCCGCTCGGCCGGGGCCACACCGATCGCGTACTCGGTGACGAGCGTCGCGACCGACACGAGGCCTGCTGCCACGAGAGAGGCGGCCACGAGGGTGACGACGATCGAGGAGTCGACACCGGCCAGGCGCATCCCCATGAACCCTCCTGCGGCCGTGAAGAACCCGACCGCCATGACGAGCGGTCGACCGACGCGTCCGGCCACTGCCGCCGCCGTCGGTGCCGCGGCCCCGACGAAGACGGAGGGCAGCAGGCTCCACAGGGCCGCTGCCAGCGCGCTGTAGCCGAGCACCGACTGGAGGTACTGCGTCACGAGCACGGCGTTGCCCATGACGCCGAACATCCCGATGACCTGCACCGCGACCGAGCCGCCGAAGCCGCGGCGGTGGAAGAGCGTGAGGTCGACCATCGGGAAGGCGATCCTCGACTGGCGCCGCACGAACACCACCCCGGAGGTCACGCCGACGACGAGGAACCCGGCCAGCGGCATCGACCACCCGTCGGCCGCGACCTCCTTGAGCACGTGCACGAGCGGCAGGATCGCGAGCAGCGACAGCGCTGAGCCGAGCGCGTCGATGCGCGCCGAGGGCGCCTTGGACTCCGGGAGGAGGAACGGGGCGACGACGAGCAGCGCGAGCATGACCGGGACGTTGACGAGGAACACCGAGCCCCACCAGAAGTGCGCGAGCAGGACCCCCGAGATGACCGGCCCGATCCCGACGCCGCCGGCCATGACGGCCGACCAGACCCCGACGGCCTTGGCGCGCTCGCCGGGGTCGGCGAAGAGGTTGCGGATCAGCGCCAGCGTGCTCGGCATCAGGGTGGCCCCGCCGACGCCCATGAGGGCGCGCGCGGCGATGAGCCACTCGGCGCTCGGGGCCCATGCGGCGAGGAGAGACGCGAGCCCGAAGGCCGCGGCGCCGAGCAGGAGGAGTCGTCGCCGGCCGATCCGGTCGGCGACGTTGCCCATCGTCAAGAGCAGCCCGGCCAACACGAACCCGTAGACGTCGAACATCCACAGCACCTGGGTGGCTGACGGCGCGAGGGCTTCGGCGATGTGTGGCACGGCGAAGAACAGGACGGAGACGTCCATCGACACGATGAGCAGCGGGAGGCAGAGCACCGCGAGGGCGGTCCACTCGCGCCTGCCGGCACGGGGAGGCGAGGACGGTGGTGGGGCGGCGATCGGGGCGGACATGGCAATTCCTATCTGCGTATATCGCATAGTGTTTAACTAGTACACAGAAGATAGAACGCATCTGCGTACTGCGCAAGCAGTTGGCTAGGATCGGCCCGTGCCCGACGACAACGTGCCCCCGCGGCAGCCGGCCCTGCCGCGCTACCTCCAACTGCTCTGGGGGCGCGAGCCCGAGGGCCGCCGCGGTCCGCGCCCGGCGAGGACCATCGAGGAGATCGGCGCTGCGGCCGTCGCCATCGCCGACCGCGAGGGCCTCGACGCGGTGACGATGAAGAGCGTCGCGAGCGCGGTCGGGTTCACGACGATGTCGCTCTACCGCTACGTCGACAGCCGCGACGAGCTCGGCGCCGTCATGCTCGACGTCGCCCTGGGCGCCCCCGACCTCCCCTTCAGCCCGGGCCAGGGCTGGCGCGAGCGCATCACGGCCTGGACGCGACAGCTGTCCGAGCGCCGCATGGCCCACCCGTGGACCGTCGAGGTGCGCCAGGCGGCCCCGCCCCTGACCCCGAACGCGATCACCTGGATGGAGCGCGGGCTCGAGGCGCTGGAGGGCGCGGACCTCACGTCACAGCAGCGACTGTCCTCGATGCTCGCGATCGACGGGTGGAACCACAACCACGTGCGCCAGTCGGTGCAGATGGGTCTCGTCGGCAGCCCCGACCCCGACGGACCGCAGGCCGACTACCTCGAGCAGATCGGCATGCTCGTCGACCCGGAGCGCTTCCCGCTGCTCATCGCCGCCGGGCCGGGAGCGCTCGATGACGACGAGGAGGACTTCTTCGACGAGGAGTTCGACCACGGCCTGACGCTCCTGCTCGACGGCATCGAGGCGCTCATCGCCCGATCACGTTGAGGCTCAGCGCTTCCCGCGACTCCGTGCCTTCGCTGCCCCGCTGTCCTTGGCGGGCACGGTGCTCGCGATGCCGGCGATGAACATGTCGACGCCGAAGGCGAACCGCTGCTCGCCGTCGCCGTCCATCAGCTCGCCGAGGTGGGAGGTCATGACCGGGAAGCGGTCGCGCGGCAGTGCGGCGAAGAACTCCCCCACCTGCGCGAAGTAGGCTCGGCCCCGCTCCTCGGACTCCTCCGGCGTGGCCCCACCGAAACGCCGCTGCATGAGCCAGCCCTCGTACGCGTCGGCCCCGATGTAGAGCGAGATGCGGTCCATCGCCCAGGCCGCGACGTTCATCGACACCCCACCGTCGCGCATCGCCGCGAGGAGGTCCTCGGCGCCGCGCAGCGAGGCCTCGGTCGTCGGGATGTCGGCGAAGCTGAGCAGGGCGATGTCGGCATGCCTGCGGTACACCTCGTGCACGCCGGCGGCGAAGCGGCGCAGCCCCTCCTGCCAGCCGACCGCGCGGAAGTCGGGGAAGTCGACCTCCTCGATGACCCGCTCGTGGACGCGCACGAGCAGCTCCTCGCGCGACTCGACGTAGGCGTAGAGCGAGGCGGGGCCGGTGCCGAGCTCGGTGGCGACGCGTCGCATGGTGACGCCCTCGGTGCCCTCGGCGTCGACGATGCGCAGGGCAGTCTCGACGATCCGGTCGAGCGAGATGGGGGTGCGCGCGCGCGTGGCCCGCGGACGCGGACGCCACGGGACCTCGGGGAGGCCGGGGAGGTCGGGGCGGCCGGAGGTTCCCGGACTCGTCGTACCGCTGCTCGTCATGCCGCTCCCCTCGCCGCCTGGACCCTGACGGGCCTCCTGACGAACATCGTACTTGACGCGAACACCGTTCGTTAGTAGAACAGTGTTCGTCACGAACGCTGTTCGCCAACTGCCAGCCGAGGAGACCCCATGAGCACCCCGCCCACGACCTCGCCGCCACCCGCGGCCCCGGACCCCGTCCGCACCACCCCCGACGTCCCCGCCGGCACCGATCCGACGTCGGCCGCCGAGGCGTCCTTCACGCCCCACCCGTACCGCTGGGCCGCCCTGTTCGTCGTCCTCGCCGCCGAGGTCATGGACCTGCTCGACGCGCTCGTCACCGTCATCGCCGGGCCATCGGTCGTGCGCGACCTCGGTGGCAGCGCGACGCTCGTGCAGTGGTTCACCGCGGCCTACACCGTCGCGATGGCATCCGGCCTGCTCCTCGGTGGCCGGCTCGGCGACCTCTTCGGCCGGCGCCGGATGTTCCTCGTCGGCATGGCCGGCTTCACCCTCGCCTCGATCGCGTGCGCCGCCGCCGTGTCGCCCGAGATGCTCGTCGTGACCCGCGTCGTCCAGGGCTTCTTCGGGGCGGCGATGATCCCCCAGGGCCTCGGCATGATCAAGGAGATGTTCCCGCCGGCCGAGATGGGCAGGGCCTTCGGTGCCTTCGGCCCGATCATGGGCCTGTCGTCGGTCGGCGGGCCGGTGCTCGCGGGCTGGCTCGTCGACGCCGACGTCCTCGGGCTCGGGTGGCGGGCGATCTTCGCCATCAACATCCCGATCGGCGTGGCCGGGTTCCTCGCCGGGCTGCGCTACCTGCCGGCGTCGCGTCCCGACCGGTCCCTGCGCATCGACGTCCCCGGGGCGCTGCTGGCCACGACCGGAATGGTCGCGCTCATCGTCCCGCTCATCCAGGGCCGCGAGCAGCACTGGCCTGCATGGTGTTTCGCGCTCCTTGCCCTCTCCGTCGCCGCGTTCGCCGCGTTCGCCGTGCTCGAGCGACGCCGTGACCGCGCCGGGCTCGCGACGCTCGTCGTGCCCTCGCTGTTCACGAAGCGCGCCTTCACCTCCGGCCTGCTCACCGGTCTCGCGCTCTTCGGTTCGCTGATGGGCACCTCGCTCGTCCTGACGCTCTTCGTGCAGCTCGGTCTCGGTTTCGACCCGCTCCACGCCGGCCTCGCCGGCCTGCCGCAGGCGCTCGGCATGATGGCCGGCTTCGGCATCGCCCAGGGACTCAACGTGCGGCTCGGCAGGCGGCTCATGCACATCGGCGGCATCGTCCTCGGGGGCGGCCTCGTGCTGCTCGGCGTCATCGTCGGCTCCTCCGGCGCGTCGGTGACGATCCTCGCGCTGACCCCGGCCCTCGTGCCCATGGGTATCGGCATGGGGATGGTCATGGCGCCGTTCTTCGACATCGTCCTGGCCGGGGTGTCGCCCGAGGAGTCCGGCTCGGCGTCGGGCACCCTGACGGCGGTCCAGCAGATCGGCGGCGCGCTCGGCATCGCGGTGCTCGGCACGGTGTTCTTCGGCCACCTCGAGGGCGGGGCGGTCGCACCGACGATCGGCCGGTTCACCTCGGCGGTCCAGACGTGCGTCTGGGTGGCCGTCGCGATGGTCGCGGCAGCGTGGCTGCTCACCTTCCTGCTCCCCCGCCGGGCAGAGCACCACGGCACCCACTGAGGTCCGGCGGGGATGCAGCGGTGACGCAGCACGACAAGGCGCCGGGGCCGCACGGCCCGGCGCGCGCGTCTCAGCCCATCCACTCCTCGCGCAGGACGGCCCACTCGTTGTCGTCGAGCCAGGTGCCGTCCTTGCCGAGCGACTTCGCGTGGATCGTCGCCTCGAGCCTCATCCCGATCCGGTGCAGCACGCGGTTGGAGGCGATGTTGTCGGCGTACGCGTCGGCGGTGATGCGGCGCAGGCCGAGCTCGTGGAAGCCGATGCGCAGCAGCTCGGAGGCGGCCTCGGCGGCGAGGCCGCGCCCGTGGACGTCGGGGTGCAGCGCGTAGCCGATGGTGCCCTCCCACGCGTCGGTCGGCGTGCGTGAGATGGAGCGGCACGGCTCGAGCCGCAGCATGACGTCGCCGATGACGCGTCCGGTGCGCTGTTCCTCGACCGCGAGCCCCAGCAGCGGCTCGAGCGCGTCGGGGCGCCCGCGCGCGATCCGCGTCACGACCCGCTCGCGCACCTCCTCGAGGCTGAGCACGTCGTGGCTCAGGTGCACGACGACCTCCGGCAGGCTGCGAAAGGCGTGGATCGGCTCGATGTCCTCGACGCGCAGCGGGCGCAGCAGCAGCCGGTCCGTGCGGCGCGGCCAGACAAGCGTCGAGAGGTCGGGTCGGGGCATCAGCGCCAGCCGTGCTCGTCGACGCCGCCCGGCACGTCCGCGGCCGGGTCGTAGGGCGTGCGGGTGAAGCGGAACGAAGCGAGGTCGAGGTGCGAGGCGGTGCCGTCGGGCCGACGCACGACGCGCAACGGCTCGCCCGTGTAGTAGCCGTCGAGCCCCACCCACGCGTCGCGGCCGTCGGCCTCGACGCGGGCGAACCGCGACCCGCGCGCCTGGCCGGGCTCGCCGAGGACGAGGTGCTCGCCCTCGAAGCGCGCGGTCGCGACGGCCGGGCCCCAGTGCCAGGTGCCACCGAGGTCGACCGAGCCCGCATGGCCCGATGCGGCACCGACGTCGACGTGCCACGGCGCCACCGGCTTCGGCTCGCGCTCGGCGAACGCCTCGATCAGCGTCTGGGCGACCGGCCCCATGCCGGTGGTCGCGTTGGCCGTGACGACGACGCCGTCGCCGGAGTCGAGTCGCACCCGCAGGCCGGCGAGGAAGCCCGGCATCGAACCGCCGTGACCGGCGTACCGCACGCCGTCGAGGTTCCACACCTGCCACCCGAGGCCGTGCGCCACGGTCCAGGCCTGGCCCGGCAGGTCGTTGACGGTGCGCGGCTCGCACATCTCCGCGAGCGTGTCGCGCGAGAGCACGTCACCGGTGTCGCCGCCGAGGAAGGCCGCCCAGCGCGCGAGGTCGGTCGTCGTCGACCAGAGCTGGCCCGCCGGTGCCATCGCACCGGCGTCGTGCTCCGGCTCGGGCAGCACGACGTCGGCGAACGGGTGCACGGCCAGGCCCTGCGCCGCCTTGCCGGCCGGGCGCGGGGTGGTCCGGCTCATGTCGAGCGGCATGAGCAGCTCACGGCGCACCACGTCGAACCACGAGGTGCCGTGGGCGCGGGCGACGAGCTCGCCGAGGGCCGCGTAGCCGACGTTCGTGTAGTGGAAGCGCCGACCCTCCGCGAAGCGCTGCGCGACGGGCGAGGCGACGAGCTCGTCCCACGAGCCGCCCGGGGTGCGCTCCCACCACGGGCCGTTCGTCTCCGCCTGGACGCCGGCCCCGTGCGAGAGCAGCTGGGCGATGGTCACGTGCCCGAACGACGTGCCCGGCACGTGCCGTTCGAACGGGTCCTCGAGTCCGAGACGGCCGGCGTCGCGCAGGCGCAGCAGCGCGACCGCGACGAACGTCTTGGTGATCGAGCCCATCCGGTACTGGGTGTCGGCGTCCGCGGCCGCGCCGTCGCTGCGACCGTCGAGCGTGCCGACCGCGTCGGACCACACGAGCTCGCCGTCACGGACGACGCCGGCCGCCACGGAGGGCAGGCGGTGCGTGCGCTGCTCGGTCGCGAGCAGGTGGGTCAGGTGGCGGGTGGTTGCGGCGTCGGGGCGGTACGGGCTCACCCGCCCGAGCCTAGGTGTACTCGGCCAGCAGGTTGGTGACACCTCGGCGTTGACGACGAGGAGAACCTCCGGGTGAGGTGAGGAGT
>NZ_JBDGKB010000005.1:0-213953 GCF_057656595.1 Intrasporangium sp. Soil_C_50
ACTCCTCACCTCACCCGGAGGTTCTCCTCGTCGTCAACGCCGAGGTGTCACCAACCTGCTGGCCGAGTACACCTAGGGGGCGGCCCGGATCAGGCGGTGGCCGGAGTGCGGGTCGGCACGGGCTGCGGGGGCGGCGGGCCGACGTAGCGGGCCGCGGGCCGGATGATCTTCGGGTCGCGAGCCTGCTCGAGGACGTTCGCAGTCCAGCCCACGGCTCGGGCCACGCAGAAGGTCGGCGTGAACATGCTCGGCTCGAGGCCGGCCAGCCGCATGACGACCCCCGCGTAGTACTCGACGTTGGCGTAGAGCGGGCGGTTCGGCTTGAGCTCGGCCAGGACCCGCTCGATCGTCGCCTCGACACCGATCGCGAAGTCGACGAGCGGGTCGTCCCAGCGCCGCGCGACGGCCTTGAGCATCTCCGAGCGGGGGTCGTGCGTGCGGTAGACGGCGTGGCCGAAGCCCATGATCCGGGCGCCGCTCGCGACCTGCTCACGCACCCACGGCTCGGCGCGGTCGGGCGTGCCGATCTTCTCGAGGGCCTCGAGCGCGCGGCTCGGGGCGCCGCCGTGCCGGGGACCGGCGAACGAGCCGATGGCGCCGACGAGGCAGGCAGCGAGGTCGGACCCGGTGCTCGCGATGACCCGTGCGGTGAAGGTCGAGGCGTTGAAGCCGTGGTCCATCGTCGCGACGAGGTACTGCTCGACAGCGCGCGCGTCGCGATCGGTGGGCAGCGAGCCGGTGACCATGCGCAGGTAGTCGGTGGCGTGGTCGTGGTCGGGGTCGGCCGGCACCGGGTCGAGGCCACGCCGGATCCGGTGCGACGCGGCGAGGATCGTGGGCGTGACCGCGACGGCGGCCATGGCCGAGGCGAGCCGCTCGTCCTCGCCGGCGTCGTAGAGCAGGCGCTGGCCGGTGATGCCGCCCCAGGCCGACAACGCGGTGCGCAAGACCTGGAGGGAGTCGGTCGTCGTCGCGCAGATCGCGGGTAGCAGGTCGGCGAGCGCCGGCGGCAGGACGCGCAGGCGGCCGGCTTCGGCGCGAAAGGCGTCGAGCTCGGCGGCGGAGGGCAGGTGGCCGTGGAAGAGCAGGTGCCAGGCCTCCTCGAAGCCGACGGCCTCGGCCAGCTCGACGGCCGAGTACTGGCGGTAGTGGAAGAAGCCCTCGTCGCCGCGGACGTCGCCGATCTCGGTGTCGGTGACGACGACCTTGGACAGGCCGGGCGGCACGAGGACGAAACCGGCCGGCGTCGGCGCGGGCGATGCCGAGGGTTTCGAGGCTGGGGCGTGGGTGGACATGGCGTGCTCCTCTCGGGTTCACTCGTCACCCTCAGCCATGTTGATCAACATCGTCAATGTTGATCCGGTCAACGTTGATCGAGTCAACACCGACCGCGTCATCCGCACCCGAGGAGGACCAGTGACCGCATCGCGCAGCCCGTGGATCACGACGACCGAGGCCGCCCAGCGCCTCGGCGTCAAGCGCGCGACGCTCTACGCCTACGTCAGCCGCGGGCTCCTACGCAGCGAGCGGCGTCCGGGCCAGCAGGAGAGCCTCTTCGACCGGGCCCAGGTGGAGGCCATGGTCTCGGCCACGCGCGCCGTCGGCACGCCCCAGTCGGTGCTGCGGTTCCGCACCGTGGCCACCGGCGTCAGCAGCCAGGTGGAGGGCGAGCTGCGCTACCGGGGCGTGCCCCTCGACGACGCCGTCGATGCGGGATCGGTCGAGCGCGCCGCCGGCCTGGTCCTCGGTTCCGTTGCAGCGCAGCACTTCTCGGACGTCGACGTGCCACTGCCGCGGATGCCGCACCTCACCGAGGCGACGCGTCCGGCAGCCCGTGCACTCGTCCACCTCCCGCTCGAGCGTCGCCTGCCGGTCGCCGTGCAGCTGCTCGCGGCGTCCGACCCGTTCGCCGGCGACACCGACCCCGAACGGGTGCGCTCGGCCGCACCCGCCGTCGTAGCGGGCGCCGTCGCGCTCGCCGGCGGTGCGCGGACGCGGGCCGGGTCGGCGCTCGAGCCGCTCGCCGACCTGACGCTCACCGCGCTCGGCGGCGAGCCGGCGCCCCACGCGTCCGACGTCGTCGGTGTCCTGCTCGTCACGCTCCTCGACCACGGCCTCACCGCCTCGACCGTGGCGGCCCGGGTGGCCGCGTCGACCCGCGCCGGCCTGCACGACTGCCTCGTGGCCGCCTATGCCGCGATGGCCGGCCCTCTGCACGGGGCCGCTCCTGTCGCCGCGCACGCCCTCCTCGCCGACGCGTCCGGCACGTCCGTCGCGTCCGACGCGTCCGACGCAGTGGCGCGAGCGCTGCGCACGCACGGCGTCGTGCCCGGCTTCGGGCACTTCCTCTACCCCGACGGCGACCCGAGGGCGGAGGTCGTGCTCGACCGGGTGCGCCGGCTGCCGGGCGCCGAGCCCGTCGTCGAGCGCGTCGAGGCGCTGGCGGCAGTCGTCGCCGAGCGCACCGGCGCGCTGCCGAATATCGACCTCGCGAGCGCCGCCGCGCTGCACGCCCTCGGGCTGCCGGCGGCCGCGGGCGAGGTGCTCTTCCAGGTGGCCCGCTCGTTCGGCGTCGCGGCGCACGTCGTCGAGGAGTACGCCGAGGAGCCCCTGCGCTGGCGCGGCCGCGACCCCTCCGCCTGAAGGCTCAGGGGCGCTGGTCGAAGACGTGGCGGCGGACCCAGGCGTGCATCGCCACTGCCGCGGCGGCGCCGGCGTTGATCGAACGGGTCGAGCCGAACTGCTCGATGTGCAGCACCACCTCGCACGCCGCCCGCATGGGCTCGCTGAGACCCGGGCCCTCCTGGCCGAAGACGAGCACGCAACCGCGCGGCAGGTCGTAGGTCTCGAGGGGCAGCGAGCCGGGCAGGTTGTCGATCCCGACGAGCGCGAGCCCGGCCTCGCGCGCCCAGGAGACGAGGGCGTCGGGGTCGGGGTGGTGGTGCTCGTGCTGGTAGCGGTCGGTGACCATGGCGCCACGCCGGTTCCAGCGCCGGCGGCCGACGATGTGGAACGCCCGCGCGCCCATGGCGTTGGCGGTGCGGATGACCGAGCCGATGTTGAAGTCGTGGCCCCAGTTCTCGACGGCCACGTGGAAGTCGTGCCGGCGGGTGTCGAGGTCGGCGACGATCGCGTCGTGGCGCCAGTACCGGTAGGCGTCGACGACGTTGCGGCGGTCGCCGTGGGCGAGCAGCTCGGGGTCCCAGTGCGCGCCCTTCGGCCACGTCCCCGGCCAGGGACCGACACCAACCTCGGCAGCTACTCCGGCAGCAGGCACCGTGGGGTCGCGGGGCTCGTGGGGCACCGACCGAGTCTACGAGCGGTGGGTCGCAGCGCCGACGGGCGTGTGCGCGCACAGGAGGGGCACAGCGCGGATTGAGGAGATCCGGATCGCACCGCCTACCCTTGGGCGCATGCACGCACTCGCCGCCGCCTCCGCCCTCGGCCCGAAGTGGATGGACCCGACGTACCTGCTCCAGCAGTACGGAACCGCGTTCTTCGCGATCGCGCTCATCATCGTCTTCGTCGAGTGCGGGCTGCTCTTCCCGATCCTCCCCGGCGACTCGCTGCTCTTCGCGGTCGGTCTCTTCATCGCCACCGGGCAGGTGCACATCAACCTCTTCGTCGCGATGGCGGCCCTGTCCGCGGCGGCCTTCCTCGGCAACGTCGTCGGCTACGAGATCGGGCGCGGGGTCGGCCGGCCGCTCTACAAACGCCAGGGCCGCTTCATCAACACCGCGAACTTCGACAAGACGAACGTGTTCTTCGACAAGTACGGCAACCGCGCCCTCGTCCTGGGCCGCTTCGTGCCGATCGTGCGCACCTTCATCACCGTCGTCGCGGGCATCGGGCGGATGCACCGCCGGCGGTTCTTCGGCTGGAGCGCCGTCGGCGCCGTCGCGTGGGTCGTCAGCCTCACCCTGCTCGGCTACTTCCTCGGCCAGGTCTTCCCGGGCCTGACGAAGAACATCGAGTACGCGGTCCTGCTCATCGTGCTGGTGTCGGTCATCCCGATGGCCATCGAGATCGTCAAGCACCGGCGCGAGGCTCGCGAGGTCGCGGCCGAGATCGGCGAGGCCGCGAGCGAGTCGAGCGACGCCCCCAGCGGGTCCCAGGACCGCCTTCGCTGACCCGTCCGGTGTCCGGACCGCGACGCCACTGAGCCGCCACTGAGCGGCCGCTGAGCCGCCGCGGAGCCGTCGAGCTCGCGGCCCGGGCCGCGGTTGCGTCGAACCCGGCACGCCGCCGTGCCGGCCGGAGCAGACTGGTCGGTGCAGGGGTGGACGGAGGCCGACATGGACACCAACGACGCCGGAGCGACGCGCGGGGCCGCGCCCACGGGGGGCGGTGAAGACGCGCTCGGCGGGACCGGCCAGACCGACCTGTCGAGCCTCTACCGGGCCAGCGTCCGCGGCTGGGCCGACCGGGTCGCCGCGCTGGGCCCCGATGACTGGGACCGCCCGACGCCGTGCTCGGCCTGGACGGTCCGGGACCTCGTCAACCACGTGACCGGCGAGGACCTCTGGACCGTCCCGCTCATGGAGGGCGCGACGATCGAGGAGGTCGGCAGCCGCTACGACGGCGACGTCCTCGGCGCCGACCCGGTCGCGGCCGCCACCCACGCCGCCTCGGAGGCCCAGGACGTCGTCGCCGCGACCCTGCCGAGCGCCGGGACGGTGAACCTGTCCTACGGCACCGAGTCGATGGACGAGTACGTGCGCCAGCTGCTTGCCGACCACGTCGTGCACGGCTGGGACCTCGCCGCGGCGACGGGCGGCGACACCACCCTCGACGTGTGGCTCGTGACCGCGGTCTCGACGTGGTTCGACGAGCGGGAGGAGCTCTACCGGTCGGTCGGCGCGGTGGGCGCGCGCCGGACGATGACCGGCGTCCCGGGTGCCGACCTGCTCGCGCGCTTCGGGCGCGACGCCGCGTGGGGGCCGGTGCACGCCGCCTTCGCGGCGTTCGTCGCGGCGTTCGGGCGCGGCGACGTCGACGCGATCATGGAACTCATGACGCCGGACTGCGTCTTCGAGGCCACCGGCCCGGCCCCCGACGGGATGCGTCACGAGGGTGCCGACGCCGTGCGGGCCGTGTGGAAGGACCTGTTCGGTGGTACGCGCGACCCGCGTTTCACCGAGGAGGAGTCCTTCGTCGCCGGGGACCGCGGGGTGCTGCGCTGGCGGTTCGACTGGGTCGAGGAGGACGGCTCCCCCGGGCACGTGCGAGGGGTGGACGTCGTGCGGCTGCGCGACGGGAGGGTCAGCGAGAAGCTGTCCTACGTCAAGGGCTGACGCGCCTGGCCAGTGAGGTTCAGGCGTCGGGTCGCGTGCGGTCGACGGTCGGGTCGGGCGCCGTGACGTCGGCGGGGGCGTCGGCCTGCGGGAGGCCGCCGGGCTGGGTCGAGGGGCCGGCGACCGCGCCGGGCTGCGTGGACCCGCCGACGGCGGGCGCGCCCGGGCCACCGGGGGCCGAGCCGAACGTGCCGGGAGCCTGGTCGCCGAAGGAGACGTTCGGCACCGCGGCCTCGGCGGCGGGGGTCTCGAAGTACTCGGCGCGCTTGATGCCGGCGATGTTCGCGACGACGTTCGAGGGCACCGACTCGACCTTGGTGTTGAGGTCGCGCACGAGCGCGTTGTAGTAGCGGCGCGACGAGGCGATGCGGTCCTCGGTGCTCGACAGCTCCTGCTGGAGCGAGAGGAAGTTCTGGTTTGCCTTGAGGTCGGGGTAGGCCTCGGCGACGGCGATGAGGCGCCCGAGCGCCTGGCTCAGCGCGCCCTCGGCCTGCGCGGCCTCGGCCGGCGAGGGCGAGCCGGACATCGCGGCCGACCGGGCCCGCATGACCTCCTCGAGGGTGCCGCGCTCGTGGGCGGCGTAGCCCTTGACCGTCTCGACGAGGTTGGGGATGAGGTCGTGACGACGCTTGAGCTCGACGTCGATCTGGCGCCAGCCCTCCTCGACGCGGTTGCGCAGGCGGATCAGGCCGTTGTAGCTGACGACGCCCCAGATGCCGAGGAGCACGACGAGCGCGAGCAGGATCCAGACGATGATCATGAGGTTCTCCACTGAGCGTGAGGCGTGAGGGCGTCAGGGCGTGACGGTCCGTGGCACCGATCCTAGACCGGTGGGTCCCGCCGGTCCGGCCGCCTCCGACGAGGTACGGCCGGTCGGCACCGGTGCTGCGACGCGGCGCGCGCCGGCCGCGTTCCACCGGCCCGACGCGTCCCACGAGCCGTGTCGGCGGGCGTCCGTACGCTGCCGTCATGGACGACGCTCCCCTCGCCCTCGACTTCACCGCCGAGCTGTGGCGGTGGGAGGCGCAGACGGGCTGGTTCTTCGTCACGGTGCCGCCCGAGGCCTCCGAGCGGGTCCGCGAGCGGCCGCGGCCGCCCCGTGGGTTCGGGTCGGTGCGGGTGCGCGTCACCGTCGGCGGGTCGAGCTGGTCGACGTCGATCTTCCCCGACGCGTCCCGTGGCGCCTACGTGCTGCCGATGAAGCAGGCGGTGCGCCGGACCGAGGGCCTCGGTGAGGGCGACCCGGCCGACGTGCACCTCGAGGTGCTCGAGTGAGGCCGGACGCCGGTCGCGTCGGCGCCGCCGCCGGGCAGACTCAGGCGCCCGCGGCCAACCGGGTGACGCCGCTCGGCGAGGTCGTCGCGGCGCCCGGGCGCGGGTCGTGGACGGGCAACCGGGGCCGGCTGCACGACGGCGCCGGCACTCGTCAGGTGCGCCGCCACCACGTCGGCCGCGCGTGGATCACGTGCGTCCTCGAGTTCCGCGACCGTCGCGTCGACCAGTGGCACCCCGGCCACTACACGCCGCTCTTCTTCCTCGACGAGGCCGTGGCGCTCGCCGCCGGGCACCGGCCGTGCGCCGAGTGCCGACGGGCCGACTACGTGCGGTTCCGCGACCTCGTCGCGGCCGGGCTCGGGGCCGAGCGTCTCGCGGCGCCCGAGCTCGACCGGCTCCTGCACGAGGAGCGCTGGGACTCCCGGCACCGCACCCGGCGGCTGCACGCCGCCCCGTGGGCCGACCTGCCCGACGGTGCGTTCGTCCTGCTCGACGCCGGCCCGGCCCGCGTCGCCGGTGACGCCCTCGTGCCGTGGCGCGCCGACAACTCCTACGCGTCGGCCGAGGGGTTCGTGACGCGCCCGGGGCGCGGCACGGCCACCGTCATCACCCCACCATCGAGCCTCGACGCGTTGCGGCGCGGGTACCCCGTCCAGGTCGGCAGTCCCTTGGCAGGCCGCAGCGCCTGACGGTGTGAGGCCGACGAAACCGACTCCGGTTCAGGCGAGCCCGAGGTCCTCGAGGGTGTAGACGAAGCGGTACTCGACGCCGGCCTCGTCGGTGATGCGCTCGCCGGCGCCGGTGGCGCGGTCGGCGATGGTCGCGACGGCCACGGGGTTGCCGCCGTCCTCGCGGACCGCCTTGACGGCCTCGAGCGGCGACGCGCCGGTGGTCGTCGTGTCCTCGACGACGAGCACGTCGCGGCCCGTGACCGAGGGGCCCTCGATGCGCTGCTGCAGGCCGTGGGCCTTGCCCGCCTTGCGCACGACGAACGCGTCGAGCCGCTCGCCCGCGGCGGACGCGGCGTGCAGCATCGAGGTGGCGACCGGGTCGGCGCCGAGCGTCAGGCCACCGACCGCGTCGAAGGAGAGGTCCTTGACGAGGTCGCGCATGACGACGCCGACGAGCGGGGCGGCCTCGCCGTCGAGGGAGATGCGGCGCAGGTCGACGTAGTAGTCGGCCTCCTTGCCCGAGGACAGCGTGACGCGTCCGTGGACGATGGCCTTGTCCTTGATGATCTCGAGGAGGCGGGCGCGGGCGGTGGCGATGTCGGGCGTCTCGGTCACGCCCTCGATGGTAGGGCCCGCCGGCGGAGGCCGACGCCGGGGTCACGGCACGGGTCGACCGCCCGGCCTCAGTCGCCGCGGCGGCTCGGCAGCTTCGTGCTGCGCAGCTGGGCGCGCACGAGCGGACGCGGCAGCACGCGCAGCAGGGTCGACACGGCCTTGTACTGCAGGCCGGGCACCGACACGACGCGGCCTCGGGCGACGTCGTCGAGGCAGTCGGCGACGAGCCGGTGCGCGTCGAGCCACATGAACTTCGGCCCGGGGCTGGAGATGCCGGCGCGCTGCTGGAACTCGGTCGAGGTGAAGCCCGGGCACAGAGCCGTGGCCGTCACGCCGGTGCCGGCGAGGTCGCCCGCGAGCCCCTCGGTGAAGACGGTGACCCACGACTTGGCCGCCGAGTACGTGCCCGAGGCGAGCCAGCCGGCCACCGACGACACGTTGACGACGGCGCCGTGGCCGCGCTCGACCATGGCCCGTGCGCCGGCGTGGGACAGCACGAGGACTGCCCGCGTCAGCACGTCGAACATCCGCTCCTCGTCGGCGAGGTCGTTGCGCAGGAACCGGCCGCGCAGAACGTAGCCGGCGTTGTTGACGAGCAGGTCGACCGGCCGGTCCGGGTCGGACAGGCGGTCGGCGACGCGCCGGAGGGCCTCGCGGTCGGACAGGTCGGCGGTGAGCACCTCGACGCCCGCTCCCCCGCGCCGCAGCACACCGGCGAGCTCCTCGAGCCGGGCCGTGTCCCGGGCCACGAGGACGAGGTCGTGGCCCCGTCCGGCGAGCTGGACCGCGAACTCGCGCCCGATGCCGGCACTCGCACCCGTGACGAGGGCGGTGGGACGCGTCGGAGGCGTCGAAGGCGTCGAGGGCGTCGGGCTGGACGCGTCGGCGGCTGTGGGCTCGGTCATGCGGCACACCCTAGGCACCACGCGGCTGCCTTGTCCCTCTAGGGTGTCCGACCATGCGAGTCGCCACGTGGAACGTCAACTCCATCCGCTCCCGCATCGACCGGGTGGAGGCGTGGCTGGAGCGCACCGGAGTCGACGTGCTCGCGATCCAGGAGACGAAGGCCCGCGAGGACCAGTTCCCGTTCGAACGGTTCGCGGCCCTCGGGTATGAGGTGGCCCACCACGGCCTGAACCAGTGGAACGGCGTCGCCATCGTCTCCCGCGTCGGCCTCGAGGACGTCACCGTCGGCTTCGAGGGCATGCCCGGCTGGGGCGACCCGGTGGCCCCGGAGGCCCGCGCCATCGGCGCCACGTGCGGCGGCGTGCGCATCTGGTCGCTCTACATCCCCAACGGCCGCTCGCTCGACGACCCGCACCTCACGTACAAGCTCGACTGGCTCGGTGCGCTCGCGCAGGCCGGACGCGGGTGGCTCGCGACCGACCCCGACGCGCAGATCGCCCTGCTCGGCGACTGGAACATCGCCCCGACCGACGCCGACGTGTGGAGCGTCGAGTACTACGCCGACAAGACCCACACCTCCCCCGGCGAGCGTGCCGCCTTCCAGGGTGTCGTCGACGCCGGGTTCGCCGACGTCGTGCGGCCGCACACGTCCGAGCCGGGGACCTTCACGTACTGGGACTACACGCAGCTGCCCTTCCCCAAGCGCCAGGGCATGCGCATCGACTTCGCGCTGTGCTCGCCGGCCCTGGCCCGACGCGTCGTCGGCGCCGCCATCGACCGCGAGGAGCGCAAGGGCAAGGGGGCCTCCGACCACGCCCCGGTCGTCTTCGAGGTCGAGGGGGTGGACGCGTGAGGCGCCACGACCGTCGCGGCATCGTCACGCCCGACGGCGCCGTGCTGTCGGTGCACACCCACGCCCACCCGGACCTCGCCCCCGACGCCCCGACGCTCGTGCTCGCCCACGGCTGGGCCGTCAACCACGAGAGCTGGCTGCCGGTCGTCGAGGAGCTCGCCGACGAACCCGTGCGCATCGTGCTGTGGGACCAGCGCGGGCACGGCCGCTCGACGATCGGGCTGCGGCGCGCCGAGATGGGCTCGCTGTCGGTCGAGCACACCGGCCGCGACCTCGACACCGTGCTGCGGACCGTCGTGCCGGCGGCCTCACCCGTCGTGCTGGCCGGGCACTCGATGGGCGGCATGACCGTCATGGCCCTGGCCGAGCAGCGCCCGGACCTCTTCGGCACCCGGGTTCGGGCGGCCCTGCTCGTGGCGACGGCGTCCTCCGGGGTCGCGCTCGGCGAGCGGACCGGCGAGGCGGCCGTCATGCGGATGGCCGCGCGGGGGCTTCCCCTCCCGCCCGGCGGCAACGGACGCATCCGCGCGCTCGTCGGTGGCCTCTTCGGCGAGAACCCCGACCCCGCTGCGGTCGAGACCGCCCGCGCCCAGGTCGCCGCGACGAAGCTCGCGACGTTCGGCGCCTTCTACGGCGCGCTGCTCACCGCCGACCAGCGCGCCGGCTTCCTCGGGCTCGAGCGCGTCCGCGTCGGCATCGTCGCCGGCCGACTCGACCCACTCATGCCCGTGGCGCGGGCGCACGCCCTGCGCGTCGCGCTCCCGCACGCGACCTTCACCGAGCTGCCGCACGCCGGCCACATGCTGCCCTGGGAGGCGACCGACGTCGTCGCCGACGAGGTCCGCGACCTGCTCGCCGAGATGCGCGCCCGTCCCGCCTCCGCCTGACGCGTCGAGCCGCTCCGCGGGTCGGGCCGGCGTGGGAGGCTGTCGGCCATGGAACGCGTCTCCGGCATCGGCGGGATCTTCCTGAGAGCGACCGACTCGGAGGCCCTGGCCGCCTGGTACCGCGACGGCCTCGGGCTGGAGCTCGATGAGCACGGCGTCTGGATGCCGCAGCCCGGCCCCACGGTCTTCGCGACGTTCGAGCGCGACAGCGACTACCTCGGCTCCTCGCAGCAACGGATCATGCTCAACTTCCGGGTGGCCGATCTCGACGCGATGCTCGCCCAGCTGCGCTCGCGAGGAGCCGACGTCGCCGAGGAGACCGAGGAGATGGACGGCATCGGCCGGTTCGGGTGGGTGACCGACCCCGAGGGCAACCGCATCGAGCTCTGGCAGCCCTCCTGACCCTGTGTCCGCACCGCTCACGACCGCCCGCGCGACCCGGCGCTCTGCATGGCCTTGTGGTTATTTAACTGACTGGCTAAATTGCTGGCATGGATGCGGTGCTGCACGCGCTGGCCGACGGTAACCGGCGCACGGTCCTCGGGATCCTGCGCGACCACCCGGCCACGGCGGGCGAGCTGGCCCAGGCCCTGCCCATCAGCCAACCGGGCGTCTCGCGGCACCTGCGCGTGCTGCGCGAGGCGGGCCTCGTCGACGTCCGCCAGGACGCCCAGCGTCGGATCTACAGCCTCCGACCGCAGGCGCTCGTCGAGGTCGACGAGTGGCTCGAGGGCTATCGGGCGCTGTGGCAGAACCGCATCGACGCACTGCACACGGAGATCGCCAGGGGAAAGAGGGCACGACGATGAGGATCATCGGGACGCTGCAGCGGACCGGGGCCGACCAGGGCTCGGTGCGGGTGGAGGACGTCTTCGACACCCGGATCGAGGACCTGTGGGAGGCCTGCACCGACCCCGAACGGCTCGCTCGGTGGATCGCGGACGTGTCGGGCGACCTCCGCGTCGGCGGCGCGTTCCGCGCGCGGTTCACGAGCGGATGGGAGGGCGCCGGACGCGTCGAGGTGTGCGAGCCGCCGCGGCGCCTCGTCGTCCGGACGACGGAGGACGGGGAGTCGCACGAGCACGCCATCGAGGCGACCCTGACGCCCGCCGGCGACCGCACGGTGCTCGTCATCGAGGAGCGCGGCCTGCCCGCCGGCGAGCTCGCCGCGTACGGGGCCGGCTGGCAGGTGCATCTCGAGGACCTCGCCGCTTCCCTCGCCGGGGGCGACCGCTGCGACATGAGCGCACGCTGGCGCGAGCTCTTCCCGACCTACGAGGAGCTGGCGGTCGGCTGACGCCCGACGTCGCCCGTCTGACCTGCCACACCCCAGCATCCTCCCGCGACCCAGGGGCTTCGCCGTCTGCTCTGCGTTGCTCCACCACACGCGCCAGTCAGTCGGGCGCGGTCGTACCGGGCCCGTCACGCGTCCGGATGGCCCGTGACACGGAGCAATGCAGAGCGGATGGACAGCGGATGGACGGGGTCAGACCTCCTCGACCCGCCGCTTCTGCAGGAGCACCTCCGACTCGACCGGGACGAAGCCGAGCGCGCGGTTGACGGCGTGCATCCAGACGTTCTGGTTGTCGCTGCTCGTGCGCACGCGCAGCCCGGCCCGACGGGCTCGAGCGGCGCGCAACGAGGCAACCTTGACGGCCCGGCCGAGACCGCGACCCCGGTGCGGGCCGAGCACGAGCGTGCCCTCGACCTGCGCGGCGCGGGGCGAGTCGGCCGCCGGCAGCAGCAGGCAGGTCCAGGCCGCCACGGCGCCGTCACCGTCGAGGGCCACCGACTCGACGGCGGTGCGGCCCTGCACCGTCCAGAGCGCGATCTCCTCCGCGTACTCCTGCTCCGACACCGGTGTCGGTGCCCAGGCGAGGTCGCCGTTCGGGGCCTCGGCGCTGGTGGACCGGGTGGACGTACACGTCGACCCACATCGTGTCGGGGGTGTCGTCGGCCGTTGCGGCGCTGGCGAAGCCGAGCAGCGAGTCACCGTCGAAGGCGCCGACGAGGGACGTGCGCCAGCCGCCGGGCGTCTGCCATGCCGCGATGCGCGCCTGCGTGCCCAGCGGCACCCATCCCCGGCGAACGGCCTGCAGCGCCGCGCACTCGACGTCGTAGGCCTGCGTCAGCGCGGCGTCGTCGGTCACGTCCAGGGGTCGAAGGTCCACCCGGCGAACCTAGCCGAGTCGCCCCCTCGGGTCCGTCAGGCCGGTCGGCAGTGCGGGAGCTGGAGGCCGCGAGCCTGTCGGTCGAGCTCGGTGACCGAGCGACCCAGCTGGTCGAGCTGCCGAGCGAAGCTCGCCATGGCGCCGACGTTCAGCTGCGCGTCGGCGTCGGTGAGGATGCGATCCGTCCGGCGGACCGCCGTGACCAGCCGGTGGTGCCGGTTCAGGAGGCGCGGCGGGGGTTCGACGCCGTCGAGCACGTCGGCCAGGTCCTCGAACGAGGCGGCGCTGGCGCGAAGTGCCGCGTGGATGCTCGTCCGGGACGCGTCCGCGGGCGTCATCAGGACCACGCCGACCCCGGCGCAGTACGCGTCGACCAGCCGCCGGTACGCCCCGGCGGGAGAGGTGTCGAACGGCGTCGGGATCGGCGTGGGCTGCCGCCCACGCGAGTGGGCGGGCGCCGGGGCGGACCGCACGGCCACCGGTTCGGTGTCGGGAGCGACGACGACACCGACGCCGAGGACGAGGAGGGCCACGCCGGCGACGGCAAGCACCCCGTGCAGGGCACCGGGACGGGGGCTCGCCCCGGGGACCGGCGCCGGGGTCCGTCGGGCGGACACGGCACGGGCCGCGGCGACCACGACGCCGGCGGCGCCGAGCAGGATCGCGAGGACGGCGAGGACCTCTCTCATCGCCGTGCCTCCCCACATGAGACACGGACTCCCACAGGCTCTGCCACAGGACCACCCCCTGGCCGGCGACCCATCGCGGATCGTGTCGGCGCCCGGCGCCCGGTCCCTCAGGCCGGCCCCCTCCCGCCACCGGCGTGACGCACCGGGCGCAACGGGCACTCTTCGACGGTAGGGGGATTCGCGCAGCACGACATCCGTGGAACCACGGGGTTGCGCGGGCTCGGGCGCGTCACTCGACCAGCTCGTGGCCGGCCGGTCGCCGCCGAAACGTCCGGGAGAGGCCGGGTTTGGACCGTCCACCTCGTCGCCGAGTTGCGCAACTCCGGGCACGCGCGAACGCCGCGAGTGCCATGATCCGAGCGTGGAAGTAGGCCGAGACTTCCAAGGTCGGACCGAGCAGCTGGCGGCTCTCGACCACGCCCTCCGGTCGGCCGATCAGGGTCGCTCGCAGGTCGTGCTCGTCACCGGCGAAGCGGGCGTCGGCAAGTCGCGGCTCGTCGAGCACTGGCTCGGCCGGGCCCGCCCGCGGTCGCTGCTCCGGGTCAGGATCGACCCGGACGACCGGCATGTCGACCTCGCCACCGTCGACCAGCTGCTCGACGGCTCCACGGCCAGGCCCTCGCCCGGCTCCGCGAGCTCCTCGACCCGCTCCTCACCCGTTTCCTCGAGCGGGGACGGCGGGCCGCGGGGGCTGTTCGACGTCGGTCTCGCCCTGCTCGCGGCCTTCGAGAACACGCAGGGCGTGAGCCGAGCAGGCGTCGTCTTCCTCGACGACCTGCACTGGGCCGACGCGGCCTCGCTCACCGCCATCGGCTTCGCCGCTCGCCGTCTCCGGCACGACCGGGTCCTCGTCCTGTGCACGGCGCGCGACCACGAGCTCCCGGCGTCGGCGGCCGGCGTGACCCGGCTGGCGACCGACCCGACCGGCGCCCACCTCGAGGTGGACGGGCTGACGGTCGAGCAGACCGGTGACCTCGCGCTGGCGGTCACGGGCCGCCGGCTGGACCCCGTGAGCCTCCGTGCCCTGCACGACGCGACCCGGGGCAACCCGCTGTGGATCCGGTCGGTGGCCGGACAGGTGTCGGCGCACGGCATCTCGCCCGGTACCGGCCTGCCGACCTCACCGACGCTCGCCGCAGCTCTCGACGAGCAGGTGCAACGGTGCGCGCCCCACGCACGCAGACTCCTCGAGGGCCTCGCCGTGCTCGCCACCGAGCAGCCGGTCGCCCGGGTCGCCGCGCTCGCCGGCGTCGGGGACGTGTGGGACGCGCTCGACGGTGCGTTGTCATCGGGGCTCGTCGAGTGCACCGGGGCGCCGCCGCTCGTGACGATGGCCTACACCCACCCGGTCATGGCGCCGGCCATCGAGGAGTCCCTGCCCTTCGGACGCCGGTACGAGCTGCACCGCGCGGCGGCAGCCACCGCGCCCTCGCCCGGCGAGGAGCTGCGCCACCTCGTCGCCTGCGCGGCCGGGCCCGACCCCGACCTGGCCGCGCGCGTCCTCGACCACGGCCGCACGCTCGCCGCCGGCGGTGCCCTGCTCGAGGCGTCGGGCTGGATCCACCACGCCGCCGCCCTGACGCCGACGCCGTCGGACCGCGACGCTCTGCTGCTCGAGGCGTCCCACACCGCGCTGGCCGGTGGCTTCCAGGGAGTCGCGCTCGCTCTGCTCGAGGAGGGGGCGCGCCCGCCGAGCGGCTACCGCGCCCTCCTGACGGCCTCGCTCGCCTGGCTGCGCGGCGACCTCGAGCAGGCCCGGGAGGGGGCCCGTCTCGCCGTCGAGAGCGAGGACGCGCGGGCCCGGGCCGGGGCCGCCCTGCTCATGGCGCAGCTCGAGCTCGTCGGCGAGAACGCCGTCGAGGCCGCGCGATGGGCGGCGCTCGCCACCCGACGCGGCGGGCTCCTCGATCGGGAGGCGGCCCGGGCCGCGTGGGGCGCGGGCCTGTTGCTGCAGGGTGACCCGGAGGCCACGCTCCGGCTGTTCGGCCCCCCGACCGGCCCACCCGAGCCGCACCGGATCACCCAGGAGGCGATCCGCGGCCTCGCCCTGACCCACCTCGACCGCCCTGCCGAGGCGCGCACCGCCCTGGCGGGAGCCGCCGCAGCGGCCCGCCGGCACAACCTCTACTACCTCTCATCCGTCACCCTGGCCAACTTCGGCATGCTCGAGAACCGCTGCGGCAACTGGGCCGACGCGACGCTGTACCTGGACCGGGCCCTCGCCAACGCCGAGATGCTCGAGGAGAACTGGGCCCTGGCGGTGATCCACGCGTTGGCCTCGTTCGCGCCTGCACTGCGGGGAGAGATCGACGCGGCCCGGGACCGGCTGGAACGCGCCGTGGCGGCGGGGCCCCACGGCGGGAGGTCGGGAGAGGTCTACGCGCAGGTCGCCGCGGTCCAGGTCCACCACGCCGCCGGTGACGACGCGTCGGTCCTCGACGCGGGCGCCTGGCTCGCGCGACGACCGCCGACGTCCGGGGCCTGGTTGGCCGGGGCGTTCCAGTGGGTCGCCCGCTACGTCGAGGCCTTGACGCGAACCGGCGACCTCAGGCGCGCCGGTGACCTGTGCGACACGCTGGAGGCGATCGCGATGCGGACGGGCCGCCGCTCGAGCCTGGCGGAGGCACGGCACGCCCGCGGGGTCCTCGCGGCGTCCCACGGACGCGCCGAGGAGGCCGAGGTGGACCTCGCCCTCGCGGCACAGGTCTACGCCGAGTGCGGGATGCCGCTCGACGCCGCGCTCGCGTCGCTCCGGGCGGGCACCCAGCACCGGGCGCGGGGTGACGCCGCAGGCGCGGTCCCGAGGCTGTCGCGGGCGGTGGCCGCCCTCGAGCAGCTCGGAGCGGACGCCTACCTGCCCGAGGCGAGGGCTCAGCTCGCCGCGTGCACGCCGGCCCATGTCGACCACCGGGCTCGTCCCGGCGCGGGTGCCGACCGGCCCCACGGACCCCGCGAGTCCCTGACGTCCCAGGAATCGGTCGTCGCACGACTCGTGGCGGGCGGGCTGAGCAACCGAGAGGTTGCCGCCGAGATGCTCCTGTCCGTGCGCACCGTCGAGTTCCACCTCGCGAGCATCTACCGCAAGCTCGGGATCCGCTCCCGCACCCAGCTCGTCGCCCAACAGCTGCGCGCGACACAGCCCGAGCCCTGAGACCCGGAGCCGCGGCAGAGGCGGTCGGTCAGAGACCCACGGGCCGCGGGTCGGCCGCGGTCGCGGACCGGGCGCGGGTGCGCGTGGTGCCGAGGGTCGCCGCGACGAGGGCCGCGACGCCGGCGGCCACCGCTCCCCCGAGGAAGACCGTCTGCACCTGGACGACCCCCGCCGCGAGGAGTGCCTGGGTGTCGAGCGGGTCGGGCAGGTGCCGCACCGCCTCGTAGTACCGCGCGAGGCCGATCGAGGTGAGCAGGGCGAGCCCGACGACCATCCCCACCATCCGGGCCACGACGACGAGCGAGCTCGCGACGCCGTGGGCGTCCGACGGCGCGTCGGCCAGGGCGGCGTCGTTGACGGGCGCCAGCGCCAGACCGACGCCGAGGCCGACGAGGACGAGGACGAGCGTCGTCGGCACCGGGTCGACGACCGACTCGAGCGTCCACCGCGACATGAGCGCGAGGCCGGCGGCCGCGAGCGCCAGCCCGGCGGCCGCGACGGCACCGTCGCCGAGCCGCCGCAACGACCAACCGCCGAGGAGCGCACCCACCGGCACCGCGAGGAGGAAGCGGACGAGCACGAGGGCCGCGCCGGTCTCGTCGTACTCGTCGGTGAGGCGCGCGAGGAGCGGAACGTCGACGACGACCGCGACGAGGGCCGCCCCGACGAGCAGGCTGACGAGGTAGGCCCGCAGCCCGCGTGAGCCGACGACGCCACGGGGCACGAGCGGGTTGCGGGCGACGCGGTGCCACACCACGAGCAGCACGAGGGCCAGCGCGCCGACCGGCAGGAGGCGGTAGCCGAGCGGGCCGACGACCTCCTTCTCCGGGTCGGACGAGGCGAAGGTGAGCACGAGGGTGCCGAGGGCGACCGCGACGAGCGATGCTCCGACGAGGTCGGCGCGGCGCAGCACGGGCCACCAACGGGGCGCCGTGAGGACCCCCATCACGAGGACGAGCCCGAGGCCGGTGACCCCGATCGGGGTCAGCACCTTCGACGTGCCGGCGAACGGCACGAACGGCAGACCGAGCTGCACGTCGGTGACGAGCGACTCGGGGGCCGCGAGCGCCAGCCCGACGGCCAGGAGGCCGAGTACCGCGACGAGCGCGGCGACGACGGTGACGAGGCGTCCGCCGGCCGACCGGCGCGTGGGCGTCGCCGGCGTCGGGCTCCCCCGCCCCAGCAGGCGGAGCACGACCCACAGCACGAGCCCGGCGGCGACGTTCGCCCAGAAGATCGCCCGCCATCCCTGCCACGTCAGGATCACGGCGCCGATCACCGGCCCGAGCACCGAGCCGAGCTCCTGAACGGCGCCCACGACGCCGAGCGGGGTGCCGCGCCGGTCGGCGGGCCAGAGGTCGGCGACGAGCGCGAGGGTCGCCGGCACGAGGCCGCCACCGCCGATGCCCTGCAGGACGCGGCCGGTGACGAGGACCGGCATCTCGGTGGCGAGGGCCGTGACGGCCGAGCCCACCACGAAGACGACGAGGCACGCCAGCAGGATCCGACGCCGGTCGAGCAGGTCGGACAGGCGCCCGATGAGGGGCAGCACCGCGACGTAGCCGAGCAGGAACCCCGAGATGATCGGGGTGGCCCTCTGGAGCGCGTCGATGCCGATGCCGACGCCGGCCATCATGTCGGTCAGCGCGAGGACGACGACGTAGGTGTCGGCGGCCGCGAGCGCGACCGCCGCGGATGCGACGGCGAGCAGCGCGAGCCTGTGGCGGGGCGGCAATGCTGGCACGGGGAGGTGTCCGGCCCGGCTCAGGGTTTGGTGATGGTGACGGGCTGGCCGTACTTGTCCAGGGCCAGCGTGTACGTCGAGCTCGTGCCCGCGCCGAAGAACGGCCCGGTGAGCGTGACGGTGCGCAGCTCCTGGGCGTCGGTGAGCCCGTAGGCCACCTGGTAGCTGCCGGTGCGGTCGCCGATCTGGAAGAGGTCGACGACGGCCGCGCCGGGCAGCGTGCCGTTGACGGTGGTCAGCACGTCGGCGCCCTGGCGCACCTGCTTGCCGACGGTCGGGTTCTGGGTCTTGGTCAGCAGCGTGGTCAGGCCCTGGTCGGTCGAGAAGAGCGTGGCCGGGTCGGGCAGGCCGAACGCCTTGGGGTCGATCTTGTTCGTGCCGGGCACGAGCGGGAGCTTCGCGTAGACCTCGCCGTCGACCGAGGTGATCTCGGCGTCGGCCTGGATGCCCTTGAGCGCCACCTTGAACGTGCCCTTGAACGCCGGCGGGTGGGCACCCCAGCCGTCTGCAGACACGATGCCGCTCGCCCCGTCGGGCAGGCCCGAGCTCGTCAGCGCGAGGTGCACCGACGACGCGGCGTCGACCTTGGTCTTCGCTGCGGCGAGCCGCTGGGCAGGGGACAGCGACGTCTCGGCGGGCCCGGGGCTGTCGCCGCTCGAGCACGACGCGGCGGCGACGACGCAGAGGGCCGACAGCACGGCGGCGGCGATCCTTCGGGTGGCGAGCATGCGCGTCAGGCTAACGGGTCGAGATCGCCGGACTCGGCGCAACTCGGCGCAACTCGGCACGGCGACGCGGAAGCGGGTATGGCTAGGGTCGATGGACCCCGACGGCGGGACCTACCCGTCGTCCAGACGAAGGAGCACACCATGGCCCTCCTGGGAGTCGTCCTCCTGCTGCTCGGGATCGGCGCCGGCGCCACCGCGTTCGTGGCAGCCCGGTCGACCGCAGCGACCCTCACCGTCACCGCCTTCGGCTTCTCGCGCAACGCCTCGGCCATCGAGCTCGTCGCGTACGGTGCGATCGCCCTCCTGCTCTTCGCTCTCGGATGGGCGCTGCTGGCCAGGTCGGCCCGCCGCCGCTCGCGCGCGAAGCGCGAGGAGCGTGACGCCTCTCGTCTCGCCGAGGTGCAGGACCAGGCCGAGTCGGACCGCCTGGAGCACGAGCGTCGCTTCGAGGAGGCCGGCCTGCGCGACGACGACCTCCGACGCCGCGAGGACCAGCTGGCCGCCCGGCACGAGGGCCTCGACACGCGCGAGTCCGAGCTCGAGCGCCGTGAGGCCGAATGGCGCGACCGCGAGGGTCCCTCGCGCGCCGACGTCGTGACGGGCCGCGCCGAGGGCAACGTCGCCGACGGCACGGCCCGGTGGTCCGACGAACCGGCCGGGGGCGCCTCGGCCGGCTCGGTGCCGCGCCCGCCGGAGACCCGCACCGGCCGACGCGTCCCGACCCGTGGCGACGGGACGGGCGAGTACCCGGACGAGCGGACCGACGAGCGCACCGACCCGAGCACCCGCCCGAGCACCGACCCGAGCACCGGCGACGCCTACGACGCGCCGGGCGACGCCACCACCGAGATGCCGGCGACCGAGCGCGGCACCCGGGCGTGAGGGAGCACGCCGCCTACGTCTTCGACCTCGACGGCGTCGTCCGCGACTTCTCCGCGGGCGACGCCGACCCGATGATCGAGACGGCGCTCGGCCTCCCGGGCGGTGCGGTGGCGGCGACGGCCTTCCGGCCCGACCTGCTGATCCCCACGATCACCGGCCAGCGGTCCTTCGACGAGTGGTACGCCTCGATCTGTGCGGCCCTCGAGGAGGTCGTGCCCGAGCCGGATCGCGTGCGCGAGCACATGCAGGCCTGGCGCGCCCACCGTGGCTCGCCGGTGCCGGACTCGGTCGAGCGGCTCGAGACCCTGCGCGCCGGTGGCCACCGCACCTACCTGTTCACCAACGGCACCGACCTCGTACCCCGCGAGCTGGAGCTGCTGGGCCTCGCCCACCTCTTCGACGGCGTCGTCAACAGCGCCGAGCTGGGGGTGGCCAAGCCCGACCCGGCCGCGTTCGCCGCGGCGCACGCCGTGCTCGAGCGCGACCTCGGACGGCAGCTGCCGCCCGGCGACGTCTGGTTCACCGACGACCGGAGCGACAACGTCGACGCGGCCCGCGAGTTCGGTTGGGAAGCCGAGCTGTTCACGCTCCAGTACTAGCCGCGGCCGGCGCGGCCCCCGGCCGGGAGGCTGACGACGGCACGAACACCCGGCCCGGCGTCCTCGAGCCGCACGTCCCCACCCCAGCGGCGCACGAGGGCCCGGGTGATGGCGAGGCCGAGGCCCGTGCCGCCACTGTCGCGGTCACGGGCCTCGTCGAGCCGGGTGAAGCGGTCGAAGACGCGCTCGCGGTCGGCGTCGGGGATGCCGTGGCCGTCGTCGGTCACGACGACCTCGACCCGGTGGCCGACGAGTGACGCCTCGAGCGTCACGGCGGTCCGGGCGTGGCGCACCGCGTTGTCGACGAGGTTGGTGAGCGCGCGCGTCAGGTCCTCCGGGGCGACCCGGGCCGGGGCCGGACGGCCGCCCGGCCCCGGCCGGGCCCGGACGGGCACGCGCGCGGACCCGTAGCGGGCCGCGACGTCGCGCACCAGGGCGGAGACGTCGACCGTTGACACTGTCGACGTCCTCGACGCCGCCCCGGTCGAGGCGGTCGAAAGGGCCGCGCCGTCGTCGGCGCGGGCGAGCAGGAGCAGGTCGTCGACGAGCACGGCGAGCCGCTCGACGTCGGGCAGCACGTCGGCCGGCAGGTCTCCGCCCTCCCCCAACCGCTGCGCCACCTCGAGCTGGGTGCGCATGCTCGCCAGGGGGCTGCGCAGCTCGTGGGCGGCGTCGGCGACGAACGCCCGCTGCTTGCGCCGGGCCGTCGCGATGCGGTCGAGCATGGCGTTGAGCGTCGTCGCGAGCGCGCTGACCTCGTCGTCGCTCGGCGGGACGGGCAGCCGCTCCCCCTCCGACGACGCGTCGTCGATGCGTTCGGCCCCGCGGCGCAACGCCTCGACCGGCGCGAGCGCGGCACCGATGACCCGCCACGCGATGACGGCGAGCGCCGCAAGCAGGAGCGGGAAGATCGCGAGGAGCAGCAGCCGCACGGTCCGCGCGCTCTGCTCGATGTCGGCGGTCGGCGCCGCGGCGACGACGGTGTAGGCGCGGCCCTGGGCGGTCGCCGGTCCCGCGGGAACGGCGGCGACCTGCAGCTGACCGGCGAGTCCCGAACGGCTGCCCGGCACGACGACCGACTCGCCGGCCAGGGCCCGCCGCCGCTCGTCGTCGGTGACGAGGGCGGTGAGCCGGTCGGCGGTCACCGAGCCGCTGACGACCCGGCCCTGCGCGTCGAGCACCTGGAGCACCTGCGCGCCCGACACCGGCACCGGGTCGGGCACGCGTCCGGCGTCGACGAGCAGGGCCACCTGCTCGGCGCTCGCCCGGGCCGCCGACCCGACCGAGCGCGACAGCGAACCGGTGAGGACGACGTACAACAGGACCCCGCCGATGACGAGCGCCCCGGCCACGCCGACGAGCCCGAGGAGCATGAGGCGCCCGCGCAGACCGAGCCGGGCGAACCGGCCCCTCAGCCGGTGCGGCCCTGGGTCGGGGCGGGCCGGGCTCACCGCGCCATCCGGTACCCGGCGCCGCGGACGGTCTCGATGCGCTCCCGGCCGAGCTTGCGCCGCAGGTAGCCGACGTAGACCTCGACGACGTTGGGGTCCTCCCCCCCGCCCCAGACCCGGTCGAGCAGCTCGTCCTTGGGCACGACGGCGGCATCGGCCCGCATCAGGTGCTCGAGCAGGAGGAACTCCCGCGGCGCGAGGGCCACTTCGGCGCCCTCGACCTCGACGCGTCGGGTGGCGGGGTCGAGGGTGACCCCGGCGCGGCGCAGCATCACGGGGCGCGGCGCGGGGTCGCGGCGCAGCAGCGCCCGCAGCCGGGCGACGAGGACGACGAAGGAGAAGGGCTTGGTCAGGTAGTCGTCGGCGCCGTAGTCGAGGCCGTCCGCCTCGTCGTACTCGCCGTCCTTGGCGGTGAGGAGCAGGACGGGCACCCAGTTCTCCTCCTCGCGGAGGGTCCGCACCACGGTGTAGCCCGACATCCGGGGCAGCATGATGTCGAGGACGACGACGTCGTAGCCGCCGAACCGGGCCGCCTCGAGCCCCGCGACGCCGTCGGCGACGTGGTCGACGACGAAGCCCTCCGCGCCGAGCCCGCGCACGAGCGCCGACGCCATCCGCGCCTCGTCCTCGACCAGCAGCACCCGCACACGGCCACCCTGCCACGCCCGACGCGTCGGGCACGGCCGAGCGGGCGACCCCACGCCGGAGGGGTTCTCAGCCGGTTCTCAGCCCGCCCGTCGCACGATGGCTCCATGAGCATCTTCACGCAACACCCCGCCGCGCGCTGGGGCCTGCCCGCGGCCGCTGTCGGCGTCATCGGCGTCGCGGCCCTGACGATCAACCAGACGGCATCCGCGGACGCCGGACTGCCGCCCCGCACGGCGATGCAGCTGCTCGCCGACGTGCGCTCCGCCGACGTGTCGAGCCTGTCCGGCACCGTCGTGCAGACCTCCGACCTCGGCATCCCGTCGCTGCCCGGCCTCACAGGAGGCGGCCCGGCCGGTGGGGGCGCGGCCGGTGCCGGCGGCGCGGCGGGCAGCTCGCTCGCCTCGCTCGTCTCGGGCACGCACACGTGGCGCATCTGGGTCGACGGCCCGACGCGTCAGCGCCTCGCCCTCGTCGGCACGAGCGGCGAGTCCGACGTCATCCGCAACGGCACCGACCTCTGGCTGTGGTCGAGCGCCGACAAGACGGCCGTCCACCACACCCTCGGCTCGGGCGATGCCAAGACCGCACTGCCGCACCCGAGCCCCAGCCTCCCCGCCGGCGTCCCCAGGACCCCGGACGAGGCGGCCGCCACGGCCCTCGCCGTCATGGGCAAGGACACGACCGTGACGACCTCCGGCACGGCGTCGGTCGCGGGGCGCTCGGCCTACGAGCTCGTCCTGACCCCGAAGGACAAGGCCACCCGCATCGCGTCGGTGCGCATCGCCATCGACGCGGAGAAGCACGTGCCGCTGCGGGTGCAGGTCTACTCGACGAAGCTGTCCAACCCGGCGTTCGAGGTCGGCTTCACGGCCGTCGACTTCTCGAAGCCCGAGGCCCGGCAGTTCACCTTCACGCCTCCCGCCGGTACGTCGGTGACCCAGTCCGACGCGCTCGCCCCCAAGGGCGCGGCCGGCACCAACCCGGCCCCCTCCAAGGAGCAGATGGCCGCCGCGGCGAAGGCCGCCGGTGCGACGCGGGTCGTCGGCTCCGGGTGGAGCACCGTCGTCGTGGCGACGATGCCCACCGGCTCGGGTTCGGGCTCGGGTTCGGGCTCGGGCGCGGGCGCTGGCTCGGGTGCCGGGTCGAGCACCGCGAAGCAGCTCGAGACGGTCCTCAAGGCGCTGCCGGCGGTGTCCGGCACGTGGGGCTCGGGCCACGTCCTCGAAGGCACGCTGTTCTCGGCCGTCGTCACCGACGACGGACGCGTGGCGGTCGGCGCGGTCGGGCCCGACGCCCTGTTCGCCGCCCTGGCGGCGAAGTGACCGACGCCCTGACGACGGCCGACCCGGTTCGCGACCGCGACCTCGCGATCGCGAGCCGGGGCCTGACCAAGCGGTTCAGGGGCAGGGCGGCCGTCGACGGCATCGACGTCGAGGTGCCGCGCGGCTCGGTGTACGGCTTCCTCGGGCCCAACGGCTCCGGCAAGACGACGACGATCCGGATGCTGCTCGGGCTCATCCGCCCAACGTCGGGCACGAGCAGCCTTCTGGGACAGCCGGTTCCGGGGTCTGCCCAGCTCGTGCTGCCTCGTGTCGGCGCACTGGTCGAGGGGCCGGCGTTCCATCCGTACCTGTCCGGCCGGGCCAACCTGCGTCGCCTCGACGCGGCGGACCTGACGGCCGACCCGCGCACCACGCGCTCCCGCGTCGACGCCGCGCTCGACCGGGTGGGGCTGCTCGCCGCGGCCGACAAGCGCTACCGCGCCTACTCGCTCGGCATGCGCCAGCGCCTCGCCATCGCCGCGGCGCTGCTCGTCCCGCGCGAGCTGCTCGTGCTCGACGAGCCCACCAACGGCCTCGACCCGCAGGGCACCCGGGAGGTGCGCCACCTCGTGTCCTCCCTCGCCTCCGACGGCACGACCGTCTTCGTGTCGAGCCACCTGCTCTCGGAGGTGGAGCAGATGTGCACGCACCTCGGCGTCATGAGCGAGGGCCGGCTCGTCGCCCAGGGCTCGAGCTCCCAGGTGCGCGGCGGCGCGGCCCCGGTGGCGCGCGTCGTCACCGAGCAGCCGGAGGAGGCCGCGCGGATCATGAAGGAGCTCGGCGTGCAGTCCGTCGAGCCGGCGGCCGGCGGCGTGCGGGGCATCCCCGACGGCGTGGCACCCGAGAAGATCGTCGCGGCCCTCGTGCAGGGCGGCGTCGGCGTCAAGGAGTTCACCGTGACGAGCCCGAGCCTCGAGGACCTCTTCGTCGCACTCACCGGGGAGGGTTTCGATGTCAGTGGCTGAGTCCGTCACCCCGTCACCGTCCGCCGCGGCACCACCGGCGCGTCGCCCGTTCTCCGTGTCGACGCTGCTCTCGACGCGGCTGCTCTGGTCGGAGCTCGCGCTCATCGGCGGTCGACGCCGCAACCAGATGGGCCTGCTCGTCCTCGCCGCCGTGCCGGTCCTCATGGCCGTGGCCGTGCGGATCTCCACGCCGCGGGCCGGTCGAGGCCCGGACTTCCTGTCCTCGATCACCTCGAACGGGCTCTTCGTGCCGCTCGCGGCGCTCGGCGTCGAGATGGGCCTGTTCCTGCCGCTCGCCATCGCGATGCTCGCCGGCGACTCGGTGGCCGGCGAGGCCAACCTCGGCACGCTGCGCTACCTGCTCACCGTGCCGGTCGGGCGCACCCGGCTGCTCGCCGTCAAGTTCGCCTCGCTCGTCGTCGGCGCGCTCTGGGGCGTCGCCGTCGTCACGGTGGCCGGCGCGCTCGCCGGGATCGCCCTCTTCGGCACCGGGCCGATGACGACCCTGTCGGGCACCCAGATCGGCTTCGGCGAGGCGGTCTGGCGCGTCGTCCTCGTGGCGCTCTACGTCGCGGCGGGGCTCGCGGCCCTCGGCGCGGTGGGCCTGTTCATCTCGACCCTGACCGAGCAGCCGCTCGCGGCGACCGTCGCGCTCATGATCTTCACGATCTTGTCGTGGATCGCCGACTCGGTGCCGCAGATCTCGTGGCTGCACCCGTGGCTGCTCGTCGACCAGTGGGGCGCGTTCGGCGACCTGCTGCGCGACCCGCCCCTCTGGGACAACGTCGCCCGCGGGCTCTGGGTCGACCTCGCCTACGCCGTGATCTTCTGGCTTCTCGCCTGGGCACGGTTCTCGGGCAAGGACGTCACGAGCTGACCCACACCCTCCCCACCGACCCCTCCCTTCCCCCATCGAGTGAGCACGTCGTCACACGCACCCCACCCGCCTCTCCCTTCCCCTTCCCCCATCGAGTGAGCACGTGGTCCCACGCGTCACACCACGCGTGTGACGCATGAGGTTCAGCGCTCACTCGATGGGAACGGAAGGGACGCGTGAGGTTCGGTGCTCACTCGATGGGAACGGAAGGGACGCGTGAGGTTGCGTGCTCACTCGATGGAGGAGAGGGGTGGGGTCGGGGCATTCCGGGCGTCAGTAGACGCGTCCGGTGAACGTGTCGACGATGCACGCATCGCAGCCCCGGCCTTCGCCGACGACGGTGCCGGCACCACCGACGAGGTCGGGCTTCGTCGACGACACGACCGACCACGTCCCCGAGGTCCGGGGCGCGCCGTTGACGTTGGTCACGGCGTCGTAGTGGATGACGACGTCGCCGCTCGCGCAGTGCACGGCCTTCTCGCCGCTGAACTGCACCTTCGTCGGCGACACCTGGTTGGCGACGTTGGACAGGTTCGAGACCGTCGTGCAGTCCGACCACGGTCCGTTGGCGCCGACGATGTCGCTCGGGTCCGACACGAACGAGGTGCGGACCGTGAACGACGTCTTCGGCGGTAGCGCGGCGCCCGTGGCGGGCGACGCGGCGACGAGGCCGGAGGCGGTGAGCAGCAGCGCCACCCCTGTCCCGGCTGCGAACTTCGTGTGCATCTGTGCACCTCTTGCTTTCCGAGGGTTTCGGCGATTCGCCCTCGTAGCAAGAGTTTCCGCGCCATGGCCCGTGCATGTCGGGGTTTCCCCCGGACTCGCGGGACAGAACGGACGGGCCCGCCGACGCTGCGGCGTCGGCGGGCCCGGATCGGGTAGACCGGTGACGGGTCAGGACAGGACGAGCTGGTCGCCGGAGGTGTCGAGGTCGACGGTGACCGTCTGGCCGTCGTGCACCTCGCCGGCGAGGATGCTGCGGGCCAGCCGGTCGCCGATCTCGCGCTGGACGAGCCGGCGCAGCGGCCGGGCACCGTAGGCCGGGTCGTAGCCACGCTCGGACAGCCAGCGCCGCGCGGCGTCGGTGACCCCGAGCGCGATGCGCCGGTCGCCGAGGCGCGCCGCGAACGCCCGTACCTGCAGGTCGACGATGTGGGCGAGGTCGTCCTGGCTCAGGGCGTCGAAGACGACGACCTCGTCGAGCCGGTTGAGGAACTCGGGCTTGAACGCCGTGCGCACGACCGCCATGACCTCGTCGCGCTTCTGCTGCGGGGAGAGCATCGGGTCGACGAGGTACTGCGAGCCGAGGTTGCTCGTCAGCACGAGGATGACGTTGCGGAAGTCGACGGTGCGGCCCTGGCCGTCGGTGAGGCGGCCGTCGTCGAGCACCTGCAGCAGGATGTCGAAGGTCTCGGGGTGGGCCTTCTCGACCTCGTCGAGCAGGACGACGGAGTACGGCCTGCGCCGCACGGCCTCGGTGAGCTGGCCGCCCTCCTCGTAGCCGACGTAGCCGGGCGGCGCGCCGATGAGGCGGGCCACCGCGTGCCGTTCGGAGTACTCCGACATGTCGATGCGCACCATGGCGCGCTCGTCGTCGAAGAGGAAGTCGGCGAGGCTCTTGGCCAGCTCGGTCTTGCCGACCCCGGTGGGGCCGAGGAAGAGGAAGCTGCCGGTCGGCCGGTCGGGGTCGGAGACGCCGGCGCGGGTGCGACGGACGGCATCGGACACGGCGCGCACGGCCTCGGCCTGCCCGATGAGGCGGGCGCCGATGTGCTGTTCCATGTGCAGGAGCTTCTCCGACTCGCCCTCGAGGAGGCGCCCGGCGGGGATGCCGGTCCACGCGGAGATGACGTCGGCGATGTCGTCGGCGCCGACCTCCTCCTTGACCATCGGCGCCTCGTCGGAGGTCGAGGCCGACTCCTCGCGCTCCTGGGCCTCGGCGAGCTGCTTCTCCAGGGTCGGGATGTCGCCGTAGAGGATCTTCGACGCGGCGCCGAGGTCGCCCTCGCGCTGGAGTCTGTCGGCCTGGGTGCGCAGGTCCTCGACTCGGGCCTTGAGGTCGCCGACGGCGTTGAGGCCCGACTTCTCGGCCTCCCACCGGGCGTTGAGCGCGGCGAGCTCCTCGGTGCGGTCGGCGAGGTCCTGACGCAACCGCTCGAGGCGGTCGCGCGACGCGGCGTCGGTCTCCTGCTCGAGCGCGAACTCCTCCATCTTCAGCCGGTCGACGGCACGGCGCAGCTCGTCGATCTCGACGGGGCTGGAGTCGATCTCCATGCGCAGCCGCGAGGCGGCCTCGTCGATGAGGTCGATCGCCTTGTCGGGCAGCTGGCGACCGCTGATGTAGCGGTCGGAGAGGCTCGCCGCCGCCACCAGGGCTGAGTCGGCGATGGTCACCTTGTGGTGCGCCTCGTAGCGCTCCTTGAGGCCGCGGAGGATGGCGATGGTGTCCTCGACCGACGGCTCGCCGACGAAGACCTGCTGGAAGCGTCGCTCGAGCGCGGCGTCCTTCTCGATGTGCTGGCGGTACTCGTCGAGCGTCGTCGCGCCGACGAGGCGCAGCTCGCCGCGGGCCAGCATCGGTTTGAGCATGTTGCCGGCGTCCATGGCGCCCTCACCGCCGGCGCCCGCCCCGACGACGGTGTGGATCTCGTCGATGAAGGTGACGATCTGGCCGTCGCTGCCCTGGATCTCCTCGAGGACGGCCTTGAGCCGCTCCTCGAACTCGCCGCGGTACTTCGCGCCGGCGAGCATCGCGCCGAGGTCGAGGCTGTAGAGGGTCTTGTCGCGCAGGCTCTCGGGCACGTCGCCCTCGACGATGCGCTGGGCGAGGCCCTCGACGACGGCGGTCTTGCCGACGCCGGGCTCGCCGATGAGGACGGGGTTGTTCTTCGTGCGGCGGCTCAGCACCTGCACGACGCGGCGGATCTCGGCGTCACGACCGATGACGGGGTCGAGCCTGCCCTCGCGGGCGCGGGCCGTGAGGTCGGTGCCGTACTTCGCGAGCGCCTCGAAGGTGCCCTCGGGGTTGTCGGAGGTGACCGGTCGGCCGCCGCGCAGCTCGGGGATGGCCTTCTCGACGGCGTCGGCGTCGAGGCCGAACTGGCCGGTGCGGGCGAGCGCGAGGAGCAGGTGGTCGGTGGACACGAACGTGTCGCCCATCGCGGTCATGTACTGCTGGGCCTGCTGGATGACGCGGGCCGCGGTCGGCGACAGCTGGGGCTGCTGGGTGCCGCCGGTGACCTGCGGCAGGGCCGCCATGGCCTTCTCGGCGGCAGTCGTGGCGGCGACCACCGACGAGCCCCCGGCCGTGAGGAGCGCGGGGGTCGTGGTGCCGGACTGGGCTGCCAACGCGAGCAGCAGGTGTGCCGGCTCGATGTTCGGGTGGTGCTTGCCGGTCGCGGTGGTCGCGGCCTGGGCGAAGGCCTCCTGAGCCTTGTTGGTCAGCTGAAGGTCCATGCGTTCTCCTGTGACGTGCGGGGATGAAGCGGTCGGTTCACTGGGGACAACTGCGACACAGTTGAGTGTATTCCGCTCAACTTCGTGCGCGCGTGGACCAGCCGGACGACACTCAGGTCTCCGCCTGCCGCCTCCGACCCTACGCTCGGGGCATGGACCGCGGGACCCTTGCCGACGAGCTGCGCCGAGCGCGCTTCCGAACCACCCAGATGCGACCCGGCTACGACGAACGCGAGGTCGACGAGTTCCTCGAGCGGGTCGTGGCTCGGCTGCACTCCGACGAGCCCGCGGGTGCCGTGGCGGCGTCGGTCGACGGGGCCCGTTTCACGACGACGTCGTTCCGCCGCGGCTACGACATGGTCGACGTCGACGACGCCCTGCAGCACGTCGTCGAGACGCTCGGCACGCCCGGAGCGGGACCCGTCAGAAGCACGCCGGCGGCGGACGCGTGGGACGGCGCCGACGCGTCGCCTGCATCGGTCGACCTCCCGTCGGCGATCGTCGAGCCGAAACCGGGACTGCTCGGGCGCCTGACCCGCGCCGTCCGCGGCGACTGAGGCGCTTTTCGGCTGCCTCCTCAAGCACCCGGGTCCGGGTCGTACCAGCCGTCGTGGGCCTCCGCGAGCTCGGTGAGCCGCTCGGCCCAGGCCGGGTCGTCGGGCGTGCGCACGTGGACCGCCCACTCGTGGTCCTCGGAGTCGTCCTCACCGGCCAGCGCCTCGCGCACGACGCGGACGTGCGGCAGTCCCTCGGCCGCGAGCTGATCGGCGACCTCCTCCGCGACGTCGCGCTCGGGCAGCACGAGGAGGTGCTCGAGCTCGTCGAGCTCGTCGAGCTCGTCGGGCGCATCGGCCGCGTCGGGGTCCACGTGCTCCACGGCGCGAGTGTACGGAGGGCCAGGCGCCGGGCGTCAGGCGTCGACGGGGTCGAGGCCCGTCTCGACGACGCGCTGGGCCAGCTCGCGCAGCTTGATGTTGCGGTTGAGCGAGGACTGGCGCAGCATCTCGAAGCCCTGGACCGAGGTGATCCGGTGCCGCTCGATGAGCACGCCGACGGCGTGGCCGATGAGGCGGTGGCTCTCGATGGCCTGGCGCAGCTGGGCCTCCTTGCTGTCGCGGTCCTGCCGCGCCGCGACCCGGTCGACGGCCTGGGCCAGCAGCTGGGCGATGAGGTCGCCGGCGATCCGCTCGTCGGCCGAGACCGCGCGCGGTGCCCGGAACCGCACCCAGACCCGCACCGGCGAGTCGGGCCCGGCCGGCTCGAAGAGGATCCCCGGCGCCGCCTCGTCGCGCGCGTCCTGCCCGCCCGGCAGCTCACCGGTCGTGAGCACGGCGCGGGTGAGCGGGTGCAGCTCGGCGGCGGGCGTCGGGCCGTGCGGCTTGAAGTAGAGCCGCTCGGCGGCGGAGCGCCCGGGCAGCTGGAGCGTCGCGATGCCGTCGAAGAGGATGCTGAAGCCCGTGACGACCGCGGACACGACCGTCTCGAGGTCCTCCGCCGAGCGCAGCTCGGAGACGAGCGCGGCAGCGCGGGCGCGGCGCTGCTCGGCCTCGTGCTGCAGGGTCGTGTCGCGCACGACGCTGACGACGAGGGCCGGGTGCATGCCGCTGGCCGGGATGACCGACGAGGTGATCGACACCTGCGCGCGGCTGCCGTCGCTGCGGGCGATCGCCAGCGACTCCTCGACCGTGCCGCTCGAGGCGAGGATGCGCTCGACGCGGCCAGCGGCCGTCGTGGCGCCCTCGACGGTCCACGGGTGGGGCAGCTCGATGGGGCCGTCCTCGAGGCTCCAACCGTAGGTGCGGGTGAAGGCCTCGTTGAGCGAGACGACCCGTCCGCCGGGCTCGAACACGGCCAGCGGCTCGTGCAGCGAGGCGACGACGGCGCGGCGCCACGCGGCGTCGCGGGCGCGCTCGCGGGAACGGGCGAGGTTGGCGGACAGGCGAGCCCGCAGGTGACGCATCTCGAAGGGCTTGGCGACGTAGTCGTCGGCGCCGCGGACGAGGCCGGTGACGCTCGCCTCGTCGCCGGCCCGCGCGGTCAGCATGACCACGGGGAGGTCGGCGAGCACGTCGTCGTCGCGCAGCGCCTGCAGCAGGCCGAGGCCGTCGAGCCGCGGCATCATGACGTCGGCGAGGACGAGGTCGGGCCGGCGTGACCGCGCCGCCTTCAGGGCCTCGACGCCGTCGCGGGCGGTGACGACCTCGTACCGGTCGGCCAGGGCCTCCGCGAGGTAGGCGCGCATGTCGCCGTTGTCCTCGGCGAGCAGCAGCAGGGGACGCTCGTCGGGCTGCACCTCGACGCCGTTGACCGGCGCGAGACCGGGCTCGGCCGGCAGGGCGGCGACGATGGCGTCGTCGAGGGGCGCGTCGGCCCCGGCGTCCCAGCCCTGGGCCTCGACGAGGAAGGACTCGACGGCGCGCGGCGTGATCGACGGGCTCGCCGGCTCGACGCCCTCCGGGGGCCGACCCCACGGGAGGCGGACGCCGAACGTGCTGCCCATGCCCTCGACCGAGTCGACCCAGGCGTGGCCGCCCTGCAGCTCGGCGAGCTGGCGCACGAGGAAGAGGCCGATGCCGGCGCCCTCCCGCGAGCGCGCGCCGTCGGTGCGCGGCAGCTGCCGGAACCGCTCGAAGACCGACGCGAGGTCGGCCGCCGGGATGCCGATCCCGGAGTCGGTGACGAGCACCTCGAAGCCGTCCTCCAGCGCGTGGAGGGTCACCTCGACCCCGCCCGTGGGCGTGTACTTCAGGGCGTTGGACAGCAGGTTGAGCACGATCCGCTCGACCATGTCGCGGTCGACCCAGGCGGGACGGCCGAGGTCGGGCACGTCGGTGGCGAAGGTGAGCCCGACGCGGTGCACGGCGGGGCGGAAGCTGGCAGCGAGGCCGCGCACGAGCTCGGCGACGTCGGTCTCGACGACGTGCGGCTCGACCCGGCCGGCGTCGATGCGGGTGATGTCGAGCAGCTGGTCGACGAGGACCCGCAGCCGCTCGGCGTTGCGGCCGACGAGCTCGAGGTGGCGCCGGACGGCCGGCTCGAGGTCGGGCTCGTCGAGGGCGTCCTCGACGGGACCGGCGATGAGCGTCAGCGGGGTGCGCAGCTCGTGGCTGATGTTGGTGAAGAAGGCGCTCTTGGCGGCGTCGAGCTCGGCGAGGGCCTCGGCCCGTTGCCGCTCGTCGTCGAGGCGGCGCACCCCGGCGAAGGCGGCGGCGACGTGCGACGCGCACAGCTCGACGTAGGCCTGCAGCTGCTCGTCCCACGGGCGCCGCAGGTTGGCGGTGAAGACGAGCGAGGCGCTCGCCTCGTCGCGGCCGGGCTCGACGACCGGCACGACGTGCACGTGGCCGGCGGGAGCGCCCGGCGCGTCGACCGCGTCCGCCGCTTCGACGGGGTCCACCACGAGGTCGACGGACGCGTGGTCGTTGACGTTCTCGCGCACGATCCCGAGCGCCAGCCGCTCGACGTCCTCGATCGTGGCGGCGCCGCCGAGGGCCGCGCCGAGCCGCGACACGATCGAGGCGCGCCGCTCGGCCAGCACCTTGCTCGTCGTCTCGGTCGAGATGTCGAGGATCCCGGCGACCTCCCCCTCGGAACCGCTGACGACGCTGTAGGACCACGTGAAGTAGGCCTCTTCGAGGAAGCCGTTGCGATCGACGACGAGCAGCTGGTCCTCGTCCCACGACGGCTCGCGCGTCGTCGTCACCTCGGTGAACCGCGGCTCGATGACGTCCCACACCTCGGGCCACACGTCGCGCACCGGCAGGCCGAGAGCCGCCGGGTGCTTCTCGTCGCCGAGCAGGACCCGGTAGGCGTCGTTGTAGAGCATGAGCAGCTCGGGACCCCAGCACACGAGGATGGGGAACCGCTGCGCCAGCGCCGCGTTGACCACGCTGACGAGCTCGGCCGGCCACGTGTCCACGGGGCCGAGCGCGGTGGCCGCCCAGTCGACGGTTGCGAAGAGACGCCCGAGATCGGTCTCGGGCAGCACGAGCCTCGGCATCTGCTCCCACGTCTCGCCGGCTCCGGCAGGGTCGGGAACACCGTACGACGTCGTCGGGTCGAGCGGGTGGGTCAAGAGAAGATCCTCCACCTGGGCATGGCACAGCCAGTGCCCGCGTGGCTGGAGGCCCGGCAATCCTTGCACCTCACCCCGGGCTTGCCAAACGGGCGCGGACGCGCCGCTGGCCCTGTCGCGTCAGTGCTGAGGACGCCAGACGACGAGCGCCTGCGAGGCGGCGGTGCGCGGCGGGCGCTGCCCGGGACGCATCGGGACGGCCTCGCCGCGCGGGCCGACCGCGAAGAACCGCGTGCTCGCGTGCAGGGCCGCCCGGGTGCGCTCGAGGTCGGCCGCGAGCTCCTCGACCCTGGACTGCAGCGCGGTCACGTGGTTCTCGAGGTCGAGGATGCGCTGGATGCCGACGAGCGAGACGCCCTCGTGCGAGAGGCGCTGCACCTCGCGGAGCAGCTCGACGTCGCGGGTGCTGTAGCGACGCCCACCGCCCCGGGTCCGCGACGGCGTCACGAGCCCGAGGCGGTCGTACTGGCGCAGCGTCTGCGCGTGCATCCCGGCCAGCTCGGCCGCGACGGAGATGACGAAGACGGGCGCGTCGTCGTCGTGCCCTGCGGGGCGTGCGCTCCTGCGTGCCATGCTCACCGCTCCTTCCTCGTCGTGCCCTCGGGTGGGCCGTCCGGCGTCAGGCCCGGGCCCGGCGGAAGAGGTCGGCGCGGGGGTCCTGGCCGTCCTCGGCCGCAGCCATCGTCTCGATCGCGGCGCGGGCCTCGTCGGTGAGCCGCTGCGGCACGACGACCTGCACCTTGGCCAGGAGGTCGCCGGTGTGCTCGCCGCGGTGGACGCCGCGGCCCTTGACGCGCAGGACGCGCCCGCTCGGGGTGCCGGCCGCGATGCGCACCTTGACCTGCCCGCCGTCGAGGGTCGGCACCGGGACGGTGGCCCCGAGCGCGGCCTCGGCGAAGGTGACGGGGAGGTCGACGGTGAGGTTGTCGCCGTCGCGCCCGAAGACCGGGTGCTTCTCGACGGTCACCGTGAGGATGAGGTCGCCGGCGGGACCGCCGGCCTCGCCCTGACGGCCCTTGCCGCGGAGGCGGATCTTCTGGCCGTCCTTGACACCGGCGGGGATCCGCGCGTTGAGCCGGCCGAGGTCGGGCGAGCTGAGCGTCACCGTGGAGCCCTCGACGGCGTCGCGGAAGCCGATGCTCGTCGAGGCCTGCACGTCGGCGCCGGGTCGCGGGCCGGCCGGCGCGCCATAGCCGCCGTACTGCTGGCCGAAGCCGCCCGCACCACCCGGGGCGCCGCCGCCGAACATCTGCCCGAGGATGTCCTCGAGGTTCGGCTGGCCGGCACCGGCACCACCCCCGCCGAAGCGGACGCGGGTGCCGCCGGGACCAGCCGCCCCGCCGAAGGCGGAGAAGATGTCCTCGAACCCGGCGCCCCCGCCGCCGGGGCCGCCCGCGGTGAAGCGGGCGCCCCCGTGCGACATGGCGCGGATCGCGTCGTACTCGCGGCGCTGCTCGGGGTCGGACAGGACCGCGTAGGCCTCGCCGATCTCCTTGAAGCGCTCCTCGGCCCTGGTGTCGCCGACGTTGTGGTCGGGGTGCAGGTCGCGGGCGAGCTTGCGGTAGGCCTTCTTGATCGCGGCAGCGTCGGCATCCTGGGCGACGCCGAGGGTCGCGTAGAAGTCCTTCTCGAACCAGTCCTGGCTAGCCATGGCGCACCTGCCTCTCCTGCTGCGGCCGCACGCGATCCGCTGCGGTCCTCACATCATCATCGATGCCGGCCGACGCGTGGGGCGTCGGCGCGGCGTGGCGCTCACGCGGGGTCGGCAACCGACACCCGGGCGGCGCGGACGAGCCGGTCACCGATGCGGTAGCCCGGCTGGAGCACCTGGACGACGGTCGTGCCCGTGGCACCCTCGGGCAGCTCGGCCTCGACGTGCATGAGGGCCTCGTGCACGTTGGGGTCGAACTCCTCGCCCGCCTCGCCGAGGCGCTCGACGCCGAAACGGCCGAGCGTCGCCTCGAGCTTGTCGGCGATGGCCGCGAAGGGTCCGCCGGCGAGGTCGCCGGCCTGACGGGCCATGTGGATGTCGTCGAGCACCGGCAGCAGCGACTCGACGACGCTGCCCACCGCGGTGTGGCGGATGACCTCGCGGTCGCGGTCGACGCGCTTCTTGTAGTTGACGTACTCGGCCTGCAGACGCTGGAGGTCGGCGAGGTAGGACGCCGCGAGCGCGTCCTCCTGCGCGAGGGCCTCCCGCTCGGTGGCGGACTCCGAGCCGTGGTCGTACTCGTCGTCGCCACCGGGCTCGGACGAGGCGCCGGGGCCACCCTCGTAGTACGTGTGGTGGCCCCGGGCGCCCGCGCCGGGGGTGCCGGCGGACTCGCCGCCGGCACCCTGCGCGTCCGTCACCTCGGGCCCGCCGGCGCCGGGCTGGGCGCCCTCGGCCTGTGGGTTCGGGGCGGACTCGGTCACTTGGCGTCCTTGGCCTCGTCCTCGTCGACGACCTCGGCGTCGACGACGTCGTCGTCGGACGCGTCCGCGCCGGCCGAACCCGAGTGGGCCCCGTCGGGACCCGTGCCGTCGGCGCCCGGGGCGCCGGCGGAGGCGGCGCTCGCCTGCTCCGAGGCGTAGACCGCCTGGCCCATGGCCTGCGACTTGGTGTTGAGGTCCTCGATCTTGGCCTTGACGTCCTCGGCCGTGGCCTCGGAGCCCTCGGCGATCGCGGCCTTGAGGTCGGCGAGCGACTCCTCGACCGGCGTCTTGACGTCGGCCGGGATCTTGTCGCCGGACTCCTTGAGGAAGTTCTCGGTCGAGAAGACGAGCTGCTCGGCCTGGTTGCGCACCTCGGCCTGCTCGCGACGCTTGTGGTCCTCCTCGGCGTGCGCCTCGGCGTCCTTGACCATCCGGTCGATCTCCTCCTTGGACAGGGCCGAGCCGCCGGTGATCGTCATCTTCTGCTCCTTGCCGGTGCCCTGGTCCTTGGCACTGACGTTGACGATGCCGTTGGCGTCGATGTCGAAGGTGACCTCGATCTTCGGCACGCCGCGGGGGGCCGGCGCGATGCCGGTCAGCTCGAAGGTGCCGAGCGACTTGTTGTGCTGGGCGATCTCGCGCTCACCCTGGAAGACCTGGATGAGGACCGAGGGCTGGTTGTCGTCGGCGGTGCTGAAGATCTCCGAGCGCTTCGTCGGGATCGCGGTGTTGCGCTCGATGAGCTTGGTGAACAGGCCACCCTTGGTCTCGATGCCGAGGCTCAGCGGCGTGACGTCGATGAGCAGGACGTCCTTGCGCTCGCCCTTGAGGACGCCGGCCTGCAGGCTCGCGCCCATGGCGACGACCTCGTCGGGGTTGACGCCCTTGTTGGGCTCCTTGCCGCCGGTCATCTCCTTGACGAGGGCCGCGACCGCGGGCATGCGGGTCGAGCCGCCGACGAGGACGACGTGGTCGATGTCGGACACCTTGATGCCGGCGTCCTCGATGACCTTGTGGAACGGGGCCTTGGTGCGGTCGAGCAGCGCCTTGGTCATCTGCTCGAACTGCGCGCGGGTGACGTTCTCGTCGAGGTGGATCGGGCCCTCGGGCGTCATCGAGATGTACTGCGCCGAGATGTTGGTGCTCGTCGCGGTGGAGAGCTCCTTCTTGGCGCGCTCGGCCTCGTCGCGGAGGCGCTGCATCGCGATCTTGTCCTTGGACAGGTCCTGGCCCGTCTTGTTCTTCACCTGGGTGATGAGGTGCTGGACGATGACGTCGTCCCAGTCGTCGCCACCGAGGTGGTTGTCGCCGTTGGTGGCGCGCACCTGGATCGTGGCGAAGCCGTCCTCGGCGTCCTTGCCGACCTCGAGGAGGGACACGTCGAACGTGCCGCCACCGAGGTCGAAGACGAGGATGAGCTCGTCCTCCTTGCCCTTGTCGAGGCCGTAGGCGAGCGCGGCCGCGGTGGGCTCGTTGACGATGCGCAGGACGTTGAGGCCCGCGATCTCACCGGCCTCCTTGGTGGCCTGGCGCTCGGCGTCGTCGAAGTACGCGGGCACGGTGATGACGGCGTCGGTCACGGTCTCGCCGAGGTAGGACTCGGCGTCGCGCTTGAGCTTCTGGAGGATGCGGGCGCTGATCTCCTGCGCCGTGTAGGTCTTGCCGTCGATCTCGGGCGAGCGCCAGTCGGTGCCCATGTGGCGCTTGACGGAACGGATCGTCCGGTCGACGTTCGTGACGGCCTGGCGCTTGGCGACCTCGCCGACGAGCACCTCACCGTTCTTGCTGAAGGCGACGACCGACGGGGTCGTGCGACCGCCCTCGGCGTTCGCGATGATCGTCGGCTCGCCGCCCTCGAGGACGGAGACGGCCGAGTTGGTGGTGCCGAGGTCGATTCCGACCGCACGTGCCATGGTGACTCCTTGATGCTCTGGTGATGCTCTGGTCCGGTTGACAGGTCCTCGCTCAATCTGCGCCAGCGGGCCCGTCGTTGTCAAAGCCGCGCTCGCAAATCTTGCGTCTGGTTGGCTCAACTCCGTGGTCATGCCGATTGTTCCCGCGCGCGGATCCACAGGTGCCGTGGGTACCGTCGGGAGCACGAGCGGGGCAGCCGAGCGGCGAGGTGGACGGGCGATGACCCTGACGAGGACGAGCGGTCCCCGGCACGGTGGCCGACGGGCAGCCGGTCGGGCGCTGGGCAGGCTCGCGATCGTGGGCGTCCTCGGGACCACCGCCTGCTCGTCCGGCGGCCCGACAGCGACGACGACCTCGACCGGTGCCGTCGCGACCTCCACCTCCTCCGTCCCGACGAGCACCGCATCCTCGACGTCGCCGGCCGCGACGACACCGACCACGACCGGGCCCGTACCGACCCCCACCCCGTCGGCGACCTCGCGCGCGGGCCGACCGACCGGATCGGTGACGGTGCTGCGCACCCTCGCCACCGGTCTCGACGTGCCGTGGGGCCTGGCGCTGCTAGCCGACCGGACAGCCGTCCTGGTCACGACGCGTGACGACGGACGCGTCCGGCGCATCGACCTGTCCACCGGACGCGTCACGAGCGTCGGGCGCGTGCCCGGCGTCGTGTCGAACGTCGACCAGCAGGGCGAGGCAGGGCTGCTCGGCATCGCAGTGAGCCCCCGGTTCGCCTCGGACAGAACGCTCTTCGTGTACTACTCCACTGCGAACGACAACCGCATCGCGACGATGACCTACGACGCCACAGCGCCCGCTGGGCAGCAGCTCGGGGCACTGCACGTCATCGTGCGCGGCATCCCGCACGGGGTGCACCACAACGGCGGTCGCCTCGCCTTCGGCCCCGACGGCTACCTCTACGCCACGACCGGCGAGGCCGGCAACCCCTCTCTGGCACAGGACCGCTCGTCGCTCGGCGGCAAGATCCTGCGGCTGACCACGGCGGGCCGGCCGGCTCCCGGCAACCCGTTCGGCACGCTCGTGTGGAGCTACGGACACCGCAACGTCGAGGGCATCGTGTGGGACGCCTCCGGGCGGTTGTGGTCCTCGGAGTTCGGCGACCACCTCCACGACGAGCTCAACCTCATCCGCAAGGGTGGCAACTACGGTTGGCCCCAGACCGAGGGAAAGACGTCCCAGCCGGGGATCGTGTCGCCCGTCGTGCAGTGGAACCCGGACGCGAACTCACCGAGCGGGATCGCCATCGCGGCCGGGTCGGCCTGGCTCGGCGGCCTCAAGGGCGAGCGGCTGTGGCGGGTGCCGCTCGACGGCGCGACCACGGCCGGCGCCCCGCAGGCGTTCCTCGACGGCCGCTACGGCCGCCTGCGCAGCGTCCTTGCCATCGACGACCGGACGCTGCTCGTGACGACGAGCAACCGCGACGGACGCACCTCGCCGAATGCCGGCGACGACCGGATCCTCGTGCTGCGCGTCAGCTGACCCGGGCCTCGCGGTCGCCGGTCGCGACGGCCCCTGCGGCGTGCTCGCCGACGGCCTCGAGCCAGCGAACCGCGTCGGACCGGGCGGCGTCGAAACCGCCCGCCGCGTCGACGAGCGACCACCCGGTCACTCCGGCAGGAAGGGGCGCGGCGAGGTCACCGGCCACGACGACGCCGCGCGCACCGGCGGCGGCCGCGAGCCCCAGCACGTGACCGGCCACCTTGCCGGTGAGCGACTGTTCGTCCCAGCGGCCCTCCCCACTGACGACGACGTCGGCACCCGCCACGGCGTCGGGAAGCCCGACGAGCGAGGCGACGGCGGCGGCTCCGGGCCGTAGCACCGCGCCCCAGAGCGTCGCGAACCCGTAGGCGGTGCCCCCGGCCGCGCCGGCTCCCGGCTGGTCCGCGTCACCCTCGAGGACGGCGTGCCACCGGGCCAGGGCAGCTTCGAGCGTGACGACCTGCTCGGGCGAGGCCCCCTTCTGCGGCCCGAACACGTGGGCCGCGCCCGCCGGGCCGAGCAGCGGTGCCGTGACGTCGCAGAGGATCGTGACGCCGTCGGAAGGGGCCGGGCGCAGTGTGCTCGCGTCGACGTGCGTCGCCGCGGACAGCCCGAGCCCGCCCGGCCCGACGTCCCCGCCCGACGCGTCGAGGACGCGCAGGCCGAGGGCGCGCAGTGCGCCGCTGCCGCCGTCGGTCGACGCCGAGCCGCCCACGGCGAGCGTCACCTCCGCCACGCCGACGTCGAGGGCAGCGGCGAGCACCCGGCCGAGGGCGTCGGTGTCGGCGCCGCCCGGGTCGCCGGTGCCGACGAGGGGCAGGCCGCAGCACTCGGCCAGCTCGACCACGGCCCGGTCGCCGACCGTGGCCCAGCGGGCGCGGTGCTCGCGACGACCGGGCAGGCGCACCGTCTCGACGTGCACGACGGCCCGCTCGGAGGCGAGGACCGCGTCGAGCGTGCCCTCGCCGCCGTCGGCCATCGGCACTTCGACGACCTCGTCGGCGGGTCGGGCCCGGAGCCAGCCGCGGACCAGCGCGGCCGCCACCTCGGGCGCGGACGCGCTGCCCTTGAAGGAGTCGGGTGCGACGACGACGCGCAGCGGCCGGCTGGTCACCGGTATCACGTCAGAGCCACGGCGCGACGAGCGCGTCGTAGCGCTCCCGCATCTGGGTGAGCACCTCGGCCGGGTCGCGCGACCAGATGTCGGCGTTGAAGATCTCGACCTCGATGTCGCCCGCGTAACCCGCCCGCGTCACGGCACGCGTCCAGCGCTCGAAGTCGATGTGGCCGTCGCCCATCATCCCGCGCGACAGCAGCGCCCCCTCGGGGATCGGGAGGTTGAAGTCGCACACCTGGTAGGAGCTGATCCGGCCCTCGCGCCCGGCGCGTTCGACCATCGCCTCGGCGGCCGGGTCCCAGAACACGTGGAAGGTGTCGACGACGACGCCGACGGCGGCCGGGTCGTGGTCGGCGGCGAGGTCGAGGGCCTGCTCGAGCGTCGAGATGACGGCGCGGTCGGCGACGAACATCGGGTGCAGCGGCTCGAGCGCGAGGCGGACGCCGCACTCCGACGCGTACGGCGCGAGGTCGCCGATGCGGTCGGCCACCCGCTGCCGGGCCGCGAGCAGGTCGAGGTCGCCCTCGGGCAGCCCACCGGCGACGACGACGAGCTCGGGGGCTCCCAGCGCTGCCGCCTCGTCGATCGCCCGCCGGTTGTCCGCGAGCGCGGCAGCCACGGCGTCCGGGTCGGCAGCCGTGAAGAACCCGCCGCGGCACAGCGAGGAGGCACGCAAGCCCGTCTCGCGGAGACGACGGGCCGCCGTGTCGAGGCCCGCCTCCTCGACCTTGTCGCGCCACAGGCCGAGCGCGGGCACGTCGAACCGCAGCGCGAGGTCGACGGACTCGTCGAAGGAGAGCCGCTGCGTCGTCATGGTGTTGAGCGAGAGCCGTTGCGGCGCAGAGCGTCTCGCGTCGACGGCACGAACCGTCTCGATGGCCTGGCTCACGGCGCCTCCCACCCGTTGGCGGCGAGCCACGCGGTGACGCGCCGGGCCGCGAGGTCCGGGTCGACCACGAGACCGGCCTCCTCCGCGAGCTCCAGCGCCCGCACGAGGTGCAGCACCGACCGGCCGGTCGACAGGCCGCCGACCATCTGGAAGCCGGGCTGCCGGCCGTTGACCCACGCGAGGAAGGCGATGCCCGTCTTGTAGAAGCGTGTCGGCGCCGCGAAGACGTGCCGCCCGAGGTCGCGGGTCGAGTCGAGCACCCTGCGGGCCGTGGCGTCGTCACCGAGGTCGAGGGCCTGCAGGGCGGTGGACGCCGCGGGCGCGATGGCCGCGAAGATGCCGAGGAGCGCGTCGGAGTGCACGCCGTCCTCGTCGTCGCAGACCAGCTCGGGGTAGTTGAAGTCGTCGCCGGTGTAGAGCCGGACGCCGTCGGGCAGCGAGCGGCGCAGGCGTCGCTCGTGGTCGGCGTCCAGGAGCGACACCTTGACGCCGTCGACGCGGGCGACGTTGCGGGACAGCAGGTCCAGGAACGTGTCGGTGGCGGCGTCGAGGTCGCGGCTGCCCCAGTAGCCGGCGAGCTCGGGGTCGAACATCTCGCCGAGCCAGTGCAGGATGACGGGTCCGGACGCGGCGTCGAGCACCTCCTCGTAGACCCGGAGGTAGTTCTCGGGCGAGGTGGCCGCGCGGGCCAGGGCGCGCGAGGCCATGAGGATCACGCCGCTGCCCGCGGCCTCCACGACCTTGACCTGCTCGGTGTAGGCCGCGACGACCGCGTCGAGGCCGTCACGGTCGGCTGTGGCCCGGGCCGGGTCGAGGTGGTCGGTGCCGGCGCCGGAGGCGATCCGGCCCCCGACGCGCTGCGCCTCGGCGGCCGATCGCTCGACGAGCTCGCGGGTGGCCGCCCAGTCCAGGCCCATGCCGCGCTGGGCGGTGTCCATCGCCTCGGCGACGCCGAGGCCCCACGACCACAGGTCACGGCGCAGCTCGAGCGTCGCGTCCCAGTCGACGTCCGCCGGCGTACCGGGCGTGCTGTCGGCGAGGACCTTCGGCACGACGTGCGCCGCCGCGTAGGCGACGCGCGAGCTGATCGGCCCGTCGGGGCGCATCCAGTCGCCGGGGCCGGCCAGCTCGAGCACCCGGTTGCCGCCCGACCCGGTCGGCACGACGAGGCGGGTCACGGCGCGAGCTCCGGCACCTCGAGGCGGCGGCCCGTCGCCGACGACTCGAGACCCAGCGCCGCGAGCTGCACGCCGCGGGCGCCCGAGAGGAAGTCGTAGCGGTGCGGGCGGCTCGCGATGACGTCCCTGAGGTACTCCTCCCACTGCGCGCGGAAGCCGTTGACCGGAACCGCGTTGTCGGGGATGTCGATCCACTGCTCGCGGAACGACTGCGTCTCGGGCAGGTCGGGGTTCCACACCGGCTTCGGCGTCGCACTGCGCGGCTGGGCGACGCACCGGTGCAGGCCGGCGACGGCCGACCCGTGCGTGCCGTCGACCTGGAACTCGACGAGCTCGTCGCGGTACACCCGGACCGCCCAGGAGGAGTTGATCTGGGCGATGATCCCGTCGCCGATCTCGAAGATGCCGTAGGCGGCGTCGTCGGCGGTGGCGGCGTAGGCCTGGCCCTGCTCGTCCCAGCGCTCGGGGATGTGGGTGGCGGTGCGTGCCGTGACGGCGCGGACCGGACCGAGGATGCCCTCGAGCACGTAGTTCCAGTGGCAGAACATGTCGACGGCGATGCCGCCGCCGTCCTCGGAGCGGTAGTTCCAGCTGGGCCGCTGGGCCGGCTGGAGGTCGCCCTCGAAAACCCAGTAGCCGAACTCCCCACGCAGGGAGAGGATCCGGCCGAAGAAGCCCTCGTCGACGAGCCGCCGCAGCTTGACGAGGCCCGGCAGGTACAGCTTGTCGTGGACGACGCCGGCGACGACGCCCGACTCTCGGGCCACCGTGGCGAGGCCGAGCGCCTCCTCCACCGTCTCGGCGGTCGGCTTCTCGGTGTACACGTGCTTGCCGGCGCGCATGGCGCGGGTCAGGGCGTCGACGCGTCGGGAGGTGACCTGCGCGTCGAAGTAGATGTCGACGCTGTCGTCCGCGAGCACGGCGTCGACGTCGGTCGACCACTCGTCGACGCCGTGGCGGGCCGCGAGCTCGGCGAGCTTCTCGGCGTTGCGGCCCAGCAGGATCGGCTCGACGCCGACGCGGGAGCCGTCGGGCAGCTCGAGGCCGCCCTCGTCGCGGATGGCGAGGATCGAGCGCACGAGGTGCTGGCGGTAGCCCATGCGGCCGGTGACGCCGTTGAGGGCGATCCGCAGGGTCTTGGGGCTTTCGGGCATGGTGGGTCCTTCGGTCGTGGCGGGGAGGCGTGACGGGCGGGTGCGACGAGGAGGCGTGTCGAGCAGGAGCGGGTCAGTCGACCTCGCCCGACGTGCCGAGCAGCTCGCGCACCGTCGTCGTGAGGCCCTGGAACACCGGATCGGCCATCGTCTCGGCGTACACGCGGTGGCGCGGCAGGGCGACGTCGAGCTCGCGCAGCACGCGCCCGGGTCGCGGGCTCATGACGACGACCCGGTTCGCGAGGTACACGGCCTCGGGCACGGAGTGCGTCACGAGGAGCACCGTCGTGCCGGTCTCGGCCCAGATGCGGTGCAGCTCGACGTTCATCCGCTCGCGCGTCAGGGCGTCGAGGGCGCCGAAGGGCTCGTCCATGAGGAGCACCTCGGGCTCGTGGAGCAGCGCCCGGCACAGCGAGACCCGCTGCTGCATGCCGCCGGACAGCTCGTGCGGCAGCGCGCCCTCGAAGCCCTCCAGGCCGGTCATGGCGATGAGCTCGCGCGCTCGGGAGCGGGCCTTGTCGCGGGCCATGCCACGCATCTCGCCCTGCAGCAGGATGTTGCCCTCGACGGTGCGCCACTCGAGCAGCGCCGCCCGCTGGAAGACGTAGCCGATGTCGGGCCGGGGCCCGGAGACCCGGGTGCCGTTGAGCACGACCTCTCCACGGGACGGGCGCGTCAGGCCGGCGACCGCCTTGAGGAGCGTCGACTTGCCGCAGCCGGAGGGCCCGGCGATGCTGACGAACTCGCCGCGCTCGACGGTGAGGTCGATGCCCTCGATGGCCGTGACCTCGCCACGCTTGGACGCGAACCGGATGTGGAGGTCCTGGACCTCGAGGGCGTGCGCCGCGGCCGGCGGCCCGGTGCGGGCTGGGTCGGTGATCGTCGCGGACACCGTGGTCACTCCCCTGCCGGCTGGAAGGCGTTGTCGTAGTACGAGCTCCGCTCCTTGGCGGCACCGAGCAGACCGGCCGAGGACAGCACCTGGATCGTCGAGTCCCAGTCGGCGTCGGCGTCGACACCGGGCGCCTGGCCCTGGGTGCTCTTGGTGTGGAGCAGGGTGATCGTCTGCTTCCACTGCTCGAGCAGCACGTCCTTCTTCGGCATCTGCGGGTCCTTGCCCGCCATCGCGGCGACGGCGCCCTCGGGGTCCTTCTCCGCGGCGGCGAACGCCTCGCTCGTGGCGGCGACCATCTTCTTGGCGAGGTCGGCCTTGGAGCCGATCGTCGCGTCGGAGGCGATGAGGCCGTTGCTGTAGAAGTTGAGGCCGACGTCGGAGTAGCGCAGGTAGCGCATCTCCTTGCCGCTCTTGGCCGCGATGGTCGGGCCCTGGTCGTGGGCGAAGCCGATGAGCCCGTCGACGCGTCCGCTGATGACGGCGGCGATCTTGCCGGCGGCGTCGAGGTTCTGCTGCTTGACGTCGCTCTCCTGCAGGCCGGCCTTCTTCAGGAAGATCGGGAAGGTCGTCGTCGGGGCGTCGCCGGCCGAGACGGCGATGGTGCGGCCCTTGAGGTCGGCCGGGGTGTTGATGCCGCTGTCGGCGAAGACCTGCACGGCCGAGGGCGTCGTCTGCAGGAACACCCCGAGGCTCTTGATCTTGACGCCCTTGTCGATGTTCGACAGGACGGCTGGGGTGTCGGCCCAGCCGAAGTCCACCTGGTCGGCGCCGACGGCCTGGGCCGTCTTCGTCGAGCCCTGGCCGGCCTTGATGGTCAGGTTGATGCCGTGCTTGGCGAAGATGCCCTTGTCGACGCCGTAGTAGAACGGCGCGTGCTCGCCGTACGGGTACCAGTTGAGCATCAGGGTCACGTCGGTGCCGCCACCGGATCCGCCGGGGGCGCCGCCGGTCGCGTCGCCGCAGGCGCCGAGGGCGAAGGCGGCCGCGGCCGCGGTGACGAAGGCCACCGCACGTCGTCGGGTGAGCTGCATGGGAACCACTCCTGTTCGCGAATGTTCGCTGACTTCGTTGTCGGGTGCGGGCCCTGTCGGGCGCCGGGGTCGGACCTAGAGCTGGACGGTGTTGCTGCCGAGGCCGCGCTGCGAGGCGTGCCACGGGATGATGAGGCGCTCGATGAGCTGGATCGCGGCGAACATCAGCACGCCGACGAGCGACATGATGATGAGGGCGACGAAGAGGCTTGCGGTGTCGACGTTTCCGTTGGCCTGGAGGATGACGTAGCCGAGCCCGGAGTTGGCGCCGACGAACTCCCCGACGACGGCGCCGGTGACCGCGAGGGTCGCCGCGACCTTGAGCCCGGAGAAGAGCTGCGGCAGCGACGCCGGGAACTGGATCTTGCGGAAGACCTTGAAGCGGCCGGCGCCCATCGTCGAGGTCAGCTCGAGCACCTCGGGGTCGACGTCGCGCAGGCCGGCGAGTCCCGAGATGACGATCGGGAAGAAGGCCATGAGCACGGCGACGATGATCTTCGGCCCCACCCCGAAGCCGAGCCACACGACGAACAGCGGCGCGATGGCGATCTTCGGGATGACCTGGGCGAAGAGCACGACGGGGTAGATCGTGCGCTCGAGGTTCGGGGAGTAGACCATCGCGATGGCGACCGCCTCGCCGACGACGACCGCGATGGCGAAGCCGATGAGCGTCTCGAGCACCGTGACCCACGTGTTCGACGCGAAGTAGCCGAGGTTGTCGGCGAAGGCCGCCCACGTCTCGGCCGGCGAGGGCACGAGGTAGGGCGGCAGCAGCCCGGTCGCCGTCATGACCCACCAGAGGGCGAATGCGACGACCGCGAACGCGATGGGGCGCCACGAGCGGGTGAGGCTGCGGGCGACGGGGTTCTCGGCGCGGGGTGGCGCGGGCGCCCGGGTCGCGGTCGTCGCGGTTCCGGGCCGCTCGTCGAGTGCGGCGTGCGGAGACATCCTTGTCCTTCCTGGTCGCTGCGCCGTCCGTCGAACCTGCTGCGGAAAGCGCTTTCCGGTACTGTAGGTCCGGGCTCGGGAGGTGTCAACGGTCCGTCACCCTCCCGGCTCGATGCCCTAGATTCCCCACACGACGCCAAGGAGGTCGAGGACGTGGCAGTGACGCTTCAGCAGGTGGCGACCCTCGCGGGGGTGTCGCTCGCGACCGCGTCGCGCGTGCTCAACCGGTCGTCCCGCCACCCGCGCGAGGACATCACCGAGCGCGTGCGCGCCGCCGCCGAGCAGCTCGGCTACGTCCCGAACGCCCAGGCCCAGGCGCTCGCGAGGTCCTCCACCGCGCTCGTCGGGCTCGTCGTGCACGACATCGACGACCCGTACTTCGCCACCATCGCCGCGGGCGTCCAGGCCACGGCGCAGGTGGCAGGCAAGCAGACCCTCCTCGCCTGCACCAACCGCGACCCCGACCTCGAGTGCGCGGCGATCGAGTCGTTCGCGGCGCACCGCACCGAGGCGATCGTCCTCGCGGGTTCGCGCCGCAGCGCCCCCGCGTCGGCCACCGAGCGCCTCCTGGCGCTCTGCACCGCCTACGAGCAGAACGGCGGACGCGTCGCCCTGGTCGGCCAGCCTCTACCCGGGTTCTCCGCCGTCGTTCCCGAGAACCGTTCCGGCGCAAGGCAGCTCGTTCGTGATCTCGTCGATGCCGGCCACCGTCGGTTCGTCGTCGTCGCCGGTCCCCGCTGGCTGCGCACGTCGGCCGACCGCGCCGACGCCTTCGAGGCCGAGGTGCGCAAGCACGCCAAGGCGCTCCACCCCGACAGCGGCTCGGGCGCCGTCGAGCTGCTCCCCCGCGTCGACACCGACTTCACCCGCGACGGCGCCTACGCCGGCGCCACCGACCTCCTCGGCCGTGTCGACCTCGACCCGGCCCGGCCGCTGTGCATCCTCGCCGTCTCCGACGTCATGGCCCTCGGCGTGCTCGCGGCCTGTCGCGACCGCGGCGTGCCGGTGCCCGGCGCCGTCGGCGTCGCCGGCTTCGACGACATCAAGACCCTGCGCGACACGACCCCGTCGCTCACCACCGTCCACCTCGACCTGCACGGCATGGGCACGGCAGCCGCCCGCCTCGCCCTCGCCGCCCCGGGCGAGAGCGCGTCGGTCGTCCCGTTCGAGGCGACCGTCGTGCTGCGAGAGAGCACCCGCCTGCCGCTCAGCCGGTGACGCGACGCAGCTCGAAGGCCTCCCGCAGCGGCTCGAGATCGGCTGACGGGACATGCTGTGCCGCAAGGCGGTACGTGTCGTCGACGAGGCTGCCGACGAGCTCGACCGCCTCGTGCGGCGGTGCGACGAGCAGTGACCGGTGCGCTCGGCGAGACGCTCGGGACGGTGCGGCAGCAGGGTCTCCTCCCAGTCGAGCCACTTGTGGAACGGGTTCGGCATCCAGACCCGGTTGAGGCCGAAGAGCGCGTCGAGCACGCCCTGCACGTCGTCGACGAGGTCGCGGTGCAGCAGGAAGACGTCGTCGCGCTCCGCGAGCATCTCGAGCCGCTCGCGCGAGCGCAGGTCGAGGCCCTGTTCGACGAGGGCCACGGCCAGCGCCTCGGGGTAGGCGGCGAGGCGGGCGCGCCACGCGTCGATGACGTCGTGGCCGTGCAGCGGGATGCCGTCGAGCACCGCTGTGGCCCGCACCTGCAGCTCGGCCTCGGTGTCGCCGGTGAGCGCCCGGTCGAGGTAGGCGTCGATCGTCGTCGTGAGGAAGCCGCTGACGTCGATCTTGACGCCGTCGACCATGACGCCGTCGGCCCACTCGTGCTCGTCCTCCTCGGCGTAGACGCGGGTGAACCCCGCGTCCTCGACGCCGGCACGCCGGTCGGCTGCCGTCGGCGGCCGCAGCCAGTACACGTCGAGCTCCACGTCGGACAGCGCGTCGGCCCGGCCGCGGGCCACCGACCCGGCGACGAGGGCGGCGGCGACGTCCGGGTTCGCGGTCCATGTCTGCGCGGCTCGCCGCGCGATGGTGACGCGCCGGGCCACCTCGTCGGCCACGCCCGGGCCTCAGGCGCGCGCCGGCAGGCGGACGCTGCCGACCGTCGTGATCCGCGGGTGTGCGTCGTCGCCGTCGCGCACGACCCCGCCCCGCCAGACGATCGCGAGGTCGCGGCCCTGGACGGTCAGCTCGGCGAGGCAGTTGTCGAACCACGGCCCGTCGGTGACCCGCCACGGGTACTTCGGGTCGGGCACGCGCTTGGAGTGGTCGGCGAGGAAGCGCATCGGCCGCACCAGCCCGCGCGCGAACAGCGACATCATGACGCGGATCCCCCGCGGCATCGGGTTGCGGATCGGCGAGCACACGGCCTGGACGATCCGCGACCGTGCGCCGTACTGCCCGGCGTCGGCCACCTCGGCGACGTAGGAGTTGTGCACGTCCCCGGACAGGAAGGTGATCGACCCGGGCGCCCGGCCGCGGTTGCCGCGCGCGACGTCCATGACCATGTCGAACACCTCGACGAACCCGTCGTTGAAGGCCGCCCAGTGCTCGAGGTCGACCGACTGGCGGCTCTTCTCGGCGAGCCCGGCGACGACGCGGTTGTGCGCGCCGCTGCTCGCGAGGACCTCGTCGATGGCCTCGAAGTCGTGCAGGCCCGGTGGCAGCAGGAAGGGCAGCGACGTGCCGATGAGCAGGTGGTCGACGTCGCCGGTCAGCTGGTCGTCGAGCCAGCTCTCCTCGTCGGCGTCGAGCATCGAGCGGCGCTCCGGCTCGAGGACGCGTGCGGCGCGCGAGTCGACGACGACGAGGCGCGAGTCGCCGAGGTCGCGCCGGTAGCTCCAGCGGTAGACCTCGGGGTGCCGGTCGACGCGTCGGACGAGGTCGAAGAGCGGCTCGGTGACGTCGAGCTCCTCCCCGTCGGAGCCCTGGGCGGCCAGGACGGTCGAGTAGATCTCGTCCTCGGCCAGCTGGGCCGGCGAGAGGTTGCCGATGTGCTGGTACACCCAGTACGACGCGAGGCCGCCCATGAGCCGCTCGTGCCACCACGGCGTGCGGTTGATCTCCTCGTGCCACGACCACGACGTGTTCCAGTCGTCGCGGATGTCGTGGTCGTCGAAGATCATGCAGCTGGGCACGGTCGAGAAGAACCAGCGGTTCGCCTCGTCCGACCAGGCGAGCCGGTAGAGGTGGCAGTACTCCTCGTAGTCCTTGATCTCCTCTCCCGGAGGCTCCTCCAGCGAGCGCCGCGAGGCGATGAACTCCCGCATCGCCTCCGAGGTCTCGTCGGCGTAGACCTGGTCGCCGAGGAAGGCGATGAGGTCGGGCCACGCCTCGGTGCCCTCGGCGAGGGCGAGCGCCAGCGTGCGGAGCGCGTCGACGCCGTTGGACGCGTTGCCCTCGGCGTCGTGGGGCACGCTCGTGCGGCAGGACCCGAAGAGCAGGCGCGTCGGGCGGGAACGGTCGATGGTGCGGATCCGCGGCGCGGGGAACCGGTGGTCGTCGTCCGGCGGCCACACGCGGGCGTCGTCGACGTCGACGGTGTACTCCCAGGAGTCACCCGCGTCGAGGCCGTCGACGACGACGAGGGCGTAGTGGTGCCCCTTGACGATGAACGTGGGCGCCGACCACGCGCGGTCGCCCGCCCGCACCGTGACGGTCGCACGGCCGGCGGTCTCGACCCACACCGTCGCCTCGGTCTCGCCGGCGAAGCGCAGCATCGGCCCGATCACGAGCGGGGACGCGGGGTAGAGCGTGCCCGACTCGGTCGGGGCGCTCGGCGCGGGTGCGGTCTTCTCGCTCGACGAGGGGCTCATGGAGACAGGCTTACCCCCTGCCGCACGCCCACGGGCGGGAAGCGCCGAGGAGATCGCGGTGGCGCTCCGGGCGGACGACGCGCCTCAGCGGCCGACGTGCTCGCCGAGGAAGGCCAGGGTGCGCTGCCACGCGTCGGCGGCGACGTCGGCGTTGTAGCGCGACGGCGCGTCGTCGTTGAAGAACGCGTGCCCGACGCCGTGGTAGACGCGTGCCGTGAAGTCGACGCCCGCCGCATCCATGCGCGCCTCCAGGTCGGGCACCCCGTCCGTGATCCGGTGGTCGTCCTCGCCGTAGAGGGCGAGCACCGGGCAGGCGATCGTCGCCGGGTCAGCGTGCTCGGGGAAGGTGCCGTAGAAGGGGACGGCTGCCCGGACGCGGTCGTCGGCGGCGGCCAGCGCGAAGGCGTACGTGCCGCCGAAGCAGAACCCGACGACGCCGACGCGTCCGTCGATGCCCGGCTCGCTCAGGAGCGCGTCGACGACGCCGCGCAGCGCCGGGACCGCCCACGCCGCGAACTCCGGCTGCCGGGCCGGCGTCGTGGCCTCCCGCAGCTGCGGCTGGGCAGCGAGGCGCTCCTGCTCGCTCGCGCTGTTGTTCAGTGCGAAGATCCGGCTGCCGACCTCGGCCGTCAGGCCGACGTGCGCCAGCAGGTCCGGGGCGAGGGCGACGTAGCCCTCGGCCGCGAACCGGTCGGCGACGTCGGTGATGTGGTCGGTCAGGCCCCAGATCTCCTGCACGACGACCACCGCGCCACGCGGGTCGCCCTCGGGGTCGGCGCGGTAGGCGGACAGCTCGTGCTCGGGGAACTCGGTCATCGTGCCCATGGCCCCGTCCTATCAGGCGTGGCTGGGCGCTGGGGAGGCCCGGCGCGCGACACAGCGCGACAACGTGGCCCGACGCGTCAGCTCCGTGCTTCCCGACGCGCCTCGAGGCGGCGCAGCACCGGTGTCGCGAGGACGCCGTGGACGAGGACCGACAGGGCGATCGTCGCCGCGACCGTGGCCCAGAGCCACCGCTCCTCGGGGAAGGCGTGCTCGCCGGCCGCCCACGCGAGGTAGTAGAGGGTGCCGATGCCGCGGACCCCGAAGAACGCCGCCGCCCGCCGCTCGGCCGGTTCGAGGCCCCCCGGCTTGTCGACGGGTCGGGGCCGCACGGACAGGGCCAGCCAGCCCGCCACGGGCCGGACGACGAGGACGATCGCGACGGCGACGACGGCGCCCCGCCAGTCGAGCTCCGACAGCATCCCGTTCGTCATCCCCATGCCGAGGAGCATGAGGACGACGAGGGTGAGCAGCCGCTCGAGGCGGGAGACGACCTCGTGCATCGCCCGGTGGTACTCGTGACCGCGCTCGGCCGCCCGGATCGTCATGCCGCAGGCGAAGACCGCGACGAACCCGTAGCCCCCGACCACCTCGCTCAGCCCGTAGGTCGCGACGAGGGCCGCGATGGCGAGCAGCGGCTCACCCTGCTCGGCGAGGCGCAGCGAGCGCCGCGGCGAGCGGAACGCCACCTTCGCGAGGAGCCAGCCGACGCCCATGCCGATCGCGACGCCGATCGCCAGCTTGCCGAGCAGGTCCCACGCGACCCAGCCGCCGATCCAGCCACCGACCGGGCCGAGGGCCGCGAGGAAGACCGCGGCGTGCACGAACGGGAACGCGAGGCCGTCGTTGAGACCGGCCTCCGACGTCAGCGCGAAGCGCACCTCGTCGGCCTCGTCGACCTCCTCGAGCCCCTCTGAGTCGGCATCGACGTGCGGCCCGCCCACCTGCACGTCGCCCGCGAGCACCGGGTCGGTCGGCGACAGGGCCGCGCCCAGCAGGAGCGCGGCCGGCGCCGCGAGACCGAGGCCCCACCCGAGCAGCGCCACCGCTGCGATCGTCACCGGCATCGCGACGACGAGCAACCGCCACGTCGGCGACCAGCGACGCCAGGTGGTGCGGTCACGCAGGCTGAGCGGCCGGTCGAGCGCGAGACCCACGCCCATGAGGGCGACGAGGACGGTCAGCTCGGTGACGTGCTCGACCTGGGCGCGGATGTCGACGGGGTCGAGGACGAGGCCCTCCGGCAGCGGCAGCAGGCCGATGACGGCCCCGAGCGCCAGCAGGACCATGGGCGCCGACACGGCGTACCGCTCGAGGGCCGTCGGCAGCACGGCGGCGAGCAGCAGGGCGAGCCCGAGGATGAGGTACACCGCACTCGCCGACACACGACGCATCGTCGCACCTCGGTCGTGGCGCAGTGGCCCACACCCCAGCCCGACGTGCCCGAGGAGGCAGCTCCGCACTGCCGGTCGAGGTGCTGCGGGCCCACCCGGACTACCGCGGGGCCGAGGTGGTCGCGCTCGGCGAGCGCGTCGCTGTCGACGGCGTCCTGATGCCACGCGTCGTGCGCGATGCCGCCGCGACTGGCGAGCACGACCCACAGACCCTCAAGCGCGTCTGGCACCACGTCGCGCGCTTCGGTCTCGGCAGCCCGGGCCACCCCGCCCCGGTCACGCCACGCGGTTGACGGTCTTCTGGATCCCCGCGATGAGGCGGGAGTAGTCGTCGGTCGGCGACCCACCGAGCACCGACCCCCAGGCCGGCACGAGCTCAGCCCCGTAGCGGTGCCCGAACCCGTCGGGCGGGTCGTGCCCGACCGCCATGTCGGTGGTCAGCTGCCAGAAGGTGGCGAACGGGATCCACGTGACGTCCGGGTTGACGTCGCGTCCCCGCGGCTCGCGCAGCCAGTCGGGCTGCTCGCCGAGCAGCGCCGGGTTCCACCACACGACGGGGTCGGACGGGTGTTGTGCGTAGACGAACCGCGGGAAGTCCCAGGCGCCGTACGGACGCCCGTAGTAGTCGTGCGTCAGCTGGTCGCCGCTCGCCGCGAAGCGGACGTGCAGGCCGTCGTCGACGACGGGGACGATCTCGGGCGAGCCCTCGTTGCGTCGGGCGGTGAGGCTCGCGGCGATGCCGGTGAAGCTCGGCGTGCCGACCCACACCCCGCCCTGGGCCCGCGCGAGCATGTCGGCCTCGTCGCGGAAGGCCCCCTGGCCGCCGTAGGACCCGAGCGACTCGCCGCCGACGACGAGCTGTGGCCGGTGCCCCTCGGGGAGGGTCTTCCAGACCGCGTACACCTTGTCGAAGAGGGCCGTGCCGGCCGCTCGGGGCGTGTCGCGGTCGGTGAGGATGGCGAGCGCGCTCGGGAGGAAGGAGTACTGCATCGCGGCGATGGCGGAGTCGCCGTTGCTCAGGTACTCGATCGACTGCGCCGACCAGTCGTCGACCCACCCGGTGCCGGTGGTCGTGATGACGGCGAGCACCTTGCGGTCGAAGGCCCCGGTGCGCCGCAGCTCACGCACCACGGCGTCGGCGACGTCGTCGATGGTCCGGTCGCCGGTGCGCCCGGCGTAGACGCGGATCGGATCGACGGCGTCGCGTCCCGTCGCCGCTGAGATCTCCTGTGCCGTGGGCGCGCTCGTGACGAACATCTGCCCCTGGTAACCGAGGCTCGCGTAGGTCTCGTACGATCCCGGCCCGCCGGACATCAGCGCCGAACGCGGCGCGGGGCGGTTCGAGGGCGCCTCGGCGTTGACCTTCGCGGCGACGGCGGCGAACGCGTCGAGGCCGCGGTGGAACAGGACGCTGTCGGTGACCCACGCCGTGGCCGTGGCCACGACGACGACGGCGATCATCGACGCGACGGCCTTGGGCAGCACGTGCCCGGCGGCCTCGGCCAGGCCGTGCGTCATGCCACGCAGGCCGCGGGCGATGAGCAGGAACAGCACCGCGATCGCGGCTGCGAGCGCGAGGGCGAGCGCCCAGTCGAGGGGGTCGAGCGGCTCGAGGCGCACCACGGCCGCGGTGCGGGCCTGCGAGCGCACGTTGGCCACGGTGATGCCGATGACGGCGACGGTCCCGAACACCGGCGCGGCGACGCGGATCCAGTGCCGGGCCTCGCCGCTGACGTGCACGCGCAGGTCGATGAGCCGCGCGAGGGAGCGCACGACCCAGGCGACGAGGACACCGAGCGCGTAGCCCACCGACGCGCAGAGCCCGCTGATGAGGCCCTGGTAGTACCACGTGCGCGGCAGCAGGCTCGGCGACATCGAGATGAGGAAGTACGCGGCGCCGAAGAGCAGGCCGGTGCGGGACAGGTGCCACCACCGGCGGCCCAGTCGCAGGTCACGGGTGGCGTCGGGCACGGTTCCAGCGTATTTCGCGTGTGGGCCGCCCCGCCTCGGGTTTGTCCCTGACCCGCCCCTGAGTCGCCGCCTGCCGGGGGCTTCCCCGGGGCCCGGCTGTCGCGCCGGGTCCGGTTTGTCGGGGCAGGATGGACCGGTGAGCCGCGACGACCAGCGCATCCGCACCTTCGCCCGCGACGGCCTCCGGTTCGACGTCGACGACACCGGGCCGCTCGGTGGCGAGGTCGTCGTCCTCCTGCACGGCTTCCCGACCGACCGCACGAGCTGGCGTGCGGTCGCGCCGGTGCTGCACGAGGCAGGCGTGCGCACCCTCGCCCCGGACCAGCGCGGCTACTCCCCCGGCGCGCGTCCCACGGGTGTCGACGCCTACCGCCTCGAGGAGCTCGTCGCCGACGTGCTGGCGCTCGTCGACGCGTCGGGCCGCGAGCGCGTCCACGTCGTCGGGCACGACTGGGGCGGTGGCATCGCGTGGTTGCTCGCCGCCAACCACTCCGGGCGCGTCGCCTCGCTCACCGCCCTGTCGACCCCACACCCGGCCGCGCTCGGGCGCGCCTGGCGCGGCGGCTGGGACCAGCGCCGCCGCTCCTGGTACATGGCCGCGTTCCAGCTGCCGAGGCTGCCCGAGCAGGTCATGGCCCGCCGCTTCGAGGCGCTCATGCGCCGCAGCGGGCTGCCCGAGGAGGACCGCCGGCGCTACGCCGACCGGCTCGCCACCCCGGCAGCCATCGCCGGCCCGATCGACTGGTACCGGGCCGCGCGGCGCTCGAACGTGCCCGCCCACCGCGTCCGGGTGCCGACGACCTACGTCTGGGGCCGCCGAGACCCCTTCCTCGGCCCGGACGCCGCGCACCTCACCGCCGAGCACGTCGAGGCCCCGTACGAGCTCGTCGAGCTCGACGCCGGCCACTGGCTGCCCGAGACGCGGGCGGCCGACTGCGCTGCGGCGGTCGTGCGCAGCGTCGCCCGGGCCTCGGCCGCCTGACGTGCCCGCATCGCGACCACGCTCGCGATGCGGGGAAGAGACCGGCGCCGGGGTAGGTTGCACGACCGTGGAGATCGACATCTGGTCGGACATCGTGTGCCCGTTCTGCTACGTCGGCAAGCGTCGCCTCGAGGCGGCGCTCGCCGGTTTCGAGCACGCCGGCGAGGTGACGGTGCGCTGGCACAGCTTCGAGCTGGACCGCGTCGCCGAACCCGTGTCCGACGCGCCCCTCGTCGACCTCGTCGCGGCCAAGTACGGCACCTCCCGCGAGCAGGCGGTCGAGCAGCACCGTTCGCTCGCCGCGGCCGCCGCGGGGGTCGGGCTCGAGTTCAACTGGGAGCAGGCCCGGTACGGCAACACCTTCGACGCCCACCGGGTCGTGCACCTGGCCGCGGAGCAGGGCCTCGCGGACGCCGCGCACGAGCGGCTCATGCGGGCGTACTTCACCGACGGCCTCGCCGTCGGCGACCGCGACACGCTGGTGCGTCTTGCGGCCGAGATCGGCCTGGACCCCGACGCCGTCCGCGTCATGCTCGACTCGGACGACTACGGCAACCACGTGCGCAGCGACGAGGCCACCGCCAAGATGCTCGGCATCGAGTCGGTCCCCTTCTTCGTCCTCGACCGCCGCTACGGGGTCTCCGGGGCGCAGCCCGTCGAGGTCTTCGCCGAAGCGCTGCGCACGGCGTGGGAGCACCGTGACGACGATCGCGCGCCGGTCGCGGCCGGCGCCGGGTGCGGTGGTGGCTGCGGAGCCGGCGGGTGCGGAGGCGCCTGCGGGCGCTGACCGGCGCCTACGGTGGGTCCATGGCCCACCCGACGATGTACGAGGACGCCGACCCGTACCTGACCCGGCTGCGCACCATCTGCCTCGCGCTGCCCGGTGCCGACGAGAGGGTGTCGCACGGCCGCCCCAACTTCTTCACCCGCAAGGTCTTCGCCGTCTACGGCGGGGTGATCAAGGGCGACCACGACCCCGAGCCCTACCGTCAGGCCCTCCTGATCCTGCCCGAGGAGGCCGACCGGCTCGCGCTGCTCGAGGACGAACGGTTCGTCGTGCCCGGCTACTACGGCCCGTACGGCTGGCTGATGCTCGACCTGCGCCACCGGGCGGGCGTCGAGGGGGTCGACTGGGACGAGGTCGGCGAGCTCGTCGACGCCTCCTACCGGCGCACCGCGCCGGCGCGGCTCGTCGCCCGGCTCGACGCGTCCTGACCGCCGTCGCACCGGCGCGTTCCGCCCATTCCGGCCCGCGGCAGCCCTGCGCGGCCTACCGTCGTACCGGAAAACGGACAAAAGCCAGAAAAGGTGCACCGATGCGTCCTCGCCCCTTCACCGCCCGGACTGCCACCGCCGCAGCAGCCCTCACGCTCGCCGCGTCGGGGCTCGTCGGCACCGCCACCGCGTCCGGCGCCGCCACCCCGACGCCCGCCCAGCAGGTGCTGACGCTCGTCAACGCCCAGCGCGCCAAGGTGGGCTGCCGTGCCCTTCGCGTCGACCTGCGCCTGCAACGCGCGGCGCTCGGGCACTCGGTCGACATGGCCAAGCGGCGGTACTTCTCGCACACGAGCCTCGACGGCCGCACGTTCGTCACCCGGATCCGCGCCCAGGGCTACCCCGGCCGGCGCCTCGGCGAGAACATCGCCGCCGGCTACCGCACGCCGAGCGCCGTCATGACCGCGTGGATGAAGAGCCCGGGCCATCGCGCCAACATCCTCGACTGCCGCTACACGGCGATCGGTATCGGCGTCGCCTCCGGCGGTCCGTACGGCGTCTACTGGACGCAGGACTTCGGCGGCTGACCCGCCCCGCCCCCCCCATCGGGCCTCGCGCGGCCGTAGGGTGTGGCTCCGTCCGCCACGCGCCGTGGTCGGGAACGTCCGTCGAAAGGTCTGCGGGTGGCAGGTGACACCGACCAGATGCCGTCACGTCGGCGGGCCGTCGTCGTGACCCTCGTGGCGTCCGTGCTGCTCGTCGCCGGTGGTCTGCTCGCGCTCAAACGGTCGATCGACGAGGACCTGCCGCGATTTCCGCCTCCCACGCCGACGGCCACCTCCTCACCCGCCGGGGCCGGCGCGGACGGCGCGGACGGCGCGGACGGCGCATCGGGGCAGGCCCGGACTCCGCACGCCGCCTCCGGCTAGCGTGTCCGCCATGGACGCATGGCACAGCCAGGACCGGCACCTCGTGCGCCTCGAGTGGGGGCCGGACGCGTCGGTCGCCCTGGCGCGGCACGCGCGTGAGGCCGGATCGCAGGTCGTAGCGGTCGTGGCCGACGTGCTCAGCTTCACGACGTGCGTGTCGGTCGGCGTCGACCGAGGGGTGCGCGTACGGCCCTACCGGTGGAAGGACGCCTCGGCCGCGGTCTTCGCGGAGGCGCACGGTGCGGTGCTCGCGCAGCCACGCGGACCGGTGGCTCCGGACGGGGACGCTTCGAGCCGGGTGAGCCTGTCCCCCAGGTCGATCCGCACCGCGGAAGGTCTCACCGACCTCGTCCTGCCCTCCCCCAACGGCTCGACGGTCTGTGCCGGGCTCGCCGACGCCGGGGCGGAGGTCGTCGCCGCGTGCCTGCGCAACCGCACCGCGGTGTCCCGACACCTCGCGGGCCGGTTCACGGCGAGCCCGAACCGGCCGCCCGTCGTGCTCCTCGTGCCGGCGGGTGAGCGGTGGCCCGACGACTCGCTGCGCCCGGCGGTCGAGGACCTCTGGGGCGTCGGCGCGGTGGCCGACGCCTTCGCACGCCTTCTCGAGCACCGCGCCGGGCCCCTGCTGCTCAGCCCGGAGGCGCGGGTGGCGGTCGCCGCGTGGGACGCGGTGGCCGGGTCGGTCGAGGCCGACCTGCACGCGTGCTCGAGCGGGCGCGAGCTCGAGGCGAAGGGCTACGCCGACGACGTCGTCGTGGCCGCCGAGCTCGACGCGTCGGACGTCGTCCCGGTGCTGCACGAGGGCGTGTTCGTCGCCGCCTGAGCCGGGCTCACTGGCCGATCGCCGACCAGAACGCCGACGCGGCCCGCGACGGGCGCCCGGTGCGCCGCTCGGACCAGTCGGCGGATGTCATGAGCGCCGTGACCGCGTTGACGCCGAGCCAGCGCAGCGGCTCGGGCTCCCAGTTGCGCGAGGTGCGCCCGGCCCAGGGCAGGCTCGTGAGGTCCTCGGGGTCCTCCCCGCTGATCATGGCGGCGAGAGTCCGACCGGCGAGCGCCGAGGTGGCGACCCCGTCGCCGACGTAGCCACCGGCGAAGGCGAGGCCGGTGTGCCGGTCGTGGCGCACCGACGGGAACCAGTCGCGGGGCACCCCGAGGTTGCCGCCCCAGGAGTGGGTGAACGCTGCGCCGGCCAGGGCGGGGAACAGCTCGGTGAGGATGGTCCGCAGCCGCGCGTGCACGCGGTCGTCGCGGTCGTAGACGTGTGACACCTTCGAGGCGTAGTGATAGGGAGCACCCCTGCCGCCGAAGGCGATCCGGCCGTCACGGGTGCGCTGGCCGTAGATCGTCAGGTGCCGGTTGTCGGCGAAGGTGGCGCGCCGCTCGAGCCCGATGTGGTCCCAGACGTCGTCGGGCAGCGGCTCGGTGGCGGTCATGAGCGAGTAGACCGGGGCGATGGCCCGGCGACGCCCGGCGACGGTCGGGGTGTACCCCTCGGTGGCGAGCACGACGTGCTCCGCGCGCACCGTCCCGTGCGGCGTGACGACGCGGTGGGCGCCCACGGCCGTGGCCGGCGTCTGCTCGTGCACGACGGCGCCGCGTCGCTCGACGGCCCGGGCGAGCCCGCGCACGAGCCGGGCCGGGTGCAGCGCCGCGCAGTGCGGGGTCCAGGCGCCCCCGAGCGCGTCGCCGACGCGGACGTGGTCGGACACCTCGTGCACGTCGAGCAGGCGCAGGTCGTCGTCGCCGAAGCCCCACTCGCGGCTCTCGGCCACCTCGGCGCGCACCCGTTCGAGCTGCGCGGGGTTGCGAGCGACCGACACGTAGCCGCCCTGGTCGAAATGGCAGTCGATGTCCTCCTCGACGGCGATCCGGCCCACCTCGGCGACCGTCTCGTACATCCGACGCTGCATCCGCACCGCGGCGTCCCGGCCGCGCTCGGCGGCCATCCGGTGCAGCGAGGCCGGGAAGAGGGCCGAGCACCAGCCACCGTTGCGGCCCGATGCCCCGAACCCCGCGACCTCCTTCTCGAGCACCGCGACGCGCAGCGACGGGTCGGTACGAACGAGGTGGTAGGCGGTCCACAGCCCCGTGTAGCCGGCCCCGACGACGGCGACGTCGACGTCGACGTCGCCGGGCAGGGACGGGCGCGGCGTGAAGTCGTCGTCGCACGTGTCGTGCCACAGGCTCAGGCCCCGGTAACCGCTCGGTAGCATGCCGGGATCATGCCACGGCGACCTGTTCATGCAACCCCTCCCGAGGGCCCATCTCATTGGAATCAGGTTCCAACACCTACGGATTCCGTAGGTGTGTCACACCCTGACCGGCCCCTTCCGCAGGATCGTGCGACACGGCATCATGCCGACATGAATACCGTCGACCGCGCCCGCCTCGCCGACCTCCACGCGCGCGAGCGCGACGCGTTCACGGCAGCCCGCCCCCGGTCCCGCGAGCTGGCCGAACGGGCTCGGGCCCACATGCCCGGCGGCGTCCCGATGAGCTGGATGGTCAAGTGGCCGGGAGACTTCCCGGTCTTCGTCGACCTCGCGGCAGGCGCCCACTTCACGTGCGTCGACGGCATCGACCACGTCGACCTCTGCCTCGGCGACACCGGCGCGATGATGGGCCACTCGCCGGTCCCGACGGTCGAGGCCGTGACCCGACAGCTCGGGCGCGGCATCACGACGATGCTGCCGACCGAGGACGCCATCGCCGTCTCGGGCAACCTGGCCGACCGCTTCGGCCTGCCGTACTGGCAGTTCACCCTGACGGCCACCGACGCCAACCGGCACGCCATCCGCTACGCGCGCCACCTGACCGGCCGGTCGAAGGTCGTCGTGCACAACTACTGCTACCACGGGTCGGTCGACGAGGCCTTCGCGACGATCGGCGAGGGCGGCACCACCGTCGACCGCCGGCACAACATCGGCGCCCCGGTCGACACCGCGGAGACCACGCGCGTCGTCGAGTTCAACGACCTCGACGCCCTCGAGAAGGCCCTCTCGCACGGCGACGTCGCGGCGATCCTCGTGGAGCCGGCGCTGACGAACATCGGCATCGTGCTGCCCGACGACGGCTACAACGCCGGCGTGCGCGAGCTCGCGACGAAGTACGGCGCACTGCTCATCAACGACGAGACGCACACGATCTGCGCCGGCCCCGGCGGCTTTACCGGGGCGCACGGCCTCCAGCCCGACCTGCTCGTCATCGGCAAGTCGATCGGTGGTGGCATCCCCTGTGGCACCTTCGGATTCACGCAGGACGTCGCCGACCGCATCGCCCGGTCGGTGGACCTCGAGGACATCGACGTGGGCGGCATCGGCGGCACGCTCGCCGGCAACGGGCTGTCGATGGCCGCGATGAAGGCGACGCTCGAACAGGTGATGACGCCGGCAGCCTTCGAGCACATGGTGCCGCTCGCCGACGCGTGGGCCGACGGCGTGCAGGCCGGCATCGACGCGGTCGGTGCCGACTGGCACGTGACGCGCCTCGGCGCGCGGGCCGAGTACAACTTCTCGAGGCAGCCGTCGCGCAACGGCCAGCAGGCACACGACTCCGACGACTTCGAGCTGCAGCAGTACCTGCACCTCTACGCCCTCAACCGCGGCATCCTGCTGACCCCGTTCCACAACATGGCCCTCATGTGCCCCGACACGACGGCGGCCGACGTCGAGGCGCACACGACGATGTTCCGGGCCTGCCTCGAGGAGCTCTTCGCCTGAGGCGTCGTGCCTTCTCGGCATCGGGACCCCCACCAGGTGCCGAGACCGTTGACACTTTAGTAAGCGCGCTTATTATTGGCTGATGACCACCCTCACGACGTACACGACCACCGTCCCCGCCACCCCGGCCCGGTTGTTCGCCCGGTGGGTCGACTGCGACACCCACCCCGAGTGGAGCACCGACCTCGCCTGGGTCCGCCTCGAGGAGCCGGTCCGCCTCGGTGCGGCCGGCCGGCTGCGCCCCAAGGGCGGCCCTCGCTCCCGGTTCACCGTGACCGAGCTCGTCCCCGACCGCACCTTCGCCGACACGACCCACCTCCCCGGGGCTCGGCTCACCTTCCGCCACCACGCCGAGCCGGTGCCGACGGGCTCCGTGGTCACCGTCAGCGTCAGCCTCGAGGGCCCTCTGCGCGGGCTCTGGGCCCGCGTCCTCGGTGGCCCCGACGCCGTGCGCCGCGGCGTCGAGAAGGACCTCGCGAACCTCCTCGCCCTCGTCGCAGCGCCGGCCGTCGTACCGGAGGTGGTGCGATGAGGTGCTGGCTCGCCGTCGTCTCGGCCGTCCACGTGCGGCGCGGGGTCGAGCTCGGCATCGCCCAGGTGCAGCACGGCAGGCGGCCGGGCCTGGCCCGGATGGCCGCCGGCGACGGGTTCGTCTACTACTCGCCGCGGGAGGAGATGGGCGGCGGTGCGCCGTGCCGGGCCTTCACCGCGGTCGGGCGAGTCACCGATGACGACATCTGGCAGGCCGACGAGGGCGACTTCCGCCCGTACCGCCGCCGCGTCGACTGGGAGCAGGCCGACCCGGTGCCGATCGCCGCCCTGACCGACCGGCTCCTGCTGACCCGGTCCCCCGGCTGGGGGTACGGCCTGCGCCGCGGCCTGCTCCCCCTCGACGAGGCCGACTTCCGTCTCGTCGAGCAGGCCATGACGGCGGCGTACCGCCGGTCACGTAGCGTCGGGGCATGACCGGCCTCAACACCCGCTTCGCCGACGAGGCCGAGAGCCCGGGGCTGCTGCTGTGGCGGGTCAGCACCCGGTGGCAGGCGGCGGTGCGCGATGCTCTCGCCCCGTTCGACCTGACGCACACGCAGTTCGTGCTGCTCGCGTCCCTGACGTGGCTGCGGGGCGACCGCGAGGACCCCGTCAGCCAGCGCGACCTCGCCGAGCACGCCCGCACGGACGTCATGATGACCTCCCAGGTGCTGCGCGCCCTCGAGGGCAAGGGCTTCCTCGAGCGTCGCCCCCACCCCGATGACGCCCGGGCCCGCGACCTCGTGCCGACCGCCGCGGGCGTCGACGTCGTCAACCGGGCCGTCGTCGCGGTCGAGGACTGCGACGCGCGCTTCTTCGCCGCGGCGGGCGATGCGCTCCCGCGCTTGCGAGAGGCGCTGGACCGGCTCCAGAACGCTTGAGGCGCAGGGACGTCCGAGGCCGGAGGGCGTCCGGCTAGGCGCGCAGCAGGGCCTCGACGAGCGAGGGCAGCGCGACGGCCGCGGTCTCGCGGACGCGGTGGTGCGCGACGTCCGACACATCGGTGTCGAAAGGGTTGACCTCGACGACGACCGCCCCGGCGCCGCGGGCCAGGACCGGCAGGCCCGCAGCCGGGTGCACGATCCCCGACGTGCCGACGACGAGCACGACGTCGGCGGCCTCGACCGCCGCCAGCCCGCGCTCCCAGGCATCCTGCGGCAGCATCTCGCCGAACCACACGACGCCGGGGCGCACGAGCCCACCGCACCCGTCGCACGTCGGTGGGTCGATGCGCTCGGTCTCGCTGTGCGGCAAGGCAACCGGCGCGTCGTACGGAGTGCCGCACGACGCGCAGCGGAAGCTCGACAGGGCTCCGTGCAGGTGCACGACGTCGCCGCTGCCGCCGCGCTCGTGCAGGTCGTCGACGTTCTGCGTCACGACCGTGACGGCCTCTACACCGGGGACCCCCGCGAGCGCCGCGACGGCCCGGTGGCCGGCGTTCGGCTCGACGTGCCGCACCCGCTCGAAGCGCCACAGGTACCAGGCCCAGACGAACGCCGGGTCGCGCTCCCACGCCTCGACGGTGGCGAGGTCCTCGGCCTCGTACTGCTCCCACAGGCCCGTCTGGGCGTCACGGAAGGTCGGCACGCCGCTCTCGGCGGACATGCCCGCGCCGGTGACGACGGCGAGGCGACGGGCCCCGCGCACTGCGTCGACGACCTCGGGCGCAACCACCATGCGGACAGCGTCGCACAGTCCGCGTGCACCGCCTGACGGCCCGGGATCCCGTGGCTAGCCTTGCGAGGGACGCCCCACCGCACGCGTCGCCGACCAGCCGATCCCGCCCGATCAGGGAGTCCCGTTGAGCACGACGCCGCCGTCCCCCACCCCGTCCGCCCCGACGCCGGCCCGGGCAGCCGCCCCGGCACCCGCCGCGCGACGTACGACGCGTCTGGGCATCGTCGGCGCCGGAGCCGTCGGCGCCACGCTCGCCTACGCCGCCCTGATGCGCGGCACCGCGCACACCGTCGCGCTCTTCGACATCGACGCCAAGAAGGTGCGGGCCGAGGCGCTCGACCTCAGCCACGGCATCCAGTTCGTGCCGATGGCGCACGTCGTCGGCTCCGACGACGTCGCCGTGCTCGCCGGCTGCGACGTCGTCGTCTTCACGGCCGGGGCCAAGCAGAAGCCGGGCCAGTCGCGGCTCGAGCTCGCGGAGTCGACGATCGGCATCGTCCGCTCGCTGCTGCCCCGGCTCGTCGAGGTGGCGCCATATGCCGTGCACGTCATGGTGACCAACCCCGTCGACGTCGTCACGTGGGCGGCCCTGCAGGTGTCTGGCCTGCCCGACACGCAGCTCTTCGGCTCGGGCACGGTGCTCGACTCGTCGCGGCTGCGGTTCCTCCTCGCCGAGCACCTCGGCGTCGCGGCTCAGAGCGTGCACGCGTACGTCGTCGGCGAGCACGGGGACTCCGAGCTGCCGCTGTGGTCCTCGGCGAGCGTCGGCTCGGTGCCGTTGCTGTCGTGGCCCGGGCCCGACGGCCGACCGGCCCTCGACGAGCCCGCTCGCGACCGCATCGCCGAGGACGTGGTGCAGTCGGCGTACCGGATCATCGAGGGCAAGGGAGCCACCAACTACGCCATCGGGCTGGCCGCGACCCGTGTCGTCGAGGCCCTCCTCAACGACGAGCGACGCATCCTGCCGGTCTCGAGCCGGCTCACCGACTACCTCGGCATCAGCGACGTGTGCCTGTCCGTTCCGGCGATCGTGCACGCCGGCGGCGTCGGCGACCGCGTCGAGGTGCCGATGACCGACGCCGAGCTGGCCGGGCTGCGCCGCTCCGCCGAGGCGGTCCGGGCCACGGCCCGCCGCTTCGGCTTCTGAGCCGCAGGCGAGTCAGCAGGAGAACCCCAGTTCCCTGTAAGGGGCGCCTCCTACGGTTCGAGGGACACGACACGGCGCACCCTTCGCGAGGCCCACCTGTGATGACGACACCCAGGGTCCGCACCATCGCCATCGGCTGCCTCACCGCCCTGGCCGTGGGGACGCTGGCTGCCTGCGCGTCGAGCGGTTCCGGCGGTTCCGGCGGTTCCGCCGTGCAGTGGACGACCGGCTCCGGGTCCACCATCACGCCCGATCCCGCGACCGTGGCCCGGCAGCGGGCGCACTTCGACCTCCAGGCGCACCGCGGCGGGATGGGTCTGACGACGGAGGAGACACCGCAGGCCTTCGCGAGGGCCCTCGAGCTCGGCGTCACCACCCTCGAGCTCGACACCCAGGTGACCAAGGACCTCCAGGTCATCGTGTGGCACGACCACCGGATCGTCGGGGACACGTGCCGCGACACCGGTCCCGTCACGCCGGGAGACCCCCAGTACCCGTACGTCGGCAAGTACGTCGTCGACCTCACTCTCGCCCAGATCCGCACCCTGGACTGCGGCTACCGGCAGGTGCCGGGCTTCCCGCAGCAGCAGGTCGTGCACGGGGTCCATCCGGCTCTGCTCCGCGAGGTCTTCGCCGTGGTCAAGGCGCACCACGCCACCGACGTCACCATGAACATCGAGACGCGGGTCGAGGCCGACCAGCCCAGCCAGACCGCTCCACGCGACGTCTTCGTCCGCCGGGTCTGGCAGGAGATCCACGCGTCTGGCCTCGAGGACCAGGTGACCATCGAGTCCTTCGACTGGGCAGCCCTGAGGCTTCTTCACCGGCTCGCGCCCGGCATCCCGCTGGTCGCACTGACGACGCCGGCCCAGCTGGAGGTCGGCAAGCCGGGACGGTCTCCCTGGCTCGGAGGTCTCGACGTCGACGACTTCGGGGGAGACGTCGTCAGGGCCGCCGCGTCGATCCCCGGCGTCAGCGCCCTCTCACCGATCTACGGGTTCCCCTCCAGCGGCGCCGTCGGCGACCCGGGCTTCCGGTTCTACGTGACCCAGGGCATGGTCCGGGAGGCGCACGCGCACGGACTCGAGGTCATCCCGTGGACGTGCGACGACCCGGCGACGATGACCGCCCTGATCGGCATGGGCGTCGACGGCATCATCACGAACTACCCGGACCGGCTGCGCGCCGTCATGGCCGACCACGCCATGCAGCTGCCCGCGGCCTACCCCGCGGCCCGACCGACGACCTGACCGGGGCCCCGACCCGGGCGAGCGTGCGTGGATGCTCGCCGCACCGCGGTCCGGATCGCGCCATGATGGGGCGGTGAGCACCGCGCGGGCGACCTACCACCACGGGGACCTGCGGCACGCCCTCCTCGACGCCGGTCTCGAGCTCGCGCAGGAGGGTGGGCCCGACGCCGTCGTGCTCCGTGAGGCGACGCGCCGGGTCGGCGTCTCCGCGAACGCCGCCTACCGGCACTTCGCCGACCGCGACGCGCTCCTCGGGCACGTCGTGTCCCTCGCCCAGGCCCGCGCCGCCGACGTCATCAGCGACACGATGGACGCCGTCGACCCCGGTCTCGACGCCGGAGCCCGGGCCCGCGCCCGGTTCCGCGCCGTCGGCGTCGGCTACCTCCGCTTCGCCATGGACGAGCCCGGGCTGTTCCGCACCGCCTTCGCCGTGCCCGTCGACCTGTCCCGAGCCGCCTCGCCCGAGGCCGCCGGACGCGCCGGGCGCACCCCCTTCCAGCTGCTCGCCGAGTCGCTCGACGCCATGGTCGACACCGGCGTCCTGTCGCAGGCGCAGCGGCCCGGTGCCGAGCTGCTCGCGTGGTCGGCCGTGCACGGCTTGGCGATGCTGGCCCTCGAGGGGCCGCTGCGCGACCTGCCGGCGAGCGCCGTCGCCGAGCTGGCGCCCCGCCTCGTGACGATGGTCGACCTCGGCCTCGGGCTCACGACCGACCCGACGACCGAGCCCGCCGACGCGCCTTCCTAGGGTGGGGGCGTGACGAGCGAGACCACCCAGCAGGCCGAGCAGACCGACGACCAGCCCTTCGTCCTCGACCGCACGACACCGGCGTTCTACACGCGTCTCGGACCCGACCTCTACGCGCCGACGATCCACACCCAGGGCGCCTGGCGCGAGGACGAGCAGCACATGGCGCCCGTCAGCGGGATCATGGCGCACGCCATCGACCGGCACGAGCCGCGCGAGGGCATGCAGCTGGCCCGCGTCTCCTACGACATCCTCGGGATGATCCCGGCACGGCCGAGCCGCGTCGAGGTCCGCACGATCCGCCCCGGCCGCACCATCGAGCTCGTCGAGGCGGTGCTCAGCGTCGATGACCGGCCCGTGGTCCCGTGCCGAGGCCTGGCGCCTGGCGCGGCACGACTCCACCGCCGTGGCCGGCGTCGAGCTCGACCCGATCCCCGGGCCCGACGAGCTGGAGCCGTGGGAGGGCATCGACACGTGGGACGGCGGCTACATCCGTGGCCTCGAGTTCCGCACCGACCCGGCCCGTCGCCCCGGCCGCACCCGCACCTGGATCCGCACCGACAATGCGCTGGTCGACGGCGAGTCCTGCTCCCCCACCACGGATCTCATCCGGCTCGTCGACACCGCCAACGGCATCGCGGTTCGCGTGTCGCCACGCGAGTGGATGTTCCCCAACGTCGACCTGACGGTCCACCTGTTCCGCGAGCCGGTGCGCGGCTGGGTCGGGTTCGACACCCGCGTCAGCATGGGCACGACCGGCCTCGGCCTCACCGCGACGACGCTGCACGACGCCGCCGGACCGGTCGGGCGGGCCGAGCAGGTTCTCACGGTCCGCCGACTGCCGACGCGCTGAAACCAGCTCCGGCACAGGCATCCCGACGCCGCGACAACCTTCGGCCCGCTCCACGCGTCAGGGTGGGTGGTTGCGCGCGCCGAGAACGGTGCGCGCTGCCACAATGAAGGGCGCGCTCGCGCCGATCCAGCCACCGCGACGCCGCGGGGCACGAGACAGGGGACACCATGAGGCAGCTCGACCTCGGCAGGACTCGGATCGCGGGGGCCACGGCCGTCCTCGCCGTCGTCACGGCACTCGTCGTGTCCGCTCCGGTCGCCCGCGCCGACGACGCCACCGGCACACCGACGCCGCCCGCGACGTCCACGAGCGTGTCAGGCACCTCGGCGACGAGCTCGACCGACACGACGACGGACACCGGCACCACGACGACGTCGACGGCCCCGCCGACGACGTCGGCCTCGGCCACCACTCCGCCGACCACACCGCCCCCGACGACCACCACGCCTCCGCCGCCGCCCGTCGCGGTCGTGTCGGCGACCAGCGGCGTCTGGAGGATCAAGGACCTGCAGGTGCGGCTGCGCCTCGTGCGCCCGACGTACTGGCCGTACGCAATCTCCGGCGTCTACGGCTCGACGCTCGGCCAGAAGGTCCTGGCCTTCCAGCGCGACCAGAAGCTGTTGGCCAACGGGGTCGTCGACCAGCGCACGTGGTCGCGCCTGGTCTCCCTGACGGCGACCCCGACCAGGGTCACCCGGTCGTCGTCGCCGGCGACGCTGCGCGAGCTGCAGCTGCGCCTGCGCGCGTCGGGCCTGTGGCGCTTCTCGATCTCGGGAACGTGGAGCACCACGCTGGCCCAGCGGGTGCTCGTCTACCAGCGGGGTCGGTCCCTGCCGCAGTCCGGAGCCGTCGACGCCCGCACGTGGAACCACCTCGTCGCGAGCACCCACCGGCCCGGTACGTGGGACCAGCTGCGCTACCAGGCGGGCTCGCGACCGCTCCTGCCTTCAGCGTCCTCCCTCGACGTCCGCTGCCGCACCGGACGCGTCATGTGCGTCAGCAAGGACACCCGCACCCTGACGTGGGTCGTCGGCGGCAAGCCGCTCATGGTCATGTGGGCCCGCTTCGGCGGCCCCGGGCGGGAGACCCGCGAGGGCACCTTCCGCGTCTCGCGCAAGTACGAGTACGTCATCTCGAACCTGTACTTCACGCCGATGCCGTACTCGATGTTCTTCTCCGGCGGCCAGGCCGTGCACTACTCGTCGAACTTCGCACGCCTCGGCTACGCCAGCTCGAGCCACGGGTGCGTCAACATCGCCGACCACGCGCAGGTCAAGAGCCTCTTCTTCAAGGTGCGCGTCGGTGACAAGGTCGTCGTCTACAGCTGAGCAATCGCGGTCAGGCGGCGCGGGTCGGGCGCGGGCGAGGATCACGTCGTGAGCAGCGCCACCGACACCTTCGCCGCCTGGCTCGACGTGCTCGTCGACACCCTCGACGAGCCCGGCCTGACGGGTGAGGAGATCGCGGCGCGGCTGCACCTGTCGCGGTACCACCTCGACCGGGTCGTCAGCGCTGCGGCGGGCGAGGCGCCGAGGACCCTGCGCCGCCGGGTGCTCCTCGAGCGCGCCGCCTTCCGTCTCGCGGCGAGCCGTCGGTCCGTCCTCGACGTCGCCGTCGAGGCCGGCTACGGCTCGCACGAGGCCTTCACCCGCGCCTTCCGACGCGCGTACGGCCGGACGCCGACCAGGTGGCGCGAGCGCCCCGGCGTGATCCGCGTCGAGGCAGGCAACGGCATCCACTTCCACCCGCCGGCGGGGATCCGCCTGCCGGCCCGGCGAAGGGTCACCGCCATGGACCTCCTGCAGCAGATGGTCGAGCACCACGTGTGGCTCGTCGGCGAGATCGTCGAGTGCGCCACCCAGCTGACCGAGGAGCAGCTCGACGAGCCGATCGTCCTGTCGCTCGAGGACGACCCCGACCCGTCGACGCTGCGCCGCCTCATCAGCCGCCTGGTCGGGCAGATGGCGATGTGGAACGCGACGATGGCCAGCCAGGAGTACGACTTCTCCGTGGAGGTCGACGAGTCGCTGACGTCGGCTCGGCGCCGGCTCGCCGAGGCGGCCCCGGTCTTCGTCGCGCACGTGCGCGGCGCCGTCGAGCAGGGCCAGCTCGACGACGTCTTCGTCGACGCGGCGAGCGACCCGCCGTACGTGTGCAGCTACGGCGCGATGGTCGCGCACGTCCTGACGTTCGCCGCGCACCGGCGCACCCTGGCCGTGCTCGCCCTGGACAAGCACGGCGTCGGGCGACTCGGGTGGGGCGACCCCATCGAGTGGATCGACGCCGAGGTCAGGTCACGCTGAGGCCGCGGGCCGCGACGGGGCGCCATCTGGCGTCCTGTTGCGGCCCAGACGCCCGGGCAGCCGCGACAACGCGCCACGTGGCGCGGTGTCGCGCCACCGGCGGCATCGGGCGGGCGTCACTCGACGGTCGTCGTGACCTCGCTGCCGAGCTCGACGGTGCGGCTGACCGTGCACCACTCGTCGTGCGAGCGCTTGACGAGCTTGGGCAGCATCTCCCGTGCGGCGTCGCCGCCGTCGCCCTCGGGGAAGCGGACGCGGAAGCGCACCTCGATGTCCTGCAGGTGGTTGCCGTTCTCGTCCTTGACCTTGTCGGCGGTCACCTCGACCTCGAACTGCTCGGGCTCGGCCCGACGCGTCGTCACGGTGTCGACGTCGACCGCGGTGCAGCCGGCGATGCCCGCGAGGAGCAGCTCGACCGGCGAGAGCTCGTCGGTGCCGGAGCTGACGCTGATCGAGCCCCCGCGCTGGTTTCGGACCGTGTACCGACCGACGCTGTCGCGGGTCAGGGTGACGCGACGCAGGTCGTCGGGGTTTCTCTCGCTGGTGCTCTCGCTCATGTCGTGCAGCCTCTCAGAGGTCGCGGGGGGCAGACGACCGCGTCCGGGGTCGAGCGCCGGTCGTGGTGCGGTGGTCAGAGCCAGGCGTCGGCGAGCAGCTCGTAGGTGTGCAGCCGGTCGGCCGGGTCGTAGGCGCCGCACGTGACGACCACCTCGTCGACTCCGGTGGCCTCGACGAAGCCGGACAGGCCCTCGCGCACCGAGTCGGGCGTGCCGACGAGCGACACCCGCGTCATGTCCAGGACGGCCTGCCGCTCAGCGGGGCTCCATTGCGACAGAAGGCTGTCGATGTCGCCGGACGGCTTGGTCACCCCGCCGCGGCGACCGGTGACGATGCTGTGGAAGCGGGCGAGGACGCTCGTGTAGAGCCGCTCGGCCTCGGCCTGGGTGTCGGCGACCATGACGTTCATGCCGGCCATGGTGCGCGGCGCGTCGAGCCCTCCGGGCAGGATCGACGGCGTGAAGCGCGACCGGTACACCTCGAGCGCGCTCATGAGCGCGGCGGGCGCGAAGTGCGACGCGAACGAGTAGGGCAGGCCGAGCGCGGCTGCCACCTGGGCGCCGCCGTGGCTCGAGCCGAGGATCCACACCGGCACGTGGGTGCCCTCGCCGGGCACGGCCCGCACCTTGGCGTCGGGGTCGGGCTCGCCGAGGTAGCCGAGCAGCTCCTCGACCTCGCCGGCGAAGTTCATCGCGGCGGCCTCGTTACGACGCAGCGCGCGCGTCGTGAACGGGTCGGTGCCGGGGGCGCGCCCGAGCCCGAGGTCGATACGGCCGGGGTGCATCGTCGCGAGCGTGCCGAACTGCTCGGCGACCACGTACGGCGCGTGGTTGGGCAGCATGATGCCGCCGGCACCCACGCGGATCGTCTCGGTGTGGTCGGCGACGTGGCCGATGAGCACCGCCGTCGAGCTCGATGCGACCCCGCGCATGTTGTGGTGCTCGGCCATCCAGTACCGCCCGTAGCCCCACTTCTCGGCGTGCCGAGCGATGTCGACGGTCGCGGCGATCGCCTCGCCGGCGGTGCCGCCGTCGGCGACGGGCACGAGGTCGAGGATGTTCAGCTGGGCGGTCGCCTTGGCGCTGGAGGAGCTCACGAGGGTGCCAACCGACGCCCCGGGTCGAGGTATTCCGGACCGGTCCCACCCCGTGACGGGGCGGGACCGGGTGCGGCGGACGTCGGCACGACACGCGTGCCGTGGGTCCCGGTCAGTCGGCGGGCGCCTCCGGGCCGTCGGAGATCTGGCGAAGCGTGGCGCCCGCCGTGACCTCGGGCCAGTGCCTCGTGCGCAGCTCGGCGAACTCCTGCCCCGGGGCCGTTCGACACCGATCCTCGACTTTTCTCACGGGAGGGCGAGCTGGACGATCTGGTCGCCGTGGTCGGGACAGAAGGCGTTGACGCCCGCGGCCATGAGCTGCTTGGTGCGCAGTGCGTCGCCGGTGTTGCCGAGCGGCTTGCCCGCGTCGTCGACGGCGATCTGCTTGAGCGTCACCCCGCCGTTCTTCAGCGCCCAGCACGTCGTCGTGCCGGTCTCGAGGTCGTCGGTCAGCGTCGCGGCCGTGATGTCGACGCCGCGGTTGCGCGCGTCGAGGACGAACGTCGCCTCCTGCTGGGTGATGGTCGGCCGGGCGCTCGCGATGTCGGAGGGCAGGTCCTGCAGCGTGGGGGCGTCGCTGCCGCAGCCGGCGAGCGTCGTCAGCGTGGCGACGGCCGCCACGGCGAGGGCGGTCGCGCGCAGGGGGTGGGCGCGGCGTCGCAGGCGGGTCACGGTGTCCATCGTTACCCTGAACGCGTGAGCGACGCGGATCGTCCCGACGACCTCGGCGGCAGCACGCGCGCCGGTGCTCCGCAGGTCGGCCGGTTCTCCGACACCCCCCTCGCGGCCGGGTCGGTGGCAGCCGGGCTGGCCGGCGTGATCGTCGGCTTCCTCTTCGTGCCGCAGCTGCTCGCGCTCGCGCTCGGCGGCCTCAGTCTGGCCCGACGCGAGCCCAACGGTCGCGGCCGCGCCCTCGTCGGCATCGGGCTCGGGCTGCTGACGACCGTCCTGTGGGGCGTCGTTCTCGCGCTCCTGCTCAAGTGGTGGGCCACCTCGCCCTGAGCACAACGGTCCCGCCACGGTTGGACGGTTGTGGTGACGGCCCCCGCTCGATCACCACGATCCCGCCACGGCGGGACCGCCGCGCCGCGAGGCGTCACTGCGAGTACGTCGAGAGGAACTTGCCGAGCCGCCCGACGGCGTCCTCGAGGTCCTCGACCCGGGGCAGGAAGACGAGCCGGAAGTGGTCGGGCGTGCCCCAGTTGAAGCCGGTGCCGTGCACGACGAGCAGGTGCTGCTCACGGAGCAGGTCGAGCGCGAACCGCTCGTCGTCGCGGATGTCGTGGACCTTGGGGTCCAGGCGCGGGAACAGGTAGAGCGCGCCCTCGGGCTTGGTGCAGGAGACGCCGTCGATCTGGTTGAGCATCTCCCACGCCACGTTGCGCTGCTCGAGGAGGCGGCCGCCGGGCAGGATCAGCTCGTTGATCGACTGGTAGCCGCCGAGCGCGACCTGGATCGCGTGCTGGGCCGGCACGTTGGCGCACAGGCGCATGTTGGCGAGGATGTCGAGGCCCTCGAGGTAGCTGCGGGCGTGCTCCTTGGGGCCGGTGATGGCCAGCCAGCCGGACCGGAAACCCGCGACGCGGTAGGCCTTGGACAGCCCGTTGAACGTCAGGCACAGCAGGTCGGGCGCGAGGCCGGCGATCGAGGTGTGGGTGGCGTCGTCGTAGAGGATCTTGTCGTAGATCTCGTCGGCCATGACGATGAGCTCGTGCTCGCGGGCCACCTGCACGATGGCCTCGAGCACCTCGCGCGGGTACACGGCGCCGGTGGGGTTGTTCGGGTTGATGACGACGATGGCCTTGGTGCGGTCGGTGACCTTGCTGCGGATGTCGTCGAGGTCGGGGGCCCAGCCGGCCTGCTCGTCGCACACGTAGTGCACGGGCTTGCCGCCGGCGAGGCTCGTGGCCGCGGTCCACAGCGGGTAGTCGGGCGCCGGGAGGAGCACCTCGTCGCCGTTGTCGAGCAGGCCCTGCATCGCCATGACGATGAGCTCGCTGACGCCGTTGCCGAGGTAGATGTCCTCGACGCCGAGGTGCGGGAACTCGCGCACCTCGTAGTGCTGCACGATGGCCCGCCGCGCGGACAGGATGCCCTTGCTGTCGCTGTAGCCCTGGGCGCGGGGCAGCTCCTGGATGACGTCGACGAGGATGTCCTCCGGCGCCTCGAACCCGAACGGTGCGGGGTTGCCGATGTTGAGCTTGAGGATGCGGTGGCCCTCCTCCTCGAGGCGCTTGGCCTCGGCGAGCACGGGACCGCGGATCTCGTAGCAGACGTCCTGCAGCTTCTTGCTCTGGCTCACCGCGCGCATGCGACCAAGCGTCGCACCGCCGCAGCCGCCTTCCCGGGAGATTCCCACCATGTGGCCCGTCGCGTCCGTCACGTCGCCGACCGTCCCGAGGCGTGGACGCCCCGTCCGGCCCGTGGACGCACGCCCGACGCGTGTGACCCGTGGGACGAGCTGCTCACTCGACGGTATGGGGGTACTCAGCCCCATCCCGTGGGACGAGCTGCTCACTCGACGGTATGGGGGTACTCAGCCCCATCCTCGTCGAGTGAGCACTCAGTCCCATGCGTCACACGGACGCGTCAGCGGCCCAGGCAGCCGAACGCCGACGCGGCGCTGCGGGCCGTCAGCGTGTCCACCAGCTGGTCGAGGCTCGGTGCGACGAGGTCGATCGTCTGCGGGCGCCCGTTCACGGTGCGAGCCAGGTGGGCCACGGCCGGCGGCCTCGGGGCGGACGACGCCCAGCCGTCCTGCTGGAGGTAGCCGACCATCTGCGCGGCGGCGGGCCCGGTGGAGGGTGGGTAGGTCCGCGTCACGACGCCGTCGTCGGAGTCGCGGCACGGCGGCGCCTCCCCGTGCCCCTGCGGCGTCAGCAGGCGGTCCATCACGGTGATGTCCTGCTCCAGCGCCGAGAACGCGGCCATGTCGTCGGCGTGCACGCGCGCGGCCCACGCCCAGCCGGCGAAGCCGACGAAGGCGAGCAGGAGGACGACGAAGACGGTGGCCGCCGGGCCGGGTCGACGCGTGCCACGCGAGCCGTCCGTCTCTGTCGTGGGCGGCGGCTCGGGTGCTGCGGGTCCGCCGCCCGACGCCGGGGCACCATGCCGCGGACGGGCCCGTTTCGGGGCCTCGTCGACGAAGCCGGAGTCGCTCACCGGCACAGTGTGGGACAGCTCCGGCCTGCGCGTCACGACCCGACCCGAACCGTCTCCATTCCGTAACCGGAGATCAGCCGCCCACCGGTTTGACGGTCGGACGGTCGGCCCGCTCCGGCGTCGGCCGGCGGCGCAGCAGCGGGCGGGAGAGGTCGAGCAGGCGCGGGTCGACGCGTCGGCCGGTGCGCCACGCGAGCGCCAGGAGCAGTGCGAGCGCGACGAGGTCGAGCGGCACCCCGACCGCGGTCGTCGACAGGCCGAGGCTGTAGCCCTCCGGCAGCGTCATGAAGCACACGACGGTCGCGACGACGGCGAGCGGCTTCTCGGCGCGCTCCCACGTCGGCGCCAGCGACACGGCGAGCACCGGCAGCACCCAGAGGAAGTACCAGGGCAGGAAGACCGGGGCGAGCACGACGACGGCGAGCAGGCCCCACCCGAGGCCACGCACGGTGCGCGCGGTGTCGTCGGACGCGGCGCGCCGCCCGGGGCCACGACGCCCCGACGCGCGACGTCCGGTGGCTCCGGCAGGCGCGGCGGTCTTGGCGGCCCCGAGCCACACGAGCACGAGCAGCACGGCGAGGACGACGAGGCCGACCGTGCGCGCGAGGTCGACGGCGGGCTCGCGCCAGCCGTCCTGCCCGAGCACCGTGCCGACCGCCTGCACCGCGATCCCGACGCCGGTGGGCAGCGAGGTCCACTGCTCGTTGCGGCCCGGAGTCGCGCCGGGGTTGAGCCACGCGAAGCCGAGCCGGGTGAGGATCCCACCGGCGGCCATGACGACCGCGGCGGTGAGCAGCGTCAGGGCTCCGGCACGCACGACACCGGGCCACTGCAGCGGGCCGCCGCGCCCGGAGCGTCGCAGGACGCGTCGGGCCCAGAGCAGCGCGAGGAACGGCAGCGCGACGACGGCGGTCACCTTGACCATCGCGCCGAGGGCCACGACGACGGCTGCCGTGACGAACCGCCCACGCAGGGCGAGCGCCAGACCGCCGAGCACGGCCGCGACCATGAGCGCGTCGTTGTGGGCGCCGCTGACGAAGTGCACGCCCACGAGGGGGCACGCGACGGCGAGCCACGACGCGCGCGCCGGGTCGGTGCCGAGGCGTCGGGCGACGTCGGGAACGGCCCACGCGATGACGACGACGCCGACGACGGCGATCAGCCGCAGCAGGAGCAGCGCCACCCAGAGGTGACCACCCGAGACCGACGCGACACCGCGAGCGAGCAGCAGCCACACCGGGCCGTACGGCGTCGGGGTGTCGAGCCACGTCGGGGCGGTCGAGAGGCGCCAGTCGGAGTCGAGCTCGCGGACCGTGTGGTCGTAGGGGCTGAAGCCCTCGGACCACAGCAGGCCCTGCGCCGCGTACGAGTAGAGGTCGCGGCTGTAGAGCGGCACCGACGCCACGAGCGGCGCGAACCACAGCGCCGCCGTCGTCTGCCACCAGCCGACGCCGACTCTGGCCCACCGCAGCCGCCACCACGCGACGACGAGCCCGACCATCGCCAGCAGCGCCACGGTCGCGAGCAGGGGCGAGCCGCCCGCATCGCGCCACCAGGCCACCCCCGGCCAGAGGACGTGCTGGTTCAGCTCGGGGCGCGCGCCGGCCCCCCACGACGCGGCGGCCAGGGCGAGCGACGCGGCGACGCCGGCCCAGCGCCAGCGCGCCGGGTTGGACCGTGCGGCGGCAGAGGTCAGGGCGGCGACGCGGTCGGGATCGTCGCGCACGAGCCGGCCCCACGCGTCGGACAGGCGTGCCGACCAGCCGCGGGGCGGCACCGCCTCAGCCATGGGTGACCGGCTCGTCACCCCACGCGAGGAGCCGCCAGCCGGCGTCGGGGTCGCCCTCGAGCGTGACGACGTGGGTGTTGTCGACCCGCCGGTCGTCGAAGAAGGAGCCCGGCAGCCCGAGCGAGGCCGCGCACCAGACGCGCATCGCGGCGCCGTGGCTGACGGCGAGCGCCGACTCGTGGCCGCCCGCCACGATCCGGGCGATCGCGGCGTCGTAGCGGGCGAGGAACTCGGCCCCGCTCTCACCGCCGGGGATGGGATGGAAGGGGTCTTCGCGCCACGTCACGAGCGCGTCGATGTAGGGCTGCCACTCGGTCGACATCTCCCAGTCGCCGGCCTGGATCTCGCGCAGGCCGGCGAGGACGACCATCTCGAGGCCGAGCTCGGCGGCGAGCGGTGCGGCCGTCTGCTGGGTGCGCACGAGGTCGGAGGTGTAGATGGCGCCGAGGTCCTCACCGCGGAGGCGCTCGGCGAGGGCGTGGGCCTGGGCACGGCCCTCGTCCGTGAGGTCGAGGCCGGGCACGGCGGTGTCGAGCTGGCGGGCGACGTTGGTGTGGGTCTGGCCGTGGCGCACGAGGAAGAGCCGCACGTCACTGGTCCTTCACGGTGACGCCGGTGAGGCACTCGACGCCGGTCTTGGCCCCGGTCCAGAACTTCTGGACCGAGACCGGGGCGGTCGCGCCGGCAGCGAGTGGCACGTCGACCTCCTTGCTCACGACCTCCGAGCCGTCGGCGGACTTGACGATGAAGACGCCGAGGGTGAACGTGTGCTGCTGCGTGTCGGGGTTCTTCAGGGTGCCGGTGAGGCTCCAGACGTCGCCGGCCCCGGGCGCGCACGCGACGCCGGTCAGGCTCGAGCTGGCGTCGAAGAGGCCGCCGTCGCCCGCGGCCGACGGGGTGGCGTCGTCGGGAGCGGTGGTGGCGGTGTCGGGCAGGATCGTCGGCTGCACCGGCACGCTCACCGTGGCGCCGTCGTCGGGGGCCGATGGCGTCGGCTGGCCGCACGCCCCGAGGGTGAGGGTGGCGAGGGCGGCGAGGGCGCCGGGCACGAGCGGCACGGCGAGCGCGAGCGGCCTCGGGGCCAGACGTCGGGGACGCGGCACGGGTCCACCTCTTCCTGCGGGTGCGTCGACGGGTGCACCACGTGCGGGTCGACGAGGCGTCGACGCGGCGCCCGGGCGCGGTTCGCGCCCATTGTGCCCCGCGTGCCTGTTCAGGGCAGGAGCAGGCGCGCGGCCACGCCGGACGCGATGACGAGCAGGCCCGCGGCCACGGCCAGGGTGTCGGGGGTGCGCCACGGCGCGGGGCCGGCCCACGTGCGACGGCGCGCCTCGGCGAACCCGCGCGCGTCCATGGCGAGGGCGAGCGCGGCCGCCTGCCCGAGAGCCCCGAGGAGCAGGCCACCGGTGACGACCACCGCCTCCCGGCCCCGGGCCAGCAGGCTCGAACCGGCGATGCCACGCACCCGACGGGTCGTCATGAGCTCGCCCCACAGGGCGTCGAAGGACTGGAGCCGCTGCAGGGCCGCAGTGGCGGCGACGACCGGTCGGGCCGGCAGCCGGAGCCGTTGGGCCAGGTGGTCGCCGAGGGCGTCGGGGTCGACGGCGCCGACGACGACCGCCGAGGGCAGCAGCAGGCAGAGGACGCGCAGGGCGGCCCCGGCGGCGACCTCGAGGTCACGCCCGCCGAGCAGCCACGCCGACCACGCGACGCCGACGACGGCGAGCGCCGCCGGGGCGAGCCGGGCGAGCACACCCCGGACCCGCCCGACCGGGCGACGCCCCTCCCCGCCCACGGCGGGCGCGAGGAGGGCGACCGCCGTGAGGAGCAGCTCGACGCCGAGCACGGCCAGGCCCTGGCGCCACGTGTCGAGCAGGGCCGGCAGCGGCAGGACGCAGAGCGCGGCGACGACGAGCGAGAGGGGCCCGGCTCGGGAGACGAGCGTGCGCCGCTCGGGCACCGGGTCGGGCGGCGGCTGCTCCGGACGGGTCACCTGACGGACGCGGTCCGCACGGGCCACGACGCCGGGGTCGTGGGTCGTGACGACGACCGCCGAGCCTTCCCGGCGGGCGGCCTCGAGGACGCCGGTGACGGCGGCCCACGTCAGGCGGTCCTGCCCGACGGTCGGCTCGTCGGCGAGCAGCAGCGCCGGGCCGTGGGCGACGGCCGAGGCCATGGCGAGCCTGCGCTGCTCACCCCCGGAGAGCTGACGCGGGTCGGCGCCGGCGAGGTGGGCCAGGCCGAGCGCGGTCAGCAGCGCGTCGGTGCGGGCCCCGGCTGCCGCGGCGTCGACGCCGAGCGCGTGCAGGGTGGTGAGCACGTCGTCGCGGACGGTCCGCCCGACGACGGCGGTGGCGGCGCGCTGGGGAACCCACGCCACGGCGCGGGCGAGGTCGCGGGAGGCCCAGTCGTGCGGCGGGTCGACGCGGGCGCGCGAGGCGTCGCCGGGCACGAGGGGCAGGGCGAGCTCGACGCGTCCGGCGGCCGGCTCGACGAGACCGCCCAGAGCGCTCATGAGCGACGACTTGCCGGCACCGCTGGGGCCGACGAGCGCGAGGGCGCGGCCGGCGCGCGCCTCAAGGTCGGCGTCGACGACCGCGGTGGTGGTGCGGGCCGGCTCGCCGAGGCGGCGGGTGCGGTGCTCGACCCCGATCCCGACCGCCGACGCGACGACGCCACCGGCCGGCACGAGCCCGGCGGACGCGTCGGGCAGCGGCGGGAGGTCGAGGTGCTGGGGTGCGGGGTCGGGCACGCCGGGGACCCAGATGCCTTGCGCGGCAAGGGCGTCCGCCTCGCGCTCGAGCACGGCGTGCGGCGGACCGTCGGTGACGACCGAGCCCTCGGCGTCGAGGACGACGAGCCGGTCGACGAGGTCGACCCAGCCGTCGAGCCGGTGCTCGACGACGACGAGCGTCAGGCCCCGACGGGTCACGACGTCGGCGACGACGCGTCGGACCTCGGCCGCGGTGGCGGCGTCGAGCATCGCGGTCGGCTCGTCGAGCAGGAGCACCGACGGCTCCATGACGAGCGCACCGGCGAGAGCCAGGCGCTGGGACTCGCCACCGCTCAGCGTCGCCGGCGGGCTCGACGGCGGCATCGTCAGGCCGACCTCGGCCAGGGCGGCCGCGACCCGGGGCGGCATCCGGTCGCGCAGGACCCGCACGTTCTCCAGCCCGAATGCGACGTCGCGCCCCACGGTGGAGGCGACGATGCCGGCGCCCGGGTCCTGGAGCACGAGGCCCACCGACCCCGGAACCGTCTGCGGCGCAGCGCCGCCCACGGTGACCTCGCCGGACAGGTCACCGGCGTCGGCCGTGAGCAGCAGGCCCGCGACGGCGCGCAGCAGCGTCGACTTGCCCGACCCGCTCGGCCCGGCGAGCAGCACGCGCTCGCCGGGCTCGACAGTGAGGCCGAGGTGGTCGAGGACCGGGCGCGAGCGGCCGTACGGCCGCCACGTCAGGTCGCGCACCTCGATGCGCGATCCCGAGGCGTCTGCATCGGGTCGAGGTGTTGGACGACCGGATGTGGTCGCCGAAGACCTCGAACCGGCGTCAGAGAGCTCGTGCACGACGGACCTCAGGACGCGGTCCGCTCCCGGGCCTCCTGGCCGGGCGGGAACGCGGCGAGGGCACCGGCCCGCGCGAGCAGCCGCGTCAGGCCGAGGGCGAGCGCGGAGCCGAAGAGGGCCACCGAGCCACCGAGGAGGAACAGGTAGGCCACCTTGTAGCCCCAGCCCCAGTCGGTCCAGTACGAGTACCACTCGTACACGGCCTCGAAGGCGCCGCCGAGGAAGCCACCGAGGAGCAGCGGCCCCCACCGGTAGACGGTGTAGCCGAAGAGGGCGAAGCCGAGCTCGACGCCGAGACCCTGCGCGAGGCCGGACACGACGGTCGTGATGCCCCACTGCGTCCCGATGAGCGCCGAGACGATCGCGGCGAGCAGCTCGGTGAACACGGCCGCGCCCGGACGCCGGATGACGAGCATCCCGACCAGGCCCGCGACGAGCCACGGCCAGTTGAGGAGGGCGCCGAGCGGCGGGAAGCCGGCCGACACCGCGTTGGACGGGATGGCGTAGACGAGCCCCCAGGCCCAGTAGGCGACGCCGAAGGCGACCCCGAGGAAGGCGCAGGTGAGCAGGTCGATGGTGCGCCAGCGGGTCAGCGGCCCGCTCGCGGTGATGGTGCTGGACATGGTGTGACTCCCGGGTCTCCGATGGATACCTCGGGGAGGACACGCCGCGACGTCCGTGACGCCGGCGGGTGGCCTGAGATACCGACTTCCTTCGCCGGTGCTAACCGGAGCAGGTTCGAGGGTCTGCGGCTCCGCCCTCCGGGCTGCCGCACTCTCAGCGCGTTCGCGCTCCCCTGTCGTATGGGTGTGGTGGTGCTCTTCAGTTGTCGGGGGTGATGCTACCCCCGACGCCGTGGGTACAGTCACGCCATGGCACGCAGTGGAAAGCAGAGCGCGAAGAAGGCCAAGGGGGCAGCCTCCAGGGCTGTGGCGAAGGCGGACGACGCGACCACCCAGCACACCGCTGCAGGCGGCGCGATGTGGAAGGTGCTGAGCGTCGGCACCACCCTCGTGGCGACCAAGCTCGCCACCGACGCGGTCCAGAAGGGCTGGAAGCTGGCGACCGGCCGCAACGTGCCGGTCAAGGGCGACTACGAGCGCGAGAAGACCCGCGACGTCATCCTCTTCACGGCGATCTCCGCCATGGCCGTGGCCGCCGCGCGAGTCGCCGCCGAGCGCGGTGCGGCGACGTACTACCGCCGCTCGGCCGGCCACCTTCCCCAGGCCCTCGAGGACGACCAGGTCACCCATGTGGACAAGAAGGCCGCCAAGAAGCTGGCCAAGGCCAAGCACAAGGCGGAGAAGGCGACCCAGAAGGCCATCGACAAGGCCACCGGCAACGGCTGAGGGCGGGGCTGCTCAGGGCGGCCCGCCCTACGCGTCGCCGACGCGCACGAGCCCGGTCTCGTAGGCGAGCACGACCATCTGGACACGGTCGCGCAGGCCGAGCTTGGCCAGGATCCGCCCGATGTGGGTCTTGACCGTCGCCTCGGCGAGGAAGAACGACGTGGCGATCTCGGTGTTGTTGAGGCCGCGACCGACGGCGACGAGCACCTCGCGCTCGCGCTCGGTCAGCACGTCGAGGCGCTCGATCCCCTCGGGGCGCCCGGGCTCGTCGAGGACCGGCAGGAAGCGGTCGAGCAGGCGACGCGTCGGCCCGGGTGCGACGACGGCGTCGCCGGTGCGCACGGCCCGGATCGCCGCGAGCAGCTCGGCCGGGCCGGCGTCCTTGAGGAGGAACCCGGCGGCTCCGGCGCGCAGGGCCGCGAGGACGTACTCGTCGAGGTCGAACGTCGTGAGCACGAGCACCCGCGGGCCGGACGCGCCTGCGGCAGAAGCGTTCTCGACGATCCTGCGAGTGGCCTCGATGCCGTCCAGACGCGGCATCCGGATGTCCATGAGCACGACGTCGACGTCTCGACCGGGCAGCAGGTCGAGTGCCGCCTGACCGTCCCCGGCCTCGGCCACGACCTCGACGTCGGGCTCGGCGTCGAGGACCATCCGGAACCCGGCCCGCACGAGGGCCTGGTCGTCGACGATCATGACCCGGGCCGGACCGGCGGGAACCGTCGGCTCGAGGGCTGTGGGGGTCGTCATCGGGTCCTCTCGTCGACGCGGTCCGGGCCGTCCGTCGGCACCGCGCGGGTGGTTGTCGTCGTGACGGGCACGGTCGGGTCCACCGCCGGGCGGCCCGGCAGCGGCATCGTCGCCAGCACCTCGAACCCGCGGACGCCGCATGGCCCGGCGGTCAGCGTGCCGTCGTGCACGGCGACCCGCTCGCGCATCCCCGCGAGCCCGTGCCCACGGCCGTCGTCCGGGCTGCCGGCGCCGATGCCGTCGTCGCTGACGCGCACCCGCAGGCGCCCGTCCTGCTGGACGACGTCGACGGCGGCCTGCGCCCCGGGCCCGGCGTGCTTGATGACGTTGGTCAGCCCCTCCTGCACGACGCGGTAGGCGGCGAGGTCGAGCGCGACCGGGCGGGAGGCGTCGGTGCCCCGGACGCTCAGTGTGACGGGGACCCCGGCCGCGCGGACGCCGGCGACGAGGTCGTCGAGCTGGTCGAGGCCTCCGGTCGGCACGAGCTCGGCGCCGGACTCCGGGTCGCGGAGCACGCCGACGAGGCGTCGGGTCTCGCCGAGCGCGTCGCGGGCCGTCGCGGCGACGGTCTCGAGCGTGCGCACGGTCTGTTCGAGGGCGCCGTCGGGGTGGCGGGTCGCGGCGTACGCGGCACCGTCGGCCTGCACGACGATGACCGACAGGGCGTGCGCGACGACGTCGTGCATCTCCCGGGCGATCGCCGCCCGCTCCTGCTGGGCGGCGAGCAGCAGCTCCTGCTCGCGCTCGCGCTCGACCCGCTCGGCGCGGTCCTGCAGGTCCGCGAGCCGTTGGAGCCGGGCGCGCTTGAGGTCGCCGAGCGTGTACGCCGAGAGCGCGGCCGTGGCGCACAGGACGAACGTGAAGACCATGGCCACGACGCTCGGCGAGCGGTCGACCTCACCGGTGAAGCGCAGCGCCGCGATGCCCGCCCCGATGGCCGCGACGCCGAGGCCGGCCCACCGGACCCGCCTGCGCGGCTCGTACGCGGCCAGCGAGTAGAGGGCGACGAGGAAGGCGAGGTCACCGAAGAGGATGTTCGGCTCGGGGATCGTGCGCAGGGCCAGCCCGACGCTGACGACGCCGAAGGCGAGGGCGGGGCGGCGGCGTCGGACGGCGAGGGCGAGGTTCGGCAGCCCGAGCAGCGCCCAGGCCGCCGACGAGCTGGTCGAGCCGAGCACGATGGTGCCCACCCCGCCGAAGAGGAGGGCGAGCGGCACGTCGAGCAGGAGGGGACGCCGCTGCAGCCAGTCGTACACGGACCCCTCCCTCATGCGTCGGAGCCTAGGCGAGCCGAGCACCCCGGCGCGTCCCACCGAGGTCGCACCCGCGTCGGGGCCGAGGTGCGACCACGGGCGGACGCGAGCGCCCACGGCACCCCGGGGATGCGTCGAGCGTCACGTCACCGGTCCGCGTCGACTCGCTGACGCCGCGTGCCCCGGCAGCGGACGATGGAGGTGGGAAGGAGTCGTCATGGGCGCGCGAAGCCGCGGGCACCGGACACCGACGCTGACGTTCCTCGGGGCCGCGGGCACGGTGACCGGAAGCATGTTCCTCGTCGACGCAGCCGGGGAGGCCCGGGCCGGCCGGGGCGCGGGGTGCCGCGTCCTCGTCGAGTGCGGGCTCTACCAGGGCGAGCGCCGCTGGCGCGAGCTCAACTGGCGGCCGGCCCCGGTCGACCCGGCGAGCCTCGACGCCGTGGCGCTGACGCACGCGCACCTCGACCACTGCGGCTACCTTCCGGCGCTCGTGCGCGAGGGCTACCGCGGCCCGGTGCTCGCGACGTCGGGCACCACCGAGCTCGCGGCCGTCGTGCTCCGCGACAGCGCCCACCTGCAGGAGGAGGAGGCCGAGTGGGCCCGGAGCAGCGGGTGGTCCAAGCACGACCCGCCGCTCCCCCTCTACACCGGGGAGGACGCCGAGCGGGCCGTGGCGCTGCTGCGCCCGACCGAGTACGACACCACGGTGCCCGTCTCGGCGGACGGCGCCACCCGGTTGCGGTTCGTCCCAGCCGGGCACATCCTCGGCTCCTCGAGCATCCTGCTCGAGAGCGGCGCGTCGAGCGTGCTCTTCTCCGGCGACCTCGGGCGCCCGACGCACCCGGTCCTGCAGCCGCGGGCCCGACCGCCGGCGGCGCGCACCGTCGTCGTCGAGTCGACGTACGGCGACCGTGCCCACCCGCCGGTCGACCTGGGGCACACCGTCATGGCCGAGGCGATCCGCCGGACCGTCGCGCGGGGTGGCTCGGTCGTCATCCCCGCCTTCGCCGTCGACCGCACCGAGGTGGTGCTCCACGCGCTCGCCGAGCTCGTCGCGTCAGGGTCCGTGCCCGACGTGCCGATCTGGGTCGACAGCCCGATGGCTCTGGCCGCGCTGCGGATCTACCGCGAGGCCTCGCACACCGGCGAGGTGCGCCCCGAGGCGCTCGAGGTGCTGCGCGGGCTGCGGCAGCTGCGCGAGGCCCGCACCGCCGAGGAGTCGATCCGGCTCAACACCCCGGGCACCCCGTCGATCATCGTGTCGGCCTCGGGCATGGCGACCGGCGGGCGCGTCGTGCACCACCTCGCCTCGCTGCTGCCCTACGCGCGCAACACCGTGCTGCTCACCGGCTACCAGGCCGTCGGCACGCGCGGGCGGTCGCTGCTCGAGGGGGCGCGCGAGCTGAAGATCGGCGGCCGGTACGTGCGGGTGCGGGCCGAGGTCGTGACCCTCGACGACCTGTCGGTCCACGCCGACGCCGACGAGCTGCTCGCGTGGCTGCACGAGCTGCCCGAGGCTCCCCGGACCGTCCACGTGGTGCACGGCGAGCCGGAGGCCGCCCGGACCCTGGCCCGACGCGTCCGGGACGAGCTCGACTGCGCCGTGTCGGTCGCGCGCCTCGGCGAGCGCGTCCTGCTCGACTGACCGGCAGCGTCCAAGATGACGACCACCATCGGTGACGGCTGGGGTGGGTCGCGCTCGGGTGCCCGGCCGGACCCGGTTCGTGGTCGTCATCGTGAACGCCCCGGACGCGCGGGTGCGGCGGATCGCGGCCGAACCCTTCCCGCACGGGGGCCGGTGGTGGTGTGCTGGGACCGGACCGGCGACGGGCCCGGTCACGAGTACCCAGGCACTGCACGAGGAGGTGGACCCATGGACGCCAAGGTGGGCGACCGCATCACGATGGCGGCCGAGCACGTCGGCCAGACGACGCGGACCGGCGTGATCCGCGAGGTCAAGGGCGAGGGTGGCGGCCCGCCGTACGTCGTCGAGTGGTCCGACGGCCACACCGGCCTCATCCACCCCGGCCCGGGGTCCGTCCTCAAGTGCGAGCACCCGGAGGATGCCGCAGGCTGACGGAGGCGCCGTCGCCCCTCACTTTCCCTCCCTCACGTCTCCCCTCCCCTTCCCATCGAGTGAGCAGTTCGTCCCACCCGTCACACCACGCGTGTGACGCGTGGGACTGCGTGCTCACTCGATCGTGACGGGGGTCCCCTCAGGGGTCGAGGGCTCGGACGATGGGGACGCCGGCGCGGTAGGACAGGTGCAGGTGGCTCGGACCGTCGATGACGGCGAGCTCGGCGGGCTGCCCGGGGGCGACGCGTCGGTCGAGGCCGAGCGAGCGCGCCGACACCGCCGTGGCCGCGTGCAGCGCCTCGGCCGGGGTCATCCCCATCTCGCGCACGGCGAGCGCGATGGCGAACGGCATCGACGAGGAGTAGCACGTGCCCGGGTTGCAGTCCGAGGCGAGCGCGACGTCGACGCCGGCGTCGAGGAGCCGGCGGGCGTCGGGGTAGGGCGAGCGGGTCGAGAACTCGACGCCGGGCAGGAGCGTCGCGACCGTCGTGCCACGCGCGTCCACCAGGGCATCGACGTCGGCGTGGTCGAGGTAGGTGCAGTGGTCGACGCTCGCCGCGCCGAGCTCGCAGGCGAGCCGGACGCCGGGTCCGTGGCCGAGCTGGTTGCCGTGGACGCGGAGCCGCAGACCCCGGTCGCGGCCGGCGTTCAGGACCGTACGCGACTCCTCGCCGTCGAAGGCGTGCGCCGAGTGCGGCTCGCAGAACACGTCGATGCTCTCGGCAAGAGCCGGGCCGCCCTGCGGCGCAACGGCATCGAGCATCGGGCCGGCAACGAGGTCGACGTAGGCCGACCGGTCGGACGCGTACTCCGGGGGCACGACGTGGGCGCCGAGGAACGTCGTGTGCGGCGTCACCTCGCGCGCGATGCGAAGCGCCCGCACCTCGTCCTCGAGCGTCAGGCCGTAGCCGCTCTTGATCTCGACGGTCGTCGTGCCCTGTGCCCGCATCTCGGCGACGCGGCCGCGCACGAGGGCGAGCAGCTCGTCGTCGGAGGCGGCCCGCGTCGCCTCGACGGACACCCGGATGCCGCCGCCGTCGTAGGGCGTGCCCGTCATCCGCGCCGCGAACTCCGCCGAGCGGTCGCCGGCGAAGACGAGGTGCGTGTGCGAGTCGACGAAACCGGGGATCACCGCCCGACCGCCGAGGTCGCGTGACGCGTCGGCGGGCGGCGCGTCGGCCGAGCGTCCCACCCACTCGAGCACGCCGTCGGCGGACACGACCACCGCGGCGTCGCGGATGACGCCGAGCAGCCGGTCACCCGGGTCTGCCTGTGCCGAGAACGAGTCCGAGACCGCGGGGTCGTTCGTCGTCAGCTCGGCGATCCCGGTGAGGAGCACGCTCACGCGTGCACCCCGCCGTGCACACCGCCCGGCACCCCGGCACTGAGGCGCTCGATGGCACCTCCGAGGAGGCGGCCGACGTCGCCGATGCGGTGCCGCCCGTCGCTGACGACGACCTCACCGCCGACGACGACCGTCGACACGTCGGAGGCCACGCACGAGTAGATGATCTGGTCGTGGTTGGACCCCGCCGTGTTCACCGTGTCGGTGCGTACCGTGACGAAGTCGGCGAGGGCGCCCTTGCTCAGGTGGCCGCCGTCGGACCAGCCGAGGGCCCGGTAGCCGTTGAACGAGGCAGCGAGGAGCAGGTCGTTGGCCGAGAAGCGGTCGCGCTCGTTGGTCAGGAGCCGCTCGTGCATCTCGATGCCGCGCAGCTCGACGAAGGGGTCGATGATGACGTTCTGGTCCGAGCCGAGCGAGATCGGGCTGCCGGCGTCGTGCAGGGCCCGCGACAGCCCGAGGCCGTCGGCGAGGTCGCGCTCGGTCGTCGGGCAGATGCATGCGCCGGTGCCGGTGCCGCCGAGCAGCTCGACGTCGTGCTCGGTGAGGTGCGTCGCGTGGATGCTCGTGAGGTCGGGTCCGAGCGCGCCGGCGCCGTCGAGCAGCTCGGTGGGCGTGCAGCCGTAGTACATCTGGCAGGCGAGGTTCTCCCCCGGCTGCTCGGACAGGTGCACGTGCAGCGGCAGGTCGCCGGTGGCCTCCACGACCTTGGGCAGGTCCTCGCGGCGCACGGCGCGCACCGAGTGGATCGCGGCGCCGAGCCGTACGCGGTCGGTCGGGCCGGGGCGCGAGGCCATCCGCTCCGCCCACGCGTCGACGGTGCCGTCGCTGAACCGCAGCTGCCCGGGGTGCAGCTCGACGTGCCCGCCACCGTTGAGGCCGCCCTCGAGGTAGCACGTGTCGAGGAGGGTGAGGCGGATACCGGCCTCCTCGGCGGCCTGACGCACGGCCAGGCCCATGGCGTTGGGGTCGCGGTAGGCGTGGCCGCCCGGCCGGTGGTGCACGTAGTGGAACTCGCCGACGACGGTGAACCCGGCCTGCACCATCTCGGCGAAGACCGCCCGCGCGAGCGTGAAGTACGTGTCGGGGTTCAGCTTCTCGGCGGCGGCGTACATCTGCTCGCGCCAGCTCCAGAAGTTGCCGCCGCCACCGTTGACGCGCCCGCGGAGCGCCCGGTGGAAGGCGTGGCTGTGCGTGTTGGCCATGCCGGGCAGCGTGACTCCCGGGAGGCGGACGTCGCCCGGCTCGGGGTCGGCGTCGACGAGCACCTCCTTGAAGTAGCCGTCGGCGGTGACCAGCCGGACACGGTGGGCGAAACCACCTGTCAGCCAAGCGCTCTCGCACCAGAACGAAGTCATCGAGGGGTGTCCTTCCGGGTGGTGAGGGCAGAGACCACAGCGGTGAGGGCGCTGACGCCGTGGTGGCAGTCGTCGAGGTAGGCCGACTCCTTCGGCGAGTGCGACACCCCGGTGGGGTTGCGCACGAACAGCATGGCCGACGGAACGCCGTGGGTGGCGAGAATGCCCGCGTCGTGGCCCGCACCGGTGCCGAGGAGCGGCGCGTCGGGCAGGACGTCCCGTAGCTCGTCGAGCAGTCCGGCGTCGAAGGTCGTCGGCGGCGTCCACGACTCGATGGTCGTCTCACCGCCGGTGCGCATGGCGTCGGCACCGACCGCCTCGACGACGGCGCGCACCGCGTGCTCGGAGCGGCCGCGGGCGTCGAGCCACGCCGTGACGTGGCTCGGCACGGCGTTGACGCCGCCCGGCTCGACGACGAGCTTGCCGACCGTGGCGACGCAGCCGAGCGCCGTCGCGTACGACCGGGCGGCGTGGACCACGTCGGCGAGGGCGATCATCGCGTCGCGGCGGTCCTCGAGGCGGGTCGTGCCGGCGTGGTTGGCCTCGCCGGGCAGGTCGATGCGCCAGCGGCCGTGCGGCCAGATGTCGGTGCCGATGGCCACGGCACGCGCGTCGTCGGAGAGGTCGTCGGTGCCGTCGGGAGCGAGCGCGAGTGCCTTGCCCTGCTCGATGTGCAGCTCTACGAAGCGGCCGACGCGGCGGACGGCCTCGGGGTCGGGCCCCATCGCGACCGGGTCGCGGCCGGCCTTCTGCCAGGCCTCGGCCATCGTGACGCCGTCACCGTCGGCGAGCCCGCGGGCGCGGTCGGCGTCGAGCTCGCCGGTGATGAGGCGCGACCCGGCGCAGGCGACGCCGAAGCGGGCGCCCTCCTCGTCGACGAAGTTGACGACGCCGAGGGGCACGTCGGGCTTCTCGACCCCGGCCGCCCGCAGGTCGTCGACCACTGCGAGGGCGCTGACGACCCCGAGCGGGCCGTCGAAGGCGCCGCCGTCGGGCACCGAGTCGAGGTGCGAGCCGATGACGACGCCCGGGGTCGTGTCGGGGTCGCCCCACCAGGCCCACTGGTTGCCGGCGCGGTCCTCGACGACCGCGAGCCCGCGGGCCCGGCACTCGGCGGCGAACCACTCGCGGAGGTCGTCGTCGGTGCGGGTCCACGCATAGCGCCGGTACCCACCGGTCCCCTCGTGCCGGCCCACCGGCTGGAGGTCGGCCCACATCCGGTCGAAGCTCGTCGTCACCTCGTCACCTCGTCATTCCTGCGTCAGTCCTGCGTCGCCGGTGCCGTGCACCCGACCTTCGAAAACTAGGCTGTCGAACATGTCCTCCGACGCCGCCCGAGACACCCCTGACCGTGATGACACCGCCGAGCGTAGTGAGTCCGAGGAGATCCGCACGCCAGCGGTCGACGCCGCGCGCGCCGCGGGCATCGAGTTCACGGCCACGCGGCACGGCCGGGTGCGCAGCCTCGAGGAGGCCGCGGCCGCCCGGGGCATCGAGCCGCGCGACCTCATCAAGACGCTCGTGGTGCGCCGGGCGGAGGACGACCACGTCTTCGTCCTCGTGCCCGGCGACCGCACGTTCTCGTGGGCCAAGGTGCGCGCCCTGCTCGGCACCAACCGCATCTCGATGCCCGACGCCGACGCCGCGAAGGCCGTCACGGGCTACGAGCGCGGCACCATCACCCCGTTCGGGTCCGCCACGGCCCTGCCCGTCATCGCCGACAGCCACCTCGTGGGGCGCCGCATCTCGATCGGCGGCGGCGAGCACGGCGTCGGCCTGACGGTCGCGGGCGACGACGTCATCCGCGTGTTCGACGCGACCGTCGCCGACATCTCCGACGAGGAGGTCCGCAAGGACCGCTGAGGCAGCCCGCGACGCGTCGGCGTGCCCGAGCGTGGTGGCCCGGGCCGTCGCCGGCGGAGGGAGCACCACCGACGACGACCCGGAGTCGTGGCGCGAGCTGCTGGAGCCGGCGCGGGTGGCCGCGCGGCGCCTCGTCACGGCGCGTCAGCTCTCCTGCATGGGGATGCGGACGCCCCGCTCGCGGGCGACCTGGTCGGCGATCTCGTAGCCGGCGTCGACGTGCCGGATGACGCCCATGCCGGGGTCGTTGGTCAGCACGCGGGCCAGCTTCTGCGCGGCGAGGTCGGTGCCGTCGGCGAGGGAGACCTGGCCGGCGTGCAGGCTGCGGCCGATGCCGACGCCGCCGCCGTGGTGGATCGACACCCACGACGCGCCCGAGCTCGTGTTGACGAGCGCGTTGAGCAGCGGCCAGTCGGCGATGGCGTCGGAGCCGTCGGCCATGGACTCGGTCTCGCGGTAGGGGCTGGCCACCGAGCCGGAGTCGAGGTGGTCGCGACCGATGACGATCGGGGCACTGACCTCGCCGGTGCGGACGAGCTCGTTGAAGGCGAGGCCGGCCTTGTCGCGCTCGCCGTAGCCCAGCCAGCAGATGCGGGCAGGCAGGCCCTGGAAGGCGATCCGCTCCTGCGCGCCGCGGATCCACTTGTGCAGGCGGTCGTTGTCGGGGAAGAGGTCGAGGACGGCCTTGTCGGTGGCCGCGATGTCCTTGGGGTCGCCCGAGAGCGCGGCCCAGCGGAACGGGCCCTTGCCCTCGCAGAAGAGCGGGCGGATGTAGGCCGGCACGAAACCGGGGAACTCGAAGGCGCGGTCGTAGCCGCCCTGGCGGGCCTCGTCGCGGATCGAGTTGCCGTAGTCGAAGACCTCGGCACCGGCGTCCTGGAACTCGACCATGGCCTTGACGTGCTTGGCCATCGAGGCGCGGGCGCGGTCGGTGAAGTCCTCCGGCTTCTTCTCGGCGTACTCGGCCCAGTCCTCGAGGGCGACGCCCTCGGGCAGGTAGGACAGCGGGTCGTGAGCCGAGGTCTGGTCGGTGACGATGTCGATCTCGACGCCGCGGCGCAGCAGCTCGGGGAACACCTCGGCGGCGTTGCCGACGACGCCGACCGACCAGCCGCGACGTTCGCGCTTGGCGGCCAGGGCCTTCTCGACCGCGTCGTCGAGGTTGTCGGCGACCTCGTCGAGGTAGCGGTGCTCGACGCGGCGGTGCAGGCGCGCGGGGTCGACGTCGACGATGAGGCAGGCGCCGTCGTTGAGGGTGACGGCGAGCGGCTGCGCGCCGCCCATGCCGCCGCAGCCGCCGGTGAGGGTGAGCGTGCCGGCGAGGGTGCCACCGAAGCGCTTCTCGGCCACCGCGGCGAAGGTCTCGTAGGTGCCCTGGACGATGCCCTGGGTGCCGATGTAGATCCAGGAGCCGGCGGTCATCTGCCCGTACATCGTCAGGCCGAGGTGCTCGAGGCGGCGGAACTCGGGCCAGGTGGCCCAGTCGCCGACGAGGTTGGAGTTGGCGATCAGCACGCGCGGCGCCCACTCGTGGGTCTGCATGACGCCGACCGGGCGGCCGCTCTGGACGAGCATCGTCTCGTCCTGCTTGAGGGTCGTCAGGGTGCGGACCATGGCGTCGAAGGACTTCCAGTCGCGCGCGGCGCGGCCGGTGCCGCCGTACACGACGAGGTCGTCGGGGCGCTCGGCCACTTCGGGGTCGAGGTTGTTCATGAGCATCCGCAGCGGGGCCTCGGTGGCCCACGACTGCGCGGTCAGCTGCGTGCCGCGCGCGGCGCGGACGGGGCGTGCACCTTCCATGGCGGGTTCCCTTCTCGTTTCTCTTCCAACCGTCGAGTGGCCACGTTTGGTTGCCTCTCGGCGGTCGAGTGGCCACCTCTGGTGGCCTTTCGACCTCATCGAGACCACCGAACGTGGCCTCTCGACGGTTGGGGGGGGTTGGGGTCGGCGGGGTGGGGGTCAGTTCAGGGGGCCGGTGACGGCCTCGACGGCGGCGAGGACCGAGCGGTCGACCACCGCGGTGTGGGCGCCCTCGATGTCGGGCGCGAGGAAACGGTCGGGGCCCGGGGCCGTCGTGGCGACCGCGTCGAGGGCGGAGATGGCGGCGGCCGACGCCGGGGCCGGCGTCAGCGGGGCGCGCAGCTGGATGCCGCGGGCCGCCGTGAGCAGCTCGACGGCGAGGACGCGGCCGAGCGCGTCGACCGACCGGCGCAGCTTGCGCGCCGCCGACCAGCCCATCGACACGTGGTCCTCCTGCATGGCCGAGCTCGGGATGGAGTCGACCGACGCCGGAACGGCGAGGCGCTTCATCTCCGAGACCATCGCGGCCTGCGTGTACTGGGCGATCATGAGGCCGGAGTCGACGCCGGGGTCATCGGCGAGGAACGGCGGCAGCCCGTGGTTGCGGGCGGCGTCGAGGAAGCGGTCGGTGCGGCGCTCGGCCATCGAGGCGACGTCGGCGGCGACGATGGCGAGGAAGTCGAGGACGTAGGCGACCGGGGCACCGTGGAAGTTGCCGTTGGACTCGACGCGCCCGTCCGGCGTCACGACGGGGTTGTCGACGGCGGAGGCCAGCTCGGCCGACGCGACGCGGACGGCGTGCTCGACGGTGTCCCGGGCGCCGCCGTGGACCTGGGGCGCGCAGCGCAGCGAGTACGCGTCCTGCACGCGGGTGCACTCCTCGGTGCGGTGCGACTCGCGGATCGGCGAGCTCGCCATGACCGCAAGGATGTTCGCGGCTGCGGCAGCCTGGCCGGGGTGCGGACGCAGTGCGTGGAGGTCGGCGGCGAACACATCGTCGGTGCCGAGCAGGCCCTCGACGCTCATGGCCGCCGACACGTCGGCGACCTTGAGCAGGTGGCGCAGGTCGTCGATGGCGAGGCAGAGCATGCCGAGCATGCCGTCGGTGCCGTTGATGAGGGCGAGACCCTCCTTCTCGGCAAGGACGATCGGCTCGATCCCGTTGTCACGCAAGGCAGCCGCGGCGTCGGCCAGCGTGCCGTCGGCGAGGCGGACCGGGCCCTCGCCCATGACGGCGAGCGCGCAGTGCGACAGCGGGGCGAGGTCGCCCGAGCAGCCGAGCGAGCCGTACTCGTGGACGACGGGGGTGATTCCGGCGGACAGCACCGCCGCGTAGACACGTGCGGTCTCGAGGCGCACGCCGGTTCGGCCGGTGGCGAGGGTCGACAGGCGCAGCAGCATGAGCGCGCGCACGACCTCGCGCTCGACCTCGTCGCCGGTGCCGGCGGCGTGCGAGCGCACGAGGGAGCGCTGCAGCTGGGCGCGCAGGTCGGTGGGGATGTGCCGCGTCGCGAGGGCGCCGAAGCCGGTGGACACGCCGTAGTGCGGGATCGGGTCGTCGGCCAGGGCCTCCACGACGGAGCGGCTGCGCGCGATCTCGGCCTGCGCCTCCTGCGAGAGCTCGACGCGCGCGCCGTGGCGGGCCACGGCGACGACCTCGTCGATGGTGAGCGGTCCGGTTCCGACGGTGACGGTGAGGACGGCGGACACCAGGGCGGGGGCGACCGAGGGGGAACCGGGCAGCGCTGCGTTCATGGCTCCATGGAACCGCGTCCCGACTGGTGCGAACGCGTTCCGGGGAGCACAATCGTCTCGGATGCGAGACGTTCGCCGGCCTCGCACCCGGCCCCGGAGGAGGTGGTGGACGCGTGTCGAACGCCCCGGCCGCCGCCAACGCGCTCGATGTGCTCGAGCACCTGTCACGCCACGCCGAACCGGTGCCCGCGGCGTCGATCGCCCGTGACCTCGGCCTGCCCCGCAGCTCGGTCTACCACCTGCTCAAGGTGCTCCTCGAGCGCGGCTACGTGACCCACTACGTCGAGGAGCGCCGCTACGGGCTCGGCCAGGCCGCCTACGAGCTCGGGTCGGCCTACCAGCGCCAGGCACCCCTCGCACGCGTGGCCCGCGGACCGATGCGACGCCTCGTCGACCGGTCGGGGCGCAACGCCCACTTCGCGACGCTCGACGGCCGGGACGTCATCTACCTGCTGGAGGAGCGGGCGCCCGGGCAGCCGATGCTCGTCACCGACGTCGGGGTCCGACTGCCGGCCCACCTCACGGCGTCGGGCCTCGCGATGCTCGCTGCGCTCCCGGCCACACAGGTGCGCGCCCTCTACCCCGACCGCGGGGCGTTCACGCAGCGTCACAGCACCGGGCCGCGCTCGCTCGCGGAGCTGAAGGGCGTCCTGACCCGCGCCCGGGCCGACGGCCACGCCCGCGAAGAGGGCACCGTGACGCCCGACCTCTCCTCGGTCGCCGTGCCGGTCCTCGGCCGCGGCGGGCGTCCCCTCGCGGCGATCGCCGTCACCTTCCGCACGGCGGAGGCCTCCCCCGAGCACGTCGCCGAGCTCGTCGCTCGCGCCAGGTCGGCCGCCGACGACGTCGCCCGACGCCTCAGCCCGGCCCGCTGAGCGCGCGGCCGCGTCGCTAGGCTCGACACCATGCGCGCCATCACGATCCCCGAGTTCGGAGACGCCGACGCCCTCGTCCCCGCCGAGGTGCCCGCCCCGGTGGCCGGGCCCGGCCAGGTGCTCGTCGACGTCGTCGCCGCCGGCGTCAACCGTGCCGACGTCATGCAGCGGATGGGCCACTACCCACCGCCGAAGGGCGCGAGCGAGCTGCCCGGGCTCGAGGTCAGCGGACGCGTCGCCGCCCTCGGCGCGGGCGTCACCGGCTGGTCGGTCGGCGACGAGGTCTGCGCGCTGCTCGAGGGCGGCGGGTACGCCGAGCAGGTCGTCGTCGCGGCGGGCCAGCTGCTGCCCGTGCCGAAGGGGGTCGACCTCGTCGACGCGGCGGGCCTGCCCGAGGTCGCGTGCACCGTGTGGTCCAACGTCTTCCTCACGGCGAACATCCAGCCCGGCCAGTGGCTCCTCGTCCACGGCGGCAGCTCGGGCATCGGCACCATGGCGATCCAGCTGGCCAAGGCCGTCGGCGCCCACGTGGCCGTCACCGCCGGGTCGCAGGCCAAGCTCGACGCGTGCCGCGAGCTCGGCGCCGAGGTGCTCGTCAACTACAGGGAGCAGGACTTCGTCGAGGAGGTCCGCGCCGGCTCGAACGGCCACGGCGCCGACGTCATCCTCGACAACATGGGGGCCAAGTACCTGGCCCGCAACGTCGACGTGCTCGCGGTCAACGGCCGCCTCGTCACGATCGGCCTGCAGGGCGGGCGCACCGGCGAGCTCGACCTCGGCCAGCTGCTCGCCAAGCGCGGCGCCGTCATCGCCACGAGCCTGCGCGCGCGCCCGGCCACCGAGAAGGCAGCCATCGTCGCCGCGGTCCGCGAGCACGTGTGGCCGCTCGTCGAGTCGGGCGTGGTCCGGCCCGTCATCCACGGCCGGTTCCCGCTCGAGCAGGCCGCCGGCGCGCACCGCGAGCTCGAGGCGTCGGGGCACATCGGCAAGGTGCTGCTCACCACCTGAGCGGCCCCGCAACCGCGGGTCCGCCTGCGGCCCGGGACGATCCGACCGAGTCCGACTCGTCCCGGTGACGCCCCCGTCGCCCCGGCGTACCGTCGACAGGTGGACCACTTCGCCAGGAAGCGGCCCCCGACCGACGGGAGGTCCCCAGGTGTTCATCCAGGTCATCCAGGGCAGGTGCACCGACGCCGACGCCCTCCACCGGCAGATGGACCGGTGGCGCGAGGAGCTCGAGCCCGGCGCGACCGGCTGGCTCGGCGGCACGTACGGCGTGACCGACGACGGCGAGTTCGTCGGCGTCGTCCGCTTCGACTCCAAGGAGGCGGCCGAGCAGAACTCGAACCGCGCGGAGCAGGGCGCGTGGTGGCAGGAGACGTCGAAGCTCTTCGACGGCGACGTCACCTTCCACGACTGCGACGACGTGACGATGATGCTCGACGGCGGCCGCGACGACGCCGGTTTCGTCCAGGTGATCCAGGGCCAGCTCAGCGACGCCGACAGGTTCCGGCACATGATGGAGCAGCCGATGGACCGGCTGCACGAGATGCGGCCGGAGATCATCGGCGGCACCATCGCCATCGACCGCAGCGGCTTCTTCACCCAGACCATCGCGTTCACGACCGAGAGCGCCGCGCGCGAGGGCGAGGCCCAGACGCCTCCGCCCGACGGGCAGCAGATGATGGACGAGATGTCCTCCCTCATGACCGACGTCAGCTACCACGACCTCCACCACCCGTGGTTCGCCACGGCCGGGGCCCGCTGACCGGTCGTCCTGCGCCTCCTTGCACGCCCTTGATACTCGGTATACATTCACCACACCACAGGGGATACCGAGTATTCAGGGGAGGCGGAGATGTCCGTCAAGCAAGGTCTGCTCGCGCTGCTCGCCGAGGAGCCGATGTACGGCGCCCGGCTGCGCAGCGAGTTCGAGGCACGCACCGGCGGCACGTGGCCGCTCAACGTCGGGCAGGTCTACACGACCCTCGCCCGGCTCGAGCGCGACGGGCTCGTCGAGGCCGTCGGGGGCGCCGACGACGAAGGCCGCATCGCCTACCGGCTCACCGACGCGGGCCGCGAGGCCATCGCGTCGTGGTGGCTGACCCCGGTCGCCCGCGACTCGACGCCACGCGACGAGCTCGTCATCAAGCTGGCGCTCGCCGTCACGTCTCCCGGCGTCGACGTCCCCCGCGTCGTACAGACGCAGCGCACCGCGACGCTGCGGCACCTGCGCGACCTCACCCGCCTCAAGAGCCGCGCGAGCGACGAGCCCGACGCGAACGACCTCGCGTGGCTCCTCGTCCTCGAGAACCTCCTCTTCGCCGCCGAGTCCGAGGTGCGCTGGCTCGACCACGTCGAGGCGACGATCACCCGGATGCCGCCGGCCTCGCTCCGACGCCGGGGCGACGCGGAGGCCGATGCGTCCGATACGCCCGATGCGCCCGATGCGCCCGAAGCAGCGCCGGCCGGGAAGGGGGCACGGTCGTGACCGCCGACGCTCCCGTCCTCGTGCTCGACGACGTCTCGCGGGTGCACGGCTCGGGCGAGACCGAGGTCGTCGCCCTGAGCCACGCCTCGCTCACCGTGACCCGCGGCGAGCTCGTCGCCGTCATGGGCCCCTCGGGCTCCGGCAAGTCGAGCCTGCTCAACCTCGCCGGCGGCCTCGACCGGGCGACGAGCGGACGCGTCGTCGTCCAGGGCGTCGACGTCGCCTCGCTCGACGCGTCGGGCCTGGCGGCGCTGCGGCGCCGGTCCATCGGCTTCGTCTTCCAGGACCTCAACCTCATCCCGAGCCTCACCGCCGCCGAGAACATCGGGCTGCCCCTCGAGCTCGACGGGTGGTCGGTGCGGCGCGCCCGCACCCAAGCCCTCGACGCCCTCGACCAGCTGAAGCTGCGCGAGCTCGCCGACCGCTACCCCGACCAGATGTCCGGTGGCCAGCAGCAGCGCGTCGCCATCGCGCGCGCCCTCGTCGGCGAACGGACGCTCGTGCTCGCCGACGAACCCACCGGGGCCCTCGACTCGCACACCGGCGAGGGCGTCCTCAAGGTGCTGCGGCAGCGCTGCGACGCCGGTGCTGCGGGCCTGCTCGTCACCCACGAGGCGCGTCATGCCGCCTGGGCCGACCGCGTCGTGTTCCTGCGCGACGGCGTCATCGTCGACGAGACCGGCTCTGCCGACAGCGCGGAGTCCCTTCTGGCCGAGGCCCGCTGAGGTGGCCAGGACCGAGACGGGCGGCCACGACGCGGGCCGCCTCGACCGCTGGCGCGCCGGCTGGCGGGTGTCGCTGCGGATGGCGCGCCGCGACGTCCGACGCCACCGTGGCCGCAGCCTGCTCGTCGTCATCCTCGTCGGGCTGCCGGTGCTGCTGCTCACCGCGGCGACCACCCTGTGGTTCACCGACGACGTCGACGCGGCTGAGCGGCTGCCGTTCCAGCTGGGAACGAGTCAGGCCTACCTGCTGCCACCGCAGCCGATCCAGGTCCAGCAGCTCGTCGACCCGTCCGAGTGGGGCGACCCCACCCCCGGCGAACCGCCGCCCTCTCGCCAGGTCCCCGGCATGGCCAAGGGCACCGAGGGGACCGCCCTGGCCCGCCTGCTCGGGGCTCGGGTGCACGAGGTCACCACGGCGCCTGCGACCTTCCGCGTCGGGTCACACTTCCTCTCCGGCCACGCGCTGGGCACGACTCCGGCGCCCGAGGTGCTCGGGGCCCGCGTCTCGCTCACCTCCGGACGGTGGCCGACCGGGCCGGACGAGGCCGTTGTCACCCCACAGGGCGTGGAGCTCGGACTGCCCACGTCCGGGACCGTGGGCGTGCGCACCGTCGGCCCGGACGGCGAAGGCGCCGAGAAGGTCGTCACCGTCGTCGGCACGGGGCGGGGCTACGACGTCCAGGGCGCCTCCTCCGTGCTCCCGGTCGAGCTCGTGACCACGTCCGTCGAGTCCGAGTACGCCAACCGACAGTGGCTCGTCGTCCGGGACCGGCCAGTCAGCTGGGGCGAGGTGGAGCGGCTCAACACCTACGGCATCGGCGTCTTCAGCCGCTACGTCGCCGAACACCCCGAGACCATGACCCGACGCGGGGGCGGCACCCCGCGCTCCGACGTCGCCCTGCTGACCGCGCTCGCCACGGTGGGCCTCATCACCCTGACCACCCTGCTCGCGGGGCCCGCGTTCGCCGTCAGCGCCGCGCGCCAGCGCCACACCCTGGCGCTCGCAGCGTCCAACGGCGCGCCCAGGCAGCAGCTGCGCCGAGCCGTCCTCGGCCAAGCCCTGGTGCTCGGCGTCCTCTCGGCAGTCGTGGGTGCCCTGGCCGGCGTCGTGGGCGGTGTCGGTGCGGTCGTCGTGACCCGGTGGCTGCGACCCGACCTGTTGTGGGGACCGCTCCAGGTCAACTGGGGCAGCGTCGGCCTCGTGGCTCTCGCGGCCGTGACCAGCTCCGTGGTCGCGGCGCTCGTGCCGAGCCGGGGCCTCGGACGGCTCGACGTCGTGTCCGTGCTGCGCGGGCAGAGCGTCTCACCACGACTGCGACGCCGGGTCCCCGTGGTGGGGGTGATCCTCGTCGTCGCCGGCTCGCTCCTCATCACCTGGGCCGCCACCCGACGACCGACGCAGGAGTTCCTGCTCTTCGCCGGCGGATCCCTGGCGGTGGTCGTCGGCTCCCTGTTCCTCGTTCCCCTCACGCTGAGCCTCGGGTCCCGGCTGGCCCAGCCCGCGTCGCTGCCCGTCCGGATGGCGGCCCGGCAGGCCGGCCGCCAGCGAGGTCGCGCAACGCCCACGGTCGCGGCGATCATGGCAGGAGCCTCGGCACTGACGGTGGTGTGCATCGGGCTCCAGGCGGACGATGCCCGGGCGGCCGCCCAGTACTCCCCGACCGTGCGGACCGGGCAGGCTCAGGTCACGTGGGGGATGTCGGGCTCGCGCATCGACGAGCTCGCCGAGGTCATCAGCAGCACCGACGCCTCGGTCCACCCCCTCGTCCTCCGAACGACCTCGGACGCCGGACCGGACACCGACAGCGCCGACGTCGCCGTGGTCGCCCAACGGCCCGGGTGCTCGCTCGCTGCAACACTCCCCCAGCTGGTGGGTGGCGATGTGGCCACGCGGCCCGACGCGCGGTGCCAGACGGTCGCGACCTTCAGTCGCGACGTGCCGGGGGCCTCGCTCGTCGTCGCCTCCCTCGACCAGCTGTCGCCCTTCCTGTCCCTCACGCCGGACCAGCGGCAGGCTCTCGATCGTGGCGCGGTCGCGGTCGTCGACCCCGAGGCCGTGCGCGGCCTGCCCCTTCCGAGCACGGCCCCGTCCCTGCTCCGCGACGTCGACCACGTCCGACCGGTCGTGCTCGACGAGACCGGTGACGTCGCGACCTTCGCGCGGTGGACGGTCCGTTCCGACGCGAACGGCGGTCTCGTCACGCCGGCGCCCGCCGCCGTCACCACGCTGCGGGTGCCGGTCGTGCACCTCTCCATGGACCAGTGGACCCGCATCGTCCGCCTCTACGACGTGCCCGGGGCGGTCATCACGACGAGCACCGCCGCACGGCTCGGGATCCGGACCGGTCCAGCTGGGGTCCTGGCGCGGGCGGACGGCGGGATCAGCCGAGACCTCGAGGGTCGGCTGAATGATGCCGTCAGGGCCGTGCAGTCCGACGCGGAGTTCGTCGTCGAACGGGGACACCAGCGCGATGACGCTCTCGCCCTGGCCGTCGTCTTCGGAGTCATCGGTCTCGTCATGCTCGTAGCGACGCTCATCGCCACCGCGCTGGGCCAGGCCGAGAACGCACCACTCCTCGGCACGCTGGCGGCCGTGGGAGCCACCCGTCGCACCCGCCGAGCCCTTGCCGGAGCCCAGGCGGGCTATCTGGCGCTGCTCGGGGCCGTCCTCGGCCTCCTGGTGGGCCTGCCGCCCGGGCTGGGGCTCGCCCACGTCCTGCTGACGCGGACCCTGGAGTCCGGCGAGACCGTCGCCGTCGCGCCCCTGGTGGTGCCGTGGCTGCAGATCCTGCTGCCCGTGCTGCTCGTGCCGGTCGTGGCGGGGGCGCTGGCGTGGGCGTCGATCCGCACGGCGCCGGTCGTGGTCCGCCGGACCACCTGACCGCAGCCCTGCCCCGAGGACCGGGGCCCGCGCGAACCGACGGGGGACGCGCGGGCCCCACCCCGTGGCCGTGAGGCAGGATGGTCGGCATGAGTGACGACGCAGCCACCACCAGCTCGAGCACGGACCCGGGCAGCGACTCGGTCGCGGCGGTCGACGAGCAGCGCGTCGTCGTCGTGACCCCCGACGGCATGGGCGTCTCCGCCACGCCGGTCGGCGACGCGTCGGACGGCTCCGGCGAGCGCCGCGGCCACGATCGCGAGGACCGCGAGCCGGCCAACCCGGCCGACCTCGTCGAGGAGCCGGCCAAGGTCATGCGCATCGGCTCGATGATCAAGCAGCTGCTCGAGGAGGTGCGCAACGCCCCGCTCGACGCCGCCGGCCGGCGTCGCCTCGCCGACATCCACCACCGCTCGATCGAGGAGCTCAAGGACGGCCTCGCCCCGGAGCTCGTCGCCGAGCTCGACCGGATCGCCCTGCCGTTCCGCGACGGCGAGCCGAGCGACGCCGAGCTGCGGATCGCCCAGGCGCAGCTCGTCGGCTGGCTCGAGGGCCTCTTCCACGGCATCCAGACGGCACTCGTGGCCCAGCAGATGGCCGCGCAGCAGCAGCTGCAGCAGATGCGCGCCCTGCCGCCCGGCCCCGGCGCCTCCTACGGCACGCCGCCCGGGCTGCACCCGCAGGACGGCCCGCACCCGCCCGAGACCGGCGACCCCGGCCCCACCGGCCAGTACCTCTGACGGCCGCAACCGCAACAAGGCGCCAGATGGCGCGGTGTGGCGGCGCGGCGCGTGGTTCGGGCGCAACACGACGCCACGTGACGCGGTGTGGCGGCGCGGCCGACGTCCTGCGCCGGTCAGGCGTCGTCGAGCCGGCGCTCGAGGCGTCGGAGCACGGGGAACGGGGCGAAGGACGAGCGTGAGGTGACGTCGGTGCGCACCCACCCGCGTCGGGCGTAGAACCGCACGGCCCGCTCGTTCTCGTCGAAGACCCGCAACGACGCCTCGGCGTGGCCGGCCGCCCGGAGCCGGTCGAGCAGCTCGTCGTGGGCGCGCCCGGCCAGGCCCGTCCCCCACGTGTCCACGGCGGTGCCGAAGTGGAGCAGCTCGGCGCCGCGCAGGGCCGCGAAACCGCGGAGCCGGCCGTCATCCACGACGGCGAAGCACTCGACGTCGGGGCCCTCGACCTCCCGCGTCCACCGTTCGCGGATCCGATCGGTCGGGAACGGGTGCGTCTCCTGCGGGAAGAAGTGGCCCATCCCGGCCACCGCGCCGTCGCGCTGCACGACGAGCAGCTCGTCGAGGTCGTCGAGGGTCAGCTCTCGCAGCACCGGCACCCGCCGACCCTAGGGCACCGACGCGTCAGAGCCGGGTCGACGCGTCAGAGCCAGGAGGAGCGCTCGCGCTCGGTCGGGTTGACCGACGCGTCCCACTGCCGGAACGGGCGCTCGAGCCGGTAGCGGAAGTCCGGCTGCCGGGACAGCACGACGGCCTCGGCGTTGTCCGGGTTCTCGAGTGACTCGAAGTACTCGACGCTCCAGTGGAACCACCGCATGCAGAACAGGCGCATCGTCAGGCCGTGCGTGACGATGACGACCTCGCCCGGCGCCTGCTGGGTCTCGAAGTTGCGGAACATCGACTCGAGGAAGGTCGAGACGCGGTCGTAGACGTCCGAGCCGGACTCGCCGTGGCTGAAGCGGTAGTAGAAGTGGCCGTAGCGGTCGCGCAGCGCCTTCTGCTCCGCGATGTCCGCGGGGTCCTGGAAGTTGGCCCAGTCCTGCTCTCGCAGACGGGGTTCCACGCGGACGTCCCGGTCGGCGACGGGCAGGGCCATCGCCTCGAGCGTCTGGCGGGTGCGCAGGTACGGCGAGACGTAGACGTCGACGCGGTCGCCGTCGAGGATCGTGCGGACTGCGGCGCCGGTGGCCTGCGCCTGCTCGATCCCCTTGGCGGTCAAGCCGATCCGGTGGTCGGGCACCGTCTCGTAGATCGTGTCGTCGACGTTGGCGAGGGACTCGCCGTGACGCACGAGGATGATCCGGTTCGGCCGGTGCTCGACACCCACGCCCCCACCCTAGGGCCGGGCAGCCGGCCGATCACGGATGCCGGCGAGGCCGTCCCCGGGCAGCCCACGGCGCGACGAGGAGGAGCAGCCAGGCGAACCCGACGACGAAGCTGCCGACGAGCACCGCGACCCCTGCACCGCTGCCGAGCACCCGGTGGCCGAAGAGGAGCAGCAGGACGTACGCGACGAGCAGGACCACGACGACGTGGCGGCGAGCAGCTGGACCCATGGCTCCTCCCTTCCGCCCCGATGGCAGCAGGCGCAGGTGAACGCGCGGTGCCGGCGCGGTGTCGGCGCGTCGGAGTTCAGCCGGACACTTCACCGCACCAGCGCCGTTCGCCCGAAAGCGGACGCGTCACCAAGCCGGACGCGTCCGGCAGTTAGGGTGAAACGGTGCGACACGTGCGGGACCTCGTGCGGGATCTCAGGTCCGGCGACAACCCCTGGTTGCGCCGGGGCTCGCACGTGCTCAAGTGGGTCGCCGTCCTCGCGGCCTGCTACCTCGGCGGGGTCGCCGCGACGAACCTCGCCCCGACCGTTGTCGAGACCTCCCAGTACCGGGCGGTCCTGCGCCTCGACCCGATCCCGCGGCACACGCCGGTCCTGCACTCCCCCACGATCATCGGCGACGTCGACGTCGCGTTCGCCTCGCCGATCATCGCGCCGGGGCTCGACGTGCAGGTCGCGGTGCGCGAGGAGATCACCAACCTCTTCACCCGGCCGAACGTCGACATCCGGTCGCTGCAGCCCTCGAACGAGGAGATCTCCTCGGCCATCAGCCAGGCCGCGGTCGGCGTCGGGGTGCGTTTCCTCCTCGGCGCCCTCGCCATCGCCGTGCTGCTGTCCCTCGCCTCCCACTACATGCGCCAGCGCACCACCCGCCGACACCACGTCGCGTTCGTCGCCTCGGCGATGGTCGTGGCCTCCGTGGCGACCTTCGGCGGCATCGCCCTGACGTACCAGCCGGCGCGCTTCGCCGAGTACCGCACCACCGGCGTCCTCGGCGTCGTGCAGCGCAACGCCGGCCTGCTCGCCGACGTCGAGGCGCGGGCCGCGCAGGTGACGCCGTACTTCCGCAACCTGCTCGCCGTCACCCAGGCGCTGCAGCAGAAGTACGTGCAGGGCAGCGTCAACGAGCCGGTGTCGGCCCGCATCCTGCTCGTGTCCGACATCCACGGCGCCAACCAGTACGCGCTGATGAAGACGATCGTCGAGGAGGAGGGTATCGACGCCGTCATCGACAGCGGCGACCTCATCAACTTCGGCCGGGTGCAGGAGGCCGAGGCGGCCGGGATCTTCCGGTCGATCCAGGGCCTCGGCGTGCCGTACGTCTTCGTCAGCGGCAACCACGACCAGTCCTCGCCGACCGACCGCGCGCTCGTGGCGCGGCTGGGCCGCATCGCCAACGTCGTGCTGCTCGAGGACGCCGGGGGCGCGCTGCGCGAGCTGTCGTTCCACGGCCTGCGCATCACCGGCTTCAACGACCCGCGTTACTTCGGCGACGACAACCAGGACCCCGTCGGCAAGGAGAAGCCCTCGGTCGACCGCTACAACGCGACGATGGCCGACCAGCCCGAGCCCGACGTCGTCGTGGCGCACGAGCCGTACGCGACGCAGGGCATCGACAAGGGCCGCATCCTCGTCAACGGGCACATGCACACCCCGAAGCTCGACGGCAACCGGATCCAGGTGGGCACCTTCACCGGCGGCGGCGTCGTCGCCCACTACGCGGAGGGTCAGGGCCAGGAGCTCAACGGCCAGCCGTACGCCTTCGACATCCTCGCGTTCGGCAATGCCTGCGAGCTGAACTCGCTGACCCGCTACACCTTCCGCAACCTCCTCGAGGGCCGGCCGGCCTACGACAGCGTCGAGGTCATCAGCGGCAGCCGGGTCGACTCCTACGAGCCGGACAAGTCGACGCCGCAGCCGGGCGAGACGACGCCGGCCAAGCGCACGTGCGGACGCATCGACGACACGACGCTGCGGACGCTGCCCGCGCCGGCTCCCGAGGGCGCCGTCGCGACGACCGCCCCGGGCGGGGCGACGACGCCGGCCACACCGGCGCCGACGACCTCGACGGTGACGCTCCCGCCCCAGCTCATCCCCTGAGGCTGCGCACCCGGGGTTTCAGCCCGTGGCGTTCATCCCCTGATGCTCAGCCCTTGAGGTCGGGGAACTGGTCGTCGCGCCACTCGTTCTCTGGCTGGCCCGCGCCCGACGCGTCGAGGTCGTTCTCGCGGCCGCGCAGCTCGACGCGGCGGATCTTGCCCGAGATCGTCTTGGGCAGCTCGTAGAACTCGATGCGGCGCACCCGCTGCCACGGGGCGAGCTTCTCGCGGGCGTGGGCCAGGATCGAGCGCGCCGTCTCGGCGCCCGGCTCGTGGCCCGGTGCGAGCGCGACGTAGGCCTTCGGCACGGCGAGGCGGACCGGGTCGGGCGAGGGCACGACGGCGGCCTCCGCGACGGCCGGGTGCTCGATGAGCACCGACTCGACCTCGAAGGGGCTGATCTTGTAGTCGCTGGCCTTGAAGACGTCGTCGGTGCGCCCGACGAAGGAGATGTAGCCCTCGGCGTCGACCGACGCGACGTCACCGGTGTGGTAGAAACCGCCGGCCATCGCCTCGGCGTTGCGGGTCTCGTCGCCCTGGTAGCCGGTCATGAGGGGGACGGGCCGCTGCGACAGGTCGAGGCAGATCTCACCCTCGCGGTTGCCCTCCGAATCGGGTTCGGTGACAGGCTCGTTCGTGACCGGGTCGACCACGACGACCGGGTAGCCGGGCAGCGGCCGGCCCATCGAGCCGGGCTTGACCACCGACCCCGGGGTGTTGCCCACCGACAGCGTCATCTCGGTCTGGCCGTAGCCGTCGCGGATCGTCAGGCCCCACGCCTTCTCGACCTGGGCGATGACCTCCGGGTTGAGCGGCTCGCCCGCACCGATGACCTCGCGCAGGGAGCCGGACCCGCCGGTCAGGTCGCTCTTGATGAGCATCCGCCACACGGTCGGCGGCGCGCACATCGAGGTGACCTCGTGCTCGCGCAGCACGCGGAGCAGGGCGGCGGCGTCGAAGCGGGCGTAGTTGTACACGAAGATCGTCGCCTCGGCGATCCACGGCGCGAAGAACGAGGACCACGCGTGCTTGGCCCACCCCGGGCTGCTGATGTTGAGGTGCACGTCGCCGGGCCGCAGACCGATCCAGTACGTCGTCGTCAGGTGGCCGACCGGGTAGGAGCGCTGGGTGTGCTCGACGAGCTTGGGCCGGCTCGTCGTGCCCGACGTGAAGTAGAGCAGGAGCCGGTCGTCGGGCCCGGTGCCCGGGTGCGGCGCGGGCCCGGCGTCGGACGCGTGGGCGTCGGCGTAGGCGTGCCAGCCCTCGAGGGTGCCGCCGGCGGGGTCGCTGCCGACGGCGACCCGCACGTAGTCGCCGGGCAGGTCGTCGAGCTTGTGCACCTCCGACGCGTTGGTCACCACGGCGCGGGCCTGCACCCGCTCGATGCGGTCGGCGAGGTCGCCGGGCCCGACGGCCGTGGTCGTCGGCACGATGACCGCGCCGAGCTTCATGACGGCGAGCATCGTCTCCCACAGCTCGACCTGGTTGCCGAGCATGAGCACGACCGAGTCGCCCCGGCCGACGCCGAGCGAGCCGAGCCACGCAGCGACCCGGTCCGAGCGGCGCGCCATCTCGTCGAAGCTCACCGTGGCGGACGACTCGTCCTCCTCGACGATCGTCAGCGCCGGCTTGTCGTTGCCGCGCGCGATGGCGTCGAACCAGTCGACGGCCCAGCTGAACTGCTCGCCGAGCTCGGGCCAGGCGAACTCGGCGACGGCGCGGGCGTGGTCACCCTGCAGGTCGAGCAGCTGGTCGCGGGAGGCGCGGTAGGCGTCGGTCGGGTTCGTCATGGGACCGACTGTGCCACGCGCACGCCCGCTCCAGAAGGGGTCGGACGCGTGAGGGACGCGTCAGTACGTCTCGTCGTCGGCGGTGCCGGAGCGGCGGCGCTCCTCGGCGAGCGGCGGCCGGTCACGCGGGTCGCGCCGGTCGCGCCCGCCCTCCCGGATCACCTGCGTGTCGTCGACGGAGGTCGCGCCGCGTTCGTAGGCGGCGTCGTCGTACCCGGCGTCGTAGGCGTCCTCCACCTCGCCGCGGCCGTGGGCGCGGCGACGCAGGTCGTCCTCGTCGATGAGGCGGTTGATGAGCTGCTGCACCTCGTTGCTGCGCGGGATGTAGCGGAGGTTCTCGTCGGGGCTGTCGCCCGCGGACTCGATGTGCAGCGAGCCGGAGCGGATGAGCCGGTCGAGGAGGGTCTGCTCGAAGCTGACGTCGGTGATCTTCGACAGCGTGATGTCCTTGCCGGTCTTCGTCAGGATGCCGCGGCGCACCATGACCCGGTGCGAGGTGATGACGTAGTGCGTCGTGCGCCAGCGCAGGTAGGGCACGACGACGGCGACGAGCGCCACGAGGACGAGCACACCGACCGCGACCCACTGGATCGTGTTGCCGGTGCCGTCGTTCGGCGTCGCAGCCACGGCGAGGACGCACAGGGCGGCGACGACGAGGCCGACGAGCGTGGGGCCGACGACCGTCAGCCAGTGCGGGTGCAGGTCGCGCTCGACCTTCTCGCCCCGGGCGAGGACGTTCTCGGGGAAGCCCATCGGTTCTCCTGTGGTCACGGTCGCTGTCACGGGTGCGCAGCGACCCCTGCCGTCAGCGTAGGCGCTCGGCGCCGGGCGAGCCCGCGACACTTCGGCGCGCGGGGCCGACCCCGTGGCCCTAGCGTCCGGTATGGACGTGTGACACAGGGGCACACACGACGTGCCGGAGGACCAGGTCGACGCCCGCGCTCTGCCCAGTGATCGATCCACGAAGGAGTGTGTCGTGAGTAGCAGGTCTTCCCTCGGTCGCCGCCTCGCCGGTGCCGGAGTCATCGCCCTGTCCGCAGCAGCCACCGCCCTGGCGCTCGGGGCGCCCGCGTCCGCCGCCGGAGCGAGCTACGTCGCCCTCGGCGACTCGTACTCGTCGGGTACCGGTACCCGCACGTACATCAGCGACGGCACCTCGTGCCAGCGCTCGGTGTACGCCTACCCCTCGCTCGACGCGTCGAGCCTCGGGCTCGCCCTGACCTTTCGCGCCTGCTCTGGCGCCACGGTCGCCGACGTGACGAACACCCAGCTCTCGTCGCTCTCGAGCAGCACTGCCTACGTGACGATCTCGGTCGGCGGCAACGACGCCGGGTTCGCCGACGTGCTCACCGAGTGCGCGCAACCCGGCTGGATGAGCAACTGCAACGGCGCCATCGACGGTGCGCAGAACATCATCAACAACACCCTGCCGGGGCGGCTCACGACGCTCTACACCTCGATCCGCTCGAAGGCCCCGAACGCCAGGGTCATCGTCGTCGGCTACCCGCGCATCTTCAACGGCGAGGACTGCAACGCCTTCACGTGGTTCAGCCCCGTCGAGGAGACCCGCCTCAACGCCACCGCCGACCTGCTCAACAGCAAGACGTCCTCGATCGCGGGCTCGAAGGGCTTCACCTTCGTCAACCCGACCTCGAGGTTCGTCGGGCACGCGGTCTGCGACAGCCCCGAGTGGCTCAACGGCCTGTCCAACCCCGTCACCGAGAGCTACCACCCGAACGTCGCCGGCCACCGCGACGGCTACGCGGTCGTCACCAAGCCGGCGTTCGGCGTCACGGCGCGGCTGTCGCCGTCGGCGGCGCTCGCCCAGGCCGAGGCGTCCGGGCCGGCCCTGGCCCGCGACGCCGCACGGTACGCGTCGGTCGACCGCACCATCCCGCCCGAGCGGTTCAGCGCACCCGACCTGACGACCGCGAGGGCGAAGGCCGCCGCGCGACGGGCCGGGGTCGACCTGTCGAGCCGTGCGAGCATCGACGCCGCCGACCGCGCCTGGAGCGCCCGCCAGGCGGCCGAGCACGCCCGGATGACATCGGGCCCCGCCACCCGCTGACCCCGAGGCTCCTGCCTTAACCGCAACACTCCGAGCAGTGCCGACCCCTGCTGGTCATTCCAGCGGGGGTTGGCCATGTCCCGGTGTTGTGGACGTGGTGTTCGATCAGAGGCGGTGGCTAGGGTGGCGCGCGTGCACTACGACGACATCGTCATCGGGGCCGGCCACAACGGCCTGACCGCCGCCGCCTACCTCGCCCGCGCGGGCCGACGGGTCCTCGTGCTCGAGAAGGGCGAGCACGTCGGCGGGGCCGCGGTGTCGGCCCGTGCCTTCCCCGGCGTCGACGCCCGCCTGTCGCGCTACTCCTACCTCATCTCGCTGCTGCCGCGGCAGGTCCTCACCGACCTCGACCTCGACCTGCGCCTCATCCGCCGCCGGTACTCCTCGTACACGCCGGTCCCCGCCGACCCCGCCCGCGGACTGCTCGTCGACCACGGCGACGCCGACGCGACCAGGGCGGCCTTCCGTGCGCTGACCGGCGGCGACTCGGCGTACGCCGGCTGGACCGACTTCTACGGCCGGATGGGCTCGCTCGCCGAGAAGGTGTTCCCGACCGTGCTCGACCCGCTGCGGTCACGTGACGACGTGCGCGCCCTCTCCGGCGACCCCGAGCTGTTCGACGCGCTGACGACCCGGCCGGTCGGCGAGCTCGTCGAGGCGGTCACCGACGACGACACCCTCCGCGGCATCATCGCCACCGACGCGCTCATCGGCACCTTCGCCTCGATGCGCGGGCAGGACCTGCGCCAGAACGTCTGCTTCCTCTACCACCTCATCGGCGGCGGCACCGGCGACTGGGACGTGCCGGTGGGCGGCATGGGCGCCCTGACCGACGCCCTGGCGAAGGCTGCCGTCGATGCCGGCGCGACGGTCGTCACCGGTGCCGATGTCACGGCCGTCGACCCCTCCACCGGGGAGGTCACCTGGGCCGGTGGCAGCGGCATCGACGCCGGCAGCGCGGGTGGCAGTGCCCGGGCCACGACGCTCCTGGCCGCCTGCGCGCCCACCGTCCTCAACCGGCTGCTCGCGGCCGCGGGTGCCGACCCGGTGCCCACCGAGGACGACGTCGAGGGCGCGCAGCTCAAGGTCAACATGCTCCTGACGCGCCTGCCGCGGCTGCGCGAGCCCGGCGTCGACCCGCGGGCCGCGTTCGCCGGCACCTTCCACATCAACGAGGGCTACCGCCAGCTCGAGGACGCGTGGGCCGCGGCCGCCGCGGGCCGGGTGCCCGAGCTGCCGCCGTGCGAGATCTACTGCCACACCCTGAGCGACCGCTCGATCCTCGGGCCCGAGCTCGCGGCGACCGACGCGCAGACGCTGACGCTCTTCGGGCTGCACCTGCCGGCCCGGCTCTTCCGCGAGGACAACGCGGCGGCGACGAAGGCGGCGCTCGAGGCGACCCTGCGCTCGCTCGACTCGGTGCTCGCCGAGCCGATCGAGGAAGTGCTCCTGCGTGACGGCGACGGCAACCCGTGCCTCGAGGTCAAGAGCCCCCTCGACCTCGAGCAGTCGGTCGGGCTGCCCTGCGGCAACATCTTCCACCGCTCGCTGCAGTGGCCGTGGGCCGAGCGCGAGGCCGAGGTGGGCACGTGGGGCGTCGAGACGCCGCACGCGTCGCTGCTGCTCGCCGGCGCCGGCGCCCGACGCGGCGGCGGCGTCAGCGGCATCCCGGGCCACAACGCGGCCCGCGCCGTGCTCGGGCGCTGACGCGCGCCGCCGTCGGACGCGTCAGGCGGGCCAGACGCCGCTGCTGGCGCGCCGGTGGCTGGTGACCAGGTGCGTGTCGACGATGCCGACGGCCTCCATGAGGGCGTACATCGTCGTCGGCCCGACGAACGCGAATCCCTTCTTGCGCAACGCCTTCGACAGCGCCTTGCTCTCGGCGGAGACGGTCGGCACCTCGGAGTGGTCACTGGGGCGTGGCGTGTCGGTGGGCTGGAACGACCACACGAAGTCGACGAGGCCACCCTCCTCGCGCAGCGCCACGGTGGCCCGGGCGTTGGTGATCGCGGCCTGGATCTTGCCACGGTGGCGGATGATGCCGGCGTCGCCGAGGAGGCGCTCGACGTCGGCCTCGGTGTAGCCGGCGACGACATCAGGGTCGAAGCCGGCGAAGACCTCCCGGAAACGGGGACGCTTGCGCAGGATGGTGGCCCACGACAGCCCGGACTGGAAGCCCTCGAGGCAGATGCGCTCGTAGAGCCCGGCCTCGTCGCGGACCGGCATGCCCCACTCGGTGTCGTAGTACTCCATGAGCAGGGGGTCGGACGAGGCCCACACCGGGCGCGCCAGACCGTCAGTTCCGACGACCGTCATGGCGTGACCCTACGACCCCACCCCGACAGCGGCGCCTGCGGTCGCCCGCCCCGGGCGACCCCAGCCTCAGCGCAGGTCGAGCCGCATGAGGACGCGCGGGAACCCACCCGAGATGCTCTCGGTGTCGGCCGCCTTGGTGAAACCGGCCCGCTCGAAGAGGCCGCGGGTGCCGACGTAGGCCATCGTCTGGTCGACCTTCTCGCCGCGGTTGTCGACCGGGTAGCCCTCGACGGCCGGGGCGCCGTGCTCCCGCGCATACGCCACCGCGCCCTGGAGCAGCGGCAGCGAGATCCCGCGCCGCCGGTGGCCGGGGCGCACCCGGATGCACCACGCCGACCACACGGGCAGGTCGTCGACGTGCGGGATGAGGCGCGAGCGCTCGAACGGCAACTCGGCGCGTGGGGCCACGGCCGCCCACCCGACGACCGTGTCGCCGTCGTAGGCGAGCACGCCGGGGGCGACGTCACGCGCGCAGAGCCCGCGCACGTACTCGCCGCGGGCCGGCCCCAGCAGCGACCGGCTCTCCTTGGACGGGAGGCGGTGGCTCAGGCACCAGCAGACGGTCGAGGCCGGGTTGGTCGGGCCGAGCATCGTCGCGACGTCGTCGAACCGCTCGGCGCTCGCGGGCCGCACCTCGAAGGTCATGCTGCGAACCTAGCCCGCAGCACCGACGCCGGCCGCTCGCGGCGTTACGGTGCAGGCATGTCCCTCCGTGTCCGCGTCGTCCTCGTGTCCGCCCTGGCTCTGGCCGTGGCCCTGGTCGTCGCCGGGTGCGTGCTGTGGGCGACGGCCGGCCCGACCACGTTCGGGTGGTTCGCCTACGCGCCGCTGGCCGAGGAGGTGGTGTCGCCCAGCTTCATGATGCTGACGCCCCGGATGCAGCTCGCCCTCGGACTGGCCACCGGCGGGCTCGTGCTGCTCGCCGGGCTCGCCGGCTTCTGGATCGGACGGCGGCGCCCGCGGGCTACGAGCCAGGCGTCGTGAGGGAGCACGCAGCGCGCCGACGCCGTCAGTCGGGGCGCACCGCGCTGAGGCAGAACGGGTGTCCGACCGGATCGAGCATGACGCGCCACTGGTCGGGCGCCGGCTGGTGCTCGGCCTCGCGCGCCCCGATCTCGAGCGCGGCCGCGACACACGCGTCGAGGTCGTCCGCCGCGAGGTCGAGGTGCAGCTGCTGGCGCTGCGGGCCGTGCGGCCACGTCGGGGCCTCGTACTCGTCGACGCGCATCAGCGTCAGCATCGGCCCCGCACCGGACAGGCACACGACGCCACGGTCGGGCGTCGTGAACGCCTCCTCCAGGCCGAGCAGCGCGCGGTAGAACGGCGCGAGCGCGTCGGGGTCGGGGCAGTCGATGGAGATGGACGCGAGCGGGGCGACACGGGCTGTCATGGTCACCGACCCTAGGCCGCCCCACCGTCACTCCTTGACGGCGCCCTCGAGGGAGCCGGAGATGATCCGCTTCTGGAAGACGAAGAACATCGCGGCCACCGGGATCGTCATGAGCACGGCCGCCGCCAGCTTGAGCGGGTAGCGGTTGCCCGACCCGAGGGCGCCTGTGAGGAGCCCGGCGACGCCGGTGGTCAGGGTGTTGGTCTCGGGAGACTGCCGCGACACGAGGAAGTGCGGCAGCTCGTTCCACGAGGACTGGAACGCGATGATCGTGATGGTGATGAGGGCCGGCCGGGCGATCGGCAGCACGACCGACCAGAAGGTGCGGAACACCCCGGCACCGTCGAGCTTCGCGGCCTCCTCGAGGCTCACCGGGACCGACTCGAAGAAGTTCTTCATGATGAACACGCCCGCGGCGTCGGCGAGCAGCGGCACGATCATGCCGGCGTAGGTGTCGTAGATGCCGAACTGCTTGATGATGAGGAACTTCGGGATGAGCAGCACGACGCCCGGCACCGCCATGGTCGCGACGATGGCGATCGTCACGGCACCACGGCCGCGGAAGCGCAGCCGCGCCAGCGCGTAGCCGGCCAGCGAGTCGAAGAAGACGCGTCCGAGCGTCACGAAGACCGCCACGACCACCGAGTTGCCGAACCACAGCGAGAAGTCCTGCTGGAACAGCGCCTGGTAGGCCGCGGTCGTGAAGTGCGAGGGAATCGGGTTGAGCGGGTTGGCCGTCGCGTCGGGGTCGGTCTTGAAGCTCGTGCCGACCTGGATGACGAACGGGAACAGGTACAGCAGCGCGAACACGGTCAGGGCCGAGTAGCCCAGCGCCTTGAGGATCGCGGTGCGCGTCGCGTGCGGACGCGGCGCGGCCGGCGGCGTCGGTGCCGCGGATCGGGCGGACACCGCGGGTCGAGTGGTCGTCGAGGCCTGGCTCATGAGACTCCCGTCCCCTGGGAAGAGTTCTGTGCGGCGCCGAAGCCCCGCATCCGGCTGTAGAGACCACCGGACTCACGGTCCCTGTCGCGCAGGACGATGGTCTGGACCGCGGTGAAGACGATGATGATCGCGAAGAGGATGAACGACATCGCCGTGCCGGTCCCCCACTCACCGTTGTTGATCGACTGGTCGTAGGAGAGGAAGGCCGGGGTCAGGGTCGTCTTGCCCGGGTTGCCCTTACTCATGATGTACACCTGGTCGAATACCTGCCAGGTGCCGATGAGGCCGAGCGTCAGCACCGTGAAGAGCGTCGGCCGCAGCAGCGGGATCGTGACCGAGCGCATCGTGCGCCACGTCGACGCCCCGTCGATCGAGGCGGCCTCGTAGACGTCCGACGAGATGTTCTGGAGGCCGGCGAGGAACAGGAGCATGTAGCCGCCGGCCGACACCCAGATGACGAGGGCGATGATCGTCAGCATCGCCACCGATGGGCCGGACACCCAGTCCCACCAGGTGAGCCCGAGGAAGTCGTGCGACGTCATGAACGCCGGCCCCGGGCCGTCCGGGCCGCTGCCGATCCCCACCCAGCCGAGCGCGATGTGGAGCACGCCGCGGGGGTCGGCGAACCAGTTCGGCCCGTCGATGCCGAAGATGCCGAGCAGGGCGTTGATGCTGCCGCCGCCGGCGAAGAGGAACAGGAACACCGACGCGATGGCCACCGAGCTCGTCACGGACGGGAAATAGTACGCAGTGCGGAAGAAGCTGAGGCCCTTGAGGCGTCGCTGGTTGAGCAGCAGCGCCAGGGCGAGCGCGAGCACCGTCTGGACCGGCACCACGAGCAGCACGTAGTAGAAGTTGTTGCGCAGCGAGGTGGCGAAGTCGCTGCGGGTCAGCGAGTCCTGCGTCAGCAGCTGCTGGTAGTTCTGGCCGCCGACGAAGTTCACGCCGGGGCTCAGGGGCGAGCCGCGTCCCTGCCAGTCGCTGAGACTGACCCAGAAGGCCAGCAGGATCGGCAGCACGAGGAACAACCCGAGGATGATGATGACGGGCGACACGAACAACCAGCCCGATCGGGTCTCTGCTGCGCGGGCGCTGTTGCGTCCCAGCTTCATTGGACTCTCCTCGATGACGGGGCGGTGAGGTCGTGAGGGGTGGGTGTCCCGGGCGTCGGGTCGGGGTTGCGGTGGCCGGTGCGGGCAGGGGTGTGTGCGGCACCGGCCACCGCGGCGGGTGGGGCTCAGCGCGTCACTTGAGGACGGCCTCGCCGTTCTTCTGGAGCCGCTCGAGCATCGCCTTGGGGTCGCCGCCCGGCAGGCTCGCCAGCTGGGTGTCGAAGTCCTTGAGGACGGGGTCCATGCCGGCGACGGTCACCGGACCCTGGGCGTACTCGGCCCCGGCGAGGAACGCGGCGTCGTTCGGGAAGGCACCCTTGTAGGCCGTGGCCGCGGACTTGATCGAGGGCATGACGCCGAGCCCCGTCGCGAGCTGCATGGCCGGCTTCTCGGTCGACAGGTACTTGACGAGGTCGATCGCGGCGGCCTGGTTCTTGCTGGCCGAGGCGATGCCGTAGCACTGGGTGAAGGACAGCGTGCCCTTCGCGACCGGGCCGGCGGGAAGCTCGACGGCCTGCCACTTGAGGTTCGGGTAGTCGCTCTTGATGGCGCCCTTGATCCAGTTGCCCTCGATCGTCATGGCGGCCTTGCCCGTGCCCAGGGCCTCCCCGCCCCAGCCGGCGTCGACGCCCTTGGGGAAGGAGGTGGAGCCGCTGGCGAGCAGCTTCTTGACCTCGGCGAGACCGGCGAGGTTGGCCGCGGTGTCGGCCGTCATCTTCGTCTGGTCGGGGTTGACGATCCAGCCGCCGGCCTGCTTCATGAACGCACCGACGCGGTCACGCGTGTCGCCGATGACGAGGCCCTTGACCTTGCCCTTCGTCAGCTTCTGGGCCACCGACTCGAGCGCGGACCAGTCCTTGGGCACGTCGCCCACACCGAGCCCGGCCTGCTGCCAGAGGTCGGTGTTGATGACGAGGGCCAGCGTCGAGAAGTCCTTCGGAGCGCAGTAGAACTTGCCGCCGTAGGTGAAGGTCTGCACGAGGTTGGGGTAGAAGTCGCCCTTCATGTCGAGCTGGTCGCCGTAGGCGAGCATGTTGCCGGCCTTGGCGTACGTCGGGAAGACGTTGGCGTCGGTGAAGAAGAGGTCGGGCGGGCTGCCGGCGGCGAAACCCTGGGTCAGCTGCTGGTTCATGTCCGAGGCCGCGACGACCTCGACCTTGTTGCCGGTCTTGTCCTCCCACGGCTTGACCGTGTCCTGCTGGAGCTTGACGTCGGCCGGGCCGTTCGAGGTGATCATGAACTTCAGCGTCACGGGGCCGCTCTTGGCCGACTGGGTGGAGCCGCTTCCGGATCCGTTGTCGAAACCGCTGCCACCGCCGCACGCGGCGAGGGCGAGGGCTCCGGCGAGGCCTGCGGCAAGGGCCGCGGTGGTGCGCCTGGTCCTGCGTGACATCGTTGTTCTCCTGACTGCGCTGTCGGCATCTCTGGTCGGTGCTGGTGGTGCATCGTGCTGGGTGCTGCTCAGGTGGTGCAGGGGTGGTGCAGGGGTGGTGCTCGGGCGGTGCTGTCCGGGTGGGTCCCGGAGGTCTGGTCGCTAGGGCTCGCGCAGGCTCGACGCGCGGATCGTCAGCGTCGGCTCGAGCAGGACGGGGCCGGGGTGGCGGACGGGGTCGACGAGCATGTCCCACGCGATGCGGGCGGCCTCGGCGACAGGCTGGTGGACGCTGCTCAGGCCCATCGCAGCGGCGACGTCGGTGTCGTCGAAGCCGACGACGCCGATGTCGGCGCCCGGACGCAGCCCGCGGTTGCGGACGGCGCGCAGCACGCCGAGGGCGAGCAGGTCGGAGGCGCAGACGACCGCGGCGTCCGGGCCGAGGTGGTCGAGCACCTCCTCGGCGGCCTCGGTGGCCTCGTCGATGTCCTGCACCGACGCCGCTGCGGGTGCCGACGCGTCGAGGCCGAGCTCGGCGAGCGCGTCGTGCCAGCCGCGTCGGCGGTCGTCTCCGACGGGCGAGCCGGCGGGCCAGCCGAGGAACCCGACCTGGCCGTACCCGGCGTCGACGAGGTGGTGCACCGCGCTGCCGACGCCGGCGTGGCCGTCGACGTCGACCCAGCGGGTCAGCTCGGGCTGGTCCCACACGCGTCCGAACGACACGAAGGGCACGTCGTGCTCGATGAGCCAGGGCGGCCGCGGGTCGGACGGCCGGGTGTCGGCGAGGACGAAGCCGTCGACGAGGCCGCTCGCGAGGGTCTGGCGGTAGCCGGCGACGACGTCGTCGGGGTCGGGCGCGAAGGCGAGCAGGTGGCTCGTGTGGCTCGGGGCCGAGACGGTGAGCTCGACGAGGAACTCGTCGAGGATGTGGCCCATGCGCCGGTGACCGGACGGGTTGACCTCGAAGCCGTAGGCCCAGGCGCGCTTGCGGCGCAGCTGCTGGGCGCTGACGTGCGGCGTGAAGCCGAGCCGGTCGATCTCGCGCTGCACCCGTTCGAGGGTGTCGGGAGCGACCCGGTCGGGCCGGTTGAGGACGTTGCTCACGGTCTGGCGGGACACGCCGGCGGCGCTCGCGACGTCGACGATCGTCGGGCGCGTGCCCGGCACCATCGTCGCCTCGTCGACCATGACCGCTCCCTCGCGCCCGCTGGCTTGGATCGTTCAAGCGGCCGGACAAACCGGGACTTGAACGTTCATACGAGACGGAGCATGCTCTGTCCTGCCGACGAGGTCAAGCGCCCGACACCGGATCGTGGCAGGTTGAGGGGCGGCCGGCATCGACATCCCCGCCCGAGACCCGGACGACCGACACCGCCCCACCCAGCCCCATGGAAGGCTCACGCCGTGCCCCAGCCCGACGCGTCCACCCCGGCTCGCCAGCCCTGGCTGCACGAGCTGTCGATCCTCGTCGACGGCAACGCCACGGTCCTCGCCGACCGGTCGGGCGACGTCCTGCCGGGCACCGCCCAGGGCCTGTACGTCGACGACCGCCGCGTGCTGCACACTTTGCTTCTCGAGGTTTCTGGCGAACGGCCCCCCCCCGTCGCCGAGCGGGCATCAGGTGCGGTCGGCCACTACGCGAGCGCCGCTCGGGCACTGGGCAACCCGGGCCCCGACCCCACCGTCGAGGTGGTTCGCACCCGCACACTCTCCTCGTCTGCGGGCCGGTGCCTCACCGAGGTCGTCGCGGTCACGTCGCGGGCCGACGCGCCCGTCTCGACGGTCCTGCGGCTTGTCGTGGGCGGCGACGGCCGCGACATCGCCGCCGTCAAGTCCGGGCACGTCGACGGAACGCCCGTCGAGCCCGAGATCGACCGCGCCACAGTGGTTCTCGCCGACGAGTGGCACCGCACGACGGTGTCCCTCGACGGCTCGGCGCGCGCAGTGGTCGAGGCCATGCCCGACGGCACCGCCGCCTTCGAGGTCGAGGTCGCGGTGGCTCCCGGCGCCACCGAGTCGGTCGCCCTGACGGTCCGCACCGAGCGCGTCGCACCCTCCGCGTTCGACGCCGATGCCGGCGCCGACGCCGTGCCGTGGTCCCAGGTCGTCGTCACCGCGGGCGACCACCGCCTCGGCACCACCGTGCGGGCCGGTCTCGACGACCTCCAGCACCTGCTGCTGCGCGACCCCGAGCACCCGTCCGACGTGTTCACCGCCGCCGGATCCCCCTGGTACCTGACGCTCTTCGGCCGCGACTCGTTGTGGTCCGCCCGGCTCCTGCTGCCCTTCGGCACCGAGGTCGCCGCAGGCACGCTCCGCACCCTCGCCCGCCGCCAGGGGCGCACCACCGACCCCCTCACCGGCGAGGCGCCCGGCAAGATCCCGCACGAGCTGCGCCGACACGTGCTGCGGGACGCGAACACCGGCATGACGCTGCCGCAGGTCTACTACGGCACCGTCGATGCCACAGCGCTGTGGGTCTGCCTCCTCGCCGAGGCGCGCACCTGGGGCCTCCCCGACGCCGACGTGGTCGACCTCCTGCCGGCCCTGCGCGCCGCCGTCGCGTGGCTCACCGGCGACGGGCAGCCCGACGGCGACGGCGTGCTCAAGTACGTCGACGCGTCGGGCACGGGCCTGGCCAACCAGGGCTGGAAGGACTCCGGCGACTCCATCCGCGGGCGCGACGGCCTCGTCGCCACGGCCCCGATCGCCCTCGTCGAGGCCCAGGCCTACGCCGTGGAGGCGCTCCGCGCTGCGGCCGGCCTGCTCCGCGCGCTCGGCCAGCCGGACGCCGAGGCGGCCGAAGCCGACGCCGCCGCCGACCGGCTCGAATCCATTCTGCGAGAGCGGTTCTGGGTCGACACCGACGCCGGCCACCACCTGGCGATCGCCCTCGACGGCGCCGGTCGCCCTGTCGACGGCCTCGCCTCCAACATGGGCCACGTGCTCGGCACCGGCGCCCTCACCGGCGACGAAGCGCGACAGGTCGCCGCCAGCCTCACCGGCCCCGAGCTGCTCGACACCTTCGGCGTGCGCACCTTCGGCACGGGCAACGGCGGCTTCAACCCGATCGGCTACCACACCGGCTCGATCTGGACCCATGACACCGCGATCGCCGCCATCGGTCTGGCCCGCGAGGGCCTCACCGCCGAGGCTGTCGCGGTCGGGCGCACCCTGCTCGCCTCGGCCGAGGCCTTCGGCTACCGCTGGCCCGAGCTGTACTCCGGGGTGCCGTTCGCGGGCGCCCCGACGCCCTACCCGGCCTCGTGCCGGCCGCAGGCATGGTCGGCGGCCTCGGCGGCCGCCCTCGTCACCATCGCGCTCGGCCTGCGGGCCGACGCGTCGACACGCACGCTGCACCTGACGCCGGCCCGCCCGGCGCCGTTCGGGCCGATGCGGGTCGAGGGGCTGCGCTTCCTCGGCGGACGCTTCGACGTGGAGGTGGACGCGGCGGGCGAGGTCATCGGGCTCACCGCCCCGGAGGGCGTCACGGTCGAGGTGCACCGAGCCGGGTAAGAAGGGGGCATGACGCAGCCCTCGCGACCGCGCACGCCCGACGACACGATCGGCGCGCGCGACCTCACCGCGTGGCACACCCGCGCCGGGCGGTGGCTCGTCGGCGTCTTCGCGGCGCTGGCCCGGGCCTCGCGGCCGGCCGCCCGACGCGTCGCCTCGTGGTCGTCGGCGCACGTGGCGTTCGTCGTCTTCGCCGTGGTCGCGGTCGTCGTCATGATGGCGCTCGTCGAGGGCGTGGAGACGGTGTACGAGGCGGTCGTCGGACGCGACGGGATCACCGTCGTCGACCAGCCGGTGCTCGACGCCGCCGCCTCGCTGCGCTCCCCCGGGCTCGACTCCGCCGTCACCGCCTTCACCGACGTCGGGGGCCCGGTCGGCATGCCGATCCTCGCGCTCGTGGCCGTCGCCGTCATCACGTGGTGCCGCCGACGGTGGACGCCGCTCGTGCTCATGCTCGTCGCGGCTGCAGGCTCGCTCGCGATGACGATCGTCGGCAAGGGATTCGTCGACCGCGCCCGGCCGCCGGCGTCGCTCGCCGTGCCACCGCTCGAGGTGTCGGCGTCGTTCCCGAGCGGCCACACCCTCAACGCCACGGTCCTGACGACGATCGTCGTCTACCTCGTGCTCATCGAGACGACGGCGGCCTGGCAGCGCGTGGTCGCCGTCGCCGTCGGCACGCTCTTCGTGGTCTCGATGGGCCTGTCCCGGGTCTTCCTCGGCCACCACTGGCTCACCGACGTGCTGGCCGGCTGGCTCATCGGCCTGGCCTGGGCCCTCGCCGTCATCACGGCGCACCGTCTCTGGCTCACCCTGCGCGAGCGTCCCGAGGCCATACCGCAGGCGCCGCGCGGCTCCTAGGATCGACAGGGTGAAGCCGGCGATCATCCTCGTGTCCGAGACCCGCTGCGAGCAGCTGCGCGACGAGTTCAGCCGCTACGAGCGCGACTACGAGCTGCCCACGGCCACCTCTGCGCACGAGGCGAAGCTCCAGGCCCGGCGCGTCGTGGCCGAGGGCGGCCAGGTGGCGATGTTCGTCACCGAGTCGCGCCTGCCCGACGGCGACGTGCACCAGGCCTTCCACTGGTGGCGCCAGACCGTCCCGACCGCCCGACGCGTCATCGCCGCCCACGTGTCGACGTTCCGCGACGACGCCGAGCGCCTGCGCGGCGGCATGGCCAAGGGCAAGTACGACGCCTACCTGCTCATGCCGCGCGGCGCCCGCGACGAGGAGTTCCACACGGCCATCTGCGAGCTGCTCTCCGACTGGGGCTCGACCGTCGCCGAGCCGGAGGTCGTCGCCGTCGCGATCGTCTCGCCCGTCGAGGACGCGCTGACGCTCAGCATCCGCGACTACCTCGACCGCATGGGCATGCCCAACCGGGTGTACCCGCCCGAGAGCGAGAAGGGCCAGTACGTCCTGCAGCTCGTCGCGGCCGAGGGCGGCGAGGCCGAGTTCCCGCTCGTCATGGACCTGGGCAAGCGGGTGGGCAGCGCACGCAGCGTCCGCGACGTCGCCTCGCGCATCTACGGCCGCCCTGCCGACGTCACGGTCGACCGCGTCGTCGACGTCGCGATCGTCGGCGCCGGCCCGGCAGGGCTCGCGGCAGCCGTGTACGCCTCGTCCGAGGGCCTGACGACTGTCGTGCTCGAGGCCGAAGCCGTTGGTGGACAAGCCGGTACGTCCTCGATGATCCGCAACTACCTCGGTTTCCCGCGCGGCATCTCGGGCATGCGCCTGGCCCAGCGGGCCCGCAACCAGGCCATTCGCTTCGGCACCCAGTTCTTCACCGGCTGGCCGGTCACGGCGTTCGTGCCGGGCGAGGTCGGTGACGACGGCGTCCCGACGCCGCACCGGCTCTGCACCGAGGGCGGCGACGTGCTGGCCCGGGCCGTCGTCGTGTCGGCCGGGGTCAAGTACCGACGCCTCGACGCCCCCGGCATCGAGAAGCTCGTCGGCCTCGGCGTCCACTACGGCAGCGCCATGACGGCCGCCCGCGAGATGGAGGGCTACGACGTCGTCGTCGTGGGCGGCGGCAACTCCGCCGGCCAGGCGGCCATCCACCTGGCCCGCTTCGCCGGCTCCGTCACGATCCTCGTGCGACGCGAGACCCTCGCCGAGACGATGTCCGACTACCTCGTCGGTGAGATCGCCTTCAACCCGCGGATCACGGTGCAGGGGTGTTCGGAGGTCACCGGGGGCGGGGCCGGCGACGACGGCCGCCTCGGTTGGGTCACCGTCCGCGACACCCGCGACGGCACCGAGACGCGCCGCGAGTGCCGGGGGCTGTTCCTGCTCATCGGCGCGGCGCCCTACTGCGACTGGCTGCCCGACGCCGTGGCCCGCGACGAGCGCGGGTTCGTCCTCACCGGACGCGACGTGCCGCAGGACCGCTGGACCGGCGACCTGCCGCCCGAGAGCCTCGAGACGACGGTGCCGGGCGTTTTCGCCGCCGGCGACATCCGGGCCGGGTCGATGAAGCGCGTGGCCGCGGCCAGCGGCGAGGGCGCGTCGGTCGTGCCGCTCGTGCACGCCTGGCTCGAACCGACGCGGTGGGCGCCCTCGGACGAACGCGTCACAGCTCGATGAGGTGGCCCGAGTCGAAGGTGTAGCGCACTGCCGTGGTCGTGGCCGGCGGCAGCGTGCTCGGGTGCGCCGCGTGCCGCGGCGGGTGCGGACGGTGCGAGGTGTCGGCCGCGTAGGTCAGCCCACCGGCGACGCCGGCCGCGTGCGCCTGGGCTGCTCCCAGGCCGGTGGTGCCGACGAAGGCCACGGCCACCGCGGCCCCTGCGGCTCCGAGGCCCCGACGCAGCGAGGACCGCACGGGATGACGCGTCGCGCGGCGCGCGTCCGTCGGCAGGGCGGGGAGGTCGGTGGGCCGGGGTCCGTGTGTCGTGTCCATGTCCCGACCCTCGGGCCGGTGGCTGTGCACCGTCTGTGGCGATCCACTGAGCCACCGAAGGGGTTGCGGCAGCGGCGTGGTCAGCGCTCGAGGGCCCGCTCCAGCTCGCCGGCCATGTCGTCGGCGACGGCGTGGGCGAGCCCGCCCGGCTCGTCACGCAGCCCGGCGACGACACCCTCGCGGTCGGCGTCGGACCGGTTCTGCGACAGCTTCGCCTTGCCTTCGACCTTCTCGACGACGAGCTCGATGCCGACGATGGCTCGCAGCTGGCCTCGCACGTAGGACGCCGGGGCGTCGGTGACGGCCCACGGCTGCGCCCGCCCCGCCTCGTGCCGCTGCGTCAGCCGGGTGACGACGTCGAGGACCCAGTCAGGGTCGTCGTGGACCGTGACCGCGCCGGAGAGGTGCACCTCGCTGTAGTTCCACGTCGGCACGACGCGACCGTGCTCGCGCTTGCTCGCGTACCAGCCCGGCGACACGTACGCGTCGGCTCCGGTGACGACGACGAGGCCCGGTGAGCCGGCGGCGATCCGGGCGCACTGCTCGTTGAAGCGGGCCAGGTGGCCGACGAGCCGCAGGCCCGCCGGTGCGTCAGGCGCGTCGTCGACGATGACCGGCAGCAGCGTCGCGTCGGGACGCCCGTCAGGCCCGACGGTGACGAGGTGGCCGGACGGGTGAGCGTCGAGGAAGCGGCGCAGCTCCTCGTCGGCCATGGCGTTGGCGCGGGGCACGTACATGGCTCGATCGTCGCACGCGGCCGGAAGGACGCCCCGAACACACCACCGCCCGCCCGAGGGGTGTCGGGCGGGCGGTCCGGGGAGGGGCGCAGGAGAGGTCAGGAGTGGCGGTGCGGTGCCCGCCGGGGCTTGGCGGTCCACGGCCGGGGTGCGGTGCGGTCGGCGTGGAGGGGCCGCACCGACTCGGCGTCGTGTCGGGCCTCCGGGTCGAGCCGCTCGGCGAGCCGGCGCAGCAGGAGTGCGGCGCGCACGTGGCGGGTGACGCGTCGGGGCGCGTGGTGCCGCGCGGCCGAGCGCTGGACGATGAGGTCGCGGGCGAGCGCCTCCTGCGGGCTCAGGGTCATGGCCCCGTTCACGGTGCTCATGCGAGGCTCACCGAGGCGCGCTTGACGTGGATGTCGCCGCTGCCCGAGTGGACCGTGAGGCTGGCCCGGGCCTCGGAGTCGCCGGGGGCGTCGGTCGACTCGAGGTCGACGTCGACGTCGCCGGTGACGCTGTTGAGGTCGAGGTAGGTGGCGACGCCGTGGGCGATGCCGATGGTGACGTCACCGGTACCGGTGCGGGCCTGGATCTGGCCGCCGTGGACGGCACCGAGGACGACGTCGCCCGTGCCGGTCATGAGCTCGAGGTCGCCCGTGCTCGCGTCGACGTGGAGGTCGCCGGAGCCGGTCTTGGCCTTGACCGGGGCGTCGGAGCGCCGCAGCGCGATGTCGCCACTGCCGGAGACGAGGTCGAGCCGGCCGCCGGCCGTGCCGATGGAGACGTCGCCCGAGCCGGTCTTGGCGTTGACGTCGCCGCGCGACGCCTGGAGGGTGAGGTCGCCCGAGCCGGACTTGAGGTGCGCCGAGGCCACCTCGTGGAAGGTCAGGTCGCCGGCACCGGTGCTGGCCCGGACGTCGCCGAGCAGGCCCGAGGCGGTGACGTCGCCGGCCCCGGTCTTGGCCTCGACCGTGCTGTCGGACGGCAGCTCGATCTCGACGTCGACGGAGCCCTTGCTGCCGAGGCCGAAGAAGCCCTCCTTCTTCGGGGCGATGACGACGACGTCGTTGCCGCGGGCCTCGACGGTGAACTTCTCGGCCATCTCGGCGCCGCTGCGGCCGCGCGGGATCAGCCGCACGACCGTGGTCGTGCCGGGCGTGACGGTGAGCGTCGCGTCGCCGACGAGCAGCTCGACCTTGAGGTTGATGGGACCCGTCGTATCGAAGCGGGTCTCGAGGGTGTCGCTCATGGTGGTTCCCCTTCGTGATGTCGTTCGGTAGCCGGTGGGCGGTGCGTGGGCGGTGTGTGGCAGGTCAGTGGGTCAAGCGGTTCGGCAGGTCCGGGTCAGCGGGTCAGCGGACCCAGCCCTGGACCCGCTTGTTCGAGGAGCGGTTGCGGCCCGGGGCGCCCGGGCCGAACTGGACGCCGGTCGGGCCGACGTTGACGCTGAAGCCGGGGTTCGTCGCGGCGCGGACGGCGTTGACGATCCACGTGTTGAGGGACTGCCCGCGCTGGCCCGCGAGCTCCTCGGCCCGGCCCTTGAGGGCCTCGGGCAGACGCAGCGTGATGCGCGAGGTCTCGGCGCCCTCGTCGTCGGCAGACAGCGTCGTCGTGTCGTCGGTGCGAACCGCCTGGGTGTCGTCGGCGGCCACGGCCGCGGGGCCGCCACCGACGACGACGAAGACGGGCTCGCGGCCCTGGAGGCGCACCTCCACCGACGTGCCGTCGAGCTCGTTGGTGATCTCGGCCGCAGCATGTGAGAGGGCGTCCATGAGGGCGAGCCGCGCCGAGGAGTCGAGGGCGTACCCGAGGCGTTCGGCGGCCTGCTCGAGCTCCGGACCCATCGCCCTGGCCGCCTGGGCGAGATCCCGACGCAGTGCGTCGACGTGCTCCGTGATGTCCATGTGCATCACTATGGCACCACTGTGGTGTCACGTCAACACCATGACGCCACCACATTGCGTCACGAGCGCGGGTCACGCACGGAGCAGCCTTGGAAACGGGTACGTCGGTGGCGTCGTCGGGACGCAGAATGGTCCCCGACCGCGGCTCCTCCCCTCGGGCCGTGGACCCCTCACGAAAGGGTGCCGATGCGCAGCCTCGCCACCTCCGAACACCCCACCGTCCGGGCGGTGTCGGCGTTCATCGGCACCGTGTCCTCCGGCGGACGCGCTCGGCAGTTCTCCCGGGTCATGCGGCGCATGGGAGCGGCCCCCGCGTCGATCGTGCCGCGGGTGCAGGGATCCCCGAACTTCCGCGACGGACGCTTCCAGTCGGCCGAGCCGTCGCTGCGCCCCCGCGTCAAGGCCCAGACGAGCGCCCTGCTCGCCGCGGTGCGGGTGCACAAGCGTGGGAGGCCCGTCGGCACGGTGCCGATCGTGCCCGCCGAGCACCCGGCCCAGGCGGGCGACCTCGCCGTCACCTGGTACGGCCACGCGACGAGCGTCCTCGAGGTCGACGGCGTGCGGTTCCTCGTCGACCCGGTCTTCGGCGAGCGCGTCTCGCCCGTCCTGCGCACCGGGCCCAAGCGGATGCACCCCGTGCCCGGGCAGATCGAGGACCTCCCGCCGATCGATGCCGTGCTGCTCAGCCACGACCACTACGACCACCTCGACGAGCCGTCCATCGCCCGGCTCGAGCGCAGCCACCGCCCGCGCTACATCGTCCCCCTCGGGGTCGATGCCCACCTGCTCGCCTGGGGCGTCGACGAGGACCGCGTCACCGCCCTCGACTGGCGGCAGTCCACCGACGTCGGCACCGTCCACGTCACGTGCACCGAGGCGCGGCACAACTCGGGCCGTGGGTTCATCGACTCCCAGACGCTGTGGGCCGGATGGGCCCTGCGCGGCCCGCGCCACTCGGCGTACTTCCCCGGCGACTCGGGAACCTCGAAGCGGTTCGCCGCCATCGGCGCCGACCTCGGGCCCTTCGACCTGACGCTGATGCCCGTCGGCGCCTACGACCCGTACTGGCCCGACATCCACATGGACCCCGAGCAGGCCGTGGCCGCCCACCGCGACGTCAACCGGATCGGCTCCGACGCCGACGGCATCACCGTCGACGCGGCGGGCGAGGCCGACGAGTTCCTGCCCGAGGAGCACCGTGTCGACACTCCCGGTGGCCGGTACGAGGAGGGTGTGGTCGCCTCGGACGGGCACCGCGTCCCGACGGCAGCGCGTCGCTCCGTGATGGTGCCGGTGCACTGGGCCACCTTCAACCTCGCCATGCACTGGTGGTCCGAGCCGGTGCGCCGCACCCGGGCGGCCGCGGCCGCTGCGGGCGTGCCCGTCGCCTGCCCACGCGTCGGCGAACGGGTCGACCTGACGATCGGGGAACCGGACGAGGTGGCCCGGAAGTTCAACGAACAGTGGTGGGAGGAGTGCGCGGCCCCCGAGGACCGCGACTGAGCCCCGCCGACCGACCAGCCGGTCCCCCGCGGACCCGAGAGGACACCCGGTGCAGCTGCCGATCCTGCGACGCATGGGCGCCACGACGACCACCGTCCGCGCCCGCGTCACCGCCTCCCCCAACTACCGCGACGGCAAGTTCCGGGCGCACGAGCCCGCCCACGTCGTCGCGACGCCGGAGGCCGAGGGGCCGGGCAGCCTGCTCGGCACGATGTGGCGCGAGCGGGGGCGCGGCCGCCCGGCCGGGCCCGTCCCCCTCGTGCGGCCGCAGCACCCCGCTCAGCCCGCCGAGCTCGCGGTCACCTGGTACGGCCACGCGACGTCGGTCGTCGAGATCGACGGCGCGCGCTTCCTCCTCGACCCGGTGTTCGGACAGCGGGCCTCGCCGTCCGGGGTCGTCGGGCCCAAGCGCCTGCACCCGGTGCCCGGCACCATCGCCGAGCTGCCGCCCCTCGACGCCGTCGTCATCAGCCACGACCACTACGACCACCTCGACGAGCCGTCGATCGTGACGCTCGAGCGCACCCACCGCCCGCACTACGTCGTGCCGCTCGGCGTCGACGAGCACCTGCGCGCCTGGGGCGTTCCCGCCGGGCGCATCACCTGCCTCGACTGGCGCGAGTCGACCGTCGTCGCCGGCGTCACGCTGACGTGCACCGAGGCCCGGCACTTCTCCGGGCGCGGCTTCGTCCGCGACCAGACGCTGTGGGCGGCGTGGTCGCTGCGCGGCCCCCGGCACGCCGTGTTCTTCGGCGGCGACTCCGGCCCGACGCACCGCTACGCCGACATCGGCACCGACCTCGGCCCGTTCGACCTGACGATCATCCCGGTCGGCGCGTACAGCGTGCACTGGCCCGACATCCACCTCGACCCCGAGCAGGCGATCTCCGCCCACCTCGACGTCAACCGCGGCGCCACCGAGGGGGTCATGCTGCCGATCCACTGGGCCACCTTCAACCTGGCCCACCACTGGTGGAGCGAGCCGATCCGGTGGGCCCGACGCGTCGCGGCCGACAAGGGCGTCCGCCTCGTGGCCCCGGTGGTCGGTGCGCGCGTCGACCTGTCGGGCGCCGACGTGGACGCGGCCGTGGCCGAGCACCAGGACCCCTGGTGGGAGCCGGTCGCCGGCCCCGAGGACCACGACTGACGGGTCAGGCGTCGAACGTGTCGGCCGGGGCCACCGGTCGGAAGATCCAGCGGCGCATGGCGACGAAGCGCGCCGCCGTGGACAGGACGTTGGCGACGGCCACGACGAGCGTCTGGACCGCGGTGCCGGCGTCGGGGGCCACGGCCCCGAGCACGGCCAGGGCCGCCGTCGTCGCGGCGTAGGTGATGCCGAAGACGACGAGGGCCTGGCCGTGGTGGGTGACGAGCCCCTGCCGCCCGGTGACCCCGAAGGTCCAGGCCCGGTTGAGCGCCGTGTTGAACAGCGTCGCGACGACGAGGGCCAGACCGTTCGCGAGGATCGACCCGACGCCGCTCCGCACCAGGGCCGCGAAGAGGCCGAGGTGCAGGGCGGTGGAGACGACGCCCACGCCCGCGAACCGGATCACCTGCTGCGAGAGGCGGACTCGCGGGGCGGACATGGTCGTCATGGTCACTCCTCCTGGTGCGGTCGTGCGGGTCGGCGGGTCGGTGTCACTGGACGGTGGTCGTGCCCGAGCCGGACGCCGAGGACATCGAGCCCGCCACCGGCTGGGTGAGGTCGTAGAACGTCGAGCCACCGATGGTGACGCTCGTGAAGTTCTGCTCGACCCACGACGCGATCTGGGAGGACGCGTTGCTGCCGCCATTCTGTCCACCGAAGCCGCCGCCCGAGGCGAAATAGTGGATTTGTCCGGCGGCCACGTACTGCTGGAACTGCGCGAGCGTCGGGCTCGGGTCGGACCCGTTGAACCCGCCGATCGCCATGACCGGCAGCTGCGTGCCGAGCTGGAGGCCGGCTGCGGTCTGCGAGCCGACGGCTGCGGCGACCCACGTGTACTTGTCCGCGTCGGCCGACAGCGCCGCGACCACGGCCGTGCTCGGCGTCGACGCGTCGAGCAGTCCGCCCATGCCGCCACCACCGCCAGGGCCACCCTGCGGAAGGCCCTGCTGCGTCGTGCCGTTGCCCTGGGTCGTGCCACCGGGCTGCTGCTGGCCACCGAACCGGCCCGGGCCGCCGAAGCCCCCGCCACCGCCCGGGCCGCCGCGGTTCGAGCCCGCGGGGCCGGCCGTGACGATCGAGCCGGTGTGGCCCTGGGCCGTCGTCGAGAGGGTGTAGGCCGCCGGTCCGGCGAGGCCCGCGACGAGTGCCCCGGCCAGGACGAACGGCACCGCCCTGACGTGCAGCCACTGCGTGGCGAGCAGGAGCAGCGCCGAGGCCATGCCGACCGCGAGGACCATGATGCGCAGCCAGTCGCCGTAGGCCGTCGTACCGGACAGCAGGATGAAGCTCCACACCGACGCCGCGGCGACGGCCACCGCGAGGGCGACGGTGCCGATGGCGCGTCGACGGTGCTCCCACGCCTCGACGGCACCCATGCCGACGAGCGCCCCGATCGCCGGGGCGAGGGCCACGGTGTAGTACTCGTGGAAGATGCCGGCCATGAAGCTGAAGACGAGCATCGTCACGACGAGCCAACCACCCCAGACGAGGTAGGCCGCGCGACGCAGGTCGGTGCGCGGGCGCCGCCCGCGGAGGTAGAGCCCGACGCCGAGCAGGACGAGCGCGCTCGGGATGAGCCAGGAGACCTGGTCGCCGACGCTGCTGGAGAACATCCGGAAGAGGCCGGTCGAACCCCACATGGCGCCGCCGGTCGCGCCACCGCCCCCGCCGCCGACCGAGCCGGTCTCGTTGCCGCTGAGGCGGCCCAGGCCGTTGTAGCCGAAGGTCAGCTCGAGGAAGGAGTTGTTCTGGCTGCCGCCGATGTAGGGGCGGGCCGACGCCGGGATGAGCTCGACGATCGCGACCCACCAGCCGGCCGACAGCACCATCGCACCGACTGCCATGAGGGAGTGGATGATTCGCTTGCGCAGGGTCGTCGGGGCCGCGATGAGGTAGGCGAGCCCGAAGAACGGCACGACGAGCAGCACCTGGAGCGTCTTGGTGAGGAAGCCGAGGCCGATGAAGACGCCGACGATCATCATCCACTTCGGCGAGGCCTGCGCGATGGCCTTCATCGTCGCCCACGCACCGAGCGCCATGAGCAGCGTCAGGAGCGCGTCGGGGTTGTTGAAGGTGAACATCAGCGCCGCGACGGGTGTCAGCGCGACGACGCCGCCGGCGATGAGGCCGGCGGCCGCACCGAAGTGCTTCTTGACGGTCGTGTGCACGACGCCGACGGTCGCGACGCCCATGAGCGCCTGCGGGATGAGGATGGCGAACGAGCTGAGCCCGAGCACCCGCACGGACAGCGCCATGATCCACAGCGAGGCAGGCGGCTTGTCGACGGTGATTGAGCTCGCGGCGTCGGAGCTGCCGAAGAAGAACGCCTTCCAGCTCGCGCTGCCGGCCTGGACCGCGGCGGAGTAGAAGGAGTTGGCGTAGCCGCTCGCCGTGAGGTTCCACGTGTACAGCACGAGGGTCACGAGGAGCAGGCCGAGCAGGGCGGGGCGCGCCCAGCTCGGGTCGGAGTCGGCACCGCGCCAGAGGCGGTGCAGCCGGTGCGTGCCACGGCCCGCACCGGCGGGCGGCGGGGCGTCGGTGGGCCGGCGCCCCGGCTGCCCGGTGGTCTCCGGGGCCGCGGGGGCCGAGGAGCCCGGTGAGGTGAGGGTCATGGTGTCCATGGCTCAACGGTCGAGCCGGTCGCTGTGCCGTTCCTATGACATGACTTTGGCGTGCTGATGAGTGGATTGCCCCTTCCTCCCGTACGTCGAGTGAGCACGAAACACCACGAGCCCCACCCGTCGTGTGACGGGTGGGGCTGCGTGCTCACTCGATGGAAGAGAGGGGGACCCGGGGGCGTCAGCGGGTACTCAGGCGGCGGGGAGCATGAGCGAGAAGGTCGTGTCGCCGGGGCGGCTGTCCATCTCGACGCGCCCGCCGTGGGCCTTGCTCACGGCCGCGACGATCGACAGGCCGAGACCGGTGCTGCCGCCGGCTCGGTTGCGGGCGTCGTCGCCGCGGGCGAAGCGCTCGAACACGTTGGGCTGCAGGGAGTTCGGGATGCCCGGACCGTCGTCGTGCACGGCCACGCGGACCCAGTCACCCTCCGGGTGCACCGACGTCGTGACGCGGGTGCCCTCCGGCGTGTGCGTGCGGGCGTTGGCGAGCAGGTTCGCGACCACCTGGTGCAGCCGTGCGGCGTCGCCCCGCACCTCGACCGGCTCGGGGGGCAGGTCGAGGTCCCAGCGGTGCTCGGGCGCGGCGGCGTGGGCGTCGCTGACGGCGTTGATGACGAGCATCGACATGTCGACCGGGGCGTTGTCGAGGGGGCGTCCGGCGTCGAGACGCGCGAGCAGGAGCAGGTCCTCGACGAGCGAGCTCATCCGGTTGGCCTCGGACTCGATGCGGCCCATCGCGTGGGTCACCGACGTGGGCACCGGGTTGGGCTCGCGCCGGGAGATCTCGGCGTAGCCCTTGATGGAGGCCAGCGGGGTGCGCAGCTCGTGCGAGGCGTCGGCGACGAACTGGCGCACCCGCTGCTCGCTCTGGTGGCGGGCGTTGAGGGCCTCGTCGACGTGGTCGAGCATCTCGTTGAAGGCCGCGCCGACCTGGCCGACCTCGGTGCGGGTGTCGGTGTCGGCAGGATCGACGCGCTCGGCGAGAGCCACCTTGCCCGACCGCAGCGGCATCCGCGAGACCTTCGTGGCCGTCGCAGCGAGCCGGCTCAGCGGCTCGAGGTTGCGTCGCACCAGCCACGTGCCGAGCACGGCGACGAGGATGATGCCGGCGCCGAGGGTCATGACGGCGACGAGCACCATCTGCTGGATCGTCCTCTGCTGCTGTGAGATCGGCAGCCCGACGACATACGTGCCATTGGTGATCGAGAAGCTCCCCGGCTGACGGTTGATGTAGGACCCGGCCCCGGAGATCAGCCGGTACGGGCCCAGGCCGTCGATGGTGAGGCTGCTCGGCTGGGAACCGAGTCCGGCGCCGAGCAGGCGGTCCAGCTGGGCGCTGGTCAGGTTGACGCGCTGGTGCCCGGGGGCCGAGGCGGTGCCGGCGGCCGACGGGAAGTCCCTGGTGGGCGTCGTGGGGAAGAAGGCGACGAGGCCCTCGTCGCCCGGACCGCGCGGGCCGCCGTCGTCACCACTGAGGTCGTTCGAGGGTCGGGGCGCCGACATCTGCGCCACCGACGAGCGCAGCTGGTCATCGACCTGGCTCGTCAGCTGGCGGCTCAGGGCGACGACGGTGAAGGCTCCCGTGGCGACCCCGATGACCGTGAAGAGGACGAGCATCGACGCGACGAGCTTGGCGCGCAGCGTCCACGTGGACAGCGGCCGGACACGAGTACGGGCCTGGGTGAGTCGCTCGCGCAGCGTCGGCGTCGGCTCGCGGGAGGCCTGCTCGGACTCGTCCGCGGCCGACGCGTGCGGCCCGGCCGGCAGGACGACGCGCGGGTCGCCGAACAGCGCACGCGCATCACGCCCGGTCTCGGGATCCTCCGGTTCGTCGGAGAAGTCGACGCCCGGCGCGTCCAGGCCGGGCATCGGGCCCGGGACCGCCTCGGGCAGGTCGGCACGGGTCGCCGGTACCTCGACGGGCACCTCTGTCGTGATGTCGTCCAACGGCGCGGCCTCAGGCCGCCGGCTTGAGGACATACCCGGCCCCCCGCATCGTGTGGATCATCGGCTCGCGGCCGGCGTCGATCTTCTTGCGCAGGTAGGAGATGTAGAGCTCGACGACGTTGGCCTGGCCGCCGAAGTCGTAGTTCCACACCCGGTCGAGGATCTGCGCCTTGGACAGGACGCGGCGCGGGTTGCGCATGAGGTAGCGCAGCAGCTCGAACTCGGTGGCGGTCAGGTGGATCTCCTCGCCGCCGCGGGTCACCTCGTGGCTGTCCTCGTCGAGGGTGAGGTCACCGACGACGAGCACCGAGTCGGACGCCGAGACCGCCACGGTGGTGCGCCGCATCAGGGCGCGGACGCGGGCCACGACCTCCTCGAGCGAGAAGGGCTTGGTGACGTAGTCGTCACCGCCGGCGGTGAGGCCCGAGACGCGGTCCTCGACGGCGTCCTTGGCGGTGAGGAAGAGAACCGGCACGTTGGGGTTGTCGCCGCGCATCCGTCGCAGCACCTCCATGCCGTCGAAGTCGGGCAGCATCATGTCGAGGACGACGGCGTCGGGGTCGAACTCGCGGGCGGCGCGGACCGCCTCCATGCCGGTGCCGGCCGAGCGCACCTCCCAGCCCTCGTAGCGAAGGGCCATGCCGAGCAGCTCGGTGAGGTTGGCCTCGTCGTCGACGACGAGGACGCGCACCGGCGAGCCATCGAGTCGCTGGAGTCGGGCTGCGGCCGGCTTGGTCTTCTCGCTCATGTCATCCAGTGAAACCCCGGGGACTGTGCGACCGCCAGTACCTTCCTGTGCGATTCCTGTGGAGTCCCGGTGCGCGGGTCGGTCCGCGTCGGCCAAGTCACGGCACGCCGACGGCTGTCGCACAGCACCTGCACAGCCTGCGGCCCGACCGTTCTGGCCATGAGCACCGATGCCACGACGCCGGTCCCGGTCGCCCCGGGGCGTTCGGCCCTGCCCCAGTTCGACGCGACCCGAGAGGTCCCGACCGCCGACGTGACGCGTGAGATCCCCACGTCCGGGGCCGCCGACACGGCGGCGCTGCCCGTCGCGTCCGCGACGCCGTCCCCCATCGCCCCACCGCAGGTGCCGTACTCCTACGCGACGCCGGACCCGGCGCCCGACGACCGGACCGGTGCTGCGGAACCCGTGCCCGCCGGGCCGGAGGGGACGCCGGTGGTCCCTGTGGCGCCGGCCGGCGACGGACCGCGCTGGAGCGCGAAGAAGACCGCGGTCACCGCGGGCCTGGCCATCGTGCTCGCCTCGGTCGGGGCCATCGGCGCTGCCGCCGCGATGCCGGCCGGCTCGACCGGTGGCGACACCGGCCGCTTCGGGCGCGGCTTCGGGCCCGGCGGCCAGGGCGGCCAGAACGGGTTCACGCCGTTCGGTCGCGGCAACCAGGGCTTCGGCAACCAGAACGGGCAGGGCAACCTGCAGAACCAGCTGCCGGGTCTGGGCAACCAGAACGGCCAGCAGGGCGGGCAGGGCCTGAACAACCAAGGCAGCCAGCTGCCGAACCTCGGCGGCATCGACCCGAACCAGCTGAGCCAGCTGGACCCGCAGGACCTGCTCAAGCAGCTGAACCAGCTGACCGGCGGCGACGACGGCTCGTCCGGCAGCACGACCTGAGCCGAGCCGGCTCACCACCTGGGCCCGGTCGGCCGAATCGGCCGGTCGGGCTCAGCCGGCGCGGAGCCGGTCGGCGTAGCGCTCGAGCGCGCTGGTGGCCCTCTCGACGTCGTCCTCCAGACGCGCCACGAGGTCGGCGCCGGCGACGTGCCCGTCCCGGCCGAGGTCCTCGATGGTGCGGCACGTGTCGGCCAGGGCCGCCGCCCCGAGGTTCGACGCAGTCCCCCTGAGCCCGTGGGCGATCCGCTGCTGCTCCTCGGCGTCGCCCTCCCGGGTGGCGCCGCGCAGCTCGACCACCTTCTCGCGGGCTCCCTCGCCGAACCGGGCGATGAAGCGCAGCAGGAGCTCGGTGTCCTCGGGGTCGATGCCGCCGAGCTCCTCGAGGCGCTGGTGATCGATGACGTCGACGACCGCGGGCGCACCCGAGCCCGCCGCGACCGGCATCGCCGCCCGGACGTGGTTCGGTCGGCGCCGGGCCACGCGTGACCCGGTCCAGCGCTGGAGCGTCGTGCCGAGCAGCGCGACGTCGATCGGCTTGGTGAGGAAGTCGTCCATGCCGGCCTGGAGGCAGCGCTCTCGCTCGCCGGCGATGGCGGCCGCGGTCATGGCGATGACCGGCAGCCGGGTGCCGGGCGGCTCCTGCCCGCGGATGCGGCGGGTGGCCTCGTAGCCGTCCATCTGCGGCATCTGGCAGTCCATGAGGACGGCGACGAAGTCGCGGGCGCGCCGGCGGTGCAGGTCGACGGCCTCGACGCCGTTGACGGCGAGCACGACGTCGTAGCCGAGGCTCTCCAGGACCCCCTGCGCCACGAGCTGGTTGATCTCGTTGTCCTCGACGACGAGGACCGTGCCGTTGTTCGTGGCCGGGGTGGCGGCGTCACGCTGGCGCTGGTCGGGCCGCGGGTCGTCGGACAGGTGGGCCCCGGCGACGTTGACCATGGCGTCGAAGAGCGCGGAGGGCATGACCGGGGAGGTGAGCCCCGCCTCGATGCCGGCGGCGCGCAGCGTGTCGGGGTCAGGGGGCGTCGGGGTGTCGGTGACGAGCAGGATCCGGCCGTCGGTGAAGTTGCGGTCCGAGCGGATCATCGAGGCGATCTGCAGTCCGCCGGTGCCGGGCCCGGGGTCGTCGCACACGACGACGTCGAACGGCGCCCCGGAGCGGTCGGCGCGGTGCATCTCGACGATGCCCTCGACCCCGGAGGACGCCGACCGCACGTCGACCTGCCACGCGCCGAGCTGGTCCTCGATGCGCTGGCGGTGCCCGGCGTCGCGGCCGATGACGAGGACGCGCAGCGACGACACGGCCGCCACCTGCGCCTCGGGCCGGCCGACGGAGCGGGACGACGCACCGGCGAAGCAAGCCGTGAACCAGAACGTGCTGCCCTCGCCCGGCACGCTCTCGACGCCGATGTCGCCACCGAAGGCCGCGACGATCTGGCGCGAGATGGCCAGGCCCAGGCCGGTGCCGCCGTACTGGCGTGTCGTCGAGGAGTCGCCCTGGGTGAAGGACTCGAAGAGCCGGTCGCGCACCTCGGGCGTGATGCCGGAGCCGGTGTCGCGCACCTCGACGCGCAGGACCGGGCCACCGACCTCGACGCGCTCGAGCGACATCCGCACGTCGACGCGTCCGTTGTCGGTGAACTTCACGGCGTTGGTCGTGAGGTTGGCGACGACCTGGCCGAAGCGGACCGGGTCGCCGGACACCATGAACGGCACCTCGCCGCCGTGCGCGACGGTCAGCTCGAGGCCCTTGGCCCGGGCGCGCTCGGCGACGAGCATGGCGCTCCGGTCGAGCACCGCCGCCGGGTCGAAGTCGACCGACTCGAGCTCGAGGCGGCCGGCCTCGATCTTGGACAGGTCGAGGATGTCGTTGACGAGCTCGAGGAGCACGTGCCCGGCCTGGTCGATGCCGTCGGAGAGGCGACGCTGGTGCGGCGTGAGGTCGGACCGGGCGAGCAGCTCGGACAGCCCGATGACGCCGTTGAGCGGGGTCCGGATCTCGTGGCTCATCGTCGCGAGGAACTCCGACTTGGCCCGCGAGGCCTTCATCGCCTCGTCGCGGGCCTGCGCGAGCCGCTCGGCGGTCCACTCCCGCTCGGCGACCCGCTCGAAGAGCGCCGTGATCTGCCGGATCGTCGTGGCGTCGTCGGCGACGGGCGGCGTCGGGGCCCGCGTGTCGAGCACGACGACACAGGCGACGCGGTTCTCGGCGAGGACGGGGATGCCGGCCACGTAGGTGCCGGTGCGGGCCAGCTCGAGGCGGGTCTCGCGGGCGTTGACGGCGCGGTTGGCCAGCTCGAGGCCCTCGTGCTGCGGCACGGCGCTCGGCTCGACGCCGCGGGGCGGCGGCACGATGCCGCCGACGTGCCCTTCGGCGTCGACGACCGCGGCGAGCACGGGCCGCCAGGTCGTGTGCGCGGCCACCTCGGCGAGGATCGCCGGCAGCGCCTCGGTGAGGGTTGCCGACTCGTTGGCGGCCGTGGCCATCGCGGTGATGAGCGCGAGCGCCTGCTCGGCGTCCTTCTTCTCGGTGATGTCCTGGGTCGTGCCGCCCATCCGCACGACGGTGCCGTCGGCGTCGCGGCTGACGATGCCGCGCCCGCGCACCCAGATGCTGTCGCCCCGGCCGCGCACGACACGCGCGTCGAACTCCCACGTGTCGCCCTCGGCGAGGGCGCGCTGGATCGTGTCGGCGACGTGCGCCCGGTCGTCGGGGTGGATGACGGCGAGGAAGTCCTCGTACGTCGGGGCCGGCCCGGCGGGGTCCATGCCGTAGATGCGGAACATCTCCTCCGACCACGTGACGGAGTCCGAGCCGACCTCCCAGCCCCAGCTGCCGAGCATGGCGATGGACTGGGCCTCGGCGAGCAGGTCGACGAGCTCGCGCTGGCGGCTGTGCTCGCTGACGCGGTGCAACCAGCCGCGGCACACGCCGTCGTCGTCGAGCAGCGGGGTGTGCGACACGAGGGCCCAGAACCGGTTGCCCTGCTTGTCGAGCAGGCTGCACTCGATGTTGTCGCCGCGCCCGTCGCCCGTGCCCGACCGGAGCTCGGCCAGGTGCGCCCGGAACTGCTCCTGGCCGACGGCGTCGACCGCGTCGAGGACGCTGAAGCCGACCATTTCCTCGACGGTGCGACCGAGCATGGCCGCCATCCGCGGATTCGCGTAGGTGGTGCGCCCCTCGCCGTCGAACAGCCAGAGGCCGTCCGGCGACGCAGCGGTGATCCACCTGGCGAGGTCGCCGGCGGCGGCGTCTCCCAGGCCCGGAATGTCCGACATGGTGCGAATCCTCCCCCATCGCCCGGTGTCGTACCGGGCAGTTCGCGAATTCCGTCCCAGTCTGCTCCGGTCTCCGCGCAGAGGAAAGGCGAGGCTCGCCTACGGTGACAGGCCCGCGACACGGTGCGACGATCGGGCCCATGAGCCAGCCGGAGCACCCCGAGCCCCTCGCCGACAACGGGCACGACCGCGAGGAGCCGCACGACGACAGCGTCGGGGCCCGCCTCAACTGGCTGCGGGCCGGCGTCCTCGGCGCCAACGACGGCATCGTCTCCACGGCCGGCGTCGTCGTCGGGGTCGCGGGCGCGACGACGAGCCGCACGGCGATCATCGTCGCCGGCATCGCCGCCCTGTCCGCCGGTGCGCTGTCGATGGCGGCCGGCGAGTACGTGTCGGTCAGCACCCAGCGCGACACCGAGCGGGCGCTCATCGCCCTCGAGCGGCGCGAGCTGCACGAGGACCCCCACGGCGAGCTCGAGGAGCTGACGCAGCTCTACGAGGCCAAGGGCATCAGCCGCCCGCTCGCCGAGCAGGTGGCCCGCGAGCTGACCGACCACGACGCCCTCACGGCGCACGCCGAGGCCGAGCTCGGCATCGACCCCTCGGCCCTGACCAACCCGTGGCACGCCGCGGGCGCCTCGATGCTGGCCTTCTTCGTCGGCGCCCTCCTGCCGCTGCTGACGATCTCGTTCAGCCCCGAGGCCGCCCGTCTCTGGGTCACGGTGGCCAGCGTCGCGGCGGCCCTCGCCGTCACCGGCTGGGTCAGCGCCCGCATGGGCGGCGCCGACGTCGGCCGCGCGGTGGCCCGCAACGTCGCCGGCGGCCTCGTGGCGATGGGCGTCACCTACGCGATCGGGGCCCTCGTCGGCGTCAAGGTCGGCTGACGCGTCCGTATTGTCCCGTCGACGACGCGTCGCGCCCCGCGGCGTTGTACAGTCGAGGGGTCCCCGCGCCGATGAGGCGCGGCCCGACCCGCCGACTCCCGCCTCCGACGGGCTCCGGCTCGGGCCCACCGGGACGTCACCGGGGCCGCGTGAGTGCGCGTCCCCGCACTCGAGTCGAGGCCGTCACGGCCGGCGGGTCGCACCGTTCGGGTCGTTGCGGCATCGCCCCGGCATCGTCAGGTCGTCGTCACGACGTCCGACGCGTCACCAGGAGGAACATGCCCACGCGCGTGCGCACCCGGGCCGGCAACGGCTCGACCTCTTCGAAGGGATCGACCGCTTCGAAGAGCTCGAACAGCTCGGGCTCCAACGGCTCCCGCCGTGACGAGCCGGCCCCGCTCATCCCCGTCCTCGCCCGACGCGTCCGCGAGGTCGAGTCGCGCGTGGCGGGCAAGGGCAAGGCGAGCCCGACGAACCGGACCAAGTTCCTCGTCGTCGCCCTCCTCATGCGCTCCGAGCGGGCCCGGGTCCGCGACGACGCGACGCTGCCGACCGGCACCCGTGCCGACCTGCTCAAGCGGCTCGACGGCATCGCCGGCATCCTCGCCCAGATCGCCGCGCGCGACACCAGCCTCATCTCCCTTCTCGACGCCGGCGTCAAGCCCGGCCCGGCCGCGCAGCAGATGCGCCGCGAGTGGCTGATCGAGTCGGGCGCCGAGGTGGCCGACGAGCCCGCCGAGCCCGCACCCGAGCCCGACCGCCCGGTCGTCCCGCCGCAGATCGCGGCCCGCCAGGTGCTGCCGCGTTCGGTGCCGGCCCGCGCCCGCGCCAACCCGTTCCTCGTGCCCGACGTCGAGGCGGCGACCCGCCGCCAGTACCTGCCGACGCGCCTGGCCGGGTGGGAGCTGCTCTCGCCGCTCTACCGCGCCTTCGAGCAGGGTGCGGGCGGCGAGGCCGCGTCGATGGACCTGCCGCCCAAGCCGCGCATCGACCGGTTCTCCCCGGCCGGCCAGCAGCTCATGGTGCACCAGTCGCAGTTCCTCCAGGCCGTGCAGGAGGGGCACCGCACCTTCCTGCTCGCCGACGAGCCGGGCCTCGGCAAGACGGCGCAGTCGGTGCTCGCCGCGTCGGTCGCGAACGCCTACCCGATGCTCGCCGTCGTGCCGAACGTCGTGAAGATCAACTGGGCCCGGGAGGTCGAGCGGTGGACGCCGCAGCGCCGGGTCACCGTCATCCACGGCGACGGCGACGACGTCGACGCCTTCGCCGACGTCTTCGTCGTCAACTACGAGATCCTCGACCGGCACTTCGGCTGGCTGTCCTCGTTCGGCTTCCGCTCGATGGTCGTCGACGAGGCGCACTTCATCAAGAACCTCTCCTCGCAGCGCTCCCAGCAGGTGCTCGCGCTCGGCGACCGGCTGCGTGCCACGACGCCGGGCGGCGACCCGCTGCTCCTCGCGCTCACCGGCACGCCGCTCATCAACGACGTCAAGGACTTCGACGCCATCTGGCGCTTCCTCGGCTGGATCAAGGACGGCAAGCCGGCCTCGCCGATCCTGCGCGAGCTCGACGGCATCGGCCTGACCCCGGCCGACCGTGGCTTCTACCCGGAGGCGCGCAAGGTCGTCATCGAGCAGGGCATCGTGCGCCGTCGCAAGGTCGACGTCGCCAAGGACCTGCCCGACAAGCGGATCGCCGACATCACCGTCGAGCTCGACGACGACCTCGGCCGCTCGATCCGCGAGGCCGAGCAGGCCCTGGGCCGACGCCTCGCGCAGCGCTACCGGGCACTGCTCGCCGAGGGCGAGGGCCACGAGTACGACGGCGAGCCCGACGAGGCGCTGCTGCGCCGGGTCGCCGCGGCCGAGCTGCGGCACGCGTCGGACGGCGGCGAGAAGGGCGAGAACGTCTTCAGCCTCGTGCGGCGCATCGGCCAGGCCAAGTCGACGCTCGCCGCCGACTACGCGGTGCAGCTGTCGCACTCGGTCGGCAAGGTCGTCTTCTTCGCCAAGCACATCGACGTCATGGACGCCGCCGAGGCCGTGTTCGCCTCGGCGGGGCTCACGACCGTGTCGGTGCGCGGCGACCAGACCGGCAAGCAGCGACAGGAGGCCATCGACGGGTTCCAGAAGGACCCCGAGGTGTCGGTGGCCGTCTGCTCGCTCACCGCGGCAGGCGTCGGGCTCAACCTGCACGCCGCCTCCAACGTCGTGCTCGCCGAGCTGTCGTGGACGGCGGCCGAGCAGCAGCAGGCCATCGACCGCGTGCACCGCATCGGCCAGGACGAGCCGGTCACCGCGTGGCGCATCCTCGCCGCCGGCACCATCGACTCGAAGATCGCCGAGCTCATCGACGCCAAGCAGGGCCTGGCCGCCCGGGCCCTCGACGGCAGCGACGAGGAGATCACGTCCGGCGACACGCTCCAGCGCGACGCTCTCGTCGCGCTGCTGCGCGAGTCGCTCACGCAGACGTGGGCCTGACGCGTCGGGCCTGACGCGTCGGGCCTGACGCGTCAGCGACCCACGGACGGCGAGCGCCGGTCGAGGTAGGCCGTCGCGGAGTCGATGGTGAGCAGCTCGCGGGCGTCGTCGTCCTCGATGCGGATGCCGGCCCGCTTGCCGAGCCGTTCGACGAGCTCGACGACGTCGAGCGAGTCCAGCTCGAAGGCGTCGCGCAGGTCGGTGCTGCCCGCCACCCCCTCGAGGCTCGCGTCGGGCACGATCTCGCGGAGCACGCTCTCGAGCATGCTGCGTGCGCTGTCGGTCGGTGCGTTGTCGGTCGGTGCGTTGTCGGTCGGTGCGTTGTCGGTCGGTGCGTTGTCGGTCATGGGCCTCAGAGCTCCTCGGGTATCTGCAGGAGGCGGTCGATCGTCCGGAGCAGCCGCGAGCCGGTCGCACCGTCCGTGGCCCGGTGGTCGCCGGCCAGCGTCACGGTGACCAGCGGGCGGACCCCGATCAGGCCGTCGACCGCCCACGGCCGGTCGAGCACCGCCCCGAAGCCGACGAGGGCCACCTGCGGTGGGTAGATGACGCCGAGGACGCTCTCGACGCCCTGTTCACCGAGGTTGGAGACCGTGATGCTCGGCGTCGCGAGGTCCGAGCCGTGCAGCCGACCGGACCGGGACCGCCGGGTCAGCTCCTTGGTCCGGGCCATCGTCTCCTCGACGCTGAGCCGGTCCGCCCCGGCGATGACCGGCACGAGCAGGCCGCCGGTGCGCAGCGAAAGGATGAGCCCGAGGTCGACGTCGGCGGCCGGGCGGAACGCGTCGTCGACCCAGTGGCCGTTGAGCTCCGGCACGGCGGCGGCCGCCCGGGCCGTCGCGGCCAGCAGCAGCGCGGCCGGCACGAGCCGCTCGGACATCTCGAGCTCGCGGTTGCGCTCCTTCATCCACCGCAGGCTGCGGGAGAGGTCCACGGTGTGGGTCAGGTGGTAGTGCGGCACCTCGCGGTTGGACCGGCTCATCAGGCGCGCGATGGCGGCCCGCATGTCGGCAGCGGCCCGGCTCTCGGGCTTGGTCTCTGGCCGGGTGGCGCCCTCTTCCTGCGGAGCCGGCCCCGCGCCGGCGGCGCGACGCACGTCCTCGACGCGGACGGCACCGCCGAAGCCGGTCCCGGTGACGGCCGCGAGGTCGACCCCCAGCTCCACGGCGACGCGTCGCGCGAGCGGTGACACCCGGACGCGGGTGCCGGGAGCAGGCACGGGCGCTCGACCGGGTGTCACCGGCTCGAGGGCCGTCGGCGCCGGTGGGGGCGCGACGGCGGGTGGGACCGCGACGGCGGGTGGGGGCGTGACGACCGGTGGGGTCGCGGCTGCCGGTGGCGTGCCGTCGCCGAGCCGCGCGAGCGCCGTCCCGACCGGTACGGTGCGCCCCTCCTCGACGAGAAGCTCCTCGACCGTCCCGGTCTCGAAGCACTCGACCTCCACGGTCGACTTCGGGGTCTCGACGACGGCGACGATGTCGCCGCGACGCACCGGGTCGCCGACCTTGACGAGCCACTCGAGCAGGATGCCCTGCTCCATGTCGGCGCCGAGCGACGGCATCCGGAACTCACCCATGAGCCCCGACCGCCCGTCTGACCGCTGCCGCGACGTCGGCGACCTGGGGCAGCGCGGCCTCCTCGAGGTGGTGGGGGTAGGGCACGGGAACCTCTGCGCCGCAGACCCGCTCTACCGGCGCATCGAGCTCGTAGAAGGCCTGCTCGGCGATGCGGGCCGAGACCTCCGCCGCGAGGCTGCCGGTGCGCCACGCCTCGTCGACGACGACCGCCCGGTGGGTGCGGGCGACCGAGCCGAGGACCGTCGCGTCGTCGAGGGGGCGCAGCACCCGCAGGTCGACGACCTCGGTCGAGATGCCCTCCGCTGCAAGGAGCTCGGCCGCGTCGAGCGCCTTGCCGAGGCCGCCGCCGTACGCGATGACGGTGGCGTCGGAGCCGGGGCGCCGGACCGCGGCCGAGGCGATGTCCACCGTCACCGGCCCGGCGGGCAGGGTGCCCGAGAGGTTGTAGAGCGAGCCGTGCTCGAAGATGACGACGGTGTCGGGGTCGGCCAGGGCCGGCGCGAGCATGCCCCGCGCGTCCTCGACCGTCGCCGGTGCCAGTACGCGGATGCCGGGGATCGAGGCGTACCAGCCCTCGAGGCTGTGCGAGTGCTGGGCGGCCAGCTGGCGCCCCGCACCCGTGGTCATCCGGATGACGAGTGGGATCGAGAGCTGGCCACCGGACATGTGCCGCAAGGTCGCCGCGTTGTTGAGGATCTGGTCGAGCGCCAGCAGGCTGAAGTTGACCGTCATGATCTCGACGATGGGGCGCAGCCCACGCAGGGCGGCCCCGATGCCGGCGCCGGTGAACGCGGCCTCCGACAGGGGCGTGTCGCGGATGCGCTCCTCGCCGAACTCCTCGAGGAGCCCGAGGCTCACGGCGAAGGACCCGCCGTACCGCCCGACGTCCTCGCCGAGCAGGAGCACCCGCGGGTCGCTCGCGAGCGCCTCGCGGTGGGCCTCCCGGAGCGCCTCCCGGTAGGTGGTCGTCACCGAGTCCGCCGTCACCGAGTCCGCCGTCTCCGGGGACGCCGGTGACACCGCAGGCGGCCGGCTCGCCGTGGCGGCGGTGCGCCGGCTCATGGCGCGCCCACCGGTTCGGTCGTGACGTACCTGGCCAGGTCCTCGACCGGTTCGAGCGGCGCGGCCTCCGCCGACTCGACGGCCGCCGCGATCTCCGCGTCGACCTCGGCCTCGGCCCGCGCCTGCCACTGCTCCACCTCGGCGGCGGTCAGGAGGCCGTCCGAGACGAGCCGGCCCGCGAGCGCCGGGATCGGGTCGCGCCGGCGCCACTGGTCGATCTCGGCCTTGGCGCGGTAGCGGTCGGGGTCGTACATCGAGTGGGCCCGGAACCGGTACGTGCGCAGCTCGAGGAAGCAAGGCCGGCCGCTGTCGCGGACGTAGGCCAGGGCCCGTTCGCTCGCCTCCCGCACGGCGAGGACGTCCATCCCGTCCACCGCCCACGACACCATGCCGTAGCCGGCTGCGCGCAGGGCGAGGTCGGTGGCGGCGTGCTCGCGGGCCAGCGCGGTACCCATGGCGTAGCGGTTGTTCTCGCAGGCGAAGAGGACGGGCAGGTGCCAGAGGGCGGCGAGGTTGGCGCTCTCGTGGAACTCGCCCTCGGCGAAGGCCCCGTCGCCGAAGAGGCAGGCCGTGACCGCGCGGTCGCCCGTCAGGTGGTCGGCGAGGGCGAGACCGACGGCGAGGGGCAGCCCTCCCGCGACGATCGCGTTGCCGCCGAAGAACCGTCGTGACGCGTCGAAGAGGTGCATCGAGCCCCCGCGGCCGCCGCTGCACCCCGTCACGCGTCCGAACATCTCGGCCATGACCGACTCCATCGGCACACCGCGCGCCAGCGCGTGGCCGTGCTCGCGGTAGGTCGACACGACGGCGTCCGCCTCCGAGAGCGCGCCGACGACGCCGACGGCCACGGCCTCCTCGCCGATGCACAGGTGCAGGAAGCCGCGGATCCTCGTGGCGCTGTAGAGCTCGGCGCACTTCTCCTCGAACCGCCGGATCCGGATCATCTGCCGGAGCAGCCCGGTCCGGTGGTCGAGGCGCGCGTCGGGGGTCATGACGGCGTCTCCACGGTCGACAGGTCGCCCTCGGGGAGGCCGAGCTCGCGCGCCCGCAGGAGGCGCCGCATCACCTTGCCGCTGCGGGTGTGGGGCAGCGCCGGGTCGAAGGCGATCTCGCGCGGGGCGACGGACCCGAGGCGGTGGCGCCCGAAGGCGATGAGCTCGCGGGCGAGGGCCGGCGTCGGCTCGTGCCCGACCTTGAGGGTGACGAACGCCTTGACGACCTCGCCGGCGAGCGGGTCCGGCTTGCCGATGACGCCGACCTCGGCGACGGCCGGGTGCTCCATGAGCGCGCTCTCGACCTCGAAGGGACCGATGAGGTGGCCCGCCGACTTGATGACGTCGTCGGCGCGTCCGACGAACCACACGTAGCCGTCGGCGTCCGTCCGGGCCAGGTCGCCGCTGAGGTACCACCCGTCGGCGAACGCACGGGCGTAGCGGTCGGGGTCGTCGAGATAGGCCCGGAACATCGAGGGCCAGCCGCGACGCAGGGCCAGCTCGCCGACCTCACCCGGGCCGAGCACCCGGACCCGACCGTCGACGACCTCCGCCCGGCCGTCCGGGCCCTGCCGCAGGACCGCCAGATCGACGCCGGGGACCGGACGCCCCATGGAGCCCGGGCGCACCGGCATCCCGGGGAAGTTGCTGACCATGATGGCGCCGGTCTCGGTCTGCCACCACGTGTCGTGGATCGGCAGGCCGAAGGCCTCCATCCCCCACAGGACGGCCTCGGGGTTGAGTGGCTCGCCGACGCTGACGACGTGGCGCAGCGCCGCGAAGTGGTGCTCGCGGGCGAGCCCGACGCCGGCGCGCATGAGCATGCGGAGTGCGGTCGGGGCGGTGTAGAAGACGCTGACGTCCTCGTCCTGCAGGATCCGGTACCAGCGCCTCGCGTCGAAGTCGGCGGCGTCGGTGACCACCGTGACCCCGCAGCTGAGCGGGCCGAGGATGCCGTAGGAGGTGCCGGTGACCCACCCGGGGTCGGCGGTGCACCAGTAGGTGTCGCCGGGCCGCAGGTCGAGCACGTACTCGGAGGTGACGTGGTGGGCCAGGACCGCCTCGTGCACGTGCACCGCGCCCTTCGGCGTGCCGGTGGTGCCGCTCGTGAAGTGCAGCAGGGCCGGGTCCTCGGGGCGGGTCGGTGCGACGGTGAAGGTCGCCGCGTCGTCGCGCGCGGCGGCGACCGCTTCCGCCCACGTGATCGTCCCCTCGGGCACGGCGCCGGGGCCGGCTCCGTCACCGACCCCGGCGCCGGCGTCGGTGACGACGACGTGCCGCAGGTCGGGCAGCGACGCGCGCTGCGGGGCGACCTTGCGCGTGTAGGAGAGCGCGTCGGTGACGAGGACCCGGATGTGACCCAGGCGAAGCCGTTCGACGACGGGAACCGGACCGAACGCGGGAAAGAGCGGGCAGTAGACGCCGCCGGCCTTGAGCGTCCCGAGGACCGTGAGGTAGAGCTCGGGCGAGCGGGGCAGCAGCGTGCAGACACCGTCGCCGAGCCCGATGCCCAGGCGGCGCAGCGAGACGGCGACGACCGAGCTGCGTTCGCTCAGCTCGGCGTAGGTCAGCTCGGTCGCCGGGCCGCCGCGGTCGAGGAAGCGGAGGGCGACGCGGCCGGCGAGGGGGCCGGCCGCGTGCCGGTCCACCGCCTCGCTCGCCATGTTGAGGTGGCCCGAGCCGTCACCGCGGAGCCAGGCCCGCGCCTGCTCCCAGTCGAAGGTGTGTCGCCGGGCGTCGTAGTCGCCGACGAGCGGCTCCAGGGTCGGCACGTGCTCGATCGGGCGCCCTCGCGCCTCGCCCTGCACCGCCGGCTCGGCCATGAGATCACCGTCGCGGCCCCGCGTCTTCACGGGTAGGGACCAACGGTCCTGTTTCAGTCCGGCTCGGCGGCATCCACTGGTTGGGGAGCCGCAGACCCGTTGCGGCGGTCTTGAGGAGGAATGATGAGCACGAACTCGGGCGCCAAGGCCCCGGAGCGCCGTCCGACGCAGACGCGTGGAGACCTGCTGCCGTGGAGCGAGCTCGGGCCGTGGGCCGGTCGCATGCAGGACCTCATCGAGCAGATGTGGTCACCGGCACTGGGCGGCAGCGACTTCTCGCCCGGCGGCGAGCTGCGCGAGACGGACGACGCCTTCACCCTGGAGCTCGACCTGCCCGGCGTCGACAAGAAGGACGTCACGATCGAGTTCTCCGGCCGCCGGCTCAGCGTGCGCGGCACGAAGTCCACCGAGACGGAGGGCAAGGGGACGCTGCGGCACACGACGCGGACCTCCGGCAGCTTCGTCTACGAGGCGATCCTGCCCGTACCGGTCGACGACAAGGCCGTCACCGCGACGCTGTCCGACGGCGTCCTGCTCGTGACGATGCCCAAGGCGGGCGAGGCCAAGACCACCCACATCGAGATCAGCTGATCACCGTGGCCACCGACGCAGGCACCATGCGCGCCATCGTCTACCACGGTCCGGGCCGGAAGGCCTGGGAGGAGGTGCCGAAGCCGACCCTCCGCGAGGACTCCGACGCCGTGGTCAAGGTCGACACCGTCACCATCTGCGGCACCGACCTGCACATCCTCAAGGGTGACGTCGCCGCCGTCACCGACGGGCGGATCCTCGGCCACGAGGCGGTCGGCACCGTGGAGCAGGTCGGGTCGGGCGTCAAGAACGTCCGCCCCGGCGACCGCGTGCTCGTCTCCTGCATCACCGCGTGCGGGTCGTGCCGCTACTGCCGTGACGGCAGCTACGGCCAGTGCGTCGGCGGTGGCGGCTGGATCCTCGGCCACAAGATCGACGGCACCCAGGCGGAGTACGTCCGGGTGCCCTTCGCGGACACCTCGACCTACGCCGTCCCCGACGGCGTGACTGACGAGGAGGTGCTCATGCTCGCCGACATCGGGCCCACGGGCTACGAGGTCGGTGTGCTGAACGGCCGGGTCTCACCCGGTGACGTCGTAGCGGTGGTGGGCGCCGGCCCGGTCGGCCTCTCCGCCATCATGGGTGCCAAGCTCTTCAGTCCTTCCCATGTCGTGGCCATCGACCTGGCCGATGCGCGACTCGATGCGGCCAAGCAGTTCGGGGCCGACATCACCGTCAACCCTGCTCGTGAGGACGCGGTCGAGGTGCTGCGCGGCCTGACGGGCGGCCTCGGCGCCGACGTGGCCGTCGAGGCCGTGGGCGTGGCGGCGACCTTCGAGCAGTGCGCTGCCCTCGTGCGACCGGGCGGCCGGGTGGCGAACGTCGGCGTGCACGGCGGCCCGGCCACGCTGCACCTGGAGGAGCTCTGGATCAAGAACGTCACCATCACCACCGGGCTCGTCGACACGTACTCGACGCCGACGCTGCTCAAGCTGCTCTCGACGCGTCAGGTCGACCTGGCGAGGTTCGTGACCCATCGCTTCGCGATGGGTGAGTTCCTCGACGCGTACGACACCTTCGCCCGCGCGGCCGACACCGGCGCCCTGAAGGTCGCCATCTCCGGCTGAGCAGGCTGAGCAAGCCGGCGGAGGCGGTGGGCCCTCAGAGGTCGACGTGCATGACGTGCGCGCCGACGCGCGTCCCGTCGGGCATCTCGTGGGCGCGGGGCACCGTGCCGATGATGGTGAAGCCGAGGCTCTCGTAGAGGCTGACCGCGCCGCGGTTCGTCTCCACGACGGCGTTGAACTGCATCGCGGCGAAGCCGGCCTCGCGCGCCCACGCGAGCGAGTCCTCGACGAGGGCCCGCCCGACGCCACGCCCGCGGGCCGCGTCGGTCACCATGTAGCTCGCCGTCGCCACGTGCGAGCCGGGCCCGGGCCGGTTGCGGCCCATCTTCGCCGTGCCGAGCAGCTCGTCACCCGCGACGGCCACGGTGGCCCGCCCGCCCGGGCCGTTGTCGAGCCAGATCGTGCGGGCCGTGGCCTCGTCGAGGTCGACCGGGTAGGGAAAGGTGTCGCCGGCGCGGACCACCTGCTCGACGACGGCCCAGACGGCGGGCCAGTCGGCATCGGTGTACTCGCGGACGATCACGGCGGCTCGGGAACGCTCGGTCACGGGCACAGCCTCACGCGTCGGGCACGTTGGCGTCGAGCTCGTCCAGCCACGCCGCGCCCGAGGCGTCGGACGGCATCCGCCAGTCGCCGCGCGGGGACAGCGAGCCGCCGGCGAGGACCTTCGGGCCGTTCGGCAGCGCCGAGCGCTTGAACTGGTTGGCGAAGTACCGGGTCACGAACACCTCGAGCCAGCGGCGGATCGTCGACAGGTCGTAGGCGACGCGGTCGGCGTCGGGGAAGCCGGGCGGCCACTCGCCGGCCTCGGGGTCGTGCCACGCGTTCCAGGCGAGGTAGGCGATCTTCGAGGGCCGGTAGCCGCGGCGCAGCACGTGGAAGAGCGTGAAGTCCTGCAGCGAGTAGGGACCGATCTTCGCCTGGGTGCTCTGCGGCGCCTCGCCCTCCCTCGCCGGCACGAGCTCGGGGCTGATCTCGGTGTCGAGGATCGACAGGAGCGTCTCGTCGACGTGGTCCTCGAACTGGCCCGACGACACGACCCACCGCACGAGGTGCTGGATGAGGGTCTTGGGCACGCCGGTGTTGACGGCGTAGTGGCTCATCTGGTCGCCGACGCCGTACGTGCACCAGCCGAGGGCCAGCTCGGACAGGTCGCCGGTGCCGAGGACGATGCCGCCGCGCTGGTTGGCGATGCGGAAGAGGAAGTCGGTGCGCAGGCCGGCCTGGACGTTCTCGAAGGTGACGTCGTAGACCTCCTCGCCGCGCCCGAACGGGTGGCCCATGGTGTCGAGCATCTGCGTGGCGGCCGGGCGGATGTCGAGCTCCTCCCACGTGACGTCGAGCGCCTCCATGAGGGCGACGGCGTTGCGCTTGGTGTGCTCGCTCGTGGCGAAGCCGGGCATCGTGAAGGCGAGGATGTCGCTGCGCGGCCGGTCGAGGCGGTCCATCGCCTTGGCGGCGACGATGAGGGCGTGGGTCGAGTCGAGGCCGCCGCTGACGCCGATGACGACCTTGGGCCGCCAGCCGTCCGTCGACATCGCGCGCAGTCGCTGCTCGAGGCCGGACACCTGGATGTTGTAGGCCTCGTAGCAGTCGAGGGCGAGGCGTTCGGGGTCGTCGGGGACGAACGGGAACCGGTCGACCTTGCGGAGCAGGCCGAGGTCGCCGGTCGGGGGCGCGAGCTCGACCTCGACGGTGCGGAACTGGCCGGTGCGGGCGGCGTGGGTGCGGCGGTTGTCGTCGAACGTGCCCTGGCGCTGGCGCTCCTGCCGCAGCAGGTCGAGGTCGATGTCGGCGACGGACCGGCGCGGCCCCTCGGGGAACCGGTCTGACTCGGCGAGCAGGGCGCCGTTCTCGTAGACGAGCGTCTGGCCGTCCCACGACAGGTCGGTCGACGACTCGCCCTCACCGGCCGCGGCGTAGAGGTAGGCGGCGAGGCAGCGGGCGGATGCGCTGCGGCACAAGAGCTTCCGGTCGTCCGCGCGTGACACGGTGATGGGAGAGCCGGAGATGTTGGCGAGCACCGTGGCCCCCGCGAGCGCCGCCTCGTGGCTCGGCGGGATGGGCACCCACATGTCCTCGCACACCTCGACGTGCACGACGAGGCCGGGCACGTCGGTGGCGCGGAACAGCAGGTCGGGGCCGAAGGGGACTCGGTCACCGGCCACCTCGATGGTGCCGCCGCGCTGGTCGTCGCCGGCGCCGAAGTGGCGCCGTTCGTAGAACTCGCGGTAGTTCGGCAGGTACGACTTCGGGGCGACGCCGATGACGCGTCCGGCGTGGATGACGACGGCGCAGTTGTAGAGGCGGCCGTCACGATCGAGCGGTGCGCCGACGACGACGAGCGGGCGCAGGTCGGCCGTGGCCTCGGCGATGCGCGCGATGGCGTCGTCGACGGCGTCGAGGAGGGGGTCCTGCAGCAGGAGGTCGTCGATGGCGTAGCCGGACAGGCACAGCTCGGGGAACACCGCGAGCGCCACGCCCTCGTCGTGCAGGTCGCGCACCTGCTCGAGGACGGCGTCGGCGTTGCGGGCGGGGTCGGCGACGGTGATCGGGAGGGTGCAGGCGGCCACGCGCGCGAAGCCCTGGGCGTACGCACTCCAGAAGTCCATGGCCACAGTCAATCGCACCGCGGCTGTGACGCGAGCCTCGCCACGATGCGGGTCCGTCGGCCACAGTCCTTACTACAATCAGTAGTAGTCCGAGGCGGGACCCGACCGACCCGGGAACCCGAGAGAGGTGACGACGATGAACACGCCCGACAGCCCCGTGCACGAGCTGCACCCCGAGGAGAGCTGGGACTTCCTCCACGGCCGTGAGTTCGGCCGCCTCGCCTACCACCTCGCCGACGAGGTCCACCTCGTCCCCATCAACTACGCCGTCGTCGACCACCGGCTCCTGTTCCTCACGGCCGAGGGCAGCAAGCTGCTCGGCGTCGCGATGAACTGCGACGTCGCCTTCGAGGTCGACGAGCTCGAGGGTGAGCACGCGACGAGCGTCATCTGCCGCGGCCGCGCCCACGAGCTGACCGGCGACACGACGTGGGCCACCGAGTCGCTGCCCCTGCGCCCGTGGGTGAACACCCCGAAGACGGTCGTCGTCGAGATCGTCGTCGACGAGATCACCGGCCGCCGCTTCGACCTGCACCGCCCCTGGCTGCACGCCCGCGTCGACGTCTGAGCGACGGCGTCCGGCCACGGACGCGCACTTCCTCCAGGAGTGCGTCGCGGGACGGGTCATCGACGCGGGGGTCAGCCGACGGCGTCGCGGCCCTTGACGAAGGCGTCGACGCAGGCGCGGACGTCGTCCTCGGAGTGCGCGGCAGAGAGCTGGACGCGGATGCGCGCCTTGCCCTTGGGCACGACCGGGTAGGAGAACGCGATGACGTAGACGCCGTTGCCGAGCATGTGGTCGGCGACCTGCGCGGCGCGGCGGGCGCCGTCCTCGCCCGGGAACATGACCGGGCGGATCGGGTGCGTGCCGGGCAGCAGCTCGAAGCCGGCCTCGGTCATGAGCGAGTGGAACAGGTCGGTGTTGCGGCGCAGCTGCTCGCGCTTCTCGGCCGAGCTCGCGACGAGCTCGATGGCGGCCTTCGAGCCGGCCGCGACGGCCGGCGCGACGGAGTTGGAGAACAGGTACGGGCGCGAGCGCTGGCGCAGCAGGTCGACGACCTCGCGGTGGCTGGCCACGTAGCCGCCGGACGCGCCGCCGAGGGCCTTGCCGAGCGTGCCGGTGATGATGTCGACGCGGTCCTGGACGCCGAACAGCTCGGGCGTGCCGCGGCCGCCGTCGCCGACGAAGCCGACGGCGTGCGAGTCGTCGACGAACACGAGAGCGCCGAACTCGTCTGCGAGGTCGCAGATCTCGTCGAGCGGGGCGTACGAGCCGTCCATCGAGAAGACGCCGTCGGTGACGACGACCTTGCGCTTGGCGCCGGCCGCGACGGCGGCCTCGAGCTGGGCCCGCAGGTCGGTCATGTCGGCGTTCTTGTAGCGGTAGCGCATCGCCTTGGACAGGCGCACACCGTCGATGATCGAGGCGTGGTTGAGCTCGTCGCTGATGATGGCGTCCTCGGCGCCGAAGAGCACCTCGAATACGCCGCCGTTCGCGTCGAAGCACGAGGAGTAGAGGATCGTGGCCTCGGTGCCGAGGAACTCGCTGATGGTGCGCTCGAGGTCGGTGTGCAGCGTCTGCGTGCCGCAGATGAAGCGGACCGACGCCATGCCGAAGCCCCAGTCGTCGAGCGCGGCCTTGGCGGCGGCGACGATCGCGGGGTCGTCGGCCAGGCCGAGGTAGTTGTTGGCGCAGAAGTTGAGCGCCTCGGCCTTGAGGGTGGTGACGTGGGCCGACTGGGGTGAGGTCAGCTCGCGTTCGTTCTTGTAGAGGCCGGCGTCCTCGATCTCCTGCAGGGTCGCTGCGATCTCGTCCTTGACCGATCCGTACATGGTCGTCCTTCGCGCGTGGTCGGGCGTGTGGCGTCCCCCAGCGTATTGCCGCGCGGGCGGACTAGCGTGGGCCGGGTGGACGCGGACGAGGCGAGGGCGCGCTTCGCCGCCGCGCGGGTCGCCCGGCTCGCGACGGTCACGCCCGACGGGTCGCCGCACCTCGTGCCGGTCGTCTTCGCCGTCGTCGGCGACGTCGTGTGGTCGGCGGTCGACGACAAGCCCAAGTCGACGCGGGCCCTGCGCCGCCTGGCCAACATCGCCGCGCACCCCCGCGTCAGCCTCCTCGTCGACCACTACGAGGACGACTGGACGCAGCTGTGGTGGGTCCGCGCCGACGGCACCGCCCGCGTCCTCGACGCCACCGACGCCACCGACGTTGCGACGCGTGCCGGCCGGGACGCCCTGGTGGCCCGCTACCCCCAGTACGCCGAACGCCCGCCCGCGGGTCCGTTCGTCGCCGTCGGCGTCGACGCGTGGCGCGGCTGGTCGGCCGGCCGACCCGGGCGTCAGAGCACGTCGTAGCGGGCGTACGTCGTGCCGTTGGCAAACGTGCGGGAGTCGCACAGGCGCAGCTGCATCCGCACGTCGGTCGGCAGGATCGGCGTGCCTCCCCCGACGACGTGCGGCACCCGGAACACGGTGACCTCGTCGACGACGCCGGCCCGCAGGGCCTGGGCCGCGAGCGACGGGCCGCCGATGCTGACGTCGTGCGGCTGCTCCTGCACCCAGGCCTTGGCCGCCTCGGGGTCGAAGAACCGCTCGAGGCGCGTGCGAGGAGCGGAGACCGCGTCGAGCGTCGTCGAGTACACGACCTTGTCGCTCGCCTGCCACACGCGGGCGTAGTCGTCGGCGACCGACCCCTCGGGGTCCTCCGTCGGCGCGGTGTCCCAGTACCGCATCACCTCGTAGAGCCGCCGACCGCACAGGTGGGTGCCGACGCCGCGCTCGAGGTCGTTGACGAAGCCGTGCACCTCGGCGTCGGGGGCGGCCCACTCGAAGCTCCCCGACGCGTCGGCCACGTAGCCGTCGAGGGAGCAGATGGTCGTGTAGACGAGGCGTCCCATGTGTCGACAATGTCACGCCGGCATGCTCAGCGGGCCCGGCAGAGACCGCCCTGACGTCCGCTCGAGTCGGTGCGAAGCTCTTTGCGCCACTACAGTGGCGGGGTTTGCGCGGCCCACGAGGCCCGCCGGACCAGCCCTCCCACCAGGACGCCAGGACCTCCCGTGCATCGACGACTCGCCCTCAGCTGCGCCACCGCGGCCACCGTTCTCGCCCTCACCGCCTGCGGCGACGGCGGCCCGAGCGCGACGAAGGAGGTCGCGGGCGCGCACCCGGCGTGGATCACGGTGGCCCAGGTCGTCTGCCCGCCCGACTCCGACGCCAGGGGATCGGTCGACGACCACAAGGTGACGTGCACCGGTCCCAAGGGCCAGCAGGTCGAGGCGTCCTTCTACGACAAGGCCGTCGACCTCGACCGCACCGTCAGCACCTTCCAGTGCAAGACCGGCGTCAAGTCGATCTCGGGCGACGACTGGCTCGTGCCCCTGGTGCCCGACGACGCCACGGCCGGCAAGCTCCTCGACGCCGGCGGCATCAACCTCTGCTGAGCTGAACAGCCCAAAACGGTCACACCCCTGAGCCCGGCCGTGCAGACTCGCGCTGTCCGCACCACCGACGACAAACAGGGGTTCACATGAAGGTTCTGCGTTCGCTCCGTCCTGCCCGGCCGCGCCGGTTCCGTCGCCTGACCGGCACGACCGTGCTCGCTTCGCTCGTGGCCGCGACCTCGCTCGCGGTGGCCGCGCCGCAGGCGGACGCGCTCGTCTGCAAGTACAACCAGAAGGTCCGTGTCTCGGCCTCCGTGCGCGAGTACCGCTATGCGGAGCAGTACAGCGGTGGGGGAATGCCGCGGAGGACGGGTGAGAAGAACTACTACTGGGACGGCGGCCACACCGACCTCGTCGTCACCACGTGCCTGTCCAACGGGGTGTGGGTCCCGATGTCGCCGTTCAACGAGACGCCCTACTTCAACGGCCTCACCCGGAACGGGACGACGATCGGCCTCGCGTCGGGTTACGTCCGCGGCTTCGCGACGCTGGCCCAGAAGCTGACCCGGGGCACCCTGACCGTGGGCACGACGGTGTGCCACCGTCCCGAGCTGTTCACGGGCCTCAAGGAGGTCCTCGGCCTCCCCCTGCCGGCGAAGGTGTACGTCGCGGTCGGAGCCTGGCTGGGCAGCAAGCTCGTTCCCGACGACCGGACGGACTGCAACCTCGTCTACTCCGTCGGCGTCCCGGTGACCTACCCGAGCGGCTACTTCACGCCGCGCGTCACGACCGGCAGCGGGGCCATCTACCGGTCCTCCTCGAGCCAGGGTGACATCAAGCTCGTCAACGAGTGGTGGATCACGTACACCATCAAGCGCGTCTGACGGCGCGGACCTCACGGCACCGCCCGGCCCGGCACACCTTCGGGCCGGGCGGTGCCGTCTGCCCGAGTGAGCACCCAAGACGCCCGAACCGGGTGTATCACCGCCTGCGCAGGAGGACTCTGGGAGGTGGGGCCCCCACCCTGCCCCGTGCGCTCGGCGGAAGGAGCTCCTCATGGCCCGGCGCGCCCTGCTCATCGGCATCAACCAGTACGCGATCCCGGGGGCCGACCTCCGCGGCTGCGTCAACGACGTCGAGCTCGCCGCCGGCGTCCTGCGCGACCTCTACGGCTTCCCCGACGCCGCCGTCACGCTCCTCACCGACGCGGCGGCCACCAAGGCGGCGATGCAGGAGGCGATCTCCGGCCTCGTCGACGGCGCCGCCCCGGGCGACGTCCTCTACCTGCACTACTCCGGTCACGGCTCGAACGTGCCCGACACCAACGGCGACGAGGCCGACGGCCGCGACGAGATCCTCTGCCCGCACGACCTCGACTGGGACGACCCGCTCACCGACGACTGGCTGCGCACCACCTTCGACCGCCTCGACCCGGCCGCGAGCCTCACCGTCGTCATGGACTGCTGCCACTCCGGCACCAACACCCGCGAGCCGCTCCCGCCGCCGGGCATGCCGCAGCCGGAGGTGGTCGACCGGTTCCTGCCCAACCCGGACGACGAGGACCGCGGCGGCGCCCACACCGGCACCCCGCGTCGGGCCGGCCGGCGCCGGGACGGAGACGTGCACGACGTCGACATCATCGAGACCCTCGTCAGCGGCTGCCGCGACACGCAGACCTCGGCCGACGCACACATCGACGGCTCGTACAACGGCGCCTTGACGTACTACCTCGTCAAGGCGATGCGCGAGGACCCGACCGCGTCCTACCGCGACGTGCACCGCCGCACCCTGGTCGGGCTGCGCGGCGCCTACCCGCAGGTGCCGCAGCTCGAGGGCCGCGGCGTCCGCCTCGACGCCCCGTTCCTGTCGCCCGCGGGGTGAGGTCGTGTCCCCGCTCGACGGGCCCGTCCCGACGCCGCCGGGGACCGTCCCGGCGACACCGACGCCGCCCGCCCCCTCCACGACCGGTTCACCGTCCACGCCGTCCCGTGCACCCGACGCGTCCGTCGCTCCCGACGCGTCCGACGCGTCCGCCGCATCCGATGCGTCCGACCCGCGACCCCGGCCGACCGTCCACGTCGCCCACGGCGACCTGCGCTTCGCCCGCAACCACCTCATCGTCGGCCACTACGCCGGCAGCACCCTCGTCGGCGGCGAGGCCGCCCTCGACCAGCTGCTCGACGGGCGGCTCTCCCGCGCAGCGATGCTCGGCATCTACCCGGGCGCGTTGGAGACGTGCCAGGTGTTCACCGACCCCGACAAGTGGTCGACGCCACCCGGTGCGGTCGTCGCGGGCCTGGGCCCCATCGGCCAGCTGAGCGCGGCGTCCCTGGCCCGGGCTGTGGCGCACGCGGCCCTGACCGCCGCCCTCGGCCACCTGTCGATCGCCCGGCCCCGCAAGGCATCCCGCCGCACCGGCGGCGTCCTGCAGATGCGACTCTCGAGCCTGCTCATCGCCACCGGCGCCGGCGGCCTGCCGGTGCGCGACAGCGTCCAGGCGCTGCTCACCGGCATCCAGCGGGCCAACGACCGCCTCGCCGACACCGGCATGGGCGTGCACATCAGCGACCTCGAGGTCATCGAGCTGTGGCAGGACCGCGCCCTCCAGGCCCTCGACGCCGTCAGTGCGTCGATGTCGACGGGCGAGCTCGCCGAGTGCTTCGTCCTCGACCCGCGCCTGCGTGAGATGCCGGGGCGACAGCGACGGCTCGTCTTCACCGAGCGCGACGGCTGGTGGCAGCAGGTGCGGGTGCGCAGCGACTCCGACGGCTCCCTCACCTTCGAGGCGTCGGTGGGCCGGGCCGGCACGCCGACGCGCACCGTGGGCACCCAGCGGGCCCTCGTCGACCGCCTCGTCGAGTCGCTCGTCGACACGCCCTCGCCCGACGCCGTGTCGGCCCACACCCTCTTCGAGCTGCTCTTCCCGAACGACCTCAAGGCGCAGGCACCCGACACCGACAACATCGTGCTCGTCGTGGACCGTGGCTCGGCGCACTTCCCGTGGGAGCTGCTCGACGACCACGGCGCCGACCGGATCGGCGCAGGGGACGGCGAGCGCCGGACACCCCTCGGGGTGCGGCGCGGCCTCGTGCGCCAGCTCGAGGGCACGACGATGCGCAGCCACGTGCTGTCGGCGACGACGGGCCGCGCGTTCGTCATCGGCGACACCGAGAGCGGCCTCGGTCCGCTGCCCGCCGCCCAGAACGAGGCCCGCGCTGTTGCGAAGACCCTGCAGGACAAGGGATTCCAGTGCGACCCGCTCATCACCGCGTCGGGTACACAGGTGGTGCAGGGCCTCTTCGACGGCGCCTACCGCATCGTGCACCTGGCGGGGCACGGCGTCTTCGACTGGCCGGTGCCGGCGGCCGGGACCGACGGCGTCGACGGGACGGCACGCGTCACCGGGCTCGTCCTCGGCGGTGGGATGTTCCTCACCGCCGGGGAGATCGGGCAGCTGCGCCAGGTGCCCGAGCTCGTCTTCGTCAACTGCTGCCACCTCGGCGCGGTGCCCGAGGGCGACACGGCCGCACCGACCCTCGGCGGCCGCTACCACCGGCTCGCCGCGAGCGTCGCCACCGAGCTCATCGACATCGGCGTCCGCGCCGTCGTCGCGTGCGGCTGGGCCGTCGACGACGAGGCGGCGTCGACGTTCGCGACGACGTTCTACGACGCGATCCTCGCCGGCGAGACCTTCGGCGACGCCGTCACCCGGGCCCGCGCGGAGACCTGGAGCCTGCACCCCGACGTCAACACGTGGGGCGCCTACCAGTGCTACGGCGACCCCGACTACCGCCTGGCCCGCGAGGGCGTCGAGCTGACGGCCGGACCGACGCGAAGCCTCGCGAGCACCGAGCAGGCCCGCGTCGAGATCGAGAACCTCGGCCAGTCGGTCGACGTCAGCCGCGACACGAACTACGGCCTGCGGCGGCTGCACACCCTCGTGGCCCAGCTCGACGCGTGCGACCTGTCCGACGGGGCGCTCCAGGTGCTCATCGCCCGCACGTACAACAAGTTCGGCAACTTCGACCTCGCCCGCGACTACTTCCGCCGCACCCTCGCCTCGGGCGGCACGGCGCTCACGGTCCGCGACTTCGAGGTGTGGATCGACCAGACCGTGCGCACCGCGGCGACCGACGCGGTGCACGGCTCGGGCGCCCCCGGCGGGTCGGGGATCGCCCTGCTCGGCGCCGACGCCGTCGAGACCGCCGCCGCGACGATCGAGTCCTCGATCGTGACGCTGCGCCACCTCATCGACGACCCCGGCTCGGTCGTCCTCGGCAGCGGCCCGGGTCCCTCGGTCCTCACCGCGGCCGAGGGTGCGCCCGCGCCGAGCATCGACCGGCTGTGGCGCGTCGCCAGCGCGTACAAGCGGCTCGCCCTCGTCACGTGCCCGGCCCGGTCCGCGGCCGCCGCCGCGGCGGCACCCGACGACTGGACACGCGCCAAGGACGCCCTCGTCGACGCCGCCGACTGGTACCGCCGCGCCCACGAGGCCGCCGGCCCGCACGACCGGCGCAGCAACGGGGCCCTCGCCAACTGGCTCGCGGCCGAGCTGGCCCTGACGTGGCGCCCGGTGCCCGACCGCGCGGGCGTCGACCCGGACACCGCACGCCGGCTGCTCCACGACGCGACCGAGGTGGCCGACGAGGAGGCGCGCCACTCCCCCTCGTTCTGGACCGTGGCCGTGGTCGGCGACCTCGTGACGCTCGCCGCGCTGTGGGCGCCGGAGCCGACGCGCTCCAAGGCCGCCAAGGCCGTCGACCGCTACGAGCGGGCGGCCCTCATCGGCAGCGAGGAGCAGCTGCGCCAGGTACGCGACCAGGTCGACTGGCTCTCCGACATGGCGAACTCCGACCACCCGCCACAGGCGGCCTTCCTCCGCACGCTCCAGGAGGGCCTCGACGCCATCGGGTGAGCCGACCGAGTGCACCGGTGCGGCCCTGCCCTCCCCCTCCCCCGTCGAGTGAGCACTGCGTCCCACCCGTCACGTGACGCCTGAGACCCCTGTGACTGAGTGCTCACTCGACGAGAGAGGAGGGAGCGTGGCGGCCGGCGCGGAGAGGGTGGTCAGGCCTCCGGCGCGGGGAGCTCGGAGGAGCTGGAGAGCGCTGGCGCGTCGAGGAACTCGTGGGTGAGGTCGGCGAGCTCGCGCGCTGACTCCGTGTTGAGCATCGCGCCCGCGCCGTCGACGACGTGCAGCCGCGCGCCGGGAACGTCTGTGGCGAGGCGACGCCCGGCCTCGACCCCGGCGCGGTCGCGCGACCCCGCGACGACGAGCGTCGGCGCCTCGACGCGTCGCAGCGCGTCGGTGCCGTCGAACTCGCGCAGCGCGTCGAGCACTGCGAGCATCCGCGGGCGCGACACCCCGGCGTCGACGAGCTTCGACTCGGGCACGAGGCGCATCGCGAGCTTCTGCATCCGCAGCGCACCCTTCGAGGGGCGCACGAGCGCGCCGGCCACGACGAGGCGTCCGACGAGCTCGGGTCGCTGGACGGCGAGGCGCAGCGCGACGCTCGCCCCCACTGACACCCCGAGGAGGTCGGCCTTCCGGACGCCCTGCAGCTCGAGCTCGTCGGCGACGCCCGAGGCCGCGGCGTCGAGGTCGAAGCCGACGGGGTCCTTGGGGCGCAGGCCGCGCATCCACGGCGCGGTCATCGGCCGACCGGCGCCGAACGCCGACACGAAGTCCTGCCACGCGATGGGCGACTGCCCGACGCCGTGGAGCAGCACGAGCGGGCGGGGCGGGCGGGGCGGCCCCGGCTGGGTCATGACCAGTCGAGGACGACCTTGCCGCACTGGCCCGAACGCGCCGTGTCGAAGGCCTCCTCCCAGCGCTCGGCCGGGAACCGGTGCGTGATGACCTGGGAGACCGCGGCCCGGAAGCGCTCGGACGTCGCGATCATCTGCGACATCGCGTACCAGGTGTCGTACATCTCGCGGCCGTAGATGCCCTTGAGGGTCAGCATGTGGGTGATGACCTTGCCCCAGTCGAGCTCGTAGCTCTGGTGCGGCAGCCCGAGCAGCGCGATGCGACCACCGTGGTTCATGTTGGCGATCATGTCGGTGACGGCGGGCGCGGCCCCCGACATCTCGAGACCGATGTCGAAGCCCTCCTTCATGCCGAGGTGGTGCTGGGCGTCGGCGAGCGACTCGCGCGTCACGTTGATGGTGAGGTCGGCACCGGCGTGCTCGGCGAGGGAGAGGCGGTAGTCGCTCGCGTCGGAGACGACGACGTACCGGGCCCCGGCGTGGCGGGCGATCCCGGCGGCCATGACGCCGATCGGCCCGGCGCCGGTGATGACGACGTCCTCGCCGACCATCGGCCACTGCAGCGCCGTGTGCGTGGCGTTGCCGAGCGGGTCGAAGACGGCACCGAGGTCGGGGTCGAGGTCGGCCGGCTGCACCCAGACGTTGCTCGCCGGCAGCACGACGAAGTCGGCGAAGGCTCCGTCGCGGTTGACGCCGATGCCCTGCGTGCGGATGCAGAGGTGACGGCGGCCGGCGCGGCAGTTGCGGCAGGTGCCGCAGACGACGTGGCCCTCGCCCGACGCGCGGTCGCCGACGGACACGCTCGTGACGTCCGCGCCGACCTCGACGACCTCGCCGTAGAACTCGTGGCCGATGACGAGCGGCGGCTTGACGGTCGACTCGGCCCACTCGTCCCAGCCCGCGAGGTGCAGGTCGGTGCCGCAGATGCCCGCCCGGAGCACGCGGATCTTGACGTCGGTGGGGCCGCATTCGGGCTCGGGTCGGTCGACGAGCTCGAGACCGGGGCCGGCGGACAGCTTCGTGAGGGCACGCACGGGGGCAGTCTGCCACCCACCGCCGGACGCGGGATGATGAGGGCGTGCCGCCGACCCAGCCGACGACCCCGACGCCGCGCGTCGCCGACGTCCTCGCCCGGCTGCGCGCCGTCGGCGAGCGGATGACGCCGGCTCGCCGGGCCGTGCTCACGGTCGTCGACGCGGCTGACGCGGCGGGCGAGCACCTGACGGCCGAGCAGATCGGCGCGCGGGTCGGCGACCTCGAGCCGGCCGTTCACCGGGCCACCCTCTACCGGACGCTCACCGCGCTCACCGAGCTCGGGGCGCTGTCGCACGTGCACCTCGGCGGGTCCGCGACGGTCTACCACCTCGGCGCCGGGCCCGAGGACGAGACGCCGACCGGCCACGACGACTCCCACGACGCGCACGACGCGCACGACGCGCATGACCGCGCCCACGACCACGCGCACGTCCAGTGCCACGCCTGCGGACGCGTCCTCGACGTGCCTCCGGACGTCCTCGACGACGTCGCGGCGCGCCTGGCGACCGATCTCGGTTTCGTCCTCGACACCGGCCACGCCGCCCTCCTCGGCACCTGCCGCGACTGCGCCGCCGATTGACCCGATTCGCCGCCAGCGGCCGCGTCCACGGGCCACCATGGAGAGGCTTGCGGTTCGGCGACGGTGTGGAGGCGATGATGACGCACGACACGACTTTCGGCGCAGACGTCAGGTCCGACGACGGGCGCACCTTCGTCGCGGCGACCGAGCGACTCAGCCCCGGCGACCTCGCCGTCATCGAGTCCGACCACGAGGCCCTGCTGGCCCAGGTGCGGGCCCGGTCCGGCGACCCGGCCGTCGCGGCGGGCGTCGTCCTGGGGCACCTCAAGGACGGGCGGCTCGTGCGCCCGCAGGGCCGCGACCTGCTCGACCAGGCGACGATCCGCCCGGCGAACCGCGAGGAGGCCGAGCAGCTGCAGGAGGCCACACGGGCCACGATGGAGGTCGGCACGTGGCAGCTCGGTGCCGCCGAGGCCGCGCTGCGCCTGCGGCCCGCCGGCTTCGCCCGGCACACGTTCGTCTGCGGGCAGAGCGGCTCCGGCAAGACGTACGCGCTGGGGGTCGTCCTCGAGCAGCTCATCCTCCAGACGCGGCTGCGGCTGTTCGTCATCGACCCGAACGCCGACTTCGTGCACCTCGGCACGACCCGCGACGACGCGCCGGCCGAGGCCGGTGACCGGCTCACCAGCGCTGGCACCCTCGACGTGCAGCGGGCCGACGCCGACGGCGCGGACGCGCTGCGCGTCCGGTTCGGTCACCTCTCGCTGGCCGCCCAGGCGTCGGTGATGCAGCTCAACCCGGTCACCGACCGCGGGGAGTTCAACGAGTGGCTGCACATCGACGCGAACGACACGAGCATCGACCTCGGCGAGCTCATCGCGCGCATGGCCGTCGGCTCGGCGTCCGAGCGGGCCTTCGCGCAGCGCGTCGAGAACCTCGGCATCGGGGGCTGGCAGGTGTGGCCCATCAACACGCCCGGCGCGGTGCCGATGCACGAGCGGTCCGCCCGCACGACGGTCCTCGACGTGTCCGGCTTCGGCCGCCACGAGGAGCAGCTCGTCGTCGCCCTCGACCTGCTCGACCGGCTGTGGGCCGAGCGCGAGCAGCGGCAGCCGGCGCTCGTCGTCATCGACGAGTCGCACAACATCTGCCCCTCCGACCCGTCGACCCCGCTGCAGCACGCCGTGACCGACCGGCTCATCCAGATCGCCGCCGAGGGGCGCAAGTACGGCCTGTGGCTGCTGCTCTCGACCCAGCGGCCCTCGAAGGTCCACCCGCAGGTCGTCTCGCAGTGCGACAACCTCATGCTCATGCGGATGAACTCGCCGTCCGACGTCGCCGACCTCTCGCGCCTCTTCGGCTTCGCGCCGGAGGCGATGCTGGCGTCGTCGCCGAACTTCTACCAGGGCGAGGCACTCTTCGCCGGTGCGTTCGTGCCGGTTCCCTCGTTCGGCCGCATGGGTGCTCGGCTGACGATCGAGGGCGGCATCGACGTGCCGGTGCCGCTGGCCTGAGCAGGCCTCAGACCGCCCGGACGTCGAGGAGGTAGCCCTGGGCCGGGCCGAGGACCGGCACGGGCAGGCCGACGACGCCGAGCACCGAGCCCGGCACGACGACGCCGTCAGCGCCGAGCGCCGGCTCCCACCACGAGGGCGCACCGTGCTGGACGACCGCAGGCTGCCCCGCCTCGGGCCGCACCCGCACGACGTAGCTGCGCTGGGGGTCGAGGCCCGGCAGCGGGAGCGCGCCCGTCACGGCGTCGCGACCGGTGACGAGACGGGCCACCGTGTAGGCGGCCCGGCCGCGTTCGGCCTCGACGGTGCCGGTCACGAGGACGGTGCCGTCGGGGCTCTCCGAGCGGACGAGGTCGCCGGTGTGCAGCAGCGGCCGCAGCTCTCGGGCGAGCGCCGTCCACGCGGTGAGCGCCTCGAGCTCGTCGTCCGAGCACGTCGTGATGTCCCACTCGAGACCCGCGTGCCCCTGCAGCGCCATGAGCGTGCGGAACCCGAGGTCGACGGTGCGGTGCGTCGTGTGCGCCGTGGCCGGGCCGACGTGCGTGCCCATGAGCTCGGCGGGCACGAGCAGGCTCGTCCAGCGCTGGATGCTCGCCCGCTCGAGGGCGTCGTTGCAGTCGCTGGTCCAGATGCGGTCGGTGTGGTCGAGCACCCCGAGGTCGACGCGCCCGCCGCCGCTGCTGCACGACTCGATCTCGAGCCGCGGGTGACGCGCCCGGAGGTCGTCGAGCAGGCGGTAGAAGGCGAGCGTGTGGTCGTGCACCGCAGGGGCGTCGACCCGGCGACCGCCGGGGCCGTCCACCGTGTGCACGGCCTCGAGGAGGTCGCGGTTGTGGTCCCACTTGATGTAGTCGATGCCGTACTCGGCGACGAGCGCGCTGATCCGCTCGAGCAGCTGGGCGTACGCGTCGGGGTTCGTGAGGTCGAGCAGCTGCTGCCAGCGCCATTCGCGCGGAGCTCCGGCTGCCGGGCCGAGCGCCCACTCGGGGTGGGCCCGCACGAGGTCACTGTCCTCGTTGACCATCTCCGGCTCGAACCACAACCCGAACTCGAGGCCCAGGCCCTTGACGTGGTCGACGAGGGGTGCCAGGCCGTCGGGCCAGGCGTCGGCCGAGACGACCCAGTCGCCGAGGCCGGCGCGGTCGTGGCGGCGCGAGCCGAACCAGCCGTCGTCGAGCACGAAGCGTTCGACGCCGATTCGAGCAGCCTTGTCGGCCAAGGACTTCAGGTGGGCGAGGTCGGTCTCGAAGTAGACGGCCTCCCACGTGTTGAGGACGACCGGACGCGGCCGCGACGGATGACCGGCACGAGCGCGCAGGCCCCGGTGGAGGCGGCGCGACAGGCCGTCGAGGCCATCGGTCGAGTGGACGAAGACGACGGTCGGGGCGGCGTAGGTCTCCCCCGGCGCGAGCCGCACCTCGCCCGGCGCGAGCAGCTCTCCCCCGCCCAGGACGGCGTGGTGGCGGCCGGCGCCCTCGGGCAGGGCCTCGACGAGGTGCTCGTGGTTGCCGCTCCAGGCCGTGTGCACGGCCCAGACCTCGCCCGAGCCCCAGTCGAACCCGCGGGTGCCCGCCATGAGCAGGAGCGTCGCGTCGTGGCCGGTGCGTCCGCGTCGGGACGCGCGCAGGTGCGTGCCGTGGTCGAGCCGGCTGCGCTGCGGCGAGCGCTCGCGGCACCAGCGCCCGGTGAGGTCGAGCACCTCGTCGGCGCGCAGCGGCAGCGGCAGCATCGCGCGCAGCGCGGACACGTCGAGCGGGGCGTCGGCGTCGGACGCGTTCGTCACCGACGCGTCGACGCGGAGCACACCGTGCGCGTCGAGCGCGTGCCGCAGCTCGAGGCGGATGCCGTCCGCCGAGGTCGCGCGGGTCACGACGGTGCCGCCCACGGCCGCGCACGTGACGTCCGACCAGCGCACGGCGCCCGCGGACCCGCCGCGGTGCCCGGACCATCCCGGCGTGCCCGACCAGCCGTCGCCCTCGCCGGGCAGGACGGTGAGCGGCCACGGCTCGTCGAGAGCGCTCGGCGGGACGGGGGCGACCGTCAGGGCGGACAGGGCGGCATAGGTGCCGGGCCCGCCCTCGAGGACGGGGCCCCAGTGCAGCACCTCCGGCAGGCCCTCCGCGCGGGGCTCGAGGACGAGCGCGGTCCCCGCGGACTCGACGACGACCGTTCCGGCACTGGTCTCAGGCATGGCTCATCGTTGCAAAGCGTCGGAGCACGTGGGCGTGTCGTCTCACCCGGTCACGCGGTGCCCGCACTGCACCACTCGCCCGGGGTGTGCACGCCGTGGACGATCCGCAGCTCGGCGTCCAGGTCCGACGACGTGGACGGGCGCAGGTCGTCCGACACCCGCCACTCGAAGCGCTCGTCCGGACGGCTGTGGCGCGCGTGCTCGGCCAGCGCCGGCGCAAGCAGGCGGAGGCGGGCGTCGATCCATTCAGGAGACCACGGCCCGTCCTCGAGAATGCTGTGGGCGGAACGGAACTCGAGGTAGATGGTGCGCCGCAGGGCGTTGCCCCGGCCGGGCGGCGAGCCGTGCACGATCATGTCGTCGTGCACGAGCACGTCCCCGGGGCGCATCTCGACCTCGACGGCGCCGGGCAGGTTCCAGCCGTGCCGGTCGGCGAGCCCGCACGCGTCGGTCCGGCGCCCCTGCGACCCGGGCACGACGTGGAGCGCACCCTCCCCCGCCACCGAGGCGTCGAGGTACACGTCGATGTTGAAGATGCGGTGGCGCCGCGCGTGGACGGCGTCCTGGTGCCACGGGATGGGGGCACCGTCGCCGGCCGACTTGAAGACCATCGACTCGTAGGTGGGCACGAAGTCCGGTCCGGCGAGGGTCTCGGCGATCGCGAGCACGCGCGGGCTGCCGAGCAGCTCGAGCGAGGCGACCTCGCCCTTGTCGTGCAGGTAGTCGACGCGGTACATGACCCGGCCCGACGGGCGGTCGGCGAAGAGCCAGTCGCCGGGTCGCGCACGCCCGGGGTCGAGGCCGTCGGCCATCCAGCGGTCGGAGGCGCGGCGGAGGCGCTCGAGCAGGGCCGGGTCGATGCGGTCGCGCAGGACGAGGTAGCCGTGCTCGTCGAAGAACTCGACCTGCTCCGGGGTCAGCGCCCACGGGTCGGTCGAGGCGGACGGGGAGCCTGGGGTCCCGGCGGCAGCGACGGCGGCGGGGAGGGGTGACGAGGTCATGCCCACGACGCTAGGCGCGTGGAATCAGGCATGCTTCCTCCATGCGAGCCGTCACTTCCGGGATCGACGCCACCCCGCGGGACGAGCGGTTCGGCTTCGCCTGCGGGCTGAGCGCCTCTCCCGTCATGACGCGCGCCCACCGGCACGACGACGTCGAGATGGCCCTCGCGCTCGGCGGTGGTTTCGTCATGGAGCACGGCGGGCGCCCGCACCTCGTCGAGGAGGGTCGGTGCGCGGTCTTCTGGGCGAGCGTCCCGCACCGGGTGACGTCGACGGCCCAGCCCGTGGGGGCCGCGGGCGTGCAGGTGGCATGGGTGACCGTCCCGCTCGTCGAGGTCCTCGCGTGGGCCTCGATGCCCGGGTCGTTCACCGCCGAGGTGCTCCGCGGCACGATGCTCACGGTGGGCGCCCCGCCGAACCTGGCCGCGTCGATGACCACGTGGGCCGCCGAGATCGGCACCGACCCGACGCTGGCGACCGCAGCCCGACGCGAGGTCGAGGCCTGCCTCCTGCGCACCTCCGGAGCGGTAGCCCGGGCCGGAGGTGCGCAGGAGACGGCGCCACCGCCACCGAGCTCGCGGTCCGAGCGGCTGGCGACCGCCATGGCCGCGTGGATCAGCACGCACTTCCGCGAGCCGGTGACGGTCGCCGATGTCGCGCGCAGCGTCCACGTGCACCCCAGCACCGCGACCGCGGCCTTCCGCCGGCACCTCGGGGTCAGCATCGGGGAGTACCTGGCGCAGTGCCGCACCGCAGAGGCCCAGCGCCTGCTCATCTCCACGGACGGCACCACGAGCGACATCGCCCTCGGCGCCGGCTTCGGCTCGGTCAGCTCCTTCTACGAACGCTTCGTCCGCGACGTCGGCCTCGCCCCCGCGGCCTACCGCCGGCTCGTGCGCTCCAGCCTCACTTGACCGACCCGGCCGCCAGGCCTGCCTGCCAGAAGCGCTGCAGGCTGAGGAACACGACGATCAGCGGGATCACGGACACCAGCGAGCCCACGATGACGAGGGTCTGCAGCTGCGGATCGCGCGAGATCTGGGTCTGCCAGTAGTAGAGACCGTAGGTCAGCGGATACAGCTTGGAGTCGTTGAGCATGATCCGGGGCAGGAGGAAGTTGTTCCAGATGGCGATGAACTGGAACAGGAAGATCGTGACCAGTGCGGGTGACATCAGCCGGGACGCGATGCCGAAGAAGATGCGACGCTCGCCGGCCCCGTCGATGCGGGCCGCCTCGATGATCTCGTCCGGCACCGCGGAGGCGGCGAAGATGCGCGAGAGGTAGACGCCGAACGGACTGACGACGCTCGGCAGGAAGACGGACCACATCGTGTCGGTCTGCGAGATCTTCGCGAAGAGCAGGAACAGCGGCAGGGCCAGCGCCGTCGCGGGCACGAGGACTCCGCCGAGGATGACGGAGAAGATGAGCTCGCGCCCCCGGAACCGGTACTTGGCGAGGGCGTACCCGCACATGGCGGCCAGCAGCGTGCCGACCGCCGCACCCACCCCGGCGTAGAGCACCGAGTTGAGCACCCAGCGCAGGAACACGCCGTCGTCGCGGGTGAAGAGCGCCTGGAGGTTGTCCCAGAGGGCCCAGCCGGAGAACCAGAACCCGTTCGTCGTGACGAGGTCGCTCTGGGTCTTCGTCGAGTTGACGACGAGCCAGTAGACGGGCAGCAGGAAGTACACCGCCATGATCACGAGGAACACCACCGCGATGACGACGGCGGTCCGTGACACCTCTCGTGGACCGCGGCCCCCGGTCGCGGTGGACGTGCCGGTCGGGTGAGTCGACGCGCTCACAGCGCCTCCCCTCGTCGTTGGGTGAACCGGAGGAATCCGAAGGACAGGATGAAGGTGGCCACGGCGAGCACGACCGACAGGGCGGCCGAGAACGAGTAGTTGTTCGACGCGGCCACCGCGTAGGCCTGCATGTTGGGCGTGTAGCCGCTCGTCACGTTCGTCGAGATGGTCTGGAAGACCACCGGTTCGGTGAACAGCTGGAGCGTGCCGATGATGGAGAAGACGGTGGTGAGGACGAGGGCCGGCAGCACGAGCGGGATCTTGATCGAGAAGGCGGTGCGGATCCCGCCGGCACCGTCGATGCGGCTGGCCTCGAAGATCTCCTGCGGCAGTGCCTGGAGTGCGGCGAAGATGATGAGCATGTTGTAGCCGGTGTAGGTCCAGGTCGTGACGTTGGCGATCGACCACAGGATGAGGTTGCTGCCGAGGAAGTCCGGCGCGGTGCCGATCTTGTCGAGCAGCGCCACGATCGGCGACAGCTGCGGGCTGTAGAGGAAGGCCCACATGAGCGCCGCGATGACACCCGGGATGCCGTAGGGCACGAAGAAGGCGATGCGGAAGAACCGCTTGAGCCGGGCCACCGCGGAGTCGAGCAGCAGGGCGGTGACCAGGGCGATGCCGAGCATGACCGGCACCTGGACGATGCCGAAGAGCAGCACCCGGAGGACGCCTTGGCGGAACGTCGCGTCGGTGAAGACCGCGGCGTACTGCGAGAGGCCTGCGAAGACCTGCTGGGTCGTGCCGAAGATCCCGCCCGTGCGCTCGATCTTGAACAGGCTCTGGTAGATCGCGTAGGCGATCGGCACGAGGTAGAAGAGCACGAACGGGACGAGGAAGGGCAGCATGAACCAGATCCAGGGCCGCCGCCTCCTCACGCGCTCGGAGGTCGGCGGCGCCGCCGCCGCGTCGAGGGATGATGCCATGGCTCCTCCAGATGGGTGCGGTGGGTCCGAGCGGGTCGGGACCCGTGCGCGGCGCCGTCGGCGCCGCGCACGGGCAGACCTCACTGCGTGACCGAGATGCCCTGCGCCTTGAGGGCGTCGACCGTCTGGGTCTGGGCGGACTGAAGGGCCTCGTTGAGCGTGCCCTGGCCGTTGAGAGCCTTGGTGAAGCCGTCGCTGAGGAACCGGTTCGTGTCGGTCATGATCGGACCCCACGTGAAGTTCGTGTCGACGTTCGCCGACGCCTCCTTGAAGGTGTCGAAGATCTTCTGGTTGCCGTAGAACGGCACGCCCTGGGTCAGCGCCGGCAGCTCGAGACCGTCCTTGTTGGCCGGGTAGAGGCCGCCCTTCTCGTTGGCGAGGGCCAGCGCGGCCTGGTCGCTGTTGAGCCACAGCGCGAACTTCGCGGCCTCCGCCGGGTGCTTGCTCGACGCCAGGACCGCCGTGGTCGAGCCACCCCAGTTGCCGGCCGCCTTCTCACCGGCCGTCCACTGCGGCATCGGGGCGACGGCCCACTTGCCGGAGGTGGCCTTCGCGTTGTCGCGGATCGTCGAGTATCCCCACGCGGCCGAGACCCAGGTCGCGACCTTGCCGTCGTTCCAGGCCTTGTACAGGTCGGGCGAGAAGCCCTGCAGGTTCGTCGCGACGAGCTTGTCGTCGATGAGCTTCTGCCAGTACGTCGCCACCTGCTGGGCCTTGGGGTCGGTGAGCGAGACCTTGACCGAGTCGCCCGTCGTCTCGAAGAGCTTGGCACCCGACTGCCAGAGCAACCCGTTGAACCAGTTCGCGTCCTGCTGGGGGAAGTGGGTGATGTAGATGCCCTTGGCCTTCAGCTTGGCCGCCGCAGCGGCGTACTCGTCCCAGGTCGCGGGGACCTTGATGCCGTTGGCGTCGAAGATGTCCTTGCGGTAGAAGAGCGCCATCGGCCCGGTGTCCTGGGGAACCGCGTAGACGCCCGGGCCGCCGATCTGGGCCTGGGCCCACGACCAGTCGACGAACGTCGACTTCGCCTGGGCGACGCCGGGGCAACCGCTGATGTCCTTGAGCCCGTTCTGCAGCCGGAAGCTCGACAGCGTGTCGTACTCCACCTGGCCGAGGTCCGGGGCCGTGCCGGCCTTGAGCGAGTTGAACATGTTCTGGTACGTGCCGGCGTTGCCGGCCGGCGTGTTCTTGACCGTCACCTGGATGTCGGGGTTGGCCGCGTTCCACTTGGCCACGACCGCATCCATGCCCGGCACCCACGTCCAGAACTGGAGCGAGACCTTGCCGCCGGTGGGGGCGCAGGCGGCGGCGCTCGTCTGTCCCGCTGCCGCGCTCCCGTCCGAGGACGACCCGCCCCCGCTGGAGGCGCAGGCTGCCACGAGGATCACCGGCGCGAGGAGCAACGAGGCCGCCCTCAGGCCGCGGAAGCGGGCCCGGCGACTCCGGCCGGGCTCGGGGGACGCCGTGCGGGCTGCCGTGGCGGCGCCGCTCGAGGGGTGGGTCATTGCGGTCTCCTTTGACGCTGAACCAGAAGGTGCTGCCGTGGCCCGAGATCCAACATCTCCGACCAGGAACTTCCAACAACAAACAGAGAATCTCGACGTCTGACAATTCTGTCAAGAGCACCGGACACAACGATTCGGACGCGAACCTTGGACAAGCGATGTCGTATGCGGCTGTGCACGAGCACAATTCGGCTGACCGTCGGGGCGCGTGGCGCCCCGACATCGCCATCACGCCGCCTCGTCCACTGGACAAGACGAGTGACGTCGCGATGTTTGAAAATGTTGACATTGCTCACGTCGCGGGCCACGCTGGACGGCATGCGCTCATGGCCGACGAAGACCCTCGCCCTCGGTGGTGACTACAACCCCGAGCAGTGGCCCCGTTCCGTCTGGGACGAGGACGTGGAGCTGATGCGGCGGGCCGGCATCTCGTTCGTCAGCCTCGGGATCTTCTCGTGGAGCTGGCTCGAACCGGCCAAGGGCGAGTACGAGTTCGAGTGGCTCGACACCGTCATGGACAAGCTCCACGCCGGGGGCATCGCCGTCGACCTCGCCACGGCCACCGCCACCCCGCCGCCCTGGCTGTCGGCGGCCCACCCCGAGATCCTCCCCGTCGACGTCGACGGCCACACCCTGTGGCCGGGCAGCCGGCAGGCCTGGTGCCCGACCTCGCCCGTCTTCCGCGAGTACGCCTTCGCCCTGACCCGCCAGCTGGCAACGCGCTACCACGAGCATCCGGCCCTCGCGATGTGGCACGTGTCCAACGAGTACGCCTGCCACAACCTGCCCTGCTACTGCGACGAGTGCGCACGGCACTTCCGCGCGTGGCTGCAGCGTCGGTACTCGACGCTCGAGACCCTCAACGACGCGTGGGGCACCGCCTTCTGGAGCCAGCGCTACACCGCGTGGGAGCAGGTGCTGCCGCCGCGGCGCTCGACGACGTTCAACAACCCGACGCACGTGCTCGACTACAAGCGCTTCTCCTCCGACGCACTGCTCGACCACCTGCGCGCCGAGACGCTCGTGCTCGCCGAGCTGTCGCCCGGCGTCCCCGTGACGACGAACTTCATGACGCTCGACCACTTCCGCCACCTCGACTACTCGCAGTGGACCCCGCTGGTCGACGTCGTCAGCACCGACCACTACATCGTCGACGCGCTGGCCCACCCGCGTGCCGAGCTCGCCTACAGCGGCGACCTGACGCGCGGCCTCGCGGGCGGCGCCCCGTGGATGCTCATGGAGCACTCCACGAGCGCCGTCAACTGGCAGCCGGTCAACCACGCCAAGGTCCCCGGGCAGACGATCCGCGACGCGCTCGCCCACGTCGCGCGCGGCGCCGACACGATCGGCTGGTTCCAGTGGCGCCAGTCGCGCGCCGGCGCCGAGAAGTTCCACAGCGCGGTCGTGCCACACGCCGGGCCCGACAGCGCCCGGTTCCGCGAGGTCGAGGAGCTCGGCCGCATCGCGGGCCGGCTCGGCGAGCTCGTCGGCAGCCGCGTCGAGGCGCGCGTCGCGATCCTGCACGACTACCAGGCGATCTGGGCGTCCGAGGGCCCGTGCATGCCCTCCTCCGACCTCGACGCGCTCGAGGCGGCCCACGCCGTGCACCGCGTCCTGCACGGCCGGGGAGTCACCGCCGACGTCGTGCACCCGGACACCGACCTCGGCGGCTACGACGTCGTCGTCGTGCCGCAGCTCTACACCGTGACCGACGCCGCGGCCGCAGCCGTCACGGCCGCCGCCGAGCGCGGCGCGCAGGTCGTCGTCACGTACTTCTCCGGCATCAGCGACGAGCACGACCACGTCCGCCTCGGCGGCTACCCAGGCGCCTTCCGCGACCTGCTCGGCGTCCGCGTCGAGGAGTTCTTCCCCCTCGACGGCGACGAGAGAGTCACGCTGTCGCAGGGCGACGGCACGTGGTGGAGCGAGGACGTCACCGCCCTGCCGGGCACCGAGGTGCTCGCCTCGTACGCGTCCGGGCCGCTCGTCGGCCGACCAGCCGTGACACGTCGGGGCGCGGGCAGCGGGGCCGCCTGGTACCTGAGCACGCTCCCCGACGACGCGACGCTCGGCACCCTCCTCGACGACGTGCTCGCCGCCGCGGGGGTGGGCCCGGGCGTCGCCGGTCTCCCCCTCGGCGTCGAGACCACGCGTCGCGTCGGCGAGGACGGCTCGTGGCTGTTCCTGCTCAACCACACGGACGCCCCGCACGAGGTCGACGCCACGGGGTACGACCTCGTCTCCGACCGACGCGTCGAGGGTGCCGTCACCCTCCCGCCCGGGGCGGTCGCCGTCGTACGAGAGGATTGAGCGTGCTCGCCAGCCAACGCCGAACCGTCATCCTCGACCTCGTCGAGGGCGAGGGGGCCGTCCGGGTCTCCGACCTCGTCGAGCGCCTCGGGGTGTCCGACATGACCATCCGCCGCGACATCGAGCGGCTCGCCGGTGACGGGCTCCTTGAGCGGGTCCACGGAGGCGCCCTCGCCGTCGGCGGCACGAGGTCGAGCGAGGAGCCTGGCTTCTCGGCCAAGTCGCACCTGCAGCTGGCGCAGAAGCAGGCCCTCGGGCAGCACGCCGCCCGTCTCGTCGCACCCGGCATGGCTGTCGGCATCTCGGCGGGCACGACGACCTACGAGCTGGCCCGCGCCGTCAAGGACGTGCCGCAGCTGACGGTCGTGACCAACTCGGTGCCGGTGGCGCAGCTGCTCCATGAGTCCGGGGCCCCGGGGCAGACCGTCGTGCTGACCGGCGGCATCCGCACGCCGTCCGACGCCCTCGTCGGGCCGGTCGCCGTGTCCGCCCTGCGGTCGCTGCACTACGACGTCCTGTTCCTCGGCGCGCACGGCGTCGACGACCGCGCCGGGCTGACCACGCCCAACCTCGTCGAGTCCGAGACCAACCGCGCCCTCATCGGCTCGGCCCGCACCGTGTGCGTCCTCGCCGACGCCTCGAAGTGGGGCACCGTCGGGCTCAGCACCTTCGCCGACCTGCAGGACGTCGACGTCTTCGTCACCGACGCCGGCCTCGGCGAGCGCGCCCGCACCGCCCTCGGAGACGCCGTGGGCTCCCTCGAGATCGTGGAAGCCACCTCATGAGCCACCGCTTCACCTCCCGCACCCTGGCCGACGGCCGGGAGATCATCTACGTCGACGAGCCGGGTACGCCGGAGCGCACGGCTCCCGACCCGCGTCCGGTCGAGCCGCGCGTCCGGTCCGGTGAGGTGCGCTACGACGCCCTCGTCGACGACTGGGTGGCCGTGGCCGCGCACCGCCAGAACCGCACCTTCATGCCCCCGAAGGACGAGTGCCCCCTCTGCCCCGCCGGCCGCGGCACGGCTCCCTCGGAGATCCCCGAGACCGAGTACCAGGTCGTCGTCTTCGAGAACCGGTTCCCGTCGTACGCCGTGGAGGCCGAGGGGTGCGAGTCCTCTGCTGCCGCAGGCCTGTTCGACACACGACCGGCTGAGGGACGCTGTGAGGTGGTGTGCTTCACGAGCGACCACGAGAGCTCGTTCAAGGACCTGTCCGTCGACCGCGTCCGGACGGTCGTCGACACGTGGGCCCAGCGCACCGAGGCGCTCGGCGCGCGGCCCGAGGTGCAGCAGGTCTTCGCCTTCGAGAACCGCGGCCGCGAGATCGGCGTGACCCTGCCGCACCCGCACGGGCAGATCTACGCCTACCCGTACGTGCCGGGCCGCACCCGCCAGCTGCTCGACGCCGCCGAGCGCCACCTCGAGCGCACCGGGCGTCTCCTCGGCGCCGACCTGCTCGAGGCCGAGCGCGCCGACGGGTCCCGCATCGTCATCGAGGGGCGGCACTGGACGGCCTACGTGCCGTTCGCGGCCCGATGGCCGGTCGAGGTGCACCTCGCGCCGCACCGCGACGTTCCCGACCTCGTGGCCCTCGACGACGCCGAGCGCGACGACCTCGCGGCGGTCTACCACGACCTGCTCGGCCGGCTCGACCGCTACTACGTCGCCGAGGACGGCGCGCCGGTGACCCTGCCGTACATCGCGGCGTGGCACCAGGCGCCGGCCAAGGTCGGACGTGATGCCTCGCGCCTGCACCTGCAGCTCATGTCGGTGCTTCGCGGCCCGGGGCGCCTGAAGTACCTCGCCGGGTCCGAGTCGGGCGTCGGCGGCTGGGTCAACGACGTCGCTCCCGAGCAGGCCGCGGCCCGACTCCGAGAGGTGGCCCCGTGAGCACGCGCGAGGCGGCGCAGGTCGTCGACAGCGTCCGGGCCCACTTCGTCGAGCGGTACGGCCGCGAGCCCGCGGGCGTCTGGTCGGCCCCGGGGCGCGTCAACCTCATCGGCGAGCACACCGACTACAACGGCGGCCTCTGCCTGCCGATCGCCCTGCCGCACCGCACCTACGCGGCGGCCGCCGTGCGCGACGACGGCGTCCTGCGCGTCTGCTCGCTGCAGAGCGAGGCACCGGCGGAGGTCGCGCTCGACGACGTCTCCCCGGAGCGTCCGGGCGGCTGGGCGTCCTACGTGGCGGGGGTCTTGTGGGCCCTGCGCCAGGAGGGACACGACGTGCCGGGCCTCGACGTCGTCATCGACTCGGTCGTACCGGTCGGCGCCGGGCTGTCGAGCTCGGCCGCCCTCGAGTGCTCGGTCGGCGCGGCCGTCAGCGACCTCGCCGGTCTCGGCCTCCTCGACGACGCCGACGCGCGGGCCCGCCTCGCCCAGGCCTGCATCCGCGCCGAGAACGAGATCGCCGGCGCCCCCACGGGCGGGCTCGACCAGTCGGCCGCGCTGCTGTGCGACGACGCCACCGCCCTGCTGCTCGACTGCCGGTCGTGGCAGACCGAGCCGGTGCCCTTCGACCTCGCCTCCGCCGGCTACGCGCTGCTCGTCACCGACACCCGCGCGCACCACGAGCTCGTCGACGGCCAGTACGCCGCACGCCGGGACGCGTGCGAGGAGGCCGCCCGGATCCTCGGCGTCGACACCCTCCGCGAGGTGCAGGCGTCGGGGCTCGACGCGGCGCTCGACCGGCTGCCCACCGACGAGATGCGGCGGCGGGTGCGGCACGTGGTCACCGAGATCGACCGCGTCGAGCGGGCCGTCGCGGCGCTGCGTGCCGGCGACCTCGACGAGGTGGGGCGGCTCTTCGACGCCTCGCACGCCTCGATGCGCGACGACTACGAGATCTCGTGCGACGAGCTCGACGTCGCCACCGAGACGGCCCGGCGCCTCGGCGCCCTCGGCGCGCGGATGACCGGTGGCGGCTTCGGCGGGTCCTGCATCGCCATCGTGCGCGCCGACGCCGTCGACGAGGTGTCGCGGGCCATCGACGCGGCGTTCGCCGAGCGGGGCTTCACCGCACCGTCGTCCTTCGCCGTCACCGCCGGGAGTTCGGCACACCGCGACGCCTGAGCGCCTATGGTGCGTCCATGACCCTCGCGTCGCCGCCGCTGCCACCGGTCGTGCGGCGTGGGTACGGGCTCGGTTCGGTCGCCACCGGCGCGTTCGGCACGGTGCCCGGCCTCCTGCTGCTGCCCTACCTCACCGACCATCTCGGGGTGCCCGCGGCCGCGGCCGGCGTCATCGTCTTCGCCCCCAAGGCGTGGGACGTGGTCCTCAACCCGGTCGCGGGACGCGTCAGTGACCGCTCGCGCCATCCCGACGGCCGCCGGCGGCCGTTCCTCATCCGCGCGGGACTGCTCCTCTCGGCCGCGTTCGCGCTGCTCTTCCTCGGCCCGTCGGCGCCCGTGTGGCTCGGCGCCGCCTGGGTGGCCGTCGCCTACCTGGCCTGCGCGACGGCGTACGCGTTCTTCCAGGTGCCCTACGTCGCGATGCCCGCCGAGCTGACCGACGACTACGACGAGCGCACCCGCCTCATGACGTGGCGGGTCGCCGTGCTCGCCCTCGCCATCCTCGTCAGCGGCGGGGCCTCCCCGGCGATCCGCGATGCGCTCGGGCCGGAGTGGGGGTACCGCGCGGTCGGTTGCTTCGTCGCGCTGCTCATCGCGGGTGGCGCGTACGGGGCCTGGCGCACGACGCGGTCCGCCCACCTCCACGAGGCCGATGCCCCGACAGCGCCGCTCGGTGAGCAGCTGCGGGTCGTGCGCGCCGACAAGCCCTTTCGCTCGCTGCTGCTGACGTTCGTGCTCCAGGCGCTGGCCACCGGAGCGATGCTCGCCGGGGTCGACTACGTGGCCCGGTGGATCCTCGGCACCCCGATCGCGGCGACGCTGCTCTTCGTCTGCTTCGTCGGGCCGGCTCTCGTGGTCATGCCGCTGTGGCAGCGGTTCGGCACCGCGTACGGCAAGCGTCGGGGCTGGTTCATCGCCTCCTTGCTGCTCGCCGCCGGTGCCCTGCTGCTCCTCGGCGCCAGGGCGCTGCCCGACGGCGCCGTCTACGGGGCGGTGGCGCTCGTCGGGGTCGGCTACGCGGGGGCGCAGATGTTCCCCCTCGCAATGCTGCCCGACGTGGCGACCCGCACCGGCGAGACCCGCACCCGGGCCGGCCTCTACACCGGTGTCTGGACCGCCGGCGAGACCCTCGGCCTCGCCCTGGGACCGGGGCTGTACGCGGCGGTGCTGGCCGTCGGCGGCTACCAGTCGTCGGCGGGTTCGACCGTGGCACAGTCTGACTCGGCCCTCACCGCGATCGTGGTCGGGTTCTCCGTGCTGCCGGCTGCGCTCGTGCTGCTCTCGCTCCTCGCCCTTCGAACCTTCCCGTCTCGTGAAGGGAGCACGCCGTGATGGACCGCGACGAGATACGGGCGGCGCTGGTCGCGATGCGCGGCCGCGACCTGCCGACCCACGGCGGCCGCACGCTGGCCTACGTCTACGACTCCGGCCTGGCAGAGGCCGACGCCATCGGGCGCGAGGCCCTGGCCGACTTCGCCTCGACGAACGGCCTGGACCCCACGGCATTCCCGTCGCTGCTCGCCATGGAGAACGACTTGGTGGGCATCGCCGGTGGACTCGTCGACGCCCCAACGGGATTCGCCGGCGTCGTCACCTCCGGCGGTACCGAGTCGATCCTTCTGGCCGTCCTCGCGGCGCGCGACGCCCGGCCCGACGTCGCCCACCCCCGGATGGTGCTGCCCGTCACGGCGCACGCCGCGTTCCACAAGGCCGCCCACTGGCTCCGCGTCGAGCCGGTGCTCGTCGACGTCGACCCCGTGACGAAGCGCGCCGTGCCCGAGTCGATGGCGGCCGCCATCGACGGCAGCACCGTCCTCGTCGTCGCCTCGGCTCCCTCGTACGCGCACGGGGTCATCGATCCCGTGACCCCGATCGCCGCCGCGGCGGCCGCGGCCGGGGCCCGCTGTCACGTCGACGCGTGCATCGGCGGTTGGGTGCTGCCGCACCTGCGGGCCACCGAACCCGACCAGCCGGCGTGGACCTTCGAGGTCCCCGGCGTCACGAGCATCTCCCTCGACCTGCACAAGTACGCCTACACGCCCAAGGGGGTGTCGGTGCTGCTCCACGCGTCGGCCGACCTGCGGCGCACGCACCTGTTCGCGTCGGCCCGGTGGCCCGGCTACACGATGCTCAACACGACGGCGCAGTCGACGAAGTCGGGCGGTCCCGTCGCCGCCGCCTGGGCGGTCGTCCACCACATCGGCGCCGAGCGCTACGCGGAGCTCGCCCGCACGGCCCGTCGCGCCACCCTCGACCTCGCTACCGCAGCGTCCGACGTGCCCGGCCTCACCCTCGCCGCGCCGCCCGACTCGACGCTGCTCGCCGTGACCACCGACGAGTCGTGCGACGTCTTCACGATCAGCGACGAGATGCTGGCCCGCGGCTGGTTCGTCCAGCCCCAGATGCGGTTCGGACCCCTGCCGCCGACGCTGCACTTCACGCTCAGCGCGGCGACGGCCGCGTCGTCCGACCTCGTCGCCCGCGACCTCGCCGACGCCACGGCCGCGGCCCGCGGTGCCGGCCCGGTCGTCGTGTCGGCCGAGCTGGCGGCCATGGCCACCGCCGTCGACCCCACCGCCCTCGACGAGGCGACGTTCTCGGCCCTGCTCGCGGCTGCGGGCCTCGGCGGCGAGGGCGGCACCATCGAGCTGCCCGAGCGGATGGCCCCGGTCAACGCGCTGCTCGACGTCGTCCCGCCGGCGCTGCGCGAGGCGCTGCTGCTCGGCGTCGTCGACCGCCTCGCCCGCCCCACAGGACCCACCGCGAGGGGCTGAATGCCCCGCGACCGGCCGACTGCCCTGCGTCTGCACGAATGACCCGGCGTGCCACGCCTGTCGGTCGGAAAGCGAGCAGTCGGGTGCTCGGCGAGCAGCCGTGGCTGCCCCGGGCAACGCGACGGGCGGCCACCCCGTGGGGTGACCGCCCGTCGACGACCGTGCTGCGGGAGCGTCAGGCCGGGATGATGAGGCCGGACGTCGCCTTGGCGCGCTCGAGGCGGGCCGAGACGTCCTCCCAGTTGACGAGGTTCCACCAGGCCTTGACGTAGTCGGCCTTGACGTTCTCGTACTGCAGGTAGAAGGCGTGCTCCCACATGTCGAGCTGCAGCAGCGGGATCTGGCCGACCGGGATGTTGCCCTGCTGGTCGAACAGCTGCATGATGTGCGGCCGCTGCGCGATGGTGTCCCAGGCCCAGATGGACCAGCCGGAGCCCTGGATGGCGTTGGCGTTGGCGTTGAAGTGCGCCTGGAACTTCTCGAAGCCGCCGAAGTACTCGTCGATCGCGGCCTTGACCTCGCCCTCGGGCTGGCCGCCACCGTCGGGGCTCATGTTCTTCCAGAACACCGAGTGGTTGGTGTGGCCACCGAGGTGGAACGCGAGGTTCTTCTCGACGCCGTTGACCGCTGCGTAGTCACCGGACTCGCGCAGCTCCTCGAGCTTGGCGACCGCGGCGTTCGCGCCGTCGACGTAGGCCTTGTGGTGCTTGCTGTGGTGCAGCTCCATGATGCGAGCGCTGATGTGCGGCTCGAGAGCCGCGTAGTCGTAGTCGAGCTCGGGAAGCGTGTAAGCCACTTGTCGTTCCTTTCTGGAGACCTTCCGGCTCCGATCACTCTATGCCGGGGGGCAAGTGCCTCCGTCAGGGCGTCCGGGAGCCGGGGATGTGGATGACGTACCCGCATCCCTGACCCACCGACGTCACGAGGACGTGGGGCCGTGCGACCTAGGCCCGTCTCGCGACGGTTCGCAGCGCCCACCCCGCGAGGACGAACCCCACGCCGAGCGCGGTGGCCATGAGCGCGACACCGTAGGCGACCACCGACGTGAACAGTGACGCCCGCAGGAACGACGCGGTCATCACCGTCTGGCGCTTCGGGTCGTCCTTCGGCAGTTCGGCGTAGGTCTTGCCGCCGCTGGCCTCGAGAGCGTGCTTGTTGATCACCTCGGCCTGTGCGTATGCCGTCCAGGGGCTGTTCACCGACTGGCCCGCGAACCGGTCGGCATCCTCGGAGACGGTGATCTTCTCCGCCGACAGCTGGTTGGTCACGACGACCCACGTGACGACGCCCGCGACCGCGAGGATCGCACCGAAGATCACCAGGAGCAGCCCGACGGTCACGACCCCGCGCAGCCCTCGGGTCGTCTTGACGCCTGTTTCCTGCACAGTGGTTGTCATTCACAGCCTCCCAAAGCGATGCACTCGTGAGTTGGCCTGGCACCCGTCGACGCTCGCCGAGCACCATGTCTCACGCTAGGCCCCACCGGGAGCTTCAGATGGTCCTTTGCGAGTGATCCGGTGACGGGCCCGACAGCGACAGCAGGTCGCGGACGTCGTCGGGGGTGATGGCCCCGGTCATCGACCCGCCCTCGTCGACGACGCGGTCGAACAGGTCGCGCTTGCGCTCCTGCAGCGCCACGACCTTCTCCTCGATCGTGCCCGCCGACACGAGTCGGTAGACGGTGACGGGCTTGTCCTGGCCGATGCGGTGGGCACGGTCGATGGCCTGGGCCTCGGCGGCGGGGTTCCACCACGGGTCGAGCACGAAGACATAGTCGGCCTCGGTGAGCGTGAGCCCGAAGCCGCCGGCCTTGAGGCTGATGAGGAACGCGACGGCGTCGCCCTCGCGGAAGCCGCGCACGACGGCCTGACGGTCGGTGGTCGAGCCGTCGAGGTAGGCGGTCGACAGGCCGGCCTTGGTGACCGCGGCCTCGACGAGCCGCAGGAACCCGGTGAACTGGCTGAAGACGAGGGCCCGGTGGCCCTCGGCGGCGAGCTCGCGCAGCTGGTCGACGAGGAACTCCACCTTGGCCGCGGTGGCACGACCCGCCTGGGTGGGGTCGACGAGCGACGGGTCGAGGGCGAGCTGGCGCAGGCGCGTCAGGGAGGCGAGGATCGCGACGCGGTTGGCGTCGGCGTCGCCGAGCAGGCCGAGGATCCGCTGGCGCTCGCGCTGCAGGTGCTGGTCGTAGACGTGCCGGTGCACCGGGTGCGGCTCGAGCGGCACGACCTGGATCTGCTTGGGCGGCAGGTCCAGAGCCACCTGCTCCTTGGTGCGGCGCAGCACGAGCGGACGGATGCGGCGGCGCAGGAGGTCGAGCAGGTCGGGCCGCTCCCCGGACTCGATCGGCCGCCGGTAGTGCTGGGTGAAGACGTCGGGGCGCGGGTAGAGGCCGGGCGCCGTGAGCGACAGCAGCGACCAGAGGTCCATGAGGGAGTTCTCGAGCGGGGTGCCCGTGACCGCGAGCGTGAACGGCACCCCGAGCCGCCGGACCGCGAGGTGGGTCTTGGCCTGACGGTTCTTGACGAACTGCGCCTCGTCGAGCACCACTCCGCCCCAAGCGATCCCGTGGAACGCATCGGCGTCGAGGCGTAGCACGGCGTACGACGTGACGACCACCTGCGCATCGGCGACGGCCTCCGCGAGAGCGGTTCCGCGCTTGCGCTCGGTGGCGGTGACGGCGACGGCCCGCAGGTGCGGCGCGAAGGTGTGGAGCTCCTGCAGCCAGGTGCCGACGACGCTCGTCGGCGCGACGACGAGCACCGGGCCCCGGGCGTCGGGCCGCTCCGAGGTCGCACCGCCGAGCTCGCCGAGGTCGTGGGCCCGCGCGAGCGCCGCGATGACCTGGAGCGTCTTGCCGAGGCCCATGTCGTCGGCGAGGATGCCGCCGAGGCGGGCGTCCCACAGGCGGGTCAGCCAGTGGTAGCCGTCGAGCTGGTACGGACGCAGGGTGGCCCGGAGGGCGGGTGGGACCTCGGCCGCGGGGGCGTCGGCGAGGGGCGCGAGCGCCGCGACGTTGGCCGCCCAGCGCGCGCTCTGCTGCTCGACGACTCCGAGGGCGGCGAGCTCCTCCCAGAGGTCGGCGTGGTGCGCGCTGAGGCGCAGCCCGCCGCTCTCGGGGTCGGCGAGGTCGCGGGCCTCGTCGATGAGGGTGCGCAGGCGGACGAGCTCGGGCCGGTCGAGGCGGAACCACGAGCCGGAGTCGAGGAGCATGATGTCGTCCCCGGCGGCGAGCGCCGCGAACAGCGGCTCGAACGGCACCTCCTCACCGTCGACCTCGACGGTGACCCGCAGGTCGAACCAGTCACCGGGCTCGGCGCGCTCACGCGCCTTCGTGCCCGTGCCGGCGTCGACGGCCCCGATGTGCACGACGGGTGGCGCCGTGACCTCCTCGTACGGAGGGAGGTCTCCGTCGACCTCGACGGTGACGTGCTCATCGGCCTCGAGCGTCGGCAGCTGCTCGGAGACGAACCGCGCCGCGTCGACGCCGCGCAGGTGCAGTCGGGAGCGCAACCACGGCAGCTTCTCGGCGAGCCCGCCGACGGCGCCCGGGACGGCGTGCAGCGACGTGGCCGCGAGCGTCGCGGCGGTCTCGGCGTCGCGGTCGCGGGTGCGGCGGATGCCGAGAGCGCCGAGGGCACCGTGGACGCCGTGGGCCGGACGCTCGGTGAGGGGCCGCAGGACGCCGTCGTAGGCGTGGCCGAGGTCGAGGCGCAGCTCGCCCGGCACGTCATGGACGACGCGGACGTGGACCGTGACCCGCTCGGGGCCACCCGGCCCCTCGTCGGACGCGTCGGCGACCGGCAGCGGGACCTCGGAGCGCACGCGCACCCGCTGCCGCAGCCCCGGCACGGTGGACCCGAGGAAACGGGCCCGCTCGTCGGCCGGGACGCGCAGCCCCGCCACGGCCTGCTCGAGGGCGGCGGGGGTGAGGCCGAGGTCCTGCTCGAGCGGCACGAAGGTCAGCGCGCCGTCGTCGGCGGAGACGGCGACACCGTGCACCGGGTCGCCGAGGAAGAGGATCTCGGCGTCCTCGCCGGCGCCTTCGCCGGCCTCGGGCAGACCCACGACCTGCACGTCGACGACGAGGTCGCCGGAGTCGCCGGGTGCCCGCCGCACGTGCAGCTCGAGCGTGGCCGGGTCGTCGAGGACGGTGACCGGCCCGGTGACCCCCTCGCCCGGGAGGAGGGCGACCCCGGCGTCGCGGGCGCGTGAGAGCAGCGGCCACACGTCGGGGCTCGCGTCGAGGGCGATGGGCGGCGCGGCGGTGAGGTGGGTGGTGCCGCCGGAGCCGTGGCGCGCGGCGTCGTAGAGGCGCGTCAGCGCCCGCTCGTGCTCGGGCAGCAGGCGGATGCCGGCGCGCCACTGCGGCAGGGCGTCGTGCCAGGTCAGGGTGCGGTGCCACGTGCCGGCACGGGTCCAGCGGGTGGGCCGGACACCGTAGCCCGGCTCGGGCAGGCCGCCGCGGCCACGCGGGTCGCGGTAGACGACGTCGACGAGCAGACCCGCCGGCATGAGGTCGCCGCGCGGCTCCGGCGGCGCGTCGGTGCTCGGGGCGGCGTCGGTGCGGGGGCGGACGTGGCCGAGGACGTCGGACCAGTGCACGAGCCGGGGCGCGGCGTCGCGGCGGGGCGCCCCCGCCGGCGCGCCGACGCGTGCGGTGGCCTCGGGCTCGACGACCGCCTCGGGCAGGACGCCGTTGGCGACGTCGCGGGCGGTCATGAGCAGTGCGACGACGTGCTTGCAGTCGGTGGCGACCGGGCAGCTGCAGCGGCCGTTCCACAGGTGCGCGCGGCCCTTCGGGTGCGGGCGGGCCTCGATGATCGTCTGGTAGGTCTCGGCACCGCTGCCCTCGATCGTGCCGAGGATCATGAGCCCGTCGGGGCGAGTGGCGATGGACCGGACGCGGCGCTCGGCGGCATAGGCCTCACCCCGGCCGAAGGTGCGCGACCCGACCTGCTGGGCGATGTCGGGGTCGGTGACCTGTGCGACCCACGTCGCCCGCCCCACGCTCCACGCCATCCCCCGACTCTAGGTCGGCCCGCCGACACCGGCAGGCCTCGTCCACCGGTCCGGCAGGATGGGCGGATGGCCGACCCACGCTCCCTGACGCTCGCCGACTTCCCCGTGCACCGGCCGGTGACGACGCGCTGGTCGGACAACGACATGTACGGCCACCTCAACAACGCCGTGTACTACGAGCTGTTCGACTCGGCGATCAACGGCTGGCAGGCCGAGCACGTGACGATCGACCCGACGCGCGACCCGACCCAAGGCGTCGTTGCCGAGTCCGGGTGCGCGTTCTACGCCGAGGTGGCCTTCCCGACGCCGCTCGTCGTGGGGCTGCGGGTCACGCGCCTCGGCACGAGCAGCGTCACCTACCAGCTCGGGCTCTTCGTCGACCCGGAGCGCGTCGGCGGACGCGAGGACACCGACGGGGCCATCTGCGCCCTGGGCCACTGGGTCCACGTCGAGATCGACGCCACCACGCGTCGCCCCACACCGATCCCGGACCACCTGCGGGCGCTGATGTCCGAGGCCGCCGTCGAGGTCGACGTAGAGGTCGACGCCGAGGTCGACGTCGAGGGGGATGCGTGACCGGGCCGGCCGAGCTCTCCGAGGAGTCGTGGGAGGGCTGGACGCGTCGGGTCGCGGCCGACCTGGCCGACCTCGCCGAGGGCGGGTGGCTGACGTTCACCGTGCACGCGGACGCCGGGGGCACCACACGGGAGCCGGGGGCCCCGAAGCGCCCGGGAAGGTTTCGCCGTCGCGGGCGACCCGAGCCGGCCACCACCGCAGACGTCTTCGTGCAGGCCAGTCGCCTCGAGGGCCTCCTCGCGCTCGAGTGCATCGCCGACCCGGAGTTCGAGGGCCTCACCGCGCTCTCGAGGTCGGAGGTCCACGACCTTGAGGCGCTCGGCTGGGAGTCAGTCGAGGACGAGGCCGACCTCACACGGGTGTTCACGTCGGACGCCGCCGGCGACGCCGCCGAGCTCCTTTCTGCGACGCTGCGCGACGTCCTGCGCGCTCCGGCACCCTCGGCCGTGGACCGTCGGCACGCCTGAGCCGCAACGCGCCCGATGCGTCAGTCCTTGCGCAGGCCATCGCCAGGCCGGGCGGCAGGTGGGCGACCGCTCACCCGACGGGTGGCTGCCCGGCGCATCGTCGCCGTGTAGAGCGGTCGAGCGAACCGCTTGGCGCGCCAGGCGATCCGGCCGTCGACGTCGGTGAGCACGACGTCCCGCCTGGCGTCGATGCCGCGCACGACGGTGGCGGCCACCTCGTCGGCCGAGCGCCGCGACCGGCTGACCAGCTGGCGCCCGGCGTCCTCCATCTCGGCGTCGGCGCCCTGGAACGACGCGTCGAGGCCGCTGCGGAAGAACGACGGGCACACGACGGTGACGGCGATGCCGTGCGGCGCGAGCTCGTGCGAGAGCGTCTCGCTCACTGCGACGACCCCGGCCTTGACGGCGTTGTAGGCGGCCATCCCCGGTGCGTGGACGAGGCCGGCGAGCGAGGCCGTGTTGACGATGTGTCCGCTGCGCTGCTCCTTGAACAGGGGCGTGAAGGTGCGGCAGCCGCGGACGACGCCGAGCAGGTTGATGTCGACGAGCCGGCGCCACTCGTCCATCGTCGCGACGTCGATGCGGCCGCCGGCCGCGACGCCCGCGTTGTTGACGAGCACGTCGAGACCGCCCCAGGTGCCGCGCACGTGGGCGAGCGCGGCGTCCCAGTCGCCGTCCTCGCGCACGTCCAGACGCCGGTAGCCGACGGACGCCGGTAGGGCGTCGGGGCGCTCGGAGGGCAGGTCGGTGGCGAGGACGCGGTCACCGCGGGCGTCGAGGGCGCGCACGAGCGCGAGCCCGAGGCCCGACGCGCCACCGGTGACGAGGACGCGTCGAGGCGAGCGGGGGGCGTGGCGTCGCAGCTGCATGGCCGGGCTCACGACCCGCGGACCGTGATCGTCACCTTGCCGGTGGCGCGGCGCTCGTCGATCTCGGTGAGGGCGGCAGCGACGTCGTCGAGGGCGTGGCGGCTGCCGATCGGCGGGTCGAGCAGGCCGCGCTCGAGGAGGGGCTGCAGGGAGTCCCACTGGGTGCGGACGAACTCGGGCCGCTTCTGCCAGAACGCTCCCCAACCGACGCCGACGACGCTGACGTTGTTGAGGAGCAGCCGGTTGACCTTGACCTCGGGGATCGATCCGGCGGTGAAGCCGATGACGAGCACCCGACCCTCCGGCGCGAGGGCACGGACGCTGTCGGTGAAGCGGTCACCGCCCACCGGGTCGACGACGACGTCGACGCCGCGGCCCTGGGTCAGCTCGCGGGTGGCGTCGAGGAAACCGTCGACCAGCACGACGTGGTGGGCGCCGGCCGCCTGCGCCACGGCCGCCTTCTCCTGCGTGGACACGACGGCGATGACGCGGGCGTCCATGGCCCGAGCGAGCTGGATCGCGGCCGTGCCGATGCCGCCGGCGGCGCCGTGGACGAGGACGACCTCCCCGCGCTCGAGCCGCCCGCGCTGCGTCAGGGCGAAGTGGACCGTGAGGTAGTTCATCGGCAGCGCGGCGCCCGCGGCGAAGGACACCGACTCCGGCAGCGGGAAGACGAGCGACTCTGGTACGAGGACCTGCTCGGCGAAGGCGCCGAGCACCGGGAAGGCTGCGACGCGGTCACCGATGGCGAACGCGCTGTCCTCGGGAACCGCGCTGACGACGCCCGCGCACTCGGCGCCCGGCGTGAAGGGCGGGTCGGGGCGCATCTGGTAGAGCCCGCGGGTCAGGAGCACGTCGGGAAAGGCGACGCCCGCCTCGTGGACGTCGACGAGGACGTGCCCGGGCACCACGGTCGGCGCCTCGACGTCGTCGACGTGCACGGACGTCGGCCCGTCGAGGGTGGTGACTCGTGCTGCGCGCATCATCTGGCTCCTACGTGGTCGGGGTGACGGGCGGTGAAGGGGGCGCGGAGCAGGTCGGCGTCGCGCGACGTCGGGCCCACGAGGAGCTCGAACTCGCCGGGCTCGACGACACGCCGGCCCGACGCGTCGACGACGGTGCACGCCGCAACGGGCACCTGCACGTCGGTGACGACCGACTCCCCCGGCGGCACGGTGACGCGGCGGAACGCCTTGAGCTCCTTCGCTGCCCACGTGACGCTCGTGACGACGTCGGTGACGTAGGCCTGCACGACCTCGTGCGCCTGACGCGTGCCGGTGTTCGTCAGCGTCACGCGCGCCGTGACGGCGCCGTCGACGTCGAGGTCGGTGGGGTCGAGGGCGAGGTCGGACCACTCGACGGTCGTGTACGAGAGGCCGTCGCCGAAGACGAACTGCGGGTCCTGGGTGAGGTCGGCGTAGCGGCGGCCGTGCTGTCCGCGCACCTGGTTGTAGTAGGTCGGTTGCTGGCCCACGTGGCGGGGCACGGAGACGGGCAGGCGACCTGCCGGGTCGATGTGGCCGAGGACGAGCTCGGCGACCGCGCGGCCGCCCCGCATCCCCGGGTTGAACGCCTCGACGATCGCCGACGCGCGAAGGGCGCTGGGGGGCAGGACGTTCGGCTTGGAGTGGAGCAGCACGAGCACGAGCGGGACCCCGGTGCCGGCGAGACCGTCGACGAGCGCGTCGAGCAGTGCGACCTGGCCGCCCTGGAGGTCGAGCGTGGCGGTCGAGCAGCCCTCGCCGGTGAGCGCCACGGTGTCGCCGAGGACGACGACGGCCAGGTCGGCCGCGCGGGCCGCGGCGACGGCCTGCGCCAGCTGGTCGGCGTCGACGGGCGCGGGTGCGGACACGGGTGGGCGCGGCTGGCCGTCGGGGAAGGTCGGGCCGTCGGGGTCGGGCACGAGCACCTCGATGTCGGCACCTCGGGCGTGGGTCACGGTCCACGTGGCCGGCACGACGGCGCGGAAGCCGTCGAGGACGGTCTCGACGCACTCGCGCGGGTGGCCGTCGGGCATCCAGTCCACCTGCCCCGACGCGCCGGCCCAGTCGCCGAGGTTCGCCTGCGGGTCGTCGGCGTTGGGGCCGATGACGGCGACGGTGCGGGGCGACGCGTCGGGTGCCTCGGGTTCGAAGGGCAGCGAGCCGTCGTTGGTCAGCAGGACGAGCGAGCGGCGGGCGACGTCGAGGTTGAGGGCCGCATGCGCGTCGGAGCCGATGACCGCGGCCTGCCGGGCGGCGTCGGGGGCGCGCGGGTCCTCGAAGAGACCGAGCTCGACCTTGAGACGCAGGACGCGGCGGACGGCGTCGTCGATGGCCGCCTCGTCGAGCAACCCTCGGGCGACGGCCTCCTGGGCGCTCTCGAAGAACTGCGCGGTCGTCATGACGAGGTCGTTGCCGGCCTTGACCGCGACCGTCGCGGCCTCGACGTCGTCGGCGCAGACCTGCTGCTCCCAGACCATCCGGCCGACGTTGTCCCAGTCGGTGACGAGGGTGCCGGTGAAGCCCCACTCGCCCTTGAGGACCTCGTCGAGCAGCCAGCCGTTGGCCGTGACGGGCACGCCGTCGATCGCCTGGTAGCCGAGCATGACGGTGCGGCAGCCCTCGCGGACGGCGCGCTCGAAGGGCGGCAGGAACCACGAGGTGAGCTTGCGGCGGGACAGGTCGGCCTCGCTCGCGTCGCGGCCACCCTGGGTCTCGGAGTAGCCGGCGAAGTGTTTGGCGCACGCGAGCACCGCTGTGGGGTCGGTGAGCCCGTCGCCCTGGTAGCCGCGGACCATGGCGGCGCCGAGCTCGCCGATGAGGTGCGGGTCCTCGCCGAACGTCTCACCGACCCGGCCCCAGCGCAGGTCACGGGTGATGCAGAGGACCGGCGAGAAGGTCCAGTGGATGCCGGTGGCAGCGACCTCGACGGCGGTGGAGCGGGCGGCCTGCTCGAGCAGGTCGGGGTCCCAGGAGCAGGCCATGGCCAGCTGCGTCGGGAAGATCGTCGCGCCCGGCCAGAACGAGTGGCCGTGGATGGCGTCGTCGGCCGTCAGGAGCGGGATCCGCAGCCGGGTCCGGCCGACGAGGTCGAAGGCCTCGAGCATCCGCTCGGGCGAGGCGTGCAGGATCGAGCCGGCGAGTCGCGTCAGGACGACGTCCTCGAGGTCGCCCCTCGCGTCGAGCTGGAGCATCTGCCCGACCTTCTCCGGCAGCGTCATCCGCCCGAGGAGGTCCGCGACGCGTTCCTCCACGCCGAGGCGGGGGTCGAGGTAGGGCTGGGTGGGGTCGACGGCGGCCACGCACCGACGCTAGCCCACCTAGTCTGGAGGTGTGAGCCAGCCATCGCTCCGCCCGAACCTGCACCCCCTGACCCGGTTGCCCGACGGCACGGTCAAGCAGGTCAACCCCCTCACCGGCACCAAGGTGTGGACACTGCCGGGGCGCGCGGCCCGGCCCATCGGCGTCCCGAACCGGGTGCCGCTGCCGATCGACCCGGACGACCACGACCAGCACTGCGCCTTCTGCGCCGGCCGCAGGCTCGAGACCACGCCCGAGATCGCCCGGCTCGTGCGCACCGACGCCGGGTGGACGCAGCGACGCGGGCTGCTCGCCGAGCAGCTCGACGACACCGTCGCGGAGTTCCGGCTCATCCCCAACCTCTTCGAGATCCTCAGCTACGACTACTGGCACCTGACCCACGGGTTCGAGCCGACGCCGGAGTCGCAGGCGCACCGCGAGGCCTATCTGGCCACCCCTGCCGGGCGCACACACGTCACCGAGCTGGCGCGGATCCGCATGCGCGCCAGGGGTGCTCACGGTGCCGACGCCGAGCCTCTCGCCGAGGACGATCTCGACCGGGAGGCCGTGGGCCTCTTCGCCGGCAACCATCAGGTGGTCATCGCCAGGCGCCACTACGTCGACGGCGCGACCGACGACACGCAGCTGGCCTCGTCGGGCACCTTGACCCCCGACGAGCACGAGCAGTACGTCCGCCTCAGCATCGAGGCCATGCGCGACCTCTACCGCGGCAACCCGTACGCCCGGTACGTGTCGGTGTTCCAGAACTGGCTGGCCGCGTCAGGTGCCTCGTTCGACCACCTGCACAAGCAGGTCGTCGCGATCGACGAGCTGAGTGCCCAGAAGGAGGTCGAGGTGCGACGCGTCCGCAGGGAGCCCGACCTCTTCCTGCGCTGGGGCGCGCAGTTCGCCGAGGAGCAGGGGCTCGTCGTGGCCCGCACCGAGCACGCCGTCGCCTTCGCGGGCGTGGGGCACCGCTACCCGGCTCTCGTGGTGCACGTCCTCGACGGCGACCCGTGCCCGTGGGACCTGTCCGACGATCAGGTCCGCGACTTCTCCGACCTCGTCCATGCCTGCCAGGCCGCGACCGGCGTCCACGTGCCCTCGAACGAGGAGTGGCACCACCGGCCGCCGTCGGTGGACGTGCCGATCCCCCTGCGCGCGGTCATCAAGTGGCGCATCTCGACGCTCGCCGGCTTCGAGGGCGGCACGAAGATCTACGTCAACACCATCGATCCGTGGACGCTGCACGAGCGTGCGGTGACGCGGTTGCGCGGGCTCGCGGACGCCGGTGCGGTCTCCGGACGCGTCGAGGTGGCCGGTTGAGCCCCACGGTCGTCGCCATCCACGTCGCCAAGGCGCGACGCCTGCCGACCCGGTCGGTCGAGAGCGTCGAGGCCGAGGCGGGAGCCGGGCTCGTCGGCGACCGCTACCACGGCAGCCGGCACCGGCACGTCACGGTGCAGGCGATCGACGCCCTGGAGGCGGCCGCGGCGGACCTCGGGGGACCCGTCGACCCGGGCCTGACGCGGCGCAACGTCACGATCAGCGGTGCCGAGGTGCCCCGACGTCCCGGCGAGCGCATCCGCATCCGCGACGTGGACCTCGAGGTGGTCCGGGTCGCCGCACCGTGCCGCCTCCTCGACGACGAGCTCGGTCCGGGCGCCGCGCGTGCCCTGCACGACCGCGCGGGCACGGTGTTCCGACTGCTTGGCTCGGGCACGATCAGCGTCGGCGACCCCGTCGACCTCGACCCGCGTGCCCGCCCGGCCGATGTCAGCAGCGCCTGAGCGGCGACGAGACCTGCGCCGGGGGCCGACCGCATGCTCTGCATTGCTCCACCTGCTGAGCCAGCGCCTGCATCTGCCCGAGCCGTCCACGCCTGGTCCGCCGGGCGGAACAATGCAGAGCATCCGCGGTGGTCCTTGCCGGCCTCACGTACCAGGGATTCAGCGCGCGAACTCCATCGCCTCGGTGACGTCACCGCGCAGCAGGTCGCGCCGGTCGAGCAGGTAGTTCTGGCGCATCAGCCAAGGCGCCCGGTCCCCTTGCCGCGGAAGCAGATCCGCGGCCCGGGTCACGTAGCCGGACGACAGCGGCAGCAACGCGTTCCCGGACATCCCCGACGGTGGCCGGGGCACTGCGACGCGCCAGCCGTGGCGGTCCATGTGGTCGACGAGCCGACACACGTAGCGCGAGGCCAGGTCGGCCCGCAGCGTCCACGACGCGTTGACGTAGCCGACGCAGACGGCGAGGTTGGGCACATCACCGAACATGAGGCCCCGGTACACGACGAGGTCGCTCGTCGGGCGCGTCTCGCCGTCGACGTCGAACGCGATGCCACCGGCGACCTTGAGCCTCAGCCCGGTCGCCGTGACGACGATGTCGGCGGGCAGCTCGCGCCCGGAGGCGAGCCGGATCCCCCCGTCGGTCATCCTCTCGATGGTGTCCGTGACCACGTGCGCCCGGCCCTCGCGCAGCACGCGGAAGAGGTCGCCGTCGGGCACGATGCAGAGACGCTGGTCCCACGGGTCGTACGACGCGGTGAAGTGCTCGGCCATCTCCTTCGACCCGAGCGCCCGCGCCGCACCTCGGGACAACAGCCCCCGGGCGAGCGCCGGACGCCGCCGGCTCAGCTGGTAGAACGCCATCGTCGTGAGCACGTTCTTGTACCGCACGGCGTCGTCCCCGACCCGGCCCGGCACGACCCGACGAACGGCGTCGCCGAAGCGGTCGCGGCGCGGCAGCGCCGTCACCCACGAGGGCGTGCGCTGGAGCATCGTCACGTCGGCGCCGCGGTCGGCGAGAGCCGGCACGAGCGTCACGGCGGTGGCCCCCGACCCGATGACGACCGCCCGCCGGCCCGCGACGTCGAGGTCGTCGGGCCAGAACTGGGGGTGGACAAGGCGGCCGGCGAAGTCCGCGCGACCCGGGATCTCGGGGTCGTGCCCGCGGTCGTAGTCGTAGTAGCCGCAGCACAGGTAGAGGAAGCCGCACGTCAGGGTCTCGTGCACGCCATCCGGCCGTTCGACGGTGACCGTCCACCGGGCGTCGGGCGTCGACCATGAGGCCGCGACGACCCGGTGCCGGTAGCGGATCCGCTCCTCGATGCCGTGCTCGGCGGCGGTCGCGCGCATGTAGCGCAGGATCTTCCCGCCGTCGGCGATGGCGTCGTCGTCGCGCCACGGCGCCCACGGGAACCCGAGCGTCAGCATGTCGGAGTCGGAGCGCACGCCCGGGTAGCGGAACAGGTCCCACGTGCCGCCGCTCGCCGCACGAGCCTCGAGCACGGCCCAGGACCGGCCCGGGAGCATCGTGCTGAGGCGATGGGCGGCGCCGATGCCCGACAGCCCGGCCCCCACGACGAGGACGTCCAGGTGCTCGGGGGTCTGGTCGTCGTCCGATGTGCTCACCCCGCCATTGTGACGTGTGCCGCGCGGATCACTACCCGGCGGTAACCGCGGCTACCCTCGAGCGGGTGAGCCCGTACCCGCACCTGCTCGAGCCTCTCGACCTCGGCTTCACGACGCTGCGCAACCGCGTCGTCATGGGCTCGATGCACACGGGCCTCGAGGACCGGACGCGTGACCTCGACCGGCTGGCCACGTACTTCGCCGAGCGGGCCCGCGGCGGCGCGGGGCTCATCGTCACGGGCGGCTTCGCCCCGAACCTCGAGGGCAGCCTCTACCCGGGCGGATCGGCGCTCGTCACCTCGCGGCAGGCGCGCAGGCACCGCCGCATCACCGACGCCGTGCACCGCGAGGGCGGGAAGATCGCCCTGCAGATCCTGCACGCCGGGCGCTACGCCTACCACCCCGCATCGGTGGCCCCGAGCCGCCTCAAGGCGCCGATCACCCCCTTCACGCCGCGCGCCCTGTCGACCCGCGGCGTCGAGCGCACCGTCCGCGCCTACGCCCGCTGCGCGCGCCTGGCCCGTCAGGCCGGCTACGACGGCGTCGAGATCATGGCGTCCGAGGGCTACCTGCTCAACCAGTTCCTCGCGCCGCGGACCAACAAGCGCACCGACCGCTACGGCGGCTCCCCCGAGAACCGACGCCGCCTGCCCGTCGAGGTCGTGCGGGCCGTGCGCGAGGCGGCCGGCGAGGACTTCCTCGTCGTGTACCGCCTCTCGATGCTCGACCTCGTGCCGGACGGCCAGTCGTGGGACGAGGTCGTCGCCCTGGCCCGCGAGGTCGAGGCGGCCGGAGCGACGATCATCAACACCGGCATCGGATGGCACGAGGCCCGTGTGCCGACGATCGTCACGTCGGTGCCGCGTGGCGCCTTCACGCGGGTGACGGCGAGGCTGCGGCCGGAGGTCTCGATCCCCGTCGTGGCCTCCAACCGCATCACGATGCCCGACCTCGCCGAGCAGACCCTCGCCGACGGCAGTGCCGACCTCGTCTCGATGGCTCGCCCCTTCCTCGCCGACCCCGAGTGGGTCCGCAAGGCCGAGCAGGACCGCGCCGACGAGATCAACACGTGCATCGCGTGCAACCAGGCCTGCCTCGACCACACCTTCGCCAAGAAGACCGCGACGTGCCTCGTCAACCCGCGCGCGGCCCACGAGACCGTCCTCGTGCTCGCCCCGACGCGTCGCGCCAAGTCGGTGGCCGTCGTCGGCGCCGGACCGGCGGGCCTCGCCGCAGCCACGTCCCTCGCCGAGCGCGGCCACCGCGTCGAGCTGTTCGAGGCCGGCGACGACCTCGGTGGCCAGTTCGCCATCGCGATGCGCATCCCCGGCAAGGAGGAGTTCGCCGAGACCATCCGCTACTACCGGCGACGCCTCGAGCTGACCGGCGTCAAGGTGCACCTCGGCCGTCGGGCCGAGGCGGCCGACCTCACCGAGTTCGACGAGGTCGTCGTCGCCACCGGTGTCGAGCCCCGCGTCCCCGACGTGCCGGGCATCGACCACCCGAAGGTCGTCACCTACGCCGCCGCGGTGCGCGGCGAGGCGCGGATCGGCCGACGCGTCGCGGTCATGGGTGCCGGCGGCATCGGCGTCGACGTGTCGGAGTTCCTCACCCACACCGCCTCGCCCCTCACCGTCGAGCAGTGGATGGCCGAGTGGGGTGTCGGGTCGCCCGACGCGTCACGCGGCGGCCTCGTGGACCCGCGGCCCGAGGCGTCACCGCGCGAGGTGCACCTGCTCCAGCGCAAGGACACCCCCATCGGCAAGGGACTCGGTAGGACGACGGGTTGGGTGCACCGAGCCGCCTTGAAGGCCAAGGAAGTCCAGCACCACGTCGGCGTCAACTACGAGCGGGTCGACGACTCCGGGCTGCACATCACGCACGGCCCGGACCACACCGACCCGACGGTGCTCGACGTCGACACCGTGGTGCTGTGCACCGGTCAGGAGTCCGTCGACGGGCTAGCCGCCACGCTCGGCGGGCTGGGCGTGCCGGTGCACGTCATCGGCGGGGCAGAGCTGGCCGCCGAGCTCGACGCCAAGCGGGCCATCCGCCAGGGCACCGAGCTCGCAGCCCGCATCTGAGCACCCCGGTGTCGGGTCGCCACCCAGCCGTGAGCGGCGACCCGACACCTCCCCTCAGTGGTGCAGGCGCACCTTCAGGACGGCGCCGGCACCCGGCGGGCAGAAGGTGCTGCACGTCGTGACGTACGCGGAGTCACCGCGGATCGCGACGCCATAGGGCAGCGAGAGACCACTCGCGACCACGCGTTGCGAGCTCGACCACGGCCGCACGGCGACGAGGGCGCCGGGACCGCCCGACAGCAGGCCCGTCGCCGACAGCTCGACGGCGTAGAGGCGGCCGTGCTCGTCGAACGCCAGCGACGTGACGTTCGTCAGCCCGGTCGCGTAGGCCTTCGGCTGGTGGCCCGGCACGATGCGCCAGATCGTCGAGGCGCCGGCCTCGAAGGGGAACCCGACGAGCTGTGAGACGTACCAGGCACCGTCCGGCCCTTTGACGACGTCGGTCGGCACGGCGTCCGCCGGGAAGCCGGCCGGTATCACGCTGCCGTCGGGCGCCGTGGCGGGCTTCGTCGTCGGCACGGGCTTGAGTACCGCGACCGTCGACCCGCCGTGACGGGTGGAGACGATGTCGTTGCCGCCCGCGTCGGCCACGACGAAGCCGTTGCCCTTGCGTGCGAGGCCGACGGCGTTGCTGTCGACGTCGGTGCGGTCCGGGTTCGCCCTCTTCTCGTACTTCGCGACGTCGAAGACGAGCTTCACGCCGGCGCCGGGGTGGCGCAGGTCGCCGGTGACGACGGTGCCGAGCAGCTTTGCCTGGGAGCCGAAGCCGGCCCGGTAGGCGGGGCTGCCACCGAGCCCGATCGACAGGGCGAAGCGGTGGTTGCCCGTGAACGTGAGGTCGCTGGGTCCGATGACGTCGCTGCCACCGATCGAGGGCAGCCCGCGGACGACCCGGGTGATGCCGTGCTTGCCGACCTTCGCGACGGAGCCGGTGAGGCCGAAGCAGACCTTGCCCATTTCGGGCCCGCCGGTCTGGCACGGCCCCTCGCCCCCGAGGCCGGCCTCGACGACGTAGAGCTGACCGCCCGGGCTGAAGGCGAGCTGTCTCGGGTTGTTGAGGCCCGACGCGACCACCTTCGGACCGTCGTTGTGGGCTCCCGCGGGGGTCCCGCCCCAGAGGCCGGCCACGACGGCGACGGCCGTTGCGGCCACGGCGATGCCGCGGCGTGTCCTGGCTCTTCCCATGGCACTTCTCATGCGTGTTCCTCCTGAGTACTCGACCCTCGGTCGTCGGCGACGCCGGAGTTCCCTGCCTCCCCCCTCTCGGCAGGCTACGACCGGGCTCCGGGGCGCACCGCCGAACCGGACAGACGGCGGCTTTGGTCCCTGAACGCGTCGATCGCGCCCTATCCGCCCATGCGTCTCCCCCACTCCAGGAGGCGGTTTCGGGATGCTTCGGGCATCGGTCAGGAATCGAGAAGCGCCGAGAGCACCCGGCGTCCGAGACTGGACACACACCACCACGACAGAGGGGACACCCCAGCGATGAGCACCACGACGAAGCGGACCAGCCCGGCCTTCACCGACGACGAGAAGGCGGCGATGAAGGAGCGCGCGAACGAGGTCAAGGCGTCCCGGCGGAAGGGTGACGACCCGGCCGAGGCGAGGGCCCAGCTGCTCGCGAAGATCGCCGAGATGGTCGATGAGGACCGCGCGATGGCCGAGGGTGTCCTGGCCCTTGTCGAGAAGGCCGCGCCCGACCTCGTGCCCGGCACCTGGTACGGCATGCCGTCGTGGTCGAAGGGCGGCAAGGTCGTCTGCTTCTTCCAGCCGGCCGCGAAGTTCAAGGCGCGCTACTCGACGCTCGGGTTCAACGACCCGGCCGCCCTCGACGACGGCGACGCCTGGCCCGTCGCCTACGCCCTGCTGAAGCTGACCGCCGCCGTCGAGGAGCAGCTCATCGCCGTCCTGCGCAAGGCCGCCGGCTGACGCCACCCGCGCCGCATCAGCGCGTGATGACGGCGGCGACGACGCGTGCTGCGTCGGCGGCGCCGTCCTCCGCGTGGACGAGCCGTCCCAACCGCCGGGCGGCCTCGACCGACGCCGGGGCGAGCGCCTCCTCGAGCGCTGCGGTCAGCGTCGTGGTGCGGAAGTGCTTGCGCGGCAAGGGCGCCGGGCCGCAGCCGAGGTCGTGGACGCGTCGGCCCCAGTAGGGCTGGTCGGCGATGTGGGGCACGACCACCTGCGGCACCCCGGCCCGGAACGCGGCAGCGGTCGTTCCTCCCCCGCCGTGGTGGACGATCGCGGCGCACCGGGGGAAGAGCCACTCGTGCGGCGCGCCCTCGATGCCGAGCACCGTCGCCGGCAGGTCGCCCGGGCGCACGCCGCCGCGGCCGAGCTGCGCCCACCCCGCGCTGACGATCCCCCGACGACCGACCCGTCGCAGCGCGTCGAGGAACGTGCGCAGCACCGATGCCGGGTCGTGGGTCGGCATCGAGCCGAAGCCCAGGTAGACAGGCGGGTCGCCGGCGTCCAGGAACGACGCGAGGGCGTCCGGTCGCTGCCGGGCGGGCGCGGCGGGGCGGAACCACCACCCGGTCTGGGTCAGAGTGTCGGGCCAGTCAGGCGCACGCGGCACGACGTGTGGGCTCGCGGCGAGCAGCGTCGGCGTCGTCCTCGCATCCCGCACGTAACTGCGGAAACCTCTGCGGGGCAGGTTCATCCGGCTTCGCATCCGGTCACCCGGCTGGCGGAAGATCGACCAGGCGGCGTGGGCGGCGAGCCAGCTCCAGCCTAGGTTGAACGTCGATGCCGCCCCGGGCCGCAGCGCGAACGACGACGACCGCCCGTACCGCGACGGCCAGACCGGCTGGAAGGTCGCGTACACGTGCGGGCGCCCGTCGCGGGCGCAGAGGCTCGCCACGGCGTCGAAGGTCAGGGCGCTCGACACCACGGCGTCGGTCGTCCCGACGACCCGCGCCACGTCGGCGCCGAGCTCGTCGGCCGTGTACGCGACGACGCGGCGCATCAGCGCGGCCTCGCGCACCTGGTTGGTCGACGAGCCGCGCAGCCAGCGGCGCCCGAGGTCGGACTCGACGCCGGGGCGCACCTCGAACGACAGCGGTTCGAACGCGACCCCGTGCCCCTCGACGAACGACCGGAAGTCCGCCGGCCCGACGACGACGGGCTCGTGGCCGAGCGCGGACAGGTGCGGCGCGAGCGCGACGAAGGGCTGCACGTCGCCGCGCGACCCCATCCCGAGCAGCGCGACCCTCATCGCCACGTCAGCCCAGCTGTTCGCGCACCCGCGGCACGACCTCCTCGGCGTACAGCCGGATGCACTCCGCGCGCTGCTCGTGCGGCAGGGTGCCCATCGAGTACTTGAGCTGGAAGCGCGAGGCCCCGAGCACCTGCAGCGTGTCGACGATCTTCGCCGCGACGGTCTCGGGCGACCCGCAGTACACCGCGCCGTCACGCCCGAGCTGGCCCAGAGCCTGCTCCTTGGTCATCGGCGCCCAGCGGCGCTCGCGGCCGAGCTTGTTCATGTACGGCAGGAAGTGCGGGAGGAACTCCTCCACGGCCTGCTCGTCGGTGGCCGCGACGTAGCCGGGCGAGTGCACACCGATCGGCAGCTCGGGCTTGCCCATCTCCGACAGCGCCCGGCGGTAGAGGTCGGCGAGCGGTGCGAACTGCCGCGAGGCGCCGCCGATGATGGCGATCACGACGGGGAAGCCGTAGTGCGCGGCCCGCACGACCGACTGCGGGGTGCCGCCGACGCCGACCCACACGGGCAGCCGCCCGGACTCGGTGGCCGGCATGATCCGGTCGACCTGGACGGGCGGCCGGATCGAGCCCTCCCACCGCACCGGCCCCTCGGCGACGACGGCGGCGAGCAGGTCGAGCTTCTCCTCGAAGAGGGTCTCGTACTCGGACAGGTCGAGGCCGAACAGTGGGAACGACTCGATGAACGAGCCTCGGCCGACGGTGATCTCGGCGCGTCCGTTCGACACCGCGTCGACCGTCGAGAAGCGCTGGAAGACGCGGATCGGGTCGTCCGACGACAGCACCGTCACCGACGTGCCGAGCCGGATCCGCTCGGTGCGCGTCGCGAGGGCCGCGAGCAGGGTGTCGGGCGCGCTGACGGCGTAGTCGGGCCGGTGGTGCTCGCCGACCCCGAAGAAGTCGAGGCCGAGGCGATCGGCGAGCTCGCCCTCGGCCAGGACCTCGCGCAGCACGACTGCTGGGTGCAACGGTCGCCCGTCGGGACCGTTCGCGATGTCGCCGAAGGTGTCGAGGCCGAGTTCGAGAGCCATGGGCCCATCGTAGGGAGGCCTCAGCCGGCGAGGCCCCACGCGCGTCCGGCGTCGGGGTCCCACCGGCGCACCGAGGCGACGGCCCCGTCGACGGGACGCGTGCGGCCGAGGGTGGCGAGCGCCTCGCCGACCTGGCGCGAACCGAGGCCGCGCGCGAGGGTGACGTGCGGTGTCCAGCGCCCGGCGCGCACCTGCTCGGGTACGTCGGGGCAGGCGACCATGGCCTCGGCCACGGCGCCGTGGAGGGCGAGCAGACCGGCGTCGGGCACGACGAGCCGCGCGAGGACGAACCGCCGCGACCCGAGCACGAGAAGACCTCCGAGCCGCACCGGCCGCGGCAGGAGCGCGGCGACGCGCTCGACAAGGCGTCGTTCGACGAAGTCGGGCACCGCGCTGGCCACCGACAGCGTGAGGTGCGGCGCGTTCGTCGGGCCGGTGTGGCCGGCCTGGCTCGGCAGCCCCGCCGCGGCGAGCAGCTCCCACTCGCGTCGCACCTCCGCCGTGGTGGCGTCGTCGAGCAGCGCTTCGACCGAGTGGAGGGGCATGGGCTCAGGCGGCCCGTTCGGGCTCCGGGGCGAGCGCGACGGCCCGGACGTCCTCGCGGCCGAGGTGGCTGCCGACGAAGGCGCGGATGCGGTCGGTGTGCTCGTCCCGCGAACCGGTGTCGGTGCGCACGACGAGCGTGGGCAGCGCGAGGCGCGGGAGCAGGTCGAGCTCGAGCTCGCGCCGGTGCCGCATGAACTCGACGTAGCCGTCGAAGCCCTCGAGGCCGCGCCGCAGGCCCCAGCCCTGACGCGTGTGGTACTCGACGACGGCCTCCAGCCACGAGTCCGGACGCTCGGCGGCGGCGCGGCGCAGCACCGGCTCGGGGTCGCCGACGTCGAGGTACACGAGCGCGGGCGCGTGGGTCGACACGGCGGCGACGAGGCCGCGGACGTGCGCCTCGAGGGCCGACGCCGGCTCGTCGAAGCGTGCGACGAACGCGCAGCCCGGGTTCTGCAGCAGGACGCACTCCCAGACCTGGACGGCCGTGCGCGGCGGGCGCGCGCCGTAGCGCTGCCAGCTGTCGGTGAGGACGCGGCCGTGCAGCTCGGGCGTGACGTCGCCGTCGTAGCCGTCATGGCGACGGAGTCGCTCGACGAGGTCGGCCGGCAGCTCGGGGTGCCGGCCGAGCCGGACGAGCCACGCATCCCCCGCGCGCTCGGCGGTGCGGATGAAGGCGTCGGCGGCGGACGGCATCTCGGTGAGCAGCCGGACGACGGCCTCGTTGGTCAGCACCGAGACCTGCTCGAGGTCGACCGGATGCTCGGTGCGCCCCTCCGGCCACTGCTCGACGGCGACGCCCTGGCCGGCCAGCCACGACCCGATCCCGTGCGCCGTCGTGCTCTTGCCCGAGCCGGGCAGCCCCTCGACCATGACCAGACCCGACATGTGCCTCACCTTCGACTCGACGCGTGCAGCGGCCGTGCTGCCCCGGCGCGGCGACCCACTCTAGGGCAACAGGTCACGGCCGCGGCGCCTCGAGACGGCTGAGGATGGCTGCGAGAGAGGAACGCTCACGCTCGCTGAGGATCCCGAAGAAGTCGGCGGACTCGACGCGTCGGGTCGCGTCGACCTCGGCGAGGACCGACTCGCCGCGATCGGTGAGCGACACGGTGAGGGCGCGCCGGTCTGCGGGGTCGGGGGCACGGGCGACGAGGCCGCGCTGCTCGAGGCGGTCGACGACGTCGGTGACCGAGCGGGGCGCGATGCGCAGGTGGTCGGCGACGACGCCCAGACGCGTCGGACCGTGGTGGCCGATGACACGCAGCGCCCGGGCGTCGTGGGGGGTCAGGTCGGGCCCGAGGCCCCCGGCCCACCGGCGGCGGAGCGCGCGGGCGGCGCCGACCAGGAGCTCGTCGAGCGAGGGATCGGCGTCGGGGCGCCCGGCGTCGTGCATGGGCACAGCATACGGTCGATCTTGTCGTGTTGCCTCATTGTGAGGTAACCTCATCATATTCTTCCGACCTGAACGGAGCGTGATCGCTTGGATCGCCCCCAGAACACCCGCCGTGGGCCGCAGCGCGCCACCGCCGAGGACCGTGCCCAGCTCGACGAGTCGCCCGTGTCGGTCCGCCGCGTCGCCGCCCTCTTCCGCCCCCACCGCACCACCGTCGCCGTCGTCACCGTGCTCATCGTCGTCGTCTCCGTCGTCTCGATGGCCCAGCCGTTCCTGCTGCGCACCGTGATCGACGACGCCCTCCCCCACCGTGACATCCGCCTCCTGCTGCTCGCCGTCGCCGGCATGCTCGGCGTCACCGTCGTGAGCCAGCTGCTCGGCGTCGTGCAGACCTGGCTGACGACGAGCGTCGGCCAGCGCGTCATGCACGGCCTTCGCACCGACGTCTTCCGCCACCTGCAGCGCCAGTCGCTCGCCTTCTTCACCCGCACCCGCGGCGGCGAGGTGCAGTCCCGCCTGACCCACGACGTCAGCGGCATGCAGGCCGTCATCACCAACACCGCCACCGGCGTCGCGAGCAACGTCACGACCGCCGTCGCCACTGCCCTCGCCATGGTCGCCCTGAGCCCCCGGCTCTCCCTGCTGTCACTGCTCGTCGTGCCGCCCGCCGTGTGGATGACCCGACGCGTCGCCCTCCTGCGCCGCGACGTCACCGCCCGCCAGCAGCGCCGGCTCGCCGACCTGCACAGCCAGGTCGAGGAGAGCCTCAGCATCGGCGGCGCCACCCTCGTCAAGACGCTCGGCGCCGGGGAGGCCACGGCCGCGCGCTTCACCGACACCTCAGCCGACCTCATCGACCTCGAGCTGCGCTCGCAGCTGGCCGGCCGGTGGCGGATGGCGACGATGCAGATCGTGTTCGCCGCGATCCCGGCCCTCATCTACCTCGCCGCCGGCTTCCCCGCGACGTCGGGCGGCATGACCATCGGCACGCTCATCGCCTTCACGAGCCTCCAGGGCGCGATCTTCCGCCCGCTCATGGGCCTGCTCGACGTCGGCGCCCAGTGGGTCACCTCGATGGCCGTGTTCAGCCGGATCTTCGGCTACCTCGACCTCACCGTCGACGTGCCCGAGCCGGCCCGGCCGGTGCCCCTCGACCCGGCGACGGCCCGCGGCGACGTGCGCTTCGACGCTGTCACCGTGAGCCACGACGGACGCGTCGACGCCGTCGCCGACGTGACGCTCCACGTGCCCGCCGGCACGACGCTCGCCCTCGTCGGCGAGACCGGCTCGGGCAAGTCGAGCCTCGCCACGCTGCTGCCGCGCCTGCACGACCCCGTCGCCGGACGCGTCAGCATCGACGGCGTCGACGTGCGCGACCTCGCCTCCGCTGACCTCGCGGGCATCGTCGGGGTCGTGTCGCAGGACACCCACCTCGTCCACGCCTCCATCCGCGAGAACCTCCTGCTCGCAGCGCCGGACGCCACCGACGACGACCTCTGGCGTGCCCTGGCCGCCGCCCAGGTGGCCCCGCTCGTCGCCGACCTCCCGGCCGGCCTCGACACCGTCGTCGGCGCCCGCGGCCACCGGTTCTCCGGCGGCGAGAAGCAGCGCCTCGCCCTCGCCCGAACCCTGCTGCGCAACCCCCGCGTCCTCGTCCTCGACGAGGCCACGAGCGCCCTGGACAACGAGACCGAGCGAGACGTCCAGGTGGCCATCGACCGGCTCATGACCGGACGCACCACGGTGACCATCGCGCACCGGCTCTCGACGGTCCGGCACGCCGAGCAGATCGCGGTGCTCGACCACGGCCGCGTCGTCGAGCTCGGCGACCATGCCACGCTGCTCGCCCGAGGTGGCCGGTACGCGCGTCTCGTCGAGTCCAGCGCCGAGGCACCGCTCGCCGCCTGAGGACGCGTCGTGTGGCACCGTGGGCCCATGCAGACCGAGGAGGCAACGACCCTCCGCGCCCCGGCCAACCTCGTCTCACGCCGCGCCGTGACGCTCTGGACGGTCGAGGCGCTCGTGCCCGTCACCGGACTGCTCGTGGCCCAGGTCGTCTGGTGGTTCGTCGACGACGACACCGGTCGTGGCACGCACTGGCTGGTCGGGGCGGCGTGGCTCCTCGCCTCCGTGGCCTACGTGCTCGTCATGCCGCGGTGGCGGTGGCGTGTGCACCGGTGGGAGGCCACCGGGCGGGCCATCTACACGCAGACCGGCTGGGTGCGCCAGGAGCGCCGGATCGCGCCGATGAGCCGCGTGCAGACCGTCGACCTCGAGCGCGGACCCATCGCCCAGCTGCTGGGCCTCGCGTCGGTGACCGTGACGACCGCCTCCGCCGCCGGACCGTTGCGCATCCACGCCCTCGACCTCCCCGTCGCCACCGAGCTCGTCGAGACGCTGTCCGCCGCGGCCGTCCTCGAGAAGGGCGACGCCACGTGACCGGTGCGGAGACCGAGTGGCGTCGCCTCGACGCACGGATGCTCCTCATCCACCCGGTCGAGACCGTCGTCCGGCTGCTGCCGGCCCTGTTGGCGCTCCTCGTGGCCCGCGCGAACTCGAACAGCGACCAGCCCTGGGAGGTGTACGCGCTGCCGGTCATCGTCGCCTTCGGGGTGCTGCGCTGGTTCACGACGCGCTACCGGATCACGGGCGGCCGGATCGAGCTGCAGCGCGGCCTGCTCAACAAGCAGACGACGACGGCCCAGCTCGACAAGGTCCGCACCGTCGACCTCACGGCCCGGGTGTACCACCGCGTCCTGGGCCTGGCCAAGGTCGAGATCTCGACGGGCGGCAGCCAGCGCGACCGCCTCGTTCTCGACTCCTTGCGCGTCGACGAGGGGCGGCGGCTGCGGGCCGAGCTGCTGCACCGGATCGACCCTGCCGTCACCGGGCTCCCCGCTCCCACAGGCGCGCCCGTCAGCACCGACGCGTCGGTCGCGACGGGTGTCGACGCGGGGGCGCCGGCGCCGATCGACGAGGAGCTCGTCCGGCTCGACCCGGGCTGGGTCAGGTACGCGCCCTTCACTCTGACCGGCATCGCCACCGCGGCGGCCGGCGTCGGCTTCCTCTTCCAGGCCGTCGGGCGGGTGCGCGACCAGGGCGAGGTCATCGCGTCGGGCACCGAGTGGGTCCGGGGACTCGCGATCTGGGTCGACGTGCTGCTCCTGCTCGCCGTCGTGTCGGTGCTCGCCGTCGGCGCCTACGTGCTCAACTTCTGGGGCTTCCGCCTCACCCGCAACCGGCTCGGCAGCCTGCACACCCGGCGCGGCCTGCTGACGACCCGCGAGACGAGCATCGACCACGGGCGGGTGCGCGGCGTGCAGGTCGACGAGCCCGCGGGGCTGCGCCTCGTCGGCGCGCGGCGGCTCAAGGTGGTCACCACGGGGCTGCTCCGCGAGCGCGGCGGCGCCGACTGGCTCGTGCCGCCGGCGCCCGCGGCCGAGGTCGTCCGCGTCGCCACCGACGTCGTCGAGGACGACGAGGCCGTGGCCGGGCCGTTGCAGCGGCACGGCCGGGCTGCCCTGCGGCGTAGGCTGACCCGCACCCTCGTGCCGACCGTCGTCGTCCTCGCGGCACTGGCCGTGCTGCGCTCGACCACCGACGCGCCGGCCGGCTGGTACGCGACCGCGCCGGTGCTGCTCGGCGTGGCCGCGTGGCTCGGGGTCGACCGGTACGCCGGCCTCGGGCACCGCGTCACACCGCGCCACCTCGTCGTGCGCGAGGGCTCGCTCGACCGGCACCGGGTGGCCCTCGAGCGCGACGGCGTCATCGGCTGGACGGTGCGCCGGTCGTTCTTCCAGCGCCGGGCGGGGGTGGCGACGCTCATGGCGACGACCGCTGCCGGCGCGTCGCACTACGACGTCGTCGACGTGCCGGTGGCGCGCGCCTACGAGGTCATGGACGAGATCAGTCCCGACCTGCTGGCCGAGTTCCGCTGACCGAGCCACCGCGCCAACTCCGCCACGGCGCACTTCCCGCACTCTCGAGGACCAGAGGAACGACGCAGGAGCGGCAGCGCCTCAGAGACGCATCGAGGCTCCGACGCGCTCGGTGTTCTCGTCGACGTCCTGCGCCACGTCGGCGTCGGCGCCCGTCGCCGCAGTGGCGTCCTCCGACCACTCGGTCGGCACGAGCTCGCCGACGCCCTCACCGGGCGCGGACTCCTGCACGCTGAGGGTGAAGTCGTCGCCGTGCTCGCTGACGCCGGTGACGACGGCGTGCTCGACGGCGGCCACCGCGTACCGGCGGCGCACCACCTGCGGGTCGCGCGACAGGTCCTTCACGAGCGCCGCGGCGAGGCCCACCATGATGACGAGGAAGGGCAGGGCCGCGACGATCGTGACGTTCTGCAGGCCCGCCAGCGCGTCCTCCCCACCGAGCAGCAGCATGATCGCGGCGACGGCGCCGGTGGCCGCGCCCCAGAAGATGACGGTCTTCTTCGACGGCTCGAGGGTGCCCTTCTCCGAGAGCGTGCCCATGACGATCGACGCGGCATCGGCGCCCGACACGAAGAAGATGGCGACGAGGACCATGACGACGACCGCGGTGACGGTCGGCCAGGGCAGGTTGCCGAGCATCGTGAAGAGCGAGCCCTCGGCCGAGGACTGGCCGCCGATGTCCTGGCCGTGCTGCTGCTGCCAGATGCCGGCGCCGCCGAAGATGGCGAACCAGATGAGCGAGACGACCGACGGGACGAGCAGCACGCCGGTGACGAACTGGCGGATGGTGCGACCGCGCGAGATGCGGGCGATGAACATGCCGACGAACGGCGTCCAGCTGACCCACCAGGCCCAGTAGAAGATCGTCCAGCTGGCCAGCCAGTCCTTCATGCCGGCGCCGCCCGCGGCGTCGGTGCGGGCCGACATCATCGCGAGGTCCTGGACGTAGGAGCCGATGGTCGTCGGCAACAGGTTGAGGATGAAGATCGTCGGGCCGACGACGAACACGAAGAGGGCGAGCGCCACGGCGAGCACCATGTTGATGTTCGAGAGCCACTGGATGCCCTTGGCGACACCCGAGACCGCGGACAGGATGAAGGCGATCGTCAGCACGACGATGATGCCGATGAGCAGGCCGTTGCCGACCTTGCCGATGCCGCCGACGATCTCGAGGCCGGAGCCGATCTGCAGGGCGCCGAGGCCGAGCGAGGTGGCCGAGCCGAACAGCGTCGCGAAGATCGCGAAGATGTCGATGACCTTGCCGGCCGCGCCGTTCGCGCGCTTCTCGCCGAAGAGCGGGGCGAAGGCCGAGCTGATGAGCAGCAGGCGGCCCTTGCGGAAGACGCCGTACGCGACGGCGAGGCCGACGACGGCGTAGATGGCCCACGGGTGCAGCGACCAGTGGAACATCGTCGTGGCCATCGCGTGCTGCACGGCGGCGGGGTTGCCCGCGGCGCCGGTGCCCGGCGGCGGCGTGACGAGGTGGCTCACCGGCTCGGTGACGCCGTAGAACATCAGGCCGATGCCCATGCCGGCGGAGAACATCATCGCGACCCACGAGGAGGTGCGGAACTCCGGCTCCTCGCCGTCGCCGCCGAGCGGGATGTTGCCGTAGCGGCTCGCGGCGAGCCAGATGACGAACACGACGAAGCCGGAGGCGACGAGGGAGAAGAGCCAGCCCGTGTTGTGCACGACGAAGTCGAGCCCGCTCGAGGCGCTGGTGCTCAGGCTGTCGGTGCCGAGCGCGCCCCAGACGACGAAGCCGATGGCGACGGCAGCCGCCACCCAGAAGACGGGCTTGTCGAGCCGGGACGGCGCCGCGTCGTCGTGGTTGACGGGTGGTGGCTCGAGTGCAGGATGCAGGGCGTCGCGCGACTCCTGCGTGGTCTCGTCGGTGGTTCCGGTCATCAATGCCATACGTCGTCGACGGCACCCGACGAGGGGCGCCGCCAGTCTCCTCTACGTTTCGGTTTCTCTGAGCTCTCGTTCGACCTTCAACTGTGCACAAGGTTCCCGTGATACGCAAAACGACACCCTTGACAGCACAGGATGCTCCGACGCATGCACCGCGAAAAACCATACCCGGCAAGGGTGCTCGAAGTTCCCGACGGCGGGGTGGGGCTCGTCACGGGCGGGACACGGCAGCACCGGCGCGGCCTGTGTGGCCGCGCCGGTGCGCGTCGGTGAGGTGCCGGCGGGGGTCAGCGGGACCCGACGAGCTCGCCCTCGGTCGCGCGGTCGCGGGACGGGTGGGGCACCGACGCGTCGGGCGTGGCGTCGTCGTCGGAGTCGACCATCCGGGCCTCGTCGAACGGCAAGTGGCCCGACAGGACGCGCCCCGCCTTGTCGCGGTCGATCTCGCCGACCCACGTGCCGATGATGACGGTCGCGATGGCGTTGCCCGCGAAGTTCGTCAGGGCGCGAGCCTCGCTCATCAGGCGGTCGATGCCGACGATGAAGCCGACGCCCGGCACGAGGTCGGGGCGGTGCGACTGGAGGCCGCCGGCGAGGGTCGCCAGGCCCGCACCGCTGACGCCCGCGGCGCCCTTGCTCGCGATGATCATGAAGACGAGCAGGCCGATCTGCTGGCCGATGCTGAACGGCTTGTCCATGGCCTCGGCGATGAACAGGCTCGCCATCGTCAGGTAGATGGCCGTGCCGTCGAGGTTGAACGAGTAGCCGGTCGGCACGGTGATGCCGACGACGGGGCGAGAGACACCGAGGTGCTCCATCTTCGCGATGAGCCGCGGCAGGGCCGACTCGGACGACGACGTCGACAGGATGAGGAGGAACTCGCGGCTGAGGTACTTCAGCAGGGAGAAGACGTTCATGCCCGTGACGAGCTTGAGGATCGTGCCGAGGAAGGCGAAGACGAAGATCGCGCACGTCGCGTAGAAGGCGGCCATGAGCAGGCCGAGGCTCTTGAGCGAGCCGATGCCGGTGGCGCCGACCAGGGCGGCCATCGCGCCGAAGGCACCGATCGGGGCGGCCCACATGATCATCGCCATGAGGCGGAAGACGAGACGCTCGAGGTGCTTGATGCCGGTGAGGATCGGCTCGCCCTGCTTGCCCATCTTCTGCAGCGCGAAGCCCACGAGGAGCGCGATGAGCAGGGCCTGCAGCACCGAGCCCGACGTCAGGGCCGACACGAGCGTGTCGGGGATGAGCCCGAGGACGAAGTCGACGGCGCCCTCGGCCTCGGCGGCGACCTGCGACGTGCCGGACTCGGCGACGGCGGCGGTGAGGTTGAGGCTGTCACCGGGGTGCACGATGTTGCCGACGACGAGGCCGATGCCGAGCGCGACGGTCGACATGACGATGAAGTAGCCGAGCGCGAGGCCACCGACCTTGCCGACCTGGGCGGCCTTGCGGACCGAACCGATGCCGAGCACGATCGTGCAGAAGATGATCGGCGTGATCATCATCTTGATGAGGTTGACGAACCCCGTGCCGAGGGGCTTGAGGCTCTTGCCCACCTCGGGGAAGGCCCAGCCGACGAGGATGCCGGCGACCATCGCCACGATGACGGCGACGTAGAGCAGATGGGTGCGATCGCGCTTCGGGGCCGAGCCTGGTGCGGCGTCGACGGCGCTGTCGGCGGTGTAACTCACGGGTGACCTCCGTTGGCGTGGGCCGGGAGAGAACCCGGACCGGTGGATGACATCGAGGGTGTCCGCCGCAGTGACTAGGGTCACGATTGTGTTCATTGAGTTCTCGCCGCGGCGGTGGAGCGTCGCGGCGCAGACCTTTGCGCTCCAGGTGCTCGTGGCCGTCCTCGTCGTCGCCGCGGGGCTCGCGGGCGCCTGGGTGCAGGCCCAACGCGCGGGCGACCAGGAGGCCATGGCGCGCGCCCTCGCCGTCGCCGAGACCATCGCCTCGACGCCGGAGGTCGTCTCGGCCGTCCAGGGCCCCGACCCGACCGCGCGGCTCCAACCCTTCGCCGAGCAGGTCCGCAAGGACACCGCCACCGACTTCGTCGTCGTCATGAGCACCGACGCGATCCGCTGGACCCACCCCGACCCGACCCAGATCGGCAAGAGGTTCATCGGGCACACCGAGGCGGCCCGCGCGGGCGGCGTCGTCGAGGAGGACTACACCGGCACGCTCGGGCCGTCGGCACGCGTCGTCGTACCGGTGCGCGCTGGTGCCGGGGCCGCCGGCTCGGGCGACGCGTCGAAGGTCGTCGCGCTCGTGTCGGTCGGCATCCGCAAGTCGGCGGTCGGCGAACAGGTGCGGGCCCAGCTGCCGAACATCCTGCTGGCCGGGCTGGGCGCCGCCCTCCTATCGGGCCTCGGCATGGCCCTCGTGTCGCGCCGGATCCGGCGGCAGACCCACGGCCTCGGCGAGCAGCAGCTCCGCGAGATGTACGAGTACTACGACGCCGTGCTGCACGCCGTGAGCGAGGGCCTCGTCATCACCGACCTCGACGGCACGCTGCGCCTCGCCAACGACGAGGCGGTGCGGCTGCTCGGCCTCCCGGCCGACGCCATCGGTCGACGCGTCGCCGACCTCGACCTCGCCCCCGCCCTCGTCGCGGCCCTGACCGACGACGCCGTGCACGAGGACGAGCTGCACGTGACGGACGCCCGGGTCCTCGTCCTCAACCGGGCCCCTGCACGCTGGCGCGGCCGGGCCCTCGGCCACGTCGCGACGCTGCGCGACCGCACCGACCTCGAGGCACTGACCGGCGAGCTCGACTCCGCCCGCGGCCTCACCGAGGCGCTCCGCTCGCAGGCCCACGAGTCGGCCAACCGGCTGCACACCATCGTCAGCCTCATCGAGCTCGGCCACACCGACCGCGCCCTCGCCTTCGCCACCGACGAGCTGCAGGTCTCGCAGCTGCTCACCGACAAGGTCGTCGGCGCCGTCGACGAGCCGGCCCTCACGGCGCTGCTGCTCGGCAAGGCCGCCGAGGCGCACGAGCGCGGCATCGTCTTCGACATCGAGCCGGGCGCGCGGTTCCCCCGCGACGTCGCCCCGACGCGTGACGTCGTGACGATCGTCGGCAACCTCATCGACAACGCCCTCGACGCGGTCGCGTCCACCGACGGGCCGGGAGCTGCCCGCCACGTGGCGTTCGGCTCGCACGTCACGGACGGGCACGCCGTGCTCGAGGTCAGCGACGACGGTCCGGGCCTGCCGCCGGGCGGCGTCGCCGACGCGTTCCGCCGCGGGTGGTCGACGAAGGAGCAGGGCAGCGCGGGACGCCGCGGCATCGGGCTGGCCCTCGTGGCCCAGACCGTCGAGCGCCTCGGTGGCACGCTCGAGGTCGACGGTCCGCCCGGGGCGACGTTCACGGTGCGCCTGCCGGTGACCGAGGTCGACGAGGTGGCCGGATGACCACGCCGACCACGCCGACGGCGCCGGCGCTGCGGGTGCTCGTCGTCGAGGACGAGCCGATCGCGGCAGAGGCCCACACCGCGTACGTCGAACGGGTGCCCGGCTTCGTCGTGGTCGCCACCGTCGGCACCACGCAAGCCGCCCTGAAGGCGCTGCAGGACAAGGCGGTCGACGTCGTCCTGCTCGACATGAACCTGCCCGACCGGCACGGGCTCGACGTCGTGCGGGCGATGCGCGCGGCCGGGCACCGCGCCGACGTCATCGCCGTCACCTCGGCCCGCGACCTCGACGTCGTCCGCTCGGCCGTGTCACTCGGCGTCGTCCAGTACGTGCTCAAGCCGTTCGTGTTCGCGACGCTGCGCGACCGCCTCGTGGCCTACCGCGCCTACCGCGACCAGATGACGAGGGGCGCCGCGGTGTCCACCCAGGCCGAGGTCGACGAGGTGTTCGCCGGGGTGCGTGGCGGCGCCGAGGCCCACCTGCCGAAGGGGATGGGCGAGGAGCTGCTCGCCCGGGTGTCGCGCGCCCTGCGCGACGCCGAGGGCGGTCGCTCGGCGAGCGAGGTGGCCGACGAGCTCGGCGTCGCTCGTGTCACCGCCCGTCGCTACCTCGAGCACCTCTGCGAGACAAGGCTGGCCGTGCGCCGGTCCCGCTACTCCGGTGCCGGCCGGCCCGAGGTGGAGTACCTGTGGGCGCGGTGAGGGACACCCGGGCGGACACCGAACGGGCCCATCTCATCGACCCCACCGACCGCACCTTCACGATCGAGCGCGTCGCTGTGTCAGGTGATCTCGCCGACCTCGCCCAGCGGTTCTGGATCCCCGTGTGGGACGTGCCGGTCGGGTCGAGCTCGCCCCAGAGCATCCTGCAGTACCCAGTCTGCCAGCTCGTCGTGACGCCGACGTACGCCCGCCTCTACGGCGTCGCCTCGGGCCTGTCGCGCCAGGTGCTCGAGGGACGCGGCTGGGCGGTCGGCCTCATGCTGCGCCCGGCCGCGGGCTGGCTGCTCACCGGGCGTCCCGTGCGCCGCCTCACCGACCGCGCCGTCGACCTCGACACCCTCGACGCTCTCGACGGACCGGCCCTGACGGGCGCCGTGCGGCAGGCGATGGCGGTCGACCCTGCGAGCCGCGACGCCCAGGCCTCCGCCCGCACGACCGTCGAGGAGGCCCTTCGTGCGCATCTTCCGGTCGACGACGAGGGCCTGCTCGTCAACGCGCTCGTCGAGGCCGTCGAGAGCTCCCCCGACCTGCTCCGCGTCGACGACCTCTGCGCCCGCTTCGAGGTCGCCGAGCGCACGTTGCAGCGCCTGCTGCACAAGCGGATCGGGCTCGGGCCGAAGTGGCTCATCCGTCGCCGGCGCCTCCAGGAGGCGGCCGAGCGGCTCCGCGACGACTCCGGCGGCCTGGCCGCCATCGCCGCCGACCTCGGCTACGCGGACCAGGCCCACTTCACGCGCGACTTCCGACGCGCCACGGGGCTCACGCCGGGGGAGTTCGCGGCTCGCTTCCGGTGACGCGTCGGAGGGCGGCCGCGCACTCGGCGGCGACCGCCGACGCGAACGCGACCGGGTCGTCGTCCGCCGGCTCGGGCACGACGCGCGACACGACACCGGCGGCGTGCAGGTCGGGCACCCCGACGCGCTGCTGCTCGGCCAGCTCTGCGGCGTGCGCCACGTCTCCGTGGACGATGGCACTGGCCCCCTCGGGCGGCAGCGGCGAGAGCCAGGCGTGCTCGGCCGCGATGACCTCGTTGGCTGGCAGCAGCGCGAGCGCGCCTCCGCCACAGCCTTGCCCGAGGACGACCGACACCGTGGGCACCGTCATCGTCGTCAGTGTCGCGATGCAACGGGCGATCTCGCCGGCGATCGCGCCCTCCTCCGCGTGCGCCGACAGCTCGGCGCCGGGGGTGTCGATGACGGTGACGAGCGGCAGACCGAGCTCCTCGGCCAGGCGCATCGCCCGACGCGCCTCGCGCAGCGCCCCGGGACCCATCGGCGAGGCCGCCGACTGGCGGGCGCGGTCCTGCCCGACGAGCACGCACGGCTGGCCGTCGACCCGGGTCAGCGCCACGAGCATCGTCGCGTCCCGCTCCCCCTCGTCGGTGCCGTTGAGCCGCAGCGTGCCGGTGGCCCCGTGGCGCAGCAGCTCGCGGACGCCGACGCGGTCGGCCCGGCGCGTCAGCTCGATCGACTCCCACACCGACGCGTGCCGCGCGGGCTCGCCGTCGCGACGCTCCAGCCGCGGGTCGGTGGGCGGGTCGACGAGCACGTGGAGGGCGCGGTCGACGAGCACCGGCAGGTCCTCGGCGGCGACGACGGCGTCGAGCACACCCTTGGCGGCGAGGTTCTCGGCGGTCTGCACGCCGACCGGGAAGGGCGTGCCGTTGAGCGCCTCGTAGACCTTCGGTCCGAGGAACCCGACGAGCGCGCCGGGCTCGGCGACGGTGACGTGCCCGAGCGAGCCCCACGACGCGTACACGCCGCCCGTCGTCGGGTGGCGCAGGTGCACGAGGTAGGGCAGCCGCGCGGTCCGGTGCGCCATGAGCGCCCGGCAGATCTCGATCATCTCGACGAAGGCAGGCGTGCCCTCCTGCATCCGGGTTCCACCCGATGCGGTCGAGGCGAGCACCGGCAGCCCCTCGGCCGTGGCGCGGCGCACGGCGGAGATGATGCGACCGGCCGCGGCCTTCCCGATCGAGCCGGCGAGGAACCGGAACTCGTTGACCACCACGACGACCGGCCGCCCGCGCACGAGCCCGCGCCCGGTCAGCACCGACTCGTCGGTCCCGGCCCCGGCGGCGGCCTCCTCGAGCTGGCACCGGTACGCCTCCGGCTGGCCGGAGATGTCGATCGGTTCGTCCCACGACTCGAACGACCCCCGGTCGAGGACGAGGTCGAGCAGCTCGTGGGCGGTCCACGGACGCCGGCCCATCAGCCCTCCTGCAGCCAGGCGCGGATGGCCGCGCCGTCCTCGTCCAGCGTCGGCGGCGCGGCGTGGTCGCGGCGCGTCACCTCGGTACCGGCGGCGTCGAAGAACCGCAGCGGCGGCCCCGGCAGCGTGATCCGTCCGAGCGTCGGGTGCTCGACGTCGACGAGCAGGCCCTGGCTCGCGGTCTGGTCCCAGCCGTACACCTCGTCGAGGGTGCGCACCTTGCCCGCGGGAACGCCGACCTCGGCGAGCCGGGCCAGGAGCAGCTCGGCGTCCCAGTCGGCGAAGGCGGCCTCGACGAGCCCGATGACGTGGTCGCGGTGTGCGACGCGATCGGCGTTGGTGGCCACGCCCTCGCCCGACGCGTCGAGCCCGAACGCGGCGCAGAGCCGCTGCCACAGGCCCTCGCTGCCGACGGCGATCTGCACCGAGCCGTCGCGGCAGTGGAACAGCCCGTACGGCGCGATCGACGGGTGGTGGTTGCCGGCGGAGCGGCCCACCTCGCCCGCGACGGTCCACCGGGTGCCCTGGAAGGCGTGGACGCCGACGACCGACGCGAGCAGCGACGTGCGCACGATCTGGCCGCGTCCGGTGCGGTGGCGCTCGTTGAGCGCGGCGACGATGCCGTACGCGCCGTACATGCCGGAGAGCAGGTCGGCGATGGGGACGCCGACGCGCTGCGGGTCGTCCGGGCCCGAGCCGGTCAGCGACATGAGGCCCGCCTCGCCCTGGGCGATCTGGTCGTAGCCGGCGCGCCCGCCCTCGGGCCCGTCATGGCCGAAGCCGGTGATCGACAGGACGACAAGGCGCGGGTTGCGCTCCATGAGCGACTCGATGCCGAGCCCCAGCCGCTCGAGGACGCCGGTGCGGAAGTTCTCGACGAGCACGTCGGCGCGGTCGACGAGCGCGAGGAGGACGTCCTTGTCGCCGGCGTCCTTGAGGTCGAGGGTGATCGACTCCTTGTTGCGGTTGGCCGACAGGTAGTACGTGGCCTCCCGCTGCCCGTCGGGGCCGACGAACGGCGGCCCCCAGCCACGGGTGTCGTCGCCCCGACCGGGCGCCTCCACCTTGATGACGCGGGCGCCGAGGTCGCCGAGCATCATCGTGGCGTGCGGCCCGGCGAGCGCGCGGGTCAGGTCGATGACGAGGACGGCGCTGAGAGGACCGGTCGACGAGGTCATGGACGGCATCCTGCCGTGTGCGGACGCGAGTCGCGTTGGTCGAACTCCACCGCCTCGCCCCATCTCGGTGTCAGTGGCCTGACCACTGGGCCAATGTCTGGATCCGGTCCTACAGTGGCGACCATGCCCACACCACCGGAGTTCGGCGCCCCCGGACGGGTGGTGCGCACCCGGCTCTACGAGCAGGTCGCCGAGCAGATCACGGCATGGGTGGAACGCACCGGGCTCACGGCCGGCGACCGCCTCCCACCCGAACGCGAGCTGGCCGAGCGGCTCGGGGTCAGCAGGGCCACGCTGGGCCAGGCTCTCGTGGCCCTCGAGGTCAGCGGCGTCGTCACCGTCCGCCACGGCGACGGCACGGTGCTGTCGGAGTCACCCGGGCACCGACGCCTGGCCGAGGCCGTCCGGACCAGCACGACCCGGCCGTCGGATGTCGCCGACCTGCACGACGCCCTCGCGACCAGGGCCGCCTACCTCGCCGCAGAGCGGCACACGGACACCGATCTCGCGCGCCTCGACGATGCCCTCGCCCAGATCGCCGGCGAGATCGCGGACGGGCACCGCGGCGAGGTGGGTGACGAGCAGTTCCACGACGCCGTGGCTGCCGCCGCCCGCTCGGCGCTGCTCGCCCGGCTCCTGGACGAGGTGCGCGACCTGGTTCGTCAGGCCCGCGTCGAGGCGCTGTCGCTGCCGGGACGGCCCGCTGAGGCCCTCACCGGGCTCCGCGCCGTCGCGGCCGCGATCCGCGACGGGGACCCGGCCGCCGCTGCGAGCGCCATGCACGCCCACGTCCTGCTGACCAGCGCCCCCCTCAGCATCGAGTGAGCACCCGGCCACACCCGCCACAGACGTCACGTGACCCGTGAGGTTCCCTGCTCACTCGACGCGGTGGGGCCACCCCCCACCCACCCTCGAGTGAGCACCTGGCCACACCCGCCACACACGTCACGTGACCCGTGAGGTTCCCTGCTCACTCGACGCGGTGGGACCACCCCACCCACCATCGAGTGAGCACCTGGCCACGCCCGCCACACCCGTCACGTGACCCGTGAGGTTCCCTGCTCACTCGACGCGGTGGGACCACCCCACCCACCATCGAGTGAGCACCTGGCCA
>NZ_JBDGKB010000005.1:214051-246797 GCF_057656595.1 Intrasporangium sp. Soil_C_50
CACGCCCGCCACACCCGTCACGTGACGCCTGAGGTTCCCTGCTCACTCGACGCGGTGGGACCACCCCACCCACCATCGAGTGAGCACCATCGAGTGAGTACCTGGCCACACCCGCCACACCCGTCACGTGACGCCTGAGGTTCCCTGCTCACTCGACGCAGAAGGGGGTGGGGGAGGCGTTGGGCGGGGGCGAGGGGGCATCAGCCGATGACGCGGGCCGAACGGTGCAGCTCGGCGAGGCCGACGTAGACCTCGGCGTTGGCCTTGATCCGCAGCACGCCCGCCTCGTCGATCTCGCGGCGCACCTTCCCGGGCACTCCGGCCACGAGCGAGCGCGGCGGCACGACCATGCCCTCCGGCACGACGGCGCCGGCGGCGACGAGGCTGCCGGCCCCGATCCGTGCGCCGTTGAGCACGACGGCACCCATGCCGACGAGGCAGTCGTCCTCGATCGTGCAGCCGTGCAGCACAGCCCGATGGCCGACGGAGACGCCCGCCCCGATCGTCGTCGGGTGCTGGGCGTCCGTGTGCACGACGACGCCGTCCTGCAGGTTGCTGCGCTCACCGAGGACGATCGGCTCGAAGTCGGCGCGGAGCACCGCGGTGTACCAGACGCTCGAGCCCTCGTGGAGCTCGACGGCGCCGAGCACCTCGGCGCTCGAGGCGATCCACGCCGTCTCGTGGACGGTCGGGGTCCGGTCTCCGAGGGAGTAGATCATGCATCCTCCTGGGGCTGGATCTGGCTGCGGCTCGTGCGGGCGGCCCGACGGCCGCCGCACCGGTGGCGTGCGACGGCCGCGGGTCAGCGATCGAGGCTCACTCGTGGCCGCCGACCTCCGCCGTCGCCATGCGGCGACGGATCCACGGCACGAGGGCCATGAGCACGGCCGTGAAGGCGAGCGTCATGACGCCGTTGACGACGTAGTACTGCGAGTCGGGCAGGCCGTCCATGGCCTTGATGAGCTGGGCGGCCAGCGCCTGGCCCGCCGCGACGGCGAGGAACCACAGCGCCATCGACTGGCTCGTGAACGCCTTCGGCGCGAGACGCGTCGTGGCCGACAGCCCGACCGGCGACAGGCACAGCTCGGCGACGGTCTGCAGCACGAAGATCGCGGTCAGCACGTACACCGGCGCGGTGTTGTGCTGGTAGGTCGCGAAGGCCCACGCCATGGCGAGCGCCGACAGGCCGATGAGGCCCACGCCGAGCGCCATCTTGAACGGCGTCGAGGGGAACTTGCCCGCCCGACGCGTCCAGATCCAGCCGAAGATCGGCGCGAGCAGGATGATGGCGAGCGGGTTGATCGACTGGAACCACTCGGGGTTGACCGTGACGCCGCCGACCTGCGTGACGGTGTTCTTCTCGGCAAAGAGCGCCATCTTGCCGGCGGCCTGCTCGAAGATCATCCAGAAGAGCATCGCGCCGACCCACAGGGGCAGGTAGGCGAGCACGTGCCGCTTCTCCTGGGGCCGCACCTTCGGGCTGCGGAACATCATCGTGAAGTAGCCGATCGGCACCGCGATCGCGAGGATCGAGATGGCGTCGATGACCTGGTCGAGGACCGTGTCGCGCCAGAGGCCGGCGAGCAGCAGCAGCGCGACGAAGAGGACGACCGAGCCGACGGCGAGGCCGACGACCTTCGGGCGCTCCCGCGCCGAGAGCGGGTTCGGCACGTCGTCGCCGGCGCCCCTCAGCGCCTTGCGGCCGAGGACGAACCAGACGATGGCGATGGCCATGCCGACCGCGGCGGCCGCGAAGCCGGCGTGGTAGCCGTAGTGGTCGCGGAGGAAGCCGACGACGAGCGGCGAGAAGAACGAGCCGATGTTGATCGACATGTAGAAGATCGAGAAGCCGGCGTCGCGGCGCGGGTCCTGCGCGCGGTAGAGCGAGCCGACCATCGCGGACACGTTCGGCTTGAGCAGGCCCGTGCCGAGGGCGACGAGCGCGATGCCGAGCCAGGCCGAGCCGGCCGCGGGGATCGCGAGGCACAGGTGGCCGGCCATGATGACGATGCCGCCGTAGAGGGTCGAGCGTCGGGCGCCGATGAGGCGGTCGGCGGCGAACCCGCCGATGACCGACAGCAGGTAGACCGAGGCGCCGTAGACGGCGACGACGGCGGTGCCGGTGTTCTCGCCGATGCCGAGGCCGCCGTTGGCCAGGGTGTCGGTGAGGAAGTAGAGGAGGATGGCCCGCATCCCGTAGTACGAGAAGCGCTCCCACAGCTCGACGAAGAAGAGCGTCGAGAGGCCCTTCGGGTGGCCGAGGAAGGCCCGGTCGTCGGGGTCTGCGGCGCCGGCCGGGGTGGGCGGGCGGTCCTGGATCTGGGTTGTCATGCGTGATCTCCCGGCCCCGGGTCACGGGGCGGTCGGTGGACGGACAGCCACCCAAAGTAGGGCGCGCACCACGTCGGACTCAAACCGCCAAGGTGCGAGCGACCCCTCGGCGCAGGTCGAGCCCGGTGTGCAGCAGGCCCGTCGCGAGGACCGCTCCGACGCCCTCACCCGCACGGATCCGGAGGTCGAGGAGGGGCTCGAGGCCGAGCTCGCGGAGCACGGCAGCATGGGCTTTCTCACGCGAGCGCTGGCCGGCGACGAGGTGCGCGGCCACGGCCGGCTCGACCCGGGCGGCCGCCAGCGCGGCGACAGAGGTGGCGAGCCCGTCGAGCACGACGACCCCGCCGGACGCGCAGACGCCGAGGACGACGCCGTGGAGTACGGCGATCTCTCCCCCGCCCAGGCGCCGGAGCACCTCCGACGCGTCGAGGGGGCCGTCCGCGGGGACGACGCGGGCCAGCGCCCGTTCGACGACGTCGCGCTTGCGCTCGACCATCGCGGTGTCGGCCGAGGAGCCGCGTCCCACGACGTCGGACGCCGGCAGCCGCAGCAGGGCTGCGGCGAGCGCCGCCGCGACGGTCGTGTTGCCCACGCCGATCTCGCCGAGTGCCACCGGGCCGGACGCGGCCAGGCGTTCGCCGTGCTCGTGGCCGAGCGCGACGAGGTGCTCGAAGGTGTCGGCATCCAGCGCGTCGGAGTCGACGAGATCACCTCTGGCGCAACCGATCCCGGCATCGACGAGCAGGACGTCGAGCCCGGCGGAGCGCGCGGCCACGGCACCCATCGAGGTGCCGGCACGCGTCGCGTCGGCGACGTCGGCGGTGACGGACGCGTCGAAGGCGCTGATGCCGTGCGCGGTGACGGCGTGGTCGGACGCGGCGACGACGAGCGTGCCGCGCCCGGTCCAGCCGCGCGGCGCGGGCAGCGCCTCGACGCGGTCGAGGACGGAGTCGAGGGCGCCGAGCGAGCCGGGTGCGGTGAGCAGGTCGTCGGCCCGGTCGCGCGCGCCAACGACCTCGGCCTGACCCGGCGCTCGCAGGTGCGACACCGGCGCGTCGGTCTCGGTCCAGCGCTCGCGCATGACGACCTGCTCGAGCGGCAGCCGCCGCGACCACCCGGCGCGCTCGAGGCCGGGCTCGGGTGGGCGCTCGTCGGGCCAGCCGAGGCAGAGCCAACCGAGGGTCTCGACGCCGTCGGGCAGCCCGAGCAGGGCCGCGAGCTCGGCCGGCTCGAAGAGGGTGACCCAGCCGAGCCCGAGACCGTGGGCCCGCGCCGTCAGCCACATGTTCTCGATGGCCGCCGCGCACGACCACAGGTCGGCGTCGGGGAAGGTGGCCCGGCCGAGGACGCCGGCGGCGGGCGTGCGGCGGTCGCAGGCGACGACGACGCCGACGGGCGCCTCGCGGATGCCCTCGAGCCGCAGGTCGAGCAGCCCTCGGGCGGACTCCTCGGACATTCCGGACGCCTGGCGCAGGCGGGCCCGGTCGGCCATGAGGGCGGCGGTGTCGCGGGTGGCCGGCTCGGTGACGACGAGGAACCGCCACGGCTGGCTGTGGCCGACGCTCGGGCCGCGGTGGCCGGCGAGCAGGACCGCCTCGAGCACGTCCTCGGGCACGGGGTCGGGCCGGAACCGCCGGATGTCGCGGCGTGCCCCGACGACGCGCTCGAGCGAGGCGAGGTCGTCACGCAGGGCCCACGCGTCGGGCGCCTGGGCGCGCTCGGCGGCCGACGTGCGGTCGCCGATGGTCGGGACGGGCCTGCGGTAGCTCACGGCCCCGAGCCTAGTTACCGGCCCGGTGTCAGGCGGGCGCCGCCTCGATCCACCCGCGGGTGACCCCGAGCACCCGCGACCCGTCGAGGTCGGCGAGCGAGGCGCCGACGAAGGCCGAGGCCCCGGCCGAGGTCTGCCACCGGAAGCGGTACTCCTCCGACAGGGCCGCGTCGGCGATCGCGCTCGAGGCGTCGACCGAGGACTGGGCCGCGGCGAACGCGCCCTCGGTGCGGGCGAGGTAGGCGCGCAGCTGCGGCGCGTACGCGTCGTCGGCGACCTCGGGGCGGGCCACGTTCGACACGAAGTCGCTGGCGACGGCGGCCGGCTCGACAACCGACACCCGGATGCCGTGGGCGAGCGCCACCGGGGCGAGCGACTGCATGAAGCCCTCGACGGCGAACTTGGCGCCGCAGTACGCGTCGGCGAAGGGCTGGCCCACGGCACCCCCGACGCTCGTCACCGTGAGGATGCGCCCCGAGCCCCGCTCGCGCAGGTGGGGCAGGACGAGCTTCGTCAGGGCGACGGGCGCGAGGTAGTTGACCTCGAGCTGGGCGCGGACGTCGTCGAGGCTCAGCTGCTCGGCGGTGCCGACCGCGCCGCGCCCGGCGTTGTTGAGCAGGACGTCGAGCGAGCCGTGGTCGGCGATGACCTCCTCGACGCACCGGCGGGCGGCGTCGTGGTCGGTGACGTCGAGCGGGCGGACGTCGAGGGTCACCCCCGCCTCGCTGGCAGCGGTGTCGAGCGCCCCCCGGCGACTCGTGTCGCGCATCGTGGCGACGACGGTGAGGCCGCGGCGGGCCAGCTCGACGGCGGTGTGCAGGCCCATCCCGGACGACGTGCCGGTGACGAGGGCGATCTGACTCATGGTCCGACGCTACTCGTCGCCCACCTGCTACTCGTCGTCGTCGAGGCCCTCGATGACGATCTCGAGCAGCCGGCCGAGCTCGTGGCGCTCGGTCTCGCTGAGCCGCTGGAGGGTGTCGCTCTCGACGACGTTCGACTCGCGCACGGCCGCGCGGAAGAGGGTCCAGCCGTCGGTGGTCAGCGACACGAGGGTGCGGGTGCGGTTCGACTCGTCGGGACGGCGCTGGACGAGGCCGCGCGTCTCCATCTTGTCGAGGCGGTGGGTCATCGAGGAGGGGGCCACGTTGGCGAGGTCGGCCAGCTGGCTCGGCGTCAGGCAGGCGTCGCCGGCGCGGGCCAGGCCGGCGAGCACGGCCCACTCGCCCTGGGTGAGGTCGAGGTCGGCGAACTGGCGCACGTACCACTGGTCGAGCTTCCTCGTCACGGCGTAGACGCCGGTGATGACGCGCTGCACCGACTCCTCACCGCCGGCGGCCGTGTAGAGGGCGACGTCGGCCGCGTGCTCCTGGGCCGCGTTCCTGCGTCGTCGTGTCGCCATGGAAAGGCATTGTTCCATCCCCCCGGGCTGGTGCTAGAGTTTCGACGTCGAACTTCTAGTTCGAAATATTCGAGACCGAAGTCGCGTTGTACGCCCTCGTGCGTCCGCGACCGCCGGACCCCTCGGGCACTGCAGCCCGCCCTCGATCCCTCGACCCCCGGAAAGGGTGTGAAACCCATGCGTACTCGCCTGCTCGTCCTCGCCTCCTCCGTCGGCATGCTCGGTTGGGGCACGGTGCTGCCCTACCAGTACGCGTACGCGGCGAACACCCGTGGCTGGGGACCGCTCGCGGCGGCGCTGGCCAGCACCCTCTTCTCCGTCGGCGCGCTCGTCGCCGCGCCGTTCGCCGGCCGCCTCAGCGACCGCTTCGACCCGGTCCTCGTCGCCGTTCTCGCCAAGCTGCTCGCGGCCGTCGGCGTCGGCAGCCTCGTGTGGGCCGACACCGCGCCCTCCTTCCTCGTCGGCATGTTCGTCTTCGGCTTCGGCCTGACCGCCTCGACGCCGGCCGCGTCGGTCCTCGTGCTGCGCTGGGCCGGGCACGCCGACCGCCGCAAGGTCTTCGCCTACAAGTTCACGGCCGAGGCCATCGGCATGGCGGTCGGCGCGTTCGTCGCCGGCCAGCTCGTCGACCTGCACCGCACCGACGGCATGACGCTCGCGTTCGTCGCCGCCGGCGTCGGGTTCGCGCTGTCGGCGGTCATCATCCGCGTCGCCGGCATCGGCGCCCCGAGCGAGGTCGACGCCGACGTCGCCCCCGCCGAGGCGGAGGCGCGCGTCAGCACCCTCGAGGCGCTACGACGCGTCTTCGCGGTACCCGCGCTGCGCTGGGTCGCGGTCGTCACCGTGGCCCTCGCGCTCGGCTTCTACGCCCAGTTCGAGTCGGGCCTGCCCGCCTACGCCCTCACCGTCCTCGACGTCCGCGAGTCGACGATCGGCCTCGCGGCCGCGGTCAACTGCCTGGTCATCGTCGCGCTGCAGGTCGTCGTCGTGCGGCTGACGGCCAAGCGCGCGGCGGGTTCGCTGCTCATGGTCGTCGGCGGCATCTGGACGTTGTCGTGGGTCGTGCTCTCCAGCGCCCAGCTCGTCGGGCCCGAGGTCGCCTCGGCCCTGTTCGTCACGACGTTCGGCATCTTCGCCGTCGGCGAGACGATGTACGCGCCGGTGCTCAACCCGCTCACCGCGAGCCTGGCCCCTGCCGGTCTCGTCGGCACGACGCTCGGCACCTTCACGGCGATCCAGACGACGTTCTCGGCCCTCGGGCCGCTCGTCGCGGGCGCGCTCCTCGGGCTGGGCCTGGCGGGCGGCTTCCTCGCGCTGCACCTGGGCCTGAGCCTCGTCGCGGTGTACGCCGCCTGGCGACTCCGCGCGGTCATGCGTCGGACGCCGGTGGAGGCCGTGGTCGAGTCGCCTGTGGAGCCGTCGATGGGACCGTCGACGGACCCGTCGGTCGAGCCGCGCCAGGCCGTGGCACCCGCCGTGGCCTGATCAGGTCCCCGCTCAGGCGCGGACGCCGGCACTGACGAGGAGGTCGGCGAGCAGCAGGACGAGGTCGTGCTGCGACAGGCGCATCGCCAGCATCTGCGCGGTGCCGCGGCTCTCGGGCCGCTGCAGGATCGCCTGCCACAGCTTCTCCAGCTCGTCCTGGGTCGGCGCGCCGAAACCGGCCGGCATGAGGCCGTGGTCGAGGGCGAAGACGACGACCGGCGCCAGCTGCTCGCGCGCCTCGGCCAGCGAGCGCTGGGCCGCGCCGAGGTCGTCGCGCAGGCGCTCGCCGGCCGCGAGCAGGCAGCGCAGGGCCACCGAACGCTCGAACTCCCGCCGCCGGGTCTCGACGCGGGAGGCCGACGCCGCGTCGACGCCCCGGCGCGCGGCGGCGAGCTCGGCGCCCAGCGCGCGCAGGGCGTTCTCGGCATCGGGGCTGCTCATGACGCGGTAGGCGTCGGCGGCGCCGCCGAGGTGCTCGCCGACGACGTCGGCGTAACCCAGGTCGTTGCCGATATAGGCGCGCATCGCGGTCGTCGACGACTCGAGCAGGGTCTCGAACCGGTTCACCCGGTCGTGCAGGAACGGTTGCATCTCACTCGAACTCCACGATCGTCGAGGTGGCGCCCGACGCGTCGGTGACCGAGCGCAGGTAGAACGCCTCCTCGAGCAGCTCGGCCGAGACGGTGAACACGCTCGAGTCGCTGCTGCCGTTCTTGACGACATTCGTCTCGGGGTTGATGAGGAGGTTGTCGATCTGTGTCTTGTCGATGACGGTGCGCGAGCGGACCAGCTCGAGCACCTCGTCGCCGGTCTGTGCCAGCAGCTGCTCGCGCGGGTCGGTGGCGGCTGTGCCGGCCGGTGTCGCCGCAGGTGACGGCGCCTCGGCGTCGATCGCGGTCCAGAAGATCCTGCTCCACATCACGGCGACGATCGTGTCGGGGCGCAACGGGTCGGCGTTGGCGACGAGCTGCTGGTGGAACTCGACGGCGAGCGCCTTGACGTCACCGAGTCCCCGCTCGCCGTCTTCCACGACATCGCGGTCGACGGGAATCGGCTTCGGCGGCAGCAGGATCGGGATGTCGAGCTTGCCCGGCATCACCGGCCCCACCCTGCCGGGGAAGCCCGGGAGCGGCGGGCTGACCAGCCGCGCCCGGGCCTCTGCGGCACGCTGCTGCATCGCCGCGACGAAGTCCTCGAGCGTCATGTCGAAGCGGAGCGTCTGGGTGAACCGCGCGCCCGAGATGAGCACGGGGATCGTCAGGTCCATCTTCGGCACCTTGAACCGGGGAACCGCGAAGTGACGCATCACCTCGTCGGCCGCGTACCTCTCGGCCACCACCCTCGAGTAGTGGTCGGCCATCTCTCGGGCCCGGATCATCTCGAGCAGGATGTACCCGGTGTAGTCGCCCAGCGTGACCTCGGCCACGGGACCCCTCCTGTCGCTTCGTCTCGGCTTTCAGCGCGCGTGTCGCTCTGTCGTGCAAGGGATCCCGCGGTCAGGCCGCGAGCATCCCGAGGACCTTCTCGAGGCCGGCAGGCATCTCGTCCTGGACAGCCTTGACGTTGACGTTGAGGGCGTACTCCTTCTTGACCTCGACGTTGGTCGCCGTCTTGCGCTGGTAGGACGCGGACACCTTGAAGCTGACCGGGCCCCAGCCCGCCTTGACCTCGGCGTTGACGCCGAGGGCGTCGGACGTGCTGGAGCTCTCGACGGAGTTGAGCTTGACGTTGAAGTCGATGACGACCTGCTCGATGCGAAGCGACGGGATCGGCAGCATCGCGAGGAGCGGCACCCGCAGGTGCACGTCCTTGGACACCTCTGTCCCCTCGGAGTCGACGTCCTTGCGGGTGTGCGTGAAGTCGACCATGACGAGCTCGCGGCTGTCCGCCTCGCCCGAGAACCCGACCTTGTTGATGAAGTCGATCGTCGCGAGCGACGAGGCGACCTGCGCGTCGACGGCCGCCTGGAGCGGGCCACCGATCATCTTGCGGAAGTCGATGTTGTTCAGCTCGCTCGTGAAGTTCGTCGACGGCTCGCGGCTGGTGCCGCGGTCGGCGGCGAGCGCCTTGGTCGCGATGTCGGACGCCGTGCGCGTGGCGAGCGCGGCGCCCTCGGCAGCCGCGTCCTGCTGCGAGGCGGCGACGTCGGTGCCGGGGCGACGCTTGGCGCCCTGCGCGGAGGTGGACCTGGACTCGGCCATCTGTCGTTCCTTTCGTGGACTCCCCCTGGGAGATCTCGGGCGGCCACGTCGTCGCGGCCGCGGTGGCGCGAGATCCCCTGGGATATCGCACCGTCCAGGGACAAAGAGGGCGAACCGGGCCGCCTGATACACGGCGAACCGGCTGGCTGGGCCGGGGTGAGCGGGCTCAGGCGGTCCCGGCGATCGGCGTCAGCAGCTGGCGGCTCGCGAGGCCGACGGTGCGCGAGAGGGTCGCGAGGTAGTCGGTCCGCAGCGGCTCGACACCCTCCAGCGACCAGAGCACCCCGGCGTTCGTCCATGCGGCGTCGCGGGCCCGGCCGATGCTCCACGCGCCGACGAGGTCGGCGACGGGCCCCGCCACGCGGCGGTCGACCTCGAGGGCCGGCCCGTCGAGGAAGGAGCGCCGCACGTCGTCCTGCACCTCGGCGAGCAGCGCGGTGACGCGCTGGTAGTCCTCCTCGACGCCGGGGCTGTCGGGGCGCAGGCCGAGCTGGCGGCACGTGCGCACGACGGCGATCGGCAGGTCGTGGTTGATGTGGGCGTTCATGCCGGCCACGGCGAACTGGATCGCGAGCACGTCCGTGCGAGAGCGGGACTCGAAGAGCGGCGCCCAGGCGTCGGTCGGCGTGGGGGAGGCGACCGCCTCGAGCCACAGCCCGGCGAAGACGAGGTCGAGACGCGTCATCGTGGCGGCGTCGCGGAACCAGCCCTCGCCGATGCGGTCGCGGACGAGCTCGGTCACGCGCAGGTACATGTCGCTGAAGGCGCGCACGCCGTCGCCGGTGGGCAGGCCCGCGTCGATCTCGCGCATCCGGGCCACGAGAGCATCCACGGTCGCGAGCTGCCCGGGCGGCACGGGCTCGAGCGGAGGGGCGCCGGGCCCGTCGAGGCCCACGCGGGTGCGAACCGCCCCGACCACGTCCGAGAACCAGCCCATTCCCGGACGGTAGACCCTCAGCGGGTGTGGAAGTCGGCGATGCGGTCGATCGCCTCGCCGACGGCGGTGCTGCCCGCGGCGAAGCTGAGCCGGACCGAGCGCTCGCCGGCACGGTCGTCGAAGTCGACGCCGGGCGTGATGGCGACACCGGCCTCCTCGAGGAGGGTGGACGCATAGGCCCGCGAACCACCCCACCGCTCGAGCTGGGGACCGAGATCGGCCCAGTAGTAGAAGGCGCCGTCCGGGGGCGCGGACTCTCCCCAGCCGAGACGGGCTGCGTTGTCCAGCAACAGCTTCCGCGTCCGCGCGAACTCGGCGACGGCCTCGTCGCACTCGGCGTAGGACTCCTCGGCGAACGCGGAGACCGCCGCGTACTGGGCCGGCGCCGGAGGGCAGAGGGCGACGTTCCCGGCGAGCGCGTCGACGGGTCGGGCGAGGTCGGCGGGCAGGAGCAGCCAGCCGAGGCGCCATCCGGTCATGCCCCAGTACTTGCTGAACGACGACACGACGACCGCCGAGTCGTCCGTCTCCCACGCGCACACCCCGCGCGGATCCTGCGTGCCCGGCTCGGGGTAGGTGACGCCGTGGTAGATCTCGTCGCTGACCAGGCGCACCCCGTTCGCGGCGCACCACGTGGTGACCGCCGCGAGCTCGGCCCGGTCGACCATCGTGCCGGTCGGGTTGGCGGGCGAGGCGAGCACGAGCCCGGCGAGCGCCCCCTGCTCCTGGGCGGCGTCGAGGAGCTCGGGCGTCGGCTGGTAGCGGGTGCCCGGGCCACAGTCGATCTCGACGACCTCGCAGCCGAGGGCCCGCAGGATGTTGCGGTAGGCCGGGTAGCCGGGGCGGGCAAGTGCGACGCGGTCGCCGGCCTCGAACGCGGCGAGGAAGGACAGGACGAACCCGCCCGACGAGCCGGTCGTCACCGCGACCCGTGCCGGGTCGACGTCGAGGCCGTACCAGCGGCCGTAGTGCGCGGCGATCTCAGCCCGCAGCTCGTGGGTGCCGAGGGCCGAGGTGTAGGTCAGCGCGCGCCCGGACGCGTGGATCCGCGCGGCCGCCTCGGACACGAGCGTCGGGGCGCCGCCCGAGGGCTCCCCCGCACAGAGCGAGACGACGTCGCGGCCCCGAGCCCGCAGCACGGCCACGCGGTCGAGCACGTCCATGACCTCGAAGGGCGCCACCTGCGAGCGACGCGACGGACCGGGCCGGCGGGGTGAGGGGTTCACCCGGCCAAGTCTCCCCCACCGTCCACGGGACGAGACCAGCAGGTAACAACTCGGTCACACGACCTCGCTAGGCTGGGTCTCATGACGCTCGCCTACCACGCAGACTCCTCCACGCTCGCCGACAAGGAGGTGCTGACGTGGGAGGGCTTCGGCCAGGCCTGCCGCGAGCTCGGTGAGCTCGTCGCGTCCTCGAGCTTCCGCCCGGAGATCCTCGTCGCCGTCGCCCGCGGTGGCCTCCTGCCCGGTGGCGGCCTCGCCTACGCCCTCGGCCTCAAGCTGACCGACGCCATCAACGTCGAGTTCTACACCGACGTCGACGAGACGCTCCCCGACCCGGTCCTGCTCGCCCCGCACCTCGACACCGCGAGCCTCAAGGGCCGGCGGATCCTCGTCGTCGACGACGTCGCCGACTCCGGCCGCACCCTGGCCCTCGTCATGGACCTGCTGCACCAGCACGGTGCCGAGGCCCGCAGCGCGGTGCTCTACGGCAAGCCGCGCTCGGAGGTCACCCCCGACTACGTGTGGCGGGTCACCGACCAGTGGATCGTCTTCCCGTGGTCGGCCCAGCCCCCGGTGACGGCCGGCTTCCCGACCCCCGACGAGGACTGACGCGTCACGGCATCGACATCACCGACCGCGTCAGCGGACGGCGATGACCCGGACCGCCGAGACCCCTGCCCCGTTGAGGCTCGTGGCGCTGCGCAGGACCCGGACCTCACACGTCCCACGCGTCCCGAAAGCCGTCGTCAGCTGTGACGTGCCCCCGGCGGGAGCCGCGACCGTCCTGACGGTGCGCCACGTGGACGTGCCCCGGAGCCGGGTCTGGAGCGAGACCGTCGCGCCCGCCTGGTACGGGTAGGTCGACGCCTTCACCACCACGGAGCGGTTGCGGTAGGTGTACGTCGGCGCGCTCGTCACCGTGACGGCCGCCGTCGAGGTGGCCGGGACGACACTCGACAGCCAGCCGACGCCCGGAGCCGGCGTCGCATACGACAGCCGGAGCTGGCCGTTGGCCCGGCTCGTGTAGGCCAGCGTCGCCACCCCACCGGTCGTCGTCCTGGCCGAGGCGACGGTGACCCAGGTCGTGGTGCCGGCCTTGCGCAGCTGCAGGGTCACCGGGACCCCGACGGGCAAGGACGTCACCCCGGCTCCCCGGTCGTCGGCCAGGCGGACCGTGACCTTCTGCGTCGAGCCGTACCGCGTGGCCGGCGCAGCGAAGGAGGCCACCCGGCGGTTGGCGTAGACCGGGAAGGAACCCGACGCGGACTGCGCGTAGCCGTCCCCGGCGTCCGCCCACACGACGTAGCTCGCGGTTCCGGCCGCCCGCGGCGTGAACGACGTGCGCCCGGTGCCGTGCTGGACGCCGCACGGGGCGCACCAGCTGCCGCTGGGGGCCCAGCCCGACGGGTCGGTCAGCTGTCCGCTCAGCGACTCGATGACGTGGCCGGCGGGCGCGTCCGCAGTGGCCGTCACCTGCGACGCACGACCGACGAACGCGGGCGGGGCGACCACCCGGATCCCGAGCGTCACGACGTCGTAGGTCGTCGTGACGGGCACGCCGACCTGGTTGGGCCGCGTCGTCGACTCGAGCATCCGGGCCGAGACGACGTGGCGCCCGACGCCGAAGGCGCCGAGACCGACGAGCCGCTGGGCCGACTCGGACGCAGAGGTCAGCGACGCCGGCCAGAACTGGTTGGCGTCGCCGGGGTTCGTCACGACGCCGTCGACGGACACCTCGACGTAACCGACCGACCGCGCGAGCGGGCCGCGGAGGGAGACGTACATCGTGCGACCCGTTCCGACGAGGTCGGGCTGCGAGAGGTCCTCCAGCGTCAGGGGCGGCGCGTGCCGCACCACGATCTCGCCCGCGTCCCAGGGGGGCCTCACATACCACCCGTCCGCGCTCCGCCCCCGGGTGACGACGAAGTAGCTGCCCTCGGGGTACCCGGAGAGGTCGAAGGTCATCGTGGCCCGGTAGCCGGCCGGCGTCGCGACCCACTCGACCAGCCGGCGCTCGAGCTCGGCCCCGAGGTCGGGGGCCCCGGCCGAGCCGCGGACCAGGCGGGCCTCCACGGTCTCGCCGGGCAGCGGGGTCCCGCCGTCGGGCAGGAGCGGGGTGCGCACCGGTGCGGCCACGTACGTGACCGTGGTGTCGGCCACGGCCGTGCTGTAGCCGGCGGTGTTCGGCGTCGACGTCGTCTGGCGGGTCAGGGTGTGCTCGAGGGCGGGCAGCCGGTAGTCCAGCAGGGCGCCGATGGCACGGTAGCCGCTCGGGGTGGTGAAACCCGCGAAGAACGGAGAGCTGTCCCCGCTCACCGGCCGCTCGAAGTCGCGCCCCGGCTCCACGACGATGTCGACGGTGCACCCGGTCGGGCAGGTCTCCCGGGTCACGGACCGGGTGCCGACGCTCCTGCCCCAGCCGGCGCTGACCTCCGTCTGCTCCTGGTCACCCAGGTCGACCTGGAACCGGGCGGTGAAGGCACCGCCGACGGTGGACCCCGACTCCGGGCTGACGAGCGTCACGACGGCGTCGGTCTCCGCACCGAGCGCCGTGGCCGTCGGTGTGGCAGGCAGTGCAGGAACGAGCAGGACGACGAGCGAGGCGAGCGCGGCGCGCACGGACGTGCGCATCGGGGAGCGTGGCATGGGTGGTGTGACCTCCGACGGGGACGTTCCCCTCGGAACGCACACGACGCAGATCGTAGGTCACCGGCTCGGGCGTTCGTGCGGATCGTCACGAATCGACCCGTCGGCGGCGCGGGGCGACACACCCGGCCCCGGATCGATGGCATCGCGCCACACTGCCCGACCACCACGCCGGCTGGTACGACTGGGCCACCGGACAAGGAGGCCCCGCATGGACAGCCCGAGCAGCACCCCGTCAGCGTCGTTCACGTGTTCCGTCGTCGAGACGGACCGCCTCGCCACGAACGTGTGGACGAGCGGCCCGGAGGACGGTGCGCCGGTGCTCCTCGTGCACGGCAACCTCTCGACCGGCGGGTTCTGGCGGTACGTCGCCGAGCAGCTGCCGGCCGACGTCCGCGTCATCGCCCCCGACCTGCGCGGCTTCGGGCGCACCGAGCCGCTGCCGGTCGACGCCACCCGCGGGCTCGGCGACATGGTCGACGACGTCCGATCGCTCCTCGAGGCACTCGACCTGACAGGCGGCTCGCGGGTCACCGCGGTCGGCTGGTCGATGGGCGCGGGAGTGCTCGAGCAGTACCTGGTGACCCACCGGGGCGACCTCGGCAGCGTCGTTCTCGTCGCGCCGTTGTCGCCGTACGGCTTCGGCGGCACGGTCGACGCGTGGGGCACTCCGGCGTTCCCCGACGCCGCGAGCACCGGTGCGGGAGCAGCGAACCCGGACTTCGTCCGCCGCCTCGCCGAGAAGGACGCGTCGGACGCGGAGCCGCAGAGCTCGCCGCGCGTCGTCATGCGCACCTTCTACGGCCCCGGCGCCAACGCCGCGAACGTCGACGAGGACTTCCTCACCGACGAGCTGCTCCTGACCCGGACCGGCGACGACTTCTACCCGGGCGACGCGACGTCCTCGGAGAACTGGCCCGGTGCCGCACCCGGCACGCGCGGCGTCCTCAACGCCATGGCGCCGACGTACTTCGACGCGTCCGGCCTGGTCGACCTCGACCCGAAGCCGCCGATCACGTGGCTGCACGGCGGCGTCGACCAGATCGTCTCGGACGCGTCACTGTTCGACCTCGCGACGCTGGGGTCGCTCGGGGCCGTGCCGGGATGGCCGGGCGCCGACGTGCTGCCCTCGCAGCCCATGGTCGCCCAGATGCGCGCGGTCCTCGACGCCTACGCCGCGAACGGCGGCACGACGAGGGAGGTGGCCCTGGAGGGGATCGGGCACGGCATCCCCCTGGAGGTGCCGGACGTCGTCGCCCGAGAGGCCGCCGCCCTCATCCAGCGCTGAACCCCTTGTGCCACAACGAGGTTCGAGCGCACTCGAAGTAGCAACTCTGGGAGTTCGCTGATGGCGCACTCGGAGGCGTCCGACGTAGTGTGCGAGACATGGACCTCGGACTGCACCTCGCCAACTTCACGTGGAGCGGCGGCTCCGCCACCTTCGTCGACGACCTCGTGCGCACGGCCCGCACCGCCGAGGACGTCGGCTTCACCAAGCTGTCGGTCATGGACCACGTGTGGCAGATCCGCGGCGTCGGGCCCAAGGAGCACGAGATGCTCGAGGCCTACACGGCCCTGGGCTTCCTCGCCGGGGTCACCGAGCGCGTCGAGCTGCTCGCCTGGGTCACGGCCGCCGTGTACCGCGAGCCGGGGCTGCTCGCCAAGGAGGTCACGACGCTCGACGTGCTCTCGAAGGGTCGGGCCTGGCTCGGCATCGGCGCGGCGTGGAACGAGGAGGAGTGCGTCGGCCTCGGCCTGCCGTTCCCCTCGACCGCCGAGCGCTTCGAGCGGCTCGAGGAGACGCTGCAGATCTGCCTGCAGATGTGGAGCGACAGCGACGCGCCCTTCGACGGGAAGCACTACCGCCTCGGCAGCACGCTCAACTCGCCCCAGTCGGTGCAGCGCCCCCACCCCCCGATCCTCATCGGTGGCGGCGGGGAGAAGAAGACGCTGCGGATGGTGGCCCAGTACGCCCAGGCCTGCAACCTCTTCGACTCCCCCGACCTCGCCCACAAGCTCGACGTCCTCCGCGGGCACTGCGAGACCCTCGGCCGCGACTACGACGCCATCGAGAAGACCGTCATGACGCGCGTCGACCCCGACCCGGCGAAGGTCGACGCCACGCTCAGGCACCTCCGCGACCTCGCCGCCCTCGGCGTGACGCACGTGCACACCATGGCCGGCGACGGGTCGCGCACCGACTGGCTCGAGGTCTTCGGCGAGCGGATCATCCCCGAGGCCAAGAACCTCTGACCCGCCGGCACGGTCCGGTCAGGACGACTGCGCCGCCTGCTCGACGAGCTTGACGAAGCGGGCGGCGTAGTGGGTGAAGCCGCCGGCGTGGCTCGCCTCGTCGAAGGTCACCGTCGTGGCGCCCGCCCGGGAGGCCATGAACCGCTGGAGCGCCGGGTCGATGACGCGGTCCGCACCGGAGACGGCGTACCAGGACGGGATCGAGCGCCACGCTGCCGGACCCGAGGGCGTGAAGAGGATGCCGAGGCTCGTCGGCTGCTGTGCGGCGTCGAGCGTCGCGGCGAGCTTCCGGTTGAGGTCCTGGGCGAAGTCGTCGCGGAAGAACGCCGAGGCGATGACGGCCCTGCCCGTGGCGTCGACGACGAGGTGGCCGGGCGCGAGGAACGCGGCCGGCGCGTACCCGTCGCCGATCCCGACGATGGTCTCGCCGGCGTCGGGCACGAACGCAGCGGTGTAGACGAGCGCCCGCACGTCGGTGCGTCCGGTGGCCGCGTTCGACACGACGAAGCCGCCGTAGGAGTGGCCGACGAGCACCTTCGGGCCGGGGATCGCGTCGAGCGTCGTCGTCACGGCCGCGACGTCGTCGGACAGGCCCGTCAGCGGCAGCCGCACCGCGGCGGTGGCGTAGCCGTCCTTGGCGAGCGCCGCTGCGACCGTGTCCCACGCGGACGGTCCGGAGAAGGCGCCGTGGACGAGCACGACGGTCGGGCGGGGACCGCCGGGCGGGGCGGCGGACGGCGCGGCTGTCGCGGGCGCGCTCGCGAGGACGGCCGCGACGAGGGCCAGGACGAGCGCGGCGAGCGCGGCGAGCGGGGCGAGCGCCCGGAACGGGCGGAGGGTGCGCCGAGCGACGGACGGTGTGGACATGGGACCTCCTCGGGTCGTGCAGGTGTGGGTTGCCGGGTCACGTGGTCGTGACGAGGCCGCCGTCGATGACGACGTCGGCGCCGGTGATGTTGCCCGCGACGTCGCTGGCGAGGAACGCGATGAGCGCGGCGACCTCCTCGGGCCTGGTGAAGCGTCCGGTGACGGAGTCGGCGGCCGCGGCGGCGGCCACGGCCGAGGGGTCGGCACCCTGCCGGCCGGCGACGGTGTCGGCCACGCCGCCGGTACCGAGCCACAGGTCGGTGGCGACCGGACCCGGACTCACGGTGTTGACGCGGATCCCGTTGGGCCCCAGCTCTTTCGACAGCGACTTGCAGAAGCTGCGCAGCGCCGCCTTGGCCGCGCTGTAGTCGATGACGCCCGGGTCGGCGAGCACGGCGTTGACCGAGCACGTGGCCACGACCGACCCGCGCCCCTGCGCCAGCATCATCGGCAGCGCCGCCCGCGTCGTGCGCACGGCCGCCATGAGGTTGAGCGTGTACGAGCGGAGCCACTGGTCGTCGGTGACGGCGGCGAACCCGTCGAGCCGTGGGGTCACGGCGCCGACGTTGTTGACGAGCACGTCGAGCCGCCCGCGTCCGGCGGCGGCGTCGACGAGGCGGGCCGCCCCGTCGGGCTCGCCGAGGTCGACGGCGACGAAGTCGACCTCGCCCGACGCCTGGAGCGCGTCGAGCTCGGCCGACGCGTCGCGCGCGCCGGCCACGACGGCCACGCCCTCGGCGAGCAGCGCCCTCGTCACCGCGAGACCGATGCCCTTGCTCGCCCCCGTGACGACGGCGACCTGCCCGGCCATCCCGAGGTCCACGGCTCAGAGCCCCTGGTCCGCGAGCCAGGCGAGAACGGCGTCAGCCACCTCGCGCCACCCGCTGTCGATGGTCAGCGAGTGACCGCGTCCCTCGAACTGCTTGAGCTCCGTGACCGCCGTCGACGTCCGGTACTGCTTGAAGGTCGAACGGCTGACGACGTCCGGGACGGTGTGGTCCTCGAGCCCCGAGACGAGCAGGAGGGGGCCGCGTTCCGAGTTCCCGGTGTCGACGGCCGCCTCGGAGTGCAGCGAGAAGTTGGCCGCGGCCGCCTGGAAGAGCGGTTTGGCCGGCGACGGGATGGTCCACGCGGCGTAGAGCCGGTTCGACTCCTCCTCGCTCACCGCGTTGCCGAACCCGAACCGGAACTCCTTCGCGGTCAGCGACACAGCCTTGGACCGGTTGGCGGGGTTGCCGAGGGCCGGCAGCCCGGCGCGCAGCTGCGCGAGCGGCAGCGGCAGGACGCCTTTCATCTGCGCCGGGTCGATGGCGACCGCCGCGGCGCCCTTGCCCATGCCGAGGAGCTTTTCGGCGATGAGGCCGCCGAAGGAGTGCCCGACGATCACCGGCGGCGTCGGCAGCGCGTCGACGACCGCGCCGACGTGGTTCGTCACGTCGTCGATGCCGATGCCCGCGACGGCCTCGGGGTCCGACCGGGCGCCGTCCACGGTGTCGGGCTCGTGCGGCCAGCCGGGCGCGACCGGCTCGTAGCCCTTCTCGCGGAACAGCTCGACCCACGGACCCCAGCTCGACGCATGGAGCCACAGACCGTGGACGAAGACGACGGGACGGCCTCCCGACCCGCCCGCCGCACCTGCTGCTCCTGCTGCTCCTGCTGTCACGACGACCTCCGAGGGGGCGGGCCGAGCCCGCTGGTGGGACCCGGGGCGACGTCCCGGACGGATCCCACGAGGTTGCTCCCCCGTCGCGCCCCGCGTCCAAGACCGGTTCGGCGCCGATCGATAACCGCGGGGCATCGCCAGCGGGGCCGCACGTCAGTACCGTGGGCGAGGGGGCGCGCCGGCCCCCTCACCGCCGTCTGGGGAGGGATGTGTGGACCTCGACCTGCGGCTCGTGCGGTCCTTCGTCGTCGTCGCCGACGAGCTGCACTTCGGCCGGGCCGCCGCCCGCCTCTACGTCAGCCAGCCTGCGCTGTCCAAGCAGGTGCGTCGGCTGGAGGAGCAGGTCGGAGCGCCGCTCCTGCACCGCGACAGCCGGCACGTGGCACTGACCGCGCGCGGCGAGCGGTTCCTCGATGACGCCCGGGCCCTGCTCGCCCTCGCCGACGGGATGACGCAGGCACCGCGGCGCGAGGGCGTCCGGATGGCGCACGTCTTCGAGCTGTCGACGAGCCGCATCGTGGCGGACGCCTTCGGCCGGGCCGAGCCCGCCGTGCCGCTGCGCGAGCAGGCCATGGACAGCATCACCCAGCTCGGGGCGCTCGTGGAGGGTCGCCTCGACGTCGCCGTCCTGCGCGTGACGCCGCGGATGCGCCTCGCGCACCCCGCCGGCTGGCGGCACCGGCTCCTCCGGCTCGAACCACTCGTCCTCGTCGGCCCACCGGGCGACGAACCGCGTCCACGTGCCTCCTTCCACGATCGGCCCCTCGCCGTGTTCGGCGACCCGCCCGACTCGGGCACGTACAACGCGCACGGCCAGTACCTGACCGCCCTCGAGGCGCGTCTCGGGCTGTCGATGCGCTGGCTGGGGACGCCGGGCGCGTTCAGCCACTGCATCGCCCACGTGCTGCGCGCCACGGGCCCGGTGCGCTACCTCGAGTTCTTCTCCTACGCGGAGAAGTACGTGGAAGCCGGCCTGCCGATGTACTGGCCCGAGGGGCTGCAGCCGTACTACCCGTGGTCGCTGGCGTGGCGTGACGACGACGCGTCGTCGACGACGGCCCGCATGGTCGAGGTCGCCCTCACGGTGGCCCGCGAGCGGGGGTGGCTCGAGACGGGCGCCCCACCCGACCGCGCAATGCCGTGGATGCCGGACGACGAGCCCGCGTGGGACGAGGTGGGGCTCAGCTGAGGATGTCGGCCCGGCGGAACCGTCGGTAGCCGAGCATCGTGAACGCGACGGCCCACACGAGCGACCACAGCGCGCCGTGGGTGACCGCCGTCCACTGCGGGTCGAGGGCGATGATGTCCTGCCAGGCCCGGTTGTAGTGGCCCGGGAAGGCGTTGCGCCACGGGTCGAGCGCGTCGATCTGGTCGAGGATGTTGAGGACGATCGTGAAGAGCACGGCGCCACCGACGGCGGCGAGGGGCGCGTCGGAGCGCACCCCGATCCAGAACGCGATCGCGGCCGTCGGCAGGAGCGTCACGAAGACGTAGGCCAGGGCGAGCGCGAGCCGCGGCAGCAGCTGCCCCCACGTCAGCGACTCCCCCGTCGGGCTCGTCAGCGGCGCCCAGCCGTAGGCGAACCCGCCCACGAGCAGCGACCACCCGACGAGCAGCACCGCCGCCGCCACCGTCGAGGCCAGCCCGATGACGAGCTTGCTCGTGAGCAGCCGCGACCGCCGCACCGGCGCGATGAGCAGGTAGCGCAGTGACGACCACGACGCCTCGGCCGGCACGGAGTCGCCGCAGAAGAGCGCGGCGACGAGCACGAGCAGCAATTCGGACGACGCGAAGAGCGTGAAGAGGGTGAAGTTGGCCGAGCCGTCCTGGGCGAGGTCGATGAACCGCGGAGCCGCACCCGGACGCGGCGGGTCGCCGAACGCGAAGGCGGCCACGAGGATGAGCGGCAGGGCGAGGACGAGCGCGAAGGCGACCTTGGTGCGGCGTCGGCCCCACTGACGCCCGAGCTCGGCCCGCCAGGAGAGCGGGTCGCGGATGCGCTTGACGGCCTCGACGCTCATCGGGCTCTCACCTGCCTCAGTCGGTCGACGAGCGACACCGACTGGTCGCCCGGGCCGGTGCCGTTGCCCGACGCCGCCGCGGAGATGACGCCGAGGAACACCTCCTCGAGGTGGCGCCGGCTGCTGACGCCGACGACCGGCACCCCGGCCTCCACGGCGGCCTGCACGACGGCGGCCCGGTCGAGGTCCGCGACGACGACGAGACGCGTCGGGGTGTCGACGCGCACCTCGGAGACGCCGGGCGCGGCCTCGAGCGCGGAAGCGAGGTCGTGGAGGCGGTGCCGCTCGACGCCCTCTTCGACGTCGACGAGCGTCGTGTCCTGGCTGTCGACGAGGTCGGCGACGGGGCCCTGGGTGACGACGCGTCCGGCGTGCATGACGACGACGTGGGTGCACGTCATCTCGACCTCGGCGAGCAGGTGGCTCGACACGACGACGGTGCGCCCGGTGTCGGCGTAGCGGCGCAGGATCGGGCGCATGGCGGCGATCTGCGGTGGGTCGAGGCCGTTCGTCGGCTCGTCGAGGACGAGCAGCTCGGGCAGGCCGAGCATCGCCTGGGCGATGCCGAGCCGCTGCTTCATGCCGTGGCTGTAGGACTTGACCGGGCGGTCGACGGCGCCGCCGAGGGCCGCGACGTCGAGGGCCTCGTCGAGGTGGGCGTCCTCGGGCGGCCGGCCCGTGGCACGCCAGTAGGCCTCGAGGTTCTGTCGGCCGGTGAGGTGCGGCAGGAAGCCGGGCCCCTCGATGAGGGCGCCGACCCGGCCGAGCACGTCGGAGCCGGCCGTCACCGGCTGGCCGAGCACGTGCACGCTGCCGGCGTCGGAGGAGATGAGTCCCATGACCATGCGCATCGTCGTCGTCTTGCCGGCGCCGTTGGGGCCGAGCAGCCCGACGACCTGGCCGCGCTCGGCCCGCCACGACACGTCGTCGACCGCGCGGTGCCCGTCGGCGTAGGTCTTGACGAGCCCGTCGACGACGAGCGGCACGTCGTCGAGGTCGGGGCGTGGCGCCACGTGCGCGCGCCTCCGCCGGCCGGCGAGCCAGCCACCCAGGGCGATGAGGAGCAGGGCCGCGAGCACCGACGCGGCGACGCGCGTCTCGGTGTCGACGCCCGTACCCGAGCCGCCGGCGGGGGCGCCCGTCGCGACGGGCACGACGAGGCCGCCGTCGGCGCGCACCCTGATGGTGGCCGGCGTCCGGTCGTTCGAGAACGTCGACTCGGTCGTCGTGAGGAGCACGCGCCACTGGCTGCCGGCCGGCATCGGGTAGGTGGCGGCGGGCAGCGAGACGGTCACCGGCGTCGGGCGTCCGGGCGTCACGGTGACCCGCAGCGGCGCGACGAGCGCGTGCGGCAGCGTCGCCTGGCCGCCGCTGACGCGCCACAGCGAGGCGAAGAGCGTGACGGTCGGTTGGTCGGAGGTGACGGTGAGCCTCAGGGCCGGCGAGCCGACGGCCGTCGTGCCGGTGGCGACCGGCTCGGTGTCGAGGGCGGTGGACTGCCCTGGCAGAGCAGCGATCTGGTACGTCGAGAGGGTGACGCCGAGGGCTGCGAGCCCCGGCACCGCGATGAGCGAGGCGGGTTGGCCACCCGGCGGGTGCGCGAGCACGCCGGTGGTCGTGCGCAGGGGCAGCGTCGTCGTCGACAGGGTCGAACCGCCGAGGCCCGGGTAGTGCGGCAGGGTGAACAGCTGCGACGCCTGGCCGCGCCGGGCTGCTGGTGTCGAGTAGGTGAAAGCCGCTGTGGGCAGGGCAGATCCGCGCGGCGCCATGTCGCGCACCCAGTGGTCGAGCCAGGCGTAGGACGCGTCGGTCTCCTCGCGCTCGCGGCTGCTCGGGGCGTCGTGGCCGCCGTCGCTCCAGCGCACGGCGTACGGGGTGCCGGACGCGTCGAGCGCGGATGCCGTGGCGTCGGCCTGGTCGAGCCCGAAGAGCGAGTCGGCCTGGCCCTGCACGAGGAACGTCGGCGCCTTGACCTGCGGCATGGTGGCGCGCGGGCTGTGGGCCCGCAGCAGGGCGAGCAGCTGCGGCGACGGCGTGCCCGTCTCGGACGCCTGGACGAAGAGGCGGCAGATCGTCGGGTCGAACCGGCCGCACTCGGACGTCGCGGCGCCCGCCCCCCGGCGGGCACCGAGGAAGAAGTTCGAGGCCCACACCTGCTTGAACGGGCCCGCCTCGGCGACGGGAGAACGTCCGGCCGCAGTGGTGGGCGGGCGCGTCAGGGCCGCCTGCGGGAAGAACGCCTCGGCGAGGTCGTTCCACGTGATGGCGGCGACGACGCCGTCGATGCGCGGGTCGGCGCCGGCGAGCAGGAGCGCGAGCGCCCCGCCGTAGGAGGCGCCCATGACGCCGGCCCTCGGGTCGCCCGAGGCGTCCAGCTCGACGTCCGGACGCGCTGCCGCGAGGTCGAGCAGGGCACGGGCGTCGGCGACCTCGTACTGCGGGTCGTCGAGGTGGATCCGGCCGCCGGACGCGCCGTGGCCGCGAGCGCTCCACGTGACGACGACGTAGCCCCGCTCCTGCAGCTCGACCGCCTGGACGGCGACGGAGTCCTTGCTGCCGCCGAAGCCGTGGGCCAGCAGCACGACGGGGTGCCGGCCGGTGGTCTGCGGGTACACCGAGACGTCGAGCCGCACCGGCGTGCCGTCGGGCTCCGGGCGCACCGACACCTGCTGGGCGACGGGTGCCGGGGATGCTGCGGGACGCACGACCGCCGTCGACGCGTGGGCCGCGGGCAGCGCCGTGACGCCGGCTGCGAGCACCACCCCGAGCGCAGCGATGAGGCGGGCCCGGACCGTCATGGGCCCATCACATCACGGACGGGCGCGCAGGCCGTCGACGACGAGGTCGAGGACGGCCTCGAGCTGCTCGTCGAGACCTGGGTGACGCCACTCGTCGGCGTGCGCCGGGTGGTGGAACATCGCCGTCGCCTGGAGCACGGCGAGGCCGGCGGCGGCCGGGTCGGCGGCCGTCAGCTCGCCCGCCTCGACCCCCGAGGCCACGATGGCGGCGAGCTGTGCGGCGAGGTGGGCGACGTGCGCGTCGACCACCTCGCCGGCCTCGTCGGTGACCTTGCGGAAGGTCGCGAACAACTCGGGGTCCTCGCGCGCGATGCCCTGCTTCGTCGCGGCGAGACGACGCACCCAGGCGCGCAACCGCGTCGACGCGTCGCCGGGGCCGTCGACGAGCTCCGCGAGTGGCGCCGACACGCGCTCGAGCCACCGCCGCGTGACGGCATCGCGGAGCGCCGCCTTGCTGCTGAAGTGCCGGTAGACCGAGCCGTGGCTGACGTCGAGAGCCCGGGCGACGTCGACGACGGTCGTCTTGGCGGGCCCGAAGCGGCGCAGCACCTCCTCGGCGGTGTCGAGGATGCTCTCGGCGGTCAGCGGCTCGGTCACGGACGGCAACTTACTTCTCGCTGTCGAGGAAGGACATCTGCATCGCGTCGTAGCGGGTGCCGGCGACGGCGTCGGCGGGTACGGCGGCCTCGATGGCGGCGAGGTCGGCGTCGGTGAGTGCGAGCCCAGCGGCGCCGAGCGACTCCTCGAGCCGCACGCGGGTGCGGGCGCCGACGAGGGGCACGACGTCCTCGCCGCGCGAGGCGACCCAGGCGATCGCGACCTGGGCGACGGTGGCCCCGCGCGCCTCGGCGACCTCACGCAGCGCCTCGACCAGGCGGAGGTTGGACTCGAGGTTCTCGCCGGAGAATCGCGGCAGGTGGGCCCTGAAGTCACGCGGGTCGCGCACGTCGCGGTCGGCGCTCCAGTGGCCCGAGAGCAGGCCGCGGGAGAGGACGCCGTAGGCCGTGACGCCGACGCCGAGCTCGCGCGCGGCCGGGAGGATGTCGGCCTCGATGCCGCGCGAGACGAGCGAGTACTCGATCTGCAGGTCGGCGATCGGGTGCACGGCCGCCGCGCGACGGAGCGTGTCGGCGCCGACCTCGGAGAGGCCGATGTGTCGGATCCAGCCCGCCTGCACGAGGTCGGCGAGCGCGCCGACGGTCTCCTCGACGGGGACCTCGGGGTTGAGGCGCGCGGGACGGTAGATGTCGACGTGGTCGGTGCCGAGCCGCTGCAGCGTGTAGCCGAGGAAGTTCTTGATGGCGGCGGGACGCGTGTCGATCCCACCCCATGAGCCGTCGGGACCGCGGAGGGCGCCGAACTTGTCGCTGATGACGGCGTTCTCGCGGTCGCGGCCGCGCAGGGCCTCGCGCAGGACCAGCTCGCTGTGGCCCATGCCGTAGAAGTCGCCGGTGTCGAGCAGTGTGACGCCGGCGTCGAGGGCGGCGTGGATCGTGGCGATCGACTCGCCCTCGTCGGCCGGCCCGTAGAGGTCGGACATGCCCATGAGGCCGAGGCCGAGGCCTGCGACGGTGGGGCCGGTGGCGCCGAGGCGGCGCGGGGACAGCTCGGTGGAGGTGTTGGCGGTCGTCATGTCCCCAGCGTGCGTCACAACTGACAGAATCGCAAATCTGTCAGTCCATTACTGTTCACGCGGCGGGCGGCAGCGCGGCGGCCACGATCAGCTCTGCGGTCCGGCGAGCCGCAGCTGCCGCCGCGGGGTCGGCGGCCAGGGCGCCGTCGGCCAGGCCGCCATCGAGGAGCAGGACGAGCGACCGGGCCAACCCGTCGGGGTCGGCGGCACCGGCGTCGGCGGCGAGGTCGCGGACCCAGGCGAGGACGGACTGCTTGTGGGCGACCGTCCGGTCGTGGACGGGCGTGCCCGGCTGCGACTCGGCGGCCGCGTTGATGAAGGCACAGCCGCGGTAGTTGTCGCGCCGGCAGGCCGAGCCGAGCGCGTCGAAGAGGCCGACGAGCTGCTCGGCGGGGCTGTCTCCCGCGGCCTCGGCAGCGGCCTTCAGCTGGCCGGTCCAGATGCCGTCGACCTTGTCGAGGTAGGCGAGGACGAGCTCGTCCTTGGCCGGGAAGTGCTTGTAGAAGGTCGCCTTGGCGACACCCGACTCGCCGATGATGAGGTCGACGCCGACCGCCCGGATGCCCCGGGCGTAGAAGAGGGCGAAGGCGGTCTCGAGGATCCGGTCACGGGCAGCGGTCGCAGGCACCCCTTGATAATAGACAGACCTGTCTGTTAGTGTCCACGACTGCACCTAGACAGACCTGTCTACCCACGCGCTTCCCACCTCGGAGGACACCTCATGGACATCGCAGTTCTCGGCACCGGCATGGTCGGCCAGGCCCTCGCCGGCGCGCTCTCGCGCCTCGGCCACTCGGTCGTCGTCGGCACCCGCGACCCGCAGGAGACCCTTGCCCGCACCGAGCCCGACGGCATGGGCAACCCGCCGTTCGCCGCCTGGCACGCCGAGCACGGTGACGTCGCGCTCGCGACCTTCGCCGAGGCCGCGGCGGCCGCCGAGCTCGTCGTGCTCGCAGGCAACGGCCACGCCGCCCTCGACATGCTCACGGCTGCGGGCGCCGACCACCTCGCGGGCAAGGTCCTGCTCGACATCTCCAACCCGCTCGACTTCTCGGCCGGCTTCCCGCCCAGCCTGTTCGTCAAGGACACCGACTCGCTCGGCGAGCGCATCCAGCAGGCGTTCCCGCAGGTGCGGGTCGTCAAGTCGCTCAACACGCTGACCGCCGCCCTCATGGTCGAGCCGAAGCTGCTCGGCGAGAGCACGACGGTGTTCGTGTCGGGCGACGACGCCGACGCCAAGGCGACCGTCACGGCGCTGCTCACCGAGTTCGGCCACGACGACGTCATCGACCTCGGCGGCATCGAGACCGCCCGCGGCACCGAGATGCTCCTGCCGCTGTGGCTGCGCACCATGGGCGCCCTCGGCACTGGCATGTTCAACATCAAGGTCGTGCGCTGACCATGGCCAGCGCGGCCGGGAGCCTGCACGGCAGGACCGTGCTCGTCACCGGCGGCACCGGCGGGATCGGCGTGGCCACGGCCACCGGTCTCGCCGGGCTCGGCGCCCGCGTGGGCATCGTCGGCCGCTCCGCCGAACGCGGCGACGCCGCGGCCGACGCCATCCGCGCGTCCGCGCCCGACGCCGTCGTCGACGTGTTCGAGGCGGACGTGTCCTCCCAGTCGGAGGTGCGCCGGCTCGCCGCCGACGTCCGCGGGCGGTACGACCGACTCCACGTGCTCGTCAACAACGTCGGCGGCTACTGGGCCCATCGCCACCTCACCGCCGACGGCCTCGAGCGCACCTTCGCCGTCAACCACCTCGCGCCGTTCCTGCTGACGCACGAGCTGCACGACCTGCTCGTCACGAGCGCCCCCGCGCGCGTCGTCACCGTGTCCTCCGCCGCCCAGGCGATGGGCCGCATCGACCTCTACGACCTCCAGGGCGAGCGCGCGTACAACGGCCAGAGGGCCTACAACGCGTCCAAGCTGGCCAACGTCCTGTTCACCTACGAGCTGGCGCGCCGGCTCGAGGGGACCGGCGTCACGGCGACGGTGCTGCACCCCGGCGTCGTGCGCACGGCCTTCGGGCGCGAGGACGCCGGTGGCCTCATGCGCCTGATGATCCCGTTCGTCACGCCGTTCATGAAGACGCCCGAGCAGGGCGCCGAGACCCCGCTGCACCTCGCGGCCTCCCCCGAGGTCGAGGGCGTCACCGGCGTCTACTTCGCGAACCGCCGACCTAAGCAGTCCTCGCGCGCCAGCCTCGACCGCCACCTCGCCCGCAGCCTGTGGGAGGCGAGCGCCGCCCTCACCGGCGTCGACGCGGCCGGACGCCTCCGCTGATCCCCTCCAGCACGACCGGAAGAACCCATGACCGACCACCCCCGCACCCTCGTGCACGGAGCACGCGTCCTCGACGGCGCGGACCTCGAACGCCACGGTGAGGCGTACCGGGCCCTGCTCACGGCGCCGAGCGCCGTGGCCACCCTCCGGGCGACCGCCTGACGCGTCGGTCAGCGGTCGCCGTCGGCCTGCTGGCGCTCCAGGCGCTTCTCGAGCAGGTACGCGGCGACGCCGCACACGACGAGCACCATGAGGGGCGGCAGGTAGCGCACCGCGCCCTCGAGCTTCAGCCAGTCGTAGGGAGCGGTCGCGAACGCGAAGAGGTCGAGCTCGAGGACGTACCGCACGATCGGCAGCAGCCCGAAGACGAGCCCGACGATGCCGATGCAGTTGATGAGGAACCGGGCGCCACCGCCGGCAGGCACGTCGGCCGGCCGGCCGGTCTGGCGCTCGGGGGGACGCGTCGGGCTCATGGGCCACAACCTACGCGTCCGGCCACGGGTGCTAGAAACACGGCATGGCCATCACCGCACTCGGAGACATCCCCGTCCACACCGTCGGCGACCTGCCCGCCGTCGGCAGCCCCTCGCCCTCCTTCACGCTGACCGGCACCGACCTCAAGGACCTCGAGCTGCCACGGGGCCGCCGCGTCGTCCTCAACATCTTCCCGAGCATCGACACCGGCGTCTGCGCCGCGAGCGTCCGCCGCTTCAACGAGCTGGCCGCGGGCCTGGAGAACACGACCGTCATCTGCGTCTCGGCCGACCTGCCGTTCGCGCTGCGCCGGTTCTGCGGCGCCGAGGGCATCGAGGACGTCGTGACGGCCTCGACCTTCCGGTCGAGCTTCGGCCAGGACTACGGCGTGACGATGGCTGATGGCGGCATGCGCGGCCTGCTGGCGCGCACGGTGGTCGTCGTCGACGCGTCGGGCGTCGTGACGCACGTCGAGGTCGTGCCGAGCATCGGCCAGGAGCCCGACTACGACGCCGCGATCGCCGCGCTGGGCTGAGGCTCGACGCCCGGGGCCGCGGAGGGAGCGCCGCCGCCCCGGGCGAAGTCGCGCACCCCGCGGACGAGCACCGGCCAGCAGCCGGCGACGAGCATCCACACGGCCACCCCGGCCATGACGGCGCCGGTCGGGAACCGGTCGCTGATCGGGCCGACGAGCAGGTTGCCGAGCGGGATCGCGCTGAACGAGATGAGGATGTCCCACGACGCGACGCGTGCAAGGCGGTCGTGGGGCACACCGTCCTGCAGGGCGGTGTCCCAGCCGACGGCGAAGAACATCAGGCCGGCGTTGGCCACGAGGCCGCAGACGAGGATGCCGGCCAGGCTGCCCGGCCAGGCGAAGGCGAGCGGGAAGAGCGGGAACAGCCCGAGCGCGACGAAGGCCCAGAGGAGCATCCGCCGCGGCTGCAGGCGCATCGCGAGCAGGCCGCCGACGATGCCGCCGACGCCTTGTGCGGCCACGACGAGGCCGAGCGCCTTGGCTCCGCCGAGGTCGCGGACCGCGGTCACCTCGACGAGGACGACGAGCACGCCGGTGGCAACGTGGAACATCCCCGCCGAGACGAGGCCGGTCCAGAGCCAGTCGTGACGCCGGATCTCGGCGAGGCCCTCGACGATCTCGGCGCGCACGGACGTGCGTTCGGTGCGGCGCGTGGCGCGGGCCCGGACGAGGGCGACGCTGACCGCCGACCACACGAACGTGGCTGAGTTCGTGGCGAACCCGGCGACCGGGCCGGCGTGGGCGACGACGAGTCCGGCCAGGAGCGGGCCGGCGATCTGGGCCGCGGACTGGAGGAAGCTGATGGCGGCGTTGGCGTCCTGACGCCGGTCCGCGGGGACGACCAGCGGCCGCAGGGACACGAACGCCGGGAAGAAGAACGCCCCCGCACCCGACGTCACGGCCGCGAGGCCGGCGAGCAGGGCCAGTGGCGGGTCGCCGAGCAGGAAGACCAGGGCCGTCGCGGCCGCGGTCGCGGCGCGGACGAGGTCGGCGACGACCATGATCCGGTGCGGCGCCACCCGGTCGGCCCAGACCCCGCCCAGGAGGGTGCAGAGCAGCCGGGCACCCATGGCCGACGCGGCGATGACGCCGAGCTCGGTGGCGCCGCCGCCCGCCAGGACGATGGCGACCGAGAGCGCGATGGGGTGGAACGCGTCGCCGACCCAGGAGAGGGCCTGGCCCGTGACGAGGAGGCGGAAGTCGCGCACGGCGGACAGCTCTCGGATGGACATGGTTCGAGATTAGTTAGACGTCTGACTATCTGTCAATGAACTATCAGAGAGTTCCAGCAACGGAGTCGGTCTGGGACACTGACGCCATGGCGAAGGCACCGCGGCAGCCCCGACAGCAGCAGGACTCCGTGGACCGGCACGTCGCCCGGTGGACCGGACTCCTCGACGGGATGGACCCGGAGGTGGAGGGTGCCGTCACCCGGATGCAGGCGATCACCAAGCGGATCAAGGCCGGCGACCACGCCGCCTACGCCGACAGCGACGACACCATCGAGGACTACTGGACCCTCCACGCCCTCCTGATCCAGCCCTACCCCGAGGAGGCGACGCCGGCGCAGCTCGCCGACGCGTGCGGCGTCACCCGCGCGGCGATGACCTCACGCATCGACCGGCTGGTGCAACGTGGGAACGTGACGCGCGAGGTCGACCCGGTCGACCGCCGCCGCATCCTCGTTCGACCCACCCCTTCGGGACGCGCTCTGTGGGAGAAGGGGATCGAGGCGGGACTCGCTCGGGAGAAGGCGGCCTTCTCGGCCCTCGACACCGCGGAGCTCCGGGCGCTCAACACGCTCCTGCGCAAGGTGGTGCTGCACCTCGAGGAGGGCTGAGCCGACGGGTCAGCGCCCCGACGCGTCAGCGCGTGTCGTCGTCGACCCAGTCGAGGGTGCGCTGCACGGCCTTCTTCCACTGGCGGTAGAGGCGGTCCCGCTCGGCGTCGTCCATCTGCGGCGTCCACCGGCGGCCCTCCCGCCAGTTCTCACGGATCTCGTCGGTCGACTCCCAGTAACCGACCGCGAGGCCCGCGGCATAGGCGGCACCGAGCGCCGTGGTCTCGGCGACCTCCGGCCGCACGACGTCGACACCGAGAAGGTCGGCCTGGAACTGCATCAGGGTGTCGTTGCCGACCATGCCGCCGTCGACCTTGAGCTCGCTCAGCGGCACGCCCGAGTCGGCATTCATCGCGTCGAGCACCTCACGCGCCTGGAAAGCCGTGGCCTCCAACGCCGCTCGCGCGATGTGGCCCTTGTTGACGTAACGCGTGAGGCCGACGAGCGCGCCGCGCGCGTCGGGGCGCCAGTGCGGGGCGAAGAGGCCGGAGAAGGCGGGCACGAAGTACGCGCCGCCGTTGTCGTCGACGCTCGCCGCGAGCGCCTCGATCTCCTTGGCGTCCTTGATGATTCCGAGGTTGTCGCGCAGCCACTGCACGAGCGACCCCGTGACGGCGATCGACCCTTCGAGGGCGTAGACGGGCGGCGCCTCGCCGAGGCGGTAGCAGACGGTCGTCAGCAGGCCGTTCTCGGAGGCGACGATGTCCTCGCCGGTGTTGAGGAGCATGAAGTTGCCGGTGCCGTAGGTGTTCTTGGCCGTGCCGACCTCGAGACAGGCCTGGCCGAACGTCGCCGCCTGCTGGTCGCCGAGGATGCCCGCGACCGGCACGTCGATGAGGATGCCCGGCTTGCACGTGCCGTAGACCTCCGACGACGAGCGGATCTCGGGAAGCATCGAACGCGGGACGCCCATTGCGGCACAGAGGCCCTCGTCCCACTCGAGGGTGCGCAGGTCCATGAGCAGCGTGCGTGACGCGTTGGTGACGTCGGTGACGTGGACGCCGCCGTCGGCCGCGCCGCCGGTGAGGTTCCACAGCAGCCAGGAGTCGATGGTGCCCATGAGCAGCTCGCCGGCCTCGGCCCGCTCCCGCGCGCCATCGACGTGGTCGAGGATCCAGCGCACCTTGGGGCCGGCGAAGTAGGTGGCGAGCGGCAGCCCGGTGACCTCGCGCCACCTCTCGGCGCCGTCGGCGGCGGCGAGCTCGTCGCAGATCGCCTGGGTGCGGGTGTCCTGCCAGACGATCGCGTTGTGGATCGGCTCGCCGGTGACGCGGTCCCAGACGACCGCGGTCTCGCGCTGGTTGGTGATGCCGACGGCGGCCACATGGGTCGCGTTGAGGTTGGCCTTGCCGAGCGCCCCGCCGACGACCTGACGCGTGTTGGACCAGATCTCCGACGCGTCGTGCTCGACCCAGCCCGCGCGCGGGAAGACCTGCCTGTGCTCGAGCTGGTCGACGGCCACGACGCGGCCCCCTCGGTCGAACACCATGGCGCGGGTGCTCGTGGTGCCCTGGTCGATGGCGACGACGTGGCTGCGCTGCTCGGTCGGCATGAGCCCGACCGTACCGCGCGGGTGGGCTCGCTTCACGGTTCTGCCGCGATGGCTGTGGACGGGCCTGCGCTACAAGGAGTTCCGCGTCCACAACCTGTCGTCGACCCTTGAAATCTATTCGAACACGTGTTCTAATGAAGGTAGGAGACCCCCCGGCGAGAGGAGCGGCGCGATGCCCTACCTCGACGCGCCGCCCAGCCCGGGCGCGACCGGTCGCCTGGCTCGGGTCCGGCGCATCCTCGCCGCCGACCGGGAGCGCCGTGAGGCCTGCTCGGTTGTCGCTGCCGAGGGGATCGGCTCGCCGGGTCCGGTGTCGGGACCGGTGGGACCGGTGGGACCGGTGGGGCCGGTGGGGCCGGTGGGGCCGGTGCGGCCGGGGGTCGGGGGTGTGCCGGGTTCGCTCGCGGCTGGTGCGGCACCCCGCGGGGCGGGTGTCGTGGTTGCGCCGCGAGCCTTCCGGGATGAGCGGCTCGACGCGTGCGGTGACCGGGTGCTGTCGCAGGTCGAGGCGCTGGAGCGGGCCAAGGCGCGGCTGGAAGCCCGGCTGCTGCAGGCGTACGCGGCACTGCACACCATCCAGGACCAGCAGCTGGCCCGGTTCGCCCCGAGGTCCCCGATCCCGCTGTCGGCAGACCGGGTCGTCGCGGACGAGATCGCCTGCGCGACCGGGGTCGGGCGGGCGGAGGTGTCCCGACGGCTCGAGCTGGCCCTCGCGCCCCGCCGGCACCGGGTGCTGCACGCTGGCCTGCGCCAGGGCCAGGTGGGCCTGTACCGGGCGTTGGCCGTCGTCGCCGAGACCCGCAACCTGCCCGACGAGGCGCTGCCGGC
>NZ_JBDGKB010000006.1:0-228641 GCF_057656595.1 Intrasporangium sp. Soil_C_50
CACCCCAGCCGAAGCCCTGGCCAAGCTACTCTCGGCCCCGAACGAGCCAAGCGTTGCAACGACCCCTTGAACTCGCCAGGGGACGGACTGCTCTTTCGATCGGGTCTCAGAGGAGGCGGCGGCCCATGGCCCAGGCGGTGAGCTCGTGCCGCGAGGACAGCTGGAGCTTGCGCAGCACCGACGACACGTGGGTCTCGACGGTCTTGACGGAGATGAACAGCTCCTTGGCGACCTCCTTGTACTGGTAGCCACGGGCGATGAGGCGCATGACCTCGCGCTCGCGGGCCGAGAGCCGGTCGAGCTCCTCGTCGATCTCGGCGACCTCGCCCGCGGCGGCGCCGAACGCGTCGAGGACGAAGCCGGCGAGGCGGGGGCTGAACACGGCGTCACCCTCGGCCACGCGGCCGATCGCCGTGAGCAGCTCCTCGGCGCTGATCGTCTTCGTGACGTAGCCGCGGGCGCCGGCGCGGATGACGGCGATGACGTCCTCGGCGGCGTCGGAGACCGACAGGGCCAGGAACCGCACCGGCACGTCGGGGGCGGCCTGGACCGTGGCGCAGGCGCGGATGACGTCGGCGCCGCCGTGGCCGTCGCCCCCGGGCAGGTGCACGTCGAGCAGCACGACGTCGGGCTTCTCGCGGGCGATGACCTCGGTGGCCGACTCGACGGCCCCGGCCTCGCCGACGATCTCGAGCCGGAAGGGCGCCCGCGCGGCGAGCGTCGTCAGCTCGGAGCGCACGCCGGTGCGGAACATGTGGTGGTCATCGACGATGACGATGCGGATGCTCCGCGCGTCGGTGGCGCCGGTCGGGTTGGTCACGGGTGCTGCTCCTGTTTCGTCGGGCCGTTCGTCGGCGCCGCCGGCGGCGCGGCCGTGCGGTCGCCGTCACCGGCGGGCGCCGGCGCGGGGTCTGGGGTGCCGGATGCCGGGTTCGGGGCGGGGGACGCGGGGGCCGTGGTCGTGACCGGCAGGCGCAGCTCGATCTCGGTGCCGTCGGCGCGGCGGCGGATGCGGGCCGACCCGCCGTGGCGCTCCATGCGTCCGATGATCGACTCGCGGACGCCGGCGCGGTCGTCGGGCACGTCGTCGAGCTCGAAGCCGCCGCCGTGGTCGCGGACGAACGCCTCGACGGCGTCGGGCCCGACCTCGACGTAGGCGCTGACCGGGGGCTCGGCGTGCCGCACCGCGTTCCAGGCGGCCTCGCGGACGGCCTTGACGAGGGCATCGAGGTGCTCGTCCATCGGCCGGTCGCCGGTGACGACGAGCTGGACCGGGACGCCGTGGAGGTCCTCGACCTCGCCGAGCGCGGCGGTCAGGGCGGCACCGAGGGAGCCGGCGCGGGCGTCCTCGTCGTAGAGATAGCTGCGCAGCTGCCGCTCCTGGGCCCGGGCCAGGCGCGCCACGGTGGCCGAGTCGCCGGCCTGCCGCTGGATGAGGGCGAGGGTCTGGAGGACGGAGTCGTGCAGGTGGGCCGCGATGTCGGCGCGCTCGGTGGCGCGGATGCGGGCGGCCTGCTCGAGGCGCAGGTTGCTCCAGAGGCGCAGCACCCACGGCGCCGACAGGACGGCGACGCCGACGAGGGCGGCGAGCACCGCGCCGGCCACCTGCCACAGCTCTGACACGTTGGTGCCTCGGGCCAACAGCGCGACGAGCCCGAGGACCGTCAGCGTCAGGCCGACGACGAGCCAGATCCACCGGACCGGGCGCCGCGCGCCGAGGACGTCGGTCTCGTCGAGCTGGGACCAGAAGAAGATCGCGCCGATGCCGATGGCGACGACCGGCAGGATGACCTCGGCGTGCACGTTGAGCCCGGCGCTGCCGAGCCACAACGCGCCCGCGACGGCGAGCACCGCGACGCCGACGATGGCGATGACGACGGCCTGGTTGCCGCTGCGCAGCCACGTCCGCAGCGAGGCGAGGTCGAGCGGGAAGGACGCATGGGAGCGGCCGGCGGTGGTGGGGGTGGTGGCAGATGCGCCGGCGCCCGGGGTGGCCGGGTGTCCCGGCGCAGCTGGTGCACCCGGCGTCGCGGCGCCGGATGCCGCGGGGGACCCAGGCGTGATCGGGGCCGCGCCCGGCGTCGGGGGTGGCAGGACGGCGGTCGTGCCGGCGGCGGGCGCGAGGTCGTCGTGCCCCTCCCGCATCGTGGCCCACAGGAAGACGTAGACGACGAGGCCGGCGCCGAAGGGGATGCTCGTCGCGACGAGCGCGATGCGGACCGGCAGGACCGGGATGCCGAGGTGGGCGGCGAGGCCCGCAGCGACGCCGGCGATGACGCGGCCCTGGCGGCGTCGCTCGAGCGGCGGACGTGGGCGCGACCGCCACGGCTGCGCGGGTGCGGCAGGGGCGGGGGGGATCGTCGTGGTGGGGACCGCGGGTGCGGGCGTGTGCGAGGACGCGGGAGCAGGCGTCGCCGGGGGCGTCGGTTCGGTGGTCGCCACCGGCGTCGCCTGCCCCGAGACCTGTACCGGCACCTGCCCCGACGCGGGATCGGACGCGGGGTCGCCGGCGGTGCTCACCGGGGCCCTGCTCTCGTCTGCCGTCTGCACCGTTCCATCCTGACCCACGGGTGGGGGTGCGGGCGACCACCGAGGCACCCTTTGGGGGTCGCGTCAGGGTCCGGTCAGGGTCGACCCTCATGGCTGCGTCGCGGGCGGGGCGCGAGTCTGGTGACATGACGAAGAGCAAGAACGCCCCGACGCAGGGGCACGGGCTGGACGGGTTCTACGCCGCACTGCGCCGGCCCGGCATCACGCGGGTCGCCGACGGTGGCTGGTTCGCGGGGGTGTCGACGGGCCTGGGCCGCTGGCTCGGCGTCGACGCGCTCGTCGTGCGGGCCGGCTTCATCCTCCTGTCGATCTTCTTCGGGATGGGGGTGGCTGTGTACCTCGCGCTCTGGCTGGTCATGCCGGACGAGCGCGGCGAGATCCACCTCGAGCGCGCGCTGAAGCACGGTGAGGGCCGCTCGATCTTCCTGCTCGTCGTCACCGCCGTGTCGCTCTTCGGCGGCGGTCCCTGGTGGGGCGGTGACACCCACGGCCTGCGGTTCGGGGCGTTCGTCCTCCTCGCCGTCGGCGCGTGGTGGTTCCTCACCCGCACCGACCAGGGACGCCGGCTCAGTGGCTGGCCGTGGACCGACCCCGGCTCCGCATCCTCCGGCTCGTCGACCACGGCGTCGGCCACCGCTGCTCCCTCGGCCCCCCCGGCCCCCTCGACGGGCAACGCCGCCGCCAACGCCGGCGCCGCCATGGCCGGCGGTGCGACCGCCGCGCCGCCGCGACCGGCCCCGGTGCCGCGCGTCCCGCGTCCGCGCACCCGCACCATCGGGTTCGCGCCCGGGCTGCTCGTCCTCGGGCTCGCCGTCCTCGCCGGCGCGGTCGTGGCCGAGATCGCCCACAGCGCGGGCGTGCTGGGCAACCCGATCGCCGTCGGCATCGCGACCGGCGTCGGGGTGCTCGGGCTCGGCATCGTCGTGGCAGGTCTCGCCGGACGCCGTGCCGGCGCGCTGGCCTTCTTCACCGTGCTCGGCATGATCGCCGCGGTCTTCGCCACCGCCGCCCCGCGGGGCCTGACCCAGCCGTGGCAGGTCGGCGAGCAGACGCACGTCGTGTCCTCGGTCTCCGACAACCGTGACTTCCAGCTCGGTATGGGTGAGATGCGCGTCGACCTCACCGGCCTGACACCGACCACCCTCAAGGGCCAGACCAACCTGCCGGTGAACGCCACCGTCGGCATGGGGCAGATCGACCTCGTCGTGCCCCAGGGCGTGGCCGTCCAGGTCAACGCGAAGGCGCGGGCCGGCGCCCTGTCGGCGGTCGGCGCCAACGGCGGCAACCTCGCCGTCAACACGAACGACGGCAACGACACGGGCGCGGGTATGCCGATGCGGATGCGCAGTGGCAACGGCATCAGCATCGACCAGAAGGTCACCTACGGGCCGGCGGGCACCCCCTCGATCGTCGTCAACGCCGAGGTCGGCGTCGGCGAGATCCGCGTCACCACGGGGAGCGCGTCATGACCGGACAGCCCGACCGGCGCGGCGCCGACGCGACCGACACCCCCGATGCACCCGAGATGCCGACGCCCACGCCCGCAGCACCCGCCGACCACGAGACCCGTGACGACCTGGAGACGACGATGACCACCGAGCAGCCCGACGACGCGAACATCGAGACGAGCACCGACGCGACGAGCACCGACGCGACGAGCGACAGCACCGACGCGACGAGCGACAGCACCGAACGGCCCGACCCGACGCTCTCCGCACGTCTCGGCTGGCCGGACATGACGACCCCGGTGCCGAGGGCGTCGACGCCCGACACGACGGCCCTGCCGGTGGAGAGCACCACGACACTGCCGCAGGCGGCCGCGCCGGCCGGTGTGCCCTTCCGCGTCGAGCCGAGCGCGCCGGTGCCCGACGACGTCATCCCGGCCTCCGACCTGACCCAGCTTCCGCCCCCGGCCTGGCCGCCCGTCGGCGAGCCTGTCGCCCAGACCTACGAGGGTCCACAGGGGCCCGGCGTCACGGTGCGCCGCGGGCCACGGCCCGGAACGGTGATGTTCGGGCTGCTCGCGATGATCGTCGCGGCCTACGTGCTCGTCGCCAACCTGACGAACGCCGACCTCAGCATCCGCCTCGTGGGGCCTCCGCTCATCGGTGCCTTCGGCGGGATGCTCCTGCTCGTCGGGATCGCCGGGGTCCTCGCCGGACGCCTGCGCCGCTGACCGACCTCTCTCCGGGACCGGCCGGCCGACGCCGACGCGTCGACCGGTCGGTGCCGCGCCGGGCGGCTCGCGTGGTTACGCTGCGCACGGGACGCGGCCCGCCCGCGTCGACACCCGACCGCACGACACACGGAGGCACGACGTGACGCTGAAGTCCGGCATCGACCTCGGCGCGATGGACCGCGCCACCCGCCCCCAGGACGACCTCTTCCGGTTCGTCAACGGCACGTGGCTCGACACGACGGACATCCCCGGGGACCGAGCTCGCTTCGGCACCTTCGACGTCCTGCGTGAGCAGTCCACCGCGCGGGTGCACGACCTCATCGAGGGCGCTGCCGCCGATCGCGACGCGGCGCCCGGGTCGCCGACCCGCCAGGTGGGTGACCTCTACGCGAGCTTCATGGACACCGAGCGGATCGAGGCACTCGGCCTCGCGCCGCTCGAGCCGTTCCTGTCCGACGTCGCGACCGTGCACGACGTCGAGTCGCTCGGCGCGACGCTGGGGCGCCTCGAGCGCGTCGGCGTCCACGGCGTGCTCCACTCCTGGGTCGGTCCGGACGAGCGCTCGCCCGAGGAGTACGTCGTGTACCTCGAGCAGGGCGGTCTCGGGCTGCCCGACGAGTCGTTCTACCGCGAGGACAAGTACGCCGCGATCCGCGAGGCCTACGTCGCGCACATCGGCCGGCTCCTGACGCTCGCGGGCATCCCGGACCCCGAGGACAAGGCCGTTCGCGTCATGGCCCTCGAGACGCGCCTGGCCGCGGGCCACTGGGACAACGTCGCCACGCGCGACGCCGTCAAGACGTACAACGCCTACAGCCTCGACGAGGCGCGCCAGCTCGCACCGCAGTTCCCCTGGGACGCCTGGCTGCTCGGCATGAGGGCCCCCGAGGGCGCGTTCGCCAAGGTCATCGTCCGCGAGCCGAGCTTCCTCACGGCGCTCGGCGAGGCGCTCGCCGAGGTCGAGGTCGCCGACTGGCAGGCCTGGCTCACCTGGCACGTGCTCAGCGAGTTCGCCTCGCTGCTGCCGCAGGCCCTCGTCGACGAGGACTTCGACTTCTTCGGCCGAACCCTGTCGGGCCAGCCGGAGAACCGCGAGCGGTGGAAGCGCGCCGTGTCGGCGGTGGAGAACGGCGTCGGCGAGTCCGTGGGCCGGCTCTACGCCGAGAAGTGGTTCCCGCCGGAGGCGAAGGAGCGCATGCAGCAGCTCGTCGCCAACCTCGTCGAGGCGTTCCGGCGCTCTTTCGGCTCGCTCGCCTGGATGGGCGCCGAGACCCGTGCCGAGGCGATCGCCAAGCTCGAGGCGTTCACGCCGAAGATCGGCTACCCCGACACGTGGCGCGACTACTCCTCGATCAGCATCGACCCGGGCGACCTGATCGGGAACGTCTCTCGCGCAACGGAGTTCGAGGTCGACCGCAACCTCGCCAAGATCGGTCAGCCCGTCGACCACGGCGAGTGGTTCATGCTGCCGCAGCACGTCAACGCGTACTACATGCCCTCGATGAACGAGATCGTCTTCCCGGCCGCGATCCTCCAGCCGCCGTTCTTCGACCTCGAGGCCGACGACGCCGTCAACTACGGCGGCATCGGTGCCGTCATCGGGCACGAGGTCGGCCACGGCTTCGACGACCAGGGCTCGCGCTACGACGGCACGGGTGCCCTGCGCGACTGGTGGACCGAGGGCGACCGGGAGCGTTTCGACGCCCTGTCGCAGCGGCTCATCGAGCAGTTCAACGCTTACACCCCGGCCGGACTCGACGACTCGCACACGGTCAACGGCGCGCTGACCGTCGGCGAGAACATCGGCGACCTCGGCGGCCTGCAGATCGGCTACGCGGCCTACCGCATCGCGACGGAGGAGTCGGGGATGGCCGAGCTGGACGGCTTCACCGGGCCGCAGCGGTTCTTCATCGGCTGGGCGCGGGTGTGGCAGGGCAAGGCTCGCGAGGCCGAGGCGATCCGCCTGCTCGCCATCGACCCGCACTCGCCGCAGGAGGTGCGCGGCAACGCCGTGCGCAACGTCAGCCAGTTCCACGAGGCGTTCGGGGTCACGCCGGAGGACGCCATGTGGCGCCCGGAGGAGGAGCGGGTCCAGATCTTCTGAGCGGCAGCGGGGTCGCCCGTCGGGTCAGAGGGCCTTCTTGAACCCGACGTGCGACTTCTCGAAGCCGAGCCGCTCGTAGAAGCGGTGCGCGTCGAGGCGCGTCGCGTCGGGTCGTAGGTCAGCTGTACCAGTGCGCAGCCGAGGCGTCGCGGTCACCGGTCGGCGGAGTCGGCGGAGCCTGCCGAGTCAGCGGACTCCGCGGACTCGGCGGCGGCCTTGAGCTGGGCGAGGCCCTTCTCGAAGTCGGGGCCGATGAGCTTCTCCATCGACCAGAACCTGCTCATGAGGCGCATGACGGCGTTCTGCGGGCCGGTCATGGCCCACTCGACGGCCGTCGAGTCCCCGTGCGGCGTCAGGGTGAAGTCGACGCGGTTGGTGGCGCGCACCGGGGCCGAGAAGACGAGGTCGACGCCCACGTGGTGGGGCTGGGACTCCACGATCTCCATGCGCCCCTGGCCGGCCTTGCTGTTGCCACGCCACGCGTACGTCGCCCCGACGCCGGACTGCGGGCCGGCGTAGGTGCGCTCGAGGTGGGGGTCGAGCCCCTCCCACGGGGACCACTTCTGCCACTCGTGCAGGTCGTTGACGAGGGCGTGGACCCGCTCGGTCGAGGCGGCGACGAGGGTCGAGCGACTGATGTGGAAGTCCTTGGCCATGGCGCGATCCTGCCATCGCCGCCCCGCAGGTGCCCGGCATTCCCGGCATGCCCCATCTGCACCATCGGTCACCTTCGCACCACTTCTCAACTATTTCGCAGCATTCGCCGGACAGGTGTGGTCTGCGTCACTACGTTCGGCCGCAGGTAGCGCGCTTGGTCGAGGCTCGCGGACACCGTTCGGGCACAGGCGCGCCCCACATGGGGAGAATCATGGTGCGCAAGTCCGTCAGTCGTGCCCTCGGAGCCGGGCTGGCCTCGCTCCTCGTCGCCGTCGGCGCTCTCGCCGGGCCCTCACCGGCCTTCGCGGCCGACCCGGATCCCGGGGTGGACAAGGTCGTGGCGCTGCTCGGTGGTGCCGGCGGCACGAACAACCTCGCCACGTGGACCGGTGGGCTGGCGACGATCGGCGCGCTCGGCAGGCAGCTGCCCTTCGTCGCTGCGAGCCCCGGCGGCCTCGCCGGCCTCGACGACCTCGTCAAGGAGGGCGTCACCGGCGCGCTCGCCGGCACGACGACGTGGGCCGACCTGGCGACGTCGGGGGAGTCGGTCAGCCTTCCCGGCGGCCGCACCGGCACGCTCGACATCACCGTGGACGACGCCGGCGAGGGCAAGCGCGTCCACGTCAACCTCGTCGTCACGCGCACGGCGACGCAGCAGGCGCTCGCCGTCAGCTCGGCGAGCCCGCGGGTCGAGCTCTCCTCGCCGAAGGGCGTCACGGCCACGATCGAGGCGACGCTGTCGCTCTGGGTCGTCTGGACCGGCCCGACCACGAACAAGGTCTACCTCGCGAGCGATGCCGCGCACGCCGCCCGTCTCGACGTCGACGTGACCGCGCACCTGTCCGCGGCGGCGAGGGCCGCCGTCGGCATCCTCGGCGTGACCCTGAGCAGCACCGACTTCGCCGTGACGACGCACGCCTACGCGACGATCGCCGACCCGAACAACGACGGCGTCCTCGCCTTCGACGCGGCGGGCACCGGTGACGGCGAGCTGGCCGCCGACGGTTCGCTCGCCGGACTCGTGTCGGCCGCGCTCGACCCGACCGGGTCGCCGACCCAGCCGGGCACAGCGGGTTCGGTGTCCGGCACCCTGCACGTCGCCGCCGACACGAGTGGCCTTGCCGGAGTGGCCTTCCCGACGAACGTCGCCGCCGACGTCACGGTCGCCTGGCCGAACATCGCCACCGGTTCGCCCACCGTCACGGCCCCGACGCTCGCCGACCTCGTCGGCAAGTTCCAGAACATGAGCCTGCGCGACCTCGCCGACGGCCTCGCCCAGGTGGCCACCGCGCTGACCGGCATCCAGGCCGCGAAGTTCGACCCCGACGGTGCCGGCCCGCTGCCCTCGACCGGCAACCTCGACCTGCCGTTCCTGCGCGGCACGGTGTCCGACGCCGTCAAGGCCAACCAGGTGCTCGTCGACTTCCTCGAGGCCAACGTCGTGCAGGCGCCCGACCCGAACCAGCCGTCACCGCCGGGCTTCGACGCGTCGACCGTGGGCAACCCGACGTTCGACTCGCTCCAGGACCTCGTCGCCAAGCTCAAGACAGCCGGGATCGGCCTCGACAACCTGTCGTGGGACGCGGCGACGAGCAAGCTCGTGTTCCGGATGCGCATGGTGAAGACGGCGCCGTCCGCCGGCGTCGCCATGGACGCGGGCGCCGCTCGCACGTCCCGCCCGTCGGCGACGTACTCGGCGAACGGCCTCGCGCTCGACGACGGCACCCAGCCGTGGACGGCGAACCAGTGGGTCGGCATGCGCGTCATGGCCGGGACCTCGGCCGGCGAGATCACGGCCAACACGAAGAGCTCGCTGACCGTTGCCGGCACGTGGATCGGCGGGCAGCCCTCCGCGAGCACGCCGTTCGTCATCGTCGGCCCCGAGGCGCAGCTCGGCGCCGTCACCTTCGGCGACCAGCTCACCGACCAGCCCGGTGGCACGGGCCCACGACGCGGCATCCTCCGGGCGAACTCCGCCCAGACCTTCGCGACGGTCAAGCCGTCCTTCGCCGCCGACCTCACCCTCGTGCTCGACCTGCAGGACCCGAGGACCGGCGCCGACTGCATCGGCTTCGAGGGCAACACGCAGGCCTGCCCGTTCGTGCAGAAGACGGGCGCCTTCTCGACGAACGTCACCTCGCTCCCGCTCGGACCCGACCGCATCATGGTGCGCACCGGCAGCCCGCTGCTCACCGCGGACTTCCCGATCGACACCGCCGTCGACTTCACGGCCAACGCCGGCTTCTTCCAGGTGCGGCTCAAGGGCTCGCTGTCGGTGTGCAACAGCTCGGCCCCCGCCGACTGCTCGGCCGCCGGCACCGGCCACATGCTCTCGATCGGCCTCAAGCAGGCCGGCGACGCCCAGCACGACCTCCGGCTCCGCGACCTCTTCGCCACCCTCGTCACCGACACCCCGACGGGAACGAGCCAGGCCGGCGACCTGCTCGACGTCGACGTCAACGTGCGTGCCACCGCCGACCTCAAGGTCTCGGTGCCCGACGCCGCCGGGTTCCTCCCCGCCGGCTCCGACGTCGGCGTCTCGGCGCACTGGAACGACCTGACCCGGGTGAGCGGCGCCGACGGCCCGCAGCTGGACCTCAGCCGCCTGAGCAGGATCTTCGCCCTCGACATCAAGCCCGGCTCGCAGGCCGAGCTGTTCGCCATCGTCCTCAAGACCCTCCAGACGCTCGCCGCGCAGCTCGCCGAGGCGCAGCCCGGTGGCGCGTCCGGCATCTACAGCCGCGAGATCCCCGGCACGGGCACGTCGCTGCGCGACCTCATGCGCCGCGACGCGTCGGGTGTCGGCTCGGATGTCAACTACGGCACGAACACCCTTCAGCACGTGGGCCGCACGTTCGACGCGTCGTTCGTCGGACGCACGGTCGTCGTCGGGACGCAGGTGGCCGTCGTGGCCTCGGCGTCGGGCGACACGGTCACGCTGACCGAGCCGTGGACGACGAAGCCCGCCGACGACACGGCGTACTCGTTCCGCTCGCCGCTCGACGACGCCATCGACGTGATCTCGCTACACCCGCCGCAGAACATGCAGGACCTCGTGAAGGTCCTCGACGACCGCCTCGGCACCGGTGCCCTGCACTTCCGCTACCTCGACACCGGCGGCACCCCGAACGTCGTGCTCGACCTCGACTGGAAGCGCGACTACCGCACGAGCACGCCCGTGCGGCTCGACCTCGGCGGCGACAAGTCCCTCGTCACGGCGGCCGCGACCGGCCAGGGCGCCGCGCACGTCACCGGCGGCGTCAAGGTCGGCCTCGTCGTGCCGCTCGCGCCGGGCACCGGGCCCGACGACGCGGCGTCGCTCAAGGTGCTCGCCGACTCCAAGGTCGGCATCGCCGCCGACGCCGGCTTCGACGGCCGCGCCGCCGGCACCATCGGCCCGCTGACGGTGTCGGCGGGCGACCCCGGCGGCGACCCGGCCAAGCGGGCGAAGCTGCGGGCGAACCTCAGCCTCGAGCTGTCCGACGCCGGCGCCGCTGCGGACACTCCGGTCAGCTTCTCCACCTTCCTGTCCGGGCTCGACGTGAGCTTCAACGCCTCGAACACCCCGGTCGACTGCGGTGAGGGCCTGACCACCTCGCTCATGGTCTGCGGCGTCATCCCGCTCTACGCGACGGTGTCGGGCGGGCCGACCACGTCGCTCGGCTCGGTCGCCCTGCGCCTGCCGGACTCCACCGACCCGGCCACCCTGCTCGACCTCTCCGGGAACCTCCCGGCCCCCGACGACGCGAAGAAGCGGTTCGAGCTGCCCGACCTCTCGGCCGCCTTCGCGAACGCCTTCGCCGACTTCACCCAGATCGGCCCGGGCCTCGACGGCTACCTCGAGAAGATCGAGCAGTCGATGCGGCTCGCGACCTTCGACGGCAAGCTGCCCTTCGTCGGCAAGGACCTCCAGCAGGGCGCCGACTCGATCGGACGCCTGCGCGCCGAGATCAAGGCCAAGCTCGGCAACGTGCCGGCGAGCCCCGAGGAGGCCAAGGACTACGTCAACACCAAGATCGCCGAGGCGATCGCCGCGGCCGGGCTCCAGAAGACGAGCCTGACCGTCGACTACGAGTGCAAGGCGAAGCTCGAGCCGACCGACGCACCCACGCTGGCGGCGACGCCGTCGACGACCGGTGCGACGAAGTGGCGCTACGAGATCGTCGCGAGCCAGGGCTCCGGCTCGGGCACCGACGGCGACACCGTCGCCTCGTCCCCGAGTACGGAGACGACGACCTCGTGGACCGCGCTCGGCGGCGGCAACTCGATCAAGGTGTCGTGGACGAAGTCCGAGGGCGCGACGAAGTACAAGGTGCTGCGCAGCAAGGACGGCGGCGCCTTCCAGCTCGTCAAGGTCGTCGATGCCGTGTCCGGCAGCGCGCAGACCTTCACCGACGACGGCAGTGCGGCCGCCGCTGCGTACACGCCCGTGACGACGAAGCCGATGCTCATCGACTGCCCGACGACGAGCATCAACGGCGTCAACCTCGCGTTCGACGTCAAGGCCGGCACCGTGACGCCCGACGCCGGCTGCGTGCCCGGCTCCGGCTGCCTCGGCGACGGCAAGAAGCTGCCGCTCGACATCGGCATCCCGGGCCTCGCCCTCAAGGCAGGCGACGACGACGCCATCACCTACGGCCTCGGCCTGCAGCTGCACGTCAAGGCCGGCATCAACACCGACGACGGCTTCGTCATCTACACCCACGACAGCTGGCAGGACGGCGCCCCCGCACCGGAGTTCGGCCTCGGGGCGCGCTTCGACATGCCCGCGACGATGAAGGCCAAGCTCGCCTTCCTCGACATCGACGTCAAGAAGAACGGCACCGCGCCGCTGTTCGCCGGCGCGTTCCTCGTCGACCTCAAGTCACGCGACGCGACGGAGACGGCCGACAGCGTCCTGACGATCTCCGACATCGCCCGCGGCGACGCGTCCTCGCTCTTCGGGATCTCCCTCACCGCCAAGATCAGGGCGGACTGGCTCGTCAAGGCGTCCGTCGACTCGGTGCTCCCGGGGGTCCAGGCGAACTTCCTTCTCGGGTGGGAGTTCTCGAACAAGAACCTCAAGAGCCTCGGGGCCCCGACGATCGAGTTCAAGGACGTCGCCATCGATGCGGGCGGGTTCCTGTCGAACCTGCTCGGGCCGGTCCTCAAGAAGGTCAAGTCGGTCACCGGGCCGCTCCAGCCGGTCATCGACACGCTCTACGCGCCGATCCCGGTGCTGTCGGACCTGAGCAAGATGGCCGGTGGGGGCGACGTCAGCCTCATCACCCTGGCCAAGACGTTCAACACGCTGGCCGGCGGCCCGAAGCTCGACTTCGTCGACAAGATCGCGGCCCTCACCACCCTGATCAACAACCTGCCCGACTGCGGTGGCGGCCCGGGCGACCCGACGTGCCTCATCCCGATCGGCAAGTTCGCGGTCGACGGCGACAAGGCGCTGGCCACGAGCGTCTCGCCGACGAGCAGCCTCGCACCGGGCTCGGCCACCTCGCTCATCACCAGCCCCCAGCCCGCGAGCTCGGCCGACGTGAAGAACGCCCTCAACAGCAAGGGCGGCAAGGGCAACGTGTTCGGCTCGGGCGGCACCGCCGGCAGCGCGAACAAGTCGGGCTTCACCTTCCCGATCCTCGACGACCCGGCGTCGGTCTTCAGCCTGCTCATGGGCAGCGACGTCTCGCTCGTCGAGTTCGACAGCGGGCCGCTGACCCTCGGCTTCACGTGGCGCCAGTCGTTCGGTCCGGTCTACGCGCCGCCGCCGGTCATGGTGACGCTGTCCGGCTCGGCGTCGGTGACGCTGCGGTTCATGGCCGGGCTCGACACCGCCGGCATCCGCTACGCGGTCGAGGCGGCGCAGTCCGGCACGAAGGTCGACGCCGTCAAGCTCCTCGACGGCCTCTACTTCAAGACGACCGACGCCAACGGGGTGCCGGTGCCCGTCGTGCGGCTCGACGGCGAGATCGCCGCTGGCGCAGCGGTGTCGGCCGTGATCATCACCGTCGGCATCGAGGGCGGCCTGCACCTGACGATCGGGTTCCACTGGAACGACCCGAACAACGACGGCAAGTTCCGCGTCAGCGAGTTCCTCCAGACCGCGGTCAACAACCCGCTGTGCCTCTTCACGACGACCGGGCGGCTCAGCCTGTTCCTGCGCCTCTACGTGACGCTCGGGTTCTCACCGTTCAGCGTGTCCTTCTCCATCAACATCGCCGACATCACGCTGCTCGACTTCACGGCGAAACCGAACTGCGAGCCGCCGCCACCCAGGCTGGGTGGCACGACCGGCGACACGCTCGTCGTCTTCGCCGGGCGCTTCGGCACCGACGCCGCGCGTGGGGCGCCATGGGGCAACACGGCGGACACCGAGTCCGACACGGTCAAGGTGACGGCGCTCCACTTCGCCCAGAAGCCGGGCGACGACGCCGGCACCGACCCGGACTTCGACGGCTTCAAGGTGCAGATGCTCGGTGAGACACGCGAGTACCTCGACCCGAACCTCAAGCGGGTCGTCGTCGACGGCCGCGGCTCCTCGACACCGCTCGTCGTCGGCTTCGTCGGTGACGGCAAGAAGGACGCCGACCCGTCGTCGGCGACGACGCAGGCCGACCTGTCGGTCTTCGACAAGGACGCGGTCGTCTTCGGCACCCCCGGCAAGGACCAGATCTCGACCGGCACCGGCAACGCGTGGGTCGACGGTGGCGCGGGCGACGACCGCATCGTCACGGCCGACGCCGTCGGCAAGGTCGCCCGCGTCGCGGGCGGTCCGGGAGCCGACGCCATCACGACCGGCCAGGGCAAGGACCTCGTGTCCGGCGACGGCGCCCTGCCGACGTCCGTCACCGACGTCGCCGCCGCGCTCAACCCCGTCGACGTCGACAACTCGTCGCCGAAGATCACGAAGGTCGACCTGACCGGCGTCGTCGACTGGACCAAGCTCGACGTCGACCCGACCCAGGGCGACCAGGGCAGTGGGGGCGCCGACGTCATCAGCGTCGGCCTCGGCACGAACCGCGTCAACGGTGGCCCGGGCGACGACAAGATCGGCGTCGCCTCGGACCGCCCGGGCTCCGCGGCCGGCACGACGACCGCCTCGGAGGGCAACGTCCTCATCGGCGGCCTCGGCAGCGACTCGGTCACCGGCGGCTCCGGCCCCGACACGATCTACGCCTCGACCGAGGGCACCTTCGGCGTCGACGCCACCGGCACCGCCGACACGCTGACGACCCCGTCGGGCAAGCCGTCGATCCCGAACATCATCGAGACCGGCTCGGGCGACGACCAGGTCTGGGGCAGCGCCGTCGAGGACGTCGTGACGAGCCACTCGAAGAGGGGTGAGCACGCGCGGATCGTCGGTGGCGGCGGTCCCGATGCCCTCGTCGGCGGCTACGGCACCGACGCCCTGTACGGCGGTCCCGGCGACGACTACGTCATCGCCGAGCCGAGCCAGGTCGGGGCCCGTGGCCTCGACGCGGCCGGCAACGCCCGCGGGTCCGACGTCATCGAGGGCGTCGACTTCGGGGCCTACCGCGCCGTGACGCACCTGCCGATCCCGGTGGGGGAGACTTCGTCGCGCAAGACGCTCGTCGGCGGCCTCGGCAACGACCACGTCGTCGGCGGCGACGGCCCGTCCACGGTGTTCGGTGACACCCTGCGCGACGCCGCGACCGTCGGTGCGGCGGCCGACGAGACGTGCCGGCCCGGGAGCCCGGTCACGAGCGACCCGGTGCCCGAGGGCACGTCGGCCGCGGGTGGCGACGGCAACGACCTCGTCCTCGGCGGTGCCGGCGTCGACACCATCTCGGCCGGCGGCGCGAGCGACCGCGTGCTCGCCGGCGGCGGCGCCGACCTCGTCTGCGGCCAGGAGGGTGGCGACATCCTCTTCGGTGGCGACGACGCCGACCACGTCTGGGGCGGCAGCGGCGACGACCGCGGCTACGGCGACGCCGGGGCCGACCTCGTCTTCGGCAACGCCGGCCAGGACCAGCTCTACGGACAGGCCGGCTCGGACGTCGTCGAGGGCAACAACGGCTCCGACCGCATCAGCGGCGGCGACGGCGACGACGTGCTCTACGGCGGCACCCGGGCCGCGGGTCGCACCGACGTCGGGCCGGCCGACGCCGGGGACACGATCTCCGGCGACACCGGCAACGACGTCATCGTCGGCGACAACGGCACGGTGGACGACCCGACGAGCACGGCGGACGCCCCGGCGATCCCGTACGACCTCGACGGCCTGACGCCGGCCGCCGGCCGCGGCGACGTCGTGTACGGCGGCGCCGGGGACGACACCGCGTACGGCGGCCTCGGCGACGACGAGGTCAACGGTGGCGACGACGCCGACCACCTCGAGGGCAACAACGGCGCCGACCTCGTCCACGGCGACGCGGGCGAGGACGAGGTCGTCGGCGGGTCCTTCCAGGAGGCGAGCCCCGGCGTCGGACGGCCCGACACCGGCGACCGCCTCTACGGCGACGCCGGAGCCGACCTCATCGCCGGCGACAACGCGGTCCTCGTCTCCGGGGTCGCCCCGGCCGACTCGACGCCGGTCACGCGGATGCGCGGCTTCGCGCGGACGCACCGGGTGACCCTGCTCGACCTCGGCTCGAGCCCGGTCCTCGCCAACTCCGGCGCCGACCAGGTCTTCGGCGGCGACGGTCAGGACGTCATCCTCGGCCAGAGCGGCACCGACCGCCTCAAGGGCGAGGGCGACGACGACTACGTCGAGGGCGGGCCGGACGTCGACTGGGTCGAGGGCGGCCTCGGCGACGACGACCTCGTGGGCGGCAGCTCGACGCCGTCCGCAGGCACGGGCCTCTCCGGCTCGACGACCGTCGGCCAGCCCGACACCGACGACGCCGTCTTCGGCGGGCCGGGCGACGACGTCGTGCTCGGCGACAACGGCCAGGTGCTGCGTCCGGTCTCCGGCCAGGCCCCGAGCTCGGTCACGGTCCGCCTCGGCAGCACCAGCGGCCGGGCGATGGCGCCGCGGGTCATCCAGCCGTGGGACCTCGGCGCGAACCCGCTGACGACGCCCTCGGCGACGCTCTACGGGTTCGACCGGCTCTCCGGCGGCGACGGCGTCGACGTGCTCCTCGGCCAGGACGGCAACGACGCGGTCACCGGCGACGCCGGCGCCGACCACGTCGAGGGCAACGGGGGAGCCGACCAGCTCTTCGGTGACCTGCCGTTCGGCCAGGCCTCGGCCCACGGCACGACGGTCCTGGCGGTCACGGCCGCCTGGCCCGGGTCGGCGAGCCCCGTCGCGCTGCTGCGCGGCACGAGCTCGGCGCCCGGGCAGGACGATGTCATCGGCGGCTCCACGGCCCCCGGCTTCCGCGACGGCTCCGACGTCGTCGAGGGCAACGGCGGCGACGACGTCGTCCTCGGCGACAACGGCTCTCTCCTGCGCACCCTGCAGGGCAGCCCCGGCGCGCAGACCGAGAAGGTCTACGCCGACCGCTACCCCGACGGCGCGGTGCCGGTGGACGCGACGGCCTCGCGCACCCACGACCCGGCGCTGCCCGGTCCGAGCACCCGCTTCTGCACGACCGCGCAGGCCACGTGCGAGCCGGCCGGGGCCTTCGGCGCCGACACGCTCTGGGGCGACGACGGCAACGACGGCATCTGGGGCCAGGACGGCAACGACGTCATCTCCGGCGGTGACGGCGACGACGACCTCTACGGAGAGCTCGGCGACGACCGGATCAACGGCGACGCAGGTCGTGACGCGATCGTCGGCGACCGCGGCGGCGTGGTGAACCAGTACCTGAGCGCCGGTGACAGCCCCGCCCAGGCGTCGGTGACGCTCAACAGCCCGCCGAAGGAGACGTTCACCGCCTTCCCGCGAGGCGCCTACGACCGACGCGTCGACCTGCTCCACGACGTCGACGGCGACCAGTGGATCGGGGCCTCGACCGCCGCCGCCATGCCGCACAACGGCATGGACGAGGGCGGGCGCGACCTCATCCGTGGCGGCTCCGGCGACGACGCCATCCACGCCGGCTACGGCGACGACGTCGCGAACGGCGACAGCGGCGGCGACGACGTCTTCGGCGGCGACGGCGAGGACGTCCTCTGGGGCGGGCAGGGCTGCGACGCCGTGCTCGACGCCACGACGCCGGACTGCCTCGTGAACGGCGTCTTCACGCCGAGCTCGCGTGGCACCGACGACCGGTTCGTCGACCACCTCTTCGGCGGTGCGGGCGAGTCCGACGCGGCCAAGCAGGACGTGCTCGGCTCCGACCTGCTCGACGTGCGGCCGCGGGGCTCCTACGCACCCGGCAGCGGGTGCACGCTCGGCGACTGGCCGCTGACGACCGGGACGAAGAAGGCCGTCGTCACGGTCGACCCGTGCCTGTGGTTCGAGATGACGGGGCTGGCCGACGCCGACCCTGCCGACGACAACCACCACCAGGGCACCGACTGGATCTACGGCGGCTGGGACCGCGACGTGCTCCAGGGCGACGTGACGGCCAACGGGCCCAACCCCGGCGACCGGCTCATCGACTGGAACGGCGCGTACAACCTCTTCACCCACTGCAACGCGGCCTACGGCGGCTTCAACGACGTGCGCGGGCACTCCCCGGCGATGCAGGGCTGGCTCCAGCAGCTGGCGTGGTCCTCGAGCGCCGGTCGCCCCGGCTCCGACGTGACGACGGCGGGCACGTCGGCCTTCCGCGAGCTCGCGATGGTCTACCCGGGCGAGAACGAGCACGGGGCGGGCCAGGCCTACCCCGGCACACCCGGCCACTTCGACGAGACGGCCTGCACGCCCTGACGTCGAGCGTGGACGACCGGACGCCCCCACCCGGTTCGGGTGGGGGCGTCCGTCGTGACGGGTGCCGACGCGTCTGACGCCCGACGCGTCAGGCGGGCGGGGCGATGTCCTGCTGGGAGGGCAGCTGGTCCTGGCGCACGATCCCGACGGGGCAGGTCAGGCCGTTGGGGCCGTGGTTGCAGTAGCCGCCGGGGTTCTTGTGCAGGTAGCCCTGGTGGTAGTCCTCGGCGAGGTAGAACGGACCGGCGTCCTCGGCCGAGCGGATCTCGGTCGTGATCTGCCCGAACCCGTTGTCGTCGAGGACCTTCTGGAAGGCCTCGCGGGTTGCCTCGGCGGCGATGCGCTGGCCCTCGGTCGTCCAGTAGATGGCCGAGCGGTAGGCGGTGCCGATGTCGTTGCCCTGGCGGTTGGCCGTCGTCGGGTCGTGGTTCTCCCAGAAGGCCTTGAGCAGCAGCTCGGGGGAGGTCTTCTCGGGGTCGTAGACGACGCGGACCGTCTCGGCGTGACCGGTGCGACCCGTGCACGTCTCCTCGTAGGTCGGGTTGGGCGTGTAGCCGCCCATGTAGCCGGCGGCCGTGCTGATGACGCCGTCCTGGCGCCAGAAGATCCGCTCGACGCCCCAGAAGCAGCCCATCGCGACGTAGAGCACCTCGGATCCCTCGGGCCACGGTCCCTCGAGCGGCGTGCCGAGGACGACGTGGGTCGGGTTCACCTGGAACGGCCGATCCGCACGGCCGGGGAGGGCCTCCTCGCGCGCGGGCATCTGGGTCTTCCTGCCGAGTCCGAACACCATTCCAGTGTCACATCCTTCGTGTGGGCGGGTCCTTCGCTCCTACAACACCGGCGCACGCCCCCGTATGCCAGACGCCGCGGGAGGCCAGTGGTGCGTGGTTCGCGGGGCCGGGTCCCCACGAACCACGCACCACACCCGTCACGCCCAGTCGACGCGCGGGCAGCGTCCGTCGCGGGCGGCCACGATGCGCGCCACGAGGCGGTCCACCGGCACGACGCCGCGGAACCCGGCTGCGACGTCGGTGACCTGCGCCGACGCGTCCGCGGCCTCGCGCGCGCCGACGACGGCCACCACGGCCACCCGGCGACGCCGGGCCTCGCGGATCCGCGACCCGAGGGAGTCGTCGCAGTCGAGCTCGACGCGGACGCCGTGCGCGCGCAGGGCGTCGACGAGCGCCCGAGCGGGCCCGTCCTGCTCGGCCGACACCGGCAGCACGACGACCTGCACCGGCGCGAGCCAGAGCGGCAGGCGCCCGTCGTGGCGCTCGAGCAGGGCCGCGGTGACCCGCTCCATCGACCCGACGGTGCCGCGGTGGATCATGACGACGCGGTGCCGCTCGCCGTCCTCGCCGTGGTAGGTCAGGTCGAACCGCTCCGGCTGGTTGAAGTCGACCTGCACGGTGGCGATGGTCTCCTCGTGTCCGCGGTCGTCGACCACCTGCAGGTCGAGCTTCGGACCGTAGAAGGCAGCCTCGCCGGCGGCCTCCACGATGGGCAGCCCGTGGTCGACGAGCACCGACCGGGCCGCGTCCCGGAGGGCGTCCTGCGCGCCGTCCCACTGCTCGCGGCTGCCGAGCCACGCGTCCGACTCGTCGCGCAGGGACAGCCGCACGTGGTGCACCGGCAGGCCGAGGATCCGCTGGGCCTCGAGCGCGGCCCGCAGACCACGGGCGGCCTCGTCGCCTGCCTGGTCGGGGCGGCAGAACACGTGGGTGTCGTCGAGGCTGATCTGGCGCACGCGGGTCAGGCCCGAGAGCACGCCGGAGCGCTCGGCCCGGAACATCGGGGCCAGCTCGTTGAGGCGTACCGGCAGCTCGCGGTAGGAGTGGCTGCGCGCCTTGTAGACGAGGGCGTGGTGCGGGCAGTTGGCCGGGCGGAGCACGACCTCCTCGTCGCCGATGCGCATCGGGGGGAACATGTCGTCCTCGAACTTGGCCCAGTGCCCGGACCGCTCGAAGAGGGCCCGCTTGCCGAGCACCGGGGTGTTCACGCCGACGCAGCCGTCGGCGTGGGCGAGGTCACGGGCGAGCCGTTCGAGCTCATGGCGCACCACCGAGCCGGCGGGCAGCCAGAGTGGCAGCCCGGCCCCGGCGAGCGCGTCGGTCGCGAAGATGTCGAGGTCGTGGTTGAGGTCGCGGTGGTCGGGCATCGAGGGTCTCCTTGCAGGCGGTCGGTCACGGTGGGTCGGACCGGGGCCGGCTGGAGACGACGAACGCCCCGGAGACGGCTCCGGGGCGTGGTGTGCGATGGGTGCTAGGGCAGCAGCAGCGCGCCGGAGAGGTCCGGCGTCGTCGTCTGCTGCGAGCGGTGCATGGCTCGAGGGTAGGCCGACGCAGGCTGCGCGGCAACGTGTTTGGCGCGAGGGCGTCGGAGCGGCCCAGCAGCCGGGGCCGCGGACAAATCGGTGGCCCTCGCCGGACGGTCCCGACAGACTCGGGTCCGTGAGCGACGACCTCGACATCAGACCGATCGACCTGCTCGACCCCGACCAGGAGGCCGCGGCCCGCGACTGGATCGGCGTGCACGGGGTGGTGCAGCGCGACCTCTTCGGCGACCACGGCAGCGAGTGGACGCTCGAGGAGATCCGCGGCTTCCACCAGTCGTCGACGAGCCGGCGCGTGGCCCTGGCGGCCTGGTCGGACGGTCGTCTCGTCGGCGCCGTGGAGGTGCGGATGCCGTTGGCGGACAACCTCGACCTCGCCCTCGTGTGGCTCTCGGTCCACCAGGAGCACCGACGCCGGGGCGTCGGCGGTGCGCTCCTGCACGCGGCCGAGGCGGTCGCGTCCGAGCACGGTCGCGGCACCCTCATGGGGGAGACCGAGTGGCCCGAGGGCCGGTCCGACGAGTCGGAGCGCTTTGCCGCGCAGCACGGCTACACCGTCGGTCAGACGGTGCTGCGCAGCTTCATGGCGCTGCCTGCCGACCGTGACGCGCTCGCCGACCTCTCCGCCGCCGAGGACGACTACGGCGTCGAGACGTTCGTCGACCACATCCCCGAGGCGTGGCTCGAGGACCGCGCGTTCCTGCAGCAGCGGATGAGCACCGACGCGCCGCTCGACGACCTCGCCCTCGAGGAGGAGGTCTGGGACGCGGAGCGGCTCCGGGAGACCTTCGCCCGGACCCTCGCGTCCGGGCGTCGGGTCGTCGAGTCAGCCGCCCGTCACGTGCCGACGGGCCGCCTCGTCGCCTTCACGACCATCGGGGTCTCGGCCGGCAGCCCCGACCTCGGCTACCAGCAGGACACCCTCGTGCTCAAGGAGCACCGGGGCCACGGTCTCGGCCTGCGGCTCAAGGCCGCCAACGCCCTTGCCGTCATGGACGAGCTGCCCGCGGTCACCGCGATCCGCACGTGGAACGCCGAGTCGAACCAGCACATGCTCGCCGTCAACCGCCGCCTCGGCTACCGCGTCGACGGCTACAGCCGAGAGTGGCAGAAGCAGGCAGGGGCTACCGAATGACCATGCAGCTCAAGGAGATCGAGCTCACGATCGGCGATGCCACGAGCGAGGTGTGGCTGGAGGTGCACCATGCCGCCAACCGGGCCGTCTGGGGCGCGGACGCCCAACGGGCCACGGTCGAGGAGATCGTCGACCTCACCGGCCGTCGGCACGAGGCCCGGCGCACGTTCGGCATCTGGGTCGACGGCGTCGACGAGCCGGTGGCCGCCGCACAGACCATCCGGCACACCCGCGGGAACACCGACACGGCCGGCATCTGGCTCTCGGTGCACCCCGAGCACCAGCGCGCCGGCCACGGCAGGCGTTTGCTCGCCCACTGCGAGCAGGTGCTGCGCGAGGAAGGGTGCTCCCGCGTCCACGAGCACAGCGGTGCTCCGGTCGAGCACGGTGACGCCGCAACGGAGTTCGCCCTCGCCGCGGGCTACCGGCAGACGCTCGTGGACCTGCGCCAGGACCTCCGGCTGCCCCTCGAGGCAGCGAGGCTCGAGTCCCTCACTCCTGCGCTCGACGCGGGGGAGTATGTCGTAGAGGTGGCGGTCAACGGACTTCCGGAGGAGTGGCTCGAGGACCGTGCCCTGCTGGCGCGACGCATGAGCACCGACGCGCCGACGGGCGACATCGACCTCGACGAGGAGGACTGGGACGCCGAGCGGGTGCGCCAGCAGTGGAACACCCCGAGCCCGATCTGGGCCGTCGAGTCGGTCGCCCGGCACGTGCCCTCCGGACGGCTCGTCGCGTTCACCGACCTCGTCGTGCGCCCCGGGCAGCAGGACCTCGCCCTGCAGGGGGACACCCTCGTGCTGCGCGAGCACCGCGGGCGCGGTCTGGGCCTCGCGACGAAGGTGGCCAACCTCGCGGCCCTCCAGCGCGAGAAGCCCGGTGTGACGGCGGTGCGCACGTGGAACGCCGACACCAACACCCACATGATCGCCATCAACGAGCGGATGGGTTTCGCGGTGACGGGCTGGACGCGGGAGTGGGCCAAGGACCTCTGAACCAGGGCAGACCGGGCCTGCCCGGGCCTGCCCGGGCCTGCCCGGGCTGAGCGTCGCGGTCGGGAATGTCCGGCCAGTGCCGTGGGTTGACGCCTGACGGGGATTCGCACGATCGATTATGCGCATCCCAACACGGCGTTATATCGTGCGCCGTCGACACCCCGCCCACTCCCCAGCCTCCAGATCAGGAAGTCCCACCCATGCGCTCGAGGTCCGCCCTCACCGTCCTGCTCGTCACGCTCCTGACCGCGGTGCTCGCCGCGTGCAGCTCGACCTCGGGCGGCGGCTCGGACCTGCAGGCCGTCAAGGACGCCAAGGTCCTCAAGGTCGGGACCGAGGGGACGTACTCGCCGTTCTCCTTCCACGACCCGAAGACCAACGCCCTCACCGGCTACGACGTCGAGGTCGCCAAGGCCGTCGCCGACAAGCTCGGCGTCAAGGTCGAGTACGTCGAGACGCCGTGGGACGCGATCTTCGCCGGCCTCACCTCCAAGCGCTTCGACGTCGTCGTCAACCAGGTGACGAAGAACCCCGAGCGCGCCGGCCTCTACGGCCTGTCCTCGACGTACACGTGGTCCGAGGGCGTCATCGCGACGCGCGCCGACGACGCCTCGGTCACCTCGCTCGCGGGCCTCAAGGGCAAGAAGTCGGCGCAGAGCCTGACGAGCAACTGGGCCCAGGTCGCCAAGGACGCCGGCGCCCAGGTCGAGTCGGTCGAGGGCTTCACGCAGGCCGTCACCCTGCTCAAGCAGAAGCGCGTCGACGCCACCGTCAACGACAGCCTCGCCGTGCTCGACTACCAGAAGTCGACGGGCGACCAGGGGGTCAGGATCGCCGCGAAGACCGGCGACGTCTCCGAGCAGGTCGTCGCCACCCGCAAGGGTTCCGACCTCGTCGCCGCCATCGACAAGGCCCTGGCCGACCTCGAGGCCGACGGCACGCTGAAGAAGCTGTCGGAGAAGTACTTCGGCTCCGACGTGTCGGTCAAGCCCGCCGCGTCCGTCTCCTGAGCCGGCGCCCGCCGACGATCGCGACGACCCTGATGTCCACCTCGTGAACGACCAGACCGTCCAGCTCATCCTCGACTCGCTCGGGCCGCTGCTGCGCGCGACCGTCACCGCGACGATCCCCCTCACCCTCATCAGCTTCGTGCTCGGGCTCGTCGTGGCGCTCGCCGTCGCGCTGATGCGCCTGTCGAAGGTGCGCGCCGTGTCGGGCATCGCCCGGGCGTACGTCTCGATCATCCGCGGCACACCGCTGCTGCTGCAGCTGTTCATCATCTACTACGGACTGCCCTCGCTCGGCGTCAGCTTCGACCCGTTCCCGGCGGCGATCCTCGCCTTCACCCTCAACGTCGGCGGCTACGCCGCGGAGATCATCCGTTCGGCGATCCTGTCGGTGCCCAAGGGGCAGTGGGAGGCGGCGTCGACGGTCGGCATGGGCTACGCCACGACGCTGCGACGCGTCGTCCTGCCGCAGGCGGCACGCACCGCCATCCCGCCGTTGTCCAACACCCTCATCTCCCTCGTCAAGGACACCTCGCTGGCCTCGACGATCCAGGTGACCGAGCTGCTCCGCGTCGCCCAGGAGGCCGCGGCCCCGACGTACCAGTTCTTCGCGCTGTACAGCGTCGCCGCGGTCTACTACTGGGTCGTCTGCCTCGTGCTGTCCATCGGGCAGGCCCGGCTCGAGGAACGACAGAACAGGTACGTGGCCGCATGACCGACCAGCCCACCACCCCAGCGGCCCCCGACGCGACGCGTCCGCTCGTGTCGGTCACCGGCCTCGCCAAGGCGTTCGGTGAGCACGAGGTGCTCCGGTCCGTCGACTTCGAGGTGCCGGCCGGCAGCGTCACCGTCGTCATCGGGCCGTCCGGCTCGGGCAAGACGACTTTGCTGCGCTCGCTCAACGCCCTCGACGTCGCGGACGCGGGCGTCGTGCGCATCGGCGACGTCGAGGTCGACTTCGGCGCGCGCCCGGTGACCAAGCGGCAGGTCGCCGACCTGCGGGCCCGCAGCGGCATGGTCTTCCAGGCCCACAACCTCTTCCCGCACCTCACCGTCCTGCAGAACGTCACGTCCGGGCCGGTGCTCGTGCAGGGCCGCGACCGGTCCGTGGCCGAGCGCGAGGGCCGCGAGCTGCTCTCGCTCGTGGGGCTCGCCGAGAAGGCCGACGCCTACCCCTACCAGCTCTCGGGTGGCCAGCAGCAGCGCGTCGGCATCGCCCGGGCCCTGGCCATCCGACCCGAGCTGATGCTCTTCGACGAGCCGACCTCGGCCCTCGACCCCGAGCTCGTCGGCGAGGTGCTCACGGTCATGAAGGACCTTGCGACACAAGGCTGGACGATGGTCGTCGTGACGCACGAGATCCGGTTCGCGCAGCAGGTCGCGGACCAGGTGCTCTTCATGGACGGCGGGGTCGTCGTCGAGCGGGGGACCCCCGCCGAGGTGCTGACGCGTCCGGCCACCGAGCGTGCGCGCCAGTTCCTGCACCGCATCCTCGACCCGCTCGACTGAGGTCCCAGGGCTGCACGGCTCAGGACCGGGCGTCGCAGGACGCACGGCTCAGGTCCGGGTCAGCAGCCCGGAGCGTTCCAGCGCGCGCTCGACGATCGTCGCCAGGTCGGCGTAGCCCCGGTCGTTCGGGTGGAACCGGTCGGAGGCCAGGCGCCCCCGCCACGAGCGCGGCCCCTCGCGGCGGAGGTCGACGAGCACGAGGCGTCCGGACTCGGCCCGCTCACGGAGCATGGCGTCGATGGTCCGCGCCTCGTGGCGCGGGTTGGGCAGGTTCGACACGACGGCGTGCTCGGGGAGCAGGTCGAGCATCCGGCCGAAGCGCCCGACGAGCGAGCGGCGGTGGCGGCGCAGCACGATGTCGTTCGAGCCGATGAGGACCGTGACGAGGGCCGCCGGGCTGTCCGCCGTGCTCAGCGCCTCGAGCACCGGCAGCTGCCGGTCGAGCACGTCCTCGACGCGCGCGCCGTTGACGCCGAGGTTGACGACGCGGTGGTCCCAGCCGCGCCGGGTGAGCCGCTCGTCGAGCTGCCCGACCCAGCCGCGGTCGGGAGCGGTCGCGCCGATGCCCTGGGTCATGGAGTCGCCGAGGGCCACCCAGAGCGGCTCGCGACCCGACGCGGCGACCCGGTTGTGCGACTCCCACCAGCTGGCGTACGGGCGCACCTGCTCCTGCACGATGCGGACGGCGGGGACCACGGCCGACAGCGTCGAGAGCACTGGCCCCCGCGGCCGGTGGCTGTGGTTCGAGTAGGCGAAGTCGGACCCCACGTCGGCAGCATCTCAGAGGCGCACGTGAGGTCACGGGCGAATGCGCAGCACCCACAGGTGGGCGGTGGGAGGGGCCGGTGTCAGGGCATAGGCTCGTGCCCATGTCTGACGAGCACGGCTTCTCCACACGCGCCATCCACGCCGGCCAGGAGGCCGACGCGTCGACCGGGGCGGTCGTCACCCCGATCTACCAGGTGTCGACGTACAAGCAGGACGGCATCGGCGGCTTCCGGGGCGGCTACGAGTACAGCCGGTCGGCCAACCCGACCCGCACCGCTCTCGAGGAGTGCATCGCCGCGCTCGAGGGCGGCAGCCGTGGCTTCGCCTTCGCCTCGGGCCTCGCCGGCCAGGACACCGTCGCGCGTGCCCTGCTGTTGCCCGGCGACCACGTCGTCGTGCCCGACGACGCGTACGGCGGCACCTACCGCTACTTCAACAAGGTGGCGCGGCCGCAGGGCATCGAGCACTCGATCGCGCACATGGGCGACCTCGAGGCCGTCCGCGCGGCGATCCGTCCCGGACAGACGAAGATGGTCTGGGTCGAGACGCCCACCAACCCGCTCCTCGGCATCGCCGACATCGAGGCCATCGCCGCCATCGCCCACGAGGCCGGCGCCGTGCTCGTCGTCGACAACACCTTCGCCACGGCGTACCTGCAGAGCCCCATCGCGCTCGGCGCCGACATCGTCACGCACTCGACGACGAAGTACTCCGGCGGCCACAGCGACGTCGTCGGCGGGGCCGTCGTCACCCGCGCCGACATCACGGTGCCCGGCATGACCGACGCCGAGGACCGGATCGCCTTCCACCAGAACAGCATCGGCGGCGTGGCCGGCCCCTTCGACTCGTGGTTGACGCTGCGCGGCCTCAAGACCCTCGCCGTGCGCATGGAGCGCCACTGCGACAACGCCGAGAAGGTCGTGGAGTTCCTCCAGGGCCACGACGGTGTCGCGCAGGTGCTCTACCCGGGCCTGCCCGACCACGCCAACCACGGCGTCGCCGCCCGCCAGATGAAGCGCTTCGGCGGCATGGTCAGCTTCCGGATGCGCCGGGGCGAGGACGCCGCCGTCAAGGCGTGCGCGGCCGTGAGCCTCTGGACCCTCGGGGAGTCCCTCGGCGGCGTCGAGTCGCTCATCGAGCACCCGGGTCGGATGACGCACGCGAGCGTCGCCGGCACCGAGCTCGAGGTGCCGGGCGACCTCATCCGCCTGTCGGTCGGCATCGAGGACGTCGACGACCTCATCGCCGACCTCCGCGAGGCGCTCGACATCCACGGCTGAGACCGGCACCCTCTCCCGCGTGACGCTCCTCGCCGTCGACTTCGGCTCGACCTTCACCAAGGGCGCGCTGCTCGCCGCCGACGGCACCGTCCTCGCGACCGGCGCCACCCCGACGACCGGCACGCTCGGTCGCGGTGACGTCCTCGACGGCTACCGCACCCTCCGCGCGTCCCTCGACGTGCCGGCCGACGCGGCGGTGAGGGCCTGCTCGAGCGCCGGGGGAGGGCTGCGCCTCGCGGTCGTCGGCTACGAGGCCACCGTCACCGCGCAGGCCGGGCACCGCGTCGGGCTGTCGGCGGGTGCCAAGGTCGTGCACGTCGCCGCGGGCGCCCTGTCGACCGACGCCGCTGCCGCGGTCCGCGCGTCGCGACCCGACATCGTGCTGCTCGTCGGCGGCACCGACGGCGGCAACGCCGACGTGCTGCTCCACAACGCCCAGCGGCTCGCGCGGCTCGCGGTCGGCGGCCACGGGGCGCACGCGGTGCCCGTCGTCGTCGCCGGCAACGTCGAGGCGCGCGAGGAGGCGCTCGCCCTGCTCGCCGCCACGGCGCGGCCGACCGTCGCGGCCGACAACGTCCTGCCCCAGATCGGCGTCATCGCCCCGGAGTCGGCGCGGGCGGCGATCCGCCAGGCCTTCCTTCACCACGTCATCGGCGGCAAGGGCCTGTCCCGCGACCCAGCCTTCGCCGCGATGGTGCAGGCTGCGACGCCCGATGCCGTCCTGCGCGGCGTCGAGGTGCTCGCGGGCCTCGGCGGCGGCGACGTCATGGTCGTCGACGTCGGGGGAGCGACGACCGACGTGTACTCGTGCCTGACACCGGAGGGCGAGGACGCGTCGCTGCGCAAGGACGTCGTCGCGCCGCTCTGGCACGCCCGAACCGTCGAGGGCGACCTCGGGCTGCGCTGGAACGCCCTGCACGTCCTCGAGGCGGCTGCCGACGAGCACCTCCTCCACGATGTCCGGCAGCCGAGCGGGCTGCGGGCGTGGGCCGAGCGCGCCCACGAACAGCCGGGCCTGCTGCCGACCGATGCCGCCGAACGCGCCCTCGACCTCGAGCTGGCGCGACTCGCCGCGCTCGTCGCGGTCCGACGGCACGCGCGTCCGGCCCAGCCGACCGAGTCACCGCGTCCGCTCGCCAACGTCACGACGCTCCTCGGCTCGGGCGGCGTCCTGCGCCACGCCGACGCGTCGGGCCGCGACCACGTCCTGGGCGCCGTGCTGGCCGACCACGCCGGCGGCTGGAAGGTGCCGCGGGGGGCCCGGGGCCGTGTCGACGAGCGCTACCTGCTCTTCGCCGCTGGGCTGCTCGCTGCCGACGCCCCCGACGTCGCCCGCGCCGTCGCCGCCCAGATCCTCCCCTGACCCGCCCCTCCCACCCGTCGAGAGGCCACGTTCGGCTGGCTCCCACCCGTCGAGAGGCCACGTTCGGCTGGCTCCCACCCGTCGAGAGGCCACGTTCGACCGGCTCCCACCCGTCGAGAGGTCCCGTCCACACCCCCCGCTCCGGGCAGGCGGTTGTCCACATCTGGTCGCCGCGCCGTGGCTCGTCTGCCGTGGCGGACGCACGGTGCTGGCCATGGACGCTGTGCCCCTGCCGTCGGACCTCCGTTCGAGCCCGTTCCTCGTGGCCGAGGGCCGCTCGCGCGGTCTGACCCGCGCGCGGATGCGCGCGGACGACCTGTGGACGCCCAGCTGGGGAGTTCGCGCGAGTGAACTGCCCGAGTCCCTTGTCGACCAGCTCCGGGCCTTCGCGGTCGCGGCTCCCCGCCCGTTCGCCTTCTCCCACGTCACGGCTGCACGACTGTTCGGTATCCCGGTGCCCCTCGCACTCGAGGACGACGGTCTGGTCCACATCATCACGCCGACCAGTGCCAACCGGGTGCGTCGGGCGGAGGTGTCAGGGCATCGTGGGCTCGAGAGCCGATCCGTCGTTCAGGTGCAAGGCCTGCCGGTCGTCGATGCGGCGGACACCTGGGTCGACCTCGGAGAGTACGTGGGGCCGGGCAAACCTGTCGGCCTCGACGACCTCATAGCCGCGGGCGACGCAGCACTCAACCTCGTCGGCAGCGCGGCGCGACTCCGCGAGGCGCTCGAGCGCAGGGTGCGGCCCCGCGGAAAGGTCACGCTCAGCTATGCGCGGCACCGCGTTCGGCCGCGGGCCTGGTCACCGATGGAGACCCGCAGTCGGCTCATGGCCGTGCGAGCCGGCCTGCCCGAACCGACGCACAATGCCGACGTGGTCGGCCTCGACGGAGACTGGCTCGGCCTCGGCGATCTCGTCTGGGCGGAACAGCGCGTCGTCGGCGAGTACCAGGGAGCGCAGTTCCACAGGCGGACGCGCGACCGAAAGCACGACCGCGGCCGGCGCCGGAGCTTCGAAGGCGGGGACTGGACCGTCGTCGAGATCGAGGCCGAGCACATCTTCCGTGCCGAGGCTCGGGCCGCGAAGCTCAGGGAGCTGGCCGGGCACCTGGGCATCAGCCCGCACCTGGTGGACGTGGCGGGCAGTGCGCCGCAGTTCTTGGCGCCCCAGCAGTTCCAGACGCTGCGCCGCCGCCGCGCCGGCTGACGCACGCATTGGCCCCCACGGGTGAGAGGCAGCCGAGCGTGGCCTTTCGACAGTTGGGAGGCAGCCGAACGTGGCCTCTCAACGGGTGGCGGGCAGCCGAACGTGGCCTCTCGACGGTTGGGGGAGGGGAGGAGGTCAGCGGAACGGAACGGGCCGGCTCCCCAGTGGGGAACCGGCCCGTTCGACGCGTGGGTCAGGCCGAGTAGGGCTTGGCCTTGAGGATCTTCACCTCGACGGTCTTGCCGTTCGGCGCCTCGTAGGAGGTGCTGTCGCCGACGCTCTTGCCGTTGATGGCGGCGCCCATGGCGGACTTCTCGGAGAAGACCTGCAGGTCGGAGCCGTCGGCGATCTCACGGTTGCCGAGCAGGAAGGTCTCCTCGTCGCCGAAGATCTCGACGGTGACGACCATGCCGGGCTCGACGACACCGTCGTCGGCCGGGGTCTCGCCGATCTTCGCGTTGTGGAGCAGCTCGGTGAGCTGGCGGATGCGGGCCTCCATCTTGCCCTGCTCCTCGCGCGCGGCGTGGTAGCCGCCGTTCTCCTTGAGGTCGCCCTCCTCGCGGGCTTCCTCGATCTTCTGCGCGATCTCGATGCGACCCTCGCCGGACAGGTGGTCCAGCTCCGCCTTGAGGCGGTCGTAGGCCTCCTGCGTCAGGAAACCACCAGCAGCAGTCTCGGTCACTTTGTGTCACTCCTCGATGAACCGACGCCCACGCGGGTCCGCGTGGGCGTCTCACATGTACGAAGGGCCCGACCGTGGCTGTCGCCTGCTGGCATCTGCCTGCGCGGGCAACCGGTCCGGACCCTGGGTGAAGGACCAAGCGTAGCAAAGCGAGCGCCGAACACGCAGGTCACGACCCGTTTCGGGGCGCCGTGGGCCGGTCCGGTCCGTGCCGTTTCGTCCCGGTCCGGCAGGCTCGTCAGCCGCAGTCGCGGACCTGCCCCGTGACGGCCCGTGACGTCGTGCGCAACGTGGCCGTCGTCGTCACCGTGTCGGGCCCGGCGGGCACCTCGACGCGCGCCGTGCCGACGGGGGAGAAGTCGCGGGCCAAGGCCTCGACGGTGCAGGTCAGGGCCTTGCCGTCCGGACGCGTCAGGGTGAAGGTGACACGGACCGTGCGGTCGTCGACGACCTTGTAGCCGACGGTCTCGAAAGCAGGACGCCCGAGCGTGGACGCCAGCCCGAACCACACCGCGATCGTCGACATCGCGAGGACACCGAGGGTGCCGATGACCCACCACTTCGTCGTGCCGGGGGCGGGGCGGGGGAGCGTCGGTCGGGACGGCATGCAGTGGTCCTGGCGGTCGAGGCCCGGGCGGCAGGCGCAGCGGGTGGTGAGAGGATGGCGGACGGGTCCAGTGTCCCCCACGGGACGCGGGCCCCCGACGGCGGTCCGGCAGCAGCCCAGCAGCCGCCCGTCGCCACGTCCGCGGCACGCCCACCGGCGTCGCCGTGCGACCCCACCACCCGATCACTCCGACGGACGACAGCAGGGAGCCACGTGGCCGAGGGCATGAGGTTGATGGCGGTGCACGCGCACCCCGACGACGAGTCGAGCAAGGGCGCCGCGACCACCGCGAAGTACGTCGCGGAGGGCGCGTCGGTCATGGTCGTCTCGTGCACCGGCGGTGAGCGTGGCGACATCCTCAACGAGAAGCTGAAGAACGACGCCCACATCCTGCGCGACATCGCGCAGGTGCGGCGCGACGAGATGAAGGCGGCCCAGGAGGTCCTCGGCTGCGAGCACACGTGGCTCGGCTTCGTCGACTCCGGCCTGCCCGAGGGCGACCCGCTGCCGCCGCTGCCCGTCGGCTGCTTCGGCCTCGAGGACATCGAGGTGACGACCGAGGCGCTCGTGCGCGTCATCCGGCAGTGGCGGCCGCACGTCATGACGACCTACGACGAGAAGGGCGGCTACCCGCACCCGGACCACATCATGTGCCACACGGTGTCGATGGCGGCGTTCGAGGCGGCCGGCGACCCGGAGCGCTACCCGCACGCCGGCGAGCCGTGGCAGCCGCTGAAGATCTACTACAACGGCGGCTGGAGCAAGGAGCGCCTCACCCTCATCCATGAGGCGATGGTGCAGGAGGGCCTCGAGAGCCCGTACGCCGAGTGGCTCGCCAACTGGAAGCCGCGCCGCGACGGCCGCACGACGACGACCATCGACTGCGGCCAGTACTTCGAGACGCGCGACCGGGCCCTGCTGGCCCACGCGACGCAGGTCGACCCCGACGGCTTCTGGTTCCAGGTGCCGCTGTCGATCCAGCAGCGGGTCTGGCCCATCGAGCAGTTCGAGGCCGCACTGTCGTACGTGCCGGTCGCCGAGGGCGAGGACGACCTCTTCGCCGGCCTCGGGACGCCGGACGAGGCCGATGCGCTCGCGACGCGCCGCGACCTCGCCGTCGCCTACGACGGACGCCTCCCCGAGACGCCCGAGCCGCAGGAGGGCGCCGCCGAGGCCGCCACCTCGACCGGCGCGGTCCGCGGCGACAGCGCCGAGACGCACACGGACGCCGACGCGACCGACGGTGTCCCGTCCACCGACGAGCAGGCCGGAGCCCACGCGTCCGGCGAGGAGGTGCAGGACTGATGGCCGACGGCGGCAACCTGCCCATCGGCCCCGGGATCTGGGGCTTCATCGCGTTCTTCGTCCTCGCCGTGGCGCTGTGGTTCCTCGTGCGCAACATGAACTCGCGGCTGCGCCGGATGGCCTACCGCGACCGGGAGCGTGCCCAGGAGGACGCCACTCGCGACGGTCTGGGCGCCGACGCCACGCACGCGTCCGGCACCGACGCGTCGAGCACCGACGCGACGGACGGGCCGGACGCATCGGGCGGCGACGGTGCCGACCCGCAGGGTCCGACGCGCTGAGGAGCGACCAGCGCGCGCGACGTCGACCCGACGGACACGCAAGAGGCCCCCGGCATCGCCGGGGGCCTCTTCGCGTCAGTCCTCAGGGCTGAGGGCCTCAGCTGACGGCCTGGTAGCCGACGACCGCGAGCGTGACCGCGGCGAAGTGCGAGGCGAACCCGCCGAGGGTGAAGGCGTGGAAGACCTCGTGGAAGCCGAACCAGCGCGGCGACGGGTTGGGGCGCTTGGTGCCGTAGATGACACCGCCGACGGTGTAGAGGATGCCGCCGAGGCCGATGAGCGATCCGATGAGCGGGCCGCCGGCCTTCCAGAACGGGACGACGTAGAAGACGGCGGTCCAGCCGAGCGCGATGTAGAGACCGGTGTAGAGCCAGCGCGGCGCGCTGACCCACAGGATGCGGAACACGACGCCACCGATCGCCGCCGACCAGATGATCGACAGCAGGATCCGGGCCTGGGTCGTGGGCAGGAGCGTCACCGCGAACGGCGTGTACGTGCCGGCGATGATGAGGTAGATGTTCGAGTGGTCGAGCCGCTTGAGCAGGGCGCCGGCGCGCGGTCCCCAGGTGCCGCGGTGGTAGACCGCGGACACACCGAAGAGCAGGGCTGCGGTGATCGTGAAGACGACCGACGCGGTGCGCACGGCCCCCGGGTCGGAGACGAGCACGAGGACGAGCCCGCCGATCACGGCGACGGGGAACATCCCGAGGTGCAGCCAGCCGCGCAGCCGTGGCTTGACGGCGGCGACGAGGTCGGCGACGGGGCCCGCGGCGTCCTCGACGGCCGGACCGGGGGTGCGGTGCTGCTCGGAGGTCATGGCGCGAGTCTAACCTACGCAACCGTAGGTTACGCGGCCGTAGGTGCTGCGCTCGTCCTGTGAAGGTCGTGTGAAGGCCCGGTGCGGTGGCCTCCGGCTGCGGTGGGAGCCGTCCGGGCGAGGGGTACGGTGGGTGCGTGGCCCACCGGGGCTGCCCGAGCAGTGGACGGCGGTCCGGCAGCGGCCCATCCGCGGTCGGCGACGTCCGACATCGACGAGGAGGCCCCCGTGGGGTGGCGCGATGTGGTCTACGGCGCGTACGAGCGCCGGGTCCTCAAGGATCTCCCCAAGGAGTCCCTTCCTCGTCACGTCGCCGTCATGCTCGACGGCAACCGCCGCTGGGCCAAGGCCCGCGGCGAGGGAACGGCCACCGGCCACCAGGCCGGCGCCGACAAGATCGAGGAGCTGCTCGAGTGGTGCCGTGAGGCCGGCGTCGAGTACGTGACCCTCTGGCTGCTCTCGACCGACAACCTGCACCGCCCGCAGGAGGAGCTCGAGCCGCTGCTCAAGATCATCGAGACCGCGGTCTCCGACCTCGCCGACGCCGGCCACTGGCACGTGCGCATCGTCGGTGCCCTGGACCTGCTCCCGGCCGCCACCGCCGAGAGCCTGCGCGCCTCGGCCGAGCGCACCGCCGCCGTCACCGGCATGACGGTCAACGTCGCCGTGCCCTACGGCGGCCGCCGGGAGATCGCCGACGCCGTCCGTGACCTCCTTCTCGAGCGGGCCGCTCGCGGCGAGTCGATCGAGCAGATCGCCGCCGGCATCACCGTCGAGGACATCGCCGGTCACCTCTACACCAAGGGCCAGCCCGACCCCGACCTCGTCATCCGCACCTCGGGCGAACAGCGCCTCGGCGGCTTCCTGCTCTGGCAGAGCGCAACGTCGGAGTTCTACTTCTGCGAGGCCTACTGGCCCGACTTCCGGCACGTCGACTTCCTGCGCGCGCTGCGCGCCTATGCCGGAAGGCACCGACGCTTCGGGACGTGAGCGGCTCGAACGGGGCTCGACCCGCGCCGCGATGGGGACCGCTCCCCATTGCAGGCTGGGGGACCAATGCATAGGTTTCGGACGTCGTCCACCACAGGGGAGAGCCAATGGCCATCTACAAGAAGGGTGCCGATCCGGTCGCGCTGCGATCGGCGGCCGAGCGGATCACCGGCCACGTGCGCGAGTGCGAGACCGTCCGCGGCGAGGCCACGCGGGCCGTCAACGCCATCAAGGGCAACTGGGGCGGTGGCGACCTCGAGCACCTCATGAGCAAGTGGCCGCCGCTCGACGCGCAGCTGGGCCAGTTCGGCACCGACCTCGGCAGGCTCGCGGAGGCGCTGCGCCGCAACGCCGGCGCGCAGGACTCGACGAGCGGCCAGGGCTCCGGCGGCGCCGGCCCCCTCGGCCCCGGTGCGAGCAACGGCGGCAACGGCGGCATCCCCGGCTACGACCTGACGAAGGCGCTCTTCACGCCCTTCAAGCTCGCCGGGACGCTCGGCACGGTGGCCGGGCTGGCCCTGAAGCTGAAGAACTTCTCGAACAACCTCGGCAGCTTCGACCGCGAGCTCGGGCTGTTCAAGAACCTCGGAAACGCTTGGAAGACAGGGCGGCTCGCCGAGTTCGGTGACGCCCTCGCCCCGAAGAACTGGTCGACGCTCTCACGCTTCGTCCCGGCGCTCGAAGAGGGCTCGAAGCTGGCCAAGGGCCTCGGCACCTTCGGCAAGGTGCTCGGCCCGGCCGGTGTGGCCCTGGGCGGCTTCACGGTGGCCAACGACATCGCCGAGGGCCACTACGGGCGTGCCGGGTACGACGGCGCCATGACCGCACTCGGTGCCGTCGCCCTCGTGCCGATCCCGCCGGTCAACGCGATCGCCGGAGCCGCTGCGGGCGCGATGGCCGTGGGCCAGCTGGTCTACGACCACTGGGACGACATCTCCGACTTCGCCGGCGACGCGGGCCAGGCCATCAGCGACGCCGCCGGCGACGTCGCCGACTTCGCGGGCGACGTGGCCGACAAGGCCGGCGACGTGATCTCCTCGCTGAACCCCTTCGACTGACGACCCGAGACGACCACGAGGACAGGTGGACACGCACATGAGCGACACGAACGAGACCCGCGAGGGCCGGGCCGACGACCCGCTGCGCGGGACGCCCATCGCCGCCATCGAGCTGCCCGACGACATCGTCGGCATCGGGGCCAGCGAGCTGGCCTACCTCCTCTCACGGCACGACTCGGCGGCATCGCGCACGTCGGGCGACTTCCTGCTCAGCGACCCGCGGATCGCCCAGGAGGGGGCCCTGGTCGGGGGTGCGTCCTCCCTCGTGTCGCGCGGCTGGCTCACCCTCGACGAGGACGGCAACCGCCAGACCCGGTCCTACGCGGCGCTCATCGAGTACGTGACCGGCAAGGCGTACCGGTGGTCGCGCATCGGGTTCGTCGGGGCTGACGGCGGCGACGTCGAGTACGTCGCGCTGCTCGAGTCCGACACCGTCACCGCGCTCATGCAGCCGCGCCAGCTCGCTTCGTGGTTCGTCCGCCTGGGTGAGCCCGACGTGGACCGGGCCGCGCTCGTCACCGGGATGATGAAGGAGCGTTTCGCCGTCGACGCGGGGGCCGCGGTCATCCTCCAGGTGCGGACCGCCGACGGCGACCGGACGCTGGCGGTGCGCCCCCAGGGCGACGGGTACGAGGCGCTGCGTGACGTGTCCGGTCCGGGGACCGGAACGGGCGGGATCGTCGACGAGGCAGGCCTGCTCGACGAGGTCGCCCGCCTCTACGGCGAGGTGGCTGCCGCGTGAGCCAGGCCGAGCAGCCCCGGTCCGGCGCCACGCCGCCCAAGGAGCCGTTCCCGGTGCCCGAGGGCGGCCTGTTCATCGGCCAGATCCGTGAACCGTGGGTCATGACGGTCTTCTTCGCCGCCATCGCCGCCGCCGGAGTCGTCTTCTTCGTCGTGTGCAAGAAGGCCGCGGACGGCGGCGCCGAGGGCGCGCTCGGGGCGGGCTGGGGCCTGCTCGGGATGTTCGGGGCGGTCGGCCTGCTCGGCATGTTCGTCGGGATCCGTCGGTGGCGGTGGAAGCGCGAGTACGTCCGTGTCATGGGCCGCTCGCCCTGGTCATGACGCACTGACGGGTCGTCCGGGGCCTCGAGGCCGACGGGGCGTCCGGTGGGCGCGGCGGGCCCCGACGTTTCCAGGAGGTGAACACTCGGGCGACACGACGACGCGCGAGCCCTCAATCCGCGTCGCCGTCGGTCGCTGGTCGTACCGTCGTGCCAACGCCCGACACCCGTCGGACGTTGCCAGGAGGCCCACCGATGGAGCGATCGCTCAGGACGGAGGGCCGGGCCCTGCGCCACCCTCTGGTGGTCACCGCCCGGCACCTCGGGAGCGAGTAGGCGCGCGACGCGCGCCGCGTAGGGAGTGGGACATGGCACGCACGACTCGTCCGGTCACGACGGACTCCGCCAGCACGACCACCAAGCCGGCCGCGGCCTCCACACGCGCCACCACACGCAGCACGACGCGCGAACGTCCGTCGCACAAGACGTACGTCCTCGACACGTCGGTGCTCCTGTCCGACCCCCGGGCCATGCTCCGGTTCGCCGAGCACGAGGTGGTCCTCCCCGTCGTCGTCGTCACCGAGCTGGAGGGCAAGCGCCACCACCCCGAGCTCGGCTACTTCGCCCGGCAGGCGCTGCGCCTGCTCGACGACCTGCGCATCAGCGCCGGACGCCTCGACGAGCCGGTCCGCGTCGGCGACACGGGAGGCACGCTCCGCGTCGAGCTCAACCACACCGACCCGATGTCCCTGCCGGCCGGCTTCCGTCTCGGCGACAACGACACCCGCATCCTGTCGGTCGCCAAGAACCTGTCGAACGAGGGCGCCGACGTCACCATCGTCAGCAAGGACCTGCCGATGCGGGTCAAGGCGTCGGCGTGCGGCCTCGAGGCGGAGGAGTACCGCCACGAGCAGGGCGTCGACTCCGGCTGGACCGGCATGACCGAGCTCGAGGTGACGACCGACGAGCTCGACCAGCTCTACGACCGCGGCCGCATCGAGCACGCCGGCGCGGCCGAGCTGCCTTGCCACACAGGCCTGGTGCTGCTCTCGCCGCGGGGAAGCGGTCTGGGGCGGGTCGGGGCCGACAAGCAGATCCGGCTCGTGCGTGGCGACCGTGACGCGTTCGGTCTGCACGGCCGCAGCGCCGAGCAGCGCATCGCCCTCGACCTGCTCCTCGACCCCGATGTCGGCATCGTCAGCCTCGGCGGCCGCGCCGGCACCGGCAAGTCGGCGCTCGCGCTGTGTGCCGGCCTCGAGTCGGTCATGGAGCGACGCGCGCAGCGCAAGGTCATCGTCTTCCGGCCGCTGTTCGCCGTCGGCGGCCAGGAGCTCGGCTACCTGCCGGGTACCGAGGCCGAGAAGATGAACCCGTGGGGCCAGGCGGTCTTCGACACCCTGAGCGCCCTGGTGTCGACCGAGGTCGTCGAGGAGGTCATGGACCGAGGGCTGCTGGAGGTGCTGCCGCTGACGCACATCCGCGGTCGTTCCCTGCACGACGCGTTCGTCGTCGTCGACGAGGCCCAGTCGCTCGAGCGCAACGTGCTGCTCACGGTCCTGTCGCGCATCGGGCAGAACAGCAAGGTGGTGCTGACCCACGACGTCGCCCAGCGCGACAACCTACGGGTCGGGCGGCACGACGGTGTCGCGGCGGTCATCGAGAAGCTCAAGGGCCACCCACTCTTCGCCCACGTGACGCTGACGCGCAGCGAGCGCAGCCCCATCGCCGCGCTCGTCACGGATCTGCTCGAGGGGATCGAGATGTGACCTGAGTCACACCGCGGTAGAGGGTCCCCGCGTGCTCGACTCGGGGACCCTTACCGCTGGGTCACCTGCGTGGCCCGGGCCCCGCGTGGTGGGGGCCGACTTGCTTCGGGGTGGGGTCGGCTGGCACCGTGGGGGGCTGCAGATCTCGGAACGATAACGACTTGGCTGTGGGGAGCGAGGGCGTGATCGGCCTGGGATCACCCCGAACACCTCCCCTCCACCCGTCGCGCCGCCCGCATCCACCGTCGTGCCCCCAGTCGCACCCTCATGCGCACTGACCCGGGGTCAGACCCGCGCGGACGGCCGACGTGCCCCGAGACCGCAGGAAGGCTGACTCCACCTCTATGGCACGGTACGAAGGCCGCCACCGCAACGCGTCGACCCCCGCATCCGGCCCGAGCGGGTCGACCCGACCCCAGCCGGGACACCACCCCGACCGTCACGCCGATCGTGAGCGCGTCGACGCCCCCCAGACCGCCCGAGGCGAGAGCGCGGACCGCACCGCCCGGATCGACCGCGTCCAGCCCGAGCCCCCGACGCCGCAGCGCACCGAGCGACCCCTGCACGAGTGGGCCCGCGCCGAGCGCCCGGCACCGACGGCTCGGCTGACCCGCCCCGACGGGGCGCGTCCCCGCGCGTCGCGTCCCGAGACCTCCCGTCCCGAGACCTCCCGTCCCGAGGCCTCCCGTCCCGAGGCCTCCCGTCCCGAGACGTCGCGCCCGGAGGCGTCCCGCTCCCAGGATTCGCGTCCCACGGGTCCACGCCCTGACGCGTCCCGCCGCAACGGCGAACCCGCGACGCCGCGCCGTGGGGCACCGGTCGGCCCTCAGGCCCCCGAGCGCTCGGCCGACGACCGCACCCGCCGCCACGCGGCGCTCGGTGCGAACGCCTCGGCCCCGCAGCGCCGCGGCTCCACCCCGGCCGTCCCGACCCCGGCCGCGGCCGTGTCGGAGGACACTCAGGTGCTGTCCCGCCGTCGCGACCACAAGCCCGCCAAGCGCAAGCGCCGGGTCGGCCGCCCGGTCCTCGCCGGGGCCCTGGCCCTCGGTCTCGGCGCGTCCGGCTTCGCCTACGCCCGGTCGGCCAACCTCATCGGCGCCGACCCGGCCGCCTTCGTCGTCGGCTCAGGCGTGGTCGCCCAGACCGACGAGCTGGCCCGTGCCTCGACCGTCGACACGACCTACCGCGCTGCGGCGTCGGTGTCGCGCAACGAGCGCCGCACCGCCATCGCCGCCACCGGCCTGCGCGACGCCGCCGCTCTCGAGGTCAAGAAGAAGAAGGAGAAGGCCCGGGCTGCGGCCGAGGCGAAGGCTGCCCAGGAGCAGGCCCAGGCCGAGCGTGAGCGCCAGCAGGCCGTCGCGAACGCGAAGAACGACCCGAAGGGCGCCGCACGGGTGCTCATGGCCGACCACGGGTGGACGAGCGACGCCCAGTACAACTGCCTCGTCAACCTCTGGACCGGCGAGAGCGGCTGGCGCTACACGGCCGAGAACCCGTCGTCCGGCGCCTACGGCATCCCGCAGTCCCTGCCGGGCAGCAAGATGGCCCAGATGGGCGGCGACTGGCGCACCAACCCGCTGACCCAGATCAAGTGGGGCCTCTGGTACATCGAGATGTCCTACGGCAACCCGTGCAACGCCTGGTCGACCTGGCAGGCCCGCGCCCCGCACTGGTACTGAGCCCGTCTCCGCCATCCACGCCGACGGCGAGAGACGACGAGCGGCCCGTCCCCACACCGGGGCGGGCCGCTCTCGCGTCCGAGGGACGCCCGAGGGACGCCGAGCCTCAGATCTTGCGGAGCCGGACGCGTCGGACGCCGTGGTCGGCGCCCTTCGTCAGCACGAGCGTCGCCCGCGACCGCGTCGGCTGGATGTTCTGCACGAGGTTCGGGCCGTTGATCTCGCGCCAGATGCGGTTGGCCGTCGCGACCGCCTCGTCGTCGGACAGCACGGCGTAGCGGTGGAAGTAGGAGTGCGGGTCCGAGAACGCGGTCTCGCGCAGGCGCAGGAAGCGCTCGACGTACCAGCTGCGGATGTCGTCGACCCACGCGTCGACGAAGACCGAGAAGTCGAAGAAGTCGCTGACCGCCAGGCCCGTGCCACGCACCGGGTGCACCTCCGGGGCCTGCAGCACGTTGAGGCCCTCGACGATGAGCACGTCGGGCTGGCGCACGACGATGCGCTCGCCGGGGACGATGTCGTAGGTCAGGTGCGAGTACACCGGCGCCGACACCTCGGCCCGGCCCGACTTGATGTCGGCGACGAAGCGCAGCAGGGCCCGGCGGTCGTAGGACTCGGGAAAGCCCTTGCGGCCGAGCAGCCCTCGCTCCTCGAGGACCGCGTTCGGGAAGAGGAACCCGTCGGTCGTCACGAGCGCGACCTCGGGGGTGTCCGGCCAGCGCGCCAGCATCTCGCGCAGGATGCGGGCCGTCGTCGACTTGCCGACGGCGACCGAGCCCGCGACGCCGATGACGAACGGCGTCCTGGCCGGCCGCTCCCCGAGGAACTCGCTCGTCACCTGGTGCAGCTGGCGGGTCGCCCCGACGTAGAAGTTGAGCAGTCGCGACAGCGGCAGGTAGACCTCCTCGACCTCGTTGAGGTCGACGCGGTCGCCGAGCCCGCGCAGCCGCGTCAGGTCGGCGTCGTCGAGGTTGAGCGGGTGGTTCTCGCGCAGCCGCGACCACGCAGCACGGTCGAACTCGACGTACGGCGAGGGCACCGGCGAGCCGGGGCCCCCGTTGCCGGGGCCGGGCACGACGGAGGGCCGGCTGGTTCGCTGCGACACGCCGCCATTGTGTCGGACGCGCCCCGCCGGCGGCGCGCGGGCGTGGCGGTCGGTGCCGGGCGGGTCCCCTAGGCTGGGGTCCATGTGCGGAATCGTTGGATACGTCGGGCGCTCGGACGACGGGACGGCGCTCGATGTCGTCATGGAGGGGCTGGCCCGGCTCGAGTACCGGGGCTACGACTCCGCCGGTGTCGCCCTCATCGACGGCGACCACGTCGAGACCCGCAAGAAGTCCGGCAAGCTGGCCAACCTCACGGCTGAGCTCGAGGCGCACCCGCTGCCCAGCTCGACCACCGGCATCGGGCACACCCGCTGGGCCACGCACGGCGGCCCGACCGACGAGAACGCGCACCCGCACCGCGGTGGCAAGGACGGCAAGCTCGCCCTCATCCACAATGGCATCATCGAGAACTTCCACGCCCTGAAGAAGGGCCTGCTCGCCGACGGTGTCGAGTTCACGAGCGAGACCGACACCGAGGTCGTGGCCCACCTCGTGGCTCGCGCCTACGACGCCGATGGCGACCTCACGGCGGCGATGCGCGCCGTCGTCGCCGACCTCGAGGGCGCCTTCACGCTCCTCGCGATCCACGCCGACCAGCCGGGTGTCGTCGTCGGTGCCCGCCGCAACAGCCCGCTCGTCGTCGGCCTCGGCGACGACGCCAACTACCTCGGCTCCGACGTCGCGGCCTTCATCGGCCACACCCGCCACGCCCTCGAGCTGGCCCAGGACCAGATCGTCACGATCACGCCCGACGGCGCCACCGTCGTCAACTTCGACGGCACGCCCGCCGAGGGCAAGGCCTACGAGGTCACGTGGGACGCCGCGGCCGCCGAGAAGGGCGGCTACGCGACCTTCATGGAGAAGGAGATCAACGACCAGCCGCACGCCGTCGCTGACACCCTGCTCGGTCGCACCGACATCGACGGTCGGCTCGTCCTCGACGAGATGAGCATCTCCGAGGAGCAGCTCAAGGCCGTCGACCGCATCACGATCGTCGCGTGCGGCACCGCCGCCTACGCGGGCATGGTCGCCAAGTACGCGATCGAGCACTGGACGCGTATCCCCGTCGAGGTCGCCCTCGCCCACGAGTTCCGCTACTGCGACCCCATCGTCAACGAGCGCACCCTCGTCGTGTCGATCAGCCAGTCGGGCGAGACGATGGACACCCTCATGGCGGTCAAGCACGCCCGCGAGCTCGGCGCCCTGACCGTGTCGGTGTGCAACACGCACGGCTCGACGATCCCGCGCGAGTCCGACGCCGTCCTCTACACGCACGCCGGACCCGAGATCGCCGTCGCCTCGACGAAGGCGTTCCTCGCCCAGATCACTGCCTGCTACGTGCTCGGCCTCTACCTCGCGCAGCTGCGCGGCGGTTCCTTCGCCGACGACGCCGCCGCGGTCATGAAGGAGCTCGCGCAGGTCCCGGCCAAGATCGAGACCCTGCTCGGCCAGATGGGCCGGGTCAAGGAGATCGCCAAGTTCATGGCCGACACCCGTTCGGTCCTCTTCCTCGGGCGCCACGTCGGCTACCCGATCGCCATGGAGGGCGCGCTCAAGCTCAAGGAGCTCGCCTACATCCACGCCGAGGGCTTCGCGGCCGGCGAGCTGAAGCACGGCCCGATCGCGCTCATCGAGCCCGGTCAGCCGGTGTTCGTCGTCGTGCCCTCGCCGACGAGCGAGCACGGGCTGCACGGCAAGGTCGTCTCCAACATCCAGGAGATCCGCGCCCGCGGCGCCCGCACCCTCGTCATCGCCGAGGAGGGTGACGAGGCCGTCGTCCCGTTCGCCGACGAGGTCATCCGGGTGCCGGCCACCTCGCCGCTGCTCGCGCCGCTGCTCACGGTCGTGCCGCTGCAGGTCTTCGCGCTGTGGCTGTCCACGGCCAAGGGCCTCGACGTCGACCAGCCCCGCAACCTCGCCAAGTCCGTCACGGTCGAGTGACGTGATCGTCGGGGTCGGCATCGACGTCGTCGACATCGCGCGCTTCGAGCAGACGCTCGAGCGCACCCCGGCGCTGCGCGAGCGGCTCTTCACCCCGGAGGAGCGCGATCTCGGGATCGCCTCGCTCGCAGCCCGGTTCGCCGCCAAGGAGGCCCTGGCCAAGGCGCTCGGCGCACCGGTCGGGCTGCACTGGACCGACGCGCGTGTCGTGACGAACGAGGACGGCCGGCCCCTGCTCGAGATCGGCGGCACCGTCGCGGCGCGCGCCGGTGACCTCGGCGTCGACAGCTTCCACGTGTCCCTGTCCCACGACGCCGGCATCGCCTCCGCGGTCGTCATCGCCGAGGGCTAGCGGCCGTCCCTGTCGACCCCTTCCCGCTGTCCCGCCACACCACCGAGGAGAGCCGATGATCCGCGCGTACGACGTCGAGACGGTTCGCGCCGCCGAGCAGGCGGCCATGGCCGGGCTGCCCGAGGGCGAGCTGATGGACCGCGCCTCACGCGGCCTGGCCGAGATCGCGGCCGCCCGCCTGGCCGACCACGACGGCGCCACGGTCGTCGGGCTCGTCGGGGCCGGGGCCAACGGGGGAGACACCCTGTACGCCGTGGCCCACCTCGCCGAGGCGGGCTACCCGGCCGCCGTCGTGCTGCTGCCCGCGGGCGGACGCGCCGGGGTCCACGCCGCAGGCCTGGCCGCCGCGGAGGACGCCGGAACCGTCGTGCACGTGGCGGGCGAGGACCCCGCCGCGGCCGTCCGTGCCGTCGCCGAGGCCGACGTCGTGCTCGACGGGATCGTCGGCATCGGGGGTCGCCCGGGCCTGCGACTCGACGCCGCCCGGCTCGTCGACGCCGTCGACGACGACGCGTGGGTGCTGGCCGTCGACGTCGCGAGCGGCCTCGACCCCGACGGTGGGTGGCGCGACGCCGCGGGTGCGGGCGAGCCCAGCGGTGACGAGCCCGGCGAGGAGCCCACCGACGACGACGCCGTGTGGGCCGACGAGACCGTCACCTTCGGCGCGCCGAAGCCGGTCCACCTGCTCCCGCCCGGCGAGGCGGCCTCGGGCCGGCTCACCGTCGTCGACATCGGCCTGCCCCTCGACGACGTCGACGCGGCGGTCGAGCGGCTGACGCACGACGACGTCGCCCGGCTGTGGCCGGTGCCCGGCCAGTCGGACGACAAGTACTCCCGTGGCGTCCTCGGCGTCGTCGCGGGCGGCGAGTCCTACACCGGCGCGGCCGTGCTCTGCACGACGGCCGCGGCCGAGGCCGGCGTCGGGATGCTGCGCTACGTCGGCACCCCGACCCCGACGGCCCTCGTACGGCAGGCGGTGCCCGAGGCGGTCGTCGGCGAGGGCCGCGTGCAGGCGTGGGTCGTCGGGCCCGGGCTCGACGCGTCGAGCGGGGACGCCGACGCCGACGCGGGTGCCCAGCTCGCGGTGGCGCGTGCCGCGCTCGCGAGCGACCTGCCCGTCGTCGTCGACGCCGGTGGCCTCGACCTGGTCACCGGGCGGCGCCACGCCCCGACGCTGCTCACCCCGCACGCCGGCGAGCTCGCCCGGCTGCTGACGCGGCTCGGGACGCCGGACACCGAGGAGTCGGGCACCGAGGTCACGGCCGACGAGGTCAAGGCCCACCCGCTGCGCCACGCGCGCCGGCTCGCCGCGCTGACCGGGGCCACCGTGCTGCTCAAGGGCGCGACGACCCTCGTCGTCACCGAGGGCGAGCCGGTGCGCAGCCAGGCCGATGCCCCGCCGTGGCTCGCGACCGCGGGCGCCGGCGACGTGCTGTCCGGGATCGTCGGGACCCTGCTCGCCTCGGGCCTGTCGCCCCACGACGCCGGGTCCCTCGGCGCGCTCGTGCACGGGGTGACCGCCGACCGGGTGTCCGGGGGAGGGCCGCTGCGCGCGCTCGCCGTGGCCCAGGGCGTGCGCACGACGGTCCGCGACCTCATCCGGCGAGGACGCACCTCGCCCGAGTGACCCGAGTGACCCGAGTGACGCGCACGACCCGAGTGACCTGAGTGACCTGAGTGAGGAAGTGCTCACTCGATGCAGGGGGAAAGGGGGTGGCGCGGGGCGGTCGGGCTGGTCGGCTGGTCGGCTGGCCGGTGGTCGGGGGTCGGGGGTCGGTGGTCGGGGGTCGGTGGTTGGTGGTCGGGGGAGCCGGGCACGCCTCGCCTTCTCCATCGAGTGAGCACGGAGTCCCACGCGCCACACGAGGACCCTGCGAACGCGGACGGCGTCCGGAACTGCGAGACTGCTGCCGATGAGCACGACGCACGCCACCGCACCCGACGAGCCGGGCACCCCCGACGCGTTCCGCCCGCAGGCCGGGCCCGACGGCAGCCCGGGGCTGCCCCTGACGCACGGCACCACGGTCTGGGCCGAGATCGACCTCGAGGCGCTCGCCGCCAACGTCCGGACGCTGCGCGCCCTCGCGCCGTCCTCGGAGTTCATGGCCGTCGTCAAGGCCGACGCGTACGGTCACGGACTGCTGCCGGTGGCCCGCACCGCGGTGGCCGCCGGCGCCACGTGGCTCGGCGCGGCCCAGTTCGCCGAGGCGTTCGCGCTGCGCGACGCGGGCCTGACCGAGCCCCGCCTGCTCACCTGGCTCAGTGTGCCGGGCAGCGACTTCGCCGGCGCCGTGGCCCGCGACATCGACCTGTCCGCCTCGGCGCCGTGGGTCCTCGACGAGGTCGCGGTCGCCGCTCGGGCCCTCGGGCGCACCGCACGCATCCACCTCAAGGTCGACAGCGGCCTCGGGCGGGGCGGCGCGTACGGCGCCGACTGGAGCACCCTCGTCGACCACGCCCGACGGCTCGAGGCCGAGGGCGTCATCCGCGTCGTCGGCATCTGGACCCACTTCGCCCACGCCGACGCCCCGGAGCACCCCACCGTCCTCGCCCAGCAGGAGCGGTTCTTCGAGGCCGTCGCCGAAGGGGAGCGAGTCGGGCTGCGGCCCGAGGTGCGCCACCTGGCCAACTCGGCCGCGACGCTCGTGCACCCGTCCGCGCACGCCGACCTCGTGCGGCCCGGCATCGCGATGTACGGCCTGACGCCGGTGCCGCAGGTCGCCGACGACTTCGGCCTGCGACCGGTCATGACGCTGCGGGCCCGGCTCGCGCTCGTCAAGCGGCTCCCGGCGGGCCAGGGCATCAGCTACGGCCACGTCTACACACCGGAGGTCGACACCGTCGTCGGTCTCGTTCCCGCGGGCTACGGCGACGGCATCCCGCGCGATGCCACGAACGTCGGCCCGGTCCGCGTCGGCGACCTCCGCACGACGATCGCCGGCCGCGTCTGCATGGACCAGTTCGTCGTCGACCTCGGCCCCGGCGCCACGGCGCAGGCCGGCGACGTCGTCACCCTGTTCGGCGGTGCTCCGGGCGAGCCGACCGCGCAGGACTGGGCCGACGCCACCGACACCATCAGCTACGAGATCGTGACCCGGCTCGGTGCCCGCGTGCCGAGACTGCATGTGGGCGAGGCGCTACTCGCGGGTACGTCCACCGCCGACGACGCGCCCGGCGTCGCGGTGACGAAGGACCAGGCATGACCGAACGGCAGAGGCGAAACCCCGTCCTCGGGATCGCCGCCGCGAGCATCGGCGTGGCCGCGGGCGTCGCGGCAGGCGTGGCCGCCGGCGTCGCGGCCGACCGGGCGGGCAAGCACCGCGCGGCGATGGCCGCCCTCGAGACCCCCGAGCTGCTCGACATCACTCCCGACGAGGAGCACGTCGTGCTGACGAGTGACGGTGTCGCGCTGCACGCCGAGGTCGACCTGCCCGACGCCGCCGCGGCCACCGCCGCGGCCCGGGGCACGACGCGGCGCGGTCGTGCGTCCGAGCTGCCGACCGTCGTGCTGACCCACGGCTACTGCCTCAGCCTGCGCTGCTGGGTGTACCAGCGTCGCGCGCTCAAAGCGGCCGGGTTCCGCGTCGTCAGCTGGGACCAGCGCGGCCACGGCCGCTCCGGCCGCGGGGAGCGCGACAGCTACACGATCGAGCGCCTCGGCGAGGACCTCCGCCACGTCATCGAGCAGCTGGTGCCGGTCGGCGACGTCGTCCTCGTCGGCCACTCGATGGGCGGCATGACGATGATGTCGCTCGCCGAGCACGACCCGTCGCTCGTCGCCGACCGCGTCATCGGCGCGGGCTTCGTCGCGACGAGCCCCGGCGGCCTCACCCTGGCCAACGGCGGGCGGATGGCCACGTTCGGCCGCACGTTCCTCGAACGGCTCGGCCCCGGCGTCCTCGGGCCGCTCTCGAGCCGCCCCGAGGTGTTCAGCCGCATCCGGCGGGTCGGCCGCGACGTCGAGCTCTTTCTCGTCGAGCAGAACTCGTTCGCCTCGCCGGTGCCCCGATCGGTGGTGCGCTACACCGCCGACATCCTCCTCGGCACGCCGCTCGACGTCATCAACGACTACCTCAGGACCTTCGACGGCTTCGACAAGCGGCCGACGCTCGCCTCGTTCCGGCACGCCGTCGTGCTCGTCTTCAACGGCCGCGAGGACATCCTCACCCCGCCCTCGCACAGCGAGCTCATCGTCGAGGCGATCCCCGGCGCCGAGCATGTCGTCGTCAACGACGCGGGGCACGTCATCATGCTCGAGCACCCGGACCTGCTGGGCACCCAGCTCGTGACGCTCGTCGAGCAGTCCGCGCGGGCGCGAGCCGAACAGGTCGACGTGGCGCGCCAGCCCCGCGTGCGCCGCATCGTCACCGACGTCGCCAAGGGCCGCCGCCAGCGGCGCCTCGAGCAGCAGGCCGACGAGCTCGTCCGGTCCCAGCGCCGACGCGGCACGCGCGGCCGGACGGTCCGCCCGGCCCGCGAGGCCTGACCCGTGCCGCGCTCCGCGACGTTCACGTGGCGCTCGACCGAGGACACCCAGGCGTTCGGGCGCCGGCTCGGCGAGGTGCTGCAGGGTGGTGACCTCCTCGTGCTCACCGGTGACCTGGGCGCGGGCAAGACGACCCTGACCCAGGGCATCGCCGAGGGGCTCGGTGTCCGCGGACCGATCACGTCGCCGACCTTCGTCATCGCCCGGGTGCACCCCTCGCTCGTCGGCGGCCCGGCGCTCGTGCACGTCGACGCCTACCGCCTCGGCAGTGCCCTCGAGCTCGACGACCTCGACCTCGACGCCGACCTCGATGCCAGCGTCACCGTCGTCGAGTGGGGCGCGGGGCTCGCCGAGCAGCTGAGCGAGGAGCGGCTCGAGCTGACCCTGACCGGCGAGGACGTCCGCACCGTCCACGCCCACGGCGTCGGAGCCCGGTGGGACACGGTGCTCGGCGGGCTCGCCGACCTCGCCGACGACGTCGACGCCGCCGAGGGCGACCCCGCGACCACGTCCTGACGTCCCCCGGGGCTCGGCTAGCCTGACGCACGTGCTCCTGCTCGCGATCGACACCTCGACGACGGCCATCACCGTCGCCCTGCACGACGGGTCGTCGGTCCTGGCCCGGGCCACCACCCTCGACGCGCGGGCGCACGCCGAGTACCTGGCGCCCGGCATCCGCACCGCCCTCACCGACGCCGGCGCCGAGCCGGCCGACGTCACCGACGTCGTCGTCGGCATCGGGCCCGGTCCGTTCACCGGCCTGCGGGTCGGGATCGTCACCGGTCGCACGTTCGCCTTCGCGCTCGGCCTGCCCGTGCGCGGCCTGACGAGCCTCGACGCGGTCGCCCACGAGGCGTGGCTCGGTGGCCGCCGCGGTGACCTCCTCGTGGCGACCGATGCCCGGCGCAAGGAGGTGTACGCCGCCCGGTACACCCTCGCCGACGCCGGTGCCGCCCGGGTTCTCGACCCCGTGGTCTCGCGCGCCGCCGACCTCGACGACGACCTGCGGTCCCTGCCGACCGCTGGGCGCGGGCCGCAGCTCTACCCCGACGCGCTGCCGCACGGCGTATGGCCGCTCGACGTCGACGCCGGGGCGCTCGCGGACCTCGCTGCCCGTCGGCTGGACGGGGCGGGCGGGCACGTGCCCGCGCCGGACGACTCCGACGCGTCGGCGCTGCAGCTGCTCGACCCGGGCCACGGCTTCGACGGGCTCGAGCCGCTCTACCTGCGCCGGCCCGACGCCGCGCCCGCCGCGCCCTCGACCAAGTCGACGCTCGGGTGAGCGTGGTGGTCGACGCCGTCCCTGCTCCTGTGCCCGACGGACCCGACGGGCCCGACGCGCCCGACGGTGCGCTGTCCGGCGTGGCGCTGCACGAGCTCGGGTGGACCGACCTGCCGACGCTGGCCGCCCTCGAACAGCAGCTCTTCGCCGACGACGCGTGGTCCCTGCAGACGTGGTGGTCCGAGCTCGCCGCGCGGCCGCGCCGTGAGTACATCGTGGCCCGCGACGCGTCGGGCGCCGTCGCCGGGTACGCCGGTCTCGACCTCGCCGGCGAGACCGCCGACGTCATGACCGTCGCCACGGCGCCCACCCACCAGGGCCGCGGCGTCGGGCGCCTGCTGCTCGGCGAGCTGCTCCGACGCGCCCGTGCCCATGGCGTCGAGGCCGTGCTGCTCGAGGTGCGCGCCGACAACGACGCCGCCCGCCACCTCTACGACCGCGCCGGCTTCGAGGTCATCTCGGTGCGCCGGCGCTACTACCAGCCGGGAGACGTCGACGCCCTCGTCATGCGCCTCCTCGTGACGAAGGGAGAGGCATGAGCGACGCCCCGCTCGTCCTCGGCATCGAGACCTCCTGCGACGAGACCGGGGTTGGCATCGTCCACGGGCAGACGCTGCTCGTCGACACCGTCGCGAGCAGCGTCGACGAGCACGCCCGCTTCGGCGGCGTCGTGCCCGAGGTCGCGAGCCGGGCCCACCTCGAGGCGATGATCCCCACCATCGAGCGGGCCTGCCGCGAGGCCGGCGTCGCGCTGCGCGACCTCGACGCCATCTCGGTGACGAGCGGCCCCGGGCTCGCGGGTGCGCTGCTCGTCGGCGTCGCGTCGGCCAAGGCACTCGCTGTCGCGCTCGGGAAACCGATCTACGGCGTCAACCACCTCGCCTCGCACGTCGCCGTCGACATCGTGGAGCACGGCCCGCTGCCCGAGCCGACGATGGCGATGCTCGTCTCCGGCGGCCACTCCTCGCTGCTGCTCGTGCCGGACGTGACCAACGACGTGCGCTCGCTCGGCTCGACGATGGACGACGCCGCAGGCGAGGCGTTCGACAAGGTGGCCCGCGTCCTCGGGCTGCCGTTCCCCGGCGGGCCGCACGTCGACCGGGCCGCCCGCGAGGGAAACCGCGTCGCCATCGACTTCCCGCGCGGGCTCACCACCGGGCGCGACATGGAACGGCACCGCTTCGACTTCTCCTTCTCCGGCCTCAAGACCGCCGTCGCGCGATGGGTCGAGACGCGTCAGCGGGCGGGCGAGTCGGTGCCCGTTGCCGACGTCGCGGCGAGCTTCCAGGAGGCCGTCGTGGACGTGCTGACCCGCAAGGCCCTGCTGGCCTGCAAGGAGAACGACGTCGACCACCTGCTCATCGGCGGCGGCGTCGCGGCCAACTCGCGGCTGCGGGCGCTCGCCGAGGAGCGCTGCGCCAAGGCGGGCGTCACGCTGCGCGTGCCGCGGCCGGGCCTCTGCACCGACAACGGCGCGATGGTCGCGGCGCTCGGCGCGCAGATGGTGGCCAAGGGCCGTGAGCCGAGCGATCTCGGCCTGCCCACCGACTCCTCGATGCCGGTCGAGGTCGTCAGCGCCTGACGCGTCGGGCCGGGGCTGGTCAGCGGCAGCGGGCGAGGCCCATCCGGATCTTGAGGTCCACGACTCGGGTGGCGGCGGCCTGCACCTTCGCCGCGAAGCCGGGGTCGGCGGCGATGGCAGCCTTGAGCGCGCGGTGCATCGGCCCGACGGTCGAGGGTGTGGCGGTGAGGACGATGTCGCCGCCCGCAGCGACGAACCGGGTGGCTCGCTCGCCGGCCGGCACGGCCGCGACGGCCTTGGCCTTGCCGACGTCGTCGGTGATGACGACGCCGTCGTAGCCGAGCCGGCCGCGCAGCAGGTCGGTGACGATCGGCTTCGAGAAGACCGCGTTGGTGCCGGGGTCGATGCGGGTGTAGATCGCCGAGCCGACCATGACGAGGTCGGCGCCGGCGCGGATGCCCGACTCGAACGGCCCGAGGTAGGCGTCATCGGTCGTCGTCGTGCGGTCGGTGATGCCGGTGGCCGTGACGTCGGTGTTGCCGGTGATCCGGCCGAGGCCGGGGAAGTGCTTGACCGTCGCCGCGACCTTGCCCGCGCTCATGCCCTTGACGAAGGCCGCGACCATGCGGGAGTTCGTCGACGGGTCGCTCGAGTACTCGCGGCCGTAGCGCCCGATGGGCTGGTTGGCGCGGCCGATCGACCCGGGCACCGTGTCGGCGACGGGCGCGAGGTTGACGTTGATGCCGGCGGCGGCCAGCTGCCGGGCCCACCGGGCGGCGTCGGACTGCAGGGCGCTCGCACCCTCCCGCGTCTGGTCGAGGGCCGAGGGGATGGTGCTGAAGCCGTTGCCCTGCAGCTGCTGCACCTGCCCGCCCTCCTGGTCGACGGCGAGGAGCAGGCCGAGGCCGGCCGTGCTCGGCCCGGCGAGAGCGGCCAGATGGCGCGTCGTGGCCTCGACCCGCGCCGAGCCGGTGTGCCAGCCGCCGAGGAGGATGACGCCGCCGAGGTGGCGGGCCTGGACGAGCGCGTCGAGGCTCGTGCGGCTCGCGTTCGAGTCGAGCCCGACCATGAGCAGCTGGCCGGCGCGCTGGGTGGCGCTCATTCCGGCGACGATGCGCTCGGCGCAGGACTGCGTCGGGGTCGGCGTCGGGGTGGCGGGGCTCGTCGGCGGGGTCGTCGAGGTGGGAGGCGCCGTGGACGTGCCCGGCGCACTCGTCCCCGCGGGTGAGGACCCGGCGGGGGAGGACGAGGCGGTCGGTCCCGGCGCCGACGAGCAGGCCGCGAGGAGCGCGACCGCGCCGACCGCCACGACCGCGCCGAGGCGCGCGCGACCACCTCCGGGCGCCCGCAGGCGTCGGTGGCGGCGGGGGCGTCGGGGCTCTCGCTCGTTCACCACACGACCCTAACGCCGCCGGCCCGGGGACCCCGACAGGCCCGCGACGACCCCCCGCTGCGCCCCCGACCCCCCGCTGCGCCCCCGACGCGCCGGTACGCGCCATCGACGACCCGCTTCGAGCCGGGCCGGACGTGTCGGACCGGGGGTAGGTTGCCGACGTGACGAACGCCCCCGCCGTGCCCACCTCGCCCGTCCCGGTGGTCCTCGACGTCGACACCGGCGTCGACGACGCGTGTGCGCTGCTGCTCGCTGCGCTGCACCCGGCCCTCGACCTGCGTGCGGTCTCGTGCGTCGGCGGCAACGCGCCGGTGGACGACGTCGTGCGCAACACGCTGCTCGTCCTCGAGACCGCCGGCCGCTCCGACGTGCCGGTGGCCCGCGGCGCCGAGCGGCCGCTGCTCGAGCCGGCGCTGCACGCGCGCCACGTGCACGGGCAGGACGGCATGGGCGACCTCGGCTGGGACGCGCCGACCACCGCACCGGACCCGCGCCACGGCGTCGAGCTGCTCCGCGACGTGTGCCGCGACGCCGCCGCGCGGGGGCGGCCGGTGACCGTCGTGCCGCTCGCCCCGCTGACGAACATCGCGCTGCTGCTGCGCACCTACCCCGACGCGGCGGCCGGCATCGCCGAGATCGTCTTCATGGGCGGGGCCGCCGACGTCGGCAATGCGACGGCCTCGGCCGAGTTCAACGTCTTCCACGACCCGGAGGCCGCGGCGGTCGTCCTCGACGCGGCCGCCGACCTCGGCATCCGCGTCACGATGTACGGACTCGACGTCTTCTACGCGCCCGTCGTCGCGCCGGCGGAGTCGGCACGGCTCGTCGCCGCCGGTGGTCGGGGACCGGCCGAGCTCGGCGGACGGCTCATGGACTTCCAGCGGGCCCGGCTCGGCGACGCCTCGACGATCGGCGACGCCGGGGCCGTCTGCGCCGTCATCGACCGCGGCGCCCTGACGACGCAGACGCTCCCGTTGCGCGTCGAGCTGGCCGGCAGCTGGTCGCGCGGCCGCACCATCGTCGACCGCCGCGAGTGGGAGGGGGCCCGCGCGCACGACCCGCACGGGGAGGCGCCGGTGCGCGTCGAGGTCGCGCTCGGCGTGGACGGGCCGCGGTACGCCCGGCTCTGGGTGGACACCCTCCTGGCCGCCGGCGGCGCTGCCGACGGGCCTGCTCTCGGCGCTGCCGACGGGCCTGCTCTCGGCGTTGCCAACGGGGCTGTCGACGGGGCTGTCGACGGGGCGGGGGAGCGCTGATGGGCCGCGTCGTCGTCCTCGGTTCGCTCAACGTCGACGTCGTGACGCGCGTCGAGCGCCACCCGCAACCCGGCGAGACCCTGCTCGGCCGGCCGGGTGGCCGGTTCGCGGGCGGCAAGGGCGGCAACCAGGCCGTTGCCGCCCGGCGTGCCGGCGCGGACGTCGTCATGGTCGGAGCCGTCGGTGCCGACGCGGCCGGGGACGCCTACCTCGCGCGGCTCCGCGCGCTCGGGATCGAGACGGCCGTGGCGCGTGTCACCGACGCGCCGACCGGCACCGCGTACATCGCCGTCGACGATGCGGGCGAGAACACCATCATCGTCGTTCCCGGTGCCAACGAGCGGGTCGACGACGCGTCGATGGCCTCGGTCGGTGTCGGACCGGGCGACGTCCTGCTCTGCTCCCTCGAGGTGCCCCTCGACGACGTGGCGCGGCTCGCGCTCGCAGCCCACCGGGCCGGAGCCCGCGTCGTGCTCAACATGGCGCCGTACGCGCCGGTGCTCGCGGACGCGGTCATGGTGTGCGACCCGGTCGTCGTCAACGAGTCGGAGATGCGCCTGCTCGCCGACTCGGACCTGCTCCCGGGCTCGCTCCTCGTGACGTTCGGGGCTGCCGGGGCGCGCTGGGGACTCGAGCAGGTCGACGGCGTCCCCGTTCCTGCAGGGGAGGTCGCTGACACGGTCGGGGCCGGGGACGCGTTCTGCGGCGCGCTCGCGGCGGCGCTCGCCTCGGGGGCCGACGACCGGTCCGCGCTCGAGGCGGCGAACCGTGCCGGCGCCGAGGCGGTCCGCTGGTCCGGCGCGCAGCCCGACGCCGCCCTCCAGGACCCAAGAGGTCCCTTGTCAGTTACGTAACCAATCGGTTACGTTCGATCCATGAACGGGACGTGGGAGGCGATGGCCGACCCGACGCGTCGGGCCATCGTCGAGAACCTGGCCCGCGCCGAGCTGACGGCCGGCGAGGTCGCCGACCTCTTCGACACCACGCGGCCCGGCGTCTCGCGGCACCTCCGGGTGCTGCGCGAGGCCGGGATCGTCGAGGCGCGGGCCGAGGGACAGCGGCGGGTGTACCGGCTCGTGCCGAGTGCGCTCGAGGAGGTCGAGCAGTGGTGCCACGACGTCCGCGCGTTCTGGGGGCAGCGCCTCGACGCCCTCGAGACGGAGGTGGCCCGCGGCCGGCGGGCCGGCCGCGACGTACAGGGACAGGAGCAGGGATGAGCGAGATCACGCAGACGCTCGGACGCATCGAGACGGACGCCCCCGAGGGTGGTGTCGCCGTCGCCTTCGACCGCCACTACGCGACCGACGTCGCCGACCTCTGGGGGGCGTGCACCGACCCCGACCGGCTCGCCCGGAGGTTCGCCCGGGTCAGCGGGGACCTGCACGAGGGCGGTGACTTCACGATCCACTTCGACGACGCGGACACCCCGCGCTGTCGGGTCGTCTCGTGCGAGGCCCCGACGCGTCTCGTCTGGGAGTGGCCCGTCGGCGAGGTCGCCACCGTCGTCACCGTCGAGGTGGTGCCCGACGCAGACGGTGCCCGTCTGGTGCTGCGCCACGCCCGCCTCGACGCGGCCCGCGTCGCCGGGTACGCAGCGGGGTGGGACACCTACGTGCGGCGACTCGGCGCCGACCTGGCCGGGGAGGAGCTGCCCGACTGGGACGCCACATGGAGTGTCCTGCACGCCCGCTACGCGTCAGGCGCCTGACGCCCCTCGCCCCGCGCGCGGTTCGTCCGCGCTGCGGCTCGTTGCCCGCGTCGGGTCGTCCCCTCGGTGGCAGACCGCTCATGCAGTGACCGGCCCCGCCACGGACGGAATGTACGTGGCCGGAGTCGCACCCGCGGGCCGTCACGCGGGAGTGACGACGAGGGCGACCTGGCTGCCGGCCACCCGGGTGACGACGAGCGTCGCCTCGGAACCGCCCCTGCCGCGTCCGGTCATCTTCAGCTGCCGCCGCAGCCGGTCGGCGTCGAGGGTGACGCCGCGCTTCTTGACGGTGACGCGGTCGAAGCCGTGGTCGCGCAGCCAGCGGGCCAGGTGCTTGGTCGACAGGGGCATCGCCGCGTCGACCCGGAAGCGCCGGGCCCACGGCACGTCGACGGCGCGGTCGGCGCCGACGTAGCCGACGCCGGTGGCGAGCTCGCTCCCGCCGGTCGCGGCCACGAGGGCGCCGGTCAGCCCGGCGCGGATCACCGCGCGGTCGGGCTCGTAGAGCCAGCCGTCCACGTCGGAGACCGACCCGAGCGGCTCGACACCCGCGCCGCCCGACGCGTCGGCCTCGGTCACGACGTGCGTGGCGCTCGCGCTGGCGACCGCCGCGGTGCGCCCGGGCGTCCGGGCCAGCGGGCCCCACCACACGGCGCACTCGAGCACCTCGCCGTGCCACGAGGTCCACTGCGCCTCGGCGCCGGCGGGCAGGGCCCCGTGCGAGAAGCCGGGGGAGAGCTTGGCGCCGGTGGCCGGCACGGTGTCGGCGACGGCGAGCACCTGCTGCCAGGACGGCGAGATGGCATCGAGGGAGAAGACGCGGCGGGTGCGGCCGCGGGCGTCGGCGACGCCGGTGACGCGTCGGGCCGGGTCGAGCCACACCCCGGTGCGCGACGCGTCGGTACCGGCCGCGGCAGCGCCGGGGGAACCGGGCAGCGCGACGTCCTCGGCGCGGCCGTGCTCGACGCGGGCGCCCGGCCAGTGCCGGAGGTTGACCGCGGCGATCCGCGCGGTGGCCTCGTCGGCGTCGACACCGCGGACCCGCAGGTCCAGGCTCGCGAAGGCCATGGCGTCGGCCCCGAGCCCGCAGCCGAGGTCCCACACCTCCTCGACGCCCGCGGCGACGAACCGGTGCGCGTGCCGGGCGGCGACGGCCAGCCGCGTCGACTGCTCGAGGCCGTCGGCGGTGAAGAGCATGCCCGCCGCGAAGTCGCCGAACTTCTCGGTGCCGCGGGTGCGCAGGCGCGACTGGTTGAGCGCCGCGGCCACGAGGTCGGGCTCGTAGCCGGCCTCGCGCAGCTTCGTCTGCAGGTGAAGTGCGGCCGTCTCGTCGTACGGTGGCAGCGACTGGAGCAGGGCCCATCCCTCGCCGGTGGCGAGGCGGTCGACCATCGCGGCGTCCATGGCGTCATCCTGCCAGCAGCTGACCGGCACGACGCGACGGACGATTTCTGGCACTCGACTTGACCGAGTGCTAATGGCAAACCTAGATTTGCCGTGTTGGCACTCTCGGCCTGAAAGTGCCAGCACCCTCCTCGAGGGAGGTCGACCCCCGCGACGGCGACCGGCCTCGAAGAGCCCCACAGTCCGCAAGTCATCTCCGACTGTCCCGAAGGGAAGGTCACCACCGTGTCGGTTTCCATCAAGCCGCTCGAGGACCGCATCGTCGTCAAGTCCCTCGAGGCCGAGCAGACCACTGCGTCCGGCCTCGTCATCCCCGACACCGCCAAGGAGAAGCCCCAGGAGGGCGAGGTCCTCGCCGTCGGCCCGGGCCGCTTCAACGACAACGGCACCGAGCGCGTCCCGCTCGACGTCAAGGTCGGGGACAAGGTCATCTACAGCAAGTACGGCGGCACCGAGGTCAAGTACGGCGGCGAGGAGTACCTCATCCTCTCCGCGCGCGACGTCCTCGCCATCGTCGGCTGACCGACACCCCCCGCACGCAGCTGCGCCGTTGACCGCACCCCGGTGAGCCCCTACCGGGCTCCCGGGGTGCGTCCGGTTCCCGGCCCCCACCACTTCACCGCAACACCCGAGCCAGAAGGATCACCATGGCCAAGATGCTGGAGTTCGACGACTCCGCCCGCAAGTCCCTCGAGCGCGGTGTCGACGCGCTCGCCAACGCCGTCAAGGTGACGCTCGGCCCCAAGGGCCGCAACGTCGTCATCGACAAGAAGTGGGGCGCCCCCACGATCACGAACGACGGTGTGACGATCGCCCGCGAGGTCGAGCTCGAGGACGCGTACGAGAACCTCGGCGCACAGCTCGCCAAGGAGGTCGCGACCAAGACCAACGACGTCGCCGGTGACGGCACGACCACCGCGACCGTGCTGGCCCAGGCCATGGTCAAGGAGGGCCTGCGCAACGTTGCCGCCGGCGCCGCCCCGGCCGCGCTGAAGCGCGGCATGGACAAGGCCGTGACCGCCGTCAACGACGAGCTGCTCAAGCACGCCCGCGACGTCGACGGCAAGGACGAGATCGCCTCCGTCGCCACGCTGTCCGCCCAGGACGCCACCCTCGGTGGCCTCATCGGCGAGGCGTTCGACAAGGTCGGCAAGGACGGCGTCATCACCGTCGAGGAGTCCTCGACGACCGCCACCGAGCTCGAGTTCACCGAGGGCATGCAGTTCGACAAGGGCTACCTCTCGGCGTACTTCGTCACCGACACCGAGCGCATGGAGACCGTCCTCGAGGACGCCTACATCCTCATCAACCAGGGCAAGATCTCCTCGGTCGCCGAGGTCCTGCCGGTCCTGGAGAAGGTCGTCCAGTCGGGCAAGCCGCTGCTCATCATCGCCGAGGACGTCGACGGCGAGGCCCTCTCGACGCTCGTCGTCAACAAGATCCGCGGCACGTTCAACGTCGCCGCCGTCAAGGCTCCCGGCTTCGGCGACCGCCGCAAGGCGATGCTCCAGGACATCGCCGTGCTCACCGGTGGCCAGGTCATCGCCCCCGAGGTCGGGCTCTCCCTCGACCAGGCCGACCTCACGGTCCTCGGCCAGGCCCGCCGCGTCGTCCTCACCAAGGACGACACGACGATCATCGACGGTGCCGGCGAGCAGTCCGAGGTCACCGGCCGCGTCAACCAGATCAAGGCCGAGATCGAGCGGACCGACTCCGACTGGGACCGCGAGAAGCTCCAGGAGCGCCTCGCCAAGCTCGCCGGTGGTGTCTGCGTCATCAAGGTCGGCGCGCACACGGAGGTCGAGCTCAAGGAGAAGAAGCACCGCATCGAGGACGCGATCTCCGCGACGCGCGCCGCGATCGAGGAGGGGATCGTCGCCGGTGGCGGCACCGCCCTCATCCACGCGGCGACCGTCATCGACGGCCTCGGCCTGTCGGGCGACGAGGCCACCGGCGCCGCGATCGTCCGCAAGGCCGTGCAGGAGCCGCTGCGCTGGATCGCCGAGAACGCGGGTCTGCAGGGCTACGTCGTCACCTCGAAGGTCGCCGACATGCCGCTGGGCCAGGGCCTCAACGCCGCCACGGGCGAGTACGGCGACCTCATCGGCGCCGGCGTCATCGACCCGGTCAAGGTGACGCGCTCCGCGCTGCGCAACGCCGAGTCGATCGCCTCGATGATCCTGACGACCGACACGCTCGTCGTCGAGAAGCCCGAGGACGAGCCGGAGGCCGCCGGCGGCCACGGTCACGGCCACGGTCACTGATCGCGACCACCGCACACAGAGAGGGCCGCTCCCCGTCGGGGGAGCGGCCCTCTCCGCGTTCCGGCGGCGCCACCCCGTCGTGGGGCTGCCGGAGCGTCCGGGTCCCGCCCGGTGTCCGTGGTGGTCGACGTCGTCGGCGACCGTGGTCGGTGGGTGGGTCGGGGTCGGTGGTGGTGGACGTGAGGTGGTGGGGTCGTGGAGGCGGGTGACGATCAGCCGGTGGCGACGGTCAGGACGCCGCGGCCACCCCGTCGTAGAGCAGCTCGCGCTCGCCCTCGGTGAGGCCGCCCCAGACGCCGTAGGGCTCGCGGACCTCAAGAGCGTGGGAGCGGCAGGCGGTCACGACGGGGCAGGCCGCGCACACGGCCTTGGCCTGCGCGTCGCGGTTGCGCCGGCGCGGTCCGCGCTCGCCCTCGGGGTGGAAGAACACGTCGGGGCTGACCCCGCGACACGCTCCCTCGAGCTGCCAGTCCCAGAGGTCTGCAACCGGTCCGGGCAGGCGGGTGATCTCGGCCATGAAGTCGTCTTTCGGGTCGGGCGGGTGGAGACGCCGGGTCGAACGTGCGGCCGGAGGTTTCGCCTTGCGAGGCCACGGAATCGACGCTAACCGGGCGCAGGATCACGGTTAAAGGGCGGAATCTTCAAGACTTGTTCAAGACTTTCCAACCAGATGGCATGCTCGTCGGGAGGCTGCGGCCCGGACGGGTGGGGGGTGCCCGACCCGCTCGGAACCGGATCCGGAACGACTAGCATGAGGGCGCTCCGCAGGACCGCCGGGTGCCGGTGCGTGGCCCCGCCACGGGTGCGGCAGCACCGAGCAGCAGAGGCCGGCGCGACCAGCACGGGCACGACAGACGAGCACGACCGACGAGCAGGACACACGACCATCGGGGGAGCGAGGTGCCATGGGTCTGGGACGCTCGACGTCCGTCCGCGTAACGCCGGGCGGTGTCGCCGCGATGGAGCGGGTGGATGCACGCCCCCTTCGCGACCTCGCGGCCGCTGCCGGCCGTGACGCCCGCGCCCATGAGCTGCTGCTCGCCCGGGTGCGGGACATGGCGCTGAAGTATGCGCGCGTCCGCCTCGGCCGGTTCGGTGCCGAGGACATCGCGCAGGACGTCGCCCAGGAGGTGTGCATGGCTGTCATGACGGCCCTGCCGACCTACGAGGAGCGCGGCCTGCCCTTCGAGGCGTTCGTGTACACCATCACCTCCCGCAAGCTCGCCGACGCGCAGCGCGCGGCCATGCGCGGTCCGGCCCCCGTCCCGGAGGTGCCGGACGCCCCGGACGACGCGCCCTCGCCGGAGTCGGTGGCCGTGATGCGGGACCAGGCCGCGACCGTCATGGCTCTCATGCAGCGGCTGCCTGCGCAGCAGCGCGAGATCCTGACGCTGCGCGTCGCGGTCGGCCTGTCCGCCGACGAGACCGCCGCAGCGCTCGGCATGTCTGCCGGCGCCGTACGCGTCGCCCAGCACCGGGCGCTCGGCAAGCTGCGCGGGCTCGTGGCCGAGGCCGAGGCGGGTGACGTCGCATGAACGAGCTGCACCCCATCGACGACGTCGTCGCCGACGACCTGCTCCTCGACGCGCTCGGGCGTCGCTCCGGCGGCTCCGGTGAGCCGGTGGCCGCCCTGCTCGGGGCGCTCGCCGCGCACGCCGACACCCGGCTGCCCGGACGCTCCGGCGCGCGTCGGCGTCGGACCCAGCACCGTTACCTCGGTGCGTTCGCCGCGCTCGCCATCGCCGCATCCGGCGCCGGCGTCGCGGCCGCGGTGTCGCTGCCCGACCGAGGCCCGAACAGCGCCGGCCGGGCGCGCGTGCTGCAGCAGATGGAGGACAGCGCGCACAGCTCGGCACCGAGCGGCCTCTTCGCGCGGCTCGGCCTGCCCCAGACCGCCGGCTCGACGCGGGCCAAGGGCCTCGTCCTCGTCCGCCGCGCCGACGGCGCCATCGTGCTGCTGCCGCCCGCGCAGGCCGCGGCCGTCGAGGCGGCGGTGGCAGCAGGTGGGCCGGGTGCCGTCAGCGACGCCGCCCAGCAGGGTCACACCGCCGGGGGCGACGCCGGCCACGGGCGCGGCTCGGGCAACCAGGGCGCCGTCGGCGCCGGCCAGACCGCTCACCCGCCGGCCGGCGGGAACGGCCAGGGCGGCACCGACGAGGGTGGCGACGGCCAGGACGGCGACGCGCAGGGCGCAGACCAGGGGACCAAGAGCACGAACAACGGCAACGGCACCAAGGGCACCAAGGGCGGCAAGGGCGGCAAGAACGCGACGGGCACGCCGACCGCCCCGGCGCCGACGGAGCCCGCAACGCCCACCCAGACGCTGGGCGCGACCTCCCCGAGCACGTCCGGCTCCGCCGGGTCGGGCAGCAGCGCGCGGAAGACGGCGTCCCCGACGTCGCCGGCCCCGGGTCGCGCGGGCAGCGCGGGCGGTGCCACCGGCAGCGGGGTCGTGCCCGGGAGCGACGACACATTGACGCTCCTCGGCGACACGACGTCGACGCTCGTCGGCGGCGCCGGCGCTGCCGTCGGCGGCCTGCTCGGCGCCGGCTGAGACGCGTCCGAGGGGCCTTCGCGCAGCCCTTAGACTTGGGCAATGAGCCTCGGATCGTCTGACGTACCCGCTGCCTTTGCCACGATGGGGCTGACGTACGACGACGTTCTGCTCCTGCCGGGCTACAGCGACCTCGCCCCCAGCGACATCGACACCACGACGCGCCTCACCCGCGAGCTGTCGATCAAGTCCCCGCTCGTCTCGGCGGCCATGGACACCGTCACCGAGGCCCGGATGGCCATCGCGATGGCCCGCCAGGGCGGTCTCGGCGTGCTGCACCGCAACCTCTCGATCGCCGACCAGGCCTACCAGGTGGACCTCGTGAAGCGCACCCAGACCGGGATGATCTCCAACCCGATCACCATCGGCCCCGACCGCACCCTCGAGGAGCTCGACCAGATCTGCGGCGAGTACCGCGTCTCTGGCCTGCCGGTCATCGGCGAGGACAAGAAGCTCATCGGCATGGTGACCAACCGCGACCTGCGCTTCACGCCGGTCGCCGAGTGGGCCACGACGCTCGTGCGCGACGTCATGACGCCGATGCCGCTCATCACCGGCCACGTCGGCATCACCCGCGACGAGGCCACGGCCCTGCTGCGCCAGCACAAGCGCGAGCGGCTCCCGCTCGTCGACGGCGAGGGCCACCTCACCGGCCTCATCACCGTCAAGGACTTCGTCAAGAGCGAGCAGTTCCCCGACGCGAGCAACGACGCCGACGGCCGCCTCATGGTGGGTGCCGCGATCGGCTACTTCGGTGACGCGTGGGAGCGGGCCACGACCCTCATCGAGGCCGGCGTCGACGTGCTCGTCGCCGACACCGCCCACGGCCACGTGCGCCTGCTCATCGAGATGGTCGAGCGGCTCAAGAAGGACCCCGCGACGCGTCACGTGCAGGTCATCGGCGGCAACGTCGCGACGACGGCGGGCGCGCAGGCGTTCGTCGACGCGGGCGCCGACGCCGTCAAGGTCGGTGTGGGCCCGGGCTCGATCTGCACGACCCGCATCGTCACCGGCGTCGGGGCCCCCCAGATCACGGCCGTCCACGCCGCCGCCCAGGCGTGCAGGCCGGCGGGCGTGCCGGTCATCGCCGACGGCGGTCTGCAGTTCTCCGGCGACATCGCCAAGGCCATCGTCGCCGGCGCCGACTCCGTCATGATCGGCTCGCTGCTCGCCGGCTGCGAGGAGAGCCCCGGCGAGCTGATCTTCGTCAACGGCAAGCAGTTCAAGAGCTACCGCGGCATGGGCTCGCTCGGCGCGATGAGCAGCCGCGGCAAGAAGTCGTTCTCCAAGGATCGCTACTTCCAGGCCGAGGTCGAGTCCGACGACAAGATCGTTCCCGAGGGCATCGAGGGCCGGGTCGCCTACCGCGGCCCGCTGTCGGCCGTCGCCCACCAGATGCTCGGCGGCCTGCGCCAGTCGATGTTCTACGTCGGCGCGCGCACCGTCACCGAGCTGCAGGACAAGGGCCAGTTCGTGCGGATCACCTCGGCCTCGCTCAAGGAGAGCCACCCGCACGACATCCAGGGCATCGTCGAGGCGCCGAACTACTCGACGAGCGGCTGACGCGTCGCCTGACGCGTCGCCTGACCCGGCCCGCCGGCACACGCGACGGCCGCCCGACCCCGGATGCGGGTCGGGCGGCCGTCGCGCGTCGTGGCCTCGTCTCAGGCCAGCGGCTTGGCCGCCTGGACGAACTCGTTGGTGAAGGTCTTGGACAGGTCGATCGACTTGCCCTGCACCTTCGGGTTGAACTCGCCGAGCACGGCGAGGCAGGTCTGCGGGCCGTCGGCCGGCATGAGCCCGGTCGGGTTGAAGATGCCCTTCTCGCTGTTCAGCGCGGCGACGTAGGCGTCCTTGCCGACACCCTTGTAGTAGTCGGCCGGCATCTTGTCGGCGATGGCGGCGCCGTCGTGCGCCTGGATCCACGACAGCGTCGCGACGTAGGCGTTGACGAGCTTCTGCACCGTCGCCTTGTTGCTGTTGACCCACTCGGTCGGCATGTAGAGAGACGTGGCCGGGTAGGTGCCGCCGAGGGCGGCCTTGGAGCCGGCGGCGGTGCGCATGTCGAGGAGGATGAACGCCGTGCCGTCCGAGAGGGCCTTGCTGACGGTCGGCTCGGTCGTCATGCCGCAGGCGATCGTCTTCTGCTTCATCGCGGCGATGAAGGTCTGGCCGGCGCCGACACCGCGGCGGGTCTCCTGCGTCGGGTCGACGCCGTTCTTCTTGCTGAGGTACTGGGTGAGGAAGTCGGTCGAGGAGCCGGTGTCGGTGATGCCGAGCGCCTGGCCCTTGAAGTCGGCCGGGCTCTTGATGGTCCCCTTGAGGTCGCTGCGGCACAGCTCGACCTCGCCGGGGATCTGGAGCATCGAGACGACCGCCTCGGACGACTTGCCCTGGGCCTGGAGGGCGATGTTGTGGTCGTAGAAGCCACCGACGCCCTGGACCTGCCCGGCGAGCATGTTCTGCGTCGCGTCGCCACCGGCGGGCTCGTCGACGAGGTTGACGTTCACGCCGGCCTTGGCGTAGTAGCCCAGCTGCTTGGCGAGCATGAACGGCAGGTAGATCTGCTTGCTCATGCCGCCGACCATGATGGTCACGGTGGGGGCGTTGGCGTCGACCGAGCCGGCGGCGCCGGTGGCACCGGACGCGCTGTTGGCGCAGGCGGCCATCGTCGAGGCGGCGAGCAGGGCGGCACCGAGGGCGCCGAATCGCTTGGTGTTCAAGGGAACTCTCCTTTGAGTCTGTTCTGGGTCTGGTGCTGGGAGTGCAGGCGTGGGCGGGCTACTCGTGCGCGCCTCCTCCGTGCGTCTGCGGGGGACGCCACCGCAGGAGCCGACGCTCGAGGAGGGTGATGAGCCCCTCGGCGGTCAGGGCGATGACGGCGACGAGCACCATGCCGGCGAGCACGCCGTTCATGTCGAAGTTGTTCTGAGAGGACCGGATCAGCAGGCCCAGCCCCTCGTTCGCGCCGAGGATCTCCCCGACGAGCGCCCCGATGAGGGCGAAGCCGAAGCTGATGTGCAGGCTCGCGAGGATCCACGTGAACGCAGACGGCAGGACGACGTCGCGGGTGACCCGCCACCTCGAGGCCCCGAGCAGCCGGGCGTTGGCCACGAGGTTGCGGTCGACCTCGCGGCTGCCCTGGAAGGCGTTGAAGAACACGCCGAAGAACACGAGGACGACGGCGAGGATGACCTTCGACTGGATCCCGAAGCCGAACGCGACCGTGAAGATCGAGCCGAGGATGATGCGCGGGATCGAGTTGGCGGCCTTGAGGAACGGCGCGAAGATCTCCGAGAGGATCTGGATGCGGCCCAGGGCGATGCCGAAGACGACGCCGAGCACCGAGCCGATGACGAAGCCGAGCACGGCCTCCTCGAGGGTCACGAGGATCTGGGCGCCGAGCGAGCCCTGCGGCGTGCCGACGGTGACCCAGTCGACGAGGGTGCTCCAGACGCCGGTCGGCTCGCCCCAGAAGAACGGGTCGACGACGCCGGCGTGGACGCACAGCTGCCAGGCGACGAGGAGGACGACGACGATGCCGAGCCGCACCGCGCCGAGACGCAGCCGCCGGTTGCGGGCGCGTGCCCGGGGCGAGGTCACGGACGCCTGCGCGTCGGTGGCTCGGACCGGTCGGGCCTCGGCGGCCTGCGCCGTCAGGGACCCGTCCTGGTGGGTCGCGGCGTCGATCACGATGCCACCTCCGCCAGACGCGTCGTGCGCGCGTAGGCCTCCTCGACCTCGGCGCGGAGCGCCTCCCAGATCTCGGTGTAGAGGCGCGTGAAGCGGGGGTCGAGCCGGATCTCCTGGACGACGCGCGGGCGCGGCAGGTCGATCTCGAACTCGGCCTTGACCGTGCCGGGGCCGGCGGTGATGACGACCACCTTGTCCGCGAGGGCGATCGCCTCCTCGAGGTCGTGCGTCACGAAGACGACGGCCGGACGCGTCTGGTCCCACAGGTGCAGCAGCTCGGTCGACATGATCGCCCGGGTCTGCACATCGAGCGCGCTGAACGGCTCGTCCATGAGCAGGATCCGCGGCTGGTTGACGAGCGTCTGGGCCAGGGCGACGCGCTTGCGCATCCCGCCCGAGAGCTGGTGCGGGTAGCGGTCCTCGAACCCGGACAGCCCGACGCGGCGCAGCCAGTCCCGGGCCAGCCGGGTGGCCTCCGCGCGGGACCGGCCGCGGTAGAGCGGTCCGGAGGCGACGTTGTCGAGGACCGACCGCCACGGGAAGACGGCGTCCTGCTGGAAGACGAAACCGGTGCTCGTGTCGATGCCGTCGACGGGTTCGCCGTGGACGAAAGCCTCGCCCCGGGTGGGGCGCTCCAGCCCGGAGACCAGGGTCAGGGTGGTGGACTTGCCGCAGCCGGTCGGTCCGACGACGGCGCAGAACTGGCCGTCCTCGACGGTCAGGCTCAGGTCCTGGATCGCGGTGTAGGTGCCGCCCCCGCTCGTGGGGAAGGTCTTGGTGACGTTTCGTAGCTCGATGGCGGCCATGGGCCGAAACCCTTTCTCCTCGTTGAGTTGCGTCAACGTAGGAGGCGGCCGCACCCGGCCTGAAGCCTTGTGCGCCTTGGTCGTGATAGTCGCTTTGTCTGTGGTTTTGTGCGTTCTGCTCAGTCATGCTTGATCGCGTCCCGATGGCGTGAGGAGAGCTATGCCGAGGTTTGCCCGGACGTTGGCGTCCCGGATCCTCATCGCCGTGCTCGGCATCGTCGTCGTGACCATGGCGGTGGGGTTCGGCTTCTACACGCGCCTGACCGGCCGGGCCGCCGACGCGCACGCCATCGACCAGGCCACGAGCGTGGCCGTCACGGTCGGGCGGATCCCGGCGGTGGCCACGGCCGTCGAGCAGGGCGACCCAGCCCGCGTCCTGCCCCAGCTCGCCGAGCACATCCGCTCGGCGACGCAGGCCTCCTACGTCGTCATCATCGACCGTGACGGTCGGCGGTACTCCCACCCGAACCCGTCCCTCATCGGGCAGCGCGTCGAGGAGCCCGTGGTGGCCCTCGACGGGAAGGTGCACACCGGCATCGACGAGGGCAGCCTCGGGCGGTCGGCGAACTCCCGCGCGCCGATCCTCGATGCGTCCGGACGCCCGATCGGAGAGGTGTCCGTCGGCATCCTCGAGTCCGAGGTGGGGGTCAGGGTGTCGGCCGAGGTGGCCGACATCGCCCTCTACAGCCTCGTCGCGCTGGGCCTCGGGGTCGTCGCGTCGCTGCTGCTCGCGCGCGCGATCAAGCGGGTGACCTTCGGCGTCGAGCCGGCCGAGATCGTCGCCCTCGTGCAGGAGCGCGAGGCGATGCTGCACGGCATCCGCGAGGGGGTGCTCGGCATCGACGCCGACGGCGCGATCAACGTGCTCAACGACGAGGCGCGCCGGCTCCTCGGCCTCGAGGCGGCGCGGCTGGGCCAGCCCCTCGAGGAGGTCGTGCCCCCGGGCCGCCTCCGGGGCGTCGTGACGGGCGACGTCGAGGGCACCGACCTCGTCGCCGTCACCGACGAGCACCTGCTCGTCCTCAACCGGATGCCCGTCGTCGTCGGGGGCCGGCGTGCCGGTTGGGTCGTGACGATCCGCGACCGCACCGAGCTCGAGGGCCTGCTGCGCCAGCTCGACTCCGTCGAGGGGCTGACGACGGCCTTGCGCGCCCAGGAGCACGAGTTCTCCAACCGGTTGCACGTGCTGTCGGTCCTGCTCGAGATGGGCGAGGTGGACGAGGCGACGCGGTACAGCCAGCAGCTGTGGCAGGAGACCTCCCTGGCGAGCGAGGAGATCCGCTCGCGCGTCGCGGCCCCGGTCGTCGCCGCCCTTCTTCTCGCCAAGACGACCGTGGCCGCCGAGCGCGATGTCACCGTGCGGCTGGACCCCGCGAGCCGCGTCGAGGCGCGCGACGTCGACGGGCTGCCGGTGACGACGGTGCTCGGCAACCTCGTCGACAACGCCGTCGACGCCGTCGCCGACGACCCGGCCACGCTCGGACGGCACCCGCGCGGCGAGGTCACGGTCTGCCTGCTGTGCCACGACGGCGTCCTGCACCTGCGTGTCACGGACACCGGTCCCGGCATCCCGGCCGACCGGCTCGAGGACGTCTTCGTCGACGGGTACTCGACCAAGGACCCGCGCGGGGCCATGCGCCGTGGCGTCGGCCTCGCCCTCGTGCACCGGCTCGTGACACGAGCGGGCGGGACGATCACGGCGTCCTCGCCGGGCGGCGCGAGGTTCGAGGTCAGCCTGCCGGTCCGGGTGCGGGAGGGAGTGGCGTGATCAGCGTCCTCGTCGTCGACGACGACTACCACGTGGCCCACGCGCACGCCCTCGCCGTCGGCAAGGTCGAGGGCTTCCGCGTCGTGGGGGAGGCCCCTACCGGGGCCGAGGCCGAGCGGCTCGTCGGAGACCTCGAGCCCGACCTCGTGCTGCTCGACATGTACCTGCCCGACTTCACCGGGCTCGACCTCGTCCGGCGCCTGGCCGCAAGTGGCCGGCCGGTGCCCGACTTCCTCCTCGTGACGGCGGCCCGGGACCTCGAGTCGGTCCGCACGGCGATGCAGCTCGGCGCCTTCTACTACCTCGTCAAGCCGTTCAGCTTCGCGGCCCTGCGCGAGCAGCTCGAGGCCTACCGGGCGTGGGCGGAGCGCGTGCGCCGGGCACCGGCCGGAGGGGGCGACGCGGGCGACCTCGACCAGGCCGTCGTCGATGCCCTCTACACGTTGCGCGGGACCCCGCCGCGCCAGGCCGCCTCGGTCCGTGGCCTGCAGCCCACGATGGCGCGCGTCCTCGAGATCGTGACGCAGGCTCCCGCGCCGGTCGGCGCCGCGGAGGTGGCCCAGATCCTCGGCGCGAGCCGGCCGACCGCCCAGCGCTACCTCGCCACGCTGGTCAAGAAGCAGCTCGTCGACCTCGACCTCTCCTACGGGACGACCGGGCGACCGGAGCACCGCTACCTCCCCCGACGCCGCTGATTCCCGTCGCTGACGCCGCCGCCTGTCCGCCGCCATCCCCGCCGCCGTGGGAGGCGCGACCGCGCCGGTCGCGGGCTCGATAGGATCTGCCGGTGACCGAGATCGAGATTGGCCGAGGCAAGCGCGGCCGCCGCGCGTACTCCTTCGACGACATCGCGGTCGTGCCCTCGCGGCGCACCCGTGACCCCGAGGAGGTCTCGGTCGGCTGGCAGATCGACGCCTACCACTTCGACATCCCGGTCATGGCCGCGCCGATGGACTCGGTCGTCTCGCCCGAGACGGCCATCGCCCTCGGCAAGCTCGGCGCCCTGCCGGTCCTCGACCTCGAGGGTCTGTGGACCCGCTACGAGGACCCGACGGCCCAGCTGCGCGAGATCGCCGCGATCGACCCGCACGCGGCCACGGGCCGCATGCAGGAGATCTACGCCGAGCCGATCAAGCCCGAGCTCATCACCGAGCGGCTGCGCCAGCTGCGCGAGGCCGGCGTCACCGTCGCCGGAGCGCTGTCGCCGCAGCGCACCCAGCAGCACTGGAAGACCGTCGTCGACGCCGGCGTCGACCTCTTCGTCATCCGCGGCACCACGGTCTCGGCCGAGCACGTGAGCGGCCGGGCCGAGCCGCTCAACCTCAAGCGGTTCATCTACGAGCTCGACGTGCCGGTCATCGTCGGCGGAGCGGCCTCGTACACCGCTGCACTGCACCTGATGCGCACGGGCGCGGCGGGCGTCCTCGTCGGGTTCGGCGGCGGCGCCGCCCACACGACGCGCACCGCCCTCGGCATCCACGCGCCCATGGCCTCCGCCGTTGCCGACGTCGCCGCGGCCCGCCGCGACTACCTCGACGAGTCGGGCGGCCGGTACGTCCACGTCATCGCCGACGGCGGCGTCGGCACGTCCGGCGACATCGTCAAGGCCATCGCCTGCGGGGCCGACGCGGTCATGCTCGGCGCCGCGCTCGCGCGCGCGACCGACGCGCCCGGTGGTGGCTACCACTGGGGCCCCGAGGCCCACCACTCGGAGCTGCCCCGTGGCGAGCGCATCGAGCTCGGCACGCAGGCCTCGCTCGAGGAGATCCTCTTCGGCCCGGGCCGGCGCGCCGACGGCACGACGAACATCGTCGGCGCCCTGCGGCGGGCGATGGCCACGACCGGCTACTCCGACGTCAAGGAGTTCCAGCGCGTCGAGGTCGTCGTCTCGCCCTACCTCGGCAACTGACCCGGCCGACGGCTCCGGGTGCGTGACTCAGGTTACTGTCGGTAGCCTGCGGCGACGCGGCTGGCTAGGGTCGGTGCCATGAGCACCTTCGACCACGACGTCGTCGTCATCGGATCGGGGTTCGGGGGGTCGGTGGCGGCCCTGCGCCTGGCCGAGAAGGGCTACCGCGTCCACGTCTACGAGGCGGGGCGCCGTTTCGAGGACGACGACTTCGCGCGGACCAGCTGGGACGTGCGCCGCTACCTGTGGGCGCCGCGGCTCGGCTGCTTCGGCGTGCAGCGCATCCACCGGCTGCCCGACTGCCTGGTGCTCGCAGGAGCGGGCGTCGGCGGTGGGTCGCTCAACTACGCCAACACGCTGTACGTGCCGCCGGAGGCGTTCTTCCGCGACCGGCAGTGGGCGCACATCACCGACTGGCAGGCCGAGCTCGCGCCGCACTACGCCACCGCCCAGCGGATGCTCGGCGTCGTCACCAACCCGTGCGAGGGCCCCGTCGAGGCGCTGATGCGCGAGGCCGCCACCGACCTCGGCGTCGCCGACACGTTCCGCAAGACGCCCGTCGGCGTCTTCTTCGGCGAACCCGGCCGACGCGTCCCCGACCCGTACTTCGGCGGCCAGGGGCCCGAGCGCACCGGCTGCACCGAGTGCGGCAACTGCATGGTCGGCTGCCGCGTCGGCGCGAAGAACACGCTGATGAAGAACTACCTCGCGCTCGCCGAGCGACGCGGCGTCACCGTCGAGCCGTTGCGCACGGTCACGCGGCTGCGGCCGCTCGACCCGGCGCGCCCGGAGGAGGGCTACGCCGTGACCACCGTCCGCTCGGGCGCGTGGGGACGGCGTCGGGCCGGCGAGCGGACCGTCACCGCGGGGCAGGTCGTCGTGGCGGCCGGGGCCTGGGGCACCGCCCAGCTGCTCCAGGCGATGCGCACCGACGGGCTGCCGCACCTGTCGAGCCGGCTCGGGCACCTCACCCGCACCAACTCCGAGGCGCTCGGCGGCGCCATGACCCAGCGGGTGCCACGCGATGCGGACCTGACCAAGGGCGTGGCCATCACGTCGAGCTTCCACGTGTCCGACACGACGCACGTCGAGAACGTCCGCTACGGCAAGGGGTCCAACCTCATGGGTGCCCTCGCCGTCATGCAGGTCGACGGCGGCGGACGCGTGCCGCGGTGGGTCCGCTTCGCGGGGGAGGTGCTGCGCCACCCGACGATCTTCGTGCGGTCGCTGTCGAGCCGGCGCTGGAGCGAGCGCACCGTCATCGCGCTCGTCATGCAGTCACGCGACAACTCGATCACCGTGAGCCGCAGGCGGGGCCTGTTCGGCTGGCACCTGACGTCGCGCCAGGGCCACGGCGAGCCGAACCCCACCTACATCCCCGAGGGCAACGTGGCCGTCCGTGCCATGGCGCGACGGCTCGAGCAGGGCACCGGCGAACGGGCGTGGCCCGGCTCGTCGGTCGGCGAGATCCTCGACATCCCGATGACGGCGCACTTCCTCGGCGGGGCGGTCATCTCCGACTCGCCGCAGACCGGTGTCGTCGACCCGTACCACCGGGTCTGGGGCTACCCGGGCCTGCACGTCGTCGACGGTGCCGCGGTGTCGGCCAACCTCGGGGTCAACCCGAGCCTGACGATCACGGCCCAGGCCGAGCGAGCCATGTCGCTGTGGCCCGCGGTCGGGGAGGCCGACCGGCGCCCGGCGCAGGGCGAGCCGTACCGGCTCGTGCCCGCCTGACGCGTCGTTCAGTCCCCGCGCGGACGGGCCGACCCGGGTGGAGGAGGAGGCCGGGTGGGCCGATCCGTGCGTCCCGGCGAGGCCCGGCGGCCGAGGGGGAGGACGTCGCGGGCCCGCCGGGGGTGGGTGAGCGGACCCGCGACGCGTGCGGGTGGGGCCGTCACCCCTCAGAGACGGCCCCACCCTCGGTGCGCGGGCTGGCAACCGGTCGAGAAACAGCCCTGCACCGCGCTGACCAACGACCGCCGGGCGGCGGAGTTACGCCTCTTCGTCAGCAATTTCCGCGGATTTCTCGGACGGCGTCACGAAGTGCCGCCCGACCCGCTCAGCGGGGTGCCGGCTGGGGCTCGTCGCGCCACGACCGCCAGAGCGCGGCGTAGGCGCCGTCGGCCGCGAGCAGCTCGTCGTGGGAACCGATCTCGCTGATCCGGCCGTCCTCGACGACGCAGACCCGGTCGGCGTCGTGGGCCGTCATGAGCCGGTGCGCGATGGCGACGACGGTGCGACCCTCGACGACGGCCGCCAGCGACCGCTCGAGGTGCCGCGCGGCACGTGGGTCGAGCAGCGAGGTGGCCTCGTCGAGGACGAGCGTGTGCGGGTCGGCGAGGACGAGCCGCGCCAGAGCCAGCTGCTGGGCCTGCGGCTCGCTGAGCCGGTGCCCACCCGAGCCGACGCCGGTGTCGAGCCCCTCGGGCAGGGCCAGGGCCCACTCACGGGCGTCGACGGCGGTGAGGGCGTCGAGCAGCTCCTCCCGCGTGGCCCCGGGTCGGGCCAGGCGCAGGTTGTCCTCGAGGCTGCCGACGAAGACGTGGTGCTCCTGCGTGACGAGCGCGACCTGGCCACGCAGCTGGGCCAGCTCGAGGTCGACGAGGCGCACCCCGCCGACGTCGACGCGACCCTCGCGGGGGCCGTCGATGCCGGCCATGAGGCGCCCGAGCGTCGACTTGCCGGCGCCCGACGGACCGACGATGGCGAGCCGCTCACCCGGGAGCAGGTCGAGCGAGACGCCGCGCAGCACGTCGCGGCCCGACCGGTAGGCGTAGTGCACGTCGTCCACCTCGAGGTGGTCGTCGGCCGGTTCCTCGCCGGTCGCCGAGCGGTCGGGCGGCACGTCGGCGATGCCGATGACGCGGGCGAGGGAGGTGGCGCCCACCTGGATCTCGTCGAGCCAGGAGATCAGCTCGTCGAGCGGCCCGGCCATCTGCTGCACGTAGAGCGCCACGGCCGTGACGGTGCCGGCGGTGACGACGTCGCGCGAGATGAGCCAGCCGCCCCACGCCAGCGTCACCGCGACGGGGAAGAAGAAGGCGAACTCGACGGCGGGGAACCACCGCAGCCGCAGGCCCAGCGTGTACTTCTCGGCCTCGTAGCAGTCGCCCAGGGCGGCGTCCATCCGGCGGCGCCGACGCGCGCTCAGGCCGAGCGCGTCGACGGTGCGGGCGCCCTCGGCCGACTCGGTGACGACGCCGTTGAGCACCGCGTACGTCGCACGCTCGCGCAGGTAGCCCTCCGGGGCGTACCGCAGGTAGCGACGCGTCGAGACGACGAGCACCGGGATGCCGACGACGATGGCGAGGGCCACCTGCCAGCCGGTGAGGAAGGCGGCCACGACGGTGATGGCGGTCGTGACGGCGCCGACGAAGATCGAGGGCACCCCGAACCGGATGACGTGCGAGAGGGCCTCGACGTCGTTGGTCGTGCGCGACACGAGGTCGCCGGTGCCGGCGCGCTCGACCGTCGACAGCGGCAGGCCGACGACCCGCTCCATGAACTGCTCACGCAGCTCGGCGAAGACGGTCTCGCCCATGACGAACGACGCGCGGCGGGCGAACCACGTGACGACGGTCTGCACGACGACGGCTCCGGCGATCCACATGGCGAGCCGGTCGACGACCTCGACGCTCCGGCCGTGGCTGATCTCGTCGACGAGGAGGCCGATGACCCGGGGCGCGACGAGTGAGGCGACCGCGGCCACCGCGTGCAGCCCCACGACGGTGGCGAGGGCCCGGCGGTGGCGGCGCAGCAGGCCGCGGGTGTGCTGGCGGACCGACGCGGTGTCGGCGACGGGCAGGGCTCGGCCGGTGGTCGGGTTCGGCTGCGGCGCAGTGGTGGTGGTCGACATCAGTCCTCCTCACCCCGGACGACGGTGCGTCGGTAGCGCGGGTGGCCGGTCATGAGCTGTTGGTGGGTGCCCGTCGCGACGGCGCGGCCGCCCTCGAGGAAGACGACCTCGTCGGCGCGGTCGAGCAGCAGGGGGCTGGCCGTCATGACGACGGTCGTGCGGCCCGCGCGGGCCGTGCCGAGGCGCCCGGCGATGCGTGCCTCGGTGTGGGCGTCGACGGCGCTCGTCGGCTCGACGAGCACGAGGGTGTCGGCATCGGTGAGCAGGGCCCGGGCCAGGGCGAGGCGCTGGCGCTGGCCGCCGGAGAAGGCGCGACCTCGCTCCTCCACCTCGCTGTCGAGACCTGCCGGCAGCGCCTCGAGGACGTCCTCGCCGCTGGCCACGCCGAGGGCCTCGAGGAGGGCGGCGTCGTCGTGGGTGCCGAGCGGGTCGAGCTCGTCACGCAGCGAGCCGGTGAAGAGGCGGGGGTCGGTCTCCGACACGACGATCCGCGCCCGCACGTCCGCGAGCCGGGCGTCGGCCAGACGCGTGCCGTCGAGGCGGGCGTCGGTGGCCCGCGGCCCGAAGCGGCCGAGCCGGTCGGCGAGGGCGGCGGACTCCTCGGGACGCGCCGACACGACGGCGGTCAGCAGCCCGGGTCGGACTGCGACGCCGCTCGTCGGGTCGACGAGGCGGGCCGGACCCTCGGGCAGCGGCCGCAGCTCACCCGTGGCATCGGTCTGGTCGGGGGTGACGCGCAGGACGCGGAGCAGCTTGCCGGCGCCGATGTGGGCCCGCGTGGCCCGGTCGACCATCTCGGTGGCGGTGCGCAGCGGGATGACGAGGAAGGCCGTGTACCCGTAGAAGGCGACGAGCTGTCCGGGCGTGATCTGGCCCTCGATGGCGAAGCGCGCCCCGAGCCAGACGACGACGAGGACGAACAGCCCGGGCAGCAGCACCTGTGCCGCGTCGAGGGCCGCCTGGTAGCCGGCGACACGGTTGCCGACGACGCGGACCTGCTGCGACTGGGTCGCGTAGCGGCGCAGGAAGGTGTGCTCGCCCCCGATGCCGCGCAGCACGCGCAGGCCGGCGACGGTGTCGGCGCCGAGGCCGATGAGCTTGCCCGACTCCTCGCGCTGGGCCAGCTGGCGCGCCTGCAGCGGACGCACGATGAAGGTGAGCGCGCCGACGAGGACGGGCACACCGATGAGCACGACGAGGCCGAGCGGCTTCGAGGCGTCGAGGAGGATGAGCGCGACGACGACGTAGGACACGACGGCGCCGGCGAACCGGGCGCTGACGTCGTAGAGCCCGCCGATGCGCATGGCGTCGGAGCTGACCGTGGCGACGACGTCGCCGGTGGGCACGGTGCGCGTCAGGGCCTCGCCGGTGTCGGCGGCCTGGTGACCGATGAACTGGGCCGAGCGGAAGGCGCCCTGGAGCCAGTTGGCCACGGCGAAGCGGTGTCGGACGGCGCCCGAGGCCGCGCTGATGAGGACGAGCCCGACGAGCGCGCCGGACCACGCGAGCAGGGCTCCGCCGTCACCGCCGATGATCCCCTCGTCGATGGCCTTGCTCATCGCCGCGGGGAAGAGCGCCTGGCTGACGAGCCAGATGACGCCGAAGAGGACGCCGAGCAGGAGCGTGGGCACCTGGTAGGTGGCCAGACGCCGGAGGTACGCGGTCGGCGACGACAGGTCGGGGGTCCGGGGACGGGCGTCCGGCAGCGCGATCACTCGCTCCACTCTACGGAGCAGCGCGGTCGGCCTCACGCGATTTTCGGTCGGGCCGAGAACCCCTGTCCGACAGCGCAGCCCGACGCCCCTGACTACCGCGCCCCCTCCCTGTCGATCGAGTGAGCACTGCGTCCCACGCGTCACAGGTCCTCTGTGTGACGGGTGGGGCTGGGTGCTCACTCGACGAAGAGGACGGGATGACGAGCGGGTGGCGACGGAGGGGTCAGCGGGTGGGGTCCCAGCCGGAGCGCTCGAGCGCCTCGGACAGCTCGTCGACCTCGAGGGTGTCGCGATCGACGCTGCCGTTGCGGTAGGACGCACGCCCGACGAGGTGCGCCGACACGGGTGCAGTGAGGAACTGCGTGGCGCCCACGAGCAGCAGGGTCGTGACCGCGGCCCAGGTGCGCAGCGTCAGCGCGAGCCCGAGGAGCACGACGAGCAGGCCGAGCGTCTGCGGCTTGGTCGCTGCGTGCAGCCGCGACAGGGTGTCGGGGAAACGCGCCAGGCCGATGGCACCGGCGAGGCAGAGGAAGGCGCCGAGCAGGAGGCACACGCCGCCGAGCGCGTCGAGCGTGGACAGGAGCCAGGCCGGGCCGGTCACGACGCCTCCTGCGGGTCCGCGGTGTCGGTGCCTCCGGTGCCTTCGGTGGCGCCCGTGGGGTCCGCGTCGTCGCGGTCGCGCGAGAGGAACCGTGTGACCGCGACGCCACCGACGAAGGCGACGAGGCCGAGCACCATGAGCAGTGGCAGGTAGGTGGCCGTGCGCTGGCGCACCGACTCGAGGGCCACGCCGGCGATGACGACGACGAGGAGGATGTCGGAGGCGACGATGCGGTCGAGGTTGCTCGGGCCGCGCGCGATGCGCACGAGGACGATGACGGCGGCGACGCCGAGCATCGCGAGCGCGGCGAGGGCGATGGCGTTCACGCGTCGCTCCTTCCGGTGGAGGGGTCGGTCGGCTCGTGCGTCTGCTCGTGCGGGGGGACGTGTCGGTCGGTGGGGACGCGCCCGGTGCCGTCGGGGTCGGCAGCGGCCGCCGCCTCGAGCGCCGCGACCTCCTCGTCGGAGCCGATGGCCCGCACGACGCGGGCCTCGACGGCGAGCACGTTGCGGCGGGCCGCGTCGACGGCGCCCTCGCGGCCGACGTCGAGCAGGTGCAGGTACAGCACCGAGCTCGAGCGTCGGGCGTCGACGACGACCGAGCCGGGCACGAGAGCGACGAGCTCGGCGGTGACGGTGAGGTAGAAGTCGGAGCGCGAGCGCAGCTGCACCCCGACGACGGCGTTGCGCAGGCGGCCGGGGCCGAACGCGAGCCGGATGACCTGCCACGAGGCCGCGACGAGGTCACCGACGAACCGGAGGCCGAGCCAGAGCAGCCGCAGCGGCCGGACGCGTCCGGTGAAGACGATCGAGGGCAGCGGGAAGGCGTACGTCACGAACAGCCCGACGAGCAGCCCGTTGACGACGTTGCCGAGCGAGACGCGGTCCCAGAGCAGCACCCAGACGACCGCGATGGCCACGACGGCCCGCGGCTGGAAGGTGCGGCGTCGCCGGCGTGGCCCCTCGGCGACGGGCGCCGGTCCGGCCGGCACGGTCCTGGGCGGGGTCTGGGACGGGGTCATCGGCGCACCTCCGGCGGCAGGACCGAGGTGATGTACGGCTGACGGCTGTGGAGGTCCTCGGCCGCGCGCTGCGTGTAGGCGAAGAGCGGCCCGGCGACGAGCGTGATGAGCAGGCCGACAGCCGTCATCGCCGCCGTGGCCCCGAGCATGAGCCGCGGCAGCGCCCGCGGCGCGCGGGCGTCGCCGCCGACCTCGGACGCCACGGCGACGCTCCCCCGCGTGGCCGCGGCCACCGGGGCCGACGCCGACGACGGCGCGCCCTCGCGCACGGTCGGCTGGACGGCCGAGGGGAGGGACGCCTCGGCGCCGTCGGCATCGTCGGTCGGGACGTGCTCGGGGCGCGGCCGCCAGAACGCCTGGCTCCACACCTTCGCGAGGGCGTAGAGCGTCAGCAGGCTCGTGACGACGCCGCCGACCACGAGCACCCAGGCCAGCGGTGTGCCGAGGGCGATGCCGGCGTCGAGCAGCCCGATCTTGGCGAGGAACCCCGACAGCGGCGGGATGCCGGAGAGGTTCATCGCCGACACGAAGAAGAGCACGGCGAGCACCGGCGCCGAGGCGGCGAGGCCACCGAGACGGTCGAGCGAGGTGGTGCCGGCGTAGCGCTCGACGAGGCCGGTGACGAGGAAGAGCGCGGTCTGGATGGTGATGTGGTGGGCGACGTAGAAGATCGCGCCGGCCGTGCCCTGGGTGCTCGACAGCGCGATGCCGAAGATCATGTAGCCGATGTGGCTGACGAGCGTGAACGACAGGATCCTCTTCAGGCCCGTCTGCGACACCGCCCCGAGGATGCCGACGACCATCGTCAGCAAGGCCGCCCACATGAGCAGGCCCTGCAGCGGTGAGTCGGGGAACAGCAGGGTCTGGGTGCGGATGATCGCGTAGACGCCGACCTTGGTCAGCAGGCCGGCGAAGACCGCGGTGACCGGCGCCGGTGCGGTGGGGTAGCTGTCGGGCAGCCACGCCGACATCGGGAAGACGGCCGCCTTGATGGCGAAGGCCGTGAGCAGCGTCAGCTGGAGCACGAGCGCCACACCGGGCGCGAGCCCTTCGATGCGGATCGCGAGCTGGGCGAGGTTGACGGTGCCCGTCGCGGCGTAGACCGCAGCGATGCCGACGAGGAAGAGGGCCGAGCTGATGAGGCTGACGACGACGTACGTCGTGCCGGCGTGGATGCGGGCCGCGGAACCGCCGAGCGTCAGCAGCACGTAGGAGCTGAACAGGAGGATCTCGAAGCCGACGAAGAGGTTGAAGAGGTCGCCGGCGAGGAAGGCGTTGGCCACGCCGGCGGACAGCACGAGGTAGGTGGGGTGGAAGATCGACAGCGGCGTGCTCTCGTCGTCCTCCTCCTCGTCGGCGTGGCCCTGCCCGATGGCGAAGAGCAGCACGAGGAGGGTCACGACACCCGACACGAGCAGCATGAGGGCGCTGAGCCGGTCGGCGACGAGGGAGATGCCGAGCGGCTCCTGCCAGGCGCCGAGCCACAGCACCTGCGGGCCGTTCGCGTCGGTCTGCCAGACGAGCACGCCCGCGACGGCCACGGTGGCGGTGAGCACGGCGATGCTCGTGGACCGTTGCAGGCGCGGGGAGCGGCGCAGCGCCAGCGTCAGGGCCGCGCCGAGCAGCGGCAGCAGGACCGGCATCGGCAGCAGGTTGGGCACGAGGTCGGCACCGACGAGGGCGGCGCTCGCGAGGGTCGGGTCAGCCACGGGTGTCTCCTCGGTGGGCGTCCGCGCGGGCGTCCGCGTGGGCGTCCGGGCCGGCGTTCACGTCGTCGTTCTGGTGGCCGTCGTCAGCGTCCTCGCGGGCGTCCTCGTCGGAGGTCGTCGTCGACACCTCGGACGGGTCGTAGGTCTCCGACGTCGCGTCGGCCTCGGCGAGCCGCTGGATCCGGGCGTCCTCGGCGTCGTCGGGCACGTCGTCGGTGCCGGAGATCTGCCAGAGCCGGTAGGACAGCGCGAGGAGGAAGCCGACGGTGGCGAGGCTGATGACGATGGCGGTGAGCACCATCGCCTGGGGGAGCGGGTCGCTGATCGACGCCGGGTCCTCGCCGACGAACGGCGCCCGGCCCGCGCGCCCGCTGACGACGAGGTAGAGGACGGCGACGCCGTTGCCGATGAGGACGACGCCGAGCAGGACCCGCACGAGGCTGCGGTCGAGCACGAGCGCGGTCCCGGCGGCGACGAGCCCGACGGTGACGAGCACGAGGGTCAGGTTCGGCTCGAGGGTGCTCTCGATGAGCGACGGCGCGAGTGAGGTCACGGGTGCACCTCCCCGGTGGGCGCGCCGCTGACGGCCCCCGCGGCGACGGGGGTCGTGCCGCCCTCGGGTGTTCCGGCGTCGGCCTCCTCGGCGATCTGCCGGTCGATGCCCGTGCCCAGGCTCCGGACGATGTCGAGCATCATGCCGACGACGATGAGGTAGACGCCGATGTCGAAGAACAGCGACGTCACGAGGTGCACCTCGCCCCACGGCCAGAGCGTGAAGTCGACGGCGGTGGTCTCGAGGATCGTGCCGCCGAAGGCGAGGGGTGCCAGGGCCGACGCGACGGCGACGAGCAGCCCGAGCCCGACGAGCAGCCCGGCGTCGAAGGGGGCCGCCTCGTCGAGCTCGTACCGGCCGCCGGCGAGGTAGCGCACGACGAGCGCCAGGCCGGCGACGAGGCCGCCGGCGAACCCGCCCCCGGGCTGGTTGTGGCCCGAGAAGAGCAGGAAGAGCGAGGCGGCGAGCATGACGTGGAAGACGAGGCGCGTCACCACCTCGAAGATCACCGAGCGCTTCTCCTTGCGCATCGTGCGCCCACCGGCCAGCCACGTGCCGCGCGCCGGGTTGCTCGAGGGCAGCTCCTTGGCGCTCGCCCGGGAGAGCCGGGTGTTGCGGGTCTGCACGAAGATGAGGCTCGCGATGCCGGTGGCCGCCGCGACGAGCACCGACACCTCGCCGAGGGTGTCCCACGCGCGGATGTCGACGAGGGTGACGTTGACGATGTTCTTGCCGTGACCGAACTCGTAGGCCTGCGTGGGGAACCCGGCCGACACCGGTTCGGTGGAGCGGCCGCCGGATGCCACGAGCGCGATCGCCCCGACGGCACAGCCGACCGCGAGGCCGAGCCCGAGACGCCAGGTGCGGGCGGGGGAGTGCCGGTGCCGCGTGAACTTCGTCGGCAGCCGACGCAGCGCGAGGACGAACACGACGAGCGACACGGTCTCGACGAGCATCTGGGTGATGGCGAGGTCGGGCGCGCCGTGCACGATGAACAGCGTCGCGACGCCGTACCCGGTGACACCGACGAGCATGACGGCCGTGAGGCGTCGCCGCGTGACGAGCACGAGCACCGCGGCGGCCACGACGATGAGCCCGACGACGGCCTGACCGGCGTTGTCCCACAAGCGGACCGAGGGCAGGTGTCCCTGCGTGACCGCGGCCAGCCCGGGCAGCAGGACGAAGACCAGCAGGATGCCGGTGAGGTAGATCGGCAGCGATCCCCGTTGGGTGACGGCCGTGGTCTCGACCGCGCCGCGGTCGACCCAGCGCAGTGTGCGGGCGAAGGCGCGCTCGCCGTCGACGAGGGCGGGCACGCCCGTCTGGGCCCGCGCCACGAGGTCGCGCTTCCAGAAGAGGACGAGACCCACGGCGATCGACAGCAGCGACAGCAGCAGCGGGACCGTGACGCCGTGCCAGAGCGCGAGCGGCTCGGGAGGCGCCCCCTGCGGCAGCGTGTCGGCGTACGGCATGAGCCACGGCGACTCGAGCGGTGCGAGCAGGCCGAGGAGCAGGCTCGCGGTGCCGAGCAGCAGAGGGGCGAGGACGAACCCGGGGTGGGGCACCTTGCCGCGCGTCGGGGCCACGCCCGGTTTCGTCGCGAAGGCGCCCCAGAGGAACCGGGCCGTGTAGGCGGCCGTCAGCGCCGAGCCGACGACGACCCCGGCGATGGCGAGCCAGCCGAAGGCCGGCGGCAGCGGCACCCCGGTCTCGACGTCCTGCCACAGCGACTCGAGCGCGCTCTCCTTGCTCACGAAGCCCGCGAGCGGCACGACGCCGGCCATCGACAGGGCCGCGAGCGTGGCCGGCACCGACACCGGCAGCAACCGGCGGCCGACGCCGGAGAGCTCGCGCAGGTCGCGGGTGCCGGTGGCCTTGTCGACGACGCCGACGGTGAGGAAGAGGGTCGACTTGAAGAGGGCGTGCGCCACGACGAGCGCGAGGGCCGCGAGCCCCGCCGTGCGGGTGCCGAGCCCGGCGATGGCGACCATGAAGCCGAGCTGGCTCACCGTGCCGTAGGCGAGGAGCAGCTTGATGTCGTGCTGGCGCAGCGCGCGCCAGCCGCCGACCGCCATCGTCAGCAGACCGAGGCCGAGGGTGAGCACGTGCCAGGCCGGCGCCCCGGCGAAGGCCGGCGCGAGGAGCGCGACGAGGTAGACCCCTGCCTTGACCATCGCCGCGGCGTGGAGGTACGCGCTGACCGGCGTCGGTGCGGCCATGGCACCCGGCAGCCAGAAGTGGAACGGCACGAGCGCCGACTTCGACAGCGCGCCGACGAGCAGCAGCACGACCGCCGCCACCGTGACGGCGTCGAGCGGTGGCGGGTCGGCGAGCAGCCCCGAGATCGAGTACGTGTGGTGGACGCCGAGGGCGATGATGCCCACGAGCATGGCGAGTCCGCCGAACGTCGTGACGACGAGGGCCTGCATCGCCGCGCGCCGGTTGGTCGAGCTGGCCGGGTTGTGCCCGATGAGCAGGTAGGACAGGACCGTCGTCAGCTCCCAGAAGATGTAGAGCACGAGGAAGTTGTCGGTGAGGACGAGGCCGAGCATCGCGCCCGCGAAGGCGATGAAGACCGACGAGAACCGCCAGATCGTGGGGTCGTCGTCGGCGAAGTACCACGTGCAGTAGAGCAGGACGAGGGCGCCGATGCCGGTGACGAGCAGCGCCAGAACCCACTGCAGCGTCGAGAGGCGGAAGTCGAGGTCGAGACCGAGGCCCGGCACCCACGGCACCCGCTCGACGGGGCCGTGCCCGTCGCGCACGTCGCCCGCCACGGTGAGCAGCCAGACGAACGACACAGCCGGCACGAGGGCGAGGACGGCGAAGGCCTTGGCGCGCAGGTACCTCGCGAGCAGGGGTGCGACGACCGCTGCTGCGAGGTGGAGGATGAGCAGGTGCGCCACGGCGGCCCCTCGGTCGTCGGGTTGGCAGGTCGACCACGGCGCGCATCCGGCGATCCGGCGCTCGTGAGCCCCAATCCTACGTGCCGCGTGCGAGTGCCCCGTCGACGGTGGCGTCGACGGGGCACTCGGTCACCGGGTCAGCGGGTCACCGCGGAGCGACGAGGACGTTGAGGTCGCCGCCCTGCTTCGAGGTCGACACGACACGGATCGTCGTGCCGGTCTTCGGCACGTCGACCGAGTACCAGCCCGGCTGGTACCGGCCCGGGTGGGCACCGGTCGCACCGTGCTCGTCGGCGTTGACCCACCACGTCTTCGTGTCGTCGAAGACGGGCTGCGCCGGCTTGGTTGCGATCGACCCGGCGACACCGTTCGTGTGCAAGGTGATCGGGTCCGTGGCCTCGAGCCCGAAGGTCGAGTCGTAGGACAGGATGCGGTTGCGCATGAGCGTGCCGTCCGGCCAGTGGCTCAGCTCGGGGTGCGCGTCGACGGGCAGGACCAGGCCCTTGCCCGGGTGCTCGCCGACGTTGTTGTTCGACTGCGAGGAGTCCCAGTACGACACGAGCAGGCCGTTCTGGTACGGGTAGCTCTCGACCCAGTCGGGACGCGTGCCGAGGAAGCCGAAGTTGTACGCGGTGCGCAGCGACGCGTCATAGCCGTCGTACTGACGGTTCTCGGCGACGTAGGCGTTGAAGTAGCCCTTGACGTACTGCTGCTGCGTGCGCACGAACCCGTCGAAGGTCCAGCCCTCGTCGGGGGTCTCGCCCGAGCCGATGACGGCCCCGTTGAGCGCGACGTCGTCGACGCGGATGCCGGGCCGGGTCTCGGCGACGTCGGTCCAGTAGCGGAACCGCACCTGCTTCGTGCCGGTGGGCAGGGTGCCGGTGAGGTCGACCCACGCGCCGGAGACGCCGGTGATGCCCTGGCCCTCGTTCTGCCCGTTCGGGTTCGCCGTCGTCGAGCGGTTGGTGGCGACCGGCGTCCACGTCGTGCCGTCGGGCGAGGCCTCGAGGTAGGCGTAGTCCCAGTCCTTCTCGATGTCGTAGTTCACCTTCGCCGTCAGGGTGCCCGGCGAGGCGGCGTGGGTCATCGTCGTCTCGATCTCGTCGCCCTGGGTGCTGTAGAACTGCCAGCTGCCAGCCGCCGGTGCCCCGATGTCGAGCGACACCTGCTTGTCGGGCAGCACGGTGAACAGCGCCTGCGACTTCTTCGTCGCCGGGACGTTGGAGCCGAGCGTGTGCGACGAGCGCTTGCCGGAGTGGGCGACGTCGTAGAACGGGCCCTGCTTGCCCTGCGGCTGGAGCCAGCCGAGCTGGAAGAGCTCCCACGCACCCATGTCGGTCGGCGCGTCGCCGATGCCGTCCGGGCCGCCGTCGCCGATGTTGGCGCCGGAGGACATGAGGGTCCAGAACGCCGTGTTGTTCTCGGCTCCGCCGGTGTTGCCGGAGGTGTCGTAGAGGTCGGGCAGGCCGAGGTCGTGGCCGAACTCGTGGGCGAAGACGCCGAGGCCGCCGTTCTCGGGCTGCATCGTGTAGTCGCCGACCCAGATGCCGGTCGGGTGGTTCGGCACCTGCGCGCTCGAGACGATCCCGCTGTTGGTGCCGATGTCGACGCCGGAGCCGAGCGGCCCGCCACCCTGGACGTTGGCGAAGGAGCGGTGGCTCCAGATGGCGTCGGTGCCCTGGTTCGGGTCGCCGGCCGCCTCGTCGCCGCCCGCGTGGACGATCTGGAAGTGGTCGATGACGCCGTCGGGCTCGTTGAAGTTGCCGTCGCCGTCGATGTCGTAGCGGTCCTGCTGGTCGAAGGTGCGCAGGTAGGCCTGCACCTCCTCCATCGTCTTGCCCGACTTCAGCTGGTTGTCGACCCACACGGCGAGGGCGTCACGCACGAGCGCCTTGGACGTGGCGCAGACGATGCTGCCGCAGTAGTTGCGACCGTAGAGCGCCTCGTTGAAGGGCACCTTGACCCACTCGGTGACGTCGCCCTCGACGGAGTACCGGCCCGAGGACTGCCGCTCGTAGTACTTCGCCATCCGGTTGTAGTACATGTCCTGGTAGTGCGCCCGGTCGTAGTTCGCCTGCCACAGCGTCGAGTTGTCGACGGAGCGGTCCGGCGCCGGGATCTCGTTGTGGCGCGGGCCGGTGACGTCGGTGGCGCTGCCGTCCGGCGGCGGTCCCTGGAAGATCGGGTTGGGGTACTGCTGGTCCCCGAACTCGACGATGACGACGAAGATCTTGTCCGTGCCCTCGCGCTCGAGCTGCACGTACTGTCCCTTGCCCTGGATGCCGCCGACCTTGGCGACCTTGCCCTGAGCCGTCGGGTCACCCTTGACCCGGGCCTGGAGGGCCTTCTGCCGCGCCGCGTCCTGTCGGACGGCGAGCGGCGAGCGGAGGTTGTCGGCGTGGGTGCTGCCGACGGACTTCTGGTTGCCGGATGACCCGGTGTTCGGTGCGGCCTGGACCGGCGACGCGGCGAGCGCGCCGGCGACCAGGGCACCGGTGGCGACGACGCCGACGACGGCCCGCCGCCCCATGTGCACTGTGTGCCTCACGAGACTTCCCCTTGGTGTGAGTTGTGTATCCCGTGTCGCCGGACCCCCGAGGGGCGACGCCCCAGTCAATTCCCAGCGGGTCCACAGGCGAGGTCGTGCTCGAGGTTGTTACCGATTCGTGACCTTCGGGGGGTCGGCGTCTCGTCGGACCACCAGTACCGGCGGTCGCTCAGAACGTGACGAAGGTGCGGCGGGCGAGGAAGAAGCCGTGCTGGTGGGCCTGGTCGACACACGTGATGCCGGACTCCTCGCTGAGGCACTGCACCGGGCCCGGCGCCGACGTGCGCGACCCGTACTCGAGCGTCGGGACGTCCGCGTGCGTGACGGTGTCACCGTTGCACACCGGGACCGCCCCGCCCTCGGTCAGCTCGATGCGGCCGATGTCGGTGGCGCCACCGGGCTTGCACAGGCCCGGGCGCGGCGGCGTCACGCGTCCCTCGACGACCTCGCACGCGGGCGCCGGTGCGCCACCGGTGACGACGCAGCGCAGGTTGCCGCTCGGGCTGACGAACGCCGCGGTGACGCCGGCCGCCGCCTTGGCGCCGGCAACCCGGGCCGCGGCCTCGGCGAAGGAGTGCGGGGCGCCGCGCTGCGCGCCGGCGGCGAGGGCGGTCGGTACCGCGGTCGACGACGGAGCGGTCTGGGTCGGTACCGGCGTCTCGGTGGCGGGCGCGCTCTGCCCGGGCGTGCTCGGCGGGTCGACGAGGACCGTGACGGTCCTGGGCGCCGACGGGATGTCGGTGACGCCGCAGCCGGCGAGCAGGAGGGCCACGAGGGCCGTGCCGATGCCGAACGCGGCGCGGGCCGCGGGGCGCGCGCCGACCGCGGCACCGCGGGCGGGAGGGGTCGACCGGCCGTGCATGGGCCCGAGTCTGGCACGCCGGCCGCCCGCCCGCCTCCGTGCGCCGTGGCCGCGACGTCGGGCGGCGTCGGGGACGCCGATGTCGGTGACCTACCCTTGGGAGGTGCTCCGCCGACTGCTCACCCCGCGCTGGGCGGCCGCCGTCGCGGGCCTGCTCGTCGTCGTCGCGGCGTGCGTCCTGCTCGGGATGTGGCAGCTCGGTGTCGCCCGCGACAACGGCCGCCAGGACGCCATCGCCGCCGCTGCGACGATGACTCGCGAACCCCTCGCGCAGGTCACCGCACCACACCGCGCCTTCCCGCCGGAGCTGTCCAACCGTCCGGTCACCGTCACCGGCCGCTACGACGCGTCACGGTCCTTCGTCGTCGTCGACCGACGTCTCGGCGACCGCAGCGGCTCCTGGGTCGTCACCCCGCTCGACACCGGAGCGGGCACCGTGGCGGTGCTCCGCGGCTTCGTCGCCGGCGCCCCGTCCGCCGCTCCGACGCCGCCGGCCGGGCCCGTCACGGTGCTCGGCACGCTCGGGCCCGGGGAGTCCCCCCGCACCGGTGACCCCCTCCAGGGCCAGCAGCGTCGCTCGATCGACCTCGCCGAGCTCGTCAACGAGTGGCCCGGCGACCTCTACGACGCCGTCGTCTTCGCCTCGGCCGAGCACACCGGAGCCGGCGCGGCGGGCCCCACCCTGACCGACGCCGCCCTCAGCCGCGTCCCGCCGCCCACGCTCGACACCCCGCTCAACCTGCGCAACGCGGCCTACGCCGTGCAGTGGTGGGTCTTCGGCGTCTTCGCGATCTGGATGTTCTGGAAGATGCTCCGCGCCGAGGAGGACGCGGACGAGGACGTCGCCCTCGCCACTCCTGCCGCCCCGATCCCCAGCACGACCGACAGCACGACCGACAGCACGACCGACAGCACGAGAGAGAGCGCCACGACGTGAGCACCTACCCGCAGGCCCTGGCCAAGCCGAAGCAGATCCGCTCGGCCCTGTCCGCCTACCGCGTCCTCGCGATCGTCGCCGGCATCGCACTGTTCGTGCTCATCCTCGAGATGGTCATGAAGTACGCGCTGCACCAGACGAACGTCCTGACGCAGTACTGGAGCCCGATCCACGGCGTCATCTACATGGGCTACGCGGCGTCGGTCGCCAACCTCGGCCTCAAGGTCGGGTGGAGCCCGATGCGCATCATCCGCAACCTCCTCGCCGGGTTCGTGCCCGTCCTGCCGTGGGTGGCCGAGCGCCGCAACACCGCCGAGATCGAGGGGATGCTGGCCCGGTCCTACGCCGCGGGCGAGGGCACGCCGGCCGACGCCGGGGCCTGAGCGGGGTCCGGAGCCCCCGACGCCAGCCACTAGGCTGTTCGCGTGACCGACGCGCACGACCTGCAGAGCCATCCCGTCCTCGTCGTCGACTTCGGCGCCCAGTACGCCCAGCTCATCGCCCGGCGGGTGCGTGAGGCGAACGTGTACAGCGAGGTCGTGCCGCACTCCATGGCGGTGAGCGACATGCTCGCCAAGGAGCCGGCAGCGATCATCCTGTCCGGCGGCCCGAGCTCGGTCTACGAGGACGGCGCCCCGCGGCTCGACCCGGCGCTGCTCGAGGCCGGCGTCCCGGTCTTCGGCATGTGCTACGGCTTCCAGTCGATGGCCCAGGCCCTCGGCGGCACCGTCGCGCGCACCGGTGCCCGCGAGTACGGCAAGACCGACGCCTCGATCTCGGGCCTCGGCTCGACGCTCTTCTCCGGGCAGCCGGCGAACCAGGTCGTCTGGATGTCGCACGGCGACTCCGTCACGCAGGCCCCGCAGGGCTCCGCCGTCACGGCCTCGACCGCCGGCACGCCGGTGGCCGCCATCGAGGACGACACGCGTCGCCTCTACGGCGTCCAGTGGCACCCCGAGGTGCTGCACTCCGAGCAGGGCCAGCGCGTCCTGGAGAACTTCCTCTGGAAGGGCGCCGGCATCGCTCCCGAGTGGACCGCCTCGAACGTCGTCGACGACCTCGTCGAGTCGATCCGCGAGCAGGTCGGGCAGGACCGCGTCCTCTGCGCCCTCTCCGGCGGTGTCGACTCCTCCGTCGCGGCAGCCCTCGTGCAGAAGGCGATCGGCGACCAGCTGACGTGTGTGTTCGTCGACCACGGGCTGCTGCGTGAGGACGAGGCCGAGCAGGTCGAGAAGGACTTCGTCGAGGCCACCGGCGTCGACCTCGTCGTCGTCGACGCGCGCGAGCGCTTCCTCGAGGCGCTCGCCGGGGTCACCGACCCCGAGACGAAGCGCAAGATCATCGGCGAGCAGTTCATCCGCGTCTTCGAGCAGGCCGCGCGCGACGTCGTCCACGACCGCGGCGACGAGGAGCACCCGGTCAAGTGGCTCGTCCAGGGCACGCTCTACCCCGATGTCGTCGAGTCGGGCGGCGGCGAGGGCGCGGCCAACATCAAGAGCCACCACAACGTCGGCGGCCTGCCCGACGACCTCCAGTTCTCGCTCATCGAGCCGCTGCGCACCCTCTTCAAGGACGAGGTGCGCCAGGTCGGCCTCGAGCTCGGCGTTCCCGAGGTCATCGTGTGGCGCCAGCCGTTCCCGGGCCCCGGGCTCGGCATCCGCATCATCGGGGCCGTCGACGCCGAGCGCCTCGCGGTGCTGCGCCGGGCCGACGCCATCGCCCGCGAGGAGCTGACGAAGGCCGGCCTCGACCGCGACATCTGGCAGTGCCCCGTCGTGCTGCTCGCCGACGTCCGCTCCGTCGGCGTCCAGGGCGACGGCCGCACCTACGGCCACCCGGTGGTGCTGCGGCCCGTCGCGTCCGAGGACGCCATGACGGCCGACTGGGCGCGCGTGCCCTACGACGTCCTCGCGACGATCTCGACCCGCATCACCAACGAGGTCGAAGAGGTCAACCGCGTCGTCCTCGACGTCACGAGCAAGCCGCCGGGCACCATCGAGTGGGAGTGACCGGCGCGGATCGCAACCGCGACCGGCCGGACGGCCCACCGCGAGACCGTCCACGGCGCGACCCGTGGGCGCGGACCGTGCCGCTGGTGCTGTGCGTCGCGCTCGTGGCGCTGACGGTCGGTGTCGTGCGTGCAGGCCGGGTCTACCGCCTCGACGACGCGGTCCTGGCCCTGACCCCCGGGGAGGACGCGGGGCCCGCGCTGCCGCACGCGCTGGCGTTCCTCGTGGTCGACCTCGCGACCCCCGCCGTCGGCGTCGCGGTCGTCCTGCTCGTCGCCGCCGTGCTGTCGTGGCGCGCGCGCGACTCGGCTGCCCTCGTCGTCGCGGTCCCCGCGATCGCGCTGCTGACCACCACGGTGCTCGTCGGCAAGGCCGTCATCGACCGCGCGGCACCGGGCTTCGACGCCGTTGCCGCGCACGACGGGTCCTATCCCTCGGGGCACACGGCGACCGCGCTCGTCTGCGCCGGCGTGCTCGCCGAGCTGGTGTCGCGGCTGCTGCCCGCCTGGCGACGGTGGGCGTGGGCGGCCGCCGCCGTCTGGACCCTCCTCGTCGTGCTCGGGCTGCTCTGGCTGCACTTCCACTGGCTCAGCGACGTCGTCGGTTCGGTGCTGCTCGGCACGCTCGTCCTGTGGCTCCTGCTGCGCTGGCCGTGGCGGCTCGGCGAGCGGATCGCCCGACACTAGGGTGGAGCCCATGTGTGGAATCAGCGGGCATCTCGGGGCTGACGGCGACGGCGACCTCGTGCGGCGGATGGCCGACTGCGGTCACGGCACCCAGGACAGCGAGGGCACCACGGGCGCCGAGGCCGGCGACATCACCGTGATGGGCTCCGGCGGCGCGGCGCTCGTGCTGCGCCCGATCGGCGGGGCGCCGAACGACACGAGCGGCGCGTCCGTCGCCCGCACGCCCACCGGGCGCCACACCCTCCTGCTCGACGGCGACCTGCTCGACACTGCCGACGTCCGCTCCGAGCTGACGACGCTCGGGCACGACCTCGCGTCCGGCTCCGACGCCGAGGTTGCCCTCGGCGCGTGGGTCGAGTGGGGCCCTTCGGGCCTCGACCGGCTGCGCGGCGAGTTCGCCCTCGTCGTCTGGGACTCCGAGACCGGCACCCTGTCGGCGGCCCGCGACCCGTTCGGCACGCGGCCGCTGCACGTGTGCCGTGTCGACGACGGCTGGCTCGTGTCGAGCGACGTCCGCGGCATCCTCGCGAGCGGTCGCTACGACAAGCGCCCGAACGACCGCACCATCTACCGGTACCTGCGCTTCGGTGTCCACGACGACGGGGCCGACACCTTCTTCGCCGGCATCGAGCGCGTCCTGCCCGGCCAGGTCGTGACGCTGCGCGCCGACGCCACGAGCCCCGAGCGCACCGGCTGGTCGCGACTGCGCGCCGAGCTCGAGGACGCCGCACGGTCGCCGCGCCCCTGGTCGCCCGAGCTCGCGACCCAGCTGCGCGAGCACCTGGCCACCGCGGTGCGCCGCCGGGTCGGCTCCGACGGCCGCGTCGGCACGACGCTGTCCGGGGGCATCGGCTCGGCCGCGCTCACCGCGCTGCTCGCCGGCAACGACGGCCGCACCGGCCTGGCCCCCGACGGCATCGACGCGTGGACCGCCGCCTACCCCGACACCGCCGCCGACGAGACCGGCCACGTCGCGGCAGTGCTCGCCGCCGTCGGCGCGCGCGTCGACGCCCACCGCGTCGAGCCCACGTCGGCCGAGTTCAAGAAGGACATGCGCGAGCTCGTCCGGGCCCAGGAGGAGCCGATCGGCTCGTCCGGCGCGTACACCCAGTACCGGCTGCTGCGCGAGGCCGCCGGCATCGACGGCACCGTCCTCGACGGCACCGGCACCGACGAGCTGCTCGCCGGCTTCGGCGCGCACCACCTCGTGCACCTGCGCGAGCTGCGGGCCCACGACGCCCGCGCCGCGGCGTCCGAGCTCGGACGCTCCGCCGAGGTGCTGCTGCGTCGTGGCCGCCCGCTCGTGACCGACCGGCTGCGCCGGCGTCGCCGGATCCCGGTCGAGTCGCTGCTGTCACGCGCGTTCGTCGCGGCGAACGCGTCGGAGCAGTTCGTGTCCGAGGACTCGAGCCTGCGTGCGCGGCTGATCGACGACCTGCTGCGCGGATCGTTGCCGGCGCGCCTGCGCGTCGCCTACCGGAACGCGCGCGCCACCGGGGTGTCGGTGCGGATGCCGTTCGTCGACCGCGACCTCGCCCGGTTCGTCTTCTCGCTGCCCGACGAGGCGTTCGTCACCGGAGGCGTCGGCAAGCGGGTGCTGCGCGAGTCGGTCCGCGGGCTCGTGCCCGACTCGGTGCTCGACCGCCGCGACAAGGTCGGGGCCGTCACGCCGCAGAGCGAGTGGTTCATGGTGCTGAAGAACCACATCTACGGCGAGTTCCTGTCCGAGTCGTTCGCGAACCGTCCCTACGTCGACCAGACCGCCGTGCTCGAGGCCTTCGAGGGCTGGATCAAGGGCACGAACACCGTCGACTCCGACACGATCTGGCGCCTGCTGAACCTCGAGCTGTGGCTCCAGGAGTTCTTCGACGAGCGCGAGCCGGAGCCCGAGGGCGAGCCGCGCGTCAAGACCGACTACGAGCCGAACGCCCGCAAGCAGCTCGACCTCACCACCGACGACGGCACGTCGGTGCGTCGCTACCCGCTGCGCACCGAGCTGTTCACCCGCGAGGACCCGCTCGTCGACAAGGCGCTGTCCTACGTCACGCGGTTCTTCGACGGCCTGCCCGCCGCGGGGGAGGAGCACGCGGCCGCCACGACCGGCCGCTGGTACTACTTCATCTCCGAGAAGATCGTCGCCATCACCCAGGGACGTTCGTACTTCATCTGGGACATCAAGGTCGGGCGCTCGGCCCGCGTGCTGTCCCGGTACGTCACGCGCACCCCGGCCGGCATCGGCCTCGGCTCGCCGTTCACGATGCAGCTGGCCATCGAAGAGGCCGGCCTGCCGCGCGTGGTCTTCGCTGCCGCAGGCGGATTCGTCGGCAAGCTCATCGGGCGCAAGGGCCTCTTCTACGACCTGGTCGGCGGCGACATCCGCGCCATCGACGGCCCCACCGAGTACTCGGTGTACCCGGCGAACGTGTCGGCCAAGCTCGGCCCGAAGGATCCCGACGAGGTCGCCGCCCGCATCTCGGCCGCGATCCGCGAGCGGGTTCCAGAGCCGTGGCGCTCGACCTTCGGCGGCACGGTCGTCATGGACGCCAACGACATCGGTCGCAACGTGCTCGGCAAGGACGCCCCCGGCTCCAAGGAGCGCTACGAGCTGATGTTCGCCGACAACCCGCTCGGCCAGGGTTCGGAGCAGACCCCGATGGCGGTCGTCTTCGAGCGGCCCGCCGACGCATGACGCGTCGGGGTCTCGAGCCGTCTCCTGCCGACGACCGGTGGTCGCCGGTGAGCCGCGGCACGCGGTCGGACACGCCGGTGACCGCGCGATGCGGTGACCGACGGTCGTCCGGCGGTTACCTGACGTCTGTGCGTCACGGACGCCGTGGCGTCGGGTCGGCCTGTGCCGCAGGCGTTCCCGCGGTGTGCGGCACGAGCGCGAACGCGCCCTCCTCCTCCTGCGCGTTGTGCAGGCGGCACACCGCGTAGAGGCCGTAGAGCAGCCGGCGCAGCTCGGTGACGTCCTCGGGACGGACGCGTCCCGCGTCGGTGATGTCGTCGAGGAGGCGGCGCAGCCGGCCGACCTGCTGCTCGATCTCGGCGTGGGTGCGCCGCAGTCCGCGCGCGGCCGGCGCGCCCAGGGCACGCGTCACGATCGGCATCAGCTCGTCCTCGTCGGCCCGCTCGTGCGGCACGAGGTCGCGCTCGAGGCGCGCGAGCAGCGCGACGACCGGGGCGATGTCGGGGTCGTGGCGGTCGAGCCCGTCGGCGACGGTGCGGATCGACTCGACGGCCACCAGTGCCACCTCGTGGCCCTCGCGCAACCGACGCGCGGTCGCGACGTCGGCGTCCGACATCGACACGGTGTGCATCCGCCCCGGCAGCAGCACCCGCAGCGCGATGGCGATCGCGAGCACGTCGATGGCCTCCTGGAGCACCGCGCCGGCCGCGGGTGCCAGCAGGCCTGCCGCGGCCGCGCCCATCGCCACGACCGACAGCCCCATCCCGACGACCACCGCCTCGAGGGCGATCCGCCGCGACCGGCGCGCGATGAGGATGGCGTCGGCGAGCCGGTCGACGCGGTCGACCGTGAGCACGACGTCGGCGGCCTCCGAGGACGCCGTCGCGCCCCGGGCCGCGAGCGCGACGCCGACGCCGGCCGCGGCCAGCGCCGGGGCGTCGTTGACGCCGTCCCCGACCATGATGGTGCGAGCGTGCGCCGACTCGTCGCGGATCGCCGCGAGCTTGGCGGCGGGGTCGTGGTCGGCGAGCACGGCGTCGACGCCGACGACCCGTCCGACGGTCTCGGCGACGTCGTGCCGGTCGCCGGTCACGAGCACGGTCCGCTCGATGCCGGCCTCGCGCAGTGCCGTGAGCATCCGTGGCGCGTCCTCGCGGATCGGGTCCGCGAGGAGGAACACGCCGGCCGGCTGGCCGTCGACCGACGCGAACACCGTGAGGCAGCCGTCGAGGGTGGCCCGGCGCCGGGCCTGGGACACCCATCCCGGCGCGTCGGCGCCGACCGTCCACGACGCCTTGCCGAGCCGTACGACGTGGTCCTCGACGCGTCCCTCGAGGCCGTAGCCGTGCACCTCGCGGACGTCGGTGGGCAGCGTCAGGGGCAGGCCGCGGGCCCGCGCCGCACCGACGACCGCGCTCGCGAGCGGGTGCGGCGACACCTGGTCGAGCGACGCGGCGAGCCGGACGACATCGGCCTGCGCCGACGCGTCGGTGCCGGCGCCCGACGCCGGCGGCGGCACGACGACCGACGTCACCTCGGGGCGGCCGTGCGTCAGGGTGCCGGTCTTGTCGAAGAGCATGACCTGCCCGGCCGCGAGCCCCTCGAGCGCGGCGCCGCCCTTGACGACGACGCCGATCCGCGCGGCCCGCGACACCCCCGACATGACGGCCACGGGCGCCGCGAGCAGCAGGGGGCACGGCGTCGCGACGACGAGCACCGCCACGGCCCGCACCGGCGTCCCGCCGAGCCACCACGCGAGGCCGGCGACGAGCAGCGTGAAGGGTACGAAGAGAGCGGCGAAGCGGTCCGCGGTGCGCACGAGCGGTGCCGAGGCGGCCTGCGCCTGCTCGACCAGACGGACCACGTGGGCGTAGGTCGAGTCGGCCGCGAGGGTCGTCGCCACGAGGTCGACGGGCGGCCCGGCGTTGACGACGCCGCTGCGGACGTCGTCGCCGGCGGGGTGCTCGACCGGCATCGGCTCGCCGGTCAGGGCCGACTCGTCGAGGCTCGCCGGCCCGAGCACCCGGCCGTCCACCGGGACGACCTCCCCGGTGCCCACGACGAGGACGTCGCCGCGCTGCACCTGCTCGACCGGCACGACGTCGATCGACGTGGCCCCGCGGCGGCGGGCTGTGCGCGGCGTCCGTTCGACGAGCAGGCGCAGGTCGCGGTCGGCCCGTGCGGCGGCCCGCGCCTCGAGCAGCTGCCCGCTCGCGAGCATGACGGTGATCATCGCGCCCGCGAAGGCCTCACCGACCCAGAGGGCGCCCGCGAGGGCGAGGACGGCCACGACGTCGACACTGGCGCGGCGTGCGAGCACGGCCCGCGCCGTCGTCCAGCAGGACACGACGAGACCGAGGACCGTCGCGGCGAGCCACAGCGCGCGCGCCGCCTCGGACCAGGCGTCGTTCCCGGTGCGGAGCCCGGCGACGGCGACGATGGCACCACCGCCCAGCAGGCCTGCGGAGGCGAGGAAGAAGAGCGTGGGTACGCGTCGACGCCACCTCACCCCTCCATCATCGTGCTGCTGCGACCCGGTGGCCGGCGTCCGCGACAGGACTCACACCGCCCGCGTCTTCGCATGGATGGAGCGGTGGCGCGGCGTCAGTCGAGGCCGTCGAAGACGTCGCGTCGCACCGGGCTGCCCGGCGGCAGCGACCGGTCGACGAACCACTCCCGACCGAAGACGAGGTCGTAGAGCGGGCGGGGGATGCGCAGGAACGCGGCGAGCGTGCGGTCGGCGCCGCCGTCCGCGCTCGCCTGGGAGGCGTGCGCGCGCATGGATGCGCGTTTGGCCGCGATGTGCCGCCGGACGCTGATGCGGTGGGTGATCTCGCTGCGGGCCGAGAACGCCCGGTCGAAGCTCGAGCGGTCGAACTCCGGTGGGAACCGGTAGACCTTCGCGGCGAGGTCGATGGCCCGGCAGATCGTGTCGCGGGGCACCGTCGCCTCGAGCACGGTCGGCGTGCCGGCGATCTGGGCAGCCCGGGTCCCGACCTCGTGGACCTTCTTGTGGTCGGGGTGGCCGTAACCGCCGTTCGGTTCGTAGTGCAGCAGGACGTCGGCGTCCTCCTCGCGCAGGATCGCGGCCAGGCGCGTCGCGGCCTCCTCGACGTCGGCGCGCACGAACCGCGTCGCTCCCGGCGGGTCGGGAGCGACGTCCGGGCCGAGGCCGCTGTCGGCGTACCCGAGATGCTCGACGCGGGCGACGCCGAGGGCGCGGGCGCTCGTGCGGAGCTCGTCCATGCGCGTGGCGGCGAGCCGGCCTTCACCCGTGAACTCGCTCGCGGCGAGGCCGAGCTCGCCGTCGGTGGCCACGACGACGACGACGCGGTGCCCCTCGGCGGCGGCGCGCGCCATCGTGCCCGAGGTGAGCAGGGCCTCGTCGTCGGGGTGGGCGTGGAAGGCGACCAGAGTGTGCGGCATCGGCCCCATCTTGGCCCATGACAGAGTGTGACCCGTGAAGGTGGCGCTGCTCTCCGACTGTTACCTGCCGCGGCTCGGCGGTATCGAGGTGCAGACCCACGACCTCGCCCAGCAGCTGCTCGCGCTCGGCCACGAGGTGGAGGCGTTCACCGCGACCCGCGGGCCCGAGGGGCAGATGCACGGCGAGGTGACGGTCGTCGACGGCGTCGCGGTGCACCGGCTCGCCGCCCGGGTGCCGTGGGAGCTGCCCGTCAACCCGTGGGCCCCGAAGGAGCTGCGCCGGCGGCTCGTCGAGGGCGGCTTCGACGTCGCGCACGTCCAGACCGGCGTCGTGTCCCCGTTCGCGTGGGACTGCACGCGCGTCACCGTGGGACTCGGTCTGCCGACCGCGATGACGTGGCACTGCATGCTCGCCGGCGTCGCGCCGGCCTTCGGCGCGGCCGGGTTCGTGCGCCGCTGGGCTTCACGCGGCGTCGCGATGTCGGCGGTGTCCGACGTGGCGGCCGAGCCGCTGCGCCGCCTCGTCGGCGACGGCGTGCACGTCGGGGTGCTGCCCAACGGTATCGACGCTGCCCGATGGGCCGTCGGCGTCCCGGGCGAGCGGGCGCCCGGCCCGCTGCGCCTCGTCACCGCGATGCGTCTCGCCGCACGGAAGCGGCCGGCCGCGCTCGTCGCGCTCGTCGAGCGCGCCGCTGCCCTCGCCGGCCCCGGGTCGCTCGAGCTGACGGTGCTCGGTGAGGGGCCCGACCGCGGTCGTGTCGAGAGGTACGTGCGCCACCACGGCCTCGACTGGGTCCACCTGCCCGGACGCGTCAGCCGCGACGAGGTGCGCGAGCGCTACGCAGCCTCCGATGTCTACCTGTCGCCGGCGCGCCTGGAGTCGTTCGGCATCGCCGCCCTAGAGGCCCGCACCGTCGGGCTGCCCGTGATCGGCCGGCAGGGTTCCGGCGTCAGCGAGTTCGTCATTGACGGCGTCAACGGACGCGTCGTCGACAGCGACGACGCCATGGCCCTGGCGATCGCCGACCTCGCCCGCGACCCCGCCGAGGTGGCCCGCATGAGGGCCCGCAACCTCGCCCAGCCGCCCGCGCAGGAGTGGTCGCGCGTGGCCCGGCTCGCGGTGTCCGAGTACGAGCGCGCCGTCGGGCTGGTGCGCCGATGAGGACCAACGTGCCCGGCGGCATCCGCATCGTCGCGCTGGCGGCGTCGGGCGAGCGGGTGGCGTCGGAGCCGCTGCACCACGGCGCCGACCCGGTGCACGTGCTCGGCCTGGCCGGGTGGGCGGTCGACGCGCCTCTGACGTCGTCGATGGCGGATGACGGCACGCTCGAGATCGCCTACCGCGCAAGCCCGCTCGTCGGCGAGGTGCCGCCGCCGGGGACCGTCTTCCGCGACCCCGATGTGCGCGTCGGCGACCCCGCCGTGCCCCACCAGCGCGTCGCCGCGTACGCCGTCGTCACGAGCGCGCGGGGCGTGCTGCTCACCGAGTTCACCAACCTCACCAACGTCGAGGGGGAGTGGGGCCTGCCCGGCGGTGGGCTCGACGAGGGCGAGGCCCCCGTCGACGGCCTGCACCGCGAGGTGTGGGAGGAGACCGGGCAACGCGTCGAGCTCGGCGACCTGGTCGCCGTGCAGTCCTCGCACTGGTTCGGCCGCGCCCCGTCGGGCGTCGTCGAGGACTTCCACGCCGTGCGCATCGTCTACGCGGCCACGTGCCCCACGCCCGGCGACCCGGTCGTCCACGACATCGGCGGCACGACGGCCGACGCGCGGTGGTTCGCCCCGCACGAGATCGACGACGTGCCGCTCACCAGCTCGTGGCGCCGGCTCGACGCGCTGCGGGCCCTCGCGCGACGCGACTACGACGCTCCGTAGGATGACCGCCATGGACCTCGTCTACAACCTGCTCGTCGTGCTCCACCTGCTCGGCATGGCCGCCATCGTGGGCGGCTGGATCGCCGTCCGCTCGGGGCGCACGGTCATCGCACCGGTCGTGTGGGGAGCCCGGGCCCAGATCGTTACCGGTGTCATCCTCGTCGGCATCGCCGAGGCGCTCAAGGACGAGGAGCACCACATCAACAACACGAAGATCGCCGTCAAGCTCGTCATCGCCCTCGTCGTGGCCGCCATGGCCGAGATCGGGCACGCCCGCTCCAAGCGCGGCGAGGACGCCGGCACCTTCCTCGACGTCGCGGGCGGCGGGGCGGTCGTCAACGTCGCCGTCGCAGCCCTGTGGGTGTGACCACCGGCCGCTGAAGCGGAGGTACTCCGGATGCGTTGGGACGCAGGCGTTCTCGCGGGCGTCCTCATCGGGCTCGTGTGGCTGGTGGCCGGCACGGTGCTCGTCGTCATCGGCCGGCGGCGGCGTCGCGCGGCCGCAGCCCAGGGCGCCGAGGGAGCGGGCAACGTCGCCGTCATCGGCATCTTCCTGCTCGTCGTCGGCGCCCTGACCTGGTTCGCCACCCTCCTCCTGTCCGTCGTCCCCGGCTGAGCACCTCGTCCCACCCGCCACCCGCCGCCCCGCGCCATCGGTGCCCCTCCACGTCGAGTGAGCACCCCGTCCCACCCGCCACACGCCGCCCCGTGCCATCGGTGCCCCTCCACGTCGAGTGAGCACCCCGTCCCACCCGCCACACGTCGGCGGCGAGCGTTCAGGAAGACGACCACCATTCGGCATTTCGAGCCCGACCCGTGCTCGGAGCGGCCTCGGGATGGCATTCGTGGTCGTCATCCTGAACGTCTTGGGTCGCTGTGGATGACGCGCTCGGTGCCGTGCTCGGCTCGGCCAGAGTCGGCTCATGCCCAGTGCCGCTCCTCTGGTCCGATTCGTCACTGCTCTCGGCGGCGTCGCCAGGAGGGGTGAGCTGACGCCGCGGTTCACCGGGCGCGAGATCTCGGCCGCCGTGCGTGACGGCGTCCTCGTGCGCGACGCGCCGGGCCACTACGCCCTCCCCACCGCCGATGCTGCCCGTCGGGCGGTTCGCCGTGTCAACGGCGTCGCGGTCGGTCGGAGCGCCGCGGCCATGTGGCGTCTGCCGCTCAAGACCCAGCCGACGCGGCCGGAGGTCGCCGTGCCCAGGGGTCGACGCGTCCGTCCCGAGGACCAGCGGGCGTGTCAGGTGCAATGGCGCGTCCTCGACGCGCACGATGTCCACGACGGGGAGGTGACGACGCCACTGCGCACCGTCATCGACTGCGCGCGGACGCTGCCCCTCGACGAGGCCCTGGCCGTGGCGGACTCCGCGCTCCGGCACCGCCGCGTCACCAGCGACCAGCTGCTCGCCGCAGCAGGTGCCGTTCCGCGCTCAGGTCGTGCGGCGGCTCTCCGCGTGGCGCGGGAGGCGAGCGGCAAGGCGGCCAACCCGTTCGAGTCGGTGCTCCGCGCCATCTCGCTCGAGGTGCCCGGGCTGCGCCTCGTGCCGCAGGCACCCATTCGGAGCGCCGGCCGCACCATCCACCCGGACCTGAGCGACGCCGGGCTGCGGATCGTCGTCGAGGGCGACAGCCACGAGTTCCACACCAACCCGCGCCAGATCGACATCGACTGCGAGCGCTACGACGAGCTGACCCTCGACGGCTGGCTCGTGCTGCGGTTCTCGCACCACCAGGCGATGGCACGGCAGGACTGGGTCCGGGACACCATGGCGCGCGCCGCGGTGTCCCGGATGACGACCACCATCGCGGCGCTGAGCACAGGTCGGTCGGCAACGCGGCGGGCTGGGTGATGATGGTCGTCATCCTGAACCGCGGTGGGTGTTCGGGATGCTGCCGGCGGGGTGGGGTCAGGAGGCGTCGTCGACGAGGGCGCCGGCGATGCGGGTCTGGAGCACCCGGGTGTCGCGGATCGCGGCGGGCTCCGAGTGCTCCAGCGCCCACGGGTCGCGGTCGAGGCAGACGAGGTCGGCGAGCTGTCCGAGGGCCAGGCGTCCCACGTCGGTGCGCCCGACCGACGCGTGGGCCGCGACGGTGAACGCGTGCACGGCCTCGTCGAGGGTGACCCGCTCCTCCGGACGCCAGCCGCCGAGTGGGTACCCGTCGGCGCGCTGGCGTGTCACGGCGGCGTGCAACCCCCAGAAGGGGTTCGGGTCCTCGACCGGGGCATCCGACCCGAACGCCACGGCGACACCGGCGTCGAGGAAGGTGCGCCACGCGTAGGAGGCGAGCCGCCGCGGGCCGATGATGGCGTCGGCGAGGTCGAGGTCGGCCGTGCAGTGGCTCGGCTGCATCGAGGCGACGACGCCGAGCGCCCGGAACCGCGGCACGTCGACGGGCCGCACGTGCTGGGCGTGCTCGACGCGCAGCAGGGCGTCGGCACCGACCCCACCGGACGCGCGGACCGCCTCGAACACGTCGAGGACGAGCCGGTTGGCCTCGTCGCCGATGGCGTGCGTCGCGACGTCGAGCCCCGACCGCACGGCGAGCAGCGTGCGCTCGAGCAGCACGTCGTGCGGCATGGCCGCGATGCCGCACCCCTCGTGGCCGACGAAGGGCTCGGTCATGTGCGCGGTGTGCGAGCCGAGGGCGCCGTCGCTGAAGAACTTGACCGGCCCGACGCGGAACACGTCGTCGCCCTGGCCTGACCGGCGCCCCTGGGCGATGGCGGCCTCGAGGTCGCCGTCGCGGGTGCACTTGGTGACCCGCAGCTGCAGGACGCCGTCGGCGTGCATCGCGGCGTAGGCGTCGCGGGCGTCCTCGCCGTCGATGTCGGTGATGCTCGTGAGGCCGACCGACAGCAGCCGTTGCTGGCACCGCTCGAGCCACGGCCGCAGCGGTCCCTCGTCGTGGTCGATGACGAGCAGCAGCTCCTGGGCCTTCTCGCGCAGGATGCCGGTGGGCTCGCCGTCGACGTCACGGTCGATCTCGCCACCGACGGGGTCGGGGGTGTGCCGGGTGATGCCCGCGGCGCGCAACGTCGCCGTGTTGGCCCAGATGGTGTGGCCGTCGACGCTCGCCAGCGCGGCGAGGCGTCCTTCGGTGACCGAGTCGAGGGCGCGCCGGTCGGGCTGGACCGGCACCTCCCACACGTTGTGGTTCCAGCGCCCGCTGTGCAGGCCGGTGCCGGGCGGGAGCGTCGACGCGTGGGCCGCGACGCGTCCCAGCGCCTCCTCGAGCGACGTGGCGTCGCGCAGGTCGACGGAGGCCATGTCGCGCGAGAGCCACTCGGTGTGCACGTGCGCGTCGTGCAGGCCCGGCATGACGACGACGCCCGGCAGGTCGACGACCCCGCAGGAGCCGACCGTGGCGGCCTCGCGGGCGTCGGAGCCGACGGCCACGACGCGTCCGTCCTCGACGAGCAGCGCGTCGGTCCACGGCGAGGCGCCACCGGCCGTGACGCCGGTCCAGATGCGGTCGTGGCGCAGGAGTGCCCGGGTCACCGGCCGGGCACCAGGACGAGCTTGCCCGTGGTGCGGCGGCCCTCGAGGGCCTCGTACGCGTCGGCGACGTCGGCGAACGAGTAGCGCCCGCCGACCTCGAGCCTGAGCGCGCCGGCAGCGATGGCGCCGAGCACCTCGCCGGCCCGCCACTCGTACTCCTCGCGCGTGGCCACGTGGTCCCCGAGCTTCGGCCGGGTGAGGAAGAGCGAGCCGCCGGCGTTGAGGCGCTGGATGTCGAACGGCGGCACCTGTCCGCTGGCCCCGCCGAAGAGGACCATCGTGCCGCGCGGGCGCAGGGAGGCGAGCGAAGCGTCGAAGGTCGCCTTGCCGACGCCGTCGTAGGCGACGTCGACGCCGCGGCCGGCCGCCGCGCGGATCGCCGTCGCGAGGTCTTCGGCAGCCGAGAACTGCGAGTAGTTGATGACGTGCTGGGCGCCGAGATCCGTTGCGATGGCGAGCTTCTCGTCGGTGCCTGCCGTCGCGACGACGGTGGCGCCGCCTTGCGTGACCATCTGGACGAGCAGCTGCCCGACGCCACCCGCGGCCGCGTGCACGAGTGCGACGTCGCCCTCGGACACGGCGAACGTGCTCGTCACGAGGTAGTGCGCGGTGAGGCCCTGGAGCATCGCGGCCGCGGCCACCTCGAGGTCGAGGCCGTCGGGCACGTGGACGAGCGCGGTGGAAGCCTTGTTGACGAGCGTCGACTCGCTGCCGAGCGACTGGCACCACGCGACGCGGTCGCCCGTCGCGAAGCCCTCGACGCCATGGCCGACGGCGACGACGGTGCCCGCGCCCTCCTCCCCGAGGACGAACGGCGTCGGGACGGTGTAGACACCCTGGCGCTTGTAGACGTCGATGAAGTTGACCCCGGCGGCCGCGACCTCGACCTGCACCTCGCCCGGTCCTGGCTCGGGCACGTCGTGCTCGCGCAGCTCGAGGACGCTGCGGTCGCCGGGCTCGGTGACGAAGACGCTGGTGGCGGTGGTCATGCTCGCCACCCTACGACCGTCGACGCCGCGCCCCCGGAGCGGTCGGAGCGGTGGGAGCGGTGGGGGCAGCGGCCCCGATGCGGACGAGCACGGCCACCTCCTCCTCGAGAGCCACCAGCAGCGCCTCGGGGTCGGGGACGACCGACGCGTCGGCCATGATGCCGACCCGCAGCGTGTCGTCGTAGGTGACGATGCAGAACCCGAGCGTGTGGCGCCCCGAGCCGGGCACCCAGCCGAGCACCCCGGCCACCCGGACGCCCGCGAGGTACCGGACCTGCCGCGGCCCGGCGACGTTGGTCGTGACCCCGATCGCCTTGTCGGCGAAGAAGTCGACGACCCGGCGCTCGAGCGCGGCCGGGAAGCGACCGATGACGGAGATGAGGGCGAAGGTGAGGGCGGCCTCGGGCGAGGCCTTGAGCCAGTCCATCCGCGCCTTGGACAGCGCGAGGCGACCGAGCGGCGTCGCGTCGCCGCTCGGGAAGCGCAGGAAGACGAGGGCGAACCGGTTGCCGAGCTCGCGCGGCAACGGCTCGTCGAGCGGCCTGACGTTGACGGGCACCATCGTCACGAGGTCGACCGGCGTGCGACCGTGCTCCTGCTGGTAGACGTGCAGGGCGCCCGCGACGGCGCTCATCAGCACGTCGTTGAGGGTGGCACCGACGAGCCTGCCGACGCCCTTGAGGCCGCCGAGCGGCAGGGGCTGGGTCCAGACGAGACGCTTGCCCCGCCCGGGCACGCCGCCGACCGCGCTGGTCGGGTTGGTCGTCAGCAGCAGGTCGGAGACGACCTGGCCGGTGCGGAGGGTGAAGCCGGCCGCGTCGGTGACAGCGGTGCGAGCCCCCTTGGAACGCAGGCGGTTCCAGGCGGAGCGCGCGGAGGCACGGGCGAGTCGCAGGCCCGGGCCGAGGGCACCGGGCGATGCGGGGGCGCCGACGGGCAGGGATGCCAGGTCGGCGGCCGCCGGAGGCCCGACGAGGTCGCCCGGCACACCGTCGGCGTCCTCGGTCAGCCCGAGCAGCACGCGTGTCAGGGCGATCCCGTCGGCGAGGGCGTGGTGGCTGCGGAACACGAGCGCCGCTCCCGGCCCGTGGCCCTCGACGAGGTGTACCTCCCAGAGCGGACGCGTGCGCTCGAACGGACGCGGGAGCTGCTCCTCGACGTAGGCCTGCAGCTCCGCGTCGGCCTCGGCGGCGGTCCCGCGGCCGGACAGGGTGACCCGTCGCACGTGCCGCGCGAGGTCGAAGTCGGGGTCGTCCTCCCACCGGTAGCGGCCCAGGATCCGCGCGGACCGCCGGGGGCGCTGGCTGAACACGGGGTAGGGCTCGACGATCCGGGTGCGCAGCACGTCGAGCACGCGGTCCCAGTCGGGCACCGACTCGAGGAGCACGACGGACACCACGACCATGAGGTTGGTCGGACGGTCCATGGTCAGCCAGAGCACGTCGGCCGAGCCCATCCGTCGGGGTGGCCGCCCGGGGCGAGCGGCGGGCTCGCCGGGTGTTCCTGGCGTTCCTGGCGTTCCTGGCGTTCCGGGCGACCCGGGTCGGGGGCGCGTGGCCATGGCCTAGGAGGTCGCCAGCCGCGTCAGCGCGTCACCGTCGACGCGGAAGGTGGTCCAGTCGTCGAGGGGGTGCGCCCCGTGCGAGCGGTAGAAGGCGATCGAGGGGGTGTTCCAGTCGAGCACCGTCCACTCCAGGCGCGTCCACCCGCGCTCGACGCACGTGGTCGCCAGCTCGGAGAGCAGTGCCGTGCCGATGCCGCCACCGCGCGCAGCGGGGTCGACGAAGAGGTCCTCGAGCCAGATGCCGGGCTGCCCGGTCCACGTGGAGAAGGTCGTGAACCACAGCGCCATGCCGGCGACGCGTCCGTCGGGCCGGACGGCGACGTGCGCCGACGCCACGGGTGCCCCGTCGGTGGGGAAGAGGGCCACGGTGAACTGCTCAGGCGTCGCGACGGCCGCCTCGGGCTCCTTCTCGTAGAGGGCGAGGGCCCGCACGAGGCGCAGCAGCTCGGGCACGTCGTCCGGGAGGGCGGGGCGCACGAGGAAGGCGGGGCACTCCGGGAGCGGCGCGGAGTCGGTGCGCGCACCGGAGCTGTGCTCGGGGGTCCGCTCGGCGCTCTGCTCGGCGCTCTGGTCGGGGGTCATGCACCCATCGTGCCGTGGTCGGGTGGTGTGGGTGGTCCGACGTAGGCTGGGCCCCATCATGAGCACGCTCTTCGACGACCTCCCCATGCCCGGATTCGAGCGCGGCGGGGCCGGCACCCCACCGGCGGCCGGGCGCGCCGGCGAGGTCACCGAGCGTGGCGTGCCGACGTGGGCCGAGGCCGCCGCGCAGGGTGGCGTCGCCACGCCGGGCGCAGCGCCCCACCTCGACCCCGAGGAGCTCCTGCTGGGGCTCAACCCGCAGCAGCGCGAGGCCGTCGTCCACGAGGGCGGCCCCCTGCTCATCGTCGCCGGCGCCGGCTCGGGCAAGACCCGCGTCCTGACCCACCGCATCGCCTGGCTGCTCGGCGAGCGCGGTGTGCAGCCGGGCCAGGTCCTGGCCATCACCTTCACGAACAAGGCGGCGGCCGAGATGCGCGAGCGCGTCGAGGCCATCGTCGGCCCGCGGGCGCGCGCCATGTGGGTCATGACCTTCCACTCGGCGTGCGTGCGGATCCTGCGGCGCGAGGCCGCCAAGGTCGGCATGAAGTCGACGTTCTCGATCTACGACGCCGCCGACAGCCAGCGCCTCATGGGCCTCGTGCTGCGCGACCTCGACCTCGACCCCAAGCGCTACCCGCCGCGCTCCTTCTCCTCGCAGGTCAGCAACCTCAAGAACGAGCTCATCGACGAGGAGACCTACGCCTCGCAGGTGGCCGAGGGCAACCACTACGACCGCACCGTGTCGCAGGCCTACACCCAGTACCAGCGTCGCCTGCGCCAGGCCAACGCCCTCGACTTCGACGACATCATCATGATGACCGTCAACATCCTGCAGGCCTTCCCGGACGTCGCCGAGTACTACCGGCGCCGGTTCCGGCACGTGCTCGTCGACGAGTACCAGGACACCAACCAGGCGCAGTACCAGCTGATCCGCGAGCTCGTCGGCGAGGTCAAGGGCCCGGAGGGCGCCTACGCCGTGCCGCCGGCCGAGCTGTGTGTGGTCGGCGACTCCGACCAGTCGATCTACGCCTTCCGCGGCGCGACGATCCGCAACATCCTCGAGTTCGAGAAGGACTACCCGGACGCCCGCACCATCCTGCTCGAGCAGAACTACCGCTCCACGCAGCGCATCCTCCGCGCCGCCAACGCCGTCATCGCCCGCAACGAGGGGCGTCGGGCCAAGAACCTCTGGACCGACTCCGGCGACGGCGCGATGATCGTCGGCTACGTCGCCGACAACGAGCACGACGAGGCTGCCTTCGTCGCCAAGCAGATCGACGACCTCGCCGAGCACGGCGTCAAGCCCGGTGACGTCGCCGTCTTCTACCGCACCAACGCGCAGAGCCGCGCCGTCGAGGAGGTCCTCGTGCGGACCGGCCTGCCGTACAAGGTGGTTGGCGGCACCCGGTTCTACGAGCGGCGCGAGATCAAGGACGCCCTCGCCTACCTCCGTGTCGTGTCCAACCCCACCGACACCGTCAACCTGCGTCGCATCCTCAACACGCCCAAGCGGGGCATCGGCGACCGCGCCGAGGCGTGCGTGGCGGCCCTGGCCGAGCGCGAGCGCATCCCCTTCGTCGCGGCCCTCGGCCGGGCAGAGGACGCCCCGGGCATCGCGACCCGGTCGGTCGCCGCGATCCAGGGCTTCACCTCGATGCTCGAGCAGCTGCGGCTCGTCTACGAGAGCGGCGGCGGCATCGCCACGCTCCTCGAGGCCGTCCTCGACCAGAGCGGCTACCTCGCCGAGCTGCGGGCCAGCCAGGACCCGCAGGACGAGACCCGCATCGAGAACCTCGCCGAGCTCGTCGCCGTCGCGCAGGAGTACGACGAGCGTCGGGCCCGCGACGCCGCGGAGGCCGAGGTCACGGGCGAGGCCACCTCGACGCCGGGTCAGCCCGACGCCGAGCCCGAGGACGTCGCGCCGGCGGGCCCGCTCGAGGAGTTCCTCGAGCAGGTCTCGCTCGTGGCCGACGCCGACGAGATCCCCGACGAGCCCGAGGCGCAGGCCCAGGGCGTCGTCACGCTCATGACGCTCCACACGGCCAAGGGCCTCGAGTTCCCCGTCGTCTTCCTCACCGGTATGGAGGACGGCACCTTCCCGCACCTGCGCGCCCTCGGCGACCCGAAGGAGCTCGAGGAGGAGCGCCGGCTCGCCTACGTCGGCATCACCCGCGCCCGCGAGCGTCTCTACCTGACGCGTGCGGCCGTGCGCTCGGCCTGGGGTGCCCCGCAGTACAACCCGCCGTCGCGCTTCCTCGACGAGATCCCCGGCGACCTGCTCGACTGGCAGCGGCTCGGCCCGTCCTTCAGCGGGGCCCGCGGGTCCGACCGACCGGCCGTGGCGACGCTCGCGGCCCGCCCCGGCGTCCGCAGCCCCGGCAAGCGTCCGGTCATCTCGCTCGACGCCGGTGACCGCGTCAGCCACGACGCGTTCGGCCTCGGTACCGTCGTGCGGGTCGAGGGGGAGGGCGACAAGTCGATGGCGCACGTCGACTTCGGGCCCGACACCGGCACCAAGCGGCTGCTGCTGCGCTACGCACCCCTCGTCAAGCTCTGAGCCGGACGCACACCGCCGGACACGCGACGAGGCCCGCCCCGGGTGGGGTGGGCCTCGTGTCGTGACGCCGGTCGCGTCGGTGCTGCGGGTGTTGCGGGGGGCCGGGAGGCTCAGAGGTTGACGCCGCGCTCGGCGAGCCAGGGGCGCGGGGCCACGGCCGAGCCGTCCTCGGGGTGGATCTCGAGGTGCACGTGCGGACCGGTCGAGTTGCCGGTGGAGCCGCTGTAGGAGACGAGCTGACCCGGCTCGACCGAGTCGCCGACCGAGACGACGAGGCGGCTGTTGTGGGCCATCCACGACACGGTGCCGTCCCAGTAGCGGATCTTGACCATGTAGCCGTAGCCCTCGGTGGACCAGCCGGCGAAGACGACCGTGCCGCTGGAGAGGGCGTGGACGGGGGTGCCGGTGGCGACGGCGAGGTCCTGGGCCGGGTGCATCTTGCCCCAGCGCCAGCCGAAGCCCGAGGTGAGGGTGTAGCCGGCGACCGGGACGACCCACCGGTGGGCCCGGGCGATGGCCCGGGCCTTGGCTGCCTCCTCGGCCAGGCGGGCGGCCTCGGCCTTGGCCTGCTTGCGCGCCTGCTCGGCGTCGGCGGCCTCGTTGGCGGCGTCCGCGGCCTGCTCGGCGGAGGTGGTGGCGCGGGTGATGATGGCGCTCGCGTCGCGGGCCATGTCGCGGGAGGAGCGGGAACCGGCCCGGTTGTCGGCGGCAGCGGCGACGGCGCCCGGGTCGGCGGCGAGGCCGAGACCGGCGACGGAGTTCGACACGTTCTTCATGGCGGCGGCCTCGGGGCTCAGCTCCTGTGCGCCGGCCTGCCGGATGACGAGGCCTCCGGCGACGGTCGAGGAGAGCACAGCGACGGGGACGACGAACTGTCGACCCCGCGACGGCTTCGAGGGCGGCCGGTGCCGGCCGGTGTAGCTGTTGTTGCTGGGCACGGAAGAATGACCTATCGGTTCCGGATGCGAGCGCCCAGCGTAACGTGACCGTTTCGTGACGCAAAAAACGGTTGAGAACGCAGGGGGCCAGCGGCGCGGTGGAGGGTTCGCGACTGAGCCCGACCCTAGGGCATCTGCGCCTTCCGTGGCGGTTTTCCACCGCGTGGTTTCGGCGTGCCGCCGTCGGGCGTGTGGCGGGTGCGCAGCGGGCTGACGCCGGGCGTCAGCGTCGCGCCGGTGGCGTCGAGGTGGGCGAGCGCGGCCGAGATGCCGTGCACGACGCTGCTCGTGATCGGGATGCTCATGTGCCCGACGCCGTGCAGCGCGATGTTGTGGACGTTGAGGTCGGGGTGGTGCAGGGCCGCGTTGCGCTGCGGCACGACGACCTGGTCGAGGTCGGACCAGTAGGCGATGAACCGGGTCTGGCAGTCGCGCACCGGCCGGGCGAGCTCGGCGAAGAGCCGGCTGCGGGGGCGCAGCTGGCGCGTGAGGCCGTTGTTCCACGCGTAGGCGAGGTAGCTGCCCCGGTGCGGGGTGCCCAGCGTCACGAGCGTGTGGACGTGCGCGTCGCCGCCGAGACGCGTCACGTAGTAGCGGGCGATGAGCCCGCCCATCGAGTGGCCGATGACGTGGATGCGCTCGTAGCCGGTCTCCTCGACGATCCGCTCGACCTCCGTGCCGAGGTCGGCGGCCGCGGCGCGGACGTCGCCGGTGAACAGCGAGTAGTTGATGGTGTCGATGCGCCCGAAGCCGCGCCGGGACAGCCCCCGGCGCAGGACGGTGAAGATGGACCTGTTGTCGACCATGCCGTGCACGAGCAGGATCGGGGTACCCGCCGCCTCGACGTCGCTGACGATGAGGCCGCGCTGGCTCGGCGTCAGGTGCCCGACGCGGTAGCCGTCGCGGCGGTCGGAGGCTCGAGCGCCGAGGTGCCCGACGGGCCAGAGCGCCATGTGCAGGCCGATCCAGGTGGCCTCGAGGGCCGCGCCGGCCAGTCCGGTGGGCGTCAGCAGGGCAGCGGCAACCTCCCCGACCGCGTCGAGGGCGCTCCTGGCGTTCACGGCGCCACGCGTCCGACGGGCCGGGGCGGACTCGGCTCGCGACGACGTCGTCACGCGTTGGGAGGCGCCCACGGCGGTGACGTTACCCCGGGTAATGGGTGGCTGGTCACTTTCGTGCTGCACCTTCGGCGGGTCTGGCTAGAGTTCCGCCCATGAGCGAGACCCCTGGTGCCGTGTCGGCCGACGTCATCCGAGTCGTCGTGGCCAAGCCCGGCCTCGACGGGCACGACCGCGGGGCCAAGGTGGTGGCCCGCGCACTGCGCGACGCCGGCATGGAGGTCATCTACACGGGCCTGCACCAGACGCCCGAGCAGATCGTCGAGGCGGCCATCCAGGAGGACGCCGACGTCGTCGGCCTCTCGGTCCTCTCCGGGGCGCACCTGACGCTCTTCGCCCGCGTCGTCGAGCTGCTCCGCGAGCGCGACGCGAGCGACATCGTCGTCTTCGGCGGCGGCATCATCCCCGACGACGACATCCCCGAGCTCGAGCGGCTCGGGGTCGCCAAGGTGTTCACGCCCGGTGCGACGACGCGCGAGATCGTCGACTGGGTGCACGCGAACGTCCACCCCGCCTGACGCGGCGCCTGCGCGAGTCGCGCCCGATTCTGACGCGTCGCCGGCGCCGCAAGGTCAGAGGCGGTCCGCGTGGTCGGCGCGCTCGACGCGCTGGATGCGGTCGACGCGTCGGTTGAGCGAGAAGAGCCGGCCGAGCACCGGCATGAGCACGATGTTGAGCCCGTGCAGCACGCCGATGACGAGCAGGATGCCGCCGATACGGACGAGCTCGGCCTGCACCTGCGGGGCGACGACGGTCTGGGACAGGTTGCCCCACTCGTCCTTCGGTGGCCCGAGCTGCACCGTGAAGAGGATGTACGCGGCGAAGATGAGGTAGTACACGACGTCGGTCAGCACGATGTAGCTCTTGCCGGTGGCCGGGTTGTCGTGGAAGACGTCGGCGGCGTAGGCGCGGCCGAACCGCTTGATGAACGGGCCGAGCCACACCGCGATGCCGACGAGCACCGCCGTCGTCGCGAGCTCGAGGATCCACCAGGGCATGAGCAGGACTCCGTCCGATCGGGGGGTGAGCAGGAGCACGAGGAGGACCGCGACTGCGACGGCGGCCGCCCAGAGGGCGACGACGCGTCGGACCTTGCGCCTGCGGCGCTGGTCGTCGTGGACCGACTCGAGGACGCGGCCGAACAGGTCGCGCGAGGGTGGGGGAGGTGCGGCGCCCACGGGTCGCAGGGCCTCCTCGATGAGGTGCTCGATGTCGCTCATGGCGCCTCCCGGAGCGCGACGTGCAGGGCCCGGAGGCCTCGCTGGAGGTGGGTCTTGACGGAGTTCACCGACATGCCGAGGCCGTCGGCGATGTCGGCCGGCGACATGTCGTAGTAGTACCGCAGCGTCAGGCAGTCACGCTGTCGCCCCGGCAGGGCGCGCAGGGCCTCGATGACCTCCTGGCGGGCGCTGCGTCCGAGGGCGGACTCCTCGGCAGAGGGCACGTCGTCGGGCGCCGGGGGCCGGTGGTGCAGCGACACCAGCCCTCTGCGGTTGTGGTCGCGGGCCAGGTTGATGACGATCGAGCGCAGGTACGCGGCGGCGCGGGACGGCTCGCGGACGCGTCCCATGGTGCGGCTCAGCCGGATGAACGCCTCCTGCACGAGGTCCTCGGCCGCCGTCTTGTCGTCGACGTAGAACCGGGCCAGGTGCAGCAGTGATGGAGCCTCGGCGTTGAACAACGCCGCGGCTCGGGTGTCGAAGTCGTCGCCGGCCACTCCGGCGGTCACGACCTCAGCAGGGAAGGCATCCATCACCTCGACAGACGGGCGACGGATCGGTCCGGGTGACAGGAAGATTCCGAATTCTTTTTGTTGAGCTCCCTGTCGCCCGGCAGGCCGGCGCGCCCGTCTCCAGTGTAGGAACACACAACACGAGGGAGGGCGTGAAAGCCATGCATCACAGGAGGATTCGAGGAGGGATGGCCGGACTGGTCGCGGCGTCGGGGGTGGTCGCACTGGCATCGACGGCGGTGGCTGCCGCCGTGGTCGTCCGGTCGTCGGGGGAGATGCGCGACTACGACCCCGTCGCCGCGGGCCCGTTCGACCACGCGACGGCCCGCGTCCAGCTGGTCGGGCACGGGTCGGGCACGACCGCCGTGCTGCACGTGCGCGGCATCGACCGCTCGGTCGCGGGCCGCACGTTCGGTGCGCACCTGCACGACGGGCCGTGCGCCGCCGGCCAGCCGGGGCTCGCATCGGGGCACTACAACGCCGATGCGCACGCCGGGCACCTGCCGCCGACGGTGTCACCGGGCACGGAGGTCTGGCTCGACTTCACCGTCGACGACTCCGGTGGGGGCGACTCGAGCGCGGTCGTGCGCTTCCCGGTGCAGTCCGGCGCGCGCTCGGTCGTCGTGCACGCCGCACCGACCAACCCGGTCACCGGCGCGGCCGGGGCCCGGCTGGCCTGCCTCCCGGTGGAGTGGTGAGGATGCGCGCGCCGCAGACCGGCCGACGCGGACCATCAGGGCTCGTGTCGGGGCTGGCCGTCGGGCTCGGCCTGGGTGCGGGGTGGGGCGTCCTCGCCCGGCTCTTCATGCGACTCGTCTCGACCACACCTGAGTTCTCCTGGGGCGGAACGTTGCTCATTGTCGGGCTCAGCGCCCTGCTCGGCGGTGGGATCGGGCTGGCCGCCGGCGCGCGGGGGTCGGGCCGCACCAGGTGGTGGCGTCTCGCGCCCCTCCCGGGACTGCTGCTGTTCGGCAGTCCCGGCGTGATCCTGCTGCCCGGTGCAGTCGGGGTGGCGCTCGCGGCGTCGGTGCGACACGTCTGGCTGCGGGTGCTGCTGTCCCTTGCGGGGCTGGCCATCACGTTCCTCCCGGCCCTCAGCGCCGAGGACGGCGGGCCCATCACCCTGACGCCGGCGATGTCGACGGGGTTGGCGCTGGTCGCCCTGGCGACCGTGCTGCTGGGTCTGGGATTCCACGAGTGGTGGCGCAGGTGGACTCCCGCGGCCGGTGGAGGGGGCTCCCCGGCCGCGGGCCACCGGGAGGAGCCGGTGTCGCAGCAGGCACCCGCCTGAGGCCCAGGTCAGCCGGGTGCGTGGCGGCCACGACGTGGACACCGGGTGTGATCCACGTCCCGTCGCGCGCACCCGGTGACATCGGCACCGGTCCGGGGGCACTAGAGTCCGAGGGTCAGCCTTCTTTCGGTTGCGCCCTGGCGCGAGGACCGACCGCGTGCACACGTGGGTGGCCCGGCGGACGCCTCCTCGGCGCAGTCGACGACCCCATCGACGACGAGGACGGACCCCACCCGTGGATCTCTTCGAGTACCAAGCCCGCGACATGTTCGAGAAGCACGGAGTCCCCGTGCTCGCAGGCGCCACCGCGACGACGCCCGAGGAGGCGCGTGCCGCCGCCGAGCGGATCGGCGAGACGTCGGGCGGCGTCACCGTCGTCAAGGCGCAGGTCAAGACCGGAGGTCGCGGCAAGGCCGGCGGCGTCAAGGTCGCCAAGAGCGCCGACGAGGCGCAGGCGCACGCGGAGCAGATCCTCGGCATGGACATCAAGGGCCACACCGTCGGCACCGTGATGATCGCCGCGGGCGCCCGCATCGCCGAGGAGTACTACTTCTCGATCCTGCTCGACCGTGCCAACCGCACCTACCTCGCCATGTGCTCCAAGGAGGGCGGCATGGAGATCGAGCAGCTCGCCGTCGAGCGCCCCGAGGCCCTGGCACGCATCGCCGTCGACCCGAACACCGGCATCGACGCGGCGAAGGCGCAGGAGATCGTCGACGCCGCCGGCTTCGACGAGGGTGACAAGGCGGCCATCGCCGACGTCGTCCAGAAGCTCTGGACCGTCTACCGCGACGAGGACGCGACGCTCGTCGAGGTCAACCCGCTCGTCAAGACCGAGGACGGGAAGATCGTGGCCCTCGACGGCAAGGTCTCCCTCGACACCAACGCCGACTTCCGCCACGCGGACCACGCCGCCCTCGAGGACAAGGCGGCCGCCGACCCGCTCGAGGCCGCGGCCAAGGAGAAGGACCTCAACTACGTCAAGCTCGACGGCTCCGTCGGCATCATCGGCAACGGTGCGGGTCTCGTCATGAGCACCCTCGACGTCGTCGCCTACGCCGGTGAGCAGTTCGGCGGCCAGAAGCCCGCGAACTTCCTCGACATCGGCGGCGGCGCCAGCGCCGAGGTCATGGCCAACGGCCTGCACATCATCCTGTCCGACCCGCAGGTCAAGAGCGTCTTCGTCAACGTCTTCGGCGGGATCACGGCGTGCGACGCCGTCGCCAACGGCATCGTCGGCGCGCTCGACGCGCTCGGCGACGAGGAGAACCGCCCGCTCGTCGTGCGCCTCGACGGCAACAACGTCGAGGAGGGCCGCCGCATCCTGCAGGAGCGCAACCACCCCCTCGTGACGATCGAGCCGACGATGGACGGCGCCGCGCGCCGCGCCGCCGAGCTGGCCTCGCAGGCCTGAACCCGAGAGTCCGAGAGAGAGAACGATCAACCATGGCTATCTTCCTCAACGCTGACTCCAAGGTCATCGTCCAGGGCATGACCGGCTCCGAGGGCATGAAGCACACGCAGCGCATGCTCAAGTCCGGTACGACCATCGTCGGCGGCGTCAACCCGCGCAAGGCCGGCACCACCGTCGACTTCGAGGGTGGCGTCAGCGTCCCCGTCTTCGGCTCGGTCGCCGACGCCGTCGCGCAGACCGGCGCGAACGTCAGCGTCATCTTCGTCCCGGCCGCCTTCACCAAGGCCGCCGCCGTCGAGGCCGTCGACGCCGAGGTGCCGCTCGTCGTCGTCATCACCGAGGGCGTCGCCGTCAAGGACACCGCGGAGTTCTACAACTACGCCAAGGAGAAGGGCACGACCCGCATCGTCGGCCCGAACTGCCCCGGGCTCATCACGCCGGGCGTCAGCAACGCCGGCATCATCCCCGCCGACATCTCGGGCACCGGCCGCATCGGTCTCGTCTCGAAGTCGGGCACGCTGACCTACCAGATGATGTACGAGCTGCGGGACTTCGGCTTCAGCTCGGCCGTCGGCATCGGTGGCGACCCGATCATCGGCACGACGCACATCGACTGCCTCGAGGCGTTCCAGAACGACCCCGACACCGACGCGATCGTCATGATCGGCGAGATCGGTGGCGACGCCGAGGAGCGCGCGGCGGCCTACATCAAGGAGCACGTGACCAAGCCGGTCGTCGGCTACGTCGCCGGGTTCACGGCCCCCGAGGGCAAGACGATGGGACACGCCGGCGCCATCGTGTCCGGTTCCTCGGGCACGGCCCAGGCCAAGAAGGAGGCCCTCGAGGCCGCCGGCGTCAAGGTCGGCAAGACGCCGACCGAGACCGCCGACCTCATGCGCGAGATCATGAAGGGCCTCGCCGGCTGACGCACCGGTCCTCGCAGCACGTCTTCCGGGCGGCCACCCACACGGGTGGCCGCCCGGCCGACGTCCGGGGGAGGGAGCCGCCGGACGCCGGGTCTTGCCGCCTCGGCGCCGCGTTGCGCGTCAGCAGGCCATCAGGCCGACGACGAACCCGCGGGCGCGGAGACGGGGGATGAGCAGGTCGAGGGCCGCGACGGTCTGCGAGCGGTTGCCGCCGCCGTCGTGCAGCAGGATCCGCGAGCCGTCGCGGACGTTCGCGAGCACCCTGTTGACGATCGTCCAGGTGCCGGGGCGTGCCCAGTCGCGCGGGTCCACGGTCCAGAGGATCTGTCGCTGGCCGCGCGCGGCGATGATCGCGGCGATCCGGGCGTTCGTCGCGCCGTAGGGCGGTCGCACGCAGCGCGGTCGGTAGCCGAGCGCGGACTCCATGCGGTTGAGCTGGGAGGTGACCCAGTAGCTCGACAACGTCGTGAGGTCGGGGTGGCTCCACGTGTGGTTGCCGATCTTGTTGCCGTAGTAGCGGAGGCTGCGGGTGATCGAGGGGTACCAGGACACGTTCTGCCCGACCTCGAAGAAGACCGCCTTGACGCCGTACCGGCGCAGGATCGCGAGGACCTGCGGGGTGTACGTGGCGCTGGGGCCGTCGTCGAAGGTGAGGTAGACGGTGCCGGCGTAGGCGACCGCTGCGGTGCTGATGCCGGCGGCGGACGAGGCGCGGGCCGCGGCCGTCTGGGCCGGCGCCGGGGCCGCGACGACGGTCGCGAGGGCGAGGGCGAGAAGGGGGCCGAGGACGCAGGTGAGAAGCGTCGTGGCCCGGGAGCGGATGGTGGTCATGGAGGGTCACTCCCTTTCACCTCCAGTCTCCGTCGCGCGCCGAACGCTGTCTGTCGGTTGGGCTGCTCCGTCCGTCACACCGTCTGGGGCAGTGACGAGTTCGGGCGCGTCCGGCGTGGGGGCTCGCTCCCGGCAGACCGAGCGCCGACCATGGAGACGACCGCACGCCCGGCCCGTCAGGAGTGAGTCCGCTGCCCGCCACGAGCCCCACCCCGTCGTCCGCCGTCCCGGCGGCCCTGCGCGCCGGACTGCTCGCCGCGGTCGGTACGTGGTCGGTCGTCGGTCTGCCCGCCCTCATCGGCTGGGTGGCTGCTCCAGAGAGCTCGCTCGGGTGGTTCTCCGCGGTGTCCGTCGGCAGCGCCGTGTGGTTCCTCGGGCACGGCCAGTCGGTCGGCACCGCCGCGGGCGTGACGCTCTCGGTGACGCCGGTGCTGCTCCTGCTCGTCTTCGTGCACGTCACCTTCCGGTTCGCCCGACGCGTCGTCGCCACGGAGCGGCTCCGCGTCGGTCCCGACGCGTGGAGCCAGGTGGCGCGCTGGGGCGTCGTGCCGGGGTTCGTCGTCGGCTACGGCGCCGGCTCCGCGGTCTTCGCGCTCTTCACCCTCGGCGGCCCGGCGACGCCGGGGGTCGCAGCGGTGCTCGGCTCGCTGCTCGTGCCGCTGCTCGCCCTCGGCTTCGTGCTCCTGCGCCCCGAGGACGACGCGGCTCCGGCCTTCGTGCGCACGTGGTTCCGCCGCGGGCCGACGTGGCTGCCGGCGGTGTGGCGTACCGGCTGGCGCGGAGTCGGCGTCCTGCTGACGCTCGGGGCGGCCGTCGTCGTGGCGCGGCTCGCCGTGTCATGGGGCCAGGTCATGGCGATCCAGGACGAGTACGGCGTCAACGCGGGCGCCACCGTCGTGCTCGGCCTCGCGCAGCTGACCCTGCTCGGGAACGCGGCGACGTGGGCGCTCGGGTTCCTCGCCGGGCCCGGCTTCCAGCTCGCGCTCGGCGGGGCGATCACCCCGGCTGCCGCCCAGCCCGGCCTCCTGCCACTCGTGCCCGTGCTCGGCGCGATGCCTCAGTCGGCCGACTACCCGGCGGCGATGTACCTCGTGCTCCTCGCGCCGGTCGCCGTCGGCGCGCTGCAGGCCCGGCGTGTCGACCGCGAGCTCGAGTTCTTCGGCAACGTCCGGGCGCGCGTCACCGCGACCGCCGTGGCCGCCCTGCTGCCGGTGGCCGTCGTCGTGGCGCTCACGGCGCTCGCGAACGGCGCGGTGGGCACCGACCGGCTGTCACGCGTCGGCGTGCCGGTCGGGGCCTTCGCGGCGGCCCTGGCTGCAGAGGTGCTTGCCGGGGCGCTGCTGTGGCTGGCGGTCCTGCTCGTGCGCGAACGACCGGACCGAGGGGCGGCCGACGCCTCGGCCGCGTTCACGTCGGCCGGAGCCGGGAGCGCAGGTGCCGCCGACGGCGCCGACGCTGCCGACGCTGCCGACGCGTCGGCCGGCTCCCCGGGGACCGGACGCGTCAGTCCGCGATGAACCCCAGCGGGCTCGCGTCGCGCAGCCGCTCGCACTGTCCGCGGGCGACGTTCGTCTGGGCCCCGGCGACGCACTCCTCGTAGCGGCTGACCGGCCCGTACATCAGGGCCTGCAGCAGCAGCGAGGTCACCGGCAGCATCAGCACGGCGAGGGAGATCCCGGCCCAGACCTTCTCCCGGCCCGGTCGCGGCGTCAGGAAGCGCAGCAGCCGCACGGCCAGCACCATCGCGATGACGAGCGGCAGCAGGGCGACGAACCGCTGCGGCAGCGGCAGGTACATCGCGGTGATCCCGACGAGCGCGAAGAGGGGCACGGGCAGGGAGTACCGCGCCTTCTCGCGCGCGTAGGCGATCTCTGCCTGGCGCTGCGGGTCCCGGGGCGGCTGGCTCATGGGCCCATCCTCACCCATGCCCGCGGGCGGGGCAGCACGGGGCTGCGGTGCCGTCGTTAGACTCCGGCGCGTGACGACCGCGGCCACTCCCAGCCAGCCCGACCCCGCAGCGACCCCCTCGCCCGCAGAAGGCCCGAGCGTGCCGGTCGACGTCGTCGTCCTCGTCTCGGGCTCGGGCACGCTCCTGCAGGCGCTCCTCGACGCGTCCGCCGACCCCGCGCTCGGCGTCCGCGTGGCCGCAGTGGTGGCCGACCGGCCGTGCGCCGGGATCGAGCGCGCCCAGCGGGCCGGGGTGCCCGTCTCGGTCATCGCCCCCGTCGACCACGCCGACCGGGCGTCGTGGGACGCGGCGCTCGCGTCGCGCATCGCGGAGGCGTCGCCGGCGTTCGTCGTCAGTGCCGGGTTCATGCGCATCCTCGGCCCGGCGGCCCTGGCCGTCGCGACCGTCGTCAACACCCACCCGGCGCTGCTGCCGAGCTTCCCCGGCGCGCACGGCGTCCGTGACGCGCTCGCCTATGGCGTCAAGGTGACCGGCACGACGTGCCACCTCGTCGACGCGGGGATCGACACGGGCCCGATCATCGAGCAGCGCGTCGTCGCGGTCGCGGACGACGACACCGAGGAGACGCTCCACGAGCGGATCAAGGTGCAGGAGCGCGAGCTGCTCGTCGACGTCGTCGGGCGGATGGCGCGCGAGGGGTTCACCGTCGACGGGCGTCGGGTCCGCATCGGCTGACCGAGAGAGCACTCCGTCACCTCGCCTCCCGATCGAGAGAGCACTCCGTCAGCGCAGACGGCGACGATTCGGCGGGTGAGACGTCGGCCGCTACGCTGGCCGTACACGACTGGCGCAGGTGGGGAACCACCAGGGAGTGAACGATCGGAACATCGCCCGCCTGGGTGTTCCGGAGTCATCGACACCGCTACCCACAGCACCCACAGCCAGGAGTTCTGATGTCCGACGGCCGCCGTCCGATCAAGCGTGCGCTCATCTCCGTCTACGACAAGACCGATCTGGAGGACCTCGCCCGCGCGCTCGATGCGGCCGGCGTCTCCATCGTCTCGACCGGCTCGACGGCCAAGACCATCGCGGCGCTCGGCATCGCCGTGACGCCGGTGGAGGAGCTGACCGGCTTCCCCGAGTGCCTCGAGGGCCGCGTCAAGACGCTGCACCCGAAGGTCCACGCCGGCATCCTCGCCGACACCCGCAAGCCCGAGCACCTCGAGCAGCTGGCCGAGCTCGGCGTCGAGGCCTTCGAGGTCGTCGTCGTCAACCTCTACCCGTTCCGCGAGACCGTCGCCTCCGGCGCGACCCCCGACGAGTGCATCGAGCAGATCGACATCGGCGGCCCCTCGATGGTGCGAGCGGCCGCGAAGAACCACCCCAGCGTGGCCGTCGTCACGAGCCCGGCCGCCTACGGCGCCGTCGCCGACGCGCTCGGCGCGGGCGGCTTCACCCTCGGCCAGCGCCGGCGCCTCGCCGCCGAGGCGTTCGTGCACACCGCGTCCTACGACAACGCCGTCGCCAACTGGATGGGCAACGCCTATGCCGACACGACCGACGGCACCGGCTTCCCGGCCTGGACCGGCGCGACGTTCGACCGCGCGGCCGCCCTGCGCTACGGCGAGAACCCGCACCAGAAGGGCGCGCTCTACACGCACTGGCGCCCCGGCGTCGCCTCGGCCGAGCAGCTGCACGGCAAGGAGATGTCGTACAACAACTACGTCGACACCGACGCCGCGGTGCGCGCCGCGCACGACCACGGCGACCAGCCGACCGTCGCGATCATCAAGCACGCCAACCCGTGCGGCATCGCCGTCGGCGGCACGATCGAGGAGGCCTACGAGCGGGCCCACGCCACCGACCCGGTGAGCGCGTACGGCGGCATCATCGCGGCCAACCGCACCGTGACGGCGGCGATGGCCGCGGCGGCCAAGCCGGTCTTCACCGAGGTCATCATCGCGCCGGACTACGAGCCCGAGGCGCTCGAGATCCTCACCGCCAAGAAAAACCTGCGCATCCTGCGCCTGCCCGTCGGGATGGCCGAGGCGGCCGACCCGGTCGAGACCCGCCCGATCAGCGGCGGCCTGCTCGTGCAGTCGGTCGACCGCGTCGATGCCGTCGTGCGCGGCGAGGGCGACGCCGTGACCGGTGGCGACGACGCCGCGAACTGGCGCCTGGTCGCCGGCGACGCCGCCGACGACGCCACGCTCGCCGACCTGCAGTTCGCCTGGCGCGCCGTCCGCGCGGTCAAGTCCAACGCGATCCTGCTCGCAAAGGACGGCGCCGCCGTCGGTGTCGGCATGGGCCAGGTCAACCGCGTCGACTCGTGCTTTCTCGCGGTGCGCCGCGCCGGCGAGGACCGCGCCCGCGGCTCGGTGGCCGCGTCGGACGCGTTCTTCCCGTTCGCCGACGGCCTGCAGATCCTCCTCGATGCCGGGGTACGCGCGGTCGTCGCGCCCGGCGGGTCGATCCGCGACGAGGAGATCATCGAGGCCGCGAAGGCCGCCGGCGTGACGCTCTACTTCACCGGCACCCGCCACTTCGCCCACTGACGGAAACTCCTGAACCTCCACTTCTCAATCGAAAGAGCACTCCGTCACACCCCAGGGTGACCCCGCGATCTCTCTGTCCGGTGACGGAGTGCTCTTTCGATTGGGGCTCGTGACGGAGTGCTCTTTCGATCGGGGCTCGTGACGGAGTGCTCTTTCGATCGGGGTCGGGGGTGTGACGCAGAACGCTCGCCCGGTCCGACCAAGGTGCCCCCGGGGGTATTAGCGTGGAGGGGTAGGGCCGCACCACCAGGAGTCCGTCATGAGCCACGCAGCCGTCTCCACCCGTCCGTCCGTCTCGGTCAGCCACCTCGGCCGCGACCGGTTCGAGATCGCCGTCCGCGAACACGTCGTGACGGTCGACCAGCCCGCCGCGATGGGAGGCGAGGACACGGCGCCGACGCCGACGGAGCTGTTCGTGGCGAGCCTCGCCTCGTGCACCGCCTTCTACGCGCGCCGCTATCTCTCGCGGCACGACCTGCCCGTCGAGGGGCTCCGTGTCGAGGCGAGCTACGACATGGGCAGCCGCCCGTCGCGCGTCACGCACCTTGATGTCCGCGTGGTGCTGCCCGAGGGTGTGCCCGACGACCGGCACGCAGCCCTGCTCGCCATGGTGAACCACTGCACCGTGCACAGCACCCTGCAGCACGAGCCCGAGGTCGACATCAGGCTCGTCACCACCTGACGCCCACTGACCCACGCCCCCTTCTCGATCGAGAGAGCACTCCGTCACCTTCGAGCGTGACCGCGCGGTCCCGCTGTCCGGTGACGGAGTGCTCTCTCGATTGCCTGGGTGGGACTGCGTGCTCTTTCGATTGGGGCTTGTGACGGAGTGCTCTTTCGATTGGCTCCGGGTCAGCGGGTCCAGCGGTAGCCGGTGGGCTCGCCGTCGCCGAGGTCGACGATCGCCGCGACCGGGCCACCGCCGTCGGGGCCCTGGTGGGCGGCGGACACCGACACGAACACGGCCGGGTCGCCGGTCACCGACGCCGTGACGCCGCCGACCGCCGACTTGATCTGGCGGTGCCAGTGCACGTCGGAGTCGTCGAGCATGGCGTTGCGCCGACCGTGCACCTGGCCGTCCTGGCTCACCTCGCACTTGAGGAAGACGTTGACGAGCCGGCCGTCGAGGTCGGAGGTGTGCGGGCGGTCGGGCAGGTCGAGGCCGGCGTCCTTGATCGCGGCCCAGATGCCGTCGGCGTCGAGGGCGTCCTGCATGACCGAGTGGCCGATCCGGTACCGGCCACCGACGCCGCGGGCGTTGCCGACGACGACGACCTGCGCCTGGTCCAGCTCGACCCCCGAGCTGCACGAGGCCACCGAGGAGAACAGCGACCGGTCGTGCATGACGTCGGCGTCGGTCGGCATCTCGATCTCGCCCAGGGCGACGGCGATGCCGAGCGCCGTGGTGCCGTTGGACAGGTCCATCGACTCGTGGGTGTGCTCGGTCCAGACCCGGTGGCCGCGCTCCTTGGCGTCGCGGATCGTGTGGATCGTCAGCAGCGGGGTCTTGGTCTGCACGTAGTGGACGTCGGCGGGGTCGGTGATGCCGGCACGCTCCATGGCGACCTTCACCGCGTCGGCGACCTTCGAGACCATGGCGACGTAGCCGATCTCCTCGGGCTTGATCGCCTCGCTCATCGCGAACCCGACGGTGAGGCGCAGGTCGTCGGACGGCTCGACCTTCTCCGCCGGGACGGTCGCGAAGATCGTCGCGTGGGGGCTGATGACGCCGTCGGTGCCACCGGACCACACGATCGGCACCTGCTTGACCTGGTCGGCCGGGGCGCCCTTCGCGACGAGCACCTCGCGGAAGGCACGGTCGGCGATGATGCGGGTGTAGTCGTTGACGCCGCCGTTGCCCTCGGTCTTGCCGATGATGGCGATGACGCGGCTCGCCTCCATGACGCCGTCGTCGATGAGCTTCGCGAGCTCGGACGCGTCGGCGACGGAGTGGATCGGCACCTTGCGGACCTCGATGGCTTCAGGCACGGTGGATGACCTTTCTCTTCAGTGGTTTTCGACGACGGTTCCGACGCCGCCCTCGACGGCGTCGGCGATGCGGGACAGGTCGGTGATGACGGACCGGCGGCCGCCGGCGCGGACGAACCGCAGCGCGGCCTCGACCTTCGGGCCCATCGAGCCCGACGCGAAGTGGCCGGCATCGGCGTACGCGGTCAGCTCGTCGAGCGTGACGCGTCCGATCGGGTGCGCCTCGGGCGTGCCCCAGCCCGCGACTGCGTGCTCGACGTCGGTGGCGATGACGAGGACGTCGGCGTCGAGGGCCCGGGCGAGCAGGGCGGCCGTCAGGTCCTTGTCGATGACCGCCTCGACGCCGCGGACGCGTCCGTCGCCACCGCGCACGACCGGGATGCCACCGCCGCCGGCCGCGACGACGACGTAGCCGGCGGCGAGGAGCGTGCGCACGGCAGGGGTCTCGAGCACCTCGAGCGGCTCGGGTGAGGCGACGACCCGCCGCCACCCGCGCTCGCCGCGGTCCTCCCACGTCTCGCCGTGGTCGATGAGGGTCTGGGCCTGGTCGTGCGGGAGGTACCGGCCCACCGGCTTGGTGGGCCGGGTGAAGCCGGGGTCGCGAGCGTCGACGCGGGTGCGCGTGACGAGGGCGGCGACGGGGCGCTCGACGCCGCGCGCTGCGAGCGAGGCCTCGAGGGTGTCGAGCACCGTGAAGCCGATGGTGCCCTGCGTCTGGGCGCCGCACCAGTCGAGCGGCACGGGCGGCACGACGTGCGCCGCGAGCTCGTTCTTGACGAGGAGGTTGCCGACCTGGGGCCCGTTGCCGTGCGTGATGACCACCTCGGCGCCACGGGCCACGAGGTCGGCCACGTGCTCCATCGCGCGGGCGATCGCCGAACGCTGGGCGTGCGGCGTCGCGCTGCCGTCGGGACCGGTCATGGCGTTGCCGCCGAGGGCGACGACGACGCGCAGGGGCGCCCCGGGGACGGGGGACGCGTCGGGCGTCGCAGGAGACGTCGCGGGGGACGTCGCGGGGGACGTCGCGTCGGAGGGCCGCGTCGGCTGGCTCATGCGGCGAGCCTAGGAGCGGGCGCCCGCGCGGTGCGTTGTCACGTCCTGCCAGAGGGGGGCGCCGCGATTGGCAGATCTGTGCCGTGCGGCACGGCCCCGGTGGAGGGTGGGCCGTGTCACGTCGAGGTCAGCGGCGATACAGTTTCGGGTAAAGGGGCAGTACCGGGCCGCCGCCAGACCCGGTAGGAAGGGGCCACACATCGTGGGCGTCGGAGTCCTGCTCGCCGTCATCGGCGCGATCCTGACGTTCGCCGTCCGGGCGAACACGTCGGTCATCAACCTGCCCGTCGTCGGGGTCATCCTCATGGTCGCCGGCGGCGCCCTCATCTGGCACGGCAGCAAGGGCACGCACCGCAAGAAGATCGTGACGCGTGAGGAGAACCCGGGCGGTTCGACGTTCCCGACGAACACCGTGCGCCAGACGATCGAGGAGCGCGACGTCGACTGACGCCGTCTTTCGGACCGCGTGTGACACCGCGGCTCTCACCCGGCCGTGAGGGCCGCGGACCACGCGCGGGGCGGGCGGGGCAGCAGGCCGGTGAGCGTCGTCGGGTCGCCGACGAGGCCGTCGCGGTCGTAGGCGGCGAACATCGCTTCGAGGTCGGCACGTGCCGACGCGGGGAGCGCCGCTCCCGGCCCCGCACGCCAGGCCTCGAGGCTGGTGCGTTCGGCGACGACCTCCCGTCCGAGGGTGCGTGCGGCGATGTCGGCGAGCTCGCGCACGGAGAGCCGCTCCGGGCCGGCGAGCTCGAGCGTGCGTGCTTCCCACACCGTCCCGGTGAGCAGGAGGGCCGCGACGTCTGCGACGTCGTCGAGGTCGACGTTCGTGAAGGGGGTGTCGAGCGAGTACGGGACGACGATGCGGCCCGCGCGGGCCGCATCGAGGAGGTTCTGGTGATATGCAGCCGGGCGCAGCACGAGGGCGTCGGGGTGCAGGTCGCGCACGATCGCCTCGGCCTCGCCTTTGCGGACGTGGTGCGGCATCGACGCGTCGTCGGGGTGGAGCACCGAGTGGAAGGCGAACCGGCTGACGCCGGCGAGGCGGGCGGCGCGCGCCACGCGACGGGCGATGCCGACCTCGTCGGGGTGGACGTTCGGCGCGAGGTGGTAGACGGCGTCGACCCCCTCGAGGGCGGCGTCGAGGCCCGCCCCGGTCTCGAGGTCGAGGACCGACGCCGACCGTGCCCCTGTCTCCCGCACCCGGTCCGCTGCGTCGGACGACCGGACCGCGGCACGGACGTCGACGCCGCGTGATGCGAGGGCGCGCGTGACGGCGCGACCGGTCTTGCCGGTCGCGCCGATCACGAGGGTGCGCACCGCTCAGACCCAGTCGACGTCTGCAGCCTGCTGGCCCGCCGCGAGCGTCGCGTAGCCGGGCCCGCGGTCGAAGAACGGCTGCTCGTCCGCCCGCTCGGCCCGCAGCTGCGTGCGCAGGGCCTCGGACGCCGCAGTGTCGATGGCAGGCTCGTCCTTCGTGCCGCCCGCGACGACGCCGTAGTCGCGGTGCGCACCCTCGAAAGACACCTTGCCCCACCGGAGGTCGCGCTCGACCTCGTCGTAGGGACGCTCGAGCGGGTCGCCCCAGCCGCCACCGCCGGTGGTGCGGATGCGGATGACCTGGCCGGCCTTGACCACCTCGGCGTCGGCGAGGGCGTCGACGGTGCGCTCGTCGGGGCCGCCGACGTCGACGGTCACCTCGAACGGACGACCGGCCTTGCCGCCCTTGACGCCCCAGCAGGCGAGGATCGAGCGGTCGGCGATCGACATGAAGTGCGCGTCCTTGAGCATGCGGATGTGCTTCTCGTAGCCGAGGCCGCCGCGGTGCCGACCCGCGCCCCCGGAGTCGACCGCGAGGCCGAGGCGCTCGACGATGAACGGGAAGCGGCTCTCGGTGAACTCGGTCGGCAGGTTGCGGCTGTCGGGCACGACGTGGATCGTGTCCTCGCCGTCGGCGTAGTAGCGGCCGCCCGAGCCGCCGCCGAGCACCTCGCGCATCAGGTAGTCGTTGCCGTCGCGGTCCTTGCCGTAGACGCCGGTGTAGCGGATCGTCTCCTGGTCGGCGGGCATCTTGCCGTCGACCGCCTTGGCGACGACGCCGGCCAGCACGCCGAGCAGGCGCAGGATGACGAAGGTGCGCGCGTTCGTCGGCGCCGGGTAGATCGGGGTGAGCAGCGTGCCCTTCTCGGGGAACCTCATCTCGATGAGCGGCACGATGCCCTCGTTGACGTCGAGCTCGGCCATCCGCTCGGGGGTGTCGGCGAGGTTGCGCAGGATGGGGGCCAGCCACTTCTTGAGGAAGTTGCCGCCGACGTAGTCGCCGCAGTGGTTGATCGGGCCCTTGGCCTGGGGCGCCGTGCCGGTGAAGTCGATGACGAGCTTGGGGCCGCCGTCGCCCGGGCCGGGGCCGCCGGTGGACTGCTTGGTCAGCGTGATCCGCTGCGTGTGCAGCTTCGGCTCGTCGACGCCGTCGTGCTCGGCATAGTCCTCCCAGACGTACGTGCCGTCGGGGATCTTGCTGAGGATCTCGCGGCGGTAGGTCTCGGTGGTCTTGTCGAGGATCGCGTCGAACGCAGCCTCGATCATGTCGCGGCCGTAGCGTTCGAAGAGCTCGCCGAGGCGACGCGCGCCCATGAGGCAGGCCGAGCACTCGGCGTCGAGGTCGGCGGCGAGGCTGTCGGGCATGCGGCTGTTGCGCGTCATGATGCGCAGCGCCGCCTGGTTGGGAACTCCCTTGTCCCACAGCTTGATCGGCGGGACCGACAGGCCTTCCTCGAAGACGGTCTGCGCGTTGCTCGGCATCGAGCCGGGCACGGCACCACCGATGTCGTCGTGGTGGCCGAACGCCTGGACGAACGCGACGACCTCGCCGCCGGAGAAGACCGGGACGGTGACGCAGAGGTCGGGCAGGTGGCCGATGCCGCCCTCGGACTCGTAGACGTCGTTGTGGAAGAAGACGTCGCCCTCGCCCATCTCGGCGAGCGGGAAGTCGCGGGCGATCGGGTGCACGAGCGCGCTGTAGGAGCGCCCGGTCAGCTTGCGCAGCTGACGGTCGTGGATGCCGGCGCGGAAGTCGTGCGCATCGCGGATCATGGGGGAGCGGGACGTGCGGGCGATGGCGGTCTCGACCTCCATCTCGACGCTCGCGAGGGTGCCCTCGACGATCTCGACGAGGATCGGGTCGACGGTCGTGCCCTCGGGCGTCAGGCGGTTGCCGTGCTCGTAGGCGGTGGGCAGCCCGGCCGGGTTGACCGGCGCGCCACCGGTATGGCCGGGGCCGGCGTGGCCGTCACCGGTGTGCGAGCCGGTGGCCGCGTCGGCGGGAGCGAGACGGGTGCTGGCGGTCTGGCAGGAGAAGCACATCTCAGGCCTCCTTGGTGATGACGAGGTTGCCGAGCGCGTCGACGCGCACGACGAAGCCGGGGTGGACGGGGACGGTCGAGCCGAACTCCTCGACGATCGCCGGGCCGTGCACGGTGTCGCCCGCCCGCAGGTCGGGTCGCCACCACACGTCGGTGTCGACGTAGCCGGCGTCGGCGTCGAAGCACACCGGTCGCACGCTGCGGTGAGCGCGCTCCCGCACGTCGGCCGCGCCCTCGGCGGGCTCGAGCTCGCGCAGCTCCGGGCGGGTGATCGGTCCGACACCGGTGACCCGGAGGTTGACCCACTCGACCTGCTGCGTCGGGTCGCTGCGGAAGTCGTAGCCGTAGAGGGCGCGGTGCTCGTCGTGGAAGCGTGCGGCCACGTCGGCGGCGTACGCCTCGGTGACGTCACCATCGGGTGCGGTGACGCGCACCTCGTAGGCCTGGCCGAAGTAGCGCAGGTCGACGGTGCGCGTGTAGCGGTGCGACTCGCGCGGGAAGCCCTCGGCGTCAAGGGCTTTGGCGGCACGGTCGGTGAGGTCGTCGAACGTCTTCTGCACCGCGGCGTGGTCGAGCGAGGAGTGCCGCGCGACGGCTGTCTGCACGTAGTCGTTCTTGACGTCGACCGTGAGCAGGCCGAAGGCGGAGACGTTGCCCGGGTTCTGTGGCACGACGACGCCGGCGAGGCCGAGGATGTCGACGAGGCGGCAGGCGAGCAGCGAGCCGGACCCGCCGAACGTCGCGAGCATGAAGTCGCGGACGTCGAGGCCGCGCTTGACACTGACCTGGCGCAGGGCGTTGGCCTGGTTCCACGCCGAGATCTCGAGGATGCCCGTCGCGCAGCGCTCGAAGTCGAGCCCGAGGCGCTCCGCGAGAGCGGTGACGCCCGCCCGGGCGGCCTCGACGTCGAGGGGGATCTCGCCACCGAGCAGGTGCGGGGGGATGCGCCCGAGGGTGACGTGCGCGTCGGTGATCGTCGGCTCGGTGCCGCCCTTGGCGTAGCAGAGCGGGCCGGGGTCGGCGCCCGCGGACTGGGGCCCGACCTTGAGCGAGCCCTCGGGGGAGATCCAGGCGATGGAGCCGCCACCGGCGCCCACGGTGACGACGTCGATCATCGGGATCTTGCTCGGGTAGGCCCCGACGCTGCCCTCGGTGGTCAGCGTCGGCTCGCCGTCGAGCACGACGGACACGTCGGTCGACGTGCCGCCGCCGTCGCAGGTGAGCACCTTGTCGAAGCCGGCGCGGCTCGCGATGAGCCCGGCACCGAGGGCCCCGGCGGCCGGTCCGGACAGCACCGTGGTGATCGGCTGGTGCACGACCTCGTCGGCCGAGAGCACCCCGCCGTTGGACTTCATGATGTAGAACGGCAGCTTCTCGCTGCTGTCGACGAACTCGTCGAGGCGCTGGTGGATGTTGGCCACGTAGCGGCTGACGTTGGGCTTGACCGCGGCGTCGACGAGCGTCGTCATCGAGCGCTCGTACTCCCGGTACTCGCGCAGCACCTCTGAGCTGATCGAGACGACCGCCTCAGGGTGCTCCCGGCGCAGCACCTCGCGCATCGCGAGCTCGTGGCTGTCGTCGGCGTACGAGTGCAGGAGGCAGACGCCGATGGTCGTGATGCCGCGCTCCTTGAACCAGCGCGCGACGGCCACGGCACCGGCCTCGTCGAAGGGCCGGATCTCGTTGCCCTCGAAGTCCATCCGGCCACCGACGGTCTTGACGTAGTCGGCCGGGACGATGCGCGGCGGCTTGACCCAGAAGTAGGAGTTGCCGTAGCCGTCCGGCACGGCCTGGCGGGCGATCTCGAGGATGAACTCGTAGCCCTCGGTCGTGACGAAACCGAGCGCTTCGACCTTGCCCTCGAGCAGCTTGTTCGTCGCGACCGTCGTGCCGTGCGACACGGCGGTGATGTCGTCGCCGCTCGCGCCCATGAGGTCGAGCACCTTGCGCACCCCGGCGAGGAAGCCGTCGGCCGGGTTGCTCGGTGTCGAGGGCGTCTTCGTCGTGACGAGCTCGCCCGAGTCCTCGTCGAGGGCGACGACGTCGGTGAACGTGCCGCCCGTGTCGATCCCGATGCGGAGGCGCCGGCGGGCCGACGCGTCGGTGCTGGGGGACGCCGCTGGGGTCGCTGCTGTCATGGTCAGGATTCAACCGAGGGAGCGGGTGCCGGGGCGTTGGCACATGCTGCCAACAGGCCGGGGTCCCGGCGTCAACCCTCGACAGTCGTGCTCCCTGACTACCGGCGGATGTCGAGGTCGTACCCCTGGCTCCGTCGACGGGGTGAGCGTGCCACGCTGGGCACGCCCCACACGAAGGAGAGCACCATGGCGAAGTACCTCATCGGCGTCGACTTCCAGTCGGGCCCCGACGAGACCCCGATGTCGGAGTGGGAGCCCGCGGAGGTCCAGGCGCACCTCGACTACTACGCGGCCCTCAACGACGAGCTCGTCGCGAACGGCGAGCTCGTCGACACGACGATCCTCACCGGACCGGACCTCGCCAAGATCGTCACGTCCGACGGCGGCGTCCCCGTCGTCACCGACGGCCCGTTCCAGGAGTTCAAGGAGTGGCTCGCCGGCTTCCAGGTCGTCGAGGTCGACACCGAGGAGCGGGCGCTCGAGATCGCGGCCCGCGTGTCGGCGGTCCCGGGGCGCGGGGGTCGCCCGACGCAGCAGCCGATCCACGTGCGTCGGGTCATGGAGCAGGCGCCCGCGGACACCGAGCAGATGGACGCGTTCCTGCGCACCGCGGGCTCGACCCGCTGAGCACGTCGCCGCTCGAGGACCTGCTGCGCACCCTGGCGCCGCAGGTCGTCGGCATCCTCAGCCGGAGGTTCGGCGACTTCGACGCCGCCGAGGACGCCGTGCAGGAGGCGCTGCTCGCCGCGTCGCGGCACTGGCCCGTGGACGGGCTGCCCGACGAGCCCCGCGCCTGGCTCGTGCGGGCGGCCTCGCGCCGGCTCGTCGACCAGTGGCGCAGCGACAGTGCCCGCCGCGAGCGCGAGGCGCGGGCCGTGGACTGGCAGGTGCCGGCGTCCGACGCGACGGGCCACGACGACAGCCTCAGCGTGCTGCTCATGTGCTGCCACCCGTCGCTGACACCGGCGTCGGCAATAGCCCTGACGCTGCGCGCCGTCGGCGGCCTGACGACGGCCGAGATCGCCGCGGCCTTCCTCGTGCCCGAGCCGACCATGGCACAGCGGATCAGCCGCGCCAAGGCAGCGATCCGCGCGTCCGGTGAGCCGTTCCCTCGCCCGGCTCCCGACGAGCTCGACGCCCGCCTCGCCTCCGCCCTGCACGTCCTGTACCTCCTGTTCAACGAGGGCTACACCGGCACGCGCGGAGCAGACCTGCAGCGGGTCGAGCTGTCCCGCGAGGCGATCCGGCTGCAGCGGATGCTCGTGGCCGCCGTCCCCGAGCACGCCGAGGCGCTCGGGCTGCTCGCCCTCATGCTGCTGCTCGAGGCCCGCGCTCCGGCCCGGAGCGACGCGTCGGGCGGGCTGGTGCCGCTGCCCGAGCAGGACCGCTCGCGGTGGGACCGCGTCCTCGTGACGGAGGGTCTCGACGTGCTGGGGCGTGCCCTGGCGATCGGTGCGGTCGGGGAGTACCAGCTGCAGGCCGCCATCGCCGCGGTGCACGACCGAGCGCAGACAGCCGCCGACACGGACTGGGCCGAGATCCTCATCCTGTACGGACTTCTCGAGAAGGTCACCGGTAACCCGGTCGTCACCCTGAACCGCGCGGTCGCTGTGGCGATGGTCGAGGGCCCGCGGGCCGCTCTCGACGTCGTGGACGAGGTCGAGGACCGCCTCGGCAGCACGCACCGGTGGCTCGCCGTGCGTGGCCAGCTGCTCGAGATGGCGGGCGACGACGCCGCTGCGGCAGCCACGCTCGACGCGGCGGCCCGCGTGGCCACCAACGACGCCGAGCGACGCCACCTGGCAGGCCGCGCCGCAGCCCTGCGCCGGTGGCCCACCTCGTGACGAGACGACATGCCATGGTCCGGTGCCCGGTCCGTCCTCAGCCGGTCCGGAGCAGGAGCTCGGCCTCGTCGGCAGCGGACGGTCGGGTGCGCGCCTCCTGGGCGAGGACGGCCGCGAAGCGTCGTGCCGCGAGACCGTAGCGCTCCTCCTCGAGCACCCGCCGCACCGCGGCCGCGATCTCCTCGGGAGCCGCGGATGCGCGGACCCGCACGCCGGCGCCCAGCCGAAGCACGCGCACCGTGTCGTCCTGTTGGTCACGCCCCATGGGCAGGCACACGAGCGGGACGCCAGCGGCGAGCGAGCGCAGGACCGTGCCGTGGCCGGCGTGGGTGACGACCACCGACGCCCGACGCAGGACCTGGCGGTGCGAGGCGGCACGCACCACCTGGACGTTCGCGGGAGCCGGTACGGCCCCGGGGTCGACGGCGCGGCCGGTGGTGACCAGCCCCCGGACCGGCAGGCGCCCGAGGGCGGCGGCGATACGGCGCAGCGTGTCCACCTGGTCCTGGTGGACCGAGCTGAGGGCTACGAGCACGAGGGGGCGGCCGTCGTCGGTCCCGTCCTCCCAGTCGGGGGCCCATCCCGGGTCGTCAAGCTGCGGGCCCACGTAGCGGACGTTGCGCGGCAGGTACGGAGTGGTGAAGTCGAAGGACGGGCTGGTGAGCACGAGTACCGCGTTCGCGTGGTCGAGCATGCCCAGCATCTCGTGCACTGGGTCGAGCCCGTAGGCCGTGCGAATGGCGTTGAGCTGCTTGGTCATTCCCGCCGACGCCTTCCGGATGGCGGTGAGCGCCGCCGCATCGCGGGCTCGACCGAGCGGGCCGCGGGCTGCCGGCCAGCCGGTGCTGAAGGGCGGGAGCCCACGCGTCGGCCGGGCGTAGATGTTGGCCATGAGCGCCGCGAAGGGCAGGTGCGTCGCCTCGGCGCCCATGACCATGCCGGGAATGGTCCCTTCGACCAGCACCGCGTCCGCCCGGAACCCGCCCGCGGCGTCGAGCACATCACGGGCGAAGAAGCCGGCCGGCCCGACGAGCACCCGCTCGCGGACGCGTCGCAGCCGACGGAGCGGGCTCCCGGTCTCGAACTCGGTGATCATCGCGGTCTGCTCCTCCAGGGAGCCGATCTGCGGCGCCGTCCGCCAGGTCGTGTAGCCGCATCCGGCGGCGCGGGCCACGTCCTCGGCCGTGGGGTCGGCCAGGACCTGCACCTCGTGCCCGCGCCGGACCAGCTCGGCCGCGACCCCGATCATCGGCGGCAGCGTGCCGCCGGCGTCGATGGCGACCATGAGGAACCGCCCCGGGGCGGCGCGGGGCACTGGTCCGACGGCTCCTGCTGCATCGTCCCGCATGGCGAAACCCCTGTCGACGGTTGGCTGCCCTGCCTCTACTGCTTCACAACCTCGCCCGAGCCGCTGACGTCCTTCGTCACCGCCGGCTCCCCGACGTAGCGCACGTCTCCGCTGCCACTGATCGACGCGTGCAGGGTGGCGCTTGCGTGTACGAGGGCGCTTCCGCTGCCTGAGACCGTGACGTCGACGTCCCGGGCCGCGAGCGAACCGCCCGCGAAGTCGCCCGAGCCCGAGATGTCCACGGAGAGCCGGTCGGTCGTGCCCGCCGCCGTGATCGTGCCCGAGCCGGAGATGGCGACCGACAGGGCCGGCCCGGCAGACCCGCCGGCGGTGATGTCGCCCGACCCGCTGACCAGGAGCCCGGAGAGGTCGGTGACCGTCACCCGGTAGCTGATCGGGGTCCGCGGCGAGATCGAGGACCCCGGCTCGGTGCCGAGCACGAGGGTGTCGCCCGCCACGTCCGAGCTGAGCATGGGCAGGATGTTGTCGTCGGCCTCGACGGTGACCGACTCCGTCGCGCCCGGCTCGACGACCACCGTGCCGACCCCGGCGAGCTCGACGGCCGAGAAGCCGCTGACCGGCCGCGACTCCGACGCGGGCGTGCCGGAGCCCGTCGTGGAGGAGCACGCCCCGAGGGCGGCGACCGCGAAGGCCACGGTGACGAGGCCGGCGGTGGAGCGGGCCGCACGGACTGGGGTGCGGGTGCGTCGTAGTCGCATCGGGGTCCTCGGTCCGATGGGTCGTGGGCCCGTGCAGTGGCCGAAGCCGCCGGGCGCGGGGGAGCCGGGAGGTGTCCGCTCCCAGTCTGGGCCCCTCGGCGACGCGGCGGGTCACCCGCTGAGGATGACGCGCGGGCGCGCGCGCGGCCGGACGATCGAGGGGTCGTCACCGTCCGTCGTGAGGAGCGAGAGACCGTGCTCATCGAACCCCCGGACGAGCCCGTCGCCACGCCTGCACCGCCATCGCCCGACGCCGGTGGTGTGCCGCCCGGCTGGTCGCCGGTCGACGTCGCCGACGGGGTCACCGCCATCGTGGCGCTCGTCGTCGAGCGCGCCGTCCGGGTGGCCGCCCTGGCGGCCCTCCTCGCCCGCCCGTTCACCGCGTTGGCCTGGGTGCCGCTCGCTCTGGGCCGACAGCTGCGGGCGGTGCCGTGGGTCGACGGCCTGATCGCCCGCGGGGCCCAGGAACGCCAGGAGGCCGCGAGGCGCGCATACGGCGTGGCGCAGCGGGTGGCTCCGAAGCTCGTCGACTCGGTGCTCGGCCTCGTCGACCTCGACGACGTCGTGCAGGAGCACGTGGACATCGACGGCATCGTCGCCGGGGTGGACCTGGACCGGATCGTCGACCGGATCGACGTCAACGCCATCGTGGCGCGCGCCGACATCGACGCGGTCATCGCCAAGCTCGACATCGACGGCATCGTCGCGGGGGTGGACCTGCAGCGGATCATCGACCGGATCGACGTCAACGCCATCGTGGCGCGCGCCGACATCGACGCGGTCATCGCCAAGCTCGACATCGACGGCATCGTCGCCGGGGTGGACCTGCAGCGGATCATCGACCGGATCGACGTCAACGCCATCGTGGCGCGCGCCGACATCGACGCGGTCATCGCCAAGCTCGACGTCGTCGCGCTGGCCGAGGTCGTCGTCGAGGGGATCGACCTGCCCGGGATCATCCGCAGCTCGACCGGGTCGATGGGCTCCGAGGGGATCCGGGAGGTCCGCCGGCAGGGGATCGGGGCCGACGAGCGGGTGGCACACGTCGTCGACCGGCTCCTGCACCGGCCCGAGCGGGCTCCCGGCCCGACCTTCGAGGAAGGGGACGGCATCCCTCCGACGCGACCATCGATCCGGCGTGACTGGGGCGGGCCGGATCCGGACGGCCCCGACCCCACCCCCTGACGACCATGACCGCGCAACCGCCGCTGGACCCGGCCCGGGGGCCGATCGCGCGCCTGACCATCCCGCAGGCCGCCCGGTCGGTGCAGGGCCACCGTGCCGGCGTCGTGACGCGCGTGCTCGCAGGGACCGTCGACGGCCTCGTCGCTGTCGTGGCCGTCGCCGTCGGGTACGGCGGCGTCGTCGCCGTGACCTACCTGCTGCGTCCGCGGGGCTTCACCGTCCCCGACCCGGGCTTCCAGCTGCTCCTGGGCGCGTTCCTCGGGTTCCTCACGTGCTACCTCGCCCTCGCGTGGGCGATCACCGGCCGCACCTACGGCGACCGCCTGCTCGGGCTGCGGGTCGTCAGCTCCCGTGGCCGGCGGGTCGGACCCCTCGTCGCCGTCGCGCGGGCGCTGCTGTGCGTCTTCGTGCCGATCCTGCTCTTCTGGGTGGTCTTCAGCCGGGAGAACCGCTCCGCGGTGGACGTCCTGCTGCGCACCTCCGTCGTCTACGACTGGGCTTCGGCGTCCGAGCGCGCCGACCCGCCCCCTCGAGGTGGGTCGGGCGCGCAGGGCAACGGCGGGTCCTCCGCTGCCTGACGCGTCGGGTCCCGGGGTGGTCAGGCGCCGAAGTACTCGCGCAGCGCGGCGTCCTGCTCCGGGGTGAGGTCGGTGTGGAGAAGCGTCGGGTGGTGGGCCACGAACGCAGCGCGGACCTGCTCGAGCACGACGTCAGAGGTCATGACGAAGAGGGCCGACGTACCCGGGGTGACCTCGTCGCGGACCTGCCGGATGAAGGCCTCGCCGATGCCCGCCTCCCGCAGCGAGCCGCCGAGGGCCCCGGCCGCGGCGCCCACGGCGAGCCCCAGCACGGGGGCGAAGAAGATGATGCCGAGGAGCAGGCCCCAGAAGGAGCCGCCCAGTGCGCCGCTCGCCCGGGAGGACACCACCTGCGAGGCCCGTGGGCGTGACGCGCCGGCCGGCCAGGTGACGACGGCGGCGTCGAGGACGCGTAGCGCCCCGCGCCGTTCGAGCTCGCCCAGCGTGCGGCCGGCCTCCTGTGCCCCGCTCTCGTCGTCGAAGCGCCACACGGTCAGGGCGGCCGCCGTGGGCCCGGTCCCGGTCGGCTCCGGCACGTCGGGTGGCGTGGACGCACTCGTGTGGGTGGCGGCCACGATGTCGCGCCAGTCGGCCCGCAGCCGGGCCGGCAGGCTCCGCAGCGGTGCCGCCATGGCCTGCTCGCTCCCGGCGGGCAGCCGGGCCGCGTCGCGGTACCGGGCGAGGGTGTGGTTGAACGTCGAGGCGCCGATGAGCACGCGGGCGAGCAGGTAGCCCCAGAGCAGCACGGTCGCGGCCGCGCCGAGCGCGCCGTAGAGCTGGGAGGAGGTGCTGATGCGGTTGACGAGGTAGAAGGCGCTGACGAGGTGGAGCACCTGGACTCCGGCGCCGATGAGCAGCGCCCCGGGCAGCAGCTCGACTGCCGTCGTGCCCGGCGGGCGGGGCAGGACGCACAGGACGTACCAGCCGAGCAGCGTGTACAGCGCGAGCATGACCAGCGTGACGACCACCCCGACCGTGTAGGCCACGGAGCGCACCCATCCGGCCGCCAGCGTGAGCACGACGCCCAGCACCATGAAGGCGACGACGACCGCCGCGGCCCGGGGCGAGCGGTGCAGCCTGGCGACGGGCAGGTGCCAGGCCAGGCTCGTGCCGATCCACATCGCCTTGGCCAGAGCCACCGACGTCGAGTAGAGCGCGACGACACCGATGAGGAGCAGGAGCCAGCGGCCCTGGTGGGCCTGTGCCGTGGCCTGCGAGATGGTCGAGGCCATGAAGCCGCCGAGCCCGGCCTCGGTCAGGTCGGAGCGGACCCGGTCCGGGCTCGAGAAGCCGAAGAGGGCGACGACCACCAGCACCGCCGGCAGCAACCACAGGAAGAGGCGGAAGGCGAGGGCGCCCGCGAGGAGCGCGCCGCCGGTGTCGCGGTCCTCACGTAGGGCGTCCGTGAGGAGCCGGACCGACGCGTGCTCGCCGCGGGCGGTCATCAGGCGTCGGCCCGCCGCGGACTGCAGGTGCCGACCCCGGTCGAGGAGCTGGGGGGCTCGGGCCGGTCCCTGGCGCGGACCGTCGGCATCGCTGGGCATGCGCTCGATGGTGCGCCCGCTCGGCACGGCTGCGCCTCACCCCCGGAGCGTGATGCGCGGGCCGCGCGTCCGGCGCGATGGTGGGCGCGAGACCAGCCGTGCCGTCAGGGGCCCGTGGGTCGCGGAAGGGCGCCCACGAGGGGCACGCGAGCGTGGGGAAGGTGACCGGACATGACGACGGACCAGGACCCGGCGGGCGCAGGCCCTGCCACTCCACCGACACAGCCGGTACCCGTGCAGCACGTGCAGTCGGGAGACGGGCCCGTGGGGGCCGTGCCTGCGGGGGAGGTGCCTCCGGAGGGCGTGCCCGTGGGAGTTGTTCGCGAAGGGGACGTCGCTCTGGGCGACGTGCCCCGGGCGGAGGTGCCCGTGGGAGCGCTTGCCGCGGGGGACGTGCCCGTGGGGGCCGTGCCCGTGGCCGCCGCGTCCGGGGGTGACGTGGCGGCGCTCGAGGCGGAGAACGAGAGGCTACGTCGTCGCAACGCCGAGCTGGAGTCGCCGACGGCGGTCCGGGTGGGCCGTGCGGCGCGCACGACGGGCGCCGTCATCCTCGTCATCATCGGCGCGCTGTGCCTGACCCTCGCGGTGCCGGCCATCTGGGCCCGCAACCAGGTGCTCAACACCGACCGCTACGTCGCGACCATGGAGCCGCTCGCGACCAACCCTGACGTGCAGGCGGCGGTCGAGGCAGCCGTCAACCGGCAGATCGCGGCCCGGCTCGACATCGGCGCCCTCGTCGACGAGGCCCTCCCGCCGCAGGCCGCGCGCCTCAAGGCCCCCATCGAGAACGCGGTGTCGGGCCTCATCTCCACGATCGTGCACCGGGCCGTGACGAGCGAGGCGTTCGCGACGCTCTGGACCGCGGCCAACCGCACGGCGCACGACTCGCTCGTCGGCATCCTCACCGGCGAGGAGCAGGGCAAGGTGGTCACGGTGTCGAACGGGGCCGTGCTGCTCAACCTCGGCCCGATCATCGAGGCCGTCAAGGCGCGCCTCGTCGCGGCCGGCCTGACGGTCGCGGCCCAGATCCCGGCGGTGGGTGCCACGATCGAGATCGCCAGGCTCCAGGGCGTCGACAAGGCCCAGAAGGCCGTCCGGGCGCTCAACACCCTGGCGAACTGGCTGCCGTGGATCGGACTGGTCGCGTTCGCCGGCGCCATCGCGTTGGCCCGGGGACGCCGGCGTCAGACCCTGATGTGGGCCGCGCTCGGGACCGCGATCGGCCTGCTGCTGCTGCGCATCGGGCTCGTCGTGGTCCGAGGGATCTACCTCGACCAGATGCCCACCGACGTCATGTCGCCGCAGGCGTCGGCGTACGTCTTCGACACCGTGACGCGCTTCCTGCGCGACGGCATCCGCCTCGTCTTCATCATCGCCCTCGTCGTCGCGGCAATCGCGATCCTGCTCGGCCGCCGCGCGGCCATCGCGCGGGGCGGTCGCCGGGTGGGCGAGGCGGCCGGCCGATCGTGGAGCTCGCTCAGCGGCGGGCCCGTCGGCGCCACCGTCGCGCACCACACGCTGGCCGTCGGCGGCGCGGTCGTCGCCGTCGGAGCCCTGGTGCTCGTGCTCTGGGAGAACCCGTCCGGCCTCGTCGTGCTCGTCATCGCCGTCATCGTCGCCCTCCTGCTGGTGGCGGTCTGGGGGATGGCGCAGGGCGTCGGTCGGCAGCGACCCGCGGGTTGAGGGAGGGGCCGGCCCGGGCGACCCGTCCGCGGGTGCCCGGGCCGGCGGCCGTTGGTCGACGCGTCGCGCTCGGCTGCGGCGCGTCATCGCCGACACGCCGCGCGGGAACGCGTCGGGCGCACCAACGGCCGTCGGTGGGCCGCCCGGGACGCGTCCGGTGCACCAGCGGTCGTCAGTGGTCGCTTGGTCCTGTCGAGAACTCTTGACACGCGACCACTCTGCATTGCAGAGTAGCCGCACCGGGCTCACAGGGGCGCCCACTGCAGAAGGAGCCTCCGATGACCGACGCCCAGCCCGCCCAGCCGGTACGGCCCGCCGAGCTCGCCGTGGCCGAGGACGTCCTCGCCCGCACGGAGCAGCTGCGCCGGGCCGCGCGTCGGGACACGCAGGGTCTGGCGATCCCGCTCATCGTCCTCGGTCCGCTCACCGTGGCCGCTGCTGCGCTGCAACGGTTCTGGCTCTGGTGGATGGTCCACGACCTCGGCCCGGGAGAGAGTCGCAGCGCCACCGAGGGCGAGCTGGCCGTCTCGAACGCCGTGGACACCTACTGGGGCACGGTCGGTGCGCTCGGGCTGCTCGCCATCGGCCTGTGGTTCGCCCTGCGCAGTCGTCGGCTCGGTGCGGGCGCCGGGGCCGGCGCCTGGGTCGCGGCCGCTGTGGCGACGTTCGTCCTCGTCGCCCACAACGGACTGCTCGTCTGGGTCCCGTTCCTGTCCCTTCTCGGCATCGCCTCGATGCTGGCTCCCAGCGCCTTCATCGCCTTGGCGCTGCTCGTCGTCGCATGGCGGCGACACAACAGCCGGCTGGCCCTGTGGGTGGCCACCTTCGGCGTGGTCACGGTCCTGGCCTCGTTCGGCTTCTTCGACAACCGGCTCTACGACCTGCTGGGGCTGCTCCGTGTCCCGGAGGACGCCCTGCTCGCGGTCGGCGGGTACGGGGACCTGCTCGCCCAGGTGGCACTGGGCGTCGCGATGTTCGTCGTCGGCCGGCGGACGCGTCACGGCGAGGTCCGGCGTGGACGCGTCGGCGGGCCGGTGGCGTCGTGACCCCGCGCGACGCGGTGCCCGCCGATCCCGTCGACTCCGCCGTCGCGTCGGGCGAGGACGAGCCGCACCCGACGAGCCGGCTCGACGACGTCGTGCACCAGAAGGCGCGTCTCGGCATCCTCGCCGTGCTCGCGGAGGCCGACCGTGCCGACTTCACCTACCTGAGGTCGAACCTCGGCCTCACCGACGGCAACCTCGGCCGGCACATCGAGGTGCTCGCCGGCAGCGGGCTCGTGCACGTCGAGAAGGGCTACGCCGGCAAGCGTCCGCGCACGTGGGTCACCATCACCCGGGCAGGCCGGCACGCGCTCGCCGAGGAGATGGCTGCCATCCGCGAGCTGCTGCGGCGCTTCGAGGGCGGTTGACGCGTCCGGCCGGGGCAGGCCTCAGCCGGCCTCGCCGCGGTGGATCGGGGCGTGCGGGAAGGACGTCGACGCCGGTCGCTCGAGGTCGTCGCGGTGGTTGCGGATGAGGTCGAGGTTGCGGTCGCGGAGGTGGTCGAAGGCCTGGCCCACGTTCGATCCGGGGGTCAACGACGCGAGGGCCTCGGCCGGGTCGAGCCGCGCGGTGACCCAGCCCTCGTGCGTGGCGGCCCTGGCCACGATGTGCCCGATCGGCGTGACGATGTGCGAGTTGCCGAAGTAGAGCACCCCGGCCGGGTCGGTGCCGACGGCGTTGGCGCCGACGACGTACACGTGGTTGTCGTAGGCGCGGGCCCGCGACGTGAGGTCCCAGACGTCGGCCGAGCGCAGCAGCGCCGACGGCCGGCAGATGACCTCGGCACCCTGCACGGCCTGGATGCGGGACAGCTCGGGGTAGTCGCCGTCGAAGCAGATGATCATGCCGATGCGGCCGAGGTCGGTGTCGCACACCGTCACGGTGTCGCCGGGCGTGACCCAGCCGCCGCCGCTGACGATCTCGGAGCAGAACGGGTGGGTCTTGCGGTAGACGCCGAGCACGTCACCGGACGGCCCGACGAGCACCGAGGAGTTGTACACGACGCCGCGCTCGGGGCCGCGCTCGTACGAGCCGAGGCACACGTGCACGCCGAGCTCGCGGGCCACGGCCTGGACCGGCTCGGTCAGTGGGCCGGGGATCTCGGCGACGAGGTCCCACAGCTCCTCCTTGGAGCAGCCGGGGGTGAAGCCTGTGGTCGCGGTCTCCGGGAGCACGACGAGCTCGGCGCCGGTGGCCTCGACGCAGCGGCGGGTCCACTCGACGCAGTGCTCGACGTTGGTGCGGATCGTGTCGGGGCTCAGCGGCGCCGGCACGGGGGCGACCTGAACGGCCGCAGCGGTGAAAGCGCGCATGCCTCATCCTCTCCCGATGGCCCAGCCGACGACGACCCCCACGAGGGCGATCGCGCCGCCGGCGAGGGTGCCGAGGGCGAAGTCGCGCATTCGGGACGGTTCGCCGGACGCGGCGGCCCGGCCCGCGTAGACCGCCCCGGTGCCGCTCGCGGGCACAGGAGCGGTGGCGACGGGAACGCCGGCCGCGACCGCTGCGGCAGGCGCAGGGGCCGGGACCCCGCCACCGGCGAGGTCGGCGTCGACCGCCGTGAAGAACTGGCCGGCCATCTTCTTCGTGACGCCGGCGAGCATCCGCTGCCCGACGCCGCCGATCGGACCCCCGACCGACGCGTCGGCGTCGTAGGTGAGGTCGGTGCCTCCCGCAGCGCCGGCGGCGAGGCGCACGACGACGTCGGCGTCGACCGTGCCCGGGGCACCGGCGCCCTTGGCGCGCATCGTGAACGACTCGGGTGCAGCAGGGTCGCCGAGCGACACCTCGCCGTCGTAGGTGCCGCGGATCGCGGCGACGCCGGCGGTGACCGTCATGGCGTACGTGTGGGGTGCGAGCTCGACGAGGCGCTCGCAGCCCGGCAGGCAGCGGGCCAGGACCGCGGGGTCGTGGAACGCGTCCCACACCTGCTGCGGCGGCGCGGCGAGGGTGGCGGATCCGGAGATCTTCATGCGGTCGGCTCCTTGGGGGCGGGCGCACCGGCGTCGGTGACGGTGCGCGTGGAACGGTGCAGGGACGGGAGCTCGCCGGCGGCGTGGCGACGGCGCAGCTCCCAGAGGTCGTTGGGCGAGATCGGCATCCGGGTGATCGGGAAGCCCTCGGCGTCCTCGATGGCAGACGCGATCACGGCCGTGACCGGGATGCACCCGGCCTCACCGGCGCCCTTGATGCCCAAGGGGTTCAGCGGCGACGGGGTCTCGAGGTGGTCGGCCTCGATGGTCGGCACCTCTGAGGCGTAGGGCATGAGGAAGTCCATGAACGAGGCGTTGAGCAGCTGCCCCGACTCGTCGTAGACCATCCGCTCGTAGAGCGCTCCACCGACACCCTGGGCCACGCCGCCGTGCACCTGGCCCTCGACGATCATCGGGTTGATCATCGTGCCGCAGTCGTGGATGACGCAGTAGCGCAGGATGCGGATCTCGGCGGTGACGGGGTCGGTCTCGACGATGGCCGCGTGCATGCCATTGGCGAAGGTGGCCTGGGTGGGGGAGTAGAAGCCCTTGCCCTCGAGGCCCGGCTCCTCGCCCTCGGCGACGGGCGGCTTGTCGGGGTCGAAGGTGCCGGCGAACTGCGTTGCCGCCTTGGCGGCCTCGTCGAACGCGTAGCGCAGCGGGTTCGAGAGCACCGACACCGTGCCGAGGCTCATCGACGTGCCCGGGGCGCCCTTGACGCGCACGGTGCCCTCGACGATCTCGAGGTCGTCCGGCGACACCTCGAGCGCGTCGGCCGCGATGCGCAGCGCCTTCTCGCGCACCTTGCGGGCGCCGAGGGCGATGGCGCTACCGCTCATGACGGCGGCCCGCGACGCGAACGTGCCGACGGCGTAGCCCATCCGACGCGTGTCGCCCGTGGTCACGTGGACGTCCTCGAGTCGTACCCCGAGCTCGTCGGCCACGATCTGCGCGAACACGGTCTCGTGCCCCTGGCCCTGCGAGGTCAGGCCGGTCGACACGTTGACGCGCCCGCTCGTCTCGATCTGGATGTGGCCGCCCTCGTAGGGGCCGACGCCGGTGCCCTCGACGTAGCAGCCGATCCCGAGCCCGACCCTGCGGCCCTCGGCCTCGGCGGCCGCGCGGTACTGGGCGAAGTCGTCCCAGCCGACGAGCTGCTTGAGCTTGGCCAGGCTCGCCGGGAAGTCGCCCGAGTCGTACCTGAGCGGGCGGCCGTCCTGGAAGAGCAGGCCGTGGTCGTAGGGCATCTCCTCGGGCAGGATGAAGTTGCGCGAGCGCACCTCGGCGCGGTCGAGCCCGAGGGCGTCGGCGATGGCGTCCATCGTGCGCTCCATCGCGAAGCAGCCCTGCGGTCGGCCGGCGCCACGGTAGGGCGTGACGAGCACGGTGTTGGTGTAGAGCGACCAGAACTCGACCCGGTACGTGCCCGGCTTGTACGGCCCGAGCAGCTGGGTCGAGGTGATGATCGGGACGATGATGCCGTAGGGCGTGTAGGCGCCGTTGTCGTGCCAGATCTTGACGTCGAGCGCGAGCAGCCTTCCGGCGTCGTCGAACCCGACCTCGATGTGCTGCAGCTGGCCGCGCTCGTGGGCCGCGCCGATGAAGTGCTCGCGGCGGTCCTCGGCCCACTTGACCGGCTGGTTCAGCAGGCGCGCCGCCCAGGGGACGAGCACCTCCTCGGGCCACGGGTGCACGATCTTGACGCCGAAGCCGCCGCCGACGTCGGGCGCGATGCACTCGACCTTCGCCAGCGGCAGGTCGAGCTTGGCGGCCACCGCCGCGCGCACGCCCGTCGACGTCTGGGTCGACGAGTACATCCGCAGCTCGCCCTTCTCGTCGTCCCACCGCGCGTAGACGCCCTTGCCCTCCATGGGCATGCAGGCGCTGCGCTCGATGTCGAGGTCGAGGGTCAGCCGGTGCGGCGCCGAGGCCATCGCGGCGTCGACGTCGCCGACGGTCTGGAGCATGTTGGCGGCGACGTTGCCGGGCACGTCGTCGTGAACGAGCAGCGCTGCCTCGCGGGCGTTCTCGATGCCGACGACGGCCGGACGCTGCTCGTAGGTGACGCGGATGCGGTCGCACGCGTCCTCGGCGACGTAGCGGTCGGTGGCCACGACCATGACGACGGGCTCGCCGACGTGGTTGACCTCCTCGCGGGCCAGCGGGTAGCCGGTGCGGCCGTGGGTCAGCGTCGGGTGGGGGATGAGCAGCGGCAGCGGTTCACCGACGCGTCCGGGGAGGTCGTCCCACGTGTAGATGGCGACGACGCCGTCGACGTCGATGGCATCGGACGCGTCGATGTCGACGACGCGCGCGTGCGCGTACGGGCTGCGCACGAAGGCGGCTGCGAGGGCGTCGTGCCCGAGGTCGTCGAGGTAACGGCCACCCCCGGTGACGAGGCGGGGGTCCTCCTTGCGCTTGACCGGGGCGCCGAACATCTGGGTCGTCATGCGCGCTCCTCCGACGTGTCGTCGGACGCCCGGTCGGCCTTGATCTCGGCCTTGATCTCCGCCTTGATCTCGGCGGCCCGCAGGACGCTCTTGACGATGTTCTGGTAGCCGGTGCAGCGGCACAGGTTGCCCGAGATCGCCTCTCGCGCCTCCTCGCTCGTGGGGGCCGGGTTCTCCTCGAGGTAGGCCGTGACGGTGGTGAGGAACCCGGGGGTGCAGAACCCGCACTGGAGGCCGTGGCACTCGGCGAACGCCTGCTGCACCGGGTTCATCGACTCGCCGGTGGGGGCGACGCGGGCATCGGGCGCGGTGCACAGCCCCTCGACCGTCGTGACCTCGTGCGCCTGCGCGGTGACGGCGAACATGAGGCACGAGCGCATCGGCTCGCCGTCGACGAGCACGGTGCAGGCGCCGCAGACGCCGTGCTCGCAGCCGACGTGCGTGCCGGTGAGGCGCAGGTCGTGGCGCAGGAAGTCCGACAGCAGGCGCCGTGCGGGCACCGTCGCGCTGCGGCTGACGCCGTTGACGCGGATGGTGACGTCGTGCAGCTGCTCGCCGGCGGAGGTGGTGGAGGTGGTGGTGTCGGTCATTGGCGCTCCTCGCTCGGGCCGGCGGTCGGGGTGCCGGTGACGGCGGCGGTCAGCGTGCGGCGGGTCAGCTCCGCCGCGAGCATGCGCCGGTAGCCGGCGGTGGCGTGGATGTCGCCGTCGGGGTCGACGTGCTCGTCCACGGCGTCGGCGACGGCGTCGAGGCCGCTCGCCCACGCGTCGGAACCGGGCTCGAGCCCGCCGAGGACGTCGGTGAGGTCGAGGACGGAGGGCACCGGCGTCACCGACACGAACGACGCGCGGGCCCCGGACACGACGCCGTCGGCGAGCGTCACCGCGACGCCGACACCGGCCAGCGCGTAGTCGCCGTGCCGGCGGGCCGACTCGGCGAAGGCGGTGCGAGTGCCCTCCGGGAAACGCCCGAACCGGGCTGCGACGGCGAGCTCGTCGTGTTCGAGGGAGGTCTCGAGCGGGCCGAGGAAGAAGGCGTCCCAGGGGATCTCGCGCGAACCGTTCGGGCCGACGGCCTCGATGACGCCGCCGGTCAGGGCGAGCACCGACGGCATCTCGCCGGCCGGGTCGGCATGGGCGAGCGAGCCCACGGTCGTGCCGCGGTTGCGGATGGCCGGGTGGGCGACGTTGACGACCGCCTGGCGCAGCAGTGGCAGGGCTGACGCCGCGGCGTCGGACCGCTCGAGCCCGCGGTGGCGCACGAGCGCGCCCACACGCACCGCATCAGGCGTGACGTCGATGCCGTCGAGGCCCGGGATGCCGTTGACGTCGACGAGGTGTCCGGGCGAGGCCAGGCGCATGTTGAGGACGGGCACGAGGCTCTGGCCGCCGGCGAGGACCTTGCCGTCGTGGCCGGCCTGCGCGAGCACCTCGACGGCCTCGTCGACGGAGCGCGGTGCGTGGTGCACGAAGGGTGCGGGCTTCACCGAACCGATCCTGCCTTCCGTCGAGGGGTGGAACCAGAGAATCCGGGTGCATCGGTGTGCCGCCGGTTTTGGCACGTTCTGCCGAAGGAACGGCGCCCGGCTGCCGATGACCGTCCGGCGGTCGATCCGGCCGGCGACCGAACTGGCCGGGAAAGGGCGTGGCCCCCGACAGCGTCGGGGGCCACGCGGGTCGTGCGGGTCGTCCGGGAAGCGTCAGTGTCGACGGTCCGGGGCGCCCGGAGCGTCCTGGTAGAGGTCGTCGACGCCGTCGGCGTCGCCGTAGTCGCCCTCGCGTTCGCCGAGGGAGATCATCGTGCCCCCTGCCGCGTCGGCCCGTTCTCGCAGGTCGGCCGGTGCGACCGAGCGGGCCAGGTGGTAGGCGCCGACGGCGACGATGGTGCCGAGTGCGATGCCGCCGAGCTCGAAGGTGTCCGTGAACTTCAGCGACACGCCGCCGATGCCGATGACGATGCCGGCGGCCACGGGAACGAGGTTGATCGGGTTGCCGAAGTCGACCCCGTTCTCCTTCCAGATCTTCGCGCCGAGCAGGCCGATCATGCCGTAGAGCACGACGGTGATGCCCCCGAGGACGCCGCCCGGCACCGAGGAGACGAGGGCGCCGAACTTCGGGGAGAGGCCGAAGATGATCGCGACGACGGCCGCGACGTAGTAGGCAGCCGTGGAGTAGACGCGGGTGGCCGCCATGACGCCGATGTTCTCGGCATAGGTGGTCGTCGGCGAGCCCCCGACCGAGGAGGCGATGACGGTGCCGATGCCGTCGGCCGCGATGGCACGACCCATGTACGGGTCCAGGTCGGCCCTCGTCATCTCCGCGACGGCCTTGACGTGGCCGGTGTTCTCGGCGATGAGGGCGATGACGGCCGGGAGCACGAGCAGGATGGCCGCGACCGAGAACGACGGGGCGTGGATACCCACGATCTCCTTGCCATCGGCGCCGGTCGTGGACGTCGGAGGCAGGCCGAACCACGGCTGCGCGGCGAGGTTGTCGAAGTTCGTGCGGAAGTGCGTGGTGACCTTGCCGGCGCCGGCGTCGAAGGACGTGATCTGGCCGAAGACCTTGTCGAAGACCCACGAGATGACGTAGCCGAAGATGAGCGCGAGGAAGACCGCGATGCGCGAGATGAAGCCCTTGAAGGCAACCGCGCAGACCACCACGAAGAGCATGACGAGCAGCGCGACCCACTGGTCCTGGGGCCAGTAGACGTTGGCCACGACCGGCGCGAGGTTGAAGCCGATGAGCATGACGACCGCGCCGGTGACGACCGGCGGCAGCACCTTGTGCAGCACACCCGACCCGAGGAAGTGGATGACCACGCCGACGAGTGCGAGGACGGCGCCGGCCACGAGGATCGCGCCGGTGACCGTGGCCGACGTGCCGCCCTGTGCCCGGATGGCGATGACCGCGCCGACGAAGCTCGCCGACGTCCCGAGATAGCTCGGGACCTTGCCGCCCACGATGAGCAGGAAGCAGATCGTCGCGATGCCGCTCATCATGATCGCGAGCTGGGCGTTGAGGCCCATGAGGAGGGGGAAGACGAACGTCGCACCGAACATCGCGACGACGTGCTGGGCGCCGAGGCCCACCGTCTTGCCCCAGGACAGGCGTTCGTCGGGAGCGACGACGTCGTCGGGGCCCAGCGTCTTGCCGTCCCCGTGCAGTTTCCAGCCCAAGCCCAAAGCCATTCCGACTCCTATGGTTGCCGCATTCGGTGATGCGGGTCACGTCCCACTCCGGGATGGGCGAAAACTACTCCCGGGTCAGGGGATTGCGTTCGTCAAACGTTGATACACGCCGATGGAGCCCCTCTGGCAGGTCATGCCGTAGGGCGAAGCGGGTCAGATGCCGCGCATCGCGTGGATCTTGAGGGCCAGCGCCAGGGTGAGGCGCAGGTCGGGGTCGGTGGTGAAGGGTCCGAGCATCTTCTCGAGCTTGCCGATGCGGTAGCGCAGCGTGTTGTAGTGGAAGAAGAGCAGGCGGGCCGTCTCTGCGACGTTGAGGTTGGTGTCGAGCAGGACGCGCAGCGTGTCGCGCAGCCCGGCGTTCTCGGCGGAGTCGTCGGTGGCGAGCTCGCGCAGCGACTCGTGGACGAACCGACGCAGGTCGGCGCCGTCGGGCACGAGGGCGAGCAGCCGGTAGATGCCGAGGCCGTCGACGTGCGCCAGGGCGCCGTCGCCGTGCATCTGGCGGCCGACCGTGACGGCGGACAGCGCCTCGTCGTAGGCCTGGGCCAGCCCCGCGGCCGAGGTGATGGGCCGGGAGACGCCGGCCGAGAAGCTGCGCCGCCCGCCGCCGCCGTCGCCGCGCACGACGCGGACGAGGTCGCCGACGACGCGCATGACGCGGTCGGTGTCGGCGCCCTCCGGTACCGGCACGAGCGTGACGACCTCGCGGCTGAACCCCATGACGGGGGAGCGTGGGTCGCGGACGGCGACGGCGTGCGTCCACGCGCGGGCGAAGCGCTGCTGGAGGAAGCGGACCTCCTCGGGGTCGCGCGTGGTGCGGTCGTCGTCCTCGTCGGTCTCGGCCACGACGACGACGAGCGGCCGGTCGATGTCCCAGCCGAGCGAGGCGGCGTGGGCCACCGCGTCGGCCGGGCTGCCCGCGCGCCCGGCCAGCGCGTCGCGGAGGAACTCGGCGCGGTACTTGCCCTCGACGGCCGAGACGGCCTGGTCCTTGGTGATGGCGAGGGCCGCGACGGTGGCGGCGCGCTCGAGCAGCCGGGCGTCGTCGGCCGTGAGGTGCCGGTGGCTGCAGAACGCGACGAGCACCCCGTGGTCGAGGTGGCCGGCGACGATGCGCACGGCGGCGCGGTCGGCGGTGGGGCCGTCCGGGCGGGGGCCCATCGGCTCGGCCTCGGTCAGCAGGCGCCCGGTGCGGTCGAAGCACTCGAGCGACAGCGCGTGCTCGAGCTCGCGCGGCGACCCGGCCCGGGCGATGACGCGTCCGTCGGTCGTGGTGACCATCGCGGCGCCGTCGAGGAAGCCGACGACCTGCTCGCAGAGGTCGTCGAGCGAGCCGCCGGCGAGGACGATCTGCACGAGGGCCCGGTCGGCGTCCTCGAGTCGGCGCAGCGTCGCGGTCTGGTGGGCCAGGATCGCGCTCAGCACCTCGGTGGTGAACGTTGCGACCGCCTCGAGGGGCACGTCGATGAGGGTGAGGCCGACGCGTCGGGCGGCGTCGCGGAGGGTCCGTGAGAGTGCTCCGTCGACGCCGGAGAGGACGAGACCGGCCGCGCCGGCGTCGGCGAGCGTGTCCACGACCGCCTCGGCTGTCTCGACTGCCACGACGGCGCCGCCGGAGGCGGGCGCGTCGGGACCCGAGTCGACCGGCCCGGACGCCTCGGCCAGGCCGGCGGCGTCGGCGAGGACGAGCTGGTGGGTCAGGGCGTCGCCGAGGGCGGCGGCGTGCAGCGCCGTGCGCAGCGGCGTGGTGCTGTCGACGGACACGTCGAGCTGCGCCCCGGTGGCGTGCACGGCGCCGTGGACGCCGGCAGCGAGGCCCGCGATGAGACGCAGGGAGATGCCGGAGACCTCCGGCTCGCTCACGGCCCGTGACCGTGCGGGCGCTGGCAAGTCACCGTCGTGGAGGGCTGCATCGTTGGCAACTTTCACCATGAGGGCACCCTACCGAGCCTCGGTAGCGTCGCGTCAGGATCGGTGCGGGACGAGAGGGGCGGTGGAGGCGGTGACGGATCCCTCGGACGTGCTCGTGCCCGCCGCGGTGTCACCGCTCGTGGCCGGGGCGGTGGCGGGCGTGGTGCGGCCCTGCACCGTGCTCGCGGCCTTCCCCACCTGCCTCTACGTCGGCCTGGGCGCCCATGCGGACGTCCTCGCGGTGCTCGCCTCGGACGCGCTCGCCCTGCCCATCGGCCTGCGGCTCGCAGAGCCGTCGACGACGGTGCGGTGGGGCGTCGGCGCGGGTGACACGGTGCTCGTCGGCGCCGGACGCGTGCGGCTGCCGCACTCCGAGCTCGTGGCCTCGCGCCTCGCTCGCCCCTCGCGGGTACGGCCCGGGGTGCGGCGCGTCGGCGCGACGGGGCTGCTGCCCGACCCCGGCGTCCTGGGCCAGCTCGTGCGCGAGCTCGTCGCCGACGCCCTCGCGGGGCGGCCGGTCGAGCCGGCCGTGTGTGGGCTCGTCGGGGCGGGCCGCGGCCTGACGCCGAGCGGTGACGATGCGCTGTGCGGTGCCCTGCTCGCCCTCGTGGCTTCCGGGGGGTCCGGAGCCGCGTCGGTGACGGGGCTCCAGCGCGTCCCCGACGCCGGTCGCGCACTCTCGATGGTGCGCACGGCCGTGCGGTCCGCGCTCGGTCGCACGACGAGCCTGTCGGCCGCCCTGCTCGTCGCTGCCGGTGACGGTTACGCCACTCCCGAGGTCGCTCGTCTCATCGCCGCGTTGCAGGTCGGGCCCACCGTGGCCGCCCGGTCGCAGGCCCCGTCGGTCGCGGTCGTGGCGGCCGTCTCCGACCTGCTCGGACCCGTCCTGTCGATCGGCCACTCGTCCGGCCTCGACCTCGTGTCGGGCCTGGCCGGAGCGCTGCTCGCGCTCGAGGAGGGCGAACCCGTCGACTCCCAGAGCCTTTCGGACCATAGTCACCGAACCGACCCCACCGAGAAGGGATCCCGCAGTGCCTGAGTACGTCGAGCTGCGAACCGGCGCCTACCACGACTCCGTCAGCCTCATGCAGGTGTCGCGCACCGTCGCCGCCACCGATGGGGTCGAGGCGGCGCAGGTCGCCATGGCCACCGACCTCAACCTGGAGGTCATCCGCGGCATGGGGTTCGAGGTGCCGAACGCGTCGCCGAACGACCTCGTCGTCGCCGTGCGCGGCACCGACGACGGGGTGGCCGCGGCCCGGGTCGCCGTCGACGACGCCCTGGCCGGGCTGCGGTCGGCGTCATCCGGCGGCGGGGGCGGTTTCGGCGAGGCGCCGGCGCGGCGCACCCTCGGCGGGGCCATCGCCACGTCGGGCGCGGACCTCGCGCTCGTGAGCGTCCCGGGCGCCAACGCGACGGTCGAGGCGTTCGACGCCGTGCGCGCCGGGGTGTCGGTCATGGTGTTCTCCGACAACGTGCCCGTCGAGGACGAGGTGCGTCTCAAGGACGCCGCGGCCGAGGCCGACGTGCTCGTCATGGGCCCGGACTGCGGCACCGCGGTGGTCGGCGGCGTCGCGCTCGGTTTCGCCAACGTGGTGCGTACCGGGACCGTCGGCCTCGTCGCCGCCTCGGGCACGGGGGCGCAGCAGGTCATGTGCCTGCTCGACGCCGCCGGCCTCGGCATCAGCCACTGCCTCGGCGTCGGCGGCCGCGACCTGTCGGCGGCGGTGGGCGGCCGCTCGACACGTCAGGCCCTCGCCGCGCTCGCGGCCGACCCGGCCACGGACCGCATCGTCGTCGTGTCCAAGCCGCCGGCGGCCGAGGTGCTCGCCGACCTCGAGGCGTTCGCCGCGGGGCTCGGCAAGCCGGTGCACTGGGCGACGCTGGGGGAGGGGCGTGCCGATCTCACGGCCTCGGTGGAGGCGGTCGTGGACGCCGCCGGTGGCCCACGGCCCGAGTGGCCCGTGTGGCAGGGCGTCTCGTCGCACGAGAAGGCCACCGGCGGCAGCCTGCGCGGCCTCTTCTGCGGCGGCACCCTGGCCGACGAGGCGATGCTCGTCGCGGGCAGCGCGCTCGGTGACATCCGCTCGAACATCCCGCTGCGCCCCGACCTCGCCCTCGGTGCCGACCTGCGCGACCCGGGCCACGTCGTCGTCGACTTCGGCGACGACACGATGACCCGTGGCCGCGCCCACCCGATGATCGACCCGTCGCTGCGGCTGCAGCGGATCGCCACCGAGGCCGCCGACCCGACGTGCGGCGTCCTTCTCCTCGACCTCGTGCTGGGTCACGGCGCGCACCCGGACCCGGCCCCCGAGCTCGCCGACGCCGTTCGCGCCGCGCGCTCCACGGCGGCCGACGCCGACCGCACGCTGCCCGTCGTCGTGTCGGTCACCGGCACGGCGTCCGACCCGCAGGGGCTGGAGGCCTCGGTCGAGGCCCTCGTCGAGGCCGGCGCGACGGTGCTGCTGTCCAACGCGGCCGCCACCCGCGAGGCCGTCCGGCTCCTCGGCCGCGAGGTGCCCGACCGCCCCGCCGCGGTGCCGACGTCCGGGTCGACGTCCGCGGCCGGGTCCGCAGCAGCGAGCGCGGCGCGCTCGGTGGCGTCGGACGTCCCGGTGGCGCCGCTGCACGGGCTCCTCGACGCCGACGTGGCGGTCGCGACGGCGGGCATCCCGCTGCTCACCGAGTCACTGCGTGCCCAGGCGGTCCGCGTGTCCGAGGCCGCCTGGCAGCCGCCGCTCCCGGGAACCGAAGGGCACCTCTCCACGGTTCTCGCCGACCCGCGTCGCGACGCCGCCAACGCCGAGGCGCTGCGCCGCATGGTGGCCGCCGGCGCCGACCTCGTCGACGTCCGGCCCGCGTCGGAGGCGCTGGGCCTCGAGCGCGGCACCTTCCTGCACGCCGGGCCGCCGATCGAGTTCGCCCGCGCCTCAGGGCCGCTCAAGGGCGCGCTCATCGGGGCGATGCTCTTCGAGGGCCTGGCCGACACCGCCGAGGAGGCCGAGGCCAAGCTCGAGAAGGGCGACGGCATCACCCTCGAGCCGTGCCACCACCGCGACGCCGTGGGGCCGATGGCCGGGGTCATCAGCCCCTCGATGTGGCTCTACGAGCTGCGCGACGACGTGCACGACAACACGTCGTGGTGCTCGCTCAACGAGGGCCTCGGCAAGGTGCTGCGGTACGGCGCGTACGGCCCGGAGGTCATCGACCGGCTGCACTGGATGAACTCCGTGCTCGGCCCGATCCTCCAGCAGGCCGTACGGGCTCGAGTCGACGCGTCGGGCCCGGTCGACATCAAGGCGGTCATCGCCCAGATGCTCCAGATGGGCGACGAGGGCCACAACCGCAACCGGGCCGGCTCGCTCATGCTCCTTCGCGAGCTGCTGCCCACCATGATCACGGCCGACGCGTCGTCGACCGACATCGCCGAGGCGGTGCGCTTCTCGGGCGCCAACGAGCACTTCTTCCTCAACCTCGGCATGCCCGCGTGCAAGCTGAGCACCCTTGCGGCGCACGGCATCCCGGGCTCGAGCGTCGTGACCACCATGGCGCGCAACGGCACCGACTTCGGCATCCGCGTCTCGGGGACGGGCGATGCGTGGTTCACCGGACCGGCCAACACCCCGGAGGGCCTCTTCCTCGGCTCGTACGGCCCGGCCGACGCCAACCCCGACATCGGCGACTCGGCCATCACCGAGACCGCCGGTATCGGCGGGTTCGCCATGGCGGCCGCGCCGGCCATCGTCAAGTTCGTCGGCGGCGACGTGCCGTTCGCGCTGCGGGCAACCCAGACGATGTACGAGATCACCGTCGGCGAGCACCAGGCCTTCCAGGTGCCGATCCTCGAGTTCCGGGGCACCCCGACCGGCATCGACGTCGCGGCCGTGGCGCGCACCGGCATCCTGCCGCAGATCAACACCGGCATGGCCGGACGCGTCGCCGGCACGGGCCAGGTCGGCGCCGGCCTCGTGACTCCGCCGGAGCAGTGCTTCACGCAGGCGCTCGACGCGCTGGCGGCCCACGCCGCGCGCTGAGCGACGGACCGCCCGGATGCCTTGTCGGGGCGTCCGGCGCGGGAGCACTCTGGGAGGTGGCCGCCACGGGCGCCGACGCGACGACCGTCCACTTCCCGATCCACGAACGGAGCAGTCATGCGTCGACCACGCATCGTGACCGCTGCCCTGGTATCCCTGGCTACCGCCTTGTTGGGTACCGCCGTGGCAGCCGCCGCGCCATCGGACGTCCTCGTGACGAACGGCAGCCCGGCCACTCCCTTCTCGCAGAACAAGCAGAACGAGCCCGCCGTCGCCATCGACGCCCACGCCCCCTCGGTGGTGGCTGCCGGCGCCAACGAGGAGATCGACATGGAGTCGTGCGCCGCCGGCGCGCCGAACACGTGTCCCTTCACGGCCGGCGTCGGGGTGTCCGGCGTCTACCTGTCCTCCACCGGGGGCACGTCGTGGACCCAGCCGATGTACACCGGCTGGAGCGCGCGAGCCTGTCTCACCGGCCCGGCACCGTGCCAGCCGGCGGTCGGCCCGATCGGCACGCTTCCCCGCTACTACGAGGCCGGCCTGGTCTCCGACGGCGACCCGGGTCTGGCTTTCGGGCCGCGCCCCGACGCGTCCGGCCACTTCTCGTGGGCGAACGGCTCGCGCCTCTACTACGCCAACCTGACCGCCAACTTCGGGGCGACCCGCTCGGACCAGACCTTCAAGGGCTTCGAGGCGATCGCGGTCTCGCACACCGACAACCTCGCCGGCGCGACGGCCGGCCAGAACAACGCCTGGTCTGCTCCCGTGCTCGTCTCGAAGCAGTCCTCGACGACGTTCTCGGACAAGGAGCAGATCTGGTCCGACAACGCGGCGAGCAGCCCGCACTTCGGTACGACGTACGTCTGCTGGGCCTCCTTCCGGAGCCAGGAGAAGGGCCACGCGCTCCCGACTCCGCTCATCGTGGCCCGGTCGACCGACGGCGGCGTCACGTGGACCTCGAAGCAGGTCGGCCCGGCCACGAACAACGGCGTCAACGGCCAGCCCGACGGCTGCACCGTCCGCACCGACAGCCACGGCGTCGTGTACGTCTTCGGCGTCGGACGGCGCAACGGTACGAGCTTCGAGATGATGTACCGCTCGACCGACGCGGGAGCCCACTTCACCGGCCCGACGCTCATCACCTCCGTCGTGGAGCCGGGCGTGTTCGACCCGGTTCAGGGTCGCCCGGTCATGGACGGCATCGGCGGTGCTCGTGTCGACCTCGCGCCCGCGCCCAGCGTCGACATCGCCAACGGCGCTCCCTACGGCACCGACGCCACGAACCAGATCGTCATGACGTGGTCCGACGGCGCGAACGGCCTGAACCACGAGCGGCTCATGGTCGCGACGTCACTCAACGGCGGCACGACGTGGACCGGGCCCGACACCGTGCCCTTGCCCACCGGTGACCGTCCGGTCTACAGCGCACCGGCGATCTCGCCGAACGGCACCGACGCCTACATCGTCGTCAACGCCTTCACGACGAAGTACCAGGACAACACGACGGCCCCGCGTGGTCTCGTCGGCGAGGTGCTGCACTCGGACGTCGTCGGCGGATCGCTGACCGGGTTCACCTCGATGCACCGCGGCACCGTGGGTGATCCCCGTGGCTCGTCGGCGAACTCCCTGACCGACGAGTTCCTCGGCGACTACGTCTACGCCGCGGCGACCCGCACCGGCGTCGTCGGCGTGTGGAACGACACGCGCGACGCGGCGCACTGTGCAGCAGTCGACGCGTTCCGCGCGGCGCTCTACACGAACCCCAACGCCACGCCACCGAGCATCGTGCCCGGCTGCCCGGCGACCTTCGGCAACAGCGACATCCGCTCCGCGGCGCTGCCCGACCCGACTCCGTGAGCCGCGTCGCCGACCCGAGGAGCTGACCGACTATCAGACACCGCTCCACCGGCGCTGCAGAACCGGTGGGGCGGTGTCCGTCGTCCCGACCCGGTGCCCATCAGGCTTGGCTAGCCTCGCAGGGTGAGCGCGAGCGGGAAGGAGCCGTCGCGACGCGCCGTCCTCGCGGCGGGTGGGGCGCTGCTGCTCGGCGCCTGCACGGCCCCCGGGCCCTCGTCACCCGGGGCCCCCTGGACGGCACCCTCACCCTCGCCGCGAAGGCCCGATGCCTCCGGCCAGACGAGCGCCACCGCGACGAGCCAGGTCTCCGGAGGCCCGGGGTGGGTGCGTGCCGAGAACGCCAAGCCCGGCGCCACGGACTGGCGGGTCGCGCAGCACCACCTCGCGAACGGGACCGACCTCGCCGGCTACGCCGACTGCGTCAGCGTGCTGCCGGGCGTCACGTTCGGGCTGCACCTCAGCTCCGCCCTCGGCGCGGTGACGGTCCGGGCCTTCCGCCTCGGCTACTACCAGGGCACGGGCGCGCGAGAGGTGTGGACCTCAGCCGCCGTCGCGGCCACGAGACAGCCGCAGCCGAGCCCCGACGCCTCCGGCACGGTGCGCTGCCGCTGGCCGCAGTCGCTCTCGGTGCCCACGGCTGGATGGCCCGAGGGGAGCTACCTCTTGCGGCTGGATGCCGGTGGCCGGGCCGGCTATGTCCCGATCGTCGTGCGTTCGCGCGAGACCGCCGGCCGGCTCGTGCTCGTCTCGGCCGTCACCTGCCACCAGGCCTACAACGCGTGGGGCGGCTTCTCGCTCTACAAGGGCCCGGCCCGCAGTGCGGAGCCGAGGGCCTCGGTCGTGAGCTTCGACCGACCCTACGACCGCAACGGCGCTCCGCTGGTGCTGGCCTACGAGCAAGGGCCGGTCTTCGTGGCGGAGAGTCTCGACCTCGACCTCGCCTACGTGACGTCGTGGGAGCTCCACGGCGAGCCGGGCCTGCTCGCCGGCGCGCGAGGGCTCGTCTCGCCGGGTCATGACGAGTACTGGACGGTGCCGATGCGTCGGCACGTCGAGGCCGCCCGCGACGCGGGCACCAACCTCGCCTTCCTGGGCGCCAACGCCTGCTACTGGCGCGCGCGCCTCTCCGCTGACGGCCGCCTCATGACGTGCTACAAGTCCGCTCCGCTCGACCCGGAGCGGGGCACCGTCGGGACCACGACCACGTGGCGGAGCAGCCCCCACCCCGATCCCGAGAACTCGCTCACCGGCATGCTCTACGAGGCGTTCCCGGCCGAGGCCGACCTCGTCGTGCACGACCCGGGCTTCTTCCTCTTTGGAGGCACGGGTGCCACCACCGGCGAGAGGTATGCCGGCCTCGTCGCCGTCGAGATCGACCGGGCCTACCCGGTACCCGGCACGCCGGCGAACCTCCAGGTCGTGGCGCACTCGCCCGTCGCGCTGTACCGGAGGCCTTCCACCCACTCCGACATGACCTACTACTCGGTGCCGAGCGGGGCCGGGGTCCTCGCGGTGGGCACGATGGCCTGGGCGGCGGGTCTGCGCGGCGCCCACGCCCGCCCACGCATCGACGCGCGTGCCTCGGACTTCGCACGACAGGTGACGCGCACACTCCTCACGGCGATGGCCGAGGGCCCGATGGGCCGCGCCCACCCCGCGCAGGGCAACCTGGCCGCGATCGGGGCGTCGCCCAGCACGAGCACCGGCACCGGCGGGCCGGTCGACCACGTCTGACCGGCGACCTGGTTCACGGCCCCGCAGAGACCCGGCGTCGGCGTCCGCCGTGGGCCAAAAAACCGGTGGGGCGGCGTCGGTCGTGCGGCCTAGGGTGGACGGGCCATGCGAGACTTCCCGCCCCAGACCCGCGCCTACACCGAGCGCGGGGCCCCCGAGCCCGACACCCGCAACCCGCGCCGCTTCCTCTGGTGGATGGTGCGGCAGAACGGCGTGCTCTTCGTCGCCGGCCTGGCCGCCGCTCTCGTGTGGATGGTCCCGCAGACCGTCGGCCCGTGGATGGTCGGCCGGGCCATCGACGCCGGCATCGTCGCCGGCGACAGCAGCACGACGCTGCGATGGGTGCTCGCGCTCGCGGCGGTCACCATCGTGGGCGCGAGCAGCGGCATCGTCTTCCACACGTTCATCGTGCGGGAGTGGCTCATCGCGCTCTACGGCACGACCAAGCTCGTCACCCGCAAGGCCCTCCAGCTCGGCCACGTGCTGACCCGCCGTACGCCGACGGGGGAAGTGCTGTCGGTGTCGGGCAGCGACGGCGACCAGTTCGGCGCGCTCATGGAGATCACGACGCGCGCCTTCTCGCAGCTGGCCGCCTACCTCGTCGTGGCCGGCATCGTCCTCACCACCTCGGTGCGCATGGGGGTGCTCGTCCTCGTGTCCGCCCCGCTGCTCGTCGTGCTCGGGGCGCCGCTGCTGCGCCCGATGCAGCGCTGGCAGGGTGTCGAGCGCTCGCGCAACTCCGAGCTGACCTCGATGGCCACCGACATCGTGGCCGGCCTGCGCATCCTGCGCGGCATCGGCGGTGAGGACACCTTCGGCGGCAACTACGCGGCCCAGTCGCAGCGGGTGCGCCACTCGGGCGTCGCCGCGGGTCGCTGGCTCGCGGCCGTCGAGTCGGTCGGCGTGCTGCTGTCGGGTGGCTTCGTCGTGGCCCTCATGTGGGTCGGCACGCGCGAGGTCGCCCAGGGCCGGCTCACCGTGGGCCAGCTCGTCAGCTTCCTCGGCTACGGCCTGTTCCTCATCCAGCCGATGCGCACCTTCGTCGAGTTCGCGCAGAAGTGGACCCGCTCGGTCGTGTCGGCGCGCAAGGCGGTGGCCGTGCTCGGCCAGCGTCCGCCGTGGGTCCACCCCGACGAGCCGCAGGAACTGCCCCGCGAGGCGACGATCCTCGACGAGCGCTCCGGTGCCTCGTTCGAGCCGGGCCGGCTCACCATGGTCGTGTGCGCCGTGCCCGACGACTCCGCGGCGCTCGCCGACCGCATCGGCCGCTACCTGCCCCGCGACGAGGGGGCGCTCGTCAGCGACGAGATCCCCGAGGAGCTCAAGGGACGGGCGGCCAAGCGCGAGCGGTCCGTTCGGGCGAAGGCCCGTGAGGCCCAGGCGAAGCGCGACGAGGAGCTGGCGCGTCGCCCCTGGGGCGTCACCGTCGGCGGCGTCGACCTCTCGAACGTCGAGCTCGACGACGTCCGCGACACCATCCTGGTCAGCGACACCGCGCCGCAGGTCTTCGCCGGCACGCTGCGCAGCGCCGTCGACCCGCTCGGCCGGCTCACCCGCGAGGACGCCGAGCGGGCCCTGCACACGGCGTCCGCCGAGGACGTCTTCGACGCGCTGCCGGGCGGATGGCAGGGCGAGCTCGAGGAGCGCGGCCGCGGCCTGTCCGGCGGCCAGCGCCAGCGGCTCGTCCTCATGCGCGCCCTCGCGGCCGACCCGGAGGTGCTCGTCCTCGTCGAGCCCACCTCCGCCGTCGACGCCCACACCGAGGCCCGCATCGCCGAACGGCTCGGGGCGCACCGCTCCGGTCGTACGACGATCGTCATGACCGCCTCGCCGCTGCTGCTGCACCACGCCGACGACATCGTCCTGCTCGAGGACGGCCGCGCCACCGAGCGTGGCCGCCACGTCGACCTGCTGGCCCGCTCCGACGCGTACCGCTCGGTCGTCGCCCGCGGCGAGGCCGACCACTCGGTGCTCGCCCCCGACGACGCACCGTGGCCCGGTGCCACCGGGCCCGACCCCGCACTGACCGACCCGGCCCGCAGCGCGGTCCTGCCGGCCGACCTGACCGTCACCGACCCGGAGGAGGTGCGATGAACGCGACCACGACGCCGTCCACGACTCGGTCCACCGTGGTGCCCGGCGACCTGCTGCCCGAGTACCTCGCGGCCGAGTCCGCCCGCACCTGGGGTGCGGCGCACGAGGCCCCGGCCGTGCCCGCGGAGCTACGGCCGCCGGTGTCGGCCTCTTTGGGGGAGCGTCTCGCGGCGCTGCGGCGCCGGCACCTGCTGCGCGAGCGTCGGGCCCAGGAGTTCGTCGCCGACACGATGAACGCCCGCACGGGTCTGCCGATCGCCACCAACCGCGACGTCGTGCGCTTCATCGGTGGCCTGCTGTCGAACGAGAAGGCCCTGGTGACGTTCGTCATCGTCGCCAACGCGCTCGCCGCGGGCGCCGGCCTGCTCGTGCCGCGCCTGCTCGGCCAGCTCGTCGACTCCACGGTGGCCGACGTCGAGGCCGGACGCGTCGACGCCGCGATGGCCGGTGCCACCTCGTCGGCGCTCGTCGTCGCCGGGCTCGTCGTCGTGCAGGGCCTGTTCACCTTCGCCGCCCAGCTGTCGGCCACCTACCTCGGCCAGGGTGTCCTCGCCACGGCGCGCGAGTTCGTCGTCCGCGCGATCCTGCGCCTGCCGCTCTCGCGCGTCGAGAGTGCCAGCACCGGCGACCTCGTCACGCGTGTCACCCGCGACGTCGGCACGATGAGCGAGAGCGTGCGGTGGGCGCTGCCGCAGTCGATCTTCGCGAGCATCACCGTCGTGCTGACCCTCGTTGCGATGACGACGAACTCGCTGTGGCTCTCGCTGCCCTCGATCGTGCTCATGCTCCTCGCGATGATCCAGGTGCGCCGCTATCTGCGCCGGGCGCCGAAGGGCTACCTCACCGAGGGCGGCACGTACTCGCGCATCAACACGACGCTCACCGAGACCGTCGAGGGCGCGCGCACCGTCGAGGCGCTCGGCGTTGCCCGGCACCGGCTGCGCCGCGGCGACGACGACATCGAGGTGTCGGGCCAGGCCGAGCGTTACACGATGACGCTGCGCAACCTGCTCTTCGCCGTCATGGACGTCACCTTCAGCCTGCCGCGCGTGCTGGTGCTGCTCCTCGGTGCCATCGGGTTCGCCCAGGGCTGGGCCACGCTCGGGCAGATCACCACCGCGATCCTCTACGCCGAGGCGCTGTGGGGCCCGTTCGACATGCTCGTGCACACCGTCGACCGCGTGCAGGTCGGCGTCGCCTCCACGACGCGTCTGCTCGGCATCGCCACGGTGCCGCCCGACCGCACGCCGGGGGAGGCCCGCCCGGCCGGCCCCGACCTCGAGGGCCGCGACCTGCGCTACGCCTACCGCGCCGACCACGACGTGCTCCACGGCATCGACCTCACCATGGCCACCGGCGAGCGGCTCGCCATCGTCGGGCCGAGCGGCTCGGGCAAGTCGACGCTGGGGCGGCTGCTGTCGGGCATCCACGGCCCGCGCACCGGCTCGGTCACCGTCGGTGGCGTCGAGCTCGTCGAGCTGCCCCTCGACGTCCTGCGCACCGAGGTCGCGCTCGTCACCCAGGAGCACCACGTCTTCATCGGCTCGGTGCGCGACAACGTCGTGCTGGCCCGCGAGGGCGCGGGCGACGACGCGGTGCGTGAGGCCCTGCGCGCCGTCGACGCCCTCGACTGGGTCGAGCGTCTGCCGGAGGGCCTCGACACCAAGCTGGGGTCGGGTCATCAGGCGCTGACGCCGGGCCAGGCCCAGCAGGTCGCGCTCGCGCGCCTCATCCTGGCCGACCCGCACACCATCGTCCTCGACGAGGCCACCTCGCTCATCGATCCGCGCACGGCCCGTCACCTCGAGGGTTCGATGAACGCCCTGCTCACCGGTCGTACGGTCGTGGCCATCGCGCACCGGCTGCACACGGCCCACGACGCCGACCGCATCGCCGTCGTCATCGACGGCCGGGTGGTCGAGCTCGGCAGCCACGAGGAGCTCGTCGCCCTCGACGGCGAGTACGCGGGCCTGTGGCGGGCCTGGACCTCCTGACGGGCCGACGAGTCTGCTTGTCGCACAGTAGGGCCCGCCCCTGGGAGGTGGGGCGGGCCCTCGTGCCGTGCCGTGGCTTCCCCTGCCTGCCACGGTCCGGTCTGGTGGTCGCGAGGAGGGCAGTGGCCCACCGGCGCAACCGGTGAGGGAGTCGCGACGCGGCCGCCCGGCGGCTGTCGGTGCCGGCATCGGCCGCGGGGGACGGCGACCCCCCGTGGGTGGTGCGCTCACCATAGGCAGGAAAGTTCCCATTCCTGTGTGAGTTACGGGAAATTGCTTCGGATCCGTGACCCGGCCCCAGCGGGCCCACGCCCGGGGTCTCGACGCCGTGGGCGCGTCGTGTTTGGGTGGCCCCATGAGTGCCATGAGCGAGGGCGGCCGCACGGGCCGCAGCGAGGGTATGAGGCGGGCATGAGCGACACGACGACACCGCAGGGCGAGCACGCCACCTACGTCATCGTCGGCGGGGGCCTCGCCGCCGCCAAGGCGGTCGAGGGCATCCGCGAGAGCGACGAGAAGGGCTCCATCGTCCTGGTCACCGAGGAGGACCGCCTGCCCTACGAGCGACCGCCGCTGTCCAAGGGCGTGCTCAAGGGAGAGGACGAACCGGCGTCGGTCTTCCCGCACGACGAGGCGTGGTACGCCGAGCAGGGCGTCGACCTGCGGCTCGCCGCCCCGGCCACCTCGCTCGACACCGGCGCTCACACCGTGACGCTCCGCGACGGGACCGTCCTAGGCTACGACAGGCTCCTGCTCGCCACCGGTTCGTCGGCCCGTCCGCTCACCGTTCCCGGCGCCGACCTGCCCGGCGTGCTGTACCTGCGCGAGATGCAGGAGTCCGAGGCACTCAAGGCGCAGCTGACCAAGGGCGCCCGCATCGTCATCGTCGGGGCTGGCTGGATCGGTCTCGAGGTCGCCTCCGCCGCGGCCGACGCCGGCGCGTCGGTCACGGTCGTCGAGCCGCAGCCCACCCCGCTCAACGCCGTCATGGGCGACACCATCGGCGGCTGGTTCGCCGACCTGCACCGCGGCCACGGCGTCGAGTTCCGCTTCGGCGAGGGCGTCGACCGCCTCGAGGGGGACGGGCGCGTCGAGGCCGTCGTCACGAGCACCGGCGACCGGATCCCCGCCGACGCCGTCGTCGTCGGGGTCGGCATCACCCCCAACACCGGGCTGGCCGACGGCGCCGGCATCGACGTCGACAACGGCATCGTCACCGACGCCGCCCTGCGCACCTCGGCCGACGGCGTCTGGGCCGCCGGCGACGTCGCGAACTGGCACAGCACGACGCTCGGCACCAACGTCCGCGTCGAGCACTGGGCCAACGCCAACGACGGCGGGCTCGCGGCCGGCCGATCGATGGCCACCGGCCAGCAGACCTACGACCCGATCCCGTTCTTCTTCTCCGACCAGTACGACGTGGGGCTCGAGTACGCCGGGTACGTGCCGCGCGACTCCGGCGCCGAGGTCCTGCTGCGCGGCAAACCCGAGAGCAACGAGTTCATGGCGTTCTGGGTCGTGCCCGAGGGGAAGGGCGTGCGCGTGCTCGCGGGCATGCACGTCAACGTCTGGGACACCATCGACGCCGTCCAGAAGCTCGTGCGCGAGCGCACCGTCGTCGACCGCGACCGGCTGGCCGACCCCGACGTCCCGCTCGAGGACCTCGCCGGCTGAGCGAGGCCCTGAGCGAGGCCTGGGGGAGGCCACGGCGGCGCAGGAGCGGCGGGGCCCGCACCGTGGGCCGTGGCAGGATGTCACCCGTGACGGCACGCATCCTCGACGGCAAGGCGACCCTCAAGACGATCAAGGCCGAGCTGGCCGAGCGGGTGGCGCGGCTCGCCGAGCAGGGGGTCGTCCCCGGGCTCGGCACGGTCCTCGTCGGCGACGACCCGGGCAGCCACTGGTACGTCAACGCCAAGCACAAGGACTGCGCCGAGATCGGCATCACGAGCCTACGCCGCGACCTGCCGGCCACGGCCACCCAGGCCGAGGTCGAGGCCGTCATCGACGAGCTCAACGCCGACCCCGCCTGCACCGGCTTCCTCGTCCAGCAGCCCACCGGCCTCGACGAGATGGCCCTGCTCTCGCGCGTCGACCCCCGCAAGGACGTCGACGGCCTGCACCCGACGAACCTCGGCTGGCTCGTCCTCGGCAAGAAGGCGCCGCTCCCGTGCACCCCGATGGGCTGCATCGAGCTGCTGCGCCGCCACGACGTGCAGATCGCCGGCGCGAAGGTCGTCGTCGTGGGTCGCGGCCTGACGGTCGGTCGCCCGCTCGGCCTCATCCTGACCCGCAAGAGCGAGAACGCCACGGTGACCCTGTGCCACACCGGCACCAAGGACCTCGCCGCCGAGGTGCGCCAGGCCGACATCGTCATCGCCGCGGCCGGTGTGCCCGGCATCATCACGGCCGAGATGGTCAAGCCCGGTGCGGCGGTGCTCGACGTCGGCGTCAGCCGCGTCGACGGCAAGGTCGCCGGCGACGTCGCCCCCGAGGTCGCCGAGGTCGCCGGCTGGGTCAGCCCCAACCCCGGCGGCGTCGGTCCGATGACCCGAGCGCTGCTGCTGACGAACATCGTCGCGGCCGCGGAGGCGTCGGTCGCCGGCGCCCGCCGCTGAGCAGCGTCGATGCAGTGGCGGGGTAGCGGGTTCGTCGTCCTCAGCTGGTGGTACCTCGTCGCGGGCCTCGCGGCGATCGGCGTGCTGATGATGGGCTTCTACGACGTCCGGTGGGGCGGTCGCGTCATGGCGGCGGCGTTCGGCATCGGTGCCGTCATCCGCCTCATCGCAAGGCCGGCGCGCAAGGCGGGTGGCCTCAACGTGCGCTCGCGCGCCCTCGACGTCGTCATCCTGCTCGTCCTCGGCATCGGCGTGCTCATCGCCTCGGCCACGGTCAACGTAGCGACCGAGGGCCCGAGCCGCACGTCGGTCGAGCGCACCTCTCGCTGACCCGAGCGTCGTCAGACCACGATGTCGCCGCCTCCGAGGCGTCCAGCTCGGCGGGTCCCTCCCTTCCCATCGAGTGAGCACTGAGCCACAGGCGTCACGTCCGACGCGTGACGCATGTGGCTGGGTGCTCTCTCGATGTGCAGGAGCGGTGCCGACGGATTGCCTTGTCGGTGAAGGGAATGCGAACGGGCGCCGGCCACCTGGTGGTGACCGGCGCCCGCCCGATGCTGCGAGGGGTGCGGCTCAGATGAGGCCCAGGCCCTTGACGGCGTCGCGCTCCTCGGCGAGCTCGGCCACCGAGGCGTCGATCTTGCCGCGGGAGAACTCGTCGATGTCGAGGCCCTGCACGATGCTCCAGGCGCCGTCCTCGACCGTGACGGGGAAGGAGGAGATGAGCCCCTCCTCGACGCCGTACGAACCGTCGGAGCGGACCGCCATGGAGACCCAGTCGCCGTCGGCGGTGCCCTCGACCCACGTGCGGGCGTGGTCGATGGTGGCCGACGCCGCGGAGGCGGCCGAGGAGGCGCCGCGCGCCTCGATGATGGCCGCGCCGCGCTTGGCGACGGTGGGGATGAAGGTGCCGGCGAGCCAGTCCTGGTCGCCCACGGTCTCGGCGGCGTTCTTGCCGCTGACCTCTGCGTGGAAGAGGTCGGGGTACTGCGTGGCCGAGTGGTTGCCCCAGATCGTCATCTTCCTGATCTCGGTGACCGGCACGCCGAGCTTGGCGGCGAGCTGGCTGATCGCGCGGTTGTGGTCCAGACGCGTCAGGGCCGAGAAGCGCTCGGTGGGGATGTCGGGGGCGTTGCTCATGGCGATGAGCGCATTGGTGTTGGCCGGGTTGCCGGTGACCGTGACGCGGATGTCGTCGGCCGCGACCTCGTTGAGGGCCTTGCCCTGCGGGGCGAAGATGCCGCCGTTGGCCTCGAGCAGGTCGCCGCGCTCCATGCCCGGGCCGCGGGGACGGGCGCCGACGAGGAGGGCGTGGTTGACGCCGTCGAAGACCTTCTTCGCGTCGTCGCCGATCTGGACTCCGGCGAGCGTCGGGAAGGCGCAGTCGTCGAGCTCCATGACGACGCCCTCGAGCGCCTTGAGCGCCGGGGTGATCTCGAGGAGTCGCAGCTCCACGGGGGTGTCGGGCCCGAGCAGCGCACCGCTGGCGATGCGGAACAGGAGGCTGTAGCCGATCTGGCCGGCGGCGCCGGTGACGGCGACCTTGACGGGGGTAGTGCTCACGGGGATGGCCCTTCACATCGGTCTGGCGCGTGGACGCTCCGACGCTACCAGCGTGTGTGCGGCCGCTTGGTGCCGCCCGGGTGCGGCCTTGGTCACCCGGCCGCGGCCATGGCGTGTTCGTGCGCCAGCGGTCCCGGCGTCCGGGTCAGGACGCGGCGGGCGGGCGCCGGTACCGCGACACCGGGGTCGGCGGCTTGGACCGCTTCGCGCCGTAGTGCGGGTACCGGGCCGCCATCCGCAGCTCGGGCCGCGCGAGCTCGGGCCGCTCGGTGGGCACGGGTCGACCCGTCCGCTCCCACTCTCGCAGCGCGGCGCGCAGGTGGGTGATCGCGTCCTCGATGGCGTTGCCGTGCAAGGGCCGCAGCGGCGACACCCATCCGCAGATGCACGAGGCGAACCACTGGGCGCCGACGGCGGAGCTCTCGACGACGATGTCGTAGTGCCCGAGCCTCGAGGCCCGCTCTCCGGGGGCGAGGCCGGTCGGCTCGTGGCCGCTCATCGATGCGCGGCTGACGGGGTCACCGAGGTCGTCGAGGCTGACAATGGGCTGTCGGTCATGCGACCCGCTTTCGGTGCGGCCCCGAGGCGGAACCAGTAACTCGACGGTACACCGGGTCGGTATCGGCCCTCCGGCGCGGTGGAGTGGGTGGGGCGGCGTCAGCGACCGAGGGCGAGTGTGGCGAGGGCGAGGATCCAGCTGACGAAGCTGCCGACGAGGAAGTACTCGGTGACGTCGTCGATACCGGCAGGGCCCCCGGTGTAGCTGCCCGACCCGCTCCGGGACCCGCCGCGAGCTGCCGCCTGCACTTCGGGGAAACGGAGCAGCCCCTTGGCGGCGATGACGAAGCCGGCCGCGCCGAGCTCGCCCGCGAGGCCGAGGCCGAGGATCACGAGACGTTCCATGGGCCCGAGGAGCCGGCCGCCCTTGAGACGGTCCGCGGGGTCGGGCACGGGGGGAGCGGCGACCTGGTCGGGTCGCAGGGCTCCGATCGTGAGCAGGATCAGGCGCACGATGACGTTCGCCGTGGCGATGTTGAAGGCGATGAGACCGGCCACGAGCAGGACGCGGGCGGGCGAGTGCGATGTGCTGCCGGGGAGGTCGGCCCAGTGCAGCCACGTCGCGAGGGCTCCGTCGGGCGTGCTGGCGGCGCCGGAGAATAGGATCAGGCCGACCACGACCACGGCGAAGGCGGCCAGCGCCTCGAGCGCGCGGCGGCCGGTGCGCTGCGCGTGGCGTGACAGCTCCATCCACCCCGCACAGCCGGCGAGGGCGAGTGCGAGGGCGATGACGTCGGCCCACGACGTCAGGCCGGCGACCCAGGCGAGGGCGGCGACCACCACTGGCGCGGCCACATGGGCGACGAGCCGCGACCAGCGCCAGGACGAGGAGCGGACGAGGTCGGCGACCCCGAGCCCGACGAGCACGACCGACAGCCAGGTCACGACAGCCGCCCGAGGGCAGCCATGGCGTCGAGGGCGACGCCGACGCCGTCGCGTCGCACCCGCTGCGACACCGCGGACGCGCTGATGCCGAGCCGCGCCGCGACATCGTGCTGGCTCTGGCCGTCCATGAGTCCTCCGAGGATGTCGCGCGTCGTCGTCGACATCGACCCAACCATGAAGTCCAGACAGTCGAGCGCGGCGCGCAGGGCCGTCACCGTGTCGGGCGCGTCCTTGTTGTGGCCGACCCCGCCGGCCTCGGAGGCGCCGGGGGAGTAGCCGGTGCGTGCGGTCCGGGTGCGGGGCCGGGTGGCGCGCTCCTCGATCTCGACGATGGCGTCGCGCGCCGCCCAGTAGCCGGGGCCGTCGTGGACGCCGCGCACTGGGTCGAGCGTCGAGACCTCACCCCGGCCGACGCCGAAGCGGACGTCGGCGAGCGGGTGCAGGTGGGCGCGGACGCGGAAGCTGGCGGTGAGCGCGTCGCCGACGGTGGCGAACACACCCTGGAACTCGTCGCCGAGCGTGATGACGAGAGGGTCGAGCGGCGTCGTGGACGCGTTGGCCTCGCCGATCGCCTCCTCGAGGGCGTCGTGCAGCTGCTGGCGGTCGGGGTGGAGTCGCGAGTCGACGACGTCCCCGATGAGCACCACGGGTGAAGCCTCAGCCTTCAGGACTGCCATATGAAGATCTTACCTTCATATTGAGCCGAAGAAGGGAGGTGCTTCATATGGAACGAATGAAGGCCACAGATGTAACGGCCGACCGAGCCGACGTCAGTCCAGCACCGGGTGTCCTTCGGCGTCGCGCGCCGCGTTGTCGACGTCGTCGGTCGAGCCGTCGATGTCGAGGTCTGCCTTGTCCTCGCCGGTGATCCAGGCGTACGTCGCGCCGGCGATGAGGCCGCCCACGATGGGCGCGACCCAGAACGCCCAGAGCTGGGCCGGGGCGTCGTTGCCGTTGAAGAACGCGACCGCCGTGGAGCGTGCCGGGTTGATCGAGGCGTTGCTCACCGGGATGGCGACGAGGTGCGCCAGGACGAGGCCGAAGCCGATGGCGAGCGGCGCGAAGCCCTTCGGGGCGTCGTCCTTGGTCGCGCCGAGGATGATGTAGACGAAGAACGCGGTGACGAGGGCCTCGACGACGAGGACCGCGCCGAGCCCGAAACCGCCGGGGGAGTGGGCCCCGTAGCCGTTGGCCGCTAGGTTGCCGGTGGCAGGAAGGCCCTGCGAGGTCCACAGGCCCGTCAGGGCTGCGCCGGCGAGCAGGCCGCCGACGACCTGGGCGACGAGGTAGAGCGGAACCTCGCGCCATTCGAACCGCCGGGCGATCGCGATGCCGATGGTCACCGCGGGGTTGAAGTGTGCGCCCGACACGTGGCCGACCGCGTAGGCCATCGTCGTCACCGCGAGGCCGAAGGCGAGGGCGATGCCGAGGTGGCCGATGCCGAGCTGGACAGGGGCGGAGTCGCTGAGTTCCTGGCGCACGAACTTGCCGTTGAAGATCGCCGACCCGCAGCCGATGAACACGAGCCAGAAGGTGCCGAGGGCCTCGACGGCGAGACGCGAGCTCATCTTGGGGGTGTACATCGTGCTCCTCCAGCGGACGTCGACGTGAAGACCCCGGGCCGGTGCCCGTGCCTCGCAGCGTAGTGCGGGGATGTCGTTCGGCGGGGGACCTCGGGGGGCTCGGCTCGAGCGGCGACCAACGAACCTACGGAGGTCCGTGTCCGCCGGGTCGGCTAGGGGTGGAGATCCCCGAAGAAGTCCCTGAGCCCTTCGCGCCAGTCGCGGATCGGGACGACGCCGGCGTCCTCGAGCGACGCGTGGGACAGCACGCTCCATGCGGGGCGTGGAGCGGGTCGGGGAAAGGCGTAGGACGTGGTGGGCAACACCCGCTCCGGGTCGAGGCCATTTAGCTCGAAAGCCGCTTGTGCGAACCCGTACCATGTCGTCTCACCGCTCGAGGTGCCGTGATGGGTGCCGTACGGCGCATCTGCCGTCACCAGGCGCACGACGAGGTCGGCGAGGTCGGCCGTCCAGGTCGGCTGGCCCACCTGGTCGTCGACGCCCGACACGGTGTCGCGCTCCGAGGCCAGCCGCAGCATCGTCGCGACGAAGTTGGGGCCGCCCGCCCCGTAGAGCCACGCCGTGCGCACGACCCACGACTCGGGGCACAGCGCACGCACGGCCCATTCGCCGGCCACCTTGGTGCGCCCGTACGCGGAGCGGGGTGCGACCGGGTGGTCGACGGTGTAGGGCTCGGACGCGGTGCCGTCGAAGACGTAGTCGGTCGAGACGTGCACGAGGCACGCATGGCCGCGGCTGCAGGCGCGCGCGACGTTGGCCGCGCCCACGGCGTTGACGGCGAAGGCCGCGGGCTCGTCGGTCTCAGCGTCGTCGACCCGCGTGTACGCCGCGGTGTTGACGACCAGGTCATGGCCCTCAACGGCAGCGACACACTGGGCGGGGTCCGTGACGTCGAGGTCGGCGCGGTCCATGGCCGTGACGACCCAGCCGGCGGCCCGGAGCGCCGGCACGAGGTCGTGGGCGAGCATGCCGCTCGCGCCCGTCACGAGCGCGCGGCCGGCGCCGACCGCGTCGGGGACGCCGGTCATCGGCCGAGCCTGGCGTAGGTGCGCTCGGCCACGACCTTGGCCGCCTGCCACCACTCGGGGTTGGCGCGGTACCACTCCACCGTCTGCTCGAGTCCCGCGCGGACGTCGGCGTACCGCGGACGCCAGTCGGTCTCGAGACGCAGCTTCGTCGCATCGATCGCGTAGCGGAGGTCGTGGCCAGGTCGGTCGTCGACGTGGTCGAACCAGTCGGCAGGGCGGTCCATGATCTCGAGGAGTATCCGCACCATGTCGAGGTTGTCGCGCTCGCCGTCGGCGCCGATGAGGTAGGTCTCGCCGAGCCGGCCCTGCTCGAGGATCGCGATGACGGCGTCGTTGTGATCGTCGACGTGGATCCAGTCGCGCACGTTGAGCCCGGAACCGTAGAGCTTGGGCCGGATGCCGTCGAGGATGTTCGTGATCTGCCTCGGAATGAACTTCTCGACGTGCTGGCGGGGACCGTAGTTGTTCGTGCAGTTCGAGACCGTCGCCTTGATGCCGAACGAGCGGATCCAGGCCCGCACGAGCAGGTCGGCGCCGGCCTTGGTCGCGGAGTAGGGCGACGAGGGGTTGACGGGCGTACTCTCGGTGAACCGCTCGTGGTCGTCGAGATTGAGGTCGCCGTAGACCTCGTCGGTCGAGATGTGGTGGAGGCGCCTGTCGTGACGGCGGATCGCCTCGAGCAGCGTGAAAGTGCCGACGACGTTGCTCTCGACGAACGGCCACGGCGAGTCGAGCGAGTTGTCGTTGTGCGACTCGGCGGCGAAGTGCACGACGACGTCGTGGCTCGCCACGAGCGGGTCGATGAGCGACGCGTCGGCCACCGACCCCTCGACGAGCCGTACCGAGCCGTCGCCGCCGAGGTCGGCCAGGACGGGCGCGAGCGACTTGCGGTTGGCCGCATACGTCATGGCGTCGAGCACCGTCAGCGTCCAGTCCGGGCGCGTCTCGCGTGCCCGGAGCACGAAGTTCGAGCCGATGAACCCGGCACCGCCGGTCACGAGGACGCGCATGAGGCGAGGGTAACGAAGCGGGGGAGACCTCGCGGCCACCTGCCGTTTCCCACCCCTCGATATGCTGCCCGGCGTGAAGATCTCGGTCATCGGATGCGGATACCTCGGCGCGGTCCACGCCGCGTGCATGGCCGACTTCGGCCACGACGTCGTCGGCGTCGAGGTCGACCCGGAGAAGGTCGACAAACTCGCTGCCGGCATCCCGTCGTTCCATGAGCCGGGCCTCGCCTCGCTGCTGCGCCAGGGTGTCGACGCCGGCACCCTCGCCTTCACCACGGACAAGACGCTCCTCGCCGACGCGCGCGTCCACTTCATCGCTGTCGGCACTCCGCAGCGTGGCGGCAGCTACGCGGCCGACATGAGCTACGTGTGGTCGGCCGTCGACGACATCATCGCCAACGCCCAGCCCCATCCGGACGGCCCGATCGTCGTCGTCGGCAAGTCGACGGTTCCCGTCGGCACCGCGCAGGCGATGGCCGACCGGTTCGCCGAGGCCGGCCTCGACGCCGTCGTCGTGTGGAACCCGGAGTTCCTCCGCGAGGGCTTCGCCGTCAAGGACACGAAGCACCCCGACCGCGTGGTCTACGGCCTGCCGGACGACGTCGAGCGCGGCGAGGTCGGCCGGGCGCTTCTCGACGAGGTCTACGCGCCGATCATCGCCGCCGAGACGCCGCGCCTGCTCCTCAACTACCCGACGGCCGAGCTCGTCAAGGTCGCGGCCAACTCCTTCCTCGCCACGAAGATCTCGTTCATCAACTCGATGGCCGAGCTGTGCGACGTCGCCGGCGCCGACGTGTCCAAGCTGGCCGAGGCGATCGGCCACGACGACCGCATCGGGCCGAAGTTCCTCCAGGCCGGCATCGGCTTCGGCGGCGGCTGCCTGCCCAAGGACATCCGGGCCTTCATGGCCCGGGCCGGCGAGATGGGGGTCGACCAGTCGCTCACCTTCCTGCGCGAGGTCGACTCCATCAACATGCGCCGCCGCGACCACGCCGTCGACCTCGCCTCCGAGATGGCCGGCGGCCGCCTCGTCGGCGTCAAGGTCGCCGTGCTCGGCCTCGCGTTCAAGCCCGACAGCGACGACGTGCGCGACTCTCCGGCCCTCGACATCGCCGGACGTCTCTGGGGCCGCGGCGCCCACGTCGTGGCCACCGACCCCGCCGCAGCCGGCATCGTGCGAGGGCAGCGGCCCGACCTGCACATCGTCGACAGCACCGACGAGGCCCTGGCCGGCGCTGAGCTCGTCATCCTCCTGACCGCGTGGAAGGAGTATGTCCAGCTCGACCCCGCCCGCACCAAGACGCTCGTCGCGGTCCCGCGCGTCATCGACGGACGCAACGTCCTCGACCCGCGGGCGTGGTCCGATGCCGGTTGGGACTACCGGGGGATGGGCCGGCGCGCCAGCACCGCCTGGTGATCCGTCGCCCGCTCGGCCGATTACATCTAGCTGCTGGTCGATAGTGAGGTGCTCGTCGCGGCCTCGGTCAAGTCCTTGAGGCGCACCGGGTTGAGACGACTTCTTGGTGCCGCGTCGTGAGCATGAGTCCCTTGAGAACGCCAACTGCCGCTGACAGCGAGAGATGTCGCCCTCCGAGACCTGCTTGCGCTCGCGGACGAACGCGAGTGCCATGGCGCCGTCCAGGGTCATGGTGCCGCTGGTGAGAAGACGTCAGGCTTGGTGTTGCTGACCTCTGCGACGTGGAGGTCGACGTCGCCAACGGCGTCGGTCATGCTCTTGAAGCCCTCAAATCCGAGCATCGCCATGTAGTCGACCCGGATGCCAACGAAATCCTGCATGCCGCTGACCAGCAGGGGAGCGCCGCCGAACGCGTAGGCCGGGTTGAGCTTGTTCTTGCCCTTGACGGGGATCGAGACGTAGAGGTCGCGGGGGAAGTTGATCAGCGTCACGTTGCGGTGGTCGTCTGCCATGTGCACGAGGAGCCGCACAAGGGCGGCCACGAGGACCTCCTCGTTTCGGCGCCGCACCGGACGCGCGCGGGGAGGTCGGCAGACTCGTCGGCGACCTCCCCGTCGAAGGGATGGGGTCGTTCTCGTGCGCGTCATGCCGTCGCGTCATCAGCTCCGCGCGGTGGGGTGTAGGCGGGAATGTCCGTGTCCGAATGCGTGCGGGACCGCGGCTCGGCCGGGCGGACTCACCTACGCTGGCTGACCATGAAGGGGATCGTGCTCGCCGGCGGTACCGGCACCCGGCTGCACCCGATCACGCGCGGCATCAGCAAGCAGCTGATGCCCGTCTACGACAAGCCGATGGTCTACTACCCGCTGTCGACGCTGATGATGGCCGGCATCCGCGAGGTGCTCGTCATCACCACGCCGTGGGACGCCGACCAGTTCAGCCGGCTCCTCGGCGACGGCTCCCGGTGGGGCATGTCGATCAGCTACACGGTGCAGCCGAGCCCCGACGGCCTGGCCCAGGCCTTCCTCCTCGGCGCCGACTTCATCGGCGATGACAGCGTCGCCCTCGTGCTCGGCGACAACATCTTCTTCGGCCCCGGCCTCGGCACCCGCCTCGCCCAGCACACGACGCTCACGGGCGGCCACGTCTTCGCCTACCGCGTCGCCGACCCCACGGCCTACGGCGTCGTCGAGTTCGACGACACCGGGCGCGTCGTGTCCATCGAGGAGAAGCCGGAGCGGCCCCGCAGCAGCTTCGCCGTGCCCGGCCTCTACTTCTACGACAACGACGTCGTCGAGATCGCCAAGGGCCTGACGCCCAGCGCCCGCGGCGAGCTCGAGATCACCGCCGTCAACGACACCTACCTGCGACGGGGCACCCTGTCGGTGAGCGTCCTGCCGCGGGGCACGGCCTGGTTCGACACCGGCACCTTCGAGGGCCTCATCGAGGCCAGCCAGTTCGTCCACGTCGTCGAGGCGCGGCAGGGGCAGAAGATCGGCTGCGTCGAGGAGATCGCCTGGCGCAACGGCTGGCTCGACGACGACGGCCTGCGGGCGCATGCCGAGGAGCAGCTCAAGAGCGGTTACGGTCGCTACCTGCACGGGCTGCTCGACGAGGGCAAGGACTCGCCGTAGCGGCCGCCCGGCGCCCCACTGACGCCCTTTGACGACGCTTGGCTCGCCCCTGACGCCACGACCTCACGACCCGGAGGACCCCTCATGGACATCCGACCGCTGCGCATCGCCGGCGCGTTCGAGGTGACACCTCGCCAGTTCCCCGACGACAGAGGGCTGTTCGCCGAGGGCTTCCGCGTCGACCACCTGGCCGGGGCCATCGGGCACGAGATGGCGGTGCGCCAGACGAACATCTCGGTGTCGCGGGCCGGTGCCCTGCGCGGCATCCACTTCGCCGACGTGCCGCCCTCGCAGGCCAAGTACGTCACCGCCACGAGCGGCGTCTTCGTCGACTACGTCGTCGACCTGCGCGTCGGGTCGCCGACCTTCGGAGAGTGGGACTCCGTGCTGCTCGACACCGTCGACCGACGCGCCGTCTACGTCGCCGAGGGGCTCGGGCACGCGCTGGCCTGCGTCGAGGACGGCACGGCGGTCTACCTGTGCTCCGAGGTGTTCAACCCGGCCACCGAGGGCGGCATCAACCCGCTCGACCCGCGTGTCGGCCTGCACCTTCCGGCCGGTTTAGAGCCGATCGTCTCGGCCAAGGACGCCGCTGCCCCCACCCTCGACGAGGCCGCCGCCGCCGGCCTCCTGCCGACGTGGGACGCGTACCTGGCCTTCTCGCGCGAGCTCGCCGACCAGGCGGCCCGGTGAGCTCGCCGGAGTCGCCGGAGTCGGCGGGGCCGCTGGAACCGGCGGGTTCGCCCGACGCCGGTGGCTCGGTCCCGGCCGGTCGCGTGCTCATCGTGTGCACCGGCAACGTGTGCCGCTCGCCGTACATCGAGCGCCGCCTCGCCCAGCTGCTCGGCGACACCGGCATCGTCGTGTCGAGCGCCGGCACCCGGGCCATGGTCGGCGCCCCGATCGAGCCCGGCTCGGTGGAGCTGCTCGAGCGGGCCGGGGCCGACGCCGGCCGGTTCGCCTCGCGGCAGCTGACGCCGGCGATCCTCGCCGAGGCCGACCTCGTCGTCGCGGCCACCCAGAAGCACCGCTCCGATGCCGTGGCGCTCAACCCGCGCGTCCTGCGCCGCACCTTCACCCTCGGCGAGCTCGCCGACCTGCTCGCCGAGACCGACCTGTCCGCCGTGGCCGCGGAAGCTCTGGCCGATGCGTCCGCCGGCTCGCCGGCCACGACGCCGTGGGTGACGCGCGTCGCCGAGGCCGCGCGCGACCGCCGGGGCTTCGTGCGGGCCCGCCCGGCCGAGGAGTCCGACATCCCCGACCCGTACGGGCGTGGGGCAGAGGCCTACGCCCTCATGGGCGCCGCCATCGAGGACGTGCTGCGGGTCGTCGCCGCGGCGCTGCGCCCGCCCACCCGCTGAGACCCCGCCTGTCGCCGCCGGCCAGCAGCGTGAGCAAGCGGCCCAGCCCGTGAGTCGGGCTCTCAGCCCTGGTAGGCGTCAGTCCTGGTAGGCGTTGAGCTCGTCGTTACGGATGGCCTCGCCGAGGTCCTTCATCTTGACCTCGTCGACGATGTCGATCGACGCGCCGGCCGGGCTAGTGCCGAACCCGGTGAACGGGGCCGTGATGAAGCGGATGTCGCCGCCGCGGATGTCGCGCAGCGCCAGGGCCTCCGAGCGCATCGTGCCGACGTCGAGGTGCTGGTCGACGGTGAGGTTCTTCGTCGCGGCGTCGGCGAACTGGCCGAGCTTGACCGGGTTGAGCAGGACGTCCTTGTTCAGCGTCTTGAGCATGAGCGCCTTGATGAACGCCAGCTGCCGGCGGCCACGCGAGATGTCGCCCTCGGACAGCTGCTTGCGCTCGCGCACGAACGCCAGGGCCATGTCGCCATTCATGTGCATGGTGCCGACCTTGAAGTCGTAGCCGTCGTCCTTGCTCGGCTCCTCGACGTTGACGTCGACCCCGCCCACCGCGTCGGTCATGCTCTTGAACTGCTCGAAGCCGAGCATTGCCACGTGGTCGACGCGGACGCCGAGGAGGTCCTGCATCGTGCGCACGAGCAGCGGCGCGCCGCCGAACGCGTACGCGGCGTTGAGCTTGTTCTTGCCCCGGCCGGGGATCGAGACGTAGAGGTCGCGCGGGAAGTGGATGAGCGTGACGCGCGAGTGGTCGGCCGGGATGTGCACGAGCACCATGACGTCGGACCGCGCGCCGACGCGGTCGGGCCCGGCGTCGTTGCCGATGATGAGGTAGTTGGTGCCGTTGCCGGCCGGCTGCGTCACGACGCTGCCGTCGGGCAGCGTGGGCAGCGCGCCCGGCCCCGACGCGTCGGGCAGCAGCAGCTCCTGCTTGACGTTGTCGGTCACCAGGTGGTTGAGCCAGGCGAGGTAGCCCCCGACGGCGAGGACCGGCACGAGCAGCAACACGAGCGCGGCGACGAGCACCTTGCGGTTGCGACGCTTCTCGCGCCGGCCGCTGCCGTCCTCAGGGCCGCTGCGGCCGCGTCCCTCGCCCTCGGACCCACCGGATCCGGACGAGCCCGAATCCCCGTCGGCGAGCGCGTCTCCGTCGACGCGGTCGCGGTCGAACAGGTCGTCGGCGGTCCCGCGCGTCGTCTCCACGCGGCCAGTGTAGGTGGCGGGTTGCACCCGTTCGGGCACATTCGGGAGCCTGCCCCAGCGCTGCCTACACTGGCGGCCATGTCCGGAGCAGGAACCCGCCGACGGTCCGACGTCACCGTCGTCCTTTTCGGCGTCCTCGCCTTCGCCGTGTACGTGTGGGTGCTCGTCCAGGCGACCCCGTTCGTCGTCACCGTCTTCGGCTTCGCCTCCGACTACCGCCCGAAGCTCTACGCCGCCTACCTCGCCGTCCTGACCGGCCTGCCCGGGCTGCTCTGGACACTGCCCCGAGCCCTGCGGCCCCCGCCCCCGCACGTGCCGCCGTCACGGGTGGCGGCGACGCGGCGCGAGGCGGTCGCCTCTGGGCCGCGCCACGGGCGCACCGACCTGCTCGGCATCGCGCTCATCCTGCTCGCCCAGGTGCCGCTGCCGGCGCCGTGGGGCCCGGCCGGCAAGGCGGCGACCGTCGCCAACATCACCCGCTCGCCCGAGATCGTCCAGCTGAGCGCGTCGTTCGCGACGTACTCGCTCGCCGTGTTCGCGGCCGGCCTGGTCGCGGCGGTCATCGCCAAGGTCTACGCCCACGCCGCGGCCCAGCGGGTCCTCGCGATCATCCTCGCCGTGGGCGCGCCGGTCGTCGCCTGGGTCCTGGTGCTGCGGGCCTTCACCTGAGTCGGCGGGCGAGCGGGTCGGTCGGCGCTCGCCTCACCCGTCGCCGTCGAGCAGGTCGTCCACCTCGTCGCGCATGCGGGCGTGGAACCGAGCCTCGGAGAACTGCCACGCGTGGGCCCGCACCGCGTCGGCGTTCCACCGGCGCACGCCTGCCTCGCCGATCGCGTCCCGGATGGCATCCGGCGTCGGGGTGGAGAAGAAGACGCCGTTGACGGACTCGTCGATGGTGTCGAGGTAGCCGCCACCGTGCAGGGCCAGGGTCGGCACCCCGAACGCCGCCGCCTCGAGCGGCGTCAGGCCGAAGTCCTCGAAGCTGGGCGCGATCAGCCGCGTCGCGTGCCCGTAGGTCCAGCGCAGCTGCGCGTCGGTCAGGCCGCTGACGAGGCGCACGTTCTCCGGCGCGTCGGCGCGCAGCCGTGCCTCCATCGGACCGGCACCGACGATCACCAGACGCTCGGGCAGGCCCCGGACGGCCTCGACGGCGACGTCGACGTTCTTGTACGGCATGAGCCGGGAGACGACGAGCAGGAAGCCGTCCTCCCACCCGTCGAGCTCGGGCACCGACTCCTGTGGTCCCGTGGGGTCGATCCCGTAGGGCGGAGCCACGACGTCGGCCTCGAGCCCGTAGGCCGCACGGACCTGGTCGCGCACGAGCGTGGAGTTGACGAGGTAGCGGTCGGCGGTCGCGGCGGCGGCCCGGTCCCACCGCTTCAGCCGGTCGCTGAGCGCGGAGATGGCCCGACCGCGCAGCGATCGCCCGGACGTCTGCCCGAGGTAGGCCTCCGGCTGGTAGAGCCAGCGGGCCGGTGCGTGGCAGTACACGAGCTTGCGTCCCGTGGCCGGGACGCCGTGCGCCCAGCCAGAGCTCGAGGCGATGACGACGTCGGCGTCGATCGGTAGGCGCGAGACCGCCCACGGCAGGATCGGCAGCGCCACGCGGTGGTCCCGGCGCAGCATCGGCAGCCGGTCGATCGGGGAGAGCACGACGTGCGCGTCGCGGAACTCGGGATACGTGGCCCGAGCGTTGTAGAGCGTCGTGTGGATCGTCGCCTCCGGGAAGGCGCGGAGCAGGGCGAGGACCACGCGTTCCGCGCCGCCGCGCTGCGTCAGGTAGTCGTGCGCGATGGCGACGCGTGGCCGGCGGGTGAGGGGCCAGGACGGCGCGACGAGCCGCCGGCCGGGAGCGGTCGGGAAGGTCGGCCGTTCGGTCACCATGCCGTCACCGTCCGAGGAGGCGTGGACCTGGTCATCGGCGGCTCCGGATCGGCGGGAGGTGCGCAGGCGTGCACACCGCGAGGGCTGGCACGGCCTCACAAACGCCCCGGTCCAGGTCATCTCAGGCTAACGAGACGGACACCCCCATGTAGGCATTTAGCGTGAAGAGGCGTGCTCCCACACCTGCGTGAGGGCCGCGGCCGTCGTGGACGCGAGGAACCGGTGGGTCACGTCGGCGTGGGCGCGGGCCGCCCGGGCCAGGGCCCTCTCGGGGTCGTCGAGGACGTCGAGGATCGCAGCGGCGAGGGCGTCGGGATCACCGGGTGGCACGAGCAGCCCGGTGGCTGCGGCAGGAGTGGACGACGCGGAGGCGGCGGAGGGTCCGCCCGCGTCGGGGCATCCGCCCGCGTCAGTGAATCCGCCCGCGTCAGTGAATCCGCCCGCGTCAGTGCATCCGCCCGCGTCGGTGCGCACGATCTCGCCCACGCCGCCACCGCGGGTCGCCACGACGGGCACACCGGCCGCCATCGCCTCGGTGACGACCTGGCCGAACGGCTCGGGAACCGTGGCAGCGTGCACGGCCACGGTGGCGCGGTCCAGCTCCTCGCGCGGGTCGGTCGTGAAGCCGACGAGCTCGACGCAGCCCTCGAGGCCGAGCGCCCGCACCTCGTCGCGGACGGCCACCGCGTACGCGTCGGCCCCGAAGGCGGCGTCGCCGACGATGCGGACGCGTGTGCCCGGGTGGGCGTCGACGACGCGTCGGGTCGCGCGGACGAGGACGAGCTGACCCTTGGTCGGGCCGATGCGTCCGACCATGACGACGACGGGTGGGCCGTCCGGCTGACGCGTGCGCGGCGCAGGCACCACCTGCTCGGGGGCGAGCCCGGGGTGCACGACGGTGAGCCGCCGGGCGCCGGGCAGGGTCGCGGCCGTGGCCTCGGAGTTGGCGACGACGGTGTGCGGGACGCGTCGGGCCAGGGCCTGCAGGAGCCGCGCGGTGCGCGCGGGCAGGTAGTCGGCGGCGAGCCGGTCGTGCACGTGCCAGACGAGCGGCCGCCGGGCCAGGGGCGCGGCGACGACGCCGGCGAGGTCGGCCTTGAGGGAGGTGGTGTGCACGATGTCGACGTCGAGCCGCCGCAGGGTCGCGACGAGCCGCCGCAGGAACGAGGCGCTCGCGCCGATCCGACGGGGACGCAGGAGCGTTGCCGCGCCGGAGCCGCGGTCCACGGCGATGACGTCTCCGGCCAGGGGCACGACGACGACCTCGTGGCCGAGCGCGCGCACCCGGTCGGCGAGCGTCCCGTCGGCAAAGAGCACGACGACCGGGGTGACGCGCTGCGGGTCCAGCCGTTCGAGGACGCGCACGAGCGCGAGCTCGGCACCACCCGGCTCGGCGGTGTGGTCGAGCACGGCGACACGCACGGGTCCTGGCACGGTGCGAGGCTACGACGCGAGACGGGCCGAAACGGGCGGATCGGGCCGTAACCGGCCGACCTGCTGACATACTGCCGCTCATGCCGGCCTCCGCGCCCGGTGACGAGACCGGTCCCGACGACAGGGCGCTCGTGCCCGATGCCGCAGCGGCCCGTGACGTCGGTGACGACCCGACGGCGATGAGCGCCGGTCACCTCCAGGAGCGTGCCGTGCGGGGCGCCGCCTGGACGGTCGTGCACACCTTCGTCGCCATTCCCATCGCGTTCCTCGTCAACCTCGTCGTGGCACGCGTCCTCGGTGCCGCGGACTACGGCCGGCTCGCGCTGCTGACGGCGATCATGGAGTTCGTCTCGGGGCTGCTGACGACCGGGTTCGCGACGGCCGTCATCCAGTACGGCGCCAAGGCGCACGCCGCCGGGCGCACGGCCGACGTCGCGCGGCTGCTGTCGCAGTGGCAGGGCTTCCGGCTCGCCGTCGCGATGCCGGTGCTGCTCGTCGTCGTGTTCGTCACGGCCGACGTGCCGCCCTGGGCGATGGGGATGGCGCTGCTCTTCGGCGTCGTGCTGCCCTCCGCGCTCGACGGCGGCGCGACGAGCCTCGGCATCGAGAACAAGACGGCCGACGGGGCGAAGATCGCGCTCGTGACGACGCTCCTGACGCAGGTGGCGGTCGTCGTCGTGGCGCTCGTCGTGCGGACCCCGGACGCCGTGTGGGCCACGCGTCTGGTCGTCACCGGCCTGGCGGTCGGGCTGTGCCTGCTGCGCGTCTCGCCGCGGTACCGCACCGCGGTGCTGCGGCCCGCGCTGCCGCGGGGGATGCCGGCCGGCTTCTGGCGCTTCGCGGTGCCGATGGGTCTCGCCGGTGTGGTCGGCGGCCTCGTGTCCTCGCGCAGCGAGGTGTTCGTCCTCAGCTGGCTCGCGACGCCCGAGGCCCTCGGGATCTACGCGCTGTCCTTCGGCCTGGCCGTGCACACCTTCGCCCCGGCCCAGGCCATCGTCGGCCCGCTCATCCCGGCGATCTCGGGGCTGCGTGAGGTCGACGAGTCGGCGGTGGCGCCGGCGTTCCGGCGCGTGGTGCGCAGCGGTGCGTCGGTCGTCGCGCTCGTCGACGCAGCGGCGGTGGCCCCGTTGGCCCTGCTCGTCCCGGTCCTCTACGGCCATCAGTTCGCCGATGCCTCGCCCGTGGTCCTCGCGCTCGCCGTAACCTCGGGCATCGCGACGGCAGGAGGCCCGATCTTCGCCTTCGTCACTGCTCGGCTGTCCGGCCACCCGATCCTCGTGGCCTACGTCGTGGCGCTCGTCGTCGACATCGGGCTGGCCGTGGCGCTCATCCCCTCGCTCGGGGTGTGGGGAGCCGTCATCGCCAATGCCGGCGGCGCCCTGACGAGCTTGGGCATCCTTGCTGTGCGCGAGCTGCGGGCCCTGGGCCTGCCGGTGCGGGTCGTGGTGCGCGACGCCGTTCCGCTCCTCGTCGGGTCGGTGTCGGCGGTCGGCGCCTACCTCGCTGGCGCGGCGATGGACGGCCCCGTGCTGCTCCGGGCGGTCGCCGCGGGGGTGATCGGCACCGTGGGCTGCGTCAGCGTGCTGCGCCTCCTCGGAGCCGGCCTCACGGTCGAGGACCGCGGCGCCGTCGACCGTGTCCTGCCCGACCGCGTCCGGCGTCCGGCGTCCCGGGTGCTCGACCTCCTGCTCGGCGGAGCGCCCCGGACACGCTGACCGGCTCTGCCGTGGCCAGAGCTTCCGTCCGCGCCCTCGCGTACTGCTCCCGTGGTGGGAGCAGGTGGTGAGGGCGTGGGGGTGGGTGTGGCGGCGAGGTGGCCTGCCCTGGCTCCCTCGCGTACTGCTCCCGTGGTGGGAGCAGGTGGTGAGGGCGTGGGGGTGGGTGTGGCGGCGAGGTGGCCTGCCTTGGCTCCCTCGCGTACTGCTCCCGTGGTGGGAGCAGCTGGTGAGGGATCACCGTCAGGTGGTGGCGCGGCTGGGCTCGCGCAGGATCTCGGCGTGGATCCGGGAGTACACGGCGGCGACGTCGGACCAGTCGTAGCCGCGGACGCGCTCCAGGCCGGCAGTGGCGAGGCGGTGCGCTCGGGAGGGGTCCTCCAGCAGGGCACCGATCGCCTCGGCGAGGGCGCGCTCGTCGGTCGGGTCGACCAGGAGGCCGTCGGCGCCGTCGGTGACGAACGTGGCCGGACCGCCGAGGCTCGTCGCGACGAGTGGGGCGCCGGCCCGCCACGCCTCGAGCGCGACGATCCCGAACGCCTCGACCCGGCTCGGCACGACGACGACGGACGCCCGGCGCAGCCACGCGTCGACGCCGGCCTCGCCGAGGGCGCCGGTGAGCTCGAGCCGGTCGCCGATCCCGAGCGCGGACGCGCGCTCCCGCAACTGCTCCGCCTGCGAACCGCTGCCGACGATGACGAGCCGGGCGGCGGTGGCTCGCCGCTCCGCGTGCACCTGCGCCATGGCGTCGACGAGCAGGTCGAACCCTTTGTTGTGCTCGAGTCGCCCGACCCCCAGGACGACCGCGGGCTCCCCGGCGTCGGGGGCCGGCGGGCCGGCCGGGCCGAGCGGGTGCGCCGCCAGGTCGACGCCGTTCGGCACGACGACCCCTCCGCTGAGGCCGAACCGCGTCCGCAGGTCGGCCAGCACCGACTCCGAGCAGCCGGTGGTCGCTGCCGCGTCAGCGACAGCGCGGGTCAGCGCCCGGCGCAACAGCGCCGACCCGCCGAACGCGTCGTGGTCATCGGCCATGGTCTCTCCGTGACTCGAGACGACGAGCGGGGTGCCGGTGCGACGGGACAGGGCCAGCGCCCAGGCCCCGTTCGGCCCGAAGCACTGGACGTGCAGGACGTCGGGGGCGAACTCGCGGTGGGCGGCACGCCAGCGACGCCACGCGCCGGGCGCGGCGGTCGCGAACCCGGCGAGGGAGGCGGCGTTGCGCGCCGGCATCGGCGTCGGCAGGTGGCGCACCAGGACGTCGTCGAGGACGCGCTCGCCGAGGTGTTCGCCCCGGTCGACCGTCCACACCTCGACGTCGGTGCCGCTCCGGCGCAGCGCCTGCGCCACGTGGCGCACGTGCGACTCGACGCCGCCGACGTACGGGTCGTAGGACGACGCGACGAGGGCGACGCGGGGCCGGCCACCGGTCACGCCGCCTCCTGCTGCCTCGGGCTGGTGTCGGGCTGGGTGTCGAGCTGGGTGTCCAAACGGCCCGGGTCCCAGCCCGGGCGGCGGCTCTCACCCTACGATGCGGGCACGGCCCGACAGCGCCGTTCCGCACCGACCCGCTGACCGCCGGAGGAGGACGCGTGCCCCGCCTCACCATCGCCACGACGGCCACTGCCGTGCCCATGGGCGCGCAGGCCTACGAGGGCCACGTCGCCTCCCGCGCGGGAGCCGCGCTCGACGTGCTGTCGGGTCCGGGGGAGACGTGGGAGGTGCGGCGCAGCATCGCACGCTCGCTCCGGTCGCCGCTCCCGGGCACGGTCCGGCTCCCGATGGGCTGGCTCTCGCAGGCGCCCGCGACGCCCCGTGCGGCCGTCGGCAGGCTCGTGCACCGAGGCGCGGGCCTCGTGCACCGGATGAGTCTCGAGCTGCCGCCGGCGCCGATCGAGGTCGTGACGTTGCACGACGTCGTCGCCTGGCGCTTCGCCGACGAGTCGGCACCGGTCCGGGCCGCGGCCGAGGAGCTGCGTCGGGCGGCCGCCGTCGTCTGCGTCTCCGAGTACACGGCCTCCGAGGCGGTCGAGGTGCTCGGCATCCGCGACCCGCACGTCGTGCCCAACGGGGTCGACGCCGCCTTCTTCGGCGCGCAGCCCCTGCCGCCCCGGCGCCTCGAGTCCCTCGGCGTCACGGGTCCGTTCGTCCTCACCGCGGGGGGCGCCTCGGAGCGCAAGAACCTCGCCGCCCTCGCCGACGCCTGGCCGGTCGTCCACCGCACGCGGCCCGAGCTGACGCTCGTCCTCGCAGGACCACCGCACCCGCGCCGGACACAGCTGTTCGCCGAGCTGCCCGGCGTCGTCCTGCCCGGACGCCTGCCGGCCGAGGACGTGCCCGGCCTCTACGCCGCCGCCGAGGTCGTCGTCGTTCCGTCGCTCGTCGAGGGTTTCGGGCTGCCCGCGCTCGAGGCCATGGCGGCCGGCGTGCCGGTCGTGGCCTCGAACCGTTCCTCGCTGCCCGAGGTCGTCGGCGACGCGGGGCTGCTCGTCGAGCCCACCGGTCCGGGCCTGGCCGACGGCGTCCTCGACGCCCTGTCCGCGGGCACCGACCGGGCCGCCCTCGTCGCTCGCGGCCTCGCACGTGCACGACGGTTCACGTGGGAGGCCAGCGCCCTCGGGCACGCCCGCGTCTGGCGGTCAGTCGGCCTCTGAGCCGGCTGCAGAACGGGCCGCGGACCGGGGCTGCGAGGGGGCCCGGGTCTCGACGCGCACGTTCGACGCGTCGCCGCCGAGCAGCGCGACCGACAGCGCCGTCGCGGACGCCACGAGCAGCGCGCTGCCGAGGACGTCGACGGGCCGGTGCGCGTACCAGCTGACGTTGCCCACGCCGACGACGACCGCCAGGACCGTCCCGACGCCCAGCCCGAGGCGTCCGAGAGGGCGCGGCCACAGGACGCCGAGCGCGACGACGAGCGCGAACCCGACCGTCGCGTGGTCGGACGGGTAGCCCGCGCCGGGAAGGTTCAGCAGCGTGGGCGCGTCGATCGTCCTCGTGGTGACCGCCGACGTCACGACGACGAGCACCGCGACGCCAACCCGCCGCCACCCGCGTCGGACGACGGCGACCAGCGCCAGCGCCACGTCGACGGGGGCGAGCGCCACGAGCAGCAGGGGCCGGGCGAGCGCGTCGAGGCCGCGCCGCAGGGGCGCGGGCAGCCCGTCGAGCACGACCCGGGACAACCAGCGGTCGACGGCATCACCGGGGGAGGTGCGCAGGACCAGCAGCGCGACGAGGACGAAACCGAGTGCCGAGGCGACCCCGCACAGCAGCCAGACGACTCGGGCGCGACGCGACACGGGACCCCCTCTCGGCCACCGGGCCCGACCGGCCCCTGCGGCTGATCGCCGCGACCCCGGTCCGTGGCCGCGGGCGGGCTGTTAGGGTGCGATCGTCCGGTTGGCTCGCAGTGTATGGGGGTTGGCTCATGGCTGCGGAGGACACCGGCGCGGGAGAGTCGGCCCCGACCGTCGACATCCCGCACGAGGTGCGGATCGCCTTCGCCCACGCGGCCGCCCAGCACCTCGTCGACCGGCTCGGGGCTCGCGCCGTCCACGTCAAGGGAGCCGCCCTCGACCCGAGCCTCGTGCCGGGTCGCAGCTACTCCGACGCCGACGTCCTCGTGCACCCGAGCGACGTGCCGGCCGTCCTGTCCGCACTGGCCGACCACGGCTGGAAACTCATCAACACCTTCGCGTACGCCTCGTCCTTCGAGCATTCCGCGACCTTCCGGCACGAGGACTTCGGGCTGCTCGACGTGCACCGCATCTTCCCCGGTACCGGCCCGAGCCCCGAGGCCGCCTTCGAGACCCTCTGGTCCGAACGGCAGACGATCTCGCTCGGCGGCCGCCCCTGCGCCGTGCCCTCACGGCCTGCCCAGGCGTGCCTCCTGCTGCTCCATGCCGCGCGGGCCGGCAACGACGCCAAGGCCGCCCGCGACGTCGACTGCGTCTGGACGAGCGCCACCGACGCAGAGCGCACCGGCGTCCTCGAGTGGGTCGACCGGCTCGACGCCCAGGTCGCCTTCTCGGTCATCACCGACACCCTCGACGACCACGCCGCCGACCCCGCCTACGGCCTCTGGCGCGTCGCGGCGCGCGGGGGCACCCGCGTCGAGGAGTGGCGCGCCCGGATCCGCGCCGCCCGCGGGCTCCGCGCCAAGCTGACGCTGGCCGGACGCTCCGTCCTCGTCAACGTCGAACACCTGAGCATCGTGCGGGGTGGGCCGCTGACCCGTCGCGAGGTCGTCGCCGAGTTCTTCGCGCGACCGGTGCGCGGCGTCCGGGAGCAGCTGCACCGCCTCCGTGGGGGTGGGTCGTGAGCGGCCCGCGCCCGGCGTACGAGCCGGCCGAGGACGTCGGCGCGGTCGTCTCGCCCGACGGCCTGACGGTCTGGGTGGCGGGCCTGCCGGGCGGCCCGATCCACGTGCTCGAGGGCGTCGCCGCGTCGATCTGGACGTCGGCCACGAGCACGCCGGCCGAGGAATGGCACACCAGGGTGGCCGCGGCGTGGGAGCAGTCCGCCGCTGCCGTGGCCGAGCAGGTCGACGCGTTCGTCGCCGACCTGGTGGCCCGCGGGCTGCTGCGCCCCACGGGCTGACCCGCCGACGCGGCAGCGGTGCTGGTCCGTTGCTGCCGGTCGGTCAGAGCCGGTCAGCCGTGGCGGGCGGGCTGCCGATGGTGCTCGGCCCGTTCCGCCTGGGCGGCGGCCTTCGCGGACGCCTTGGCCGCGCCCTTCTCGGCCCTGGACGGCTTGACCGGCTTGACCGGCTTGACCGGCGCCGAGGCGTCGCGGTTGTAGCCGTAGTAGCCGTACCGGTGGGCCGTCGAGGACCCGGACGGCACCAGGTTGAGGGCGAACCCGGCCACCGGCACGTCGACCGTCTCGAGGGACTGGACGGCGCTGGCGAGGTCCTTCTTCTTCGTCTTCTCCGCGCCGACGACCATGATGAGGCCGTGCGTCAGCTTGTGGATGAGCACGGCGTCGATGACGGGCACGACGGGCGGGCTGTCGACGAGGATGAAGTCGTACTGCTGGGCGAGCTTGCCGAAGAGCTGCTCCATCGGCTCGGAACCGAGCAGCTCGCTCGGGTTCGGCGGCACGGCGCCGGCCGGCAGCACGTACAGCGAGCTGTCGCGCCACTGCTGGATGACGTCGTCGGGCTCGGCGTGCCCGAGCAGCAGGGTCGTGAGGCCGAAGCCGCCGTCGAGGCCGAGCGTCCTGGCCACCGACGGGTTGCGCAGGTCGCCGTCGATGAGCAGCACCCGCGAGCCGGCGTCGGCCATGGCGAGCGCGAGGTTGACGGTCGTCGTCGTCTTGCCCTCGCCCGGCACCGAGGAGGTGACGACGAAGGAGTGGCCGCCGGTGGTGACGTCGACGAAGAGGATGTTGGTGCGCAGGCGGCGGATGGCCTCGGCGTGCCGCCCGTGCGGGTCCGACTCGAGGCTGAGGAAGCCGGTGGCGTCCTTGGCGGCCTTGACGAGCGGGATGTCGCCGAGGATCGGGCGCTTGGACAGCGCCCGGATGTCCTCCTCGGTGCGCACCTTGGTGTCGAGGGTGTGGGTCAGCAGGGCCAGGCCGATGCCGAGGGCGAGGCCGAGTAGCCCGCCGATGAGCAGGTTGCGCTTCGCGTTCGGCGAGATCGGCTCACCCGGCACCGTCGCCGGCGAGATCGTCGTGGACTCGACCGACTGGCCGTTGGAGGCCAGCAGCGGCGAGAACTTCCTGGCGACGTCGGCCAGGACCGGCCCGGCCTCGTTGGCGACGCGGGCCACGAGCTGCGCGTCCCCGCCGGTCGAGCTGATCGTCATCATGTTCGAGGTCTGCGACACCTCGCCGGAGAGGCCGAGGGGTGTGCCCGGCGGCAGGCCAAGGCGCTGGGTCAGCGGCTCGCTGACCGACGGCGAGGTGAGGACGTCGAGGTAGGTGGCGAGGTCGCTGGCCTGGATCGCGTACGTGCCGGACTTGCCGTCCGTGGAGCTCGGCGGCTCGGTCGCCGACAGGTAGATCTTCGTGCTGGCGGTGTAGACGGCAGGCGTCAGCATCGTCTGGACGGCCGTGGCCGCGATCACCGTCAACAGGCTGAGGACGACGATCCGCCAGCGTGCCCCCAGCACTAAGAGGAAGTCACGAAAAGTCACGGTCCCCCCGGCCGATCTCGACGGTACGTGCGAGCATCGTCCCATATCATCCGAATGCCGGGGCCGAGTCGGGACATCTGGCGCCGGTGGTCCCTGGGGAGGGGCCGGCTGGACCCACTGGTCCGGCGAGAAACGGTCAGGAGGGGACCGATGCGGACACTGCGCGTGTCCCACAGCGCCGTCGTCGACGGCTGGCGCGAGCGTGAGCGCGCCCTGCGCCGGCTCGGTCACGACGTCGGGCTCCTCTCTGCCCGTGAGTGGTCCGAGGGTGGACGCGTCGTGCCGCTCGTGCCGCGCGACGGTGAGCCGGTCACCGGCGTCACCACGTTCGGACGCCACCCGGCCCTCTTCGTCTACGACCCGCGTCCGCTGTGGCGGGCGCTCGGCCGGCCACTCGACGTCGTCGACGTGCACGAGGAGCCGTTCGCGCTCGCGACGGCCGAGGTGCTGCTCCTGCGCCGGTTGCGTGGCCAGCGCGCCCCCTACGTGCTCTACTCCGCGCAGAACCTCGACAAGCGCTACCCGCCGCCGTTCCGCTGGCTCGAGCGGTGGGCGCTGCGGCACGCGTCCGGCATCGTCGTGTGCACCGACGAGGCCGGGCGCATCGTCGAGCGCAAGGGCTACCCGGGCCGGGCCCGCACCATCGACCTCGGCACCGACGTCACGACCTTCACGCCGGACGCGTCCGGCCCGCCCCGGGACGGGCGGACCCGTGACGGTGACGTCGTCGTCGGCTACGCCGGCCGGCTCGACCCGGCCAAGGGCGTCCACGTGCTCCTCGAGGCCCTCGCCCTCGACGCCGGCCTGACCCTGCGCGTCGCCGGCGACGGCCCCGACCGCGCGCGTCTCGACGGCCTCGCCGCCGACCTCGGAGTGGCCGCCCGGGTCGAGCACCTCGGCGCCCTCGACCCGGCGCAGCTGCCGGGGTTCCTGCGCGCCCTCGACGTGCTCTGCGTGCCGTCGCTGACCACCCCGTCATGGGTCGAGCAGTTCGGACGCGTCGCGCTCGAGGCGATGGCCTGCGGCACCCCCGTCGTCGTCAGCGACAGCGGGGCCCTGCCGACCGTCGTCGGCGACGCCGCGCTCGTCGTCGGGGAGGGCGACGCGGCGGGGTTCGCCAAGGCGGTGGCAGAGGCCGGTCGCGATGCCGCCACGGCCGAGCGGCTGCGCGAGGCCGGCCTGGCCCGGGCTGCCGAGTCGTCGTGGGAGAACGTGGCGCTCGCCCACGACGGGCTCTACCGGTCGGCGACGCTTACGCCAAACGAGGCCGGCCCGGGCCGGCGGCCGCTCGAGGTCGTCGTCGTCGCGTACGGCCAGCCGGGCCTGCTCGGTGGCGCGCTCGAGCCGCTCGCCGGCCACCGCGTCACCGTCGTCGACAACTCGTCCTCGCCCGCGGTCCGCGCGGTCGCCGAACGTCACGGCGCGCGCTACGTCGACCCCGGTCGCAACGGCGGCTTCGCGGCAGGCGTCAACGAGGGCCTGCGCCGGGTGGCCCCCGACGCCGACGTCCTCCTCGTCAACCCCGACGCGGTCGTCGAGCCGGCCGACGTCGACCGGCTCGTCGCGGCGCTCGCAGCCGACACCGGCCTGGCCAGCGTCGGTCCGGCGCAGGTCGACCTGCAGGGCCACCCCTCGCGCGTCACGTGGCCGTTCCCGTCGCCGCTCGGCACGTGGCTCGACGCCGTCGGGCTGGGGCGGTGGCGGCGCGACCGGTACGTCATCGGCTCGGTGCTGCTCCTGCGGCGTGAGGCCATCGACCACGTCGGTCCCTTCGACGAGGGCCGGTTCTTCCTCTACGGCGAGGAGACCGACTGGGCCGCGCGGGCCGTGCGGCTCGGCTGGCGCCACGCCGTGGCGCCCGAGGCGCACGCGGTCCACGTCGGCGCCGCGACGAGCACCGACCCCGAGCGCCGCGAAGGCCACGTCCAGGCGGCGCAAGAGCTCTTCCTGCGCAAGCACCACGGTGCGCTCGGCTGGCAGATCAGCCGCGTCGGTCAGGTGCTCGGCTCCGGGGTGCGCGCGGTCGTGCTGCCGGGGGAGCGGGGCATCGCCGCGCGTCGGCGCCTGCGTGCCAACCTCGCCGGGCCGGTTCGCGCGGAGCGAAGACCCGCCGACTCGGTGGCGAGCGGCCTTGCCGGAGAGGGGACCTGACGTGTCGCTGATGGGTGGCGCCGTCGACGGACGCGGCTGGGCGCGGGTGCGCACGGCCGGTCTCGTCGTCCTGGTCGGCGCCCTCCTGCTCGTCGTGGGGCGGTTCGCTGCGACGACGCCCGAGGCAGCGGTCGTCCTGGCCGTCGCCGTGCTCGCCACCGGGGTCACGGCCGTCCAGCCGGGCCTCATCCCGCTCGCTGTGCTCCCCGTGCTCTTCGCGGTGCTCCGCGTCGGCAGCCAGGGCGTCGACCTCTCGCTGTCCGACTTCGCCCTCGCGGCGGCGACCCTGCCCGCGCTGCTGCTCGCCCGCCGGCCGTTCTCGCCGGGGCTGCGCGCCGTGCTGTGGGCCTCAGCGGCCTACCAGTTCGCCACACTGATCACCGTCGTCAACAATCCGTACTCGGCCAACGTCGTCGAGTGGACGCACGCGTGGATGACGGTCTCCGGCAGCCTCCTCGTCGGCTGGGCCGTCGGGGCCAACGGGCACGCGCGCACCGGCCTGCGGCTCGTCGTCGCCACGATCACGTTCCTGGCGGTCGTCACCGTCGTCGAGGGCGGCCTGCAGGTCCTTCGCGGCGACCTCTCGCCGGTCTACATCACCTTCCCCTACCCGATGCACAAGAACTTCGTCGGCACCGTCTGCTCGTTCGGTGCGACGATCCTCTACGCGCGTCCGTCGTGGGCCGGCATCGGCCGGCGCCTCCGCTGGCTGCTGCTCGCCCTCATGGTCATGGCGATGTTCCTGACCCAGTCACGCCAGGCCGTCATCGGGTTCGTCGCCGCCGTCTTCGTCCTCGTCCTGCGGGCCCGCTCCGAGCACCGCCGTAGCAAGCTCGTGCTGCTCGTCCTCGCGCCGGCCGTCCTCTTCGTCACGAACCTCGTGCAGGACCAGCTCAAGTCCGGCAACCAGTTCAACTCGGTGTTCCAGCGCCTCACCTGGTTCCAGGACAGCCTCGACGTGTGGGGCACCGACCCGTGGTTCGGGGTCGGCCTGCGCTGGTGGTACACCGACCGGTTCCCCGTCTCGTTCCAGCCGCCCAACGCCGAGGTCGAGGTGCTCACCTCGGCGGGCGTCGTCGGCCTCGTCCTGTTCGTCGTGCTCGCCGTCGTCGCCCTGCGCGTGGCGTGGCGGCTCGACCCGGTGTACGGATCGGTCGCGCTCGGCGTCCTCGTCAACCGGCTGACCCAGGCCCAGTTCGACCTCTTCTGGTCGGCGGTGCAGGCCTCGGTGCCGTTCGTCGTGCTCGGCATCTGCCTCGGCGCGCAGCGGTACGCCGAGCTGCGGCGCAGCGCCCCCCCGGAGGTCGTCGAAGGACGCGTGCCGCAGGTGTCGTGGGCGCCGCGCGTGGGTGCGCCATGACGACCGTCGTGCAGATCACCCCGGAGATCGCGCCGGGGACGGGAGTCGGCGCCGTGGCCCACCACCTCGAGCAGGAGTGGCGCCGGGCGGGCGTCGACGTGCGCCGGTTCACCCTCGTCGAGTGCGGGGGCGGGTGGCTGCCCGCGCCCGGGGGCGGCGTCGGCGGCCGACTCGCGCTGCTGGCCCGCGTCGTCTGGTTCTCGACCGTCGGCACGGCCCGGGCCCGGGCCCACCTGCGCGCCCACCCCGAGCAGCTGTCGGTGTGCCACAACGACGCGCTCGCCGGCGACGTCTACGTCAACCACGGCATCGTCCAGGTGGCGATGGCCTCGCGCGGGCACGCCCGGCTGCGCCTGCTGCGCAACCCGCTGCACGTCTTCACCACGGCGCGAGACCGGTACCGGTACACGCGGTCGGGGGCGCACCGCGTCGTCGTCAACCTCGTCCGCGCCGAGGAGCAGCTGCTGCGCGACACCTACCCGGGGCTGCGCCTGCCGACCGCCGTGATCGGCAACGGCGTGGACGTCGACCGCTTCCGGCCGCCGACGCCGATCGAGCGCTCCGCCGCCCGAAAGACCTTGGGGCTGAAGGACGCCGACCACGTCGTCCTGTTCATCGGCAACGAGTTCGACCGCAAGGGGCTGCCTGCGCTCACCGACGCCCTCGCCGCCACCGACACCTCGACCCACCTCGTCGTCGTCGGCGGCACCCCCGACCTCCTCGCCTCCGCCGGGGAACGTGCCGACCGTGCCGGTGTCGGCGGCCGGGTCCACCTCGTCGGTGCCCACCCCGACCCGCGGCCATGGCTGCACGCCGCCGACGTGCTCGCCAGCCCGAGCGCCTACGAGTCCTACGGCCTCGTCGTCCTCGAGGCCCTGGCCTGCGGCGTGCCCGTCGTCGCCACCCCGACCGGCTGCGTGCCCGACGTGGTCGTCGAGGGCATCAACGGTGCCGTCGTCGACGCACCCTCCGATCGACTGCCCGCTGCCCTCGCGGCCGCGATCGAGCGCGTCCTCGCGATGCCGCGCGACGCCACCTGCGCGGCGGCGCGCGCCACCGCCGAGCAGCACTCGTGGACGCTCGTGGCCCGGCGCTACCTCGACCTGCTCACCTCGCTCGACACGTCCCTCGACACGTCCCTCGACGCTCCGGTCGGCGACGCGCACACGCCGGCCGACGCCCGGCTCGGAGATGACGCATGAGGGTGCTGCACGTCGTGCGCTCCGACGCGTTCGCCGGGGTCGAGAGCCACGTCGCCCGCCTCGCCAGGGCCCAGGCCGACCGCGGCGACGAGGTGCTCGTCGTCGGCGGCGACCCAGCCCGCACCGCCGCAGCCGCGGGCCCGCGCGTGCGCCACGAGCCGGCCCGCACCGTCACCGACGTGGCCCGCCGGACGCGTCTGGCCGCCGGCGGCGCCGACGTCGTCCACGCCCACATGACCGCGGCGGAGGTGGCGGCCGCGGCAGCCCTGGCCGGGCGGGCCGTACCGCTCGTGGCCACGCAGCACTTCGCGCGCCCGGCCGGCAGCAACCCGGCGTCCGTCTTGGCCGCCGACCTGGCGGCCCGACGCGTCCGGGCGCGGATCTCCATCAGCGAGTTCGTCGCCCGCAGCATCGGCCGGCCCAGCACTGTCATCCACCCGGGGGTCGAGACCGTCGACGCCTCACCCACCGCGGCCGAGCGCGAGCCCGTCGTCCTCGTGGCGCAGCGCTTCGAGCGCGAGAAGGAGACCGACGTCGCCGTCCGCGCCTTCGCGGCGTCGGGCCTCGCCGCCCGCGGCTGGCGGCTGCACCTGGCCGGTGACGGTTCGGACCGGGCCGCGGTCGAGTCCCTCGTGGGCGTGCTCGGGATCGCCGACGCTACGACGTTCCTCGGCCACCGTGACGACGTCGAGCGCCTCATGCTCCGCGCGTCGGTGCTCCTCGCGCCGTGCCGGGTCGAGGGTCTGGGCCTGACCGTGCTCGAGGCCATGGCGGCCGCGCTGCCGGTCGTCGCCGTCTCCGGCGGCGGCCACCTCGAGACGTCCGGGTCGATCGAGGGGGCTGCTCTCCACGCGCCCGGCGACGCCGACACCGCCGCGACGCTGCTGTGCGCGCTCGCCGACGACCCCGAGGGTCGGGACCGCTACGGCGCGGCCCTCCAGGCCGTCCAGCGCCGCGCCTTCACGCCCGAGCGGCAGGCCGAGCTGACCGACCGGCTCTACGAGGCGGTGCTCTGACATGGACCTCGTCGTCGCCTCGCTCGAGGCCTGGGACGCCGTGTGGCGCCGCAACCAGCACCTCGTCAGCGGGCTCCTGCGCGACGACCCGCACCTGCGGGTCCTCTTCGTGGAACCGGCCACCGACCCGCTCCACGCCGCCCTGGGCGCGGCCCGACCCCGCCGCGGGCGAGGCCTGCGCCGGGGGCCGGAGCTGCCCGGCGTCGGCGGCGACGCGCTGTGGCTCTTCGAGCCGACGAAGTGGCTCCCTCGACGGCTCGACTCCGGTGTCGACGACCGCTGGGCGCGGCAGGTGATCCGCGCGTCACGGACGGTGGGCATGACCGCGCCTGCACTGTGGGTCAACGACCCCACCGGCGCCCTGCTCGTCGCGGCCACGCCGTGGCCGGCCCTCTACGACGTCACCGACGACTGGACGCTCGCCGACCGGGCCGCCGCCCAGCTCGACCGCGTCCGGGCCCAGGAGCAGGTGCTGCTCGAGGGGTGTGCCGAGGTCGTCGTCTGCTCCCCGGCGCTGGCCGCCAGCAAGGGAGCCGACCGGCCGGTGACCCTGGTGCCCAACGGAGTCGACACCGCTGCCTACCGAGTCATGCACGACCGTCCGGCCGACCTCCCCGAGCAGCCCGTCGCGCTCTACGCCGGCACGCTGCACGCCGACCGCCTCGACGTCGACCTCTGCATCGACCTCTGCGAGGCGCTCGCCGGGCTCGCCGGCGGGCCCGGGCGGCTCGTCCTCGTCGGTCCCGACGCCCTGGACCACCGCGACTCCGAGCGGCTGCGCGGGGCCGGCGCGCTCGTCCTCGGCGTCCGCCCGAGCACCGAGGTGCCGGCCTGGCTCCAGCACGCCGACGTGCTCGTCGTGCCGCACGTCGTCAGCGCGTTCACCGACAGCCTCGACCCCATCAAGCTCTACGAGTACGCGGCCGCAGCGCGCCCGGTCGTGTCGACGCCGGTCGCCGGGTTCCGTGAGAGCGACGACCCGCTCGTGCGCTGCGCCGACGGCGCCGGGTTCATCCTCGCCGTCGCCGAGACCCTCACGGGCGGGCCCGAACCCGCGGTCGTCGACGCCGACGCGTCGGGTGGCGATGCCCGCGCGGACGCGCGCGCGGCGCGGCTGGCCACCCTCGACTGGAGCGACCGGGTGCGCCGGATGCGTGAGGTGCTCGCCCGGCTCGGGGGTGCGTCGTGAGGCCCGCGTCCTTCGTCGTGCGGGCGCTCGGGCGGCGCGTCCGGGTCACCCTCGACGCGTCGCTGCTCGAGGAGGCCAGGCGCGTGTGGCACCTGTGCCTCGACGACGGTGCCGGCGCCGGAGCTGCCGTCGACGCCGAGGTGCACCACGACCCACCCGTGCCCACGGTGGAGGGCGGCGCCTCCGCGCAGACCTTGCGCACGGCGTCGCTGCAGGAGCTGACGCAGAGCGTCACGCACGCCGCCATCGGTGCGGCCGCCGGGCAGCTGCTCATGCTCCACGCCGGGGCCCTGTGCGACCCGCTCACCGGTGCCACCCTGGTCTACGCGGCACCCGGGGGAACCGGGAAGACGACCGTGACGAGCACCTTCGGGCCCGGCCGCGGCTACCTCACGGACGAGACGGTCGGGCTGACCCGCGACCTCACGGTGCTCGCCTATCCCAAGCCGCTGTCGGTGCGCCGCGGCGACACGGCGTTCCTCAAGCACGAGACGGCCCCGGGCGACCTCGGGCTCGCGTCGCCGGAGGTGCGGCCGTGGCTGGCCGGCATCGTCGCGCTGCGCCGCGACGGGACTCCGGGCGGCCCCGTGGACGTCGAGGAGGTGGGGCTGCTCGACGCCCTCGTCCTGCTCGCGCCCGAAACGTCGTCGCTGGCCCGGCTCGACCAGCCGCTCCGCCTGCTGGCCGACGCCGTCGAGGCTGCCGGCGGCCTGCGGGTCGTGCACTTCGCCGACGCTCCCGACCTCGAGGCGGTCGTCACCGAGGTCCTCGGGAGGACGCCGTGAGCGGGTACGGGGCGACGACCGTCGTGCTGCTCGGGCCCGTCGTCGACGTCCTGACGACCGACGAGGGCACGGTGGCCCTCGTCGAACGCGAGGTCGGTCACCAGGTCGTTCGCGTCTCCGAGCTCGGGTCCGTCGTCCTGGAACTGCTCGAGACCGGGCCGGCGACCGTCGCGCAGGTGGCCTCCCGGCTCGTCGAGGTCTACGGCGCCCCGCCCGACTCCGACCCCGTCGAAGCCACCGCCACCGCCCTCGGGGACATGTCACGAAGTGGCCTGATTTCTGCCGAAAAGCCGGGTGGGTAGAGGCTTCGGTTTTGCTCCCCTTGTCGGTAAAACCGCTGGTCAGCGGCCTGTTTCCGGTTACAGTCGAATCGTTCTCCGGGGGGAAAACATCGAGTGGGGGGAAGTACTCATGTCCGACAACCAGGGCGTCGTCACGACGTCTCCGAGCCGTCGCTCGGTCGTCAAGGGCGCCGCGTGGGCCGTGCCCGCGATCGCGGTCGCATCGGCGGCCCCGACGGTCGCAGCATCGGCCGGGTTCCTGACGTTCACCGGCAGCGCGTGCAAGCTGCCCGGCAACTCGTCGGGCAACTACAAGGGATACGTCTTCGAGATGCTCGCGCACAACGCGACGGGTCCGCTGCCGCGCGACGCCGTCACCGTCATCGACAGCATCAGCATCCAGGGCATCGCCGACCCGGGCGGCTACAAGGTCGTCGTCAAGGACAACATCGGCGGCTGTTCCTGCGGTCCGTGCGGATCCGACCCGAACCACGAGTTCTGCACGGCGGACGGCGTGGCCAACCAGCGCATCCTGCTCTACACGTCCTCGGACGTGACCGGTAACAGCGCGAACTCCGTCGTCACCGTGACCTACCGCGTGTTCGACTGCAACAACACGACCAGCTGCGGCAGCGCCGGCCCGAGGCAGACCACCTCGACCACCATCGCCTCGACGCCCACGGCCCAGGAGAACGGCGGGGGCAACTGCAAGATCTCCGGCATCTTCCCGCTGCCGGCCTGAGGAGCGGCCGGAGCAGTCTTCGGGACCGACTCACCGCGACGGCGCGGACACCACCCGGTGTCCGCGCCGTCGTCGTCGGTCAGGTGAGGGCGCCGAGCTGTTCGCGGATCTCGTCGACGAACGCCGGCACGTCCGCGCTCCCGGTCACCGGTCCGCCTGCGAGCAGCCCGTCCGCGCCGAGCAGCAGGGCCGAGGGGGTGCCCCAGAAGCCGAAGGTGTCGCGCAGCCGCTCACGCGGGTCGTGCAGGCTCTGCGGCTCATCGGTCGAGGTCAGGGTCCCCTCGTCCGGGGCTGCCGTCACGACGACGCGCACGTCGACGGCCGGCAGCTCGGTGCGCCAGCGCGGCGCCGCGGCGATGACGTCCTGGCAGCTGCCGCAGCCCTCGGACACGAAGAGGAGCAGCTGGGCGCGTCGCGTCGACAGCTGGCGCAGGTCGGTCTCCGTGCCGTCGGCGAGCAGCACCGGCAGCGACGGTGTCCGCGACCGCACGTAGTCGCCGTCCTCGTCCGCCCGGGGGCCGGACGCGGGTGCGGCCGCCGAGGAGGCGCCGGCGTCGGGGGAGGGCGCCGTCACGAGCCACGTCGTGAGAGCCGCGGCGCCGGCGGCGACGAGCCACGCCCAGGCGCCGCCGGTGGACAGGCGCGCGAGGACCGACGCGTGGTCGGCCGGGCCGGCGACGACGAGCAGGTTCAGCACGGCCAGGACGAGCAGCCAGGCGTTGCGCACCACGGTGCGGGCGGTGACGCGGCCGGGGGCGAACTCCCCGAAGCACGCACAGTCCACCGGCGCCTCGAAGCCGAGCGCGCGCACGACGAGGGCGAGGTACGCGGCGAAGAGCAGGACCGCCGCGATCGCGGCGACGACGACGAGCGCACCACCCGCGGCGACGAGCAGGACCGCGAGCAGCAGCTCGCCCCACGGCAGCGCCTCGACGACGGCGCGGTGGCGCAGGGGAGCGGGCACCCGCAGGTCGCGGAAGGCCTCGGCCGAGCGGCTCGGCGACCGCAGCTTGCCCACCGCGCTGACGACGAGGACGACCGCGAGCACCGCGGCCGCGATGGTGAGGGCGTCGGTCGGCACGTCGCGATTGTAGGCAGCGGCACACGACTCGTTGGTCCCGTTCGACCACATCCGGGGGCCTGCCGGCCGCGTCGGACCCGGGTGGCCGAGGTGCCGGGGGACTCGGGCACAATCGCGGCCATGCGCGTCGTGACCGCCAACGTCAACGGGATCCGCGCCGCGGCGAGGCGCGGCGCCCTGCCCTGGCTCCTCGCCGCCGACCCCGACGTCGTGTGCCTGCAGGAGGTCCGTGCCGGCGACGCCGACCTCGCCAAGGTCCTCGCCGAGCTCGGCTGGTCGCACTGGTCGGTCGCGCACACCGAGGGAGCGGCCAAGGGCCGCGCCGGCGTCGCGGTGCTGACGCGCGAGCCACACACGGTCACCCGCGTCGGCCTCGACGGCGCCTTCACCGACGCCGGACGCTGGGTCGAGGCCGAGGTGGCCACGGCGTCCGGGCCGCTCACGGTGGCCTCCGCCTACGTGCACACGGGCGAGGCGGACACCGAGCGCCAGGACGTCAAGTACGCCTTCCTCGACGCGATGACCGACCGGATGGCGCGGGCCTCGGCCGCCGACGAGCTCATGCTCGTCACCGGCGACCTCAACGTCGCCCACCGGGAGGCCGACCTCAAGAACTGGAAGGGCAACCTCGCCAAGGCCGGCTTCCTCGAGCCCGAACGGGCCTACCTCGACCGCTGGTTCGACGAGCACGGCTGGGTCGACGTGCACCGCGCCCACGCGGGCGAGGGCCCGGGGCCGTACACGTGGTGGTCCTGGCGCGGCAAGGCCTTCGACAACGACGCCGGCTGGCGCATCGACTACCAGCTGGCGACGCCGCGCCTCGCGGCAGCCGCCACGACCGCGTCGGTAGGACGCGCCGCGACGTACGCCGAGCGTTGGAGCGACCACGCGCCGCTCGTCGTCGACTACACCCTCTGAGCCACTCTGGTCGCTCCGGCCTCTTCCGTCCCTCGTACGGACCCATCAGGCATTCCGCCCGGAGGGTGCGGCAGCACACGCACAGGGCAACCTGCGCGAAACAGCTCCAACGGAGCCTTTGCTGCCGTTACGCTCCGAATCGGACGTCGTGGGGGGCGTCCGACGCATGTTCACGAAACCGGGGAGGGTGCAGGACGTGTTTGACGCGAAGGGCCGCACGGACGGCCACTCCGAGAGCCGGGCCGAGGCACAGCCGGGCGCCCCTGTCGAGCCGCTCCGACCCAGTCGGCGCACCGTGGTGCGCGGGGCCGCGTGGGCCACGCCCGTGGTGCTCGTCGCCGCGGCGGCGCCGACGGTCGCCGCGTCCGTCACGGTGGCGCTCAAGCTCACCGGCAGCGGCTGCAAGCTGCCCGGCGGTTCCAACAACCTCGCCAAGGGCTACGTCTTCGGCATCACCATCCTCAACAGCGGCACCGTGGCAGCCGACGTCACGCTGACCTCGATCGCCATCGGGAGTGACAGCCTCGGTGTCGACGAGGTCCTCATCATCGACGCGCAGTCCTGCGCCACGGTCGGGAGCCAGTTCCAGGTGGCGGCCGGCTCGACGCGGAACATCGCGCTCTACACGCGCAACTACGACAAGAGCCAGTCGGGCACGCTGACCCTCGCCTACACCTACGACCCGGTCGGGCCGTCACCGGCCGTCACCCCGCCGCCCGTCACGGCGACGGTGACCGGCGACACGTGGAACGGCGGCTGCCGCCCGTTCCCGAACTACGCCTGCGGCATCCCGACGGTCTGAGCCCGTCCCTGCTCGGGCCGACCCGGCCCGGGCTGGTTGGGGCGCACCGGCGTCGATGGGCCAGAATGCACGCATGCCCTCGACGCCCACCGGCCCGACGTCCACGCCCCGCAGCCTGTCCGGCATGCAGCCGACGAGCGACTCGCTGCACCTCGGCAACTACATCGGGGCCCTCGTCGAGTGGGTGCGCCTCCAGCAGACGCACGACGCGTTCTACTTCGTCGCCGACCTGCACGCGCTGACCGTCGCACCGGACCCGGCGGTGCTGCGCGAGCGGACGCGCCTGACGGCCGCCCAGTTCATCGCCGGCGGCGTCGACCCCGTGGAGTCGGTGCTCTTCGTGCAGAGCCACGTGTCGCAGCACACCGAGCTCGCGTGGGTGCTCTCGTGCCTCACCGGGTTCGGCGAGGCGAGCCGCATGACCCAGTTCAAGGACAAGTCGGCCAAGGGCACCAACACCAACGTCGGCCTCTTCACCTACCCGATCCTGCAGGCCGCCGACATCCTCATCTACGACGCCGACGTCGTGCCGGTCGGTGAGGACCAGCGCCAGCACCTCGAACTGTCCCGCGACCTCGCGATGCGCTTCAACCAGCGCTTCGGGGACACCCTCGTCGTACCCGAGCCGCACATCATGAAGGCCACGGCCAAGATCCAGGACCTCCAGGAGCCCACGGCCAAGATGAGCAAGTCGGCGGCCACCGACACCGGCCTCGTCAGCCTTCTCGACGAGCCGAACCGCATCGTCAAGAAGATCAAGTCGGCCGTCACCGACGCCGACCGCGACATCCGCTACGACGAGGAGACCAAGCCCGGCGTCTCCAACCTGCTGTCGATCCACTCGGCCCTGTCGGGCACCTCGATCGGCGACCTCGAGGCCTCCTACGCCGGCAAGGGCTACGGCGACCTCAAGAAGGACGTCGCCGAGGTCGTCGTCGAGGCCGTGACGCCGTTCCGCGAGCGCACCCTCGCCCTGATGGACGACCGCGCCGAGCTCGACCGCATCCTCGCCTCGGGGGCCGAGCGTGCTGCCGAGATCGCCGAGGCCACGGTGCGTCGCGTCTACGACAAGGTCGGCTTCCTGCCGCGTCCCGGGCGCGGCTGACCCGCCTGCCAGCGGGCGTCAGCGGACTCAGCGGCCGGCGGCGAGGACGTCGCGCAGCACGGCCTCGACCGCGGCAGCCAGGTGCGCGGTCGTGAACGACGCTGCCACGTGGGCCGGCCCGCCGGCGGCACGGTCGTGCCACGACGCGTCGGCGAGCGCCGCACGCAGCGCCGCGGCGTCGCCCGGTGGCACGAGCCGCACGACCGACGCGTCGACGTAGTCGGCGATGCCGCTGACGTCGCTGACGACGACGGGCGTGCCGGTCGCGAGGTTCTCCAGGAGCACGGTCTGGCCGGAGGACACGTCGGACTCCCGCAGCGGCAGCGCGACGACCCCGGCGCGGGCGTAGAGGTCGCGCAGCACCCCGATGGGCACGTCGGCGCGGAACTCGACGTCGGGCCGCTGGCCTGCGTCCAGCTGCGCCAGCGCGGCTACGGACTGCTCGCGGTTCCAGGGGTCGGTGACGACGGTGCAGGAGACGCCGGGACCGAGTGCCCGGACCAGCGTCGGGTAGTCCTTGCCGGCGTTGGTGCCCACGGACAGCACGCCGCCGTCCCGGGGGTCCTCGCCCGGACGGAACCAGGCGGTGTCGACGCCGAGCGGCACGGCCCGGACGCGTCCGGCCGGCAGCCCGAGGCGCTGGGCGAGCGGCTCGACCTGCGCCGACGCGAACACCGTCACGGCGTCGGCGCTTGCGAGGGCCAGCCGCTGGACGCGTCCGGCGCGGCCGGGCCGCGACGTCGCCTCGAGCGCGGCGACGGTGAGCACGACGACCGGACGACGGAACAGGCCCACGCGCCGGAGCAGCAGCGCGGGCAGAGCGGCCGCCTCGTGCGTGGCGACGACGACGTCGAGGCGCCGTTGCTCGCGCAGCAGCCAGGTCGCCTGCGCCGTCCGCCACTCGAGGGCCCGCGGCAGCCGCAGCCACCGGCGTCGACGCGTCAGGTGGCGGACGTCATGGCCGCGGGCGGCCAGCTCGGCCATCCCGAAGAGGCGGTGCGAGGGGACGCGCCCGGCCGCGACGTCGCGGAACTCGTGTCCCCAGTCGCTCACGTACAGGGCGGCGACCCGCAGCGGCTGCCCACGGCCACCGGTGGGGTCGGGGGCGGGTCGGCCGGGCACGGGCCCAGCGTACGGTCGCTCGGTGCGTCGTCCGGGCGGCTCGCCGCACCCCGGCACGAGCCCGACCCGGCCCGGACGGGTGAGCCGCAGTCGCATTCGGTACGGTCGGGGTCGTGACTGCTGCGCCCCGGACGACGATCGGTGTCTCGATCCCGATCCCGTCACCCCACGGCGAGTTCCTCGAGGGCCGCCGGGCGGCCTTCGGCGACCCCGAGGCGTCGAGGATCCCCGCGCACATCACCCTGCTGCCGCCGACGCCGGTCGACGACGACGTCTACGAGGCGTTCCGAGAGCACTGTGCCGACGTCGCCGAGCGGCACGCCCCCTTCGAGGTCGTGCTCCGCGGCACCGGCACGTTCCGCCCGGTGTCCGACGTCGTCTTCATCCAGGTCGCCCAGGGGGTCTCGGCGTGCGAGGCCCTGGAGAAGCACCTGCGGTCCGGGCCCGTCTCGCGCAGCCTCGAGTTCTACTACCACCCGCACGTGACGGTCGCCCACAACGTGCCCGCCCTGGATCTCGACCGTGCGTTCGACGAGCTCGCCGGCTACTCGGTGCAGTTCACCGTCGGGGCACTCCACCTCTACGAACAGGGTACGGACGAGGTGTGGCGCCCCGTCCACACCTACGCACTGTCTGGAGGCTGACCCGTGCCCGAGTGGCTGAAGCGGACCATCGACCGGCTCAAGGCCACGCACGCCTACGTGTCCTGGCAACGCTTCAGCACCGCCAACGGCAACCTGCTCGCCGCCGGGGTCGGCTACTTCGCCTTCTTCTCGGTCTTCCCGGCCGTCGCCCTCGCCTTCGCGATCTTCGGTTTCGTCCTGCAGGACCGTCCCGACCTGCTCGCCGCGATCGCCGACACCCTGAACCAGATCCTGCCCGGCATGGTCAAGACGCCCGAGAACCCGAACGGGATCATCAGCATCCAGGCGCCCTCGAGCCTGACGCTGACCGTCACCGGGCTCATCTCCTTCGTGACCCTGCTGCTCGCGGGCCTCGGCTGGGTGGGTGCGCTGCGCACCGGCATCCGCGGCATCTTCGGGTTCGACAAGGCGTCCGGCAGCGCGGTCTCGGCCAAGGCCCGCGACCTGCTCGTCCTCGTCACCCTCGGCGTGGCCGTCGTCGTGTCGGCGATCCTGACGAGCGCGGCCGGTGGGCTCGCCTCGTGGGTGGCGTCCCGGGTCGGCCTGGCCGGCAACGGCGCCGTCGTGGCGCTGGCCGGAGCCGCTGTGGGGTTCGTCGTCGACACGCTCATCATGGTGGTGCTCCTGCGGGTCCTGTCCGGGGTGCCCCTGCCCTGGCCGAAGGTTCGCGACGCCGCCCTGCTCGGTGCCCTGGCCCTCACCGTCCTCAAGCTGCTCGGCGCCTGGCTCATCGGCCGGGCCACGGCCAACCCCCTGCTGGGCGCCGTCGCGCTGTCGGTGGGCCTGCTCGTCTGGCTCAACCTCATCTCGCGCGTCGTCCTGCTGTCGGCGGCGTGGGCCGCCGGACGCGCCGACCTCAGCGACCTCGAGCCCGACGGGGTGCGGCTCGGCCCGGGGCAGGTCGTCAGGCCCTCGTTCGTCGCGCCGGTGGCGGCCCGCAGCGACACCCGATTGGTGCCGTACGGCGGTGCCGATCCCGAGGCCCACAACGAGCCCTCCGCGGCTGCCGCGCCCGGTGCGTCGGCCGGCCGCAGTGCCACGGCCATTGCGCCGTCGCGCGCCGTCGACCGCGCGAGCGTGGCCGCGGGGTTCGTCCTCGGCGGATTCACCGTGTTCGTCGCCGGAGCGGCCCGGCGGCTGCGTAGGGTGGCGGCACGCTGACCCGGATGCCCGGGGACGGCCTCACCGGGGGAGAAGGACCGACCGTGCAACCGCTTCAGCAGGACGTCTACGTCGACAACGCTCGTCTCGACGTCGCACCGTTCGTCCCGCAGGGGGCTCGTGCCGTGCTCGACGTCGGTTGCGGCGCAGGCGGTTTCGGTGTGACGTTGCGACGTGTACTGGGCCCCGAGGCGCGGGTCGTCGGCATCGAGGCGGTTCCGTCGCAGGCCGCGGCAGCGCGCGAGGGCCACGGCTTCGACGAGGTCGTCGAGGGCTACTTCCCCGATGCGCTCGAGGGCCGCGGCGAGCGCTACGACGCCGTCTTCTTCAACGACGTCCTCGAGCACCTCGTCGACCCGTGGTCGGTGCTGCGTCAGGTGCCCCCGCTGCTCACCGAGGCCGGCGTCGTCGTCGCGGCGATCCCGAGCATCCGGTACGCGCCCGTCGTCCTCAAGCTGCTCCGCGGGCGCTGGGACTACGTCGACCAAGGCACCCTGGACCGCACCCACCTGCGGTTCTTCACCCGCGCGACGATGGTCGAGATGTTCGAGGAGTGCGGCTACGAGGTGCTCTCCTGCGAGGGCGCCAACACGATGGGCCGACGCTGGGCCGCGAGCGACTCCGCGCTGCTGCGCGCCGCCGCTCGCATCGTCCCGCTGCCCTTCGGCGACATGGCGTACGTGCACTTCGTCGTCGTCGCCCGCCCCCGCCGCTGACCGCCGCCCCTCTGCGCGCGGTGGGGCGCGTGTGACTGAGTGCTCACTCGATCAGGGGACGCGGGCGGGCAGCCCCTGACCGGCGGTCCCTGACCGGCGGCCCCTGACCGGCGGTCCCTCCGCGCCCCCTTTCTCGTCGAGTGAGCACGAAACCCCACGCGTCACACGGCACGCGCGCGCTCCCACGGCCCCCTGGTCATCGAGTGAGCGCGAGACCTCACCCGTCACACCGTCACAGACGAGTGCGGCGGCGGCGTCGGACGGCGGCGCCGATGCCGACCACTCCCGCGGTGACGAGCACGCCGACACCGGCGAGCACCGCCAGCGACCCGGGGTCGCTCGCCGCGGCCCTCGACCCGGCCGCCTGCGGTCCCGTCGCATCGGACGCGCCCGGGGCCCGACCGGCCGACGGGCCGTTGCCTGCGGTCGCCGACGGCAGCGGCGTCAGGGCGGGTACGGCCACCGGCGGTGCGGCCTCGCCGGGCTCGACGAGGCGGCCCACCGGCGCCACCCGGTCGGCGTTGGCGAAGCCCCAGTCGAGCAGTGCCGCGGTCGGCTTCCACGAGCCGGTGACGCTGCCCATCTGCGCCACGAGGAGCGTGCGCCCACCGCGGGTCGCCGCCCCGATGAAGGTGTGCTGGGCCCGGTCGGTGCGACCCGGCTTGACGCCGATGGCGCCGGGATAGTGCCGCAGGAGGTCGTTGATGTTGTACACGTGGAACGGTTTCCAGACCTTCCCGGTTGCGTCGCGACCACCCGGGAAGACGGCGTCGCGCTTGACCACGGCGGTGCGGAACTCGGGCAGGCGCATCGCGTCGCGGGCGATGACGGCGAGGTCGTAGGCGCTCGAGCGCTGGTCGCCGTCGTCGAGGCCGCTCGGGTCGACGACGAGCGTGTCGAAGGCGCCGAGCTCCCGCGCCCGGGCGTTCATGAGCTCGACGGTGTGGTCGTAGCCCCCGGCGGCGTCGGCGAGGGCGTACACGGCGTCGTTGGCCGAGAACATGAGCATCGCGTCGACGAGGCTCGGGACCGGGTAGCGGTTGCCGGCGAGGATGCCGACGCGCGTGCCGGCCGCCGCCTGCGCATCCGGGGATGCGACGACGACCTGGTGCGGGTCGAGAAGTGGCAGCAGGGTCAGGGCGGTGAGGGTCTTGAGGGTGCTCGCCGGTCGCAGCCAGGCGTGCGCGGACTTCGCCGCGAGCACCTCGCCGGACGTGAGGTCGGCGACGACGTAGGAGACGTCGTAGACGGCGGGCGGCATCGGCGTGCCCGGCTCGGCATCGACGACGACGCCCGGGGATGCGAGCCGCGACCCGCCGACGACGGAGTCGGGGTCCCAGGCGGGCTGTGCGAACGGCGTCGGGGGTGCGTTGCGGCACACGACGCGCGGGCGCGGCGCCGGCTTGGCGGGCTTGGCACCCGGCTTCGCCGCCGGATTCGTCGTCGGCTGCGTCGTCGAGGGGCGCGGCGCGGCCGGGTGCTCGTCGGTGGGGAAGACGCGTGGCGTCAGGACGGTGCCGGGTGGCACGGTCACCTGCGTCTGCCACGGCTGGCAGGTCAGCGCCGCCCGGCCCTGCGGGGTTGGAGGAGCAGCGGCCGAGGCCGGCCCCGCGCTGCCTGCCGCGACCCCGAGCGAGGCCGCCAGGGCGGCAGCTACGCCGGAAGCCATGACACCCGCGGCGGTGCGGCGTCGGGCCGGTCGGGCCGTGCGGGCCGTTCGGCTCCGGCGGGTCGGGGTGGGGGTGGTCATGGCGGGCAAAGACTAACCCGCCCCGGTGCTCCGGGGCGGGCTGTCGGTGGGCGTGGCGCGGACGCGTCGGACCGCGTCCGGCGGCGCCGTGGGGACGGTGTCAGCGGCCGTGCGAGAGCGCGCGGCGCAGGTCCTGGTTGAGCTGGTTGATGACGTCCATCGGGATCTCCTTCGGGCACGCCGCGGCGCACTCGCCGATGTTCGTGCAGCCGCCGAAGCCCTCGGCGTCGTGCTGGCTCACCATGTCGACGACGCGGGCGTCGCGCTCCGGCTGGCCCTGCGGCAGCTCGCCGAGGTGGGTGATCTTGGCACCCATGAAGAGCATGCCCGACGCGTTGGGGCACGCCGCGACGCAGGCGCCGCAGCCGATGCACGCCGCCGCCATGAAGGAGCGGTCCGCGGCCGGCTTGGGCACGGGCACCGAGTGGGCCTCGGGGGCCGAGCCGGTGTTGGCGCTGATGAAGCCGCCGGCCTGGATGATCCGGTCGAAGCTGCTGCGGTCGACGACGAGGTCCTTGATGACCGGGAAGGCGTCGGCGCGCCACGGCTCGACCGTGATGACGTCGCCGTCGGAGAAGCTGCGCATGTGCAGCTGGCACGTCGTCGTCACCTCGGGGCCGTGTGCCTTGCCCGAGATCATCAGGCCGCACATGCCGCAGATTCCCTCGCGGCAGTCGGAGTCGAAGGCGATCGGCTCCTCGCCGCGGGCGTTGAGCTGCTCGTTGAGCACGTCGAGCATCTCGAGGAAGGACATGTCGGGGGAGATGTCGGTGACCGGGTAGGTCACCATCTCGCCCTTGGACGTCGGACCGGCCTGGCGCCAGATCTTCAGGGTCAGGTTCATGCCGCTCACTTGTAGCTCCGCTGCTTCATCTCGACGAACTCGTACACGAGGTCTTCCTTGTGCAGGACCGGCGACCCGCCGTCACCGCCGAACTCCCACGCGGCGACGTAGGCGAACTGGTCGTCGTGGCGCAGGGCCTCGCCGTCCTCGGTCTGGGACTCGGCGCGGAAGTGGCCGCCGCAGGACTCGCGACGGTGGAGCGCGTCGATGCACATGAGCTCACCGAGCTCGAGGAAGTCGGCGACGCGGCCGGCCTTCTCGAGGCTCTGGTTGAGCGTGTCGGCGGCGCCGAGCACCTTGACGTTGCGCCAGAACTCGTCACGGAGCGCGCGGATGAGGTCGATGGCCTTGAGCAGGCCCTCCTCCGTGCGCTCCATGCCGCAGTACTCCCACATGATGTTGCCGAGCTCCTTGTGGAAGGAGTCGACGCTGCGCTCGCCGTTGATCGACAGGAACTTCGCGACGCGGGCATCGACCGACGCCTTCGCCTCGAGGACCTGCGGGTCGGACTCCTCGAGCTTCTCGAAGGGGCCCTTGGCCAGGTAGTCGCGGATGGTGTTCGGCAGGACGAAGTAGCCGTCGGCCAGGCCCTGCATCAGCGCGGACGCGCCGAGGCGGTTGGCGCCGTGGTCGGAGAAGTTCGCCTCGCCGGCGACGAAGAGGCCGGGGATGGTCGACTGGAGGTCGTAGTCGACCCAGAGGCCGCCCATCGTGTAGTGCACCGCGGGGTAGATGCGCATCGGCACCTCGTACGGGTTCTCACCCGTGATCCGCAGGTACATGTCGAAGAGGTTGCCGTACTTCTCGCGGACGGTGGCCTCGCCCATGCGCTTGATGGCGTCGGCGAAGTCGAGGTAGACGCCACGGCGGAAGTCTCCGACCATCGGGCCGACGCCGCGGCCCTCGTCGCAGACGTTCTTGGCCTGGCGGCTGGCGATGTCGCGGGGGACGAGGTTGCCGAAGGACGGGTAGATCCGCTCGAGGTAGTAGTCGCGGTCCTCCTCGGGGATCTGCCGCGGGTCCTTGTCGCAGTCCTCCTTCTTCTTCGGCACCCAGATTCGGCCGTCGTTGCGCAGCGACTCCGACATCAGCGTCAGCTTGCTCTGGTGGTCGCCGGAGACCGGGATGCACGTCGGGTGGATCTGCGTGTAGCAGGGGTTGCTGAAGTAGGCGCCCTTGCGGTGCGCGCGCCACGTCGCGGTGACGTTGCTGCCCATCGCGTTGGTCGACAGGAAGAAGACGTTGCCGTAGCCGCCGGAGGCGAGCACGACGGCGTCGGCCAGGTGCGTCTCGACCTCACCGGTGACGAGGTCGCGGGCGATGATGCCGCGCGCCTTGCCGTCGACGATGACGACCTCGAGCATCTCGTGGCGACTGAACATCTCGACGGTGCCGGCCGCGACCTGGCGCTCGAGCGCCTGGTAGGCGCCGATGAGCAGCTGCTGGCCGGTCTGGCCGCGGGCGTAGAAGGTGCGCGACACCTGGACACCACCGAAGGAGCGGTTGTCGAGCAGGCCGCCGTACTCGCGGGCGAACGGGACGCCCTGCGCGACGCACTGGTCGATGATGTTCGCGCTGACCTCGGCGAGGCGGTAGACGTTCGACTCGCGCGAGCGGTAGTCGCCGCCCTTGACGGTGTCGTAGAAGAGGCGGAAGACGGAGTCGCCGTCCTCCTTGTAGTTCTTCGCCGCGTTGATGCCGCCCTGGGCCGCGATCGAGTGCGCGCGGCGCGGGGAGTCCTGGTAGCAGAAGGACTTGACGTTGTAGCCGGCCTCGCCGAGCGTCGCGGCGGCCGCGCCACCGGCGAGGCCGGTGCCGACGATGATGACCGAGAGCTTGCGGCGGTTGGCCGGGTTGACGAGCGCCGCCTCGAACTTGCGCTTGTTCCAGCGGCCCTCGATGGGACCGGCCGGGGCCTTGGGGTCGGTGAGGGGGGCGCCCTCGGTGTAGAGGCCGTGGGCGACGCCCGGGGCGACCGGCGCCCCAGCGGGGGCGGCGGGCGCTTCGGTGGGGGCGGTCGTGGTGGCCGTCGTGTCGGTCATGGATCAGTTCCCCTTGACGATTCCGAACAGGATGGCGAGCGGCGGCAGCGCGAACCCGACGGCCGTGACGAGGGCGATGACCGTCGCGGTGGCCTTGGCGTTGCGGCGGGCCCGGGCGGTGGAGGCCCAGCCGAGCGTCTGCGTCGCGCTCCAGACGCCGTGCCACAGGTGCATCCCGAGGGCGACGAGCGCGAGCAGGTAGATGAGGACGACCCACCACACCTGGAAGCTCGAGATGACGAGCTGGCCGGCGCTGTCGCCGGACACCGCGTCGGGGCCGACGTTGAACTTCAGGATCGTGAACTGCAGCAGGTGCCACACGAGGAAGAGCAGCAGGGCGACGCCGCCCCAGCGCATCATCTTGCTCTTGACCGTTGCTCGGGCGGCCTCCTTGGCGACGTAGCGGTTCGTGCGCGCGCCGTTGGCCCGGCTCCACAGGTGGAAGGCGGAGTAGGCATGGGCGACGAGCGCCACCACGAGCAGGGCGCGGAAGAGCCAGAGGAACCCGCCGAAGGGCAGGATCGGCGTCAGCAGGGTGCGCAGGTGGAGGGCGTACTCGTCGAACGCCTCGACACCGCCGAAGATCTTGAGGTTCCCGTACATGTGCAGGAGCACGTAGAACACGAAGAGCGCGCCCGACACGGCCATGAGGAACTTCATGAACACCGTGGTACGGCGAGCCGACGCAGGTCTCTGGGATCCCGTCGCTGGGAGAGTGTTGGTGGCCACCCGCGCACCCTACCGCCGCGGATTCCGTGCTCCGACGCCGTACCCCCGGGTAGCGCGCACTGTGACCATTCCAACAGCGTCGGGGTCACGGACCGGCCACGAACCCTCGACGCGTCCGGCCCGGCGCGGCAGCACGCGTCAGGCCGCGACGCGTCGGGCGACGCGCTGCGCGGCGGTGTCCGTCGCCGTGGCGTAGTGCTCGACGAGGCGGTCGACGACGGCCGACCACGAGCGTCCGCGGACGCGCTCGTGCGCCCGTAGCCCGATCGCCTCCGCGTGCACGGGGTCACCCAGCACCCGTTCGACGTGGGTCCGCAACGATCCCGGCGTCTCCGGGTCGAAGAGGTGGCCGTCGACGCCGTCGGTGACGAGGTCGACCGGGCCGCCCGCGCGGGGCGCCACGACGGGAAGGCCCGTGGCACCGGCCTCCTGCAGGGTCTGTCCGAACGTCTCGGAGGTGCCGGTGTGCACGAAGACGTCGAGGGCGGCGTAGGCGCGGGCGAGGTCGTCGCCGTGCCGCTGGCCGAGGAAGGCCGGCGCGAGCGGCCCGCCCGGTCGTCCGTCGGCGGCTGGGGCCACGGCCTGGCTGAGGACCTCGCCCAGCGACTCGCGTGAGGGGCCGTCGCCGACGACGACGAGGCGCGTGCCCGGCAGGTCGGCGAGCTCGGCGAGCCGCTCGACCTCCTTCTCCGGGGCGAGCCGCCCGACGTAGCCGACGAGTCGTTCGCCGTCGGGAGCGAGCTCGCGCCGCAGCGCCCGCGTCAGGGCATCCAGACGCCACGCGGGGTTGTGCAACGAGGCATCGACACCGCGCCCCCACAGGGCGGTTCGCTCGATGCCGTGGGCCTCGAGGTCGGCGAGCGACGCACTCGAGGGTGCGAGGGTCAGGTCGGCCGACGCGTGGACACGGCGGATCCAGCGCCACGTCGTCGCGGCGGCCGCGGCACCCGCAGGCCCCGGCGTGTGGCGGCGTACGTAGGCGGCCATGTCGGTCTGGTAGACCGCGACGGTCGGCAGGGCGAGGCGTCGGGCGGCGGTGAGGCCGGCCGCCCCCACCGCGAAGGGGCTCGCGACGTGGACGACGTCGGGCTCGAACCCGCGCAGCACCCGCTCGACCTCCCGCGTCGGTAGCCCGACGTCGAAGCTGCGCACCGGTACCGAGGCGACTCGGTGCACGCGGGCTCCGTGGAACACATCGGGGCCACCGTCGCGGCAGCGTGGGGCGACGACCCGGACGTCGTGGCCACGGTCGGCCAGCTGTTCGACGACCCGGCAGACGCTCGTCGTGACCCCGTTGACCTGCGGCAGGAACGACTCCGTGACGATGGCGACGCGCACGACACCACCGTGCTCGTGCCGACCCGGCACGCGGGCGACGCCGCGGGGTGGGTCGGGTGACGGCTCGGTGACGACCTCGTGCCGGTGACCGTGTGGAGACCAGGGGGCGGCGACCCTAGGGTGGCGGCATGGTGCTCCACGACGCGGCGGCCGCGCTCGACTGGCTGATGGACAAGTCCCTCGTGCTCGGCTACACCCGCATCGGCCCGGCGGTGCGGCGCGCGTGGTGGCCGGAGGACCCGGTGCCGGGGGCTCTGGCCGGCAGGCACGTTCTCGTCACCGGCGGCAGCGGCGGGCTCGGGCTGGCCACGGCGAGAGGGCTGTTGCGCCTCGGCGCCGTCGTCCACGTCACGGGTCGCGACGAGCAACGCCTCGACGAGGCGCAGCGCCGCCTCGAGGCCGACGTGCCCGGGGCACGGGTCGAGCCGGCCGTGGCCGACGTCAGCGACCTCGCCGCCACGGCGGCCTTCGCCCGCGACCTCGCAGCGCGCGTCCCGCGTCTGCACGCCGTCGTGCACAACGCGGGCGTCATGCCGCAGCAGCGCACGACGACGCCGGAGGGCCACGAGCTGTCGCTCGCCACCCACGTCCTCGGCCCGCACGTGCTGACCTACGGACTGCGCGACGCCCTCGCCGGAGGGCGCGTCGTCGTCGTGACCTCCGGCGGGGCCTACGGCCAGAGGCTCGACGCCGACGACCCCGAGTGGCACGCGAGCGCCGCGGGCGGCTACTCCGGCGTCACCGCGTACGCGCGCACCAAGCGGATGCAGCTGGTCCTCACCGAGCTGTGGGCCCGCGACCTGGCGGGCGCCGACATCCGGGTCAACGCGATGCACCCCGGGTGGGCCGACACCCCGGGCGTCACCGACTCGCTGCCCCGGTTCGCCGCGCTGACCGGTCCGCTGCTGCGCGACGCCGACTCCGGCGCAGACACCGCGGTGTGGCTCACGGCCACCGGTGACGCCACCGGCACCGGCGGCTTCTGGCACGACCGCCGGCGTCGGCCGACGCACTACGCGCCCGTCGGCGTCGAGTCCGGCGACGCCGTGGAGCGCTTCTGGCGGTTCGTCCTCGACGAGACGGGTGTGCCCGGCCCTACGGCTTGACCCAGCACGTCCACCGCACGACGCGCAGGTAGCCGAGCCGCTCGTACACCGGCTGGCCGTCGTCGCTGGCGATGAGGACCGCTGGCTGCTGCGGCCAGGCGGCCGTCGCGGCCCACGTCAGGGCGGCTCCGGCGCCGCGTCCGCGGGCCGAGCCCAGGACTGCGACGTTCTCGACGACGGTGAGCCCGGCGGCCGAGTGGGCAGCAGCGGTGGCCACCGCTGCGCCATCGACGTACCCGAGGAAGACGCGCGTCGTGGTGCCGACGACCTCGGGCCGGTAGAAGTCGCCGGGTGGCAGGTCGGCCATGTCGGGCATCGGATAGCCCTCGACGAGAATGCGTTCCGCGGCGGCGAGTGCGTCGCGGTCGACGGCCTCGCGCACCTCGACGGTCGTCCGCGGCGGCTCGGTGACCGTCGAGGTCGGTCGCAGCATGAACGGCGGGTGGCCGACGAGCCCGAGGCCGTAGGGGGCGAGGTCGGGCGTCGGGAACGGGCTGACGACGATGGCGGACGCGTCAGGGCCGTATGCCTCGACGACCTCCTCGGCCACGGCTCGCCAGTCCTCCGGCGGCCGCGTCACGATGGCCCAGTTGAGCAGCGCCGACGCGCCGCCGCCGAAGCCTGCGCAGAAGGCGTCGGCCTCGACGAACCGGCCGCGCGCGGCCGTCGTCAGCGCCCGAGCCCAGGACACATGGGCGTCGATGCCCTGGCGCACGAGGGAGTCGGCGGGGTCGAGGTCGCGCTCCCACCCGGTCGTCAGGTACTCGCCCTGCCCGGGCAGCATCGAGGTCATGCCACCACTGTCGCGCCGCCCGACGCGCCGAGGGGCCGTTTGCGCAGACGCGGCCGCCACCGGCTCAGGTCAGGTCGGTGCGCCCTCTCGCGGTGAGCTCCTCGACGATCTTCTTGACGTCCTGGGCCCGCTCGGGGCGCGTGATGAGGAGAGCGTCCTGGGTGTCGACGACGACGAGGTCGTCGACACCGATGAGCGCGACGAGCCGGCCCCCGGTGGCGACCGTCGCCGTCGAGTCGATGCTGAGGATGTCGTCGGCGGGGCCGATCGCCGTGATCCCCGGGAGGCCGCTCGACCCGGCGACGAGGTGGTTGAGCGCGGCGAAGTCGCCGACGTCGTCCCAGCCGAGGGCTGCCGGTACGACGGCGACCCGACCGGATGCGGCCGCCGGCTCGGCGACCGCGTGGTCGATGGCGATCTTCTGCAGGGTGGGCCAGAGGTCGCGCATCCGGCGCGGGTCGGCGGCGATGGTGCGCAGGTGGTCGACCATGTCGGAGTGGTTCTCGGCCAGCAGCTCGAGGAGGGTCGTGGCGCCGACGACGAACATGCCTGCGTTCCAGCGGAACTCGCCGGTCTCGAGATAGCGGCACGCGGTCTCGGCGTCGGGCTTCTCGACGAACTCGTCCACGCGGCGGGTGCTCGGGGCGTCGTCCAGTCCCAGCGGATCACCGAGGCGGATGTAGCCGAATGCCGTTGAGGGACGGGTCGGTTCGATGCCGATCGTCACCAGGTCGCCGTGGCGAGCGACGGCGACGGCCTCGCGCACCGCGCTCTCGAACGCGTCGGTGTCCCGGATCACGTGGTCGGCGGCGAAGGACCCGAGCACGGCCTCCGGGTCGCGCCGCTCGATCATGGCGGCAGCCAGCCCGATGGCCGGCATCGAGTCGCGGGGTGACGGCTCGCCGACGACGGCGTCGTGCCCGAGCATCGGCAGCTGGGCCCGCACCGCGTCCTCGTGCGCGACACCGGTGACGACGAGCATCTGGTCACCGACGAGCGGCTCGAGCCGGTCCCACGTGGCGCGCAGCAGCGACTGTCCGGACCCGGTGAGGTCGTGCAGGAACTTGGGGGACTGGCGGCGCGAGATCGGCCAGAGCCGCGTGCCGGACCCGCCGGCGGGGATGACGGCCCAGAAGCCGGGGATCGCGCTCATGGTGCACACCGTACCGATGCAGGCCCCTCAGCCCGACCCGATGCGCCGGAGCGCCGGGGCCCTTCGGTCCCCCCGTCTTCGGGTCAGCCGATGTCGCGGCGCCGGAGCGCCCAGACACCCGCTCCCGCGACGACGGCGGCGACCGCCGTGAGGAGCACGAGGGGGAGGATGCGCAGCTCGTCGGCCGGCATCGACGGCACGTGCCCGAAGGGGGACAGGTCGTTGAGCCAGGTCGGCAGCCCGAGGATCTGGACGAGCTCACCGAAGAGCAGGAAGACGATGAGGACGACCCAGGCCAGGCCGGTCTGCGCGGGCGCGGCTCCGACGAGGAGCATCGCGACGGCCAGGCAGACCCAGATGGCGGGCACCATGACGAGCGCGGAACCGACGAGCCTGCCCATCGAGCCCACGTCACCGGTCGTCGCGGCGACCGCACCGCCGGCCGCCAGCCCGACGAGTGCCATGACCACGGCTGTCGACAGCAGCGCGACGACGAGGTGCGAGACGGCCCAGCGAGTCCGTGTCACGCCGGTGGCGAGCAGCGACTCGGCACGCAGCGCCGTCTCCTCCGAGTGCAGCCGGGTGACGATGGAGATGCCCATGGCCGCCACGGCGAAGGCGACGACGTGCAGCTCGGTCGCGAAGAACAGGTCGGTCATCGTCACGTTGCGGTTGGTGACGCGGGCCAGCTTGAGGAGCAGGTCACGCGTCGAGGCGGACGAGTCCATGGACTCCACGTTGCTCGCGATGGACCCGACGACGGCGCCGAGCATGACGGCGCTGACGGCCCAGCCGACGAGCGTCCCCCGGGCCAGACGCGCGGTCAGGGCCCCGACCGTGCGCATCGAGCCCCGGGCCTGACCCGGCCGGCTGGGCAGCAGGCCGGCCCCGAGGTCGCGCCGCTCCCGCAGCCGGAAGGCCGTTCCCACGAGCACGACGAAGGCGGCGATCCCGAGCCAGAGCGGGCGCAGGTCGTTGGCGCCGTACGGCGAGACGCGTTCGCCCCAGCCGAGCGGGGAGAGCCACACGAGGAGCCGGACCGGGCTGTCCGCTGCCGCCGTGTCGCCGATCGCCCGCAGGAGGAAGGCGACGCCGAGGGCGCCGAGCGAGATGGCGGCGGTGCCGCGCGTCGTCTCGGTCAGCTGCGCCGCCACCGCGGTGATCCCCACCCACGACAGCCCCATGATGGTCCACGAGGCGGCGAAGGCGATCGACCCCTTCCCGTCGAGTCCGACGCTCGCGAGCGACAGCGCACTGAGGACGGCCGTCGCCAGGACGGCGACGGTGGCCAGCACCACGGCGGCTGTCAGGGGAGCCCGACGTTCGACGGCGCCCGCCCCCAGCAGCTCGAGGCGCCCGGCCTCCTCCTCGGTGCGGGTGTGCCGGCGCACGACGATGTAGGCGAGGAGGCAGACGAACACCCCGCCGAGCAGGATGGTCTTGAACACCGCGAAGGAGTCCAGGTCGAGGCTCGTGACCGGGCCGTAGAGGGCGACCGTCGCGGGGTTGTCGATGATCGGGCGGAAGATCGTCAGGGCGCTCGCCAGGGTCGGGTAAAGGTCGACCGTCGCCTTGGCCGACCCGGCGGCGAACCCGACGAGGGCGAGGACGCTGACGGGGATGAGGAGCCGGTCGCGGCGCGAGGCGAGCCGCAGCAGGGAGCTGGTGCCGGTGAAGCCGCTCATCGTGGCGTCGCCATCCCGCGTCGGGCGTCCTCGTCGGTCGTGCCCGCGGGGCGTTCGCCGTTCGACGGCCGGTACTGCTCCATGAAGAGCTCCTCGAGCGTCGGGGGAGCGCTGGTCAGGGCGGTGATGCCGTGCCGGCCGAGCACCTCGAGCAGCGCGCCCAGCTGCGGTGTCTCGACGCTGCACGAGACGTGCTCGCCCGAGAGGACCGCGTCGGAGACGCCTTCGAGGCCGGCGAGCTCGGACGCGTCGAGCGGGCTGGCGAGCGTGGCGTCGACGCGGGTGCGGGCCAGGTGCCTCAGCTGGGACAGCGTGCCCGACTCGACGTTGCGGCCCTCGCGGATGATGCTGACGCGGTCGCAGAGCGACTCGACCTCGGACAGGATGTGACTGCTGAGCAGGACCGTGCCTCCCGCAGAACGGAACTCGCGGACGGCGTCCTCGAAGACCGCCTCCATGAGCGGGTCAAGGCCGGATGTCGGCTCGTCGAGCACGAGCAGCTCCACGTCGGAGGACAGCGCCGCGACCAGGGCGACCTTCTGCCGGTTGCCCTTTGAGTAGGAGCGGCCCTTCTTCGTCGGGTCGAGGTCGAAGCGCTCGAGCATGTCGGCGCGGCGCCGTTCGTCGATGCCGCCGCGGAGCCGGGCGAGCAGGTCGATGACCTCGCCGCCGGTGAGGTTGGGCCAGAGGGCCACGTCGCCGGGCACGTAGGCGAGGCGTCGGTGCAACATCTCGACGTCGCGCCAGGGGTCGCCGTCGAGGAGCGTGGCGTGGCCGGCGTCGGAGCGCAGCAGGCCGAGCAGGATCCGGATCGTCGTCGACTTGCCGGCGCCGTTGGGCCCGAGGAACCCGTGGATCTCGCCGGTGGCCACCTCGAGGTCGAGACCGTCGAGGGCGACGGTGTGGCCGAAGGACTTGCGGAGGTCGTGGACCTCGATCGCCGTGGTCATGCTCTCGACGATACACAAGATTCACGATTTACTGAATGAAGTGATCCTAGGTTAGAGTCTGGCCAGGAGCCGCGCAGGCGGCCACAACGCCGGGGAGGCGACGATGGGCGCACGACGCAGGGCACCACGGCGCGACGAGCAGGCCGTCGCGGCCTACGTCGAGCGACTCGGCGACGCCCTGACCGAGGCCGGCATGCCGCGCCTCGCCTCCCGCGTCTTCGCGTGCCTGCTCGCCGACGACGACGGCCGGATGACCGCCGCCGAGCTGACCGACGCCCTCGACGTCAGCCCCGCCGCCGTCTCCGGGGCCGTCCGCTACCTCACCCAGACCTTCCTCATCGGCAAGGAGCGCGAGCGCGGCACCCGCCGCGACGTCTACGTCGTGCAGGCCGACGCCTGGCACGGCGCCATCCTCAGCCGCGACCGCGTCATGAACCACATGGAGTCGAGCATGCGAACCGGCGTCACGGCCGTCGGGGGCACGGCCACGCCGGCCGGCCAGCGCCTCCAGCTGTCGGTGTCCTTCCTCGAGTTCATCGGCGAGGAGATGCGCACCCTCGCCGAGCGTTGGGAGGACCGCAAGGCCGAGCTGCTCGCCGAGTGGGCCGACACCGCCTGACCGTCGAGAGGCCACGTTCGGTGGCCTCCCACCCGTCGAGAGGCCACGTTCGGTGGCCTCCCGCCTGTCGAAAGGCCACGTTCGGTGGCCTCCCACCCGTCGAGAGGCCACGTTCGGTGGCCTCCCACTCGTCGAGAGGCCACGTTCGGTGGCCTCCGCTTCACGTGAGTTCGGCAACGTTCACCGGCGCCCGACGCCTCGGCGAGCGACCCGCCGATACGCTCGGCACCATGGCTGACAGCACCGGTGCGCGCTCCGAGTCCGACCTGCCCATCGAGCCCGTCTACGACGCGTCGGCCCTCTCGGGCTTCGACGCCGAGGCCAAGCTCGGCGCCCCCGGCAGCTACCCGTTCACCCGCGGGGTCTACCCGTCGATGTACACCGGCCGGCCGTGGACGATGCGCCAGTACGCCGGCTTCGGCACGGCCAAGGAGAGCAACGAGCGCTACCACCAGCTCGTCAAGGCCGGCACCGGCGGCCTGTCGGTCGCCTTCGACCTGCCGACCCAGATGGGCTACGACTCCGACGAGCCGATCGCGCACGGCGAGGTCGGCAAGGTGGGGGTGGCCATCGACTCGGTCGATGACATGCGGGTCCTCTTCGACGGCCTGCCCCTCGGCGAGATCTCGACGTCGATGACGATCAACGCTCCCGGCTCGACGCTGCTGCTGCTCTACCAGCTCGTCGCCGAGGAGCAAGGTGTGCCGAGCGACAAGCTGGCCGGCACGATCCAGAACGACGTGCTCAAGGAGTACATCGCCCGCGGCACCTACATCTACCCGCCGCGCGAGTCCCTCCGCCTCATCGCCGACGTCTTCGCTTACTGCCACAAGGAGATGCCGCGCTGGAACACCATCTCCATCAGCGGCTACCACATGGCCGAGGCCGGCGCGACGCCCGTGCAGGAGATCGCCTTCACCCTGGCCAACGCGATGGAGTACGTCCGCGCCGCACAGGCCGCCGGGCTGGCCGTCGACGACTTCGCGCCGCGGCTGTCCTTCTTCTTCGTGGCCCGCACGACGCTGCTTGAGGAGGTCGCCAAGTTCCGCGCGGCCCGACGCATCTGGGCCCGGATCATGAAGGAGCAGTTCGGCGCCCAGAACCCGAAGTCGATGATGCTGCGGTTCCACACCCAGACCGCCGGCGTGCAGCTGACCGCGCAGCAGCCCGAGGTCAACCTCGTCCGCGTCGCTCTGCAGGGCCTGGGCGCGGTCCTCGGCGGCACCCAGTCGCTGCACACCAACTCCTTCGACGAGGCCATCGCGCTGCCCACCGAGAAGGCGGCCCGCCTCGCCCTGCGCACCCAGCAGGTCATCGCCTACGAGACCGACGTGACCAAGACCGTCGACCCGTTCGCCGGCTCCTACGTCGTGGAGTCGATGACCGACGAGATCGAGGCCGCCGTCCTCGACCTCATCGCGCAGGTCGAGGACAAGGGCGGCGCCGTGGCCGCCATCGAGCAGGGCTTCCAGAAGTCCGAGATCGAGCGGTCGGCCTACCGGGTCCAGCTCGAGATCGACAACGGCGAGCGCACCGTCGTCGGCGTCAACCGGTTCACCCTCGACCAGGAAGAGCGCTACGACCCGCTGCGCGTCGACCCCTCCATCGAGGCCGAGCAGCGCGACCGCCTCGCTGCGCTGCGCTCCGACCGCGACCAGGCCGCCGTCGAGGCCGCCCTCGCGCGGCTGCAGGAGGCCGCCCGCGGCACCGACAACGTCCTCTACCCGATGAAGGAGGCGCTCGCCGCCCGCGCCACCGGCGGTGAGGTCGCCCACGCTCTGCGCGAGGTCTGGGGCATCTACCACCCCCGCGAGACCTTCTGACCTCTCGGCACGCCCACCACCTGGCCGACCAACGCGCCAGCCCGACCGGTGCTCTGGGCCGAGTGGCCGGATCCAACCCGGAAACGCGTCTCAGGACGCCTTTCGCCGGTTCGATCCGGCCACTCGGCCCGTCCGGAGGCGTCGCAGGCCTTGGGACCGACGCAGCGCGACGACGTCTTCGAGGGCGCGCCGCACGACGTCCGGCTCGAACATCACCTGCTCCCACGTGAACCGCAGCACCAGCCAGTCGCGCGTGACGAGGCCGTTGTAGCGGCGGCAGTCGAGGTCGAACGCCCGGCGCTCCGTGTGGAACTCGTGACTGTCCGCCTCGAGGACGATCCGCAGTTCCTCGTCGGCCAGGTCGACCCTGGCGTAGAAGTCGTCGTACCTGATCCGGGTCTGCGGCACCACGACGAGCCCTGCCACCTCGAGCGCGATGGCCCGAAGTGAGGACTCGAACGGCCCGGCCGCCCGCACGTCGGACGCCGCGATCACCCGGGCGACGCGGTCGCGCTGGCGGGGCGCGAGCCAGGCGCTTCGTGCGAGCACCTCGGACGGGCGCAGGCCGGCCCGGCGTGCCGAGTCGGCCACGGACAGGGCATCGGGGAACGGTAGGTCGAGGCAGCAGTCGATGAGGGTGCGGACGGGTGTCGTCACCCAGCCGTCGACGACGTCGTCCGCGTCGAGGTCGCGCCAGTGGACGACCACACCGTTCGACGCGCCCGCCGGCAGGCTGCGCTTGGCCCGGACCGTCACGTGGGGATCCTCCGATGCCAGGCGCACCTTCCAGCCCCAGTGCAGGGCCGCCGTCGTGTGTGACGCGGCGCCGCTGAGCCGGTGCGCAGCCGCGCGGGCCGCATCGGTGCCCGCGAGGCAGTAGTGGCCGCGCGACGTGCGGACGACGAGCCCGGCGTCGAGCGCAGCGTCGACGTGACGCCAGTGCACGACAGCGAGCCGAAGCTGCCGTCGTGTCGCTGTGCCTCCGAGCCGGACCAGTGCCTTCACCGCGCGCATCGGCCGATGGTGCCCCGCCGCGCTGGTTCCGCGCCGGCGCCCTCCACAGGGCCAAGTGGCCGGATCGAACCCCGGAAACGCGCCCAAAGACGCGTTCCGCCGGTTCGATCCGGCCACTCGACCCACGCAGCGCGACGGCGGCGGGGGAGCGGAGAGGGTGGTGGGGCGGTGGGGTCGGGCCGGCCGGGGGAGGGACTGCCAATCGGGGAGGGGAGGTCAGCGGGGGCGTGCGCCGAGGCCCTGGCAGGCCGAGGACCCCGCGTCGACGCCGGCCCGCAGCGCCGCCGCTCGCGACCCGCCGCTCAGCCACACCGACAGCAGGCCCGCGTTGAAGGCGTCGCCCGCGCCGGTGGCGTCGACGTGGTCGATGCGCGGCGCCTCGACGACCTCGTCGATGCCCTCGCCGAGCCAGCGCGCCCCGGCCGCCCCGTCCGTGGCGACCACCTCACGCACGTGCCCGAGCACCCGGTCGAACCCGCCGAGCGTGTCCAGCTCCAGCGCGTTGGGCAGCAGCAGGTCGACGCCGTCGACCCACGAGAGGAACGCGTCCGCGCCCTCGCGCTCGACGAGGGCATGCGCCTGCGGGTCGACCGACACGGTCCAGCCGAGCTCGCGGGCCTGCCGCAGCGCCTCGAGACCGCCCGGCCGCGACTCGCGGTCGAGCAGCACGTAGCCGGACACGTGCAGGTGCGGGGTCTCGCGGTCGTCGTGGGGCAGGTCGGCGAACCAGACGTCGTCCGGGCAGAAGGCGCGGTTGGCGCCGCGGTCGGGCAGCATCGTGCGCTCGCCCTCGGTGTCGAGCAGCACGGTGACGACGCACGTCGGCAGCACCGGGTCGACGGCGAAGGCGGTGCGCACGCGCCGCTCGGCGAGGTCACCGGCGACGGCACGCGCGGCGAGGTCGTTGCCGACGCGTGCCACGACGGTCACCGGCATGCCGGCCCAGGCGAGCCAGGCGGCCGAGTTGCCGCCGGCGCCACCGGGCACGAGACGCACCGACGACGGGGTGTCGGTGCCCCAGCGGATCGGCCCACCCGGCGCGGTGATGACGTCGAGCCCGACATCGCCGACGACGACCACCGACCGCATCGCTCAGGCCCCCGCGACCGGGGCAGCGGCGTCCCGGAGATCGCGCACCTGCGCTGACACTTCCGCCGCCACCTCACCGGCCAGCCTGGCGTTGGCGAGGACGAGCTCGACGTTGGCCCGCAGCGACTCCCCGCCGGAGCTCTCGTGGAAGTACTCGAGCAGGCGCGGCGTCACGTCCTTGCCGTGCACGCCCTCGCGCTCCAGCAGGGCGAGGCCCTCGGCAACGAGCCGGTCGTGCAGGTCGCGGTCGACCTGCCGGTCCTCGGGCAGCGGGTTGGCCAGGACGATCCCGGCGCGGTCGGTGCCGAGCCGGTCGCGCGTCACGAGGACCCGAGCCGCGTCGGCGGCCGACTCGACCCGCCAGGGCACGGGGTGCCCCGAGTCGGACAGGTAGAACCCGGGGAAGGCGTCGGTTCGGAAGCCGAGCACCGGCACCGACAGCGTCTCGAGGGTCTCGAGCGTCCCGGCGACGTCGAGGATCGACTTCACCCCGGCGCACACGACGAGCACCGGCGTCGACGCGATGACGCCGAGGTCGGCCGACACGTCGAACGTCTCGGACGCACCCCGGTGGACGCCGCCGAGGCCGCCGGTGGCGAAGACGCGGATGCCGGCGAGGTGTGCGAGCGCCGACGTGGACGCCACGGTCGTCGCGCCGGACAACCCCAGGGCCGCAGCGACGCCGACGTCGCGGACCGACAGCTTGGCGACGTCGGGGTCGGTGCACACCCGCTCGACCTCGGCCGGCCCGAGGCCGACGTGCACGACGCCGTCGAGCACCGCGATCGTCGCGGGCACCGAGCCGCCGGCGCGCACCGCGTCCTCGACCTGCCCGGCCACCTCGACGTTGTCGGGGTGGGGGAGCCCGTGGGCGAGGATCGTCGACTCGAGGGCGACGACGCCGAGCCCCGCGTCGAGGGCTTCCCGCACCTCCTCCCGGACGACGAGCAGCTCGGGCGAGGGCATTCGGGGCGACATGACCACACCCTAGTTCGGCGCCGTGGGTCCCGACCGGTGTCCGGATGGGCTCCCGCTGCGCGGGCACGCGGCACACTCGCGCAGGCCCGGCAGCGCATAGATGAAGCAGCACGACACCCGACGCGGCTCCGGCCCGGTCGCGTGCCCGGCGGCCCCGGCGGCGAGCCGGGACGCGCTCGCCCACGTGTCGTCGACGACGCCCCAGCGCTGGCGCGAGCCCATCCGCACCTCCGGCGCGAACGCGTCGACGACCTCGTGCACGAGGTCCTCGTACACGGCACGGGCCCGCGAGGCCCGGCGGTCGGCGGCCGGCTCCACCTCGAGCGCGGTCCGCGCGGGGTCGACGACGAGTCGGTGCGGGTACAGCCCGGGTGCGAGCTCGAAGCCCAGCCCCGACGCGTCGGGTGCGAGCACCCACGGACCGAGCGCGGCCGCGTGGGCCAGGGGCGTCGCGGCCACCTCGCACCACCACTGCAGCACGAACGCGGCGGGCACGTGCGACGCGACCGGCACGCCGTGACGTTGCTCCATCTGTCCGCGAAGCGCCTCGCGCCAGGGCGCCAGCGGATCGGACCCCGCGCGCACGTGGGCGAGGACGTCGGCGCACCACGTCGTCGCGGCTGACGCGTCCGGCGTGACGGTCGTGAAGGACAGCGCGCGGTCGACGCGTCGCAGCACGTCGAGGACGGCGGCGGCTCGTCCGCGAGGGCCGTCCGGGTCGGCGCCCGTGGCGTCGCGGGGCAGGCCCGACGCGTCCGCCTCCGGCCCGTCCACGTCGCCTCCCAGGGGTCCGTCGCCGCGTGTCGCCCACACCGACGTCCCCGGGGGTGCCGGGGCTCGCACCATCCTCTCGCTAGAATCCCGTGATCGTGACCGACGCCGCCCTGCCCCTGCCCTTCGACGCGATCGGACGCGTCGTCGACCAGCACGAGGCCGAGCTCATCGCGTTCCGTCGCGACCTGCACACCCACCCCGAGCTCGGGCGCGGCGAGGTCCGCACCACCGCGGCCATCGCCGACCGGCTCGAGACCGCCGGCATCCGGGTGCGCCGGCTGCGCGGCACCGGCCTCGTCGCCGACCTCGGCGCCGCCGACCCGGCCCAGCGCATCGCGCTCCGCGCCGACATCGACGCCCTGCCGATCCGCGAGGCCACCGGCCTCGACTTCGCCTCCGGCACCGACGGCGTCAGCCACTCGTGCGGCCACGACGTGCACACCACGGCCCTGCTCGGCGCGGCGCTCGCGCTGAAGAACGAGGAGGCCCGGCTCGTCGCGTCCGGCATCGGCGCCCGGCTCGTCTTCCAGCCCGCCGAGGAGCTGATGCCCGGCGGCGCCGAGGACGTCGTGGCCCAGGACGGCCTCGTCGGCGTCGACCGCATCTTCGCCCTGCACTGCGACCCCAACCTCGACGCCGGACAGGTCGGCCTGCGCGTCGGTCCCATCACCGCGGCCGCCGACCAGGTCGAGGTCGTGCTCATCGGACGCGGCGGTCACACCTCCCGACCCCACCTGACCCAGGACCTCACGTACGCACTCGCCAAGGTCGTCACCGACGTGCCGGCGGTGCTGTCGCGGCGTCTCGACCCCCGCGCGGGGGCCGCCCTCGTCTGGGGCTCGGTCCACTCGGGGGGCGCCCACAACGTCATCCCGTCCTCGGGCAAGGTCGGCGGCACGCTGCGGATGCTCGACGCGAGCATCTGGGACGGCGTCGAGCGCCTCCTCGAGGAGGTCGTCCACGCCGTCGTCTCGCCGTACGCGGTGCACGCCGAGGTCACGATCACCAAGGGCGTTCCGCCGGTCGTCAACGACGCCGGCTGCATCGACGCGCTCACCGCCGCCGTCACCGGCGCGGGGGCCTTCGTCGCGCCGACGCCGCAGTCGCTCGGCGGCGAGGACTTCGCCTGGTACCTGACCCACGTGCCCGGCGCGATGGCGCGTCTGGGCACGCGCACCCCCGGCGGTCCGACGTACGACCTGCACCGCGGCGACCTTGTCGTCGACGAGGCCGCCATCCCCATCGGCGCCCGGACGCTCGCCGGCGTCGTCTTCTCCGCGGCCGCCGCCCGCACGGCCGACGCCGACCGTCCGCGCCGGCTCGGGATCGCCCGCTGACCCACGGTTCCGGCAGCTCCTCAGCCGCGTGTTTCCCGGGCACTTCCTGCACGCCATGACACAGATCACCGAGCGTGTCCTGTCGATCTCACGACACAGCGGTCGCGGATCGATAACACTTCCCGTGACTTCCGCCGCGCTGCGTAGATCGTTGCCCGTCGAGGTCTACAGTTCCCTGCATCTGGGCCGATGTCGTCGTCGGCCCGTCGAATTTCCTAAGGAGCACCTCTTGCGTCACGCAACGAAGGTCGCGGCTGTTGTCGCCGCCGCCGCTCTCGGCCTCGCGGCCTGCGGTAGCAGCACCAACAACACGACGTCCCCCGGCAGCACGGGCGGGTCCACCGGCGGGGCCGGCGGCACGCTCAAGATCGGTATGGCCTACGACGTGGGTGGCCGCGGCGACCAGTCGTTCAACGACGCCGCCGCTGCAGGCCTCGACAAGGCCAAGACCGAGCTCGGTGCCGACACCAAGGAGGCGGCTGCGGTCAACGGCGAGCCCGAGTCGGCCCGCAAGGAGCGCCTGCAGCAGCTCATCGACGCCGGCTACAACAACATCGTGGCCGTCGGCTTCGCGTACGCCAAGGCGGTCGGCGAGACGGCCAAGGCCAACCCCGACGTCAAGTTCGCCATCGTCGACGACGCGTCGCCCGACTCGGCCGGCCCGAACGTCGACCAGATCACCTTCGCCGAGGAGCAGGGCTCCTACCTCGTCGGCGCGGCCGCGGCCCTCAAGACGAAGACGAACCACATCGGCTTCATCGGTGGCGTCCAGACCGACCTCATCAAGAAGTTCGAGGCGGGCTACGTCGCCGGCGCCAAGGCGGTCAAGCCGGACGTCAAGATCGACATCAAGTACCTGACGCAGCCGCCGGACTTCTCGGGCTTCAACTCGGTCGACAAGGGCAAGGCCGCGGCCGACGGCATGTACCAGGGCGGCGCCGATGTCGTCTACCACGCAGCCGGCGGCTCCGGCGGCGGTGTCTTCACGGCGGCCAAGGCGGCCGGCAAGTGGGCCATCGGCGTCGACTCCGACCAGGCCAAGACGGCCCCGGCCGACGTCCGCGACGTCATCCTCACCTCGATGATCAAGAAGGTCGACGTCGGTGTCTACGACTTCATCACCGCGGTGAAGAACGGCACCTTCAAGGCCGGCAACCGGGTCTTCGACCTCAAGGCCGGCGGTGTCGACTACGCCACGACCGGTGGCCACATCGACGACATCAAGAGCAAGCTCGACGAGTACAAGCAGAAGATCATCTCGGGCGAGATCACCGTCCCGAAGTCCTGATCGTCCTGATTCTCGGAGGGGAGCGGCCTTCGCGGTCGCCCCACCGGGCGGCCCGGGCGACGCGTGCGCGTCGCCCGGGCCGTCGCATCTTCACCCGAGTTCCCCACCCGGCACGGCGCGGCGCGTTAGGTTCGCGAGTGCTGGTTCAATACTCGATCGACGCCCGCGTCGAGGCGGGCCCGCATGAGGAGTGTGTGTCATCGTCAGCAACGAGCCCGTGACCGGGGGCGAGCCCAGCGAGCCTCCGAAGGCCGTCCACCACGGCGCCCCGGCCGTCCGGCTCGAGGGCATCACGAAGCGCTTCCCGGGCGTCATCGCCAACAAGGACATCGCGCTGACCGTCGACAAGGGCACGGTCCATGCGATCGTCGGCGAGAACGGCGCCGGCAAGTCGACCCTCATGAAGATCCTCTACGGGGTCCAGCAGCCCGACGAGGGCACCATCGAGGTCGACGGCCAGGTCCGCCAGCTGCGCTCGCCGTCCGACGCCATCGAGGCCGGCATCGGCATGGTCTTCCAGCACTTCCAGCTCGCCGACAACCTCACGGTCCTCGAGAACGTCGTCCTCGGCGCGGAGAAGCTGCACGGCATCGGCGACGCCGCCCGCGCCAAGATCCGCGAGATCTCCGAGGCGTACGGCCTCGACGTGCGGCCCGACGTCCTCGTGGCCGACCTCGGGGTCGGCGCCCGCCAGCGCATCGAGATCCTCAAGGTCCTCTACCGCGGCGCGCGCATCATCATCCTCGACGAGCCGACCGCGGTCCTCGTGCCGCAGGAGGTCGACGAGCTCTTCGACAACCTTCGCGAGCTGAAGTCCGAGGGCCTGACCGTCGTGTTCATCTCGCACAAGCTCGACGAGGTGCTCAAGGTCGCCGACGCCATCACCGTCATCCGACGCGGCACGACCGTCGCCGAGGTCGACCCGACCGGTGTGACGCCGCGCCAGCTCGCCGAGCTCATGGTCGGCTCCGAGCTGCCCTCGCCCTCCACGGAGGAGTCGACGGTCACCACCACCCCGCTGCTGACGATCGAGGACACGTCGCTGGCCGACCCGGCCGGCGGACGCGCCCTCCTCGAGGACATCGACCTCACGATCCACGCCGGCGAGATCGTGGGCATCGCCGGGGTCGAGGGCAACGGCCAGGCCGAGCTCGTCGAGGTCATCATGGGCATGCGCGAGCCCTCGAGCGGCCGCATCCTGCTCGGCGACGCCGACATCTCCGACTGGCAGGTCCGCGAGATCCGCGAGGCCGGCATCGGCTACATCCCCGAGGACCGTCACCGCCACGGGCTGCTCCTCGAGGCCCCGCTCTGGGAGAACGTCGTCCTCGGGCACCAGACCGAGGCGGTCAACGTGTCGGGGCCCGGCGGCATCCTCGTCAACGCCTCTGGCGCCAAGCGCGAGACGCAGACGATCGTCGACGAGTACGACGTGCGCACCCCCTCCATCAACGTGACCTCCGGTTCGCTGTCGGGCGGCAACCAGCAGAAGCTCATCATCGGCCGCGAGATGCGCCGCAATCCGCGCGTCCTCGTCGCGGCCCACCCGACCCGCGGCGTCGACGTCGGCGCGCAGGCCGCGATCTGGGACCACATCAAGGCGGCCCGCCGCGACGGCCTCGCCGTCCTGCTCATCTCGGCCGACCTCGAGGAGCTCGTCGGCCTGTCCGACACCATCCGCGTCATCCTGCGAGGGAAGCTGTCCGGTGAGTTCGACCCGGACGTCGTGACCCGCGAGGAGCTCGGCGCCGCCATGACCGGGGCGCAGTCCGCCGACGTGTCCACGACGCCCGCGCCCGACGCGTCGACCGACGCCCCGCCCGCCACGCCCGCTACGCCCGGTACGCCAGCCACGCCTGACGCGTCCAGTGACGCCGCTGCCGCCGTGCCCGACGCGTCGACCGACGCGCACGATGCCGGTACCCACGACGAGGGGGAGACCCGATGACCGGCCGCCTGGACGCCCGCCGCATCCTCATGGCGATCGCGGCGCCGCTCCTGTCGATCGTCGTGGCGGTCGTCGTGACGAGCATCATCCTGTACGTCGCCGGGGACCCCGTCGGTGCCGTGTGGGCCCAGCTGTTCAAGGTCCCGTTGCCGCGTCAGATGGTCGCGATCATCAACGCCGCCTCGGTGTACTACCTCTCCGCGATCGCCGTGGCCATCGGCTTCCGGATGAACCTGTTCAACATCGGTGTCGACGGCCAGTACCGCGTCGCCTCGTTCGCGGCAGCGCTCTTCGCCGGCCAGGGCTACCTGCCCGGCTGGCTCAACATCATCGTCGCCATCATCGTCGCCATGGCCTCGGGCGCCGTCTGGGCCGGCATCGCCGGCGTCCTCAAGGTGACGCGAGGCGTCTCCGAGGTCATCTCCACCATCATGCTCAACTCGATCGCGACCCTGCTCGTCGCCTTCCTGCTGGGCAAGACCGCCGAGAAGGTCCAGGGCAGCAACGCGACCAACACCAAGCCGCTGCCGGCGGACTCCCGCGTCCCGGGCATCTCTCTTGACGGCATCATCGCGACCCCGAGCAAGGTCTACGGCCTCGTCCTGCTCGCCATCTTCGTCGGCGTCCTCTACTGGTTCGTCATCAACAAGACCCGGTTCGGCTTCGACCTGCGCGCGACCGGCCGGTCCGAGTCCGCGGCCGTCGCGAGCGGCGTCAAGGTCAAGCGGATGGTGCTGACGTCGATGTTGATCTCCGGCGCTGCAGCCGGCCTCGTCGGCATGCCGCTGCTCTTCGGCCAGGACTACGTGTACGGCGACACCGTCCAGGCCGGCCTGGGCTTCGCCGGCATCGCCATCGCCCTGCTCGGCCGCAACAACCCCATCGGCATCGGCTTCGCAGCGCTGCTGTTCGCCTACCTCGACGCCCAGGGCAACGGCCTGCAGATCAGCGCCGGGGTCAGTGACCGCCTCGTGCTCGTCATCCAGGGAGTCATCGTGCTGTCCGTCGTCATCGCCTACGAGGTCGTTCGCCGCGCGAACGTCGCCCTCGAGCAGCGCCGCGTCGCCAGCGAGCTCGCCCGGCAAGCCGGTGCCCCGACGGAAGGAGCGGTGGCATGAGCGCCCCCGTCATGACCGAGACCGCCCCGGCCGCGGCCCCGCCGGCCAAGCGCACCGGCCGGCCCCGGTGGTTCTGGGCGGCCATCATCGTCGGCGGCCTCCTCGTCCTCTCGACGGTTCGCGTCATCACCGGCGCCAACGACATCGACTCCTCGGGCGCGCTCATGGCTGCCATCGGTCTGGCCGTCCCGATCGGCCTCGCCGGCCTGGGCGGCCTCTGGAGCGAGCGCGCCGGCGTCGTCAACATCGGTCTCGAGGGCATGATGGTCCTCGGGACGTGGGGTGGTGCCTTCTTCGGCTACCACTACGGGCCGTGGGCGGGCATCCTCGGTGCGATCCTCACGGGCGTCGTCGGTGGCGCGGTCCACGCGCTCGCCACGGTCGTCTTCGGCGTCGACCACATCGTGTCCGGTGTGGCCATCAACCTGCTGGGTCTCGGGGCCGGCGCCTACCTCGCCGTCCGCACCTTCACCGGTCTGCCGGGAGGCGGCCCCACGCAGTCCCCGCCGCTGGAGCAGCTGCCCTTCCTCTCGATCCCCGGGCTGTCGGACCCGCTGCTCACCCTCGAGCAGAAGCACTGGTGGCTGGTGTCCGACCTCGCCGCGGTGCTCCGGGCGCTGACGACCAACCTCAACGTCCTGACGGTCATCGCCGTGCTGCTGCTCGTCGTGACGTGGTGGGTGCTGTGGCGCACGGCCTTCGGCCTGCGGCTGCGCTCGTGCGGCGAGTCGCCGGTGGCGGCCGAGACGCTCGGCATCAACGTCTACCGCTACAAGTTCACGGCGGTCCTCGTCTCGGGCGGCCTCGCCGGGCTGGCCGGCGGCTTCCTCGTCCTCGTGGCCAGCAACCTCTACCGCGAGGGCCAGACGGGTGGTCGAGGCTTCATCGGCCTCGCCGCGATGATCTTCGGCAACTGGCGACCGGGCGGCCTGGCCGGCGGCGCGGCTCTCTTCGGCTACAGCGACGCGGTGCAGCTGCGCGGCGGCGGTGACGTCGTCCGTGCCTACCTGCTGCCGATCGCCGTCGCGCTCATCGCGTGGGGCATCTGGCAGGTCGTCCGGCGCCGGCAGGGCAAGCCGCTCAAGGGCGTGCCGATGGTCGTCATGGGTGTGCTCGCCCTCGGTTGGTTCCTGTCCGCGCCGAGCGTGCCCAACGAGTTCACCGCCATGACGCCGTACGTCGCGACACTGCTCGTCCTGGCCTTCGCCTCGCAGCGGCTGCGGATGCCCGCGGCCGACGGACAGGTGTACCGCAAGGGTGAGGCGTCGTGACCGACCAGGCCGGTGCCGACTGGGAGTCCCTCCGGCGGCGCGCCGTCGAGCTCATGGAGCGCGCGTACGCCCCGTACTCGCACTTCCGGGTCGGGGTGGCCGGTCTCGTCGACGACGGACGCGTCGTGGCCGGCTGCAACGTCGAGAACGCGGCCTACGGCGTCGCGCTGTGCGCCGAGTGCGGCATGGTCTCCGAGCTGCACGCCACCGGCGGAGGCCGTCTCACCCACGTGTTCTGCGTCGGGGGAGACGGCCAGGCGCTCATGCCGTGCGGGCGCTGCCGTCAGCTGCTCTGGGAGAACGGCGGCCCCGACTGCCTGCTCATGACGCCGGAGGGCGAGCTGCCGATGTCGGCCGTGCTGCCGCAGGCGTTCGGGCGCGCCGACCTCGACGCCGCGGAGGGCTGAGGAGGACGGGCAGGCCCGAGGCCGGGTCTGCCCGTGGCGGAAACCGGCGGCCCCGCTCCGACGCGTGCCGCGCTGGGGAATGATGGTCGCGTGAGCGAAGCCTTCGATGCCGTAGACGTCATTTCCGCCAAGCGCGACCGGTCCGAGCTGACCGACGCACAGATCGACTGGGTCATCGACGCGTACACGCGCGGCGTCGTCGCCGAGGAGCAGATGTCCGCGCTCGCGATGGCCATCTACCTCAACGGCATGAGCCCCCGCGAGATCGCGCGCTGGGCCGACGCGATGATCCGTTCGGGGGAGCGGCTCGACTTCTCGTCGCTCTCACGCCCGACGAGCGACAAGCACTCGACCGGTGGCGTCGGCGACAAGATCACCCTGCCCCTCGCACCGCTCGTCGCGGCATGCGGCGTCGCGGTGCCGCAGCTGTCCGGTCGCGGCCTGGGCCACACCGGCGGCACCCTCGACAAGCTCGAGTCGATCCCCGGCTGGCGGGCCGACATGTCGGCCGAGCAGATGCTCGCCCAGCTCGAGGACGTCGGTGCGGTGATCTGCGCCGCGGGCTCCGGCCTCGCGCCCGCCGACAAGAAGCTCTACGCCCTGCGCGACGTCACCGGCACGGTCTCGTGCGTCCCCCTCATCGCCACGTCGATCATGAGCAAGAAGATCGCCGAGGGGACGGGCTCGCTCGTGCTCGACGTCAAGGTCGGGTCCGGGGCGTTCATGAAGGAGCTCGGGCAGGCGCGCGAGCTCGCCGAGACGATGGTGCGCCTCGGCACCGACGCGGGGGTCAAGACCGTCGCGCTGCTGACGAACATGAGCACCCCCCTGGGGCTGACGGCGGGCAACGCCCTCGAGGTGCGCGAGTCGGTCGAGGTGCTCGAGGGCGGCGGACCCGACGATGTCATCGAGCTGACGCTCGCCCTGGCGCGCGAGATGGTCCAGGCAGCGGGCGTCGACGTCGACCCGGCCGACGCGCTCAAGGACGGACGGGCGATGGACGCGTGGCGCCGGATGATCTCGGCGCAGGGGGGAGACCCGGACGCGCCGCTGCCGACGGCGAAGGAGACCCACCACCTGCTCGCGCCGGCCGACGGGGTCCTCGTCGAGCTCGACGCGCTCGCCGTGGGCGTCGCCGCGTGGCGCCTCGGCGCCGGCCGGGCCCGCAAGGAGGACCCGGTGCAGGCGGGTGCCGGCGTGGAGATCCACTACAAGCCGGGAGCCACGGTGCGTGGGGGAGAGCCCCTGCTCACGCTGCACACCGACGAGCCCGACCGCTTCGAGCGGGCCGTCGCCGCGCTCGAGGGCGGCATCCTCGTGGCGCCCGAAGGCTCGCGCCCGGTGCTCGACCCCATCGTCATCGACCGCATTGCCTGACCGGATCCCGTTGTCCCCGAGCGGTGGACGGGGTAGGTCGCCCGCTCGGGGCACCCGGATTTGTCTTCGGCCGGGTCCACGGGCTAACGTTTACGACGTCAGCCCGACAGGGCGGAACGGACGCCGAGGCGGCCGGGTCCCGGGGACTGACACCGATGGGAAACCCGCCCTGATGGACGGGGGCTGTCGGACCCGCCAGACCCTCTCCGGAGGGTCGCGTGAGGTGCCTCTTCGGAGCGGCTCGCGAGTTTGACTCAGGTCGAGACGGCGGGTAAGTTTGAAGGGTTGCCCCGGAGGCCGGGCCCGCGATGGTGGGTGTGGTTGATGGTGTGTGTCTGATGCTTGAGAACTCAACAGCGTGTCAAAAATCGATGCCAATACCTCGTCT
>NZ_JBDGKB010000007.1:0-152749 GCF_057656595.1 Intrasporangium sp. Soil_C_50
CACGTGCCCTACGACCCCGACCTACACGGACGCTTGGCGGTCCTCCAACAACAGGCCGCTTGACATAGGGCTCTCAGCCCCGGTACACCGCGCCGCTCCCCGGCGCATACGCGTGGAAGCCGCCGCGACGCGGTCGTCCAGCTCCGGGGAACGGGGCGGGGCCGGGCTCCGTGTCGTCCCCGGTGGCCGGGTCGACGCCGAGCAGGCTGCGGGTCAGCCGCTCGCCGTCGGCCAGCAGCTCGTCGAGGGCGAGCCCGAGGTGGTCGTCGGTCGGCGGCTCGTCGGCGATGGCCGCTGCGAGGACGGCCCGGCGCACCAGCTCCTTGGTGAACGAGGCGGTCGTGCCCTCGGAGCGCGCGGCCGCCGCCGACATCGCCTCGGCGCTGAAGAGGTGGCCGCCGTAGAGGCGAAGCAGCTCGAGCCGGCCGTCGCCGTCCGGCAGCGGGATCTCGGCCGCGAGGTCGACGCGGCCCGGCCGCTGGGCGAGGGCGATCTCGAGGTCCTCGACCCGGTTCGTCGTCAGGACGAACGCGACGTCGGCGTCCGCGTCGAGGCCGTCGAGCGCGTCGAGCACCTCGAAGAGCAGGGGCGAGGCCCCCATCGGGGCGAACGAGCGGTCCTCGGCCACGAGGTCGCAGTCCTCGAGCACGACGATGGCCGGCTGGTGGGCGCGGGCCACCTTCGCGGCGTCGTGGATGAAGCGCAGCGAGCCGCCGCTCAGCAGGACGGCGGTCGTGCCCGGAGTGGCGGAGAGCAGGTAGCGCACCGTGTGCGTCTTGCCGGTCCCGGGCGGCCCGTAGAGCAGGACGCCCCGCTTGAGGTGCTGGCCGTGGGCGCGCAGGCGCTCGCGATGCTCGCCCATGCCGATGACGTGGTGCCCGACGCGCCCGAGCAGCCCCTCCGGCAGGACGACGGCCGCCGCGTCGATGCGGGGACGCTCGACGAAGGTGACGCCGGCGAGGCCCGGGCCGTACGGGTCGCCCCCGAAGGTGAGGACCTGGCCGCGGAGGATGCTGCGCGCGTCCATGAGCTCCTGGACCCGGGCCATGAGCGCGTCGGAGGTGTCGCGGTCGTGCGAGATCACCTCGATGGAGCCGGCCTCGCGGCCGAACTGCCGGTTCATGCCCTGCTGCCGCACGGCCACCGGCTCGCCCTCGAACCGGAACAGCCGGATGCCCGACGTGACGACCTGCCGGTAGTCCTCCTTGCCGGGGCCGGTGGGCATCCGGTCGTAGTCGACCTGCCCGACCGGCATGCCCGAGCCGTGGATGCTCTGCACGAGGTCGCCGAGCGACATGTGGTGCCGGGCGTCGCCGGCGATGCCGACGATGCTCCGCTCGGCGTCGGCCTCCCAGACCTCCGCCAGGGCGATGTCGGCGTCGACGAGCCGGTGCGGCAGGACCGTCTCCGACACGACGGCCAGACCCTGCGGCGAGACCCCGAGATGCTCCCGGAGCACGTCGACGAGCCGAGGCGCGCCGCCGTCGTCGTCGGGGAGCTGCTCGAGCATCCGCCGGACGAGCCGCTGGAACTGGACCGTGAGCTCGCGAGTCTGCTCGACCTCGCCCCCCGACTGCTCCGTCATGACCCAACGGTAGGTGGTGACGGCGCCGCGCGGGGCCGAGCGGCGCCCGGACCCTGCACGGCCCGCCCTGTAGCCTCGACCCGTGCTGCTCTCCGACAAGGACATCCGGGCCGAGGTCGACGCCGGTCGCGTCGTGCTCGACCCGTGGGACGAGAACATGGTCCAGCCGTCGAGCGTCGACGTCCGGCTCGACAAGTTCTTCCGGCTCTTCGACAACCACAAGTACCCCTACATCGACCCGGCGGCCGAGCAGCCCGAGCTGACGCGCCTGGTCGAGGTGGGCTCCGGTGAGGACGGGTTCGTCCTGCATCCGGGCGAGTTCGTCCTCGGCTCGACGCTCGAGACGGTCACCCTGCCCGACGACCTCGCGGCACGCGTCGAGGGCAAGAGCTCCCTCGGGCGCCTCGGCCTGCTGACGCACGCCACGGCCGGCTTCGTCGACCCCGGGTTCTCCGGTCACGTCACGCTCGAGCTGTCGAACGTCGCGACCCTGCCGATCATGCTCTACCCCGGCATGAAGATCGGCCAGCTGTGCTTCTTCAGGCTGACCAGCCCGAGCGAGAACCCTTACGGCTCAGGTAAGTACGGCTCGCACTACCAGGGTCAGCGCGGCCCCACCGCGAGCCGGTCGTTCCAGAACTTCCACCGGACGCAGGTGTGAGCGCGACGCTCGACGGACCGGCCCGCGTCGACGCCCCGCCCACCGACGACGGGCTCCCGCTCGCGACGCTCGTGTGGCACGCGCGTCCGGCGGACGCGCGGGTCGTCGTGCTCGTCCTGCACGGCGGCGCCGTCGACGGCTTCGAGCCGAACCGGCCGTGGTCGCACAACGTGGCCCGCCTCGTGCCGTTCGCTCGGGCCCTGGCCCACCGCGTGCCCGGGCCGGTCGCCGTGGCGCGCCTACGCTTTCGCGTGCGGGGCTGGAACGGCGCCGACGCGATGCCGGTGCTCGACGCCGAGTGGGCCCTTCGGCAGCTGCGCGAGGCCTACCCCGGCGTGCCGATCGCGGTGGTCGGCCACTCGATGGGCGGCCGCACCGCCCTGCACGTCGGCAGCGCTCCCGACGTGCGCCTCGTCGTCGGCCTCGCGCCGTGGATCGAGAAGGGTGACCCTCGTCCGGGACCCGCACAGCGCACCGTCCTCATCCACGGCGACCGCGACGTCATCTGCGGCCTGAGCCGCTCGCGCTCGCTCGTCGAGCGGATGCAGGCCGACGGGCTCGACGCCTCCCTCGTGCGCGTCGAGCGGGGCGACCACGCGATGCTCGTGCGCTGGCCGCTCTGGACGCGTCTGGTCACCGGCGTCGTCACGGCGACCTTCGCCACCGAGCTCGGCCACGACGAGGAACCGCCGACCGGCCCCGTGGGGGCCGTCGTGGCCCAGGTCGTCCACTCCGGCGGCGTCGTCCTCGACATCTGATCCACGACGCGTTCGGCTCGTCCCGCGCGGAAAGTGCGCCTTGGCGCAGTTGACGGGGCGACGCGTCGTCAGGGGAACGGCAGCGGGGTCGCGGCGACCCAGTGGTCGACGACGTCGACGGCGGCCGCGACGCTCGGTGCGAGGTCGTGGTCGTCCACTTCCGCGAGGAGGTGGCTGCACCGGGACATCAGCTCGGCCAGATCCCCGGACACGGGCCGACCACTCAGCTCGACGGCGCGGACCGCGGCGACGAGCTCGAGGGCGATGAGCTGCCGGTAGGCGTCGGCGGCCTCCGCGAGGCGCGCGGTGGACACGGAGGCGTGGCTCGCGCCGTCCTCGACGCCGGCGGAGACCGAGACCCACTGGATGGAACGGGCCGCCGACGCGGCCTCGCGGATCAACGCCATGGCTGACGCGGCGCCGTACTCGAGGATGAGCAGGCCTGAGGACCCCGCCTCCGGGCCGGCGAGGAAGCGGGGGAGCCCGCTCGCGGGGTCGGTCAGCAGGTGGGAGATGCGGGAGGCGATGGTGTGGGCGGAGCCGACGAGGGCGAGCAGGGAGGCGTCGACCGCCAGGGCGAGGTAGGCCTGGTGGAAGCCGCCGTGGTGGGCGACGGTGGGCGGCTCGAGCTGCAGGACGGCGGGGTTCTCACCACCGGTGTTGACCAGGGCCTCGACGACGTGGCGAAGGTCGTGCAGCTGGTCGAGGAACGGGCCGTGCACCTGCGGGAAGGTGCGCAGGCCGAAGAAGTCCTGGATCTGCGCGGGCTCGACCATGTCGGCCTGGAAGAGGCGGGTGACCGTGGCCGCCGCCGTGACCGCACCCGGGAACGGGGTGACCGACGCGACTGCCGGGCCGAACGCCTCGGGGTTGCCGCGCAGCGCGAGGAACGACAGTGCGCAGACGGCCATGGCCACCTCGGCGAGGCGGGCCAGGTCGGCGCACCCGAGGGCCGCTTCCGCGAGGGTGAAGGCGCTGCTCGACATCAGCGGGAGCGCGTCGGCGTCGTCGAGGTGCGCCGGCGAGCGCAGCGTCCCGTCGCCACGGGGGCGCTCGCCGAGCAGCGTCAGGCCGACCTCCGCCAGCGCGGTGAGGTCGCCCGTGCCGATGGCGCCCCGCCGGTGGACGACGGGAAGCTGCCCGTCATCGGCCCGGACGGTGTCGACGAGCGCCTCCAGCAGGGCGCTGCTCGCGCCGGACGCCCCGGCGAGCAGCTGGTTGACGCGGATCGCCAGGGCGCTGCGCACGGTCGGCTCGGGGAACGGCTCGCCCCATCCCGCGCTGTGGCTGCGCAGCAGGGCGCGCCCGGGTCGGGGTGACGCGCTGATCCGGTCGCGGTTGGCGCCCACGCCGGAGGTCCTGCCGTACACCGGCCGCTCGACTGCCACCGCCTGCGCGGCACGAGCGGCCCGGTCGACGCCGGAGGCGGCGTCGGCGTCGATGTCGAAGTCCTCGCGCCGGCCCAGGGCCTCGATGGCCGCGACCGTCAGCTGCTGTCCCGTCAGGGTGATGGTCATGGGCGGTCCTCAGGTCCTCAGGTCGTCGGCGTGACGGCGTGACCGTGCGTGAGATTCCTCGGGCAACGGGGGTGTTGCTCTGACTTCGCAGTGTGCCAGACTGCCACTGTGTAGCAAAGGCATGCCACTGAATGAAATGCCGACATGCCCCGACCCGATCGCTCGACGAGGTGTCACCGACATGACACGACCCGCCCGCCCCGCCGCGGTTCGCACCACCGCCGTCCGGACCGCCGGCCATGCCGCGGCGGGCGCCGGTCGAGGGTCCTCGGCTCCCGGCGCCGCGGCCACCCGCTCCGTCGAGCGCGCGCTCGGACTGCTCGCGCACGTCTGCGAGTCGGCCCCGACGAGCCTCTCCGAGTGCGCGAAGGCCCTAGGGCTGTCCCCGACGACGGCCCTGCGCCTCCTGCGCACCCTCGAGGGACTCGACTTCGTCAGCCGCGACGACGGCGGCGACTTCCACCCCGGGTCGCTGGCCTTCCGCTTCGGGGCGGTCGCGCTCGGGCGCAACCAGATGGTCAAGGTGGCCGAGCCCGCCCTGCGCCGGCTCAGCGTCGAGTGCGGCGAGTCCGCCTACCTCGGCATCGCCGGCCGGCCCGACGAGGCCGTCTACATCGCGATGGCCGAGGGAACCTTCTCGATCCGCCACGCTGGCTGGGTCGGGCGCACCGTCCCGGTCGACCGCACGGCCATCGGCGCCGCCCTGCAGGGGCGGACGCCCGAATGTGGGTATGTCGTGGTCCGCTCGAAGGTCGAGGAGGACGTGACGGCCATCGCGGCCCCCATCGCGTGGCTGGGCGGCATCGCGGGTGCCCTCAATGTCGTCGGGCCCTCGTATCGTCTGGACCTGAATCGAAGTCGTGACGTCGGCGAAGCCGTCGCCGCGGAGGCTCGAACGATCGCGCGAACCCTGTTCCCGACCCACCACACGAATGAGGTGACGAGCCGATGATCCGGTTCGAGTCCGTGACCAAGGAGTACCCCGACGGCACCCTCGCCGTCGACGCGTTGAGCCTGACCGCTCCCACCGGCAAGATCACGGTGCTCGTCGGCCCGTCCGGCTGCGGCAAGACCACCTCGCTGCGCATGATCAACCGGATGATCGAGCCGACCGGTGGCCGCATCCTCATCGACGACCGCGACACCTCCACCATCGACGCCGCCGAGCTGCGCCGCGGGATCGGCTACGTCATCCAGCACGCCGGGCTCTTCCCGCACCGCACCATCCTCGCCAACATCACGACCGTCCCGCTCCTGCTCGGGTGGGACAAGGCCAAGGCGACGAGCCGGGCGCTCGAGCTCATGGACCGCGTCGGGCTCCCCCAGTCGTTCGCCAAGCGCTACCCCTCGCAGCTCTCGGGCGGCCAGCAGCAGCGCGTCGGTGTCGCCCGCGCCCTCGCTGCCGACCCGCCGGTCATGCTCATGGACGAGCCGTTCAGTGCCGTCGACCCCATCGTGCGCGAGCAGCTGCAGGACGAGTTCCTCCGGCTGCAGGGCGAGATCGGCAAGACGATCGTCTTCGTCACCCACGACATCGACGAGGCGATCAAGCTCGGCGACCAGGTGGCCGTGCTCCGGGTCGGTGGCCATCTCGCCCAGCTCGCCACCCCGGAAGAGCTGCTGTCGCAACCGGTCGACGACTTCGTCGCCGACTTCGTCGGGCGCGACCGCGGCTACCGCACGCTGGGCTTCCGCAGCGCGCCCTTCCCGACGCACGCCGAGCCGACGGCCCGTCTCGGAGCGACCGTCGACGAGCTGCGCGCGATCACCGACGACCGGTGGGTCCTCGTCCTCGACGACGACGGGCGCCCCGTCGGGTGGGTCGAGCCGGACCGCGTCGACGGTTCGGTGTCGCGCGATGCCCTCCACCGAGGCGGCACCGTGGCCTCGACCGAGGGCCCCCTGCGGCAGGCCCTCGACGCCGCACTGTCGGCGCCGTCGGGGCGTGGCGTCATCGTCGGGCCCGACGGCGTCTTCGTCGGCACGGTCCGGGCCCGCGACCTCATCGCGCCCATCGAGGCGAGCGCGGCCCGTGAGCGGGCCGCCGCCGACGCCGGGCGCAACGAGTCGGCCGCATCCGGTGAGCGCGGCGAGCCCGGCGAGCCCGTCGCGACGGAGCCGAAGGCCCGCTGATGGACTGGTTCACCTCGCACCTCGACGACGTGTGGCGCCTGTTCGTCATCCACGCCTACCTCGCCGGCCTCCCGCTCCTGCTGGGCCTGCTCGTCGCGCTTCCGCTGGGGTGGCTCGCCCGCCGCTTCTCGTGGGCCTACCCGCCACTCATCATCGGCACCGGGCTGCTCTACACGCTGCCCTCCCTGGCCGTGTTCATCCTGCTCCCCGGCATCCTGCACACCAAGATCCTCGACCCCGTCAACGTAATCGTCGCCATGACGGTCTACACGGTCGCCCTCCTCGTCCGCACGGTCGCCGACGGGCTGGGCGCGATCTCCGACGACGTGCGGCTCTCCGCCGACGCCATGGGCTACCGGCCCGTCCGCCGGCTCCTCGGGGTCGAGCTGCCCCTCGCCATTCCCGTCATCTCGGCGGGCCTGCGCGTCGCGGCGGTCAGCAATGTCAGCATCGTCAGCGTCGCGGCCATCATCGGCGTCGAGCAACTCGGCTCGCTGTTCACCGACGGCTTCAACCGTGACTTCTTCCCGCCGATCGTCACCGGCATCATCGCCTGCGGCGTGCTCTCCCTGCTCTTCGACGTCATCATCGTCGTCGTCACCCGGCTGCTCACGCCCTGGACCCGAGCGAGGGCCGCCTCATGATCAACGACATCATCAGCTGGCTCACCGACCCGGCGAACCGTGACGACATCGTCCAGCGCCTGCTCGAGCACCTCCAGTACGTGTTCCTCGCGACGGTCGTCGCCGCGGTCATCGCGATCCCTGCGGGCATGTGGGTCGGCCACACCGGCCGCGGCAAGTTTGCCGTCGTCAACCTCTCCGGCTTCGCCCGTGCCATCCCGACCCTCGGCCTGCTCTTCTTCATCGTGCTGTGGCTCGGACCCAGCCTCTCGGGCGACATCGCGTTCCTGCTGCCGAGCCTCATCGTGCTCGTCGTGCTGGCGATCCCGCCGATCCTCGCGGGGACCTACGCCGGCATCGACGAGGTCGACCCCGCGGCCCGTGACGCCGCGCGTGGCATGGGAATGCGTGGTTGGCAGGTGCTGTTCAAGGTTGAGGTGCCGTGTGCTCTCCCGCTGATCTTCTCGGGCCTGCGCTCGGCGCTGCTGCAGGTCGTGGCCACCGCGACCATCGCTGCGACGGTCGGGCTCGGCGGCCTCGGTCGTTTCCTCATCGATGGTCTGGCGGTTCGCGACTACCCCCAGATGGCCTCCGGCGCCGTCCTGGTCGCAGCCCTGGCCCTCGTCATCGACCTCATCGCCGCCGTCGTCCAGCGTTTCGCCGTCTCGCGCGGCATCACCGGACGGTTCCGCACCAGCAGCGGACGCCCCGCAGCGCGATCCTCCGCCGAGTCCACTCCAGAGTCTCCTGAAGAGTCACCCACCAGCACGACCACGACGGTCGGCACCGTCAGCTGATCCCCGGCCCAGCGCCCACAGGAAAGAGAAGAGCATGACGCACAGCAAGACCATCCTCACGGCGGTCTCCGCCCTGGCTCTGGCCGGCCTCGCGGCTTGCGGGTCGAGCAGCGGAGGCAGCCCCCTCGACCAGCCCACCGGCGCGGGCTCGAAGGCCCCGAGCGGCACCGTCGTCGTCGGCTCGGCGAACTTCCCGGAGTCCGAGCTGCTCATGGACATCTACGCCGGAGCGCTCAAGGCCAAGGGCGTCACCGTCGACACGAAGCCCAACATCGGCAGCCGCGAGACCTACATCCCGGCTCTCCAGGACGGCTCGATCGACCTCGTCCCCGAGTACACCGGCGTCCTCGACCAGTACTTCAACAAGTCCGCCAAGGCGACCACTTCGCAGGCCGTGTACGACGAGCTCAAGGCTTCCCTGCCCTCGGGGCTCCAGGTGCTCGACAAGTCAGCGGCCGAGGACAAGGACGCCGTCGTCGTCACCAAGGACACCGCGGCGAAGTACAACCTCAAGACCATCGCCGACCTCGGGCCCGTGGCGAAGGACCTCGTCCTGGGTGGCCCGCCCGAGTGGAAGACCCGCGAGTCCGGCGTGCCCGGGCTGAAGAAGGTGTACGGCCTGACCTTCAAGGAGTTCAAGCCGCTCGACGCCGGTGGCCCGCTCACCGTCCAGGCGCTGAAGAACGACCAGGTCCAGGCCGCCAACCTCTTCACGACCGACCCGAACGTCCCCGCCAACGGGTTCGTCGTGCTCCAGGACCCCAAGTCGTTCTTCGCGGCGCAGAACGTCGTCCCGCTCATCACGAAGTCGAAGGTCAACGACAACGTGTCGTCGGCGCTCAACGCCGTGTCCGCCAAGCTCGACACCTCGACGCTGGCCGGCCTCGTCAAGCAGGTCGTCATCGACAAGAAGGACGCCGAGCAGGTGGCCTCGGAGTTCCTCAAGTCGGCCGGCCTCGGCTGAGCTCCCCCCGCGTCGCGGGAATGAGGTCGGATCGAGAATGGTTCTCATCGGTGGCGGGTGGACATCCGCCACCGAGAGCAGAGGAGCAGTTCCCTTGGCCAAGCGCACCGACCTTCGTCCCGTCGTCACCCTGCGGTCCACGGCGGGCACCGGCTACAGCTACGTGACGCGGAAGAACCGTCGCACCAGCCCCGACCGGCTCGTGCTGCGCAAGTTCGACCCGGTGGCCCGTGAGCACGTCGACTTCCGCGAGACCCGCTGATCGGCTGACCTGCCGGGCCTTGGGCCGGCGCTCACCCGTACGACCACACAGCACGACGCGGCCGCGTCCCCACCTCGGGGACGCGGCCGCGTCGTGTCTGCGGGTCCGACCCTCAGGAGCTGGTGACGGTGCGGTCCGACGTCTGGGCCGGGGCCGGATCGGGCGCCGGCCGCGGCGGTGCGGCGGGCTGGGGCCACGGCACGGCGACCGTCGGCGTCGGGACGGGCACGAAGGCCTTGGCCGCGTCGATGCCGCCGCGCAGCATCTGCACGAGCCGCTCCTCCGGGTCGTCGATGCAGGCGCGGGCCACGCCGTCGACGCCGAGCGCGACGATGCGTGCAGCGTTCGAGGGGCGCAGGGCGGCGGAGTTGAACCCCATGCGGGCCAAGGTGATCCGGGCCCAGCGCTCGGCGGCAGGCGCGGTCTTGAGCGCGGCCCGTGAGGCGGCCGAGAGGCGTCCGGGCTCACGGCCGTCCTGCTCGGCGAGGATGCCCTCGGCGTTGAGGATCGCGATCGCCATGGCGTTCTGACGCTCCTCGGCGGCCACCGGCAGCGCGGCGCGCGCCGTGCTGAGCACGATCGCCGTCGTCGCACGTGGGTCGCTCGGGTTGAGGCCGACGACCTCGGGGACCATCGTCACGAGGCGCTGGCGGTTGGGCTCGTCGAGCATGTCGTTGACGCAACGGGCGAGCGTGGCGAGCACCGGATGGGTGCAGGCCGGGTGGTCGCTCCACCGTTCGCCGGCCAGGAACGAGGCCATCTCCATGAAACAGGCGCCCTTGCGGGGGTTCCGGTGCCGGCCACGGGACAGTACCGGCACTCCATCGGGCACGAATGGGGCTCGTCGTGACATGGGTCGCTCCTCGGCTTGCTCCTGACGATTCTTCGGTCGGACCTCTTCATGGTGCGCCTGATCCGGCGCGTTGACCACCCTTTCGCGAACCCTCGGCCCCCCGGCCTGCGGACGATCCCTGTCGGGCGGGCCGATCCGTGTGCACAATCGGGCCATGGCCGACGGCGAGATCGAGGGCGACACCGGGGGGGACGGCGAGGGCGCGGGCGTCCGGGCGCACGTCGCCGACTCCTGGGTGCGCTCGGCGGCCGCGGGCGTGCACGTCGACACGGTCGATGCCCCGATCACGCTGCCGCCCGACGCGCTGCGCGACCATCGCGAGGCCCATCCCCTCGCGCGCGTCTTCCCGCTGCTCGACGACGTCCTCGGGCAGGCGGCACGCGACTGCGACGCCGTCATGGCCGTGGCCGACGCCGCCGGCCAGCTGCTCTGGGTGTGCGGCTCGCCGAGCACGCTGCGCCGCACCGAGAGCATCGGCTTCGTCGAGGGCAGCAACTGGGACGAGCGGCTCGCGGGCACCAACGCCCCGGGCATGGCGCTGCGCCTCGACCGCCCCGTCAACGTCATCGGCGCCGAGCACTTCCGCCGGTCGGTCCAGCGCTGGAGCTGCGCGGCGACGACGATCCACGACCCGAGCGACCAGAGCGTCCTCGGCGTCCTCGACATCACCGGCGGTGACGACATCGTCGCCCCGCAGACGATGGCGATGGTCCGCGCCGCGGCCCGGATGGCCGAGTCCGAGCTGGCCCGCGAGCTGCTCGTCAGCGCCCGGCACGCGTCGGCCCAGCCGGCGGTCCCCGGTGCCCTCGCCGTGCTCCTCGAGGCGCTCGGGCGCAACGACGCGCTGCTCACCGTCGACGACGGCCGCGGCCACCGGCGCACGCTGAGGCTCAGCCCGCGGCACAGCGAGATCCTGCTGCTGCTCGCGTCGGCGCCGCGCGGCCTCTCCGGCGACGAGCTCGCGGTGCTGCTCTACGAGGAGGACAGCAGCGCCTCGACGCTCCGGGTCGAGATGGGCCGCCTGCGGGCCCTGCTCGGTGAGGACCTGCTCGCCTCGCGGCCCTACCGGCTGGTCGCCGAGCTGTCGGGTGACTGGCTCGCGGTCGAGGCGCACCTGGCCGCCGGCGACGTCGCGAGCGCGATGCGTGCCTACCGCGGGTCGCTGCTGCCGCGCTCGGCAGCGCCGGGCGTCGTGAGGCTGCGCGAGAGCGTCGAGGGCGACATGCGCCGGGCCGTGCTCACGAGCGGGCGCCCCGACCTCATGTCGGCGTGGACGCGCTCGGCATCCGGCTCCGACGACTACGAGATGTGGCAGGCCCAGGCAGCCCTGCTCGGCCCGGCCTCGCCGCTGCTGCCGCTCGTGCAGAACCAGCTGAACCGCCTCGACCGCGAGCTCGGCACCCCCTGAGGAACCGCCCACTCGACGTACGGGACGCAGCCACTCGTGGCCTCTCGACGGTCGACTCAACCGTCGAGAGGCCACGTTCGGCTGCTGGTGAACCGTCGAGAGGCCACGTTCGGCTGCTGGTGAACGGTCGAGAGGCCACGTTCGGCTGCGGGTGAACGGTCGAGAGGCCACGTTAGGCTGCGGGTGAACGGTCGAGAGGCCACTTTCCCCGCGACGCAACGTGGTTGCAACGTTGCGTTGCCTAGCGTCCTGCCAACCCCGTTTCGGGGACACCACCAAGGACGTTGGGAGAACGACATGACCACCTACGCCCCGCCCGGATCGGCAGATTCGCTCGTCTCGCTGCAGGACCGCTACGGCCACTTCATCGGCGGCAACTGGGTCGACCCGAAGAAGGGCCTCTGGTTCGAGAACATCTCGCCCGTCAACGGCAAGCCGTTCTGCGAGATCGCCCGCGGCACCGAGGAGGACATCGAGTCGGCACTCGACGCCGCCCACGCAGCCGCGCCCGCCTGGGGCCGCGCGAGCCTCGGCGAGCGCTCGCTGATCCTCAACCGGATCGCCGACCGCATCGAGGAGAACCTCGAGATGCTCGCCGTCGCCGAGACCTGGGAGAACGGCAAGGCCGTCCGCGAGACCCTCGCCGCCGACCTGCCGCTGGCTGTCGACCACTTCCGGTACTTCGCGGGTGTCCTTCGGGGACAGGAGGGTTCGAGCAGCGAGATCGACGCGGACACGGTCGCCTACCACTTCCACGAGCCGCTCGGCGTCGTCGGGCAGATCATCCCGTGGAACTTCCCGATCCTCATGGCCGTGTGGAAGCTCGCTCCCGCCCTCGCCGCCGGCAACGCGGTCGTGCTCAAGCCGGCCGAGCAGACGCCGTGGTCGATCCTCAAGGTCATCGAGCTGATCGGCGACCTGCTGCCCCCGGGCGTCGTCAACGTCGTCAACGGCTTCGGCGTCGAGGCCGGCAAGCCGCTCGCGTCCTCGCCGCGCATCGCCAAGATCGCCTTCACCGGCGAGACGACGACCGGCCGCCTCATCATGCAGTACGCGTCGCAGAACATCATCCCCGTCACCCTCGAGCTCGGCGGCAAGAGCCCGAACGTCTTCTTCGAGGACGTCGCCCAGGAGCGGGATGCCTTCTACGACAAGGCGCTCGAGGGCTTCACGATGTTCGCCCTCAACCAGGGCGAGGTCTGCACCTGCCCCTCGCGCGCCCTCGTGCAGAGCTCGATCTACGCCGACTTCGTGCCCGACGCCGTCGCCCGGGTCGAGAAGATCAAGCAGGGCAACCCGCTCGACACCGAGACGACCATGGGCGCCCAGGCGAGCAACGACCAGCTCGAGAAGATCCTGTCCTACCTCGACATCGGCCGGCAGGAGGGCGCCAAGGTCCTCACCGGCGGTGACCGCAACGTCCTCGAGGGCGACCTCGCAGAGGGCTACTACGTCGCACCGACCGTCTTCGAGGGGAACAACTCGATGCGGATCTTCCAGGAGGAGATCTTCGGCCCGGTCGTCTCACTGACGAGCTTCGACGACGAGGCCGCCGCGCTCGCGATCGCCAACGACACCCTCTACGGCCTCGGCGCCGGCGTGTGGACCCGCGACGGTTCGCGCGCCTACCGGATGGGCCGTGGCATCAAGGCCGGTCGCGTCTGGACCAACTGCTATCACCAGTACCCGGCCCACGCGGCGTTCGGTGGCTACAAGCAGTCGGGGATCGGCCGCGAGAACCACAAGATGATGCTCGACCACTACCAGCAGACGAAGAACCTCCTCGTCTCCTACTCGCCCGACCCGCTCGGCTTCTTCTGAGGGGCCGGCACGACGACCGGAAGGACAGCGTGCCCATGCCCCCCGAGACGGTCGCACCCGGTGAGCCTTCGGCTTCCCCAACCCGGGTCGACCTCACCGGTGAGGCGGCGGATCTCCTCCGCCGCCTCACCGGGATCCACGGTCCGTTGATGTTCCACCAGTCCGGCGGCTGTTGCGACGGCAGCTCGCCCATGTGCTTCCCGATCGGCGACTTCCTGACGAGCGAGGCCGACGTCCACCTCGGCGACCTCGCCGTCGGCGGGCTCGAGGCCCCGGTCGCCTTCTGGATGTCGGCCTCGCAGTACGCCTACTGGAAGCACACCCACCTCACCGTCGACGTCGTCAAGGGTCGCGGCAGCGGGTTCAGCGTCGAGGCGCCCGAGGGCGTGCGGTTCCTCATCCGCTCACGGCTGTTCACCGACGCCGAGAGCAGGGCCCTCGGCATCGAGCGGCCGCGCCTGCGCGTCGACGAAGGGGGTTGAGCCACAGGTGGTCCCGACGCCTCAGGCCGGTGGCGCGACCGCGGCTGTCTGCCCCGAGCGAGCGAGCGATGCGGCGACGAACCCGTGGGCCTTGAGGTCCTCCACGAGCTCGTGGAGGAAGCGTCGGCTCCGCTCGCTCCGTGTTGCTGGAGTGCCGACCGCCTGTCGGATCTGCATGAACGCATCCTCGACGACCCGGGTGCCCGGATGTGCGGCGACCCAGGCGGTCGCGGGCTCGCGGATGCCAGCACCGGCCTCGAGCCCCTCGGCGGCGAAGACCTCGACGCCCTCGGCGCCGCGCACGACCTCGGCCCGAGTGAGGACCCGCGACAGGTGCAGGTCGTACGCCGAGCCGGTCTTGACCCCGACCCGGACACCGGGCCGGTCCACGTCGGCCGCGACCCGCACCGGCGACGCGTCGGGAACGACGTAGACGCCCTCGATGACGACGTACGGCGCGGTGAAGGCCACCTCGGAGGCGCGAGCCGGGTCGACGGCGAGGAAGCAGAGGTCGGCGCGTCCGTCGGTCATCGCCTCGAAGGAGAGCCGGGCGGCGTCGAAGCAGAGCAGCTCGAGCGGAACCCCGAGCCGTGCGGCCACCTGCTGCGCCAGGTCGACCGTCACGCCCCGAGGGGCTTCCGGGGTGCCTTGGGCCAGAACGGGGTTGCCGAGGTTGATCGACGCGCGGAGCACGCCGGTCGGGGCGAGGTCGTGGACGACGTCGGCAGGGACGGCGTCGGGAGTCGGGGAGCTCGTCACGCGCGTCACCCTACGTCGCGACGAGCGGACGCGGACGGGGCCGCCTCGAAAGAGCCGGCCCCGCCCTGTGAGTTGCCCGGTCAGGGCGGTGATCTCCTACGGGGTGAAGGCCCTCACCCGCGTCGACCAGTTGGCGAGCGCCGTGCGGCTGCCCGAACCGTGGTCGGCCCCCGCGCAGGTGCCGAGCAGGTTGTCGCCGGTGCCGCCCGCGAAGAACGGACCGCCCCACGTGGTGTAGTCGCACGCGACGGCCACGTACTCGCTCGCGACCCACACGGTGTCCCGGTCGACCGACGCGGCGCGGTAGTCGCCCCACCGCGTGCGCGGCGGGAAGCCCACCTGGGCCCCGTAGCTCGTGAAGCCGTCGTCGACCGCCTTGCCCGCACCACCGGGGACGACGCTCCACGAACCGACGCCGCTCAGGGCGTCTATGGAGGCGTACGCGGCGCTCGGGAAGAGGTCGTCACCGGTGGCGGTGAACGCCATGACGCCGCGCCCGCTCGGCGTGACACCGATGGCGGGGCAGGTGAAGTCCTTCCCGGTGGCGGCGAGGTAGCCCGCGAGACCGACCTCGGGCGCCAGCGTCGAGCCGCCCGGCTTGACGACGTGATCTCGGGCCCGGCGACACCGGTCGTGCGGTTGATCGCGGGTGGGTAGCCGTAGAAGGAGTTGAGGTCGACCGCGTGGTGGACGTCGCGCGGGAAGCCGGCCACGACGTTGGTCGCCGTGTTGTCCTGCAGCCGACTGCGAGGCTGACCGACCTCGATATCGGCGTCGCCGGGTGCGGGGTCGTCCTCAGGGGCCACTGTGCCACCGGCAGATTCCTCGTGAGACCGAAATGCCACGACAGGATCTTCGGAAGGGTGCGAAGGCGGACCAACGGGGCAGCCGACGCATCTCTGCACGGCAGAACTGCCCGTGGCGGGCCCGCAAGGCCTACTGTCGCGTCAGCACCGTCGAGGAGAAGAGTCGCGTCATGGCACCCAACCGCAGGCTTTCCCGCACCGTCACCGCCGTCGTCGCCGGCGCCCTGGCGACGGCCGCCGCCACGAGTGTCGTACCGGCACAGGCGACGCCGGACCCGTTCACCCACACGGCCGCCGGAACGGTCTTTTCGCCCAACCCGGTCCAGGACCTCGGCATCGAGACGCTGACCGACGCCAAGGACGCCGACTACGCCGCGCTGGCGCCCGCCTACCACCGCGTCACGCTGACCCACCTCGACGCGTCCGGCACGCTCACCGGTGCGTACGTGCGCGTCAAGAGCTCGACCGGTGCCCCCGCCCGTGCGGTGAACGGGGCCTTCCCTGCCTACCACCGCGACGCCGACCAGTTCGAGCAGGTCATGGGCTACTACTGGGTGACGACCGCCCAGGAGTACCTCCAGCACCTCGGCTTCGGCGGCGGCCTGCGCCCGGTCAACCAGCGCCAGATCGAGCTGCGCGTCGGTCAGTACGGCGGCGACAACTCGTTCTTCAAGGACGCCAAGGCGAACATCACCCTCGGCAAGGGCGGTGTCGACGACGGTGAGGACGCCGAGGTCGTCGTGCACGAGTACGGCCACTCGGTTCAGGACGGACAGGTGCCCGGCTTCGGCACGACGCTCGAGTCCGGCGCCATCGGGGAGGCGTTCGGCGACTACCTCGCCGTCGTCGTCTCGAGCTGGCGCTCCGGGGTGCCGACGAAGACCCCCGAGGCGTGCGTCGCCGACTGGGACTCCACGTCGTACACGAGCACGGTCCCGCACTGCCTGCGCCGGCTCGACGGCACGAAGACCTACCCGGCCGACCTCGTCGGCGAGGTCCACGCCGACGGCGAGATCTGGTCGCGGGCCCTGTGGGACATCCGTCGGGCCCTCGGCGACACCAAGGCCTCGACCCTCATCGTCGAGGCGCAGTTCGCCTTCGCGCCGGACACGACCTTCCGGGCGGCGGCGCTCGACACGGTCGCCGCCGCCCAGCGGCTGTACGGGTCGTCGGCCGCCAACGCCGTGACGAAGGCCTTCCGGGCCCGCGGCATCCTCTGACCCGCGCACGGCCTGTCGAGACGGCAGCTCGTCGCGCGGCAGAGACGTGAACGGCCCCCTCCCGCTGCGAGAGGGGGCCGTTCGACGTGTGGTGCCGGACGCGCTCAGGCGATCGGGGCCGGCTCCGGGTCGGGCTGGGGCTGCGGCTCCTCGACGGCCTCGGGCTCGCCACCCCCGTTGCCGCGACGCACCGCCGCGAGCAGCATCTGGGCGACGTCGACGACCTCGACCTCCTCGCGCGCGTTGCCGTCCTGCTTGGCGGCGTTGAGGCCGTCGCTGAGCATGACCTTGCAGAACGGGCAGCCGATGGCGATGCGGTCGGCGCCGGTGGCGAGGGCCTCCTCGGTGCGGTTGCCGTTGATCCGGGTGCCGAGCTTCTCCTCCATCCACATCCGCGCGCCGCCGGCGCCGCAGCAGAACGACGTCTCCTTGCTGCGCGGCATCTCGGCGTACTCGACGCCGGGCAGCGCGCCGATGAGCTCGCGCGGCGGGGCGTAGACGCCGTTGTGCCGGCCGAGGTAGCACGGGTCGTGGTAGGTGACCTTGGCACCGGTCGACGCGGCGCCGACCTCTTCCGCCTCGCCCGGGCGGGCGACCGGCGTCAGGCGCTTCTCGCGGACGAGGCGGTTGAGCAGCTGCGTGTGGTGCAGCACCTCGTACTGCCCGCCGAGCTGCGGGTACTCGTTCTTGATCGTGTTGAAGCAGTGCGCGCAGGTGACGACGATCTTCGTCGCGCCGACCTCGCTCAGCACCTCGACGTTCTGCTGGGCCAGCATCTGGAAGAGGAACTCGTTGCCGGCGCGTCGGGCGGAGTCGCCGGTGCAGGCCTCGCCGTCACCGAGGACGGCGAACTCGACCCCCGCGGTGTGCAGCAGCTCGGCCACGGCGCGCGTCGTCTTCTTGGCGCGGTCCTCGTAGGCGCCGGCGCAGCCGACCCAGAAGAGGTACTCGACCTCGGAGAGGTCCTCGACGTCCTGGCCGACCTGCTTGACCTCGAACGGGAGGTCCTTGGCCCAGTCCATCCGCAGCCGCGGCGCGAGGCCCCAGGGGTTGGAGTTCTTCTCGAGGTTCTTGAAGAGGTTGTTGAGCTCGGCGGGGAAGGCCGACTCGATGAGGTTCTTGTACCGACGCATGTCGACGATGGCGTCGACGTGCTCGATGTCGACGGGGCACTGCTCGACGCAGGCACCGCATGTCGTGCACGACCACAGGACGTCCTCGTCGATGACGGCGTCGGGACCGTGCGGGTTGTAGGCGCCGAGCGGGTTCGTGATGTCGTAGCCGGTCGACCCGACCAGCTGCTCGACGCCGACCGCGCCCTTCGTGGCGTCGGTGAAGTCGCCGTCGGCACCGTTCGTGCCGTTCGACGCCGCGTCGAGACCCGCGGCGCGGACCTCCTCGGAGGCGAGCAGCCACGGCGCCTTGGCGTGCGCGTGGTCGCGCAGCGTCATGACGAGCAGCTTGGGGGAGAGCGGCTTGTCGGTGTTCCAGGCCGGGCACTGGCTCTGGCAGCGTCCGCACTCGGTGCACGTCGTGAAGTCGAGCAGGCCCTTCCACGTGAAGTCCTCGACCTTGCCGACGCCGAGCGCGGCGTCCTCGTCGAGGTCCTCGACCTTCTCGAAGTCGAGCACCTCACCGTCGACCGTGATCGGCTGCAGCTCGCCGAGGCTGGTGCGGCCGTCGGCGTGCCGCTTGAAGAAGATGTTGAAGAAGGCGAGGAAGCGGTGCCAGGCGACGCCCATCGTCGGGTTGAGCGCGATGGTGATCATCCAGGCGAAGCTGATGAGGATCTTGACCGCGGCGACGACGACGATCGCGTTCTCGAGCGTGCCGACGCTCGCGCCCTTGAACAGCTCGCCCAGCCACCCCGTGAGCGGGTAGTGCAACGCGTTCGCGTCGCCGACCGCGGTGGTGCCGGTGGTGCCGCCCCAGAACTCGAGGGCGTACTCGAGGCCGCGCAGCGTGAGGATGCAGAGAGTGACGCCGAGGATCGTCAGCTCGACGTAGTACGCCTGCCAGAACGTCGAGCCGAAGAACCGGCTGCGGCGGCCGTGGTCGCCGGCCGCCGAGCGCGGGTGGTTCTTCTGGCGGATCGCCATGAGCACGAGGATGCCGATGAGCCCGGTCCACGCGAAGAACTCGGTGACCCACTCGTACAGGAAGAAGTGCCCGATGAGCGGCAGCGTGAAGTCCGGCTTGAACAGCTGCCCGAAGGCGTTCAGGAGCGTGAAGAAGAGGACGCCGAAGCTGATCATCGTGAACCAGTGCGCAGCCGCCACGACCGGCAGCCGCGACATCCTCGTGTGGCCGAGGAACTCGCGAAGCAGGGTCCGGGTGCGGGCGCCCTTGTCGTCGCCGCGGTCCTCCGGCTGGCCGAGCCGGAACGTCGCGAGGAAGCGGTTGACCGTCTTGACGAGCAGGGCCACCGCGACCGCGGTGACGCCCAGGCACACGACGGCGGCGACGATCTGGAGCGCACTCATGCCGGGGAGTCTACTGACGAGTGAGCAGGCGCTTAGTGAATGTGACGGGCGCCTCGGCGTGACGCTCGTCCCGGTTTCGACCGGGGCGAGGGCGCGTCGCATCGACCGGCGGCCGACCGGATTCTGGGCCGGTGGGTTGGCAAGTGATAACGAGATGTTGGAATATGCATAACGAAGGCCCGGTTGTCTCCGACGACCGAGCCACCGAGCCGCACCACCACGCCGACTGCCGAAGGGGCCACACGCATGCCGATCCACGACGACGTCACGAAGCTGATCGGGAACACCCCGCTCGTCCGACTCAACCGCGTCACTGACGGCGCGCCGGCCACGGTGGCGGCCAAGCTCGAGTTCTACAACCCGGCCAGCTCGGTCAAGGACCGCATCGGCGTCTCCATCGTCGACGCCGCCGAGGCCAGCGGTGAGCTCAAGCCCGGCGGCACCATCGTCGAGGCCACGTCGGGCAACACCGGCATCGCCCTGGCGATGGTCGGCGCTGCCCGCGGCTACACCGTCGTGCTGACCATGCCTGAGTCGATGAGCAAGGAGCGCCGCGCGCTGCTGCGTGCCTTCGGTGCCGAGCTCGTCCTCACCGACCCGGCCACCGGCATGAAGGGCGCCGTGGCCAAGGCCGACGAGATCGCCGCCGAGCGTGGCGGAGTCCTCGCCCGCCAGTTCGCCAACGAGGCCAACCCCGAGATCCACCGCAAGACCACGGCGGAGGAGATCTGGAAGGACACCGACGGCGCGGTCGACATCGTCGTGGCGGGCATCGGCACCGGCGGCACCATCACCGGCGTCGGCCAGGTGCTCAAGGCGCGCAAGCCCGACGTCAAGATCATCGCCGTCGAGCCCGAGGAGTCGGCCATCCTCAACGGCGGGGAGCCCGGCCCCCACAAGATCCAGGGCATCGGCGCCAACTTCGTGCCCGAGATCCTCGACACCTCGATCTACGACGAGGTCATCGACATCAATGCCGACACGGCGGTCAAGTACGCGCGTCGGGCCGCCACCGAGGAAGGCCTGCTCGTCGGCATCAGCTCGGGCGCAGCCATCGCCGCCGCCGCGCAGGTCGCCCAGCGCCCCGAGAACGAGGGCAAGACCATCGTCGTCATCGTCCCGTCGTTCGGCGAGCGCTACCTGTCCACCGTCCTCTTCGAGGGCCTCGTCGACTGAGGACCTTCGGTCCTCGAGGAGTCGGTCACATGAGCACCGCAGCCACCAGGGACGCGGACGGGGCGATGACCTCGTCCCGTCGCGCGGCCGAGCCCGCGCTGTCGATCGTCCGTGACGTGCGTGACGCATCATCTGCAGCCACACACGACGCGGACCGACGCGCCGGCGCCGGCGACGCGTTCCCCGACGCCTCGCCGCCCGATGGGCTCCGGTCGCGCCGCCCGCTGGGCTGGGTCCGACGCGTCGTCGAGCGCGCCCGGGAGGATGTCGACGGCGCCCTGGCCCGCGACCCCGCCGCGACGACGCGCCTCGAGGTCGTCCTGACCTCCCCTGGGCTGCATGCGATCTGGGCGCACCGCGGCCTGCACGAGCTGTGGAAGCACCCGGCGGGACGGCTCCCGGCGCGCGTCCTCGCCACGGCCACCCGCTCGGTCACCGGCGTCGAGATCCACCCGGGGGCGCGCATCGGCCGACGCTTCTTCATCGACCACGGCATGGGCGTCGTCATCGGCGAGACCGCCGAGGTCGGCGACGACGTCATGATCTACCACGGGGTGACCCTCGGCGGCCGGTCGCTCGCCCGGGTCAAGCGCCACCCCACGGTCGGCAACCGGGTCACGATCGGGGCCGGCGCCCGCGTGCTCGGCCCGGTCACCGTCGGCGACGACGTTCAGGTCGGCGCCAACTCGGTCGTCGTCAAGGACGTGCCGGCCGGGGCCGTCGCCACCGGCATCCCGGCCGTGCTGCGCTTCCCCAAGCCCGACGCCACCAACCAGTGGGTCGACCCCGCGATCTACATCTGAAGCCCACACGCGTCGGGACGACAGCGGCGCGGACGCGTGCTGCAGCCGTGTCGTCGCCGGTCAGGGGGTCACGGTGAGCACGCCACGGGCGCCCCGCTCGGCGTCCACCATCGAGTGTGTCACGAACGGGTAGTGGCCCGGCTCGGTGGGCGCCAGCTCGACGAACCCGCCCTGGGCGGGCCCGAGGTCGAGCACCTGTGCGCCGCCGCCACTCCCACCCAGCGCGTCGTGCCCGCGGTCGAGGAGGTAGGCGCCCTCCTTCCACACCGTGTCGAACTGCGAGCCCACGACGTGGAAGGCGCTGCCCCGGTTCGGCCCTGCCGCCAGTACCCAGATGCGCACGCGATGGCCGGACCGTGTCGTCAGTGGGCGAGCCACGTACTGGTTCGCGACGCCGTTGAACGTCATGGCGTCGGGCTCGTCGGCCGCAGCCTTCTCTGCGTTCACCGCCTGCCCCGCGCCTGCGCCGTCGCCGTCGAGGAAGACCTCCGACTGCACGAGTACGTAGTCGTGGTCGACCGTCGGCAGGCCCGCCGGCTCGATGACGACGGCTCCGAACAGGCCGGCGCCGATGTGGGCTGTCATCGGCATCGTCGAGCAGTGGTACATCCAGATGCCCGCGCGGTCCGCGGTGAACGTGTACGTCGACGACCCTCCCGGCGCGACCGTGCGCATCACGGCGTCGGGGGCGCGCTCGCCGGCGTGGAAGTCGACGGAGTGGCCCATCGACGCGTCGTTGACGAGCGTCACGACGAAGGTGTCGCCCACGCGTCCGTGCAGCGTGGGACCGGGGACGGTCCCGTCGAACGTCCAGCGCCTCTGGTGCACTCCCGGAGCCACGTCGAGCACGACCTCCCGGACGTGCAGTGTCACGTGGTGCACCCGCTCGGCGGCTAGAGACGGCAGGCTCGCGTCCACGGCGCGGAAGCCGGGCGGGAACGCGCCGCCGAGGTCGACGGGCGCGACAGGAGAGCTGGCCGATGCCGCGCCGCCCGTCGTGGTGACCTCGTGGCTCCCGGGCTGGGCGGCGGCGCCGGTGACCACGACGTGGAGCACCATGCCCATCTGGCGGTGGCCGATGATGCTGCACCACGCCTCGGTGTCGGCGCCGACGACGCCGACGTCCAGCGTCGCTGAACGACCGGGCATGACCCGCGGCGTTCGGGCGCCGTCGGCGAAGGTGAGGTCGTGCGGCGATCCGGTGTCGGTGTTGACGAGGTCGACGACGAGCCGGTCACCGGTCGGCACGCTGACCGTCGCCGGCACGAACGCCATGTCGTGCGCCTCGACGCGGACGCGGGTCGTGTGACCGGTCGGGGCGGCGCCGCCGGCGAGTGACGCCGCCGACGCGGGTCCCGACGTGGCGCCCCCCGTGATGACCGGCGTGAGGGCGACGCCGAGTGCGACGACGAGCGCCACGGACGAGATCGCAGCCCCGACCTGGCTGCCCCGACGACGCGGCGCCGCCACGGACGCGTCGGCGACGCCGACGGTCGAGAGGGTGGCTGCCGGGCCGGGCCGGGCGGGCGCGCTGGCCGGGGTGCCGGAGGCCGCGCTGCCGGGAGCCGAGGTGTCGGAGGCGGCGTCGGCCAGGCCCGCGAGCAGCGCCCGGCGCGCGGTGACGGCAGCCCGCGTCGCGCAGAGCAGCAGCGGCACGAACGCGCCGAGCGCGACGACCACGAGTGCCGACACCCCGATCCGGACGACGGACGGCACCGGCAGGATCGCGACGACGAGCCCGAGCTGGACGACGACGACGCGCCACACCCAGGCGCGGTCGAACCACGCCGCCCCGGCGCGGACGACCGACGGGCCCCCGCCGAGCACCACGGGGATGAGATGCGATAACGCACCGAAGAGCAGCTGCATCGCGAACCCGGCGGCGACGAGGCCCGCGACGAAGCCGTAGCCGTCGGCCACCGCAGTCCACGACCCCGCGGTGCCCACGCGCCAGGCGACGGCCACGACCGCGACGACGCCCCAGGCGAGTCCGGCCGTCACCGACCACGTGGCGAAGCTGCCCGGCGGCGCCTGTCGCGCGGGGCGCGCGAGGGCGCGACCCCACCACCCGAGCCCGGCGAGGTAGGCGACGAGCCCGGCGAGCGCGACGAAGCGCAGCCCCGCCACCGCGCCGGCGTCGAGGATGACGAGGCCGACCACGAGCAGCGGGAGTGCTTGCCGCGCAAGGTGTTCGGCGCGCTCATCCATGCGGGTCCGCAACATCGTCGGCCAGAGCGTGACCAGCGTCCCGGTGACCGTGAGGCCGAGCCAGCCGAGCACCATCGTCATCGAGTGCGCGACGAGGAGCCGGCTGTGCCAGTCGTCGTCGGGACCCCGGGCCAGCCAGGCGCCGAAGCCGGCTCCCACGGGGACGGCCGACGCGGCGGCGAGGTAGTAGTGAACGCTGATGCGGAAGCGTCCGGGCAGCGCCCGGCGCAGGCGCCACCACAGGGCGACCCCGTGCCAGCCGACCGCCACGGCGACACCGGTGGCGCCGGTGACCGTGAGGGGCCACAGGCCGCTCGGGACGCCGACGAGAACGAGCGTCGCACCGGCGAGCAGCACGATGATCCGGCGGTTCTGCTGCGTGCGGTCGTCGACCGACTCCGGTGTGCGCAGGAGCGCCTGGGTGAAGTGCGTGCTCCACACCATCGCCGAGTGCGTCATGGCGCCGAGGAGGACGAGGTGCACGAGCAGCCAGTCGGCGCCGGGCACGAAGGGGCGCACGAGCGTCAGCAGGCCGGCGAGCGCCAGCCACACGATGCCCGGACGGTCGCGCAGCGGGAAGCGTCCGCGCCGCGCGGCCGGTCGGCCTGTCCGGGGGGCGGCCGCACCGGTGGGCGCAGTGGCGCTCGCGGGAGTCCTGCTCATGCCGGGTTCGGGTGCCGATGCGCGTGGTCCTGCGGGTGGTCGTGGCCGGCGCCCGGCGGCGGTGTCATCGCGTCGACGCGCTCCCACTCAGGGCCGGCGAAGGCGATCGCGGCCGCGGGGAAGAGCCCGTTCTCCTCGCGGTCGACATGGGCCCGCAGGGCCCGCTCGAACGCCGGGAAACCCTCGTGGGCCCCGGCCCGGATGGCGTCGAGCTGCTCGTCGAGAGAGGTGTGCTCGGCGCAGAGCGACCCGACGTGGTCGGTGAACTCCGGGTCCTCGGCGAGGACGGCGAAGATGCCGGCCTCCTCGGCCGAGGTGTGGGGATGCAGGAGCCCGGCGAGCCGGTCGGCGGCCCGGTGGACGGCGTCCGGCTCGGCCGACTGGCAGGCCCGCCTGAGCTCACCGCACGCGTTGACGATCTCGACGTGCTCGGCCATGAACCGGCCGACCACGCTGATGCTCTCGCAGCCACAGTAGGAACACATCGGACGGCGGCCGGTCAGGCGCGGGTGATCGCGAGGCGCCAGAGCTCCGGCCCCTCGACGAGGTAGGTGACTGTGACCGGTCCCTCGCGGTCGGCGATCTGGGCGAGGAGCGGCCTCGGGTCGTGCGGTGCGACGAGTACGAGGGTGCCGCCCGCCGGGATGGCCGACAGTGCGCCGAACACGGTGGCGTGGCGGATGGCGTGCGGGATGGGGCGCACGTCGAGCTCGGGAGCGCCGTGCGCATCGTCACCGCAGTCGCAGGTGTGTGCTGCCGTGGTGAGCGGGAGCTCGGTGCGGGTGTCCATGGTGGCCTCCAGGGTCGATCTTTTCTACAATGTCATTGTGAAAAATACTCCCGACCTCGGTCCCGCACCAACTCGGCCCGGCGACCGGGGGCCGGCGGCCCTCGAGCCGGCCCGGGCCAGGGTCCTCGGCGCGGTGCGGGACGCCTCCGCCACCGGACCCGGCGTGACGGTCGGCGAGCTCACCGATGCCCTCGGTGGACACCCGAACACCCTTCGGCACCACGTCACGGCACTTGTCGCAGACGACCTCGTCGAGCTCGCGCCTGCCACCGGAGCGTCCGGTCGCGGCAGGCCGGCCGCCCGTTACCGCAGCACGCCCGCAGCCGAAGGCCTCTTCGGTGGGAGTGAGATGGTGGCGGAGTACGTGGCGCTCGCGGCCTCCTTCGCGGACCGGCTCGCAGAACGGGGCGGCGACCCCGGCGATGACGCCCGGAGCATCGGGCGGGCCTGGGGCGCAGCCCTGCTCGTTCGTGACGCTGGCAGTCGGCGTCCTGTGGGGCGGGCCGGAGGTTCCGCCGCGTTCGACCGGGTGGTGGCGGTCCTCGGGCGACTCGGCTTCTCACCCACCCCCGAGTCGGCGCCGTCCGACACGCTCCTGCTGCGTACCTGTCCGCTGCTCGAGTCGGCCCGGCGGCACCCGGAGGTCGTCTGTCGGGTGCACCTGGGTCTGGTCGAGGGGGTCCTCGGATCCGCAGCCTCGCCACGTGCGGACAGGTCGGCGGGGTCTGCACCCTCTGGCCGGACGCCCGACGGGCTCGACGGGAGTGAGGCGGGCGACGAAGACGCCGCGGACAGCGTTCGACTCGAGGCGTTCGCGCGGCCCGGCGCCTGCGTCCTCACCCTGCCGACGGCTGCGACACTGGCCGGATGAGTGATGCCGAACCCGACGGCGTACCCGTCGACCGACGCGTCACCGTCGTCGTGCTCGCCGGCGGGACGTCGCGCCGCTTCGGGGCCGACAAGCTCTCGGCGTTGCTGGGTGCCTCGACCGTCCTCGACCATCTCCTGGAGGCGCTGCCCGCAGGGTGGCCCGTCGTCCTCGTCGGGTCGGACCGGGCGACGGTCCGCTCCGATGCCGTGTGGGTCCGCGAGAAGCCTTCCGGTGGAGGGCCGCTCGCGGGCGTCGCAGCCGCGGTGGCAGCGGCTGCCACGGAGGTTGTCGCAGTGGTGGCTGGGGACATGCCGTTCGCGGCGCCGGCCCTGACGACGCTCGTCGCCGCACTCGACGCGTCGGGCCCCGACGTCGGGGGAGTGGTGGCCCGCGTCGACGGCCGGGACCATGCGCTCCTCGGCGCCTACCGCGCAGAGGCGCTGCGCGCCGCGCTACCCGCATCCCCGCACGGGCTCCCCGCCCGGACGCTCCTCGCCGTGCCGCACGTCGCGGTGGCCGTGCCGGCCGAGCTGGCCCGCGACGTCGACACCCCGGACGACCTCGAGACGGCGCGCGCCCACCTCGGTCGCCTGCCCGGATGAGGCCCGGCCGCCGCAGCGGGTGTCACCTCGCTGCGCGCGGGCCGGTTGGCGGAGGGTGTGGGATTTGAACCCACGGAGGTTTCCCTCGGGCGCTTTCAAGGCGCCTGCACTCGGCCACTATGCGAACCCTCCAGCGGCGCCGTGTCGACGCCGGCCCCCATCATGCCGCACCGAGCGGGGTCCCTCCCAACTGTCTGGCCCCGGACATGGAAAAAGGGCCTCCGGCGAGCCGGAGTCCCTTTGTTCTCATGCTGATCCGCAAGCGGATCGATGCCTGGCACTCCTCAGAAGAGACCGAGCATCTCCTCGTAGGTGGTGTGTGCCTTGTACTGTCCGACCGGCTGACGGCGGGACGGACGGTTCAGCGCCGCGAAGAACGACACGAAGTGGGACATCTCGGTATTCAGTTTCCTTGGGTGGTGAACCCCGACCGATCCTCGTCCGGGGTCCGGATGGTCGACCGTCGTTGCGGGACGGTCGGGACCGGCAGACCATCCGCCCGCCCGGACGGGAGCGGTGCCGGGAGGGCGGACGACGTCTGCAGCACAATGGTAACAGTTCGACAACCATGGTTCGACCAAGGGTTGACCCGTCACGGCGTGCGTGAGATACGCAAGTGTGACGCGACATCAGAGCCCGGATCCGACGCCCCCGACCGCCGAGATCCTCGCCCGGCTGGCACCCCTCGACCTGCCCCGGCCGGCCCCACTCCTCCTGCGCGGCAGGCGTTTCGACGCGTCGGCGCCGGCGGTCATGGCGATCGTCAACCGCACCCGCGACTCGTTCTTCAGCGGCAACCGGCACGAGGCCCTCGACTCGGCCAAAGCCGCCGTCGACTCGGCCCTCCAGCTCGGTGCCGACATCGTCGACATCGGCGGCGTGCGGGCGGGCCAGGAGGGCGAGGCCGTCGACGCCGACGAGGAGATCCGCCGCGTCGTGCCCTTCCTCCAGTGGGCCCGCGAGGCCCACCCGACGGCCGTCCTCAGTCTCGACACGTGGCGCTCCGAGGTCGCGCGGGAGGCTGCTGGCGCCGTCGACCTCGTCAACGACACGTGGGCCGGCCACGACCGTGACCTCGTCCACGTCGCCGCCGAGGTCGGCGCCGGATACGTCATCTCACATACCGGAGGTCTCCCGCCACGGACCGACCCCGTCGACGTGACCTACGGCCCTGACCCGCTCGACGTCGTGCGGGACGTCGTCGACACCCTCGCCCGCGGCGCGCGCACCGCCGTCGATGCAGGGATCCCACCCGAGCGGGTCCTCGTCGACCCCACCCTCGACTTCGGCAAGACCACGGCCCACTCCCTGGAGGTACTGCGTCACACGTCCGACGTCGTGGCGCTCGGCTTCCCTGTGCTGCAAGCGATGTCACGCAAGGACTTCGTCGGCGAGACCCTCGCACTGCCCGCCGAGGAGCGGCTCGAGGGATCGCTCGCCGCGACCGCCGTGGCCGCGTGGCTAGGGGCCACGGTGTTCCGGGCGCACGACGTCCGGGCCACCCGACGCGTCCTCGACATGGTCGCCACGATCCGCGGTGACCGACCCCAGGCGTTGGCGCTGCGCGGGGTGCCCCGCGGCGCTGCGACAGGCGACCGGTGAACACCCGGGAAAAACAGTGAACTCCGGCAAGCCCGTGGCGCGGTATTCTGCTAGGTTCGTTGCCGGTTGCAGTTGCAGTTCCTCGTCGTCGAGCAGGTGCCCGTCCCCAACCGGTGGCGGGTCTTCTCTTCGGCGCGGCGAGTTCGCTCGTCCGGTGGGCTCAAAGCGGCAGCTCGGGAGGCACGAGGTGTGCCGTCCCGCACGCAGAAGAAGGAAGAGTTACCCGTATGGCACAGGGCACCGTCAAGTGGTTCAACGCCGAGAAGGGCTTTGGTTTCATCGCCCAGGACGGCGGCGGCCCCGACGTCTTCGTCCACTACTCGGCCATCCAGTCGAATGGCTACCGTTCGCTGGACGAGGCTCAGCGCGTCGAGTTCGAGGTCACGCAGGGCCCCAAGGGTCCGCAGGCCGACGCAGTTCGTCCGCTCTGATTCACCGGAGAACACCGCAACGAGCGACACCTACGTCGTTTGTGCAGAGCCCCCGACCGCATGGTCGGGGGCTCTGTTCTGTGCCGGCACCGGGGACGCCGTGGAACGGCGGGGGCGGGAACCGGTGAGGGCGGGGAGCGGTCAGGGCGGGAGACCGGTGATCGGCCGCCCGCCGCGTCAGCACTGCTCGTAGGGGGTCGTCGTCGGCGACGGCGTCGAGGTCCTCGTCCTCGTCGGGGTCGACGTGCTGCTGCCGCTCGAGGAGGGGGTCGGCTTGTGCTTCGGCGGCGCTATCGCCTTCTGCACGAGCCGATGGATGAGCTCGATGTCGGGATCCCACGGCTTGACTCCCACATTCATCGTCAGCCCCAAGGTCGTGATCTTGGCCTTCTGGACGCGTTCGACGAGAGTGACGAACGCGGGCAGGTTCTGGCCCGGGACGTCGGTGAAGATGTTGTTCTTGAGGATGGCCGCGATCTTGGGGTACTCCCCGAGCATCTGGGTTGGGTTGACCTGCTTGACGATCGCCTGGATGACACACCGTTGGCGCATCTGGCGGTACGTGTCGTCATCGCCCGCTCGGCTGCGGGCGTACCACAGGGCGTAGTATCCGCTCAGCTTCTGGACACCCGGCGTGAAGTAGCCCTTGACGCTGCCGGGCTTCAGGTTGTTGTTGGCGTCGCGGCTTCCACCGATCGGCAGGCGCTGGCCCGTGGCCGCGTTCTTCACGTTGATCGTCACGCCGCCCATGGCGTCGACGAGCTGGGCGAACCCCCTGAGGTCGATGACGACGGTCTGGTCGATCTTGAGGCCGAGGATCAGGGAGATGCTGTCGCGGGTCTCCGTCCGACCGGGCACCCGCTCGGAGTAGGCGCCCGGGTGGTTCTGGTTGTAGAGGTCCGCCTCGGCCCAGATCGCGTTCAGCTGGCACGGGTCGGCGGGGTCGGCCTGTTCACGAGGGCAGACCGGATCGCCGTAGACGCCACTCGGCCACATCCGGCGTAGCGGGCTCCCCTGCGCGATCGGAACATTCTGCAGATTGCGGGGAAGGGAGATCAGTGCCGTCCGACCGGACTTGGTGTCGATGCTCGCGACGATCATCGAGTCGCTACGGGTACCGATGCGGTCGGCGCCGGAGTCCGAGCCGATGAGGAGGATGTTGACCCGTGCCTGCTTGGCCCAGGGGTCCTCGCCCTCGGCCACCTGCGCGCCTTGTCCGGGCTTGACCGGGGTGTTGCCGAAGACCTGCGCGACGGTCGACTGGGTGATCGTCGCGTACTCGGCCACCTTGAAGGAGGAGGCGGCGACGACGAACACCAGTAGCGTCGTCAGGGCCGCGAGCACACGGGTGCGGGTGCGGTCCAGGCGCGTCGGGCGCGACTGGATGGCGGTGAGGATGATCGAGCCACACCAGAGGACGCCGCCGAGGATGAAGACCCCGGCCAGCGCCATGAGCAGGTTGGGCCGAGCGACGATCGACAGTGCCGCGTTCGTCACACCGGTGGTGAGGACGTAGTACGCGAGCAGGCCGGCGCTGGCGAGGGCCAGGACGAGCAGCACCCAGCCGATCTTGCGGCTGCGGGTCTGCGTGAGGCCCGCGCCGGGGACGACGGTGCCGAGGACGGTGAGCCCGAGGGCGCGTCGGAAGCCGGACTTGAGCTCACGACGCAGCGTGTCGCGGGTCTGGGCGGTGCCCGGACCGCGCACTGTCGGGGAGGCCATGAGGCACTTTATGGTCGGCCCCGTGCGCGTGGCGACACGGCTCGCCCGGGCGTCCGGCTCATTCGGGGCTGAACGGGTGGCGGCCGGGGTTCCGACCGCCCACCCGCGTCAGCACTGCTCGTAGGGCGTCGTGGTGGGGGACGGCGTCGAGGTCTTCGTCTTCGTCCTCGTCGGGGTGCTCGTCGACGTGCCGCCGCCGCTCGAGGACGGCTTCGGCTTCGGCGCCTCGAGCCCCTTCTGGACGAGTCGGCGGACGAGCTCGTAGTCCGGGTTGCTCGAGTAGACGCCCTGGGTCGAGGTCAGTGCGACGCTGTTGATCTTCGCCTTCTGGACCCGTTCGACGAGGTCGACGAAGGCCGGCAGGTTCTGCGCCGGGATGTCGGTGTAGATGTTGTCCTTGAGGATCTTGGCGATCTCGGGGTACTTGCCGACCATCGCGGCCGGGTTGACCTGCTTGACGATCGCCTGGACGACGCATCGCTGGCGCATCTGGCGGTGAGTGTCGTCGTCGGCGGCGCGGGTGCGGGCGTACCAGAGCGACAACCAGCCGTTGAGGTGACGGAACCCGGGCTCGAAGTAGCCCTTGACGCCGAAGAGGCGACCACTGGCGTCGTGCTCGCCGCCGATGGTCAGCTTGGTGCCGTAGCCGGACAGCTTGACGTTGATGTCGAGCCCACCCATGGCGTCGATGAGCTGGGAGAAGCCCTTGAGGTCGATGACGACCATCTGGTCGACCTTCAGCCCGGTGATCTCCTGGACCGTGCCCCGGATCTCGGTGCGACCGGGGGACTCGCCGGCCGGGTAGGCGTGCGGATGGCTCTTGGCGTAGTTCTCGGCGTCGACGTAGAGGTTGGTCAGCATGCACTGGCCAGGGCCCTGGTCGCAGGTGTTGTCGGGGTCGCCGAAGCTGCCGGACCGGTACAGCGCACGCAGCGGCGACTTGGGGGCGAGGGGGGCGTTGAGCAGGTTGCGCGGCATCGAGATGAGCGCGGTGCGGCCGGTCTTGGTGTCGATGCTGGCCAGGATCATCGAGTCGGTACGGATGCCGACGCGGTCGGCTCCGGCGTCGGAGCCGATGAGCAGGATGTTGACGCGGGCCTGCTTGGCCCAGGGGTCCTCGCCCTCGGCCACCTGCGCGCCCTGCCCGGGCTTGACCGGGGTGTTGCCGAAGACCTGCGCGACGGTCGACTGGGTGATCGTCGCGTACTCGGCCACCTTGAAGGAGGAGGCGGCGACGACGAACACGAGCAGGGTCGTCAGGGCCGCGAGGAAGCGGGTGCGGGTGCGGTCCAGGCGCCTCGGGCGCGACTGGATGGCGGTGAGGATGATGGAGCCGCACCAGAGGACGCCGCCGAGGATGAAGACCCCGGCCAGCGCCATGAGCAGGTTGGGCCGAGCGACGATCGACAGTGCCGCGTTCGTCACACCGGTGGTGAGGACGTAGTACGCGAGCAGGCCGGCGCTGGCGAGGGCCAGGACGAGCAGCACCCAGCCGATCTTGCGGCTGCGGGTCTGCGTGAGGCCCGCGCCGGGGACGACGGTGCCGAGGATGGTGAGCCCGAGGGCGCGTCGGAAGCCGGACTTGAGCTCACGACGCAGCGTCTCGCGGGTCTGGGCGGTGCCCGGACCGCGCACTGTCGGGTAGGTCATGGAGTCCTCTCTGCTCGGCGCAGGCGCTCGGCCGCCACGACATTGTGCCCTGACTTGCTGTCAGATACCTCATCGGGATCTGGGACGAGACAGGGGGTCGCAGACCCCGGTTTGGGTGACATGGTCCGGGGCCGGTACCCTGACTCCCGCCCGTGCATCCGTCGCCGCGTCGCCTAGCCTCGCGCTGCCGGTCACCGGGCACGGAGGCGTCGCATAGTGGCCTAGTGCGCCCGCCTGCTAAGCGGGTTGAGGATAAAACCTCTCGCGGGTTCAAATCCCGCCGCCTCCGCTCCAGAACGTCGAACGCCCCCGAGCGAGCTCGGGGGCGTTCGACGTTCTGGAGCGGAGGCGGCGAGATGCCGGGAGCAGCGGCTGGTCGAGGCGAGGAACGAGCAGCGACCAACGCGACGGATCCCGCCGCCGGCCCCGGACCTCCGAGTCGCCGGCCCCTACTCGTCGCGGCCTTTCGACGACGGAGCAGCAGCCGATCGTGGCCCTTCGACGGTTGAAGGGTCAGCCCATCGTGGCCTTTCGACGGTGCAGAGGCGGCCGTTCGTGGCCTTTCGACGGTGAAGAGCCGAAAAGGAGAGGTCAGCCCGCGTCGGCGCGTCGGCGTCGGCGCCGCTGCGACAACGGCAGCGCCACCCACAGCGCGACCGCCAGCACGGCGAGCCCGCCCCCGATCCAGAACGCCGTGGTGTGCGACAGCAGGACGTCGAGGACGAGCACGACCCCGCCGACGATGCCGACGACGAGAAGACACAGCCCGGTACCGATGAGGTGGTCGGTGTGGCGGACCACGTAGTCCTTGAGGCCCTCCCGGAAGAGCATGCGGTGCATCGCGACGGGTGCCATGAACACGAGCGTGGCGATCGCGACGGACAGCAGGGTGGTCACGTAGATCGTCCGTTGCAGGCCGGTCAGCTGGGAGAAGCGCTGCTGGAAGGGGATCGTCAGCAGGAAGGCGAAGAGGATCTGGACGCCGGCCTGGACGATGCGCAGCTCCTGCAGCTGTTCGCCGAAGTTGCGGTCGAGCCGTTCGGCCTCGGTCTCGTCCCGGTCGTAGGGCGGTGAGTCACTCATGACACTGGTGTACCCCGTGGACCACGTCGTGGCGCCCCTGTCGCCCGGCGCGTCCGGGGACGACGGAGGGCCCGGCACCCCGTGGGGTGCCGGGCCCTGCATCACGTCGTCCGCCGTCGCCGGCACGCGGCGGCGGACCGAGGCGTCAGCCTGCGCTGACGCGGGAGCGGAGCGTGTCGAGCTCGGTGCGCAGCTCGGCGGGCAGCTGCTCGCCGAACTTGTCGAACCACTCCTCGATGAGGGGCAGTTCGGCCTCCCAGTCGGACGGGTTGACGGCGAGAGCCTTGGCGACCTGTTCGGGCGTCATGTCGAGGCCGTCGACGTCGAGGGACTCGGCCGTCGGCACGAGCCCGATCGGCGTCTCGACCGCGTCGGCGTCGCCGTCGAGGCGCTCGATGACCCACTTGAGGACGCGGCTGTTCTCGCCGAAGCCGGGCCAGAGGAACGAGCCGTCCTCCTCGTCGCGGCGGAACCAGTTGACGCCGAAGATCCGCGGCAGCTTGGACGCGTCGGCGCCCTTGCCGATCTCGAGCCAGTGGTTCATGTAGTCGCCGGCGTGGTAGCCGATGAACGGCAGCATCGCCATCGGGTCGCGGCGCACGACGCCGACGGCGCCGACGGCAGCGGCCGTGGTCTCGGAGGAGAGCGTCGCGCCGATGAAGGTGCCGTGGTTCCAGTCGCGCGACTCGTAGACGAGCGGCACGGTGGTCTTGCGGCGACCGCCGAAGAGGATGGCGTCGATCGGCACGCCGTTCGGGTTGTCGTACTCGGGCGCGATCATCGGGCACTGCTTGGCCGGCGTGCAGAAGCGGCTGTTCGGGTGGCTCGAGAGCGTGCCGGCCTTGCCGTCCTCGGGGGTCCAGGAGTTGCCGTGCCAGTCGGTGAGGTGGGCCGGCGGCTCGTCGGTCATGCCCTCCCACCAGACGTCGCCGTCGTCGGTCAGGGCGACGTTGGTGAACACCGAGTTGCCCTTGTCGATGGTGGCCATCGCGTTGGGGTTGGTCGAGGCGCCGGTGCCCGGCGCCACGCCGAACAGCCCGAACTCCGGGTTGACGGCGTAGAGCCGGCCGTCCTCGCCGAACCGCATCCAGGCGATGTCGTCGCCGACCATCTCGGCCTTCCAGCCGGGGACCGTCGGGGTGATCATCGCGAGGTTCGTCTTGCCGCAGGCCGAGGGGAACGCGGCTGCGACGTAGTGGACGGATCCCTTGGGTGAGGTGAGCTTGAGGATGAGCATGTGCTCGGCCATCCAGCCCTCGTCGCGGGCGATGGCGCTCGCGATGCGCAGCGAGTAGCACTTCTTGCCGAGCAGGGCGTTGCCGCCGTAGCCGGAGCCGTAGCTCCAGATGGCGCGCTCCTCGGGGAAGTGGACGATGTACTTCGTGTCCGAGCACGGCCAGGCGACGTCGTCCGAGCCCTCGGCGAGCGGGGCGCCGACCGAGTGCAGCGCGGGCACGTAGGAGGCGTCGGTGTCCTCGATGCGGCGCAGGACCTCGTCGCCGCAGCGGGCCATGACGAGCATCGAGACGACCACGTAGGCCGAGTCGGTGATCTCGACACCGAACATCGGGACCGTTGCGTCGAGGTGGCCCATGACGAAGGGGATGACGAACATGGTGCGGCCCTGCATCGACCCGCGGTACAGCTCGGTCATCCGAGCCTTCATCTCGTCCGGCGCCATCCAGTTGTTCGTCGGACCGGCGTCCTTCTCCTCGAGGGAGCAGATGTAGGTGCGGTCCTCGACACGGGCGACGTCGGACGGGTCGCTCTTGCAGTAGAAGGAGTTCGGCTTCTTGTCCTCGTTCAGGCGGACGAAGGTGCCGGCCTCGACGAGCTGGTCGGTCAGCTCGGTCCACTCCTGCGGAGTGCCGGTGATCCAGCGGACATCGCGCGGCTGCGTCAGCGCGGCCACCTCGTCGACCCAGGCGGCCAGGCCGGCGTGCGTCGTGTGCGTACTCGGTTTCTCTTGGGTCGTGGTCACTTGCGGGCCATCCCTTCGCGCGGTGCACTGCCGGCACCACGTCGTGCCGGTTCTGCTGCTCGCTCGTGGGCCCTCGTCAGGCGCGGGTGGCGCCCCGCCGGGTGTCCACATAGTGAGCAGATGACGTGATGGACTCACCGTACGCCCGGCCCGGAGCGCCGATGACCGGTCTGTCCTCAGGGCCCGGTGAAACGGCTCACACCCGCTCGGCGTTGCAAGCCGAGCGACCGGATCGTGTCGGTTTCTTGCAGGATTTGCAGTGGGATTGCCGGGTGGTGGACAGGCCAGGACACCAGCCCTCGACGCAGTGGCGGAACGCGTCTCGCGACCTCGCCGACGCACGTGGGAACGGCCGCCTCCCCTCGATTTCGTGGTTGGCGACCCGAGCCGCTAAGGTAACTTCTCGTCCCGCCCGGAAGGGCGAAGACACCTGCACCCGTAGCTCAACGGATAGAGCATCTGACTACGGATCAGAAGGTTAGGGGTTCGAATCCCTTCGGGTGCGCTCTGTGTTGAGACAGAAGGCGAAGGCCCCGACCGGATGCGGTCGGGGCCTTCGTCATGTCTGCCATCGTCGTGTCTGCCCCGTCAGGTCTGGGTCTCGACGCCGAAGAGCAGCAGCAGGAAGGCGAGGCCGGCCATGCCGCACAGCACGATCGCCGGCAGGGACCGCTCTCCATGGCGCCACGACGCGAGCAGGACCGTGAGGCCCGACAGGCCGGCGAGGACGAAGCCGCCCTGGACGACCAGGTTCTGCACGGCGCTCGCGTGCCGCGACCCGATCTCGACGAGCGGCGCGAGGGCAGAGGAGGCGACGCCGACGACGAGCATCACCACCGACACCCAGCCGAGGCGGCTCGTCGGCAGGACCGTGACCGGGCCGCCGCCGCTGCGCAGGTGGTGGGACACGGCGAGCGCGCCACCCACCACCACGAGCACGAACCCGGCGTAGAACACGACGGCGAGGTCCTGTCCCTGGAAGCCGAGAGCCACGACGACGAGGATGGCACCGACCAGCAGCAGCCCGGCGGCGAACCGCCCGAGGCGCGTGGGGCGGGGATCCGCGAACGAGGTCGATGGGGGTGGCGTGTCGGGGCGCGGGTCCATGGCGGCTCCTTCGGCACCTTCATCGTCCCGCCGACGGCGGGCGGCGGTCGTCGGGCGTGACGAGGCAGACAGCCGGACGAGGACGAATCCCTTGCGCGGCGCCGGGCCCCGGGGGTTGGGTGTGCTGAGGAACCGTCCACGACGTCCGGAGGCCCCGATGACCGCTGTGCAGACCGACTCGTCCACCGGGCTCGACCCTGCCCTGTCTCACACCCGCGGTGAGACCGAGCCCCCGCTCATCGAGCAGACGATCGGCGACAACCTCGACGCGACGGTGGCTCGGTTTCCCGACCGCGAGGCCCTCGTCGACGTGGCGCAGGGCAAGCGGTGGACGTATGCCGAGCTGCAGCGTGACGTCGACCTGCTGGCCCGGGCCCTGCTCGCCGTCGGCGTGCGCACCGGCGACCGCGTCGGCATCTGGGCCCCGAACTGCTCGGAGTGGACGCTCGTGCAGTACGCGACGGCGAAGATGGGCGCGATCCTCGTCAACATCAACCCTGCCTACCGCGCCCACGAGCTGCAGTACGTCCTCGGGCAGGCCGGTATCTCGACGCTCGTCGCGGCCGAGTCCTTCAAAGCGAGCGACTACCGCGGCATGGTCGAGGAGGTCCGCGACGAGGCGCCCGGCCTCGAGCGCGTCGTGTACATCGGCACGCCCGACTGGGACGAGCTCGTCGCGAGGGCCGGCGAGGTGTCGGCCGAGGAGCTGGCTCGGGTCCAGGGGGGCCTGAGCAACACCGACGCCATCAACATCCAGTACACCTCCGGCACCACGGGGTTTCCCAAGGGTGCGACGCTCAGCCACCGCAACATCCTCAACAACGGCTACTTCGTCGGCGAGCTCTGCGACTACACCGAGGCCGACCGGGTGTGCATCCCCGTGCCCTTCTACCACTGCTTCGGGATGGTCATGGGCAACCTCGCGTGCACGACGCACGGGGCGTGCATGGTCATCCCGGCGCCCGGGTTCGAGCCCGCGGCGACGCTCAAGGCGACGCAGGACGAGAAGGTCACCTCGCTGTACGGCGTGCCGACGATGTTCATCGCCGAGTGGAACCTGCCCGACTTCGCCTCCTACGACCTCTCCAGCGTCCGCACCGGGATCATGGCCGGCTCGCCCTGCCCGGCCGAGCTGATGAAGAAGCTCATCGCCTCCGGGATCGAGGAGATGACGATCTGCTACGGCATGACCGAGACCTCCCCGGTGTCGACGCAGAACCGGACCGACGACACCTTCGAGCAGAAGGTCGGCACGGTCGGACGCGTCGGGCCGCACCTGCAGATCAAGATCGTCGACCCGGTGTCCGGCGAGACGCTGCCGCGCGGGCAGGCCGGGGAGTTCCTGACGAAGGGCTACTCGGTGATGCTCGGCTACTGGGAGCAGCCCGACAAGACCGCCGAGGCCGTCGAGGACGGGTGGATGCACACCGGCGACATCGGCGTCATGCACGACGACGGCTACGTCGAGATCACCGGCCGGATCAAGGACATGGTGATCCGCGGCGGGGAGAACGTGTACCCGCGGGAGATCGAGGAGTTCCTCTACACCCACCCCGACATCCTCGACGCGCAGGTCATCGGCGTCCCGGACGAGAAGTACGGCGAGGAGCTGTGCGCCTGGATTCGCATGAAGGACGGTGCCGCGCCGTTGACGGCCGAGTCCCTGCGCGAGTTCTGCACCGGGCAGCTCGCGCACTACAAGATCCCGCGCTACGTCGAGGTCGTCGAGGAGTTCCCCATGACGGTCACCGGCAAGATCCGCAAGGTCGAGATGCGCGAGGTGACGGCCCGCAAGCTCGGCCTCGGCTGAGGGGCGGCGCGACCCTGAAGGGGTCATGGCCGACGTGGCGGATCGGGTACGGATCGCGGAAAGGACGCGTCGAGTGGCGCGAACCGGCTTGTGGCGCAGTAGGTTGCCGGTGGAGTGGTCGTCCTGGACCCGTGACCCGAGAGGGATGGAATGTCCGACACCAACAAGATGATCCTGTGGGTGGTCGTCGGCGTCGTCGTCGTCGCGTTGATCATCTGGTTCTTCGTCTCGGCCAGCCGACGCAAGGAGATCGAGGCGCGTCGGGCCGAGGCTGACCGCATGCGGGCCAGCCTCGACGCCCGGCTCGCGGAGGTCCGGCAGCAGCAGGACCGCGCGTCCGTCACCGGCGAGATGGCCACCGAGGCGGCGGCCGAGGCCGAGGCGAAGGCGCGTGAGGCCCGTCGGCTCGAGGAGCAGGCCGCCCAGGCGGCCGCCGTGGCCGAGCGCGCCCAGGCCCAGCACGACGAGCTCGCCCGTGAGGCCGACCGCATCGACCCCGACGTCCAGGCCGGCGAGGAGGCCCCCGGTGCCGGGGCGGGCGGCGCCGGAACGGGTGCCACCGGCGCTGGCGTAGCAGCTGCCGGTGCCGGAGCCGCGGTGGGCAGCGCCGCCTTCACCCAGGAGGAGGACGACGACGACCTCGCCGACGCCGAGAACCCGTTCGGATACTCGACGGGTTCCACTGACTCACAGACGAGTTCGCGCGAACCTGATGACGTTGCACGCGCAGACGACGGTGGACGGTGGGCGCCGGCCACTGACGCCGCCTCCGCGACGACCGCGTCTTCCACCGAGGGAGCCGACGAGCACGAGTCGGGCGTCGGGTCGGGCGAGAACGCGTCGGCGGACACCGGAGTGGGTACAGGTGCTGTGCCGTCGTGGCACGACGACGCCGAGCCGGAGTCCGGCTCGACGCCGACCGCCGGGGCCGGCACCGACGAGGACGTCACGGGCTCGAGCAGCGCGGCCGCGGACGCCGCGTCCGACGACGCCGGGCAGCCCGGGGTCGTCCCCGAGCGCAACGGAGCCGACGACATGACCGACACGACCCAGCTTCACGAGGCGTCGGCGGACGACGCCGACCAGACCAGCACGGCCGCCGCCCCCACCGCCGGCACCGCCGCCGAGCGCACCGCCGACGAGCGCGCCGACGAGCGCGCCGACGAGCGCGCCGACGAGCCGACGGCCGACGCCGAGGAGGGCGCCGCCGGGCTCTCCGGCGCAGCAGCCGGTGCCACCGCCGCGGCGTCGGGCGAACCCGTCGCAACGGGAGACGAGGAGTCCGAGCCGCGGGAGACCCCCGCCGAGGCGACTGCGTCGGCCGACGACACCGACACCACGCACTCGACGGACTCGACGGACTCGACGGACTCGACGGCGACCGACTCGACGGACGCGGCGGGCTCGACCGAAGGGACGTCCTCCACGGGCGGCCACGGCTGGGAGCCCGAGGACGCCGGCGACGCCGAGGAGGCCGAGGAGGTCAGGGTGCCCGCGCTCGAGGACCGCGACGAGTTCCTCGCCGAGGGCGGGACGCCGTCCGACGACCCGGGCGACCACCGCGGCCAGCCGTGGGCGACGACGAGCGGTCAGCGTCCGCCGGAGCCCGAGGAGCCGGCCCACCCCGACGCCAGCGACGCCGCGCTCGGCGAGCGTGACGACCCCACGAAGGCACCCGAGGGCGAGCAGAGCGCGGCCGACGCCGCGCCGGCGTCGGCCGACGAGTCCCGTGAGGCGCGCGAGGTCGACGCGGAGCATGCCGCGGGGGCCGCGGAGTCGTCCGGAGCCCCGACGTCCGAGGCGTCGACCCATGGCACCGAGCCCGAGGCGTCCGCCGCGACGGCCGACGACGCCTCCGACACGACGACCGACGACTCGTCCGCTCAGCCGGAGACGTCCGCCGGGGCGCAGGCATCCGCAGAGTCGGGGGCGTCGGCGGCGTCCGGCCGACGCGTCTCCGAGTACGACGAGGTCGTCGACGGCGGCTACGGCATGGGCTCGGCGGCGACGATCTCCGACGGCGCGCAGCCGCTCGGCCACGCCGTCAAGGGCGTCCGCGACGGCAACCGCTTCGTCGCACCGGGCGAGGACGGCTACGACGACGTCGAGCCCGACGTCTGGTTCTACGACGAGGATGCGGCGCGTCGCTCCGGCTTCTCCGGTCGCGCCGACTGATCGCCGGCGACCCCACGACGGGGCCGGGGCGCCGCAGGGCGCCCCGGCCCCGTCGCCATGCCGCGCCCGCCCCCGGCCGGAAAACCCCGGCGAGGGCACCACGCGTGCGCACCTAGACTGGCCCGCATGGTCTCCCCGCTCGTCGCGCTCACGCCGAAGGTCCAGTCCGCGATCGCCACCGCCCTCGGTGACGACTTCCGCGATGTCGACCCGGTGCTGCGCCCGTCGCAGTTCGCCGACGTGCAGGTCAACGCCGCGCTCGCGCTCGCCAAGAAGGTCGGGGCCCCGCCGCGCGACGTCGCGGCCAAGATCGTCGAGGCCCTCGACGTCGAGGGCGTCTGCGACTCGGTCGAGGTCAGCGGCCCCGGCTTCATCAACCTCACCTTCTCCAGTGCCTGGCTCGCCTCGCTGCTGCAGGAGGTCGACGCCGACGACCGCTGCGGCGTGCCGCTGCAGGAGGCGCAGAACATCCCGATCGACTACTCCGCGCCGAACGTCGCCAAGGAGATGCACGTCGGTCACCTGCGCACCACGGTCGTCGGCGACAGCCTGGCCCGCACCCTCGAGCACCTCGGGCACCACGTCATCCGGCAGAACCACATCGGCGACTGGGGTACGCCCTTCGGCATGCTCATCGAACACCTGCTCGAGGTCGGCGAGGGCTCTGACGAGGCCGGTCTGCTCGTCACCGACCCCAACGCGTTCTACCAGGCGGCCCGCGTCAAGTTCGACGCCGCCGAGAAGGCCGAACCCGCCGGCAGCGCAGGCGACTTCAACGTGCGTGCCCGGTCGCGGGTCGTGCTCCTGCAGGCCGGCGACCCCGAGACCCTGCGGCTCTGGAACGAGCTCGTCGACCTCTCCAAGGTCTACTTCAACAAGCTCTACTCGACGCTCGGCGTCACGCTGACCGGCCTGCACCTCGCCGGCGAGTCGATGTACAACGGCGCCCTGCCCGGCATCTGCGAGGAGCTCGAGGCGCGGGGCATCGCCGAGGTCTCCGACGGCGCCCTGTGCGTCTTCCTCGACGGCTACACCGGCCGCGAGGGCAAGCCCGTTCCGCTCATCATCCGCAAGTCCGACGGCGGGTACGGCTATGCCACAACGGATCTCGCGACCATCAAGTACCGGGTCCACGACCTCGACGCCCACCGGGTGCTCTACGTCATCGGCGCGCCGCAGGCGCTGCACCTCAACATGGTGTGGGACACCGCGCGCAAGGCCGGCTGGCTCCCGGACGACGTCACGCCCGTCCACGTCCAGATCGGCAACGTGCTCGGCGAGGACCGCAAGATTCTCAAGACCCGCTCGGGCAAGCCGCTGCGGCTCATGGCGATGCTCGAGGAGGCCGTCGACAAGGCCGGTCAAGTGCTCGAGGAGGCCCGCCCGGATCTCGACGCGTCGACCCGCGCCACCATCGCCCGCCAGGTCGGCATCGGCGCGGTCAAGTACGCGGACCTGTCGGTCGCGCACGACAGCGAGTACGTCTTCGACCTCGATCGGATGGTCTCGCTCACCGGCAACACCGGCCCGTACCTGCAGTACGTCGTGGCCCGCATCCGCTCGATCTTCCGGCAGATCGGCACCGACCCGTCGGCGCAGCACGACACGGTCCTGCTCGGTGAGCCGCACGAGCGGGCCCTCGCCGTCCACCTGCTCGGTTTCGGCGAGGTCGTGGCGGAGGTCGGTGCGACGTACGAGCCGCACCGACTCGCCGGCTACCTCTTCGAGCTGGCCCAGGCGTTCTCGGCGTTCTACGAGAACTGCCCCGTGCTCAAGGCCGACCGCGACGAGGTCCGCGCGTCGCGACTCACCCTCTGCGCGTTGGTGTTCCGTGTCATGACCACGGGCCTGGATCTGCTCGGCCTCGAGGCGCCCGAGCAGATGTAGGACGCCCGGTGTGGGCGATTCTCCTCCCGCCCCACTCGGCCGGGAGGAGAGTCGTCCCATGACCGACTGGGACTTCACGGGCCTCAAGGCCACCTACGTCAACTGCACGCTGAAGAAGAGCCCCGAGCCGAGCCGCACCCAGGGCCTCGTCGACGCGAGCGCCGCCATCATGCGCGAGCACGGCGTCGACGTCGACGTCATCCGGTTCGTCGACCACGACGTGGCGACGGGCGTCTATCCCGACATGCGCGAGCACGGCTGGGAGAGCGACGCCTGGCCCGACCTCTACCCCGGCATCCTGGACAGCCAGATCCTCGTCGTGGCCGGCCCGATCTGGCTCGGCGACAACTCGAGCATCACGAAGCGCTTCATCGAACGCATCTACTCGCTCTCCGGGATGCTCAACGACAAGGGCCAGTACCTCTTCTACGGACGCGTCGCCGGTTGCCTCATCACCGGCAACGAGGACGGCATCAAGCACTGCGCCCAGAACATCCTCTACAGCCTCCAGCACGTCGGCTACACGATCCCGCCCAACGCCGACGCCGGCTGGATCGGCGAGGCGGGCCCCGGCCCGAGCTACCTCGACGCCGGCAGCGGCGGTCCCGAGAACAACTTCACGAACCGCAACACGACCTTCATGACGTGGAACCTCATGCACCTGGCACGGATGCTCGTCGATGCAGGTGGCGTGCCCGGGTACGGCAACCAGCGCTCGGAGTGGAACTCCGGCGAGCACTTCGGCTGGCACAACCCCGAGTACCGCTGAGGCGTCGGGCGCCCGTCGAGCCCGCGGAGCCGGGCCCTCGGGGTGGCTTCAGCGGCCCGGTGAGGGTTTGCCCTGGCGGAGGCCGTGGACCCGCTCGAGCAGGTCGGCGTACCGGCCGACGACATCGGCGGCCGCACCCGTGGCGTCGTGCGGCACGTCGTACTCGGAGTCGATCCCGAGCTGCCACGTGGGCGGCTCGTGGGCCCCCGAGAGCGCCCAGGCCGCCTGGCGGGCGGCCCCGACGCCGACGTACTCGGCCGGCGACGGCACGACGACGGGGGCCCGGAACAGTCCCGGGGCGATCTCGCGGACGGCCCGAGAGGCAGACGCGCCGCCGATGAGCAGCACGCGACCGACGCTGACACCGTTGTCGCGCAAGGCGTCGACGCCGGCGACGAGGTTGCAGAGCATGCCCTCCACCGTGGCGCGGGCCAGGTTCTCCGGTGTGGCGTTGGTCCGCGTGAGTCCGCTGAGCGTGCCGGTGGCGTCGGGGAGGTCAGGGGTGCGCTCGCCGTCGAGGTAGGGCAGCAGCGTCAGTCCGTCGGCGCCGGGGGCGGCGGCGAGGGCGAGCCGGTCGAGCTCGGCGAGGTCGACACCGAGCATCGCGGCCGACGCCGTGAGCACGCGTGCCGCGTTGAGGGTGCACATGAGCGGCAGGTGGCGGCCGGTCGCGTCGGCGAACCCGGCGATGGCGCCCGACTCGTCGCGGATCGCCGAGCCGTGCGGCGTGAAGACCGTGCCGCTCGTGCCGAGCGACACGACGACGTCCCCGGGCTCGAGGGTCAGGCCGAGGGCGGCGCCCATGTTGTCGCCGGTGCCGGCCGCGACGAGCCTGCCCGACTCGGTGTGCCCGGCAGCCTCGGCCGGCGCGAGCACGTCAGGCACCTCGAGGCTGCGCCCGAACGCCAGCTCGAGCAGGTCGGGGCGGTAGTCGCCCTTGGCGGCCGACCAGTAGCCGGTGCCCGACGCGTCGCCGCGGTCGGTGGTCCAGCGCTGGAAGCCACTGCCCTGCTTGAGGATCCGCCCGGTCAGCCAGTCGTGCGGCAGGACGACTCGGGCTACCCGCGCTGCGTTCTCCGGCTCGTGCCGGGCCAGCCAGCGCAGCTTCGTCACGGTGAAGCTCGGCACGAGGACGAGGCCGACGGCGTCGACCCACGCCGCGGGTCCGCCGAGCTCGTCGGTGAGGTCGCGGGCCGCCCCTGCGCTGCGGGTGTCGTTCCACAGGAGCGCGTCGCGGACGACGGCGTCGGTGTCGTCCATGGCGACCATGCCGTGCTGCTGGCCGCCGACGGCGATGGCGGCGACACCGTCGAGGATGCCGTCGCCGCTCGCCTGCTGGAAGGCCTCCCACCATCGGTCGGGGTGCACCTCCGTGCCGTCGGGGTGCGGCGCCCGGGCCGTGCGCACGACGGCACCGGTCGCAGCGTCGCAGACGACGATCTTCGTCGACTGCGTCGAGCTGTCGACGCCCGCGACGAGGGTCGGGCCGTCGGTCACGTGGTCACCCGGGTGCTCCATGACCGAAGCGTCTCCCGAGCGCCGTTGTCGTGCAAGGCAGGGAGCGCGTCCGTGAACACCGCGGTGAAGCGCTCGTCGTCGGCGAGGCCGCCGAACAGGTCGCGGTCGCGCAGGAACGCGAGGGGGTCCTCGCCCTGCCGGGCCGCGGCCGCCATGACCCTGTCCCTGACGCGGTCGACGACCTCGATCGGCTCGCCCGCCTCGTCGACGCCCTCGGCGTACCGCGCCCACGAGGCCACCACGAGGGCGGAGCGGTCGATCTGCCCGCCTGTCTCGAGGTTGCGGCTGATGACCGGCACGAGCCGCTTCGGGATGCGGTCGGATGACTCGGCGCACAGCCGGGCCAGGGTGTCGCGCACCTCCGGGTTGGCGAACCGCTCGATGAGCTGGTGCCGGTAGGCGTCGAGGTCGACGCCGGGCACGGCGGGGAGCGTCGGGCTGCCCTCGTGCTCCATGTAGCTGAGGAGGAAGTCGACGAAGAGCGGGTCCTGGCACACCTCGTGGGCATACCGGTGGCCCGAGAGGTAGCCGAGGTAGCACAGCGCCTGGTGGCTCGCGTTGAGCAGGTGCAGCTTCATCAGCTCGTACGGCACGACGTCGTCGACGAGCTGTACGCCGGCGTCCTCGAACGGCGGCCGGCCGCCGGTGAAGTGGTCCTCGAGGACCCACTGGGTGAACGGCTCGCACACGACCGGCCAGCCGTTGGCGACGCCGAACTCGCTCGCCAGCCGGTCGATGTCGTCCTGGGTCGTCACCGGCGTGATGCGGTCGACCATGCAGTTGGGGAACTGCACCTGCTCGTCCATCCAGTCGGCGAGGTCGGGGTCCTTGAGCCGGGTGAACGCCGTCATCATCGTGCGCGCGACGTCGCCGTTGCCGGGCAGGTTGTCGCACGACATGACGGTGAACGGGGGCGTACCGGCAGCGCGCCGGGCCGCGAGCCCGGCCACGACGAACCCGAAGACGGTGCTCGGCGTCGCACCCGCTTGGTCGCCTCCTTGAACTCGGGGGCGTTGACCTTGGGCGTCCAGTCCTTCTCGAACCAGGTGCCGCCGAAGGTGTTGACGAGCGTCGTCAGGGGCGCGAAGAGCTGGCCCCAGCCGGGCTGCCCACGGAGGCAGATGCCGGCCATCCCCGGCTGGGCCCCGTCAACCTTGGCCGCGATGTCGGCGACCTGCTGCCACGTCGGCTGCGCGGGCATCGTGATGCCCTTCTGCGCCAGCACGTCCTTGCGGTACATGAGGAACGACGACTCGCCGTAGAAGGGCTCGCCGTACACCTTGCCGTCGGACGACAGCGACACCTTCATCGGCCCCAGGATGTCGGCCTGGTCGAACGTCGGGTCCGTGGCGATGAAGCCGTCGAGGGGGCTGATCCACTTTGCCTTGGCGTAGATCGGGATCTCGAAGTTGCTGAGCGACGCGACGTCGTACTGGCCGGCCTGGCTCGAGAACTCCTGGCTGATCTTGTCGCGCACGTCGTTCTCCGGGAGCACGGTGAAGTTCACCTTGATGCCGGTCTTCGCGGTGAAGTTGTCAGCCGTCAGCTGCTGCAGGTCGACCACCTGCGGGTTGTTGACCATGAGGACGTTGATGGCGTCGTCGCCGCCGCCCTGGCCCACGGCGCCCCAGCCCGCGCACGCCGAGAGGCTCGCCACGAGTCCGGTCGTCGGGGCAGCCGCCGCGGCCCCGCGACTGCGGCGGTCTCTCCGGTGTCCGATCCGTTGCACGACTCCTCCTTGAGTGCGCTCATTTGAGCGTTAGGCTGCACATATGAGTACAGAGGCTCAGGTCACGGGTGGCAACAGGTCGCCCGAAAACCGGGGTCCTGTCACGCCGGCTGCACGCAGGCGCAAGACTTCAGGCGTGAGGGAGACGGGGATGGAGCGACGCGGTCCGGCCGAGCTCGTGCTCGCGGCGGCCGTGGCCCGGCGTCACTACCTCGAGGGCCAGTCCAAGGTCGAGATCGCCGACGAGCTCGGCCTCAGCCGCTTCAAGGTGGCCCGGCTCATCGACTTCGCCCGTGAGGCCGGCATCGTGCGCATCGAGATCGTCGCCGACGGCGAGCTCGACCTCGACCGCTCCGCGCGTCTGCAGGAGCGGTTCGGGCTGCGTCACGCCGTCGTCGTCGACGGCTCGCGCATCGAGCCCGCAGCCCTCGCCGACCACCTCGGACGCGCCGCGGCCGGGCTGCTCACCGACGTCGTCCACACCGGGGACGTGCTCGGCCTGCCGTGGTCGCGGTCGGTCGACGTCATGACGCGGTCCCTGCGCGACCTGCCGGCCGTCGACGTCGTGCAGCTGAGCGGCGCGATGGAGGTCGAGGGCCACGACAGCAGCGCCGTGGACATCGTCCGCCGCGCCGCCCGCGTCACCGGCGGCGGGTCCTCGATCTTCTACGCGCCGCTGCTGCTCGACGACGCCGCCGGCGCAGCCGCGCTGCGTCGCGAGCCGCAGGTGGCCCGCGTCCTGGCGCAGGCCTCCCGGGTAACCGTCGCCGTCATGGGCATCGGCGCGTGGGCGCCCGGCCTGTCGACGATCCACGACGCGGTCTCTCCCGCCGACCGCGAGGCGCTCGCAGGCCTCGGCATCGTCGGCGAGGTCGCCGGCGTGCTCTTCGACGCATCGGGCGACGTCGTCGAGGCCCCGCTGTCCGAGCGGGTCGTGACGATCAGCCCCGACGCGTTGCGCGGTATCGGCGAGGTCGTCGCCATCGCGTCCGGCGCCGACAAGGGCGTGGCCGTGCGCGCCGCCCTCGCCGGTGGGCTCGTCAACGCCGTCGTCGCCGACGCCACCCTCGCCGACGCGCTCCTCGGCTGAGCGGTTCTCGCGCCCGCCCGGGCTCGTGGGGCCGCCCTCGGCGGCGGGGCCTCGAGACACGCCCACGATCAGAGACGGCCCGGCCGTACGGGTCGATCCGGTGTGTGATGTGACCGGCAGTCCTCCCCGTGCGCGGTGGTCCGTGCTCTAGGTTCGGGAGCCAGTGCCGTCGTGAGCGAAGGAGCCAGCGTGCAGATCGGTGTACCCCGAGAGACGCGAGCCCGCGAGACGCGGGTCGCCGCCACGCCCAAGACCGTCGGACAGCTCGTCGGCCTCGGCTACGACGTCGTCGTCGAACGCGGTGCGGGAGTGCTCGCGAGCTTCTCCGACGACGCGTACGCCGAGGCCGGTGCCCGGATCGTCGACCGCGAGCAGGCCTGGGGCTGCGACGTCGTGCACCAGGTCAACGCCCCGGCCGACGCGGACATCGCGCTGCTGCGGCCCGGCGCCGTCATCGTCTCGCTCATGGCGCCGGCGCTGAGCCCCGAGCTCGTCGAGAAGCTGCGCGCCGCCCGCGTCACCGCGATGGCGATGGACGCCGTGCCGCGCATCAGCCGGGCCCAGTCGCTCGACGTGCTCTCCTCGATGGCCAACATCGCCGGGTACCGCGCGGTCGTCGAGGCCGCTCACGAGTTCGGGTCGTTCTTCACCGGTCAGGTCACGGCCGCCGGCAAGGTGCCGCCGGCCAAGGTCCTCGTCGCCGGGGCCGGCGTCGCGGGTCTGGCCGCGATCGGCACGGCACGCTCGCTCGGCGCGATCGTGCGGGCCACCGACGCCCGCCCCGAGGTGGCCGAGCAGGTCGAGTCGATGGGTGCGGACTTCCTCGCCGTGCAGATGCCGGAGGTCGACGCGGCCACCGCGTCCTCCGACGGCTACGCCAAGGAGATGGGCGAGGAGTACAACCGCCGGGCGGCCGAGCTGTACGCGTCGCAGGCGCCCGACGTCGACATCGTCGTCACCACCGCGCTCATCCCCGGTCGCCCTGCCCCGCGGCTCATCACGGCCGAGATGGTCGCGACGATGAAGCCGGGCTCGGTCGTCGTCGACATGGCAGCGTCCAACGGCGGCAACGTCGAGGGGTCGGTCGCCGACGAGCTCGTCGTCACCGACAACGGGGTCAAGATCATCGGCTACACCGACCTCGCCGCCCGGCTGCCCACGCAGGCCTCCCAGCTCTACGGCACCAACCTCGTCAACCTCATGAAGCTGCTGACGCCCGGCAAGGACGGCCAGGTCGTCCTCGACTTCGACGACGTCGTGCAGCGCAACATGACCGTCGCGCGCGACGGCGAGCTGCTCTGGCCCCCGCCAGCGATCCAGGTGAGCGCCGCGCCTGTGCCGGCTGCCGCGTCCGGCAAGCAGGTGGTGAAAGAGCCTGAGCCGCCGAAGGACCCACGACGCAAGTACGTCGGGATGGCCGTCGGGGCCGTGCTGTTCGCGTTCGTCGCGGCCTTCTCGCCGACCAGCTTCCTCGGGCACTTCACGGTGTTCGCCCTCGCCGTCGTCGTCGGCTACTACGTCATCGGCCACGTGCACCACGCGCTGCACACCCCGCTGATGTCGGTCACCAACGCGATCAGCGGCATCATCGTCGTCGGGGCGCTGATCCAGCTGGGACAGTGGCGGGCCGGCGCGTCCGGCGTCATCGTCGTGCTGGCCTTCCTCGCCACGCTCATCGCGAGCATCAACATCTTCGGCGGCTTCCTCGTGACCCGCCGCATGCTGACGATGTTCCGGAAGGGCTGAGCACCAATGGATCTCGCACTCATCCAGGCTGCCTACATCGTTGCGGCGCTGCTGTTCATCCTGTCCCTCGCGGGGCTGTCGAAGCACGAGACCGCCAAGGACGGCAACATCCTCGGGATGGTCGGCATGGCGCTCGCGCTCGTCGCGACGCTGTGGCTCGCGCTGCGCGGGGCACCGGCCGCCAACTGGTTGCTCATCGCCGCCGCCATGGCGATCGGTGCGGCCATCGGCATCTGGCGGGCCCGTCGGGTCGAGATGACGGGGATGCCCGAGCTCATCGCGATGCTCCACTCGTTCGTCGGAGCGGCCGCGGTGCTCGTCGGCATCAACACGTTCCTCGCCTCGGGGTCCTCGACCGCCTCTGACGGCGTGCACCTCGTCGAGATCTTCCTCGGCGTCTTCATCGGCGCCGTGACGTTCACCGGGTCGATCGTCGCCTTCCTCAAGCTGTCGGCGCGCATCTCGTCCAAGCCGCTGATGCTGCCGGCCCGGCACTGGCTCAACCTCGCCGCTCTCGTCGTGTCCGCCGGGCTGCTCGTGTGGTTCGTCGCGTCGCACTCGATCGTGCCGCTCCTGGTCATGACGGCGATCGCACTGGCGTTCGGCTGGCACCTCGTCGCCTCCATCGGCGGCGGTGACATGCCGGTCGTCGTGTCGATGCTCAACAGCTACTCGGGATGGGCCGCCGCCGCAGCGGGCTTCATGCTCGGCAACGACCTGCTCATCGTCACCGGTGCCCTCGTCGGCTCCTCCGGTGCCTACCTGTCCTACATCATGTGCACCGCGATGAACCGCTCGTTCGTGTCGGTCATCGCCGGTGGCTTCGGCTCCGACGGCGCCGTCACGAGCGGCGACGTCGACTACGGCGACCACCGCGAGACGAACGCCGACGAGGTCGCCGACCTGCTGACCCACGCGTCGTCGGTCGTCATCACACCCGGTTACGGCATGGCGGTCGCACAGGCGCAGTACCCCGTCGCGGACCTGACCGCGAAGCTGCGCGAGCGGGGCGTCGACGTGCGCTTCGGCATCCACCCGGTCGCCGGACGCCTGCCGGGCCACATGAACGTCCTGCTCGCCGAGGCGAAGGTGCCCTACGACATCGTCCTGGAGATGGACGAGATCAACGACGACTTCCCCGAGACCGACGTCGTGCTCGTCATCGGCGCCAACGACACGGTCAACCCGGCCGCCGCCGAGGACCCGGGCTCGCCGATCGCCGGCATGCCGGTGCTGCAGGTGTGGAACGCCAAGGACGTGGTCGTGTTCAAGCGCTCGATGAACGCCGGGTACGCCGGCGTGCAGAACCCGCTCTTCTTCCGCGACAACAGCGCCATGCTCTTCGGCGACGCCAAGGAGCGGGTCGAGGACATCATCAAGGCCCTCTGACCTCTCCGCCCACCCGCCCAGCCGTTCGCTCTCGGGGTCCACTGCTCCACGACGAGCCGACTGCTCTGCGACTGGTCGGCTGCTCCGGTATGCCGCGGCAGTCGACCGGTCTCAGAGCACTGGTGCGGAGGCGCAGCAGTGGCGCGCATCCGCGTGGTCCGTTCCGCCCGGCGTCAGGCGGGCCGGCGACGCCCGTGGCGCTGCGCCGCCCTGGCGAGCGCGGCCTCGAGCAGGGCCCGCACGCGCTCCGGCCGGGACAGGTCGGCCCAGGTCAGGCGGACCACCTCGAAGCCCAGCGATCGGATGCGGTCCTCTCGCTGCTTCTCTGCGAAGAGGACGTCCGGGCCGGTGTACTTGACCTTGCCGTCGAACTCCACGAGCACGCGGGATCCCTCGACGAGGAAGTCGACGCGGTCGGGCCATCCGCTCGCCGTGAGGTCAGCGGTGCCGGGCACCTCGTACTGCGGCACCACGGCGTAGCCGAGCTGGAAGAGCAGCCAGGCCGTCAGCGACTCGCCCGGCGACTCGTGCAACGGCTCCAGCCGAGCGGCTGCGGCCCGCGCGGCCACGATGCCCCGGTGCCCGTCGAGGGCGGTCAGAGCCGCGTCGATCTCCGCGCGAGTGGTCATCCGGCCGCGCAAGGCGGCGTCACCGGCCACGACTAGGGCGCGCCGACTGCGCAGCCCGACCTGTGACACCGCCAGCGCCGGCGCGATCACGTCGTCCCGGACCGCCTCGATGCCCGGCGCTTCTGGGCGCATGTGCAGACGTGCCCATCGACCGAGGTGGGCCGGCACGGACGCGTCGAGCCAGGTGAGGTCGACACGCGTCAGGTCGGGCAGGAACGTCGGCAGGCCCAGCTTCAGCAGGGCAGCGCCGTGGCTCGGCACCGCGCGACCCGCGTACTCCTGCTCGGCTGCTGCTACACGCAACCGCCACAGCGCGCGGTCGTCGACAGGTCGGCCCGGTGCGTACCAGCCGGGTCGCACCCGCGAACAGGCACCGGCACGGAGCAGGCGTCGCAGGGCCGCCGCGTCGAGGCCGAAGCCTTTGGCGGCCGCGCTGGAGAACACGCCGTCGCGGGCGATGAGCTCGAGGTCCACGCGTCCATCGTGGCTGCCGGCCGCCTCACGGCGCAGGGGCCCTGTGGACAACCTCGGGCGACCGGCGTCGGGTGGGGTTGGGTCCGGCCTGGTTCGAATGCCCTGTAAACGAGTGAGTGCCCCGACATCGAACGACTCCCACGGCAGGCCGTGGGAGTCGTTCGATCGCAGAGCATTCGCTCCCGAGAGGGCCTTTCGGGAGGGAGTGAGGGTCAGGCGTTGGCCGGGACCTTGGCGCCCTCTTCCTCCTCGCCCGTCTGGAGCTTGCTGTTGCGGCGCGAGTACCCGAAGTAGATGGCGAAGCCGAGGACCATCCACACGACGAACCGCAGCCATGTCTCGATCGAGAGGTTGAGCACGAGGTAGAAGCAGGCCGCCGCGGAGATCCACGGCACCACCGGGTTGCCCGGAACCTTGAACGACCGCTTGAGGTCGGGCCGCCGCTTGCGCAGGATCGGGATGGCGATCGAGACGAGCATGAACGCCGTCAGCGTCCCGATGTTGACCATCTCCTCGAGCTTGCCGATCGGGGTCAGCGACGCGATGAGGGCGACCGCGGTGCCGATGATGAGCGTCAGGCGCACCGGCGTGCCTGTGCGCTCGCTCGTACGACCGAGCGAAGCCGGGATGAGGTGGTCGCGGCTCATCGCGAAGGTCACGCGGGTCGCGCCGATCAACAGGGTCATGACGACCGTCGTGAGTCCGGCGACGGCTCCCGCCGAGATCAACGTGGCGTACCCCTCCTTGCCCACCGCGGAGAAGGCCGAGGCGAGCGCGGCATCGGGATCGATCTTGTTGTACTTGACCATGCCGGTGATGACGAGCGAGACGGCCATGTAGAGGATCGTGCAGATGATGAGCGAGCCGATGATGCCGATCGGCAGGTCGCGCTGTGGGTTCTTGGCCTCCTCGGCCGTCGTCGCCACGACGTCGAAGCCGATGTAGGCGAAGAACACCACGGCGGCACCCGACATGATGCCGAGCACCCCGAACGTCACCGGCTCGATGCCGGTCAGCCACTGGAACAGCGGCGTCGTCAGGCCGGCGGCGGCCTCGCCCGGCTGCGACGGCGGGATGAACGGCGACCAGTTGTCGCGGTTGATGAAGCCGATGCCGGCAAAGATGACGAACAGGACGATGAAGAGCTTGATGGCGACGAGGGCCAGGTTGACCCGCATCGACTCCTTGATGCCGACCGCGACGAGCACGGTCAGCAGGGCGATGAGGAGAAACGCCGGCAGGTCGAAGTGCGAGCCCGGAGCCAGGGACTCCGGCCACGTGATGCCCAGCTGGTCCAGCAGCTTGACGAAGTACGTGGACCAGCCCTGCGACACGACGCTCGCGCCGAGCATCAGCTCGAGGAGCAGGTCCCAGCCGATGATCCAGGCGACGATCTCGCCGAGGGTCGCGTAGGAGAACGTGTAGGCCGAGCCGGAGATCGGAACCGTCGAGGCGAACTCGGCGTAGCAGAGTGCAGCCAGGCCGCAGACGACGGCTCCGATGGCGAACGACAGGGCGATCGACGGGCCCGCGAAGTCCTTGGCGGCGCGGCCGGTGAGGGTGAAGATACCGGCGCCGATGATGACGCCGATGCCGAAGACCGTGAGGTCTAGCGCGGTGAGTCGCTTCTTCAGGTGGTGCTCGGCCTCGTCGGCCGCGGCCATCGTGGCCTCGATCGACTTGGTGCGGAAGATGCTCATGTGGGCCTCCCGGGCTGGAGTGCTTTCGTCAGCATCTGCCCAACGTAGACCTCATGGGTGCCCACGGCGAGCCCTGCTCTGCGGGAGTCCAACCCGCGATCTGGCGCGTCACAAGTCCTGTTCGACGCGTCGTGCGGGCGGGTATGTCAGGCGGTTTTGGCGACGCGCTCGAGGTCGCGTCGGTCCCGGCCCTCAGGCATCGCGTGAGCCGTTGTCGCCGACCGGCCAGATCGGTCCGGTGTCGGCGCCGCGGCGGCGGCGCTTCAGGTCGTTGCTCTCGTACACCGTCTCGGGCCGAGGACCCCGCTGCACCGGGACGGCTCGCGAGTAGGAGTCGAGCCGCTCCTGGATCGGGTTGTGCGTGCGGTGCACGTCGGGGTAGGCCCGGGGTCCGCTGGGGCTGATGGGGCTCGAGGGCGACGTCGGGCCCCCGAGACCTCCGGGGCCTCCGGGGCCACCGGGGGCGCCGGGACCTCCGGGGGTGCCGGGACCTCTGGGGCCCTGGGGGCCGCCGTCGGGGAAGTCGGGGACCTCGATCTCCTCGTAGTCCTCGTCGCCGGGCGGCGGGGTGATGTGGAAGATCTCGGCGCAGATGATGCGGTAGGTGCGGTCGGGATCCGGCACCCACTTGACCTCGCGCAGGGCCTGGTCCTGGCCGGCACTCTCGAGGACGAACTTGCCGTAGCCGAGGACCCGACCCGGCGGCGTGCGCACGTAGCTCATGTCGGTGACCTTGAGCAGCGGCATCATCGCGACCTTCTTGGTGATGATCCCGTAGCGCAGCAGCAGCCGCTTGTCCGTGGCGAGGAACCAGTGGTTGCCGTAGTCGAAGAGGATCCACAGCAGCCGCAGCAGGACCGCGATGAAGACCCACCAGAAGATGGTCCCGAACGCCTGTGTCTGGCGGGTGACGTTGGAGTCGATCCAGATCGCGACGGCGAGGGCCGCCACGGTGGACGCGACGGGCTCGATCAGCACCGCCCAGTGCGAGTGCACGGCGACGACGAGCTTCTCGCCGGGCAGCAGGACCCGGTCGAGCCCCTTGGGGGTGTCGCGCGTCAGTCGCAGCTGCACGGTGGCCTCCTCACCCGGTTCGGGTCACCGGTTCAGGAGCGAGTTGAAGAACGCGAGGATCGCGTTGAAGCCGTCGACGATGACGCCCCAGATGCTGCTGACGATGTCGGCGGCCTTGGTCGGCGACGTGAAGATGGCGTAGACGAAGAACGCCAGCACGACGATCAGGATGACTTTCTTGGCCTTGGGGCCCATCGTGTGTCGCTCCTTGGAGGGTTGGCCGTGGCTGCCCTGACAGTCACAACGGCACAGGAATGGAACCAGTGTGCCGCAAGTGGTTGCTGTGGCGAGCCACCGGAGCCCGCGTGTTGGGCGCGGGCGTCGATATCCTCGGCGGGTGCCGCGCCCGACCCCGACGTTCGCCGACGAGCTGCGAGACGCCCTGACGCGGGCAGTCCGAGGCGTCGACGAGCGGCAGCTCACGCGCGCCACCGAGGCGCTCGTGGAACGCTACCGCGCCGTGGCCCCTGCCGGCGCGCCGATCCTCGCCTCGCCGGCCCACGTCCTCGCCTATGCGGCCTACCGGATGCCGGCCACGCACGCGGCCCTCGCGCGAGTCCTCGGCGAGGTGGCGGCGTCGGGTTTCGAGCCGGCGTCCCAGCTCGACCTCGGCGGCGGCACGGGGGCGGCGGCCTGGGCCGCTGCGGCGGCCTTCCCGACGCTCGAGCGCATCACGGTGCTCGACCAGGTGGATGAGGCACTGCGGCTCGGCCGCACGTTGGCGGCCGACGCGTCAGCAGCGTCGCTCCGGTCCGCGCGGTTCGACCGCGCGGTGGCCGGACGCTGGCCCGACGAGCGCGTCGACCTCGTCACCGTCTCGTACGTGCTCAGCGAGCTCGACGGGTCGCAGCAGGGGGCGCTGGTCACCGACGCCATGGCGCGTGGTCGCGTCGTCGTCGTGGCCGAGCCGGGCACGCCGGACGGGTACGCTCGGGTGCTGCGGGTCCGCGACGCCTTCCGGACCACGGGGTGGACACTGCTCGGCCCGTGCCCCCACGCCGCGGACTGCCCTCTGGTGCAAGCGGACTGGTGTCACTTCGCTGCTCGAGTCAACCGCTCGGCCGAGCACCGACGCCTCAAGGGCGCCGACCTGTCCTACGAGGACGAGAAGTTCTCCTGGGTGGCAGGGGCCGCTCCGGGCGTCATTGCCACCCAGCCGGACTCGGCCCGAATCCTGCGTCATCCCTTGAAGCGCAAGGGTTTCGTCGAGTTCCAGGCCTGCCGCCCCGACGGCTCCGCGGGCCGGGAAGTCGTGTCGAAGAAGAGCGGCGAGCGTTACCGAGCGGCGCGGGACGCCGAGTGGGGCGACCCGCTGCCGCGCTGACGAGTCGGCCCTGCGGGCCGGACGCGTCGGTCAGACGACGCCGTAGAGGCGGTCTCCGGCGTCGCCGAGGCCAGGGACGATGTAGCCCTTCTCGTTGAGCTTCTCGTCGATGGTGCCGAGGACGACCTTGACCGGGACGCCGAGCGACGCGGTCTCCTGGCGCAGGTGGTCGACGCCTTCGGGGGCCGCGAGGAGGCACACGGCGGTGATGTCGTCGGCGCCGCGCTGGACGAGGTACCTGATGGCGTCGGCCATCGACCCACCGGTGGCGAGCATCGGGTCGAGGACGAAGACCTGGCGGCCCGTCAGGTCGTCGGGCAGGCGGTTGGCGTAGGTGACCGGCTCGAGGGTCTCCTCGTTGCGCTGCATGCCGAGGAAGCCGACCTCGGCGCTCGGCAGCAGCGCCACCATGCCCTCGAGCATGCCGAGGCCGGCCCGGAGGATCGGGACGATGAGCGGCTTGGGGTTGGACAGCTTGATGCCCGTCGTCGCCGCGACGGGCGTCTCGATCTCGAACGGCTCGACGCGGACGTCGCGGGTGGCCTCGTACGCGAGGAGCGTCATGAGCTCCTCGGCGAGGCGGCGGAACGTCGGGGAGTCGGTCCGCTTGTCGCGCAGGTAGGTGAGCTTGTGGGCGATGAGCGGGTGGTCTGCGACGTGGACGTCCATGGGTGGAAACTTAGCGCGTGGCCAAGCGATCCGAGACCCCCGCCGACGAGGCCGTTCCCTCGACCGCCGACACCTACGACGCCTGGGTGGGGGAGGCGCTCGAGCTGGCGGTCGCCACCTCGTCCTCCGAGGACGTGCCGGTGGGCGCGCTCGTCGTCGACGAGGAGGGCGTTGTCATCGGACGCGGGCGCAACGTCCGCGAGGCCGCCGGCGACCCCACGGGACACGCGGAGGTCGTCGCGCTGCGTGAGGCGGCGGCGTCGCGCGGCACCTGGCGCCTCGACGGCTGCACGCTCGTCGTGACCCTCGAACCGTGCGTCATGTGTGCCGGTGCGGCGATCCAGGCGCGCGTCGAACGCGTCGTGTTCGGGGCCTGGGACCCCAAGGCGGGGGCGTGCGGGTCGGTCTGGGACCTGACCCGCGACCCCCTCGCGACGCACAACGTCGACGTCGTCGGGGGCGTCCGCGCGGGCGAGTCGGCCGAGCTCCTCGTCGATTTCTTCGAGGGCCGCAGGCTCGGGTAAGGTCTCCTCTCGGTGGCGTGTCCGAGCGGCCTAAGGAGCACGCCTCGAAAGCGTGTGTGGGGGCAACTCCACCGTGGGTTCAAATCCCACCGCCACCGCCAAATGAAGCAGGACCCCGACACGCTTTTCGTCGGGGTCCTGCTTCATTTATCGAACGCTGCGGGATTTGGGAGGAGTCCACGAGGCGCCGAGGAACGAGGCGCCTCGCGGACGACGGGTCCCACCGCCACCCCCCCATCCCCACCTGAGCGCGACGGCCCGGAGGCAGCCCCGGACGACGCGAATCCCCCCACGCAGGCAGATGATTCGTCGGGCCCGTGCACGACGGACGGTGTCGCAACAGATGCCTCTGACCCTTGTCCGACGGCTCGTCGCGGGAGGAGCATGGAGGGGTGCGCGAAGAGCTGTCTTCCACTGATCACGCACTCAAGATCCGCGTCACGGACCAGCTGCGTCAGGCGTCGGACGTCGACGCGGACCGCATCGGTGTGGCGATCACCGACGGGGCCGTCACCCTGTCGGGTGAGGTCGACACCGACCTGGAGAAGGAGGCCGCCCTGCGCGCGGCGTTCCGAGCCGAGGGGCTGACCGCAGTGGCCGACGAGATGGTCGTCAGGCTGCGCGCCGGGTGCGCCGACGTGGACCTCGTGCGATCCGCGGCCGAGGCACTGGCCTCGGTGCCGGGCATGCCGCCGGACGGCGTTCGTCTCACCGTGCACGACGGCCGGGTGCTGCTGACGGGCTGGCTCAGCTCCCACGACCAGCGCCAGGCGGCCGAGCGGGCCGTGCGAGGCGTCCACGGCGTCATCGCGGTCTTCAACGTGGTCGAGGTCGAGCCCGGTCCTCAGCCGCGATGAGCGTTGAACCGCAGTGGCCTGAGTGACCATCCCCGACCGGCAGACTCACGGCCGGGGGCCGACGACGGGTACAGCTAGAGCCACCGACGCACCCGGGCACGGTAGGCGTCGTAGGCCGGGCCGAACTTGGCCGCCAGATACCGCTCCTCCGGTCGGATCGCGCCCCAGAACAGCACGGCGACGCCGACGGGCACGAGCACGAGTGCCCAGGCCGAGGGCGCCAGCAGCGAGAGCGCGACGTCCAGTGCGATGAGGCCGAGGTAGAGGGGGTTCCGGCTGACCCGGAAGGGCCCCGACTGGAGCAGCTGCGTCGTGGGTCCGCCCGGCAGGACGGACGTGCCCCGCGCGGCCATCACCCACAGCGTCCACCCGTTCCAGAGGACGAACGCCCCGGCCAGCACCCCACCGATCCGGCGTGCCGGGTCGGTCGGGAGCGTGAACGGGTCGCCGAGCGTGTTCGTGAGCACGACGCCGAGCAGCAGCGGCACGCCCAGGGCCACGGGCGGCCACACCCGGAACGACGGGGCATCCACGCCGCGATCGTCCCACTCCGGACCCGCCCACCCCTGCTACTCCACGGCAGCCGATGCGGAAGCTGCGGACGCGCGGCTTTCGCGATTCCTGGGACGCCGCCGCGTACCGGTGCAAATCTGGAAAGTGGTTCGACAACCGGTCGATCTGGCGGTGGCGGCGCGTTGAACAGCGAGCGCGCCGGCGCCGGCAGCGGAGTCGACCCTCGGGTTCGAGGGGACGCCGGTCCCGGGACGAGGCACATCTGCTGACCCGTCCCGGTCGACGGCAAAGGCCCCCGCCGCGTGGGCAGCGCGGTGGGGGCCTTCTCGCGCCCGACGTCAGGCGGCCGGCAGCCGGACCGTGACGCGGAGACCCCCGCCCGGGCGGGGCTCGAGGGTGAGGGTGCCGTCGTGCGCCTCGACGATACGGTCGACGATGGCCAGGCCCAGCCCGATGCCCGAGTGGTCGGAGGGGATGCGGTCGGTGCCGCGTCGGAACGGCTCGGTCAGCGTCGACACCAGCTGACCATGGATCCCGGCGCCCGCGCGGGCTCCGTCACCGGCGCCGTGAGCCTCGTGCCGCTGGAGGACCTGCCCCACATGGGGACCCTCCAGGTCGTCGGCAACCTCCTCCTCCTGGCGGTACCGGGGTTGCTGGCGCCTCTGCGGTTCGCGGCAGTGGCGTCGCTACCGCGGATGCTCGTGGCCGCGGCGGTCGTGTCGGCGTCGATCGAGACCGCCCAGTACGTCCTGCGGCTGGACCGCGTGTCCTCCGTCGACGACGTGCTGCTCAACACCATCGGGGCAGGGCTGGCGGCCCTGGCCTCCCGACGCTGGTGGCACGACGCGCGACCGTGGCGTCGTGAGCAGGGCGGCTGCGACCGCGATCCTGACGTCCCGGCGTGCGCGTCGGGGGACGTCAGTGCTCCACGCAGAACTCGTTCCCTTCGGGGTCGGCCATGACGACCAGCTCGCCGTCGGCGGCGATGATGCGCCCGCCGAGCGCGACGAGCCTCTCGACCTCGGCCTCGACCGGCCCCATGGCCCGGAGGTCGAAGTGCTGGCGGTTCTTGGCGGTCTTGGGCTCCGGGACACGTCGGAACCACAGGTTGGGCCCTCCCCATCCGGCCGGCTCGACCCAGGCGCGGTCCGTGGTGCTGTCCTCGTCGACGTTCGAGCCCATTGCCGCGGCCCAGAAGGCGGCGAGGGCCAGGGCGTCGGCGCAGTCGAACGTCACGGACTTCACGTGAGAGACCATGCTCAGGAATCTAGGCCGACGTGGGCCGCTCAGCACTCAGGAGGGCGAGCCGTGCTCACGGCAGTGCGTCGCGGGTGCTCGGCGGCGGAACGCTACGGGGCCAGATGGGCCAGGGTGCAGTCGTCGAGCCAGCGGCCGTCCCGGCCGAGGACGGCAAGACGCTCGGTGGCCTCGAGAGCGAACCCGTTCTTCACGAGGACGCGGATGGACGCGGCGTTCTCCGCGAACGTCTTCGCGACGATCCGGCGGATCCCGGCTCGGTGCAGGGCGGCGACGACCAGACCGGTCGCCGCGCCGGCGACGCCGTGGTTCCAGTGGTCGGGGTTGACGGAGTAGCCGAGGTAGAAGTCGCGCACGGTCGGCTGGGGTCCCAGCGTCTCGGGCACGTAGCGGCGCCCGCCGATGTCGCCGACGACCTGACCGTCCAGCAGGACGGCGCACAGCAGTGCGTCGGGGTCGGCGCGCCGCTCGGCGATCAGGGACCGCGACTGCTCGAGGGTGTCGACGGTGCGAGTGACGTAGGCCTGGCACTCCGCCCGTCGCTTGTAGTCGAGGAAGGCCGCCGCATCGGCGTCTTCGGCTGGTCGTACGGTGATCCGGTCGTGGGCCAAGGGCCAGGACAGCTCCATGTCGACCGGACAGTAGCCCACGCGCCGCTCAACGACGACGCTCTCGGTGAGGCACGATCGACTCATGGTCGATGACGCCTTCAGCCTGGTTCGCTTCGTGACGGCGCAGGACGCCGGTGGGACCTACGACCGGGCGCTCGCCGAGCTGCGCGCCGGGCGCAAGCAGTCGCACTGGGTGTGGTTCGTCTTCCCGCAGGTGGCCGGACTGGGTCAGAGCCCGACGGCTCGCACCTACGCGGTCAGTGGACTCGACGAGGCCCGCGCCTACCTGGCCCATCCGCTGCTCGGTGCCCGGCTCCGCGAGGCGACGCTCGCCGTGGCCGACTCGGGCTCGCGCGATCCCGTCGAGATGATGGGCTCGGGCATCGACGCCATGAAGCTGCGCTCCTCCATGACCCTCTTCGTCGCGGCGGCGCAGGACGAGGACGACGAGCGGCTCTTCCAGCGGGTGCTCGACCGCTACTTCGACGGCGAGCCGGACCCGCGGACCACGGCCCTGCTCGCCTGAGCCGGGGTGCTGGACCGGCCGGCGGCCGATCGCCCGGCGTTCACGGACTGTTCGGCGAACCGTCCATCGGGGCGGGGTCGGTGGGGGCCGTGGACGGATAGCGTCCTGGGTGCAGGCAGCCGCGACCGCCAGTGCGGTCGCGCCGGACGCCCTGACCACCGAGTTGGTGCTCATGACGTCCTGCCGTCAGCGCGCCCAGCGCCGGACCTGCTTGCGGCAGAACGTCGCCCAGGCGCTCTCGAACTCCGACTCGGCCCGCTCGGCGCGCGTCTGCTCGAGCGCGTGGAGCCGACCGTAGGTGAAGCTGTTCTCGCCGGCGAGGTGCGCCTGGACGCCGAGCTCGCGCAGCCGGACGCGCGCGGTCACCGCGTCCTGGTGGGTGCCGAGGATCTTCTGCACCCGCTTGGCGTCCTTGCCGAGCGAACGAGCCCGCTTGCCCAGCGTCGATGCCGCCGCCTCGGCGGCGTAGCGCAGGCGCTTGGCCTTCTTGCGGGCCTCGTGGTACGCCGCGTCGCTCTCGGCGTGGCCCGAGGCGTCCGCGATGTCCCCGACGGCTCGACGGAGCCGCTCGAGGTCACGGGCCAGCAGTCGCCGTGCCACCTTGCGGGCCGGCTTCGCGGCACCGGGGCGCAGCGGCGGGGTGGCCAGGAGCTCGTCGAGAGTGTCGAGCAGGCGCAGGTAGCGCTCGCCGTTGACCGCCTCGTCGGCCTTCGCCAGCCCGGACTCGTGGTCCGCGCGCAGCTCGTCGTCGATGCGGGTCGCGACCGCCCCCATGACCAGCTCCGGGGGCTCGGTGCCGGTGAGCTCGATGAGGTGCTCGCGCAGCACCTGGGCGTCCCGCGCGGGGGCGAGCTCCTGCCCGAGCCACCGCAGCTCCTCCCGCACCGGATCCGTGACGGGACGGTCGAGGACCGGCCCGAAGGTCGTGAGGGCGGAGCGCAGCGTCCGGGCGGCGATGCGAAGGCGGTGGACCGACTCGGGCAGCCCCGCTCGGAAGCGGGCATCCTGCTCGTGCAGTCGATCGACCTGCTCGGCCACGTGCGTCGCCCACAGCGCGCCGGCCGTCCCGTCGGGGAGCTCCGCGCGGGCCGGCCGGTCCTGCTCGGCGGCGAGCGTGTCACCCAGGGCGCGGGCCAGCTTCGACGCGGTGGCTGCCGGCGCCGCGCCCGCCTCGAGCAGGACGTCGGCGAGGGCATCGAGCACCGCGGCCGGCCCCTGGTCGAGCTCGACCTCCCACTCGCGCCACGCCTGCTCAGGGCCCTCGGTCGCGAGCAGACGCGCTCGCACCGAGTCGTCCGTGACCCGGGCGAGGACGCCGCCGTCGGCGTCGCAGACGGCGTACTCCCGTCGGGCCGTGCTCAGGGCGACGACGGGGGAGAGGGGCCGGTTCCGGGTGACACCACGGGCGCGGCTGCGCAGCTCCTCGGGCAGCCCGTCGTCGGCGGTGCCGAGCGGTACGCGCACCTCCGTCCGGGTGTCCGGCCCGGCGGGCAGCTTGAGGGTCCAGCCGTCGTCGGTGCCGCCGGAGCGCCGGCGCAGCGTCATCCCGTGCCGTGCGAGGTCGTGGTGCGGCGTGTCGTAGTACACGGCCTCGAGACGGAGGTCGTCGGGCTGCTCGACCGAGACCACGCCCTCGGCCGCGGTGAGGTTCGGGAAGACGGTCTCCGTCCCCACGTCGAACTTGAGCTCGGTCTCGTCCACCTGCGAAGCGCCCATGCTCTGATCTTGGTCCGCCGGGCCCCGCAGGCAAAGGCCCATGGCCCTGTTCCGTTCGCCGGGAGGACCGCCGCTGCGCGGTTATCGTGGGCCGCATGGCGACCTTCCGTACCGTGCTCGAGGCGACCGGCGGCAACAACGTCGGCATCGTCGTGCCCGAGGCGACGGTGCTCGCCTTCGACCGCGGCAAGCGCGTGCCCGTCATCGTCACGATCGACGGCGGCTACACGTACCGGACCACGATCGGCGTCATGGGCGGTCGCTACCTCGTCTCGTTCAACGCGGCGACCCGCAAGCAGACGGGCCGCGGCGCGGGTGACGAGGTCGAGGTCGAGCTGGTCGTCGACCCCGAGCGCTGACGGCCGGTCGCACCACTCACGTCGCCTCGCGGTCGACGGGCGCGTCGACCGGGCGTCCGGCCGACGTCGTGGCCCAGCTGGCCAGCAGGGCGAGCGCGTCGGCGGCCGGACCGATCTGGCGCGAGCCGGAGGATGCGATCCTGCTCGCCCCCGAGGAGCTCGGCATCGGGTTCGTGCCGTTCAGCCCGCTCGGTCGCGGGTTCCTGACCGGGCAGGTCACCGCCGAGACGCGGTTCGGGGAGGGCGACGTCCGCGCCACGCTGCCGCGCTTCGGGCAGGAGGCACTGCAGGCCAACCTGGCGCTCGTCGACGAGGTCACGAGCGTCGCGGAGCGCAAGGGTGCGACGGTCGGACAGGTCGCGCTCGCGTGCCTGCTGGCGCAGCAGCCCTGGATCGCCCCGATCCCCAAGACCCGGCGCCCGGCACGTCTGGAGGAGAACCTCGGCGCCATGGACCTCGAGCTCACGGCCGAGGACCTGGACGAGCTGGACCGGGCCTCCGCCGGCATCGAGGTCCAGGGCGACCGGTACCCCGAGGCCATGCAGCGCCTGATCGACCGCTGAGGCCATCGTCCTGGATCACGGGCGCGGCCCTGCTGGTTGGCGCACCAGGGCGCTCAGGACCGGCAGTCGACCGCGACCACCTGAGGTCCGGAGCCGAACGGCCCGTCGTCGACCGGCACCGTGGCGAACCTGATCGGCACCTGCTGAGGTCGGCTCGGGTGCTGTTCGGTGGGGGGCATGAGGCATTCGGGCCACCCTCCGTGGTGGCTCTCACCGCGCGCGTCGACCCACCGCGACACCGAGCCAGTGGCGCCATAGGTCCAGTCCTCGTCCGAGCCCGACCTGGCCGTGAACTGCGGCGACGCCTCGTCTCCTCCGAGGATCGCCGTGCCCGTCAGCCAGGTGACGTCGTCGCCCGTGGCGCGCCCGAGCGCGAAGGAGCCGGCGGCGACCAGGGCGGTGGCCGTCACGGCAAGTACGACGTCGCGTGTCTTCATGCGTCCCCTCGGGTGGTGCGCCAGCAGGTTCTACCGTGGCGTGACCGTCGACGCCCGCTGAAGGGAGCATGGCACGGCAGCGGTCGCTCCGGCCCGCGTCGGAGGGGAGCGAGGACGGGGCATCCATCCTCCGACGTCACTCCGGGAGGGTGACGCGCGAGGGTGGTCGGCTGACGGCACAATCGCTCATGGGAGGACACGTCCGCCGGTTGGGTGCCGTCGCAGCGCTCGTCGTCGTCGCGACCGCCGGATGCACCGGGGGTGGCTCGGTCACGCTGCCGACGGCGGTATCCCGGACCAGCTCGACGAGCGCCGCAGCGCCCAGCCTGACGCTGCCCACGGTGACGCGTCCCGGCGAGAGCCCGAGCGAGGCCCCCGCCGAGACGCCGGCGGCCTCTCCGAGCCCGACGAGCGGCACGGCGTCCGAGAGGCCCACGGTCACCAGGCCAACGCAGCCCGCGACCGTGACCCAGACGAACACGGCCACGGTGACGCAGACGAACACGGCCACCGTGACCCAGACGAACACCGCGACTGTGACCCAGACGAACACCGCGACCGTGACCCAGACCAGCACGGCGACCGTGACCGCGACGCCCACGACCGCCACGCCCAGCCTGTCGGAGAGCGCGACTCCGCCTGCCGGAGAGGTGGCCGCGACGCCCATCTCCGACCAGGGGACGGTCTGGTGGCCGTGGCTGCTCCTCGCTCTCGTCGTGCTCGGGCTCCTCGCGTGGCTGCTCCTGGCCCGCCGCCGCGCCAACCAGGTGCTCGCGGCGTGGGACGCCCGGCTCGACGCCGCGAGGGCGGAGGCCTCGTGGGTCGAGGACGCGCTGACCGGCCAGGTGCTCTCGACACCGACGACCGAGGAGGCACAGGCGATCTGGAGCGCGGCGCAACCGCGCCTGCTGGCCATGGACGAGAGCCTCCACGCGCTCGTGGCCGACGCTCCGGACGAGCAGCGCGCCGCGGCTGCGACGAACCTTCGCGACCAGCTGGGTCGGCTCGTCGAGGCCGTCGGCACCGACGTGGCCGGCGGGTCGGGCGGGAGCGCCGACGACTTCCGGACGCGTCGGGCCACGATCGACACTGCGCGTCACGAGCTGCGCCAGACCCTCGGCCCCGTCGGGCCGCCACCGCCGGCCCCCGGGGCCGAGCTCCCCTGAGCAGAGTCGTCTCGTCGGGGTGACAGGTGAAGACGTGGATCAGTCCTGCCTGGCGGCCAGCGCCTCGAAGTTCTCGTACAGCTCGGGGACACCGAGCTTGTCGCGCAGCTTCGTCGCAGCCGGACCGACGCGCGCCCAGAGCCCTGAGACCCAGAGCCAGTCCAGGACGAGGTCGGTGTCGAGCAGCCCGTTCTTGGTGAGCGTCCCGATCGTCTCGCCCCAGGTCAGGATCCGCGACACGAGGACGTCGTCGACCGACGCCGTCTCGGGGTCGAACGTGTCGGCCCACACCGCGTGCTGTGCTTCCTCGATGCCCATCCCCGAGCCCCACTGTGCGAGCTGCACGAGCAGGGCTGCGTCCTCACGGTTGGCCACGTGACCTTCTCCTGTCCGGCCTCGGTCCCCGCCCCTCGGTCCTCGATGCTGACGTCACCGACGCTACTCGCGCGGTCATGCCCGGGGAGAGGGTTTCGGCCACGATGCTGGGCCGGGATCAGCGTTCCACCGTCGCCCGGATGGCACCGGAGACGTCGCCGGAGACGAAGTCGGCGACCGTGAGGAAGTGGCCCTCGGCCTCGAGTTCGCGGTAGCCGCCGGTCCCGGCGATGAGGCGTGCCGATCCGCGACCGAGGGCGCGCGGTGCCCCGAGGGGGTAGGTGATGCCGGTGAAGGACCATGTCATCCGGCCGGCGTGGCCGTGGAGCACGAGGTTCCCGGTCAGTCGCCCGACGCTGGTGCTGAGGGGGTCGACGTGTGGGGTGGCGTCGGCCGGGCCCGCGTCGCTGACGGCGCCGGCGGCCGCGAAGTGACCTACGGCGGTCCCGTCGGGCCGGAACCCGAGGTCGAAGGTGATGACCACCTCGGACCGTGTGGGAGCGCCCTCGTGACGGGCAAGCGGAACAGCCGTGCTGGGCTGTGCGGCGGTGATGGCGGCCGCGACCATCACCGCACCGACGAGCGTGCGACGGATCATGTCAACCTCCCGGTTTGTCCTGTCCCTGTCACAGGTCAGGCTGCGCCGAGGGCTCCGGACTGCGCATCGGGGGAAACCCTTGCAGGAGGGTCACATCGGGGTCAGCAGTCGTCTGGCGAGCTCGGTCCGCGAGCGCACACCCAGCTTGGCGTAGACGCGGGACAGGTTCGCCTCCACCGTCTTGATCGACACGTGCAGCGTCGAGGCGATCTGCCGGTTGGTCAGCCCCCGCGTCACGGCCTCGGCCATGCGTCTCTCGGTGGGGGTCAGGAGGGTCCCCTGGCCGGTCAGGCCGAATCGGTCGTTCTCGTCGTCGAGTCGCTGTTGCCACAGTCCGATCCCGTGCCGGGCGCAGCACTGGCGTGCGGCATCCAGCCGGCGCAGCGCGTCCGGCCTCCGGCGAAGCCGTCGCCGGATGGTCACGTCCAGCAGCAGCGCACGGGCCCGATCGCTCGGGTGCCCGCACTCGGCGAAACCCTGCTCGGCGCGGTCGGCGGCCACGGACGCAGCGGGAAGGTCGTCGGAGCTCGAGAGCACGATGGCTCGGGCGAGCTCGGCAGCGGCTCCCGACCAGGCGAACCGTGCCCGCGCCGACAACCGCGCCGCGACCGCGGTTGCCCGCTCGAGGTCACCACACGCGGCCAGCGCCTCTACCGCCGACAGCTCGATGCGCAGGAACCCGGGCTCGCGGAAACCGCACTCGTCGGCCAGATCGACAGCCGGTGCGAGCACGGCTTGCGCGAGGTCGAACTCGCCGCGGGCGATGGCGACGTCACCGAGGACCCGGGCGTGCCTGACCTGCTGTCGCGGGTCGCCGGCGGCGCTGCTGGCGGTCACGGCCGCCTGGGACAGGGCCCGGGCACCCTCGAGGTCGCCGCGGAGGGCCGCGACCAGGGCCTCGAGGTAGTCGAGCTGGAGCCGGAGCGAGCCCTGGGAGGAGCGCGCGGCCACGACTCGGCAGTCGGACAGGACGGCGTCGGCCGTGTCCAGGTCCCCGGCGAACGCCTCCAGCTCGGAGAGGTGGAAGAGGACGGGGGGAAGCGCCCCCTCGCCGCCCTCGCGCTCGATCTCGGTGCGCAACGCTGTGAGGAGCGCCCGCGCGTCCGCGAGGTTCCCGGCCGCCTTCAGCCGCAGGGCACCGCCGACGCTGCGTCGCAGCAGCCGGGGGCTGGGCGGGAGTGACGCCACGCTCCTGGCAAGCGGGCGCGCCGCCAGCGCCTCGGCGACCCCGTCCTCGTCGGCGCCGACGAGGAAGTGCAGCGTCTCGAGATGGTCGGCCGCGTCCTCGACCAGCTCGTCGACACCCAGGTGCACTGCGGCTTCGAGAGCCTCCTGAGCCACGGGAATCGCTCTCACGCAGTCGAACTGGCCGATCGCCATCGACAGCTCCACCTGCGCTCGGGTGGTCACCGCATCGCATCTCCGGGTGTCGGACAATGCCTCCTGGAGCACCTCGGCGCCGGCCGGCATGCCGTCGCGCAGAGCTCTCCCGCGCGCGAGCCGGATCGCCAGCGCGATGCGGTCGGCGCGCCCGCCCGGTGCTGCGAGCTCGGCCTCCACGACGTCGATCGAACGTCGAACGTCGCCGGCCTCGAACCAGGTGTCGGATGCAAGCAGGACGCGCTCGGCACGGGCGGGGTCGTTCGCCGGGGTCGTGCGCAGCGACGCGTCGGCCAGCTCTGCGGCCGTATCGATGCCGCCCCGGGCCAGCGCCTCTCGCGCCGAGGCCATCAGGCCGGCCGCGGCGTCGGAGTCGGGGAGCGTCGTCGCCGCAGCCACGTGACGGCCGCGTTCCACCGGGTCCGTCAGGCAGCGAGCCAGCGCTCGGTGCAGCTCGCGCCGCCGCGCCGCCGAGAGGTCGGCGTAGGCGCACGTCGACAGGACGGGATGTGTCGTGCGGAGGCCACCGAGCACGACCTCCAGCACCCCGGCGTCGATGGCCTCATTGACCGGGCCATGACAGTCGGCTCCGCAGACGGAGTCGAGAACGGTCGGCGCGACGAGGCCCGCCACGGCGACGACGTCGACCACGCCACGCGAGGCGCGGGACAGATGGGCCAGTCTCGAAGAGCCCGCGCTCCGGAGCACGTCCGAGACGCGGGCCGGCTCGAAGCCGCCGACCGTGAAGTCACCACGGACGACAGCGGACCCGACCTCGAGTGCCACCAATGGGTTCCCGCGCGCGACCCGGAGGACGTGGTCCGTCGCAACCCGCGAGAGGTGGACCCCGAGCCGGGCACCGACGATCGATGCCAGGACATCGTCGGGCAACGGGCCCAGGTGCACGCGACGTCCTCCCTCGACCACGGTCTCGAGCGACTCGGCCTCCGTGCGAGCGACCGTCAGGACCAGGAGGCCACGGTGCACAAGGCGCTGACCGAGCAAACCGATGACGCGGCGGGACTCGACGTCAGCGTCGTTCACGTCGTCGACTGCGACCACGAGGGGCCCGCCGCGCGCCAGTCCGGCGAAGGCAGCGAGGCACGCGAGCTCGGCGGCTCCTCGGCCCGTGCGGCCCCCGGCCCCCGGGTCCACGTGGTGGCGAGTGGGTGTCAGGAGCGTCGCCAGGAGGGGCGGGACCTCGGGTGGCAACGCTGCCATCGCGAGGTCGAGGTCGTCGCTCAGCAGGTCGGCGACGGCCCGGAAGGGCGCACGACCGAACGCCGGCGCAGGGGCCGTCAGCGTGCGCATCCCCGCGGCGCGGGCCTCCGCGACGCACCAGCGCCAGAACGACGTCTTGCCGATCCCGGCCTCGCCCACCACGTGGACGGCGACTGCCTCCCCACCCGCTGCCCGCGCGAGCTGGTTGGCGAACTCTGCGCGCTCGACCTCACGCCCCAGCGGGCCAGGCCCTGCAGGAGTCCTCTGCACCCGTCCAGCCTGACACCCGCTGCGCCCAGCGGCCAGAAGGCCGGCGAGGGTCGCCGACCGGCTCTTGTCCAACGTCGCGTCCGCGGAGGGAGGGGAGGCTTGCGCGGGCGGGTCGGGGTACGACCTAGCATGGACGTGCACAGCCGGGAGGGTCCATGACACGCGTCGCCGGCCCCCACCTGCTGGGCAGGCGTGCGTAGTTCGCAGGAGTCCGAGGCGGGAACGGTGCGAAGGAACATCCCGGCAGTCGCGGCCCTCGTGGCGGCCACCGCCGTGTGGGGCTCCACGTTCATCATCACCAAGGACTCCCTCGACGAGCTGGACCCGGCCTCGTTCCTGACCTGGCGCTTCGGCATCGGCGCTGCCGCACTCCTGCTCGTCCGCGGGGCCACGGTGGCACGACTGACCCGGCCCGAGCTACGGCGCTCCGGCCTGCTGGGGGTGGCACTGGCCGGCGGCTTCCTCCTCCAGACCAGCGGCCTGCAGCACACCCTCGCCGGGGTGTCCGGGTTCCTCACCGGTGCCGCCGTCATCCTGACGCCCGTCGTCGCGGCACTCGCCTTCAAGGAGCAGGTCGGTCGGGCCGGATGGGTCGCCGTGGCGCTCTCCACCGTCGGCATCGCGGCCCTCGGCGGAGGCGTCGGCACGCCCTCGGTCCTGGGCGCCGCGCTCACCCTGGCCGGCGCCGCCTGCTTCGCCGTGCACATCACCGGCTTGAGCCAGTGGGCCACCCGGGAGAACGCGTACGGCATGACCGCCGTCAGCGTCACCGTCGCAGCGGTCCTCTGTGCCGCCTACGCCGTGGCGACCGGACGGGGTGTCGCGGTCCCGGCCACCCCCGATGCGTGGGAGGCGGTTCTCTACCTGGGCATCGTCGCCACCTGCATCGGCTTCGTCGTCCAGGCGTGGGCCCAGTCGGCTCTCACGGCCACGGCCGCGGCGGTCGTCATGACGATGGAACCCGTGTTCGCTGCGGTTCTGGCGGCTGCGCGGGGTGAGGCCGGCCTCGGCTGGACGGGCTGGGCCGGAGGACTCCTGGTCGTCGCCGGCATGGCTCTCGCCGAGCTCGGGCCGCGTGACTGCTGCGACGCCCTGGCGCCTCGCGTCGAGTGCTGCTGAGCTCATTGGGCACTCTCGCACCGGCGTCGACCTGGCTGGCTGCCAGTTCGACGCCGCCCGGCCGTCGGCCAGGACGAGTGCGGCGTCGGCTACTGGGCCGACTCGCTGGGCCAGGACTCGAGGTGGAGCGCCTCGTGCCCGTCGCGCAGCGCGGTGAGGGTCTCGTCGACGAGCGGCACGTCGGTGTCGGTGACGACGTAGCCGAGCTGGCCGCGGGTCGCGAGCGACTGGCCGACGACGTTGACCCCGGCGGCGGCCAGCGTGTTGTTGATCGAGGCGAGGACCCCGGGGATGTTGTGGTGCAGCAGCGCCATCCGGAAGGAGCCGTCGCGCGGCGTGGGGAGGACCTCGGGCAGGTTGACCGACAGCGACGTCGCGCCCTCGGCGATGTAGCTGCCGAGCTTGTTCGCGACGAACGAGCCGATCTCCTCCTGCGCCTCCGCGGTGGACCCGCCGACGTGCGGGGTGAGGATGACGTTCTCGAGGCCGCGCAGCGGCGACTCGAACGGGTCGCCCTGGGCCTTCGGCTCGGTGGGGAAGACGTCGATGGCCGCGCCGGAGAGGTGGCCGGACAGGATGTGGTCGCGCAGGGCCTCGTCGTCGACGACCATGCCGCGCGAGGCGTTGATGAACACCGAGCCGGGCTTCATCATCGCGAACTGCTCGGCGCCGAACAGGCCGGCGTTGCCCGGACGACCGTCGACGTGGAGGCTGACGACGTCCGACTGCTCGAGCAGCTCGTCGAGGGAGCCCATGCGGCGCGCGTTGCCGTGCGCCGGCCGGTCGGCCGTGTCGAAGAAGACGACGCGCAGGCCGATCGCCTCGGCCACGTTCGACAGCTGTGTGCCGATGTTGCCGTAGCCGACGATGCCGAGCGTGCGGCCGCGGGTCTCGTAGGCGCCCTTGGCCGACTTGTCCCAGATCCCGTCGTGCATCTTCTGGGTTTTCTCCGGCAGGCGGCGAGCGAGGGCGATGACCTCGCCGAGGACGAGCTCGACGACGCTGCGGGTGTTCGAGAACGGGGCGTTGAAGACGCCGACGCCGAGCTCGGTGGCGCGGCCGAGGTCGACCTGGTTGGTGCCGATGCAGAAGCAGCCGATGGCACGCAGGCTGGGCGCGGCGTCGAGGACGGCCGCGGTGACCTTCGTGTTGGAGCGGATGCCGAGCACCGTGACGCCCTCGAGGGCCTCGATGAGCTCGTGCTCGCTCAGGGATCCGGAGCGGGTCTCGACCTCGAAGCCGTTGCGGCGGAATGCCTCGGGTGCGACGGGGTGGACGTTCTCCAGCAGCAGTACCTTCACGCGTGTCTCCCTCGGGGTGTCCCGCTTCGTGCGGGGCGCCCGAAATCTTGGTTGGTCTCGGTATCAAGGGTGCCCCAGCCGGTGGCCGGGGCGCGATCTCGTGCGCGGGCTGAGACGCGCAAGGTGGGGGGGGCGTCAGGGCTCGGCGGCCGCGGCCGCCCCCTCGGGCGTCCGGTCGAGTGGACCCGCGAGCGTCCGGGCGAGCAGCTCGCCGGTGTGCTCGAGGTGGTGGCGCATCGCCTGCTCGGCATCGGCGCCGCGGCGGTGCAGCACGGCCGTGACGATCGGCTCGTGCTCGTCCCGGATCTCCGCGAGCGTCCGCCCGGCGGTGGTCGTGGGCGGTCCGAGCAGGGCGGTGGTCGCCCGGAGCCGGTCGATGATCGCCGCCGCGCGCTGGTTGCCGCCGGCGCGCATCAGGGTGTCGTGCACGGTGTGGTCGGCGACCCAGAACCGCCCCTCGTCGGGGGAAGCGGTGCCGCCCTCGCCGAGAGCGGTGCCCATGGCCTCGAAGGCCTCGCGGATCTCGGTGTGCTGGGCGTCGGTGGCCTGCTCGGCGGCGCGGCGGGCGGCGGGCGGCTCGAGGGCGAGGCGGATGTCGATGATCTCCTCGATGTCGCGCGCCTGCGGCGTCAGCACGCGGAAGCCGCGGTTGCGGTCGATCCGCACGAGGCCCGCCTCGGCGAGGCGCAGCAGCCCCTCGCGCACCGGGCTGCGCGAGATGCCGAGCAGGTCGGCGAGCTGGTAGACGGAGTACGTGGCGTCCGGCACGAGCTCGCCGGCGGTGATGCCCGCGCGCACGGCGTCGACGACCGCGTCCGCGAGGGAGGGTGCGCCGTGGGGGAGGGTCAGCCGGACCATGCGTAACATGTTACCCATGGAACACCTCGACGCGCAGGTGGTGCAGGCGCTGGGCCGTGCCGGCCTCGACGTGCACGCGGACGCCGGCACCCGGAGCATGTACGCCTCCGACGCGTCGCTGTACCGGATCCCGCCCCTCGCCGTGGTGCGCCCGCGCGACGTCGGTGAGGTCGAGGCCACCCTCGCCGTGGCCCGCGAGACCGGCGTCCCGGTCACCTCGCGTGGCGCCGGCACGTCGGTGGCCGGCAACGCCGTCGGGCGTGGCGTCGTGCTCGACTTCTCCCGCCACCTGAACCGCGTCCTGTCGGTCGACCCGGACACCCGCACGGCGGTCGTCGAGCCCGGCACCGTGCACGCCGTGCTCCAGAAGGCGGTCGCGCCCCACGGCGTCCGGTTCGGGCCCGACCCGTCGACGCACCCCCGCTGCACCATCGGCGGCATGATCGGCAACAACGCGTGCGGCTCCCGGTCGCTGGCCTACGGGCGCACCTCCGACAACGTCGCCGGCCTGGAGCTGCTCACCGCCGCCGGCGACCACCTCGCCACCGGCTACGACGCGTCCGGCGCCCCCTTCGCCCACGGTGCCGACGACGTCGTGGCCGGCGTCCGCAGCGTCATGGGGCGCCACCTGTCCACGGCGCGCACCGAGTTCGACCGGTTCGGCCGGCAGGTGTCGGGCTACGCCGCGCACCACCTGCTGCCCGAGCGGTTCGACCTCACCCAGGCCCTGGTGGGCTCGGAGGGGACCCTCGGAGTCATCACGCAGGCGACCGTCCGGCTCGTCGTCGATGCCTCCGTCCGGGTCGTCGTCGCACTCGGCTTCGGTGACATCGTCGCGGCGGGCCAGGCCGCCCCTGCCGTCGTGGCGCACGCACCGACGTCCTGCGAGGGGCTCGACTCCCGGCTCACCGACGTGCTCCGCGCCCGACGCGGCCCCGACGCCATCCCGCCCCTGCCGCGCGGGCGCGCCTGGCTGTTCGTCGAGTTCGCCGGCGACGACCTCGGCGAGGTCACCTCGCGGGCCCGACGCCTCGTCGACGAAGGGCTCGCCGACGACGCGGTCGTCGTCGTCGACCCCGCGGTTCAGGCCCGGCTGTGGCGGATCCGCGAGGACGGCGCCGGCCTCGCGGGTCGCGCGCCCTCGGGCAAGCCGGCCTGGCCCGGATGGGAGGACGCCGCCGTGCCGCCGGCGCGGCTCGGCGAGTACCTCGCGGCCTTCGACGAGCTCGTCGGCTCCTACGGCATGACGTCCGCGCCCTTCGGCCACTTCGGCGACGGCTGCATGCACGTGCGGCTCGACCTGCCGCTCGACCAGCCCGACGGCACGAAGGTCATGCGCGAGTTCCTCACCGAGTCGGCCCGGCTCGTCGGCGGGTTCGGCGGATCGCTCTCCGGCGAGCACGGCGACGGCCGGGCCCGCTCCGAGCTGCTGCCGCACATGTACTCGGCCGACGCCATCGCCCTCTTCGGCGGCATCAAGCACGCCTTCGACCCCGACAACCTGCTCAACCCCGGGGTGCTCGTCGACCCCGATCCCGTCGACCAGGACGTGCGACCGGTCGGGCACTTCCCGGTCCGCAACCTCGCGATGGCCTACCCCCACGACGGCGGCGACCTCGCCCAGGCCGTGCACCGCTGCACCGGCGTCGGCAAGTGCCGCGCCGACAACTCGGCCGCCGGCGGCGTCATGTGCCCCTCCTACCTCGCCACCCGCGAGGAGAAGGACTCCACCCGCGGACGCGCCCGCATCCTGCAGGACGTCGTGCGCGGCGAGCTGCCGTGGTCGCACCCGTCGGTCCACGACGCGATGGACCTGTGCCTGTCGTGCAAGGGGTGCGCGTCCGACTGCCCCACCGGCATCGACATGGCCACCTACAAGTCGGAGGTGCTGCACCAGACCTACCGCCGCCGGCTGCGCCCACGCTCGCACTACACGCTCGGGCGGCTACCGATGTGGGCGCGGCTCGCCGGGCGCGTACCGGCCCTCGCCAACCGGTCGCTGACCCTGCCGCTCGTGGCGCCGGTGGCGCTGTGGCTCGCCGGCGTCGACCGGCGTCGCTCGATCCCCGCGTTCGCCAGGCGGCCGTTCCGTCGCAGCTTCACGCCACGCACCTCTGAGCTGAAACCCGTTGTCCTGTTTGCCGACTCCTTCTCCGACTCGTTCTCGCCGGAGGTCGCGGAGGCCACGGTCCGCGTGCTGCGGGACGCCGGCTACGAGCCACGCCTGCCGAGTGGCTCGATCTGCTGCGGCCTGACGTGGATCACGACCGGACAGCTCGACTCGGCCAAGGACATCCTGCGCCGCACGGTCGCGGCGCTCGCCGAGGACGCCCGCGCCGGCCTGCCGATCGTCGGCATCGAGCCCTCGTGCACCGCCGTGCTGCGCTCCGACGTGCACGAGCTGCTGCCCGGCGACGAGGACGCCGCGCTCGTCTCCTCCCGGGTCCGCACCCTCGCCGAGCTGCTCGCCGAGACGCCGGGATGGACGGCCCCCGACCTCTCCGGCACGCAGGTCGTGGCCCAGCCGCACTGCCACCACCACGCGGTGCTCGGCTGGAAGGCCGACGCGGACCTGCTCGCCGACACCGGTGCGTCGGTGCAGACGCTGTCCGGCTGCTGCGGGCTCGCCGGCAACTTCGGCGTCGAGATCGGCCACCACGAGGTCTCCCTCGCCGTCGCGAACCAGAACCTGCTCCCGGCGATCGACGCGGCCCCCGGCGCGGTCGTGCTCGCCGACGGGTTCTCCTGCCGCACGCAGGTGGCGGACCTGCGCGACCGCCCGGCCGTGCACCTGGCCCAGCTCCTCGACCCCGAGTCGGCCGGGCGTCGGGCCGGGCCGGGGCGCCCTGCCTGAGCCCGCCACGTTGTCCGAGGCGGCGTCATTGTCGATACTGACGGCATGGGTCCCCAGACTTCGGATTCGGAAGCGGAGTTGCAGCGCCTCGAGCAGCTCGAGGAGCAGGTCGAGGTCAACCGTGCCGACCTCGACGCCTTGCTGGCCAAGAGCGACAGCGACGACCGTCGTGCCGATGCCAGTGAGGCACGGGCCGACGAGACCCGGCTGCGTGCCGACGAGAACCGGGGCAGGATCGCCGACCTCGAGGTCCGGGTGGACGTCGACCGTGAGCTGATCCTCGAGCTGCAGGCAGAGGGCGCGCTGAGCCACGAGCAGGTCGCGCAGTTGGAGGTGGCCCTGCGCACCTCGCGCCAGATCGGCGCCGCGATCGGCATCGTCATGGCGAACCGCCGCATCGACGAGCAGAGGGCGTTCGAGGTGCTCCGCAAGGCCAGCAGTCTCACCAACCGAAAGCTGCGACTGGTCGCCGAGGACGTCGTGCTCACAGGAGTGGTCGACGACCTTCCCGTGCTCTAGCTAGCGCGTGGCCACAGGAAGCGAGGCGAGCTCGCGCTGCTCGGCGTCAGGGCGGGGTGCTCGATGCGCTCCCGGGCGGCCCACTCCGCCGTCACGGTGAGCGACACGACGCGGGAATGGACCGAGGGGTTGTCTTCGGGCCGGGGCTCCCGGAGCATTGCTGCATGGACCGCGACGCCGAACGCCGGGCCCTGGCCGAGGTGCAGACGCGCCTCGAGCAGCGGTTCCCTCACCTGCACCCGGACGTCGTGGCGGCGGCCGTGACCGTCGCGCACCAGAACCTCGACGGACCCGTGCGCGACTTCGTGCCGGTGCTCGTCGAGCACGCAGCCCGCGACCGCCTCGCCTTCGTCGACCCCGAGTCGCCCGACACGGCCTCGGCGGACGGCCAGGACGGCGCGACCGGCCCCACGGGCGCCGCCGACGCGTGAGCGCCGAAGCCGCGGCCGAGGTCGTCCACGTGGCCGTCGGCGTCTGGTCGGTGGCGGTTCCCGCCGACGTGACCGCCTCGGGCCCGCACCTGGAGGCCCTCGACGGCCCCGAGCGTCGACGCGTGTCGGAGTCGCCGGTCGCGTCGGTGGCCGCGAGTCGCGCCGCCGGGTACCTCCTCGTGCGGCACGTGGTCGGCGACGTGCTCGGCGTCCCGCCCGGCGACGTCACGCTCGACCGCACCTGCGCGCGGTGCGGCGCGCCGCACGGCCGGGTGCGCGTGACCACCGACGCCGGTCTGCACGTCTCGGTCACCCACACCGGACCGATCGGGGCGCCCGACACGTCGGCGTTCCGGCCCGGTGTGGTCGCCGTCGCCCTGACCCGGCTGGCACCGGTCGGAGTCGACCTCGTGCGCGTCGTGGAGGCCGACTTCCCCGGGTTCGACACCGTGGCGTTGCACCCCGACGAGCCCCCCACTCGTGACGCTGTGACCCGGGCGCGCCTGTGGGCCCGCAAGGAGGCGGCGCTCAAGGCCGTCGGCACCGGGCTCGGCGTCGACCCGGCGTCGTTCGCCGCGCCCCCGCCGGGCGTACCGACGCCGGTGGGGCCGGACCGCGTCCCGGTCACCGTCGCGGACCTCGGCGACCTGCACGATCCTGCCGACCCTCCCGACCCACCTGGGCTCGTCGGGGCGGTCGCGCTGGCGCGGAGCGACGCATCGGTGCCGGTCGTCGTGCTCGCGGGCAGGTCCGCCAGCCCGGCGTGGCCGCGGGCGTCAGGACAGTCAGGGCAGTCAGGGCAGCCCGTGCAGTGGGGGCAGTCCGAGCCGCCCGCGGAGTCGGGACAGTCCGGGAGGACCGGGCGATCCAGGCGGCTCGGGCAGCTCGGGCAGGGTTCGCTCGTCGAGCCAGGCGGTGAGCAGCCCACGCACCATTGGTGATTCGGCCTCCTCGGCGCCGCTGCGTACCGCGTGCTCGACCGCGAGGTCGACGAACGCGTCGGTGCTGACGGTCCCGTCGGCATGGGTCGCGGTCCAGTCGCGGAGCAGGCCGAAGAACGTGGCGTCGCCGAGGTGGGTGCGCAGCGCGTGCAGGGTGAGGGCCCCTCTCTTGTAGACCCGGTCGTCGAAGAGGTCGCGCGGCCCCGGGTCGGACAGGACGAGGTCCTGGGGGAGTGCCGCGAGCCGCGCGTGGTGCGCGCGGGCGTTGACAGACGCCGGGACGCCGTCGGCGGCCTCGGCCCAGAGCCACTCGGCGTAGCAGGCGAAACCCTCGTGCAGCCAGATGTCGCTCCACGTGCCGAGGGTCAGGCTGTTGCCGAACCACTGGTGCGCCAGCTCGTGGGCGACGAGCCGCTCGTGGCGTCGGTCGCCGGGGAGCCAGTTGGCCCCGAAGGTCGCCATCGCCTGGGCCTCGAGCGGGATGTCGAGGTCGTCGGCGGTGACGACGACCGTGTAGTCGGGGAACGGGTAGGGCCCGAAGCGCTCGGCCAGCACCGCCATCATCTCCGGCAGCCGGTCGAGGTCGTGCCGGGCCGTGGCCCTGTTGCCGACGGGCACGAGAAGGCGCACCCGCAGGGGCACGTCGGCGAGGACGTGCTCGGTGTAGCGGCCGACGTGGACGGCGGCGAGGTAGGTGGCCATCGGGTGCGTCTGCTCGAAGACGCGCCGGGTGCGGCTCCCACGCACGCGGGTCTCGGTGAGCACGCCGGTGGCCGTGACGGCGAAGGGGGAGTCGCACTCGATGGCGATGCGGTAGGTCGCCTTGCCGCTCGGGTGGTCGTTGCACGGGAACCACGTCGGCGCGCCCGTCGGCTGCGAGGCGACGAGTGCGCCCTCGGCGAGCTCCTCCCAGCCGAGCGTGCCCCACCGGGTGCGCGTCGGGCCCGGGGTGCCGGAGTAGGTGATGGTGAGCTCGGCGGTCGTGCCGGCCATGAGCGGACGCGCGGGGCGGACGGTGACGGCGTGGCCGCGGTGGGTCCACCTGACCGGCGAGCCGTCGACCGTGACCTTTCCGGCGCGCAGCCCCACCAGGTCGACCCTGAGCGCCTCGAGGGGCGCGAGCGCGCGGACCGTCAGCGTGGCCCGACCGGACAGCCGGTTGCTCGAGACGCGGTAGTCGAGGTCGAGGTCGTAGTGCTCGACGCGGTAGCCGGGGTCGCCGCGCTCGGGTGTGTACGCGTCGAGGACGTGGTGGTCGGCGCGGCGGGTGCGGCGGGTGCGGTCGGGAACGCTCACCGTTCAGGCGCTCGGCTTCTCGTGCCAGGGTGCGATGGGGTTGCCGGTCCACCGGCTGCCGGCGGGCACACTCTCCCCCCGGAGCACCAGCGAGCCGGGCCCGACCGTGGCCGTGCGGGCGATCGAGGCTGCCGGCAGGATGACCCCGTGCGGACCGAGGGTGGCGCCCTCGTCGAGGGTGACGCTGTCCATGCTCATGATCCGATCATGGAACAGGTGCGTCTGCAGCACGCAGCCCCGGTTGACCGTGGCGCCGTCGCCGAGGCTGACCAGGTCGGCCTCCGGCAGCCAGTACGTCTCGCACCACACGCCGTGGCCGATGCGGGCGCCCAGCGTGCGCAGCCAGACGTTGATCGCGGGTGTGCCGGTGGCGGTCCAGGCGAACCACGGGCCGGCGACCATCTCGACGAACGCGTCGACCACCTCGTTGCGCCACACGAAGGAGCTCCAGAGCGGGTGCTCGACCGCCCTGATGCGACCGACGATGACCCACTTCGCCAGCGTCGTGACGGCGGCGGCCACGGCCCCGGTGGCGGCGAGGACGACCCCGCCCAGCAGGGCCGCGACGACCCACCCCCAGCGCAGCGCGAGGGTCTCGACGGCCACGAGCACGCCGAACCCGAGGGCGACGGTGACCATGACCGGCACGATACGGCACAGCTCCACGAGGCCGCGGAAGACCTTGAGCCGCAACGGAGGTCGGAAGGTCCGCTCGTCGTCGCTGCCCTGCGGTGGGCGTCGGAGCCGGACCGGCGGGCTGCCGAGCCAGCTCGACCCGGCCTTCGACTTCGGCGGCGCCGCCGAGAGCACCGCGACGAGCCCGAACTTCGGGACGCGTCGGCCCGGGGCTGTCATGCCGCTGTTGCCGAGGAAGGCGCGCTTGCCGATCTTGACCGGCGCGATGTGCACCCAGCCGTGCGCCAGCTCGTAGCTGCCGACCATGGTGTCGTCGGCGAGGAAAGCCCCGCTCGCGACGGTCGTCATCGACGGCAGCAGCAGCACCGTCGAGGCCTCGACGTCGCTGCCGACACGGGCCCCGAGCAGCCGGAGCCACACGGGGGTGAAGAGGCTGGCGTACAGGGGGAAGAGGTAGGTGCGGGCCTGGTCGAGGAGCCGCTCGGTGAGCCACACCTGCCAGCCGATGCGGCTGCGCACCGGGTGGAAGCCCTGACGGAGACCCAGGGCGAGCAGCCGCACGAGCACGACGGTCAGCAGCGCCAGCCCGACCATCCCGATGACGGTGACGACCGGCACCCACGCGAGGACGGTCAGCGCGGCGTCGCCGGTGCCGGAGGTGCCCCGGAGCGCGCGGGCGAGCACGAGCAGCGCGGGTGTGAGCGCGACGAACGGCAGCAGCGACACCAAGGCGCCGGAGGCGCCGTAGGCCGCGACCCAGGCCGGGCGCCGAGGCGGCCGCTCGGCGGGATGGCCGAGCGCCGCCGGGTCGTGGACGCGCGTGGCGGGCGAGCCCGCGACGACGCGTCCGGCGGGCACCGACGTCAGCACCGTCGAGCCGGCCTGGACGACGGCGCCGCGGCCGATGTGGACGTCCGGGCCGATGGTGCTGCGGGCCCCGACCACGGCCTCGCGCCCGATGTGGACGGTGCCGACGTGGACGACGTCGCCGTCCATCCAGTAGCCCGACAGGTCGACCTCGGGCTCGATGCTGGCGCCCCCACCGATGGTCAGCAGCCCGGTCACCGGCGGCACGGTGTGGAGGTCGACACCGGGGCCGATCGTCGCACCCAGCAGTCGCGCGTAGTGGACGATCCAGGGCGCGCCGGCCATGGTCACCGCGCCCATGGCGTCGGCGAACCGCTCGGCCGCCCAGAGGCGCATCTGCACCGACCCGCCGCGGGTGTAGGAGCCGGGCTTGAGCCCGCGCAGCAGCAACCGGCAGGCGAGAGCGGTGATCCCCATGCGCCCGACGGGCGTCACGAACGCAAGGAGGCCGATGCCGAGCGCCCACCACGACACCGGTCGCGGCCACGTGGCGACGCCGGAGGCACGCAGCAGCTCGGTGACGATGCCGAGGCCGACGAGCCACTGGAGGCCCTTGATCGTCAGCAGCACGACCGACACCAGCGTCTGGAGCAGCTGCGTGCGCCGGGGGATGCGGTGCACGGTGCGCTCCGGTCCGCCGCCGGACGGGTCGACCGGCGCGAACGACTCGAGCAGCTCGACCTGGGCGCCGAGGCGCGGGTGCGCGTGGATGTCGGCGACCGTGACGGTCGGATAGCGCTCGCGGAGCAGCGACACGAGCCGGGCCGAGGACAGGCTGCCCCCGCCGAGGGCGAAGAAGTCGGCGTGGGGCGAGCCGACCGACGCGCCGAGAACGGCCGACCAGTGCCCGGCGACCCACGCCGCGGTGCCCTCGAGGTCCGACGCGTCCGCGTCCGCCCCGGCGCCGGGCAGCGGCCACGGCAGCGCGGCCCGGTCGACCTTGCCCGAGGTACGCGTCGGGATCGACTCGACGGTGGCGAGGATCGGCACGAGCGCGGCGGGCAGCTCCTCGCGCAGGCGCTCGCGCGAGGCGTCGAGGTCGAGGTGCTCGGACGCGGGGACGAGGTAGCCGACGAGCAGCTGGCTGCCGACCGGGGTGGTCTGGACCGCAGCCGCGGCTGCGGTCACGTGGGGCAGCGCCTGGAGGGCGGCGTCGACCTCACCGAGCTCGATGCGGCGGCCGCCGAGCTTGACCTGCTCGTCCGCGCGGCCGACGAAGAGCAGCCCCTCGGCATCGTTGACGACGAGATCGCCCGAGCGGTAGGCGCGCTCCCACCCGAGCGTCGGCATCGGCGCGTACTTCTCGGCGTCCTTGGCCGGGTCGAGGTAGCGGGCCAGCCCGACGCCGCCGATGATGAGCTGGCCGGTCTCACCCTCACCGACGGGCTGCTCGTCGGGTCCGACGACGGCGAGGTCCCAGCCGTCGAGCGGCAGGCCGATGCGCACCGGCCCCACGCCGTCGAGCGGGGCCGCGCACGCGACGACGGTCGCCTCGGTGGGGCCGTAGGTGTTCCACACCTCGCGGTCCGGCGTCGCGAGCCGCGCCGCGAGGTCGGGCGGACACGCCTCGCCGCCGAAGATGAGCAGCCGCACGGGCTCGAGCGCCTCCGCGGGCCACAGGGCCGCGAGCGTCGGGACGGTCGAGACGATCGTGATGTCCTGCGCGACGAGCCACGGACCGAGGTCCTGGCCGGTGCGCACGAGCGAGCGTGGCGCCGGCACGAGGCATGCACCGTACCGCCACGCGAGCCACATCTCCTCGCACGACGCGTCGAACGCCACCGACAGGCCGGCGAGGACCCGGTCGCCGGGCCCGACCGGCCGCTCCTGCAAGAAGATCCGGGCCTCGGCGTCGACGAACGCCGCTGCCGAGCGGTGCGACACGGCCACGCCCTTCGGCACGCCGGTGGAGCCCGAGGTGAAGATGACCCACGCGTCGTGCTCGGTGGTGACCGTGACGGGTTCGGGCGGCGTCGGGTGCGCCTTGCTGGCCTTCGGGCCCCGCGGGGGTGGGGCCGCCCGGCCCACCGGGCGGATCCGGCGGCGCGGCCCGACTATCGCCGTGACCGCGGCCTCGCCGAAGACGAGATCGGCACGCTCCTGTGGGTCGTCGGCGTCGACGGGGACGTACGCGGCCCCCGCATGGAGGATGCCGAGCACCGCGACGTAGAGGTCGACGGTGCCCGACGGCGCACGGACCCCGACGCGGTCGCCGGGACGGACACCGGCGCGGGCCAGGTCGCGGGCGAGGGCGACCGCCGCGGCAGTCAGCTCGGCGTAGGTGAGCACGGTGGCCGTGTCGTCGACCGCCGGCACGTCGGGGTGGGCCGCCGTCGTCGCCGCGAGGACGTCGACGAGTGTCCGCGGTTCGGGGGCGCGTGCGGCCGCGCGGAGCCGGTCGGTCACCGGGCCAGCCTCCTGTCAGGGTTCGTCACCTCCGACGCTAGAGCCCCGAGGTGAACGGGAGGGGTCGTTCGACGGGGTCGGTCCCGGGCGAGGTGTAACGCCGGGGCGTCCGCAACGGATTCAGGGGGTAGGGAGGCGTCGTCGACCCCCGAGCGCCGGCGCCTCCCGCTCTCGCACCGTGTCCTTGACCGCTCGCGACCCCCCACCGGGGCCGCAGTCGTCGGCCCCGGTCGCGCCGGCCTCCGCCTGCCGCCGGCTACCACGGCCCCGCGGCCGCGCCCGCGTCGCGCCCACGGCCACGACGCCCGCACGCCTGCACGTCACGGCGTGTGACGTACGCCTCGGCGTGCCCTCGTCACAACGGCCTCGCCCGGGGTAGGGGGCACCCGTCGCCGGACCACCTGCCCCTCGGGTGCCCCTGCACCTGGCCCCTGGGGCTCACGGACGAGGTGCCGAGGAGGACGAATGACGCAGGTCGTGGCCATCACGGGAGCAAGCGGAGGTATCGGACGGGCCACCGCCCGCGAGTTCGCGCGGCGTGGGAACGACGTCGCCCTCCTCGCCCGCGGGGAGCGGGGGCTCGAGGCCGCGGCTGCCGAGGTCCGGGCGCAGGGGCGGCGCGCGCTGGTCGTGCCGCTCGACGTGTCCGACCCCGACGCCGTCGAGGCCGCGGTCGAGCGCGTCGAGAGCGAGCTCGGCCCGATCGCGGTGTGGGTCAACGACGCCTTCACCTCGGTCTTCGCGAGGTTCGAGGACATCACCCCGGAGGAGTTCAGGCGCGTCACCGAGGTCAGCTACCTCGGCTACGTCTACGCGACCCGCGCCGTGCTCCGGCGCATGCGGCAGCGGGACGCCGGCACGATCGTCCAGGTCGGGTCGGCGCTGGCCTACCGCGGCATCCCGCTCCAGAGCGCGTACTGCGGCGCCAAGCACGCGATCCAGGGCTTCCACGAGGCACTGAGAGTCGAGCTGCTCCACGAGAAGAGCGGCGTCCACGTGACGATGGTGCAGATGCCGGCGCTCAACACGCCACAGTTCTCGTGGGTGCTGTCCCGCCTGCCCCGGCAGGCCCAGCCGGTGCCCCCGATCTACCAGCCGGAGGTCGCGGCCCGCGCGATCGCGTTCGCCGCAGAGCACCCGAAGCGTCGTGAGTACTGGGTCGGGGCCACGACCACGGCGACGCTGATGGCCAACGCCGTCGTGCCCGGCCTGCTCGACCGCTACCTGGCGAGAACGGGGTTCGACTCACAGCAGACAGACCAGCGACGCCCCGACGACCAGCCGGCCAACCTCTGGGACCCGGCCGACGGCGACGACGGCCGCGACTTCGGGGCCCATGGCGCGTTCGACGGGAAGTCGAAGCCGACGAGCCGCCAGCAGTGGCTCGCGCACCGGTACCCGCAGCTGGCCGGCGCGGCAGGCGTCGCGGTGGCGGGCCTGGCGCTCGCGGTCGTGGGGCGGCGTCGTTGAGCGGCAACGGCAGCGGCAACGGCAGCGGCAACGGCAGGGCGCGGGTCGCTGGTGCGGCCGGGACCGCCTGGGGCGCAGTGCTGTTCACCTGCCCCGACGAGGTTTGGCAGCGGGTGACGGGCCGCGGGTGCACCGCCGACGAACAGCTCGTCACCCAGCTGCTCGGCCTCCGTCACCTGGCCTAGGGGATCGCCGAGCTCGTGGCCCCCGGCGTGGCCCGGCGCCCGGCTGCCCTCGTCGACGTCTCCCACGCGCTGTCGATGGTGGGCCTGGCGGCGTGGCGACGCGAGTACGCGCGTCCGGCGCTCGCGTCGGCGGGCGTCGCCCTGGCCGGTGCCGCGCTCTCCCGCGGGGGACGGAGGCGGCGATGAAGCCGTCGCGCCCGTCGGTCACAGCCGACACGAGCCGGTCCACCGGACAGCCCTTCCACGTGCTGCGCGAGTACTCGTTCGTGGCCGATGGCCACCGCGGTGCGCTCATCGGGCCGCGCGGCGACGTCGTGTGGATGTGTGTGCCCCGCTGGGACTCGCCGGCCACGTTCGCGAGCCTCGTCGGCGGACGCGGCGGCTACACCGTGACGCCGGTCGAGCCCTACGTCTGGGGCGGGACCTACGAGCCCGGCAGCCTGGTCTGGCGCAGCCACTGGGTCACCAACGACACGACCGTCGAGTGTCGCGAGGCGCTCGCCGCTCCGGCGGACCCCCACCGGGCCGTGCTCCTGCGCCGCATCGAGATGCCCGACTCCGACGGGGCCCGCGTGGCCGTGTCGCTCGACCTGCGCGGCGACTTCGGCAGCACGCCGGCCGACGCGCGTCGCGACGACGCGGGCCGCTGGGTGCTCGGCTGCGGCGACCTGCGGGCCCGGTGGAGCGGGCTGCCCGAGGCATCGCGGGGCGACGACGGCGTGCTGCGCGCCGAGCTGTACCTCGCTGCCGGGGAGCACCGCGACCTCGTGCTCGAGGTGTCCGACCGCCCCCTCGGCCCTCCGGTCGAGGCGCCCGACGCCTGGCGGGCGACCGAACGCTGGTGGAGCGAGCAGGTGCCGGCCTTCGAGGACGTCGTCGGGAGGCGCGACGCCCGGATGGCCTACGCCGTGCTGCGTGGCCTGACGACGCCGGGCGGTGGCATGGTCGCCGCGCCGACTCTGGGGCTGCCCGAGCGTGCCGAGGCCGGACGCAACTTCGACTACCGCTACGTGTGGCTGCGCGACCAGGCGTACGCCGGCCTCGCGGTCTCGGTCCACGAGCCGTTGCCGCTGCTGCCGGAGCTGGTCGACGTGACGACGGCCCGCATCCTCGAGCACGGCCACGACCTCGCGCCCGCCTACTCGGTCACCGGGGCCCTCCCTCCCGAGGAGTCGACCCTCGACCTGCCCGCCTACCCCGGTGGCGCCGATGTCGTCGGCAACTGGGTGCGGGGGCAGTTCCAGCTCGACACCCCGGGCGAGCTGCTCCAGCTGTACGCGTCGGCCGCTCGGCACGACCTGCTCACCGCGGAGGACGCCACGGCCGCGGAGACCCTCGTCGATGTCATCGCCGCACGGTGGACGCAGCCCGACGCCGGCATCTGGGAGCTCGACCCGGACTGGTGGACGCACTCGCGCCTGGCCTGCGTCGGTGGCCTGCGCCGCATCGCGCAGCACGGCCCGGGCGCCCTCTCCGATCGCGCCGACAGCCTCGCCGACGCCGTCCTCGCCGAGACGAGCCGGCGCTGCCTGTCGCCCGGCGGGGCGTGGCTGCGCCGGCCGGGCCGCCCCGAGCTCGACGCGTCGCTGCTGCTTCCGGGTGTCCGCGGTGCCCTCGCACCCACCGACCCCCGCAGCCTGGCGACGATCGCCGCCGTCGAGAAGGACCTCTCCGCGGACGGCTACCTCTATCGCAACCGTCCCGACGACCGCCCGCTCGGCGAGGCCGAGGGCGCGTTCCTGCTGTGCGGCTTCGCGATGTGCCTGGCGCACTGGGGAGCCGGGCACGAGGTCGAGGCGTTCCGCTGGTTCGAGAGGCAGCGTGCGGCGGCCGGGCCGGCGGGCCTGTTCGCCGAGGAGTTCGACGTCGAGCAGCACCAGCTGCGCGGCAACCTGCCGCAGGGATTCGTGCACGCGCTCCTGCTCGAGTGCGCCCAGCGACTCGGCGGCGAGCCGGACCGCGACCCGTGCGGTGAGTCGAGCGGCGACCCGCCACACGCCGGAACTGATGGGAGAACGAGACAGCGATGACGACGACCGACCACTCACCCGCGCCCACCCCCGCGACCACCACGTCGACCGGTCCGGCGCGCCCCGGCACCGCCACGCCGACGCCGGAGGCACGCCTCGTCACCGCCTTGCGCGCCCGCGTGCGGGGCGAGGTGCGACCCGACCTCGGCAGCCGGGGCGCCTACGCGGTGGACTCCTCCAACTACCGGTACGTGCCCACGGTCGTGGTCAACCCCCTCGACCCGGACGACGCCGCCGCGGCCGTAGCCGTCTGCCGTGAGCACGACGCGTCGATCGTGTCGCGCGGTGGCGGTACGAGCCTCGCCGGCCAGACCACCGGGACCGGCGTCGTCATCGACTGGTCACGCCACTGCACGCGTGTGGAGTCCGTCGACGTGGCGCGACGCCGCTGCGTCGTCGAGCCCGGCATCGCCCTCGACGACCTGAACCGGGAGCTCGCCCCGCACGGGCTGATGTACGGGCCCAAGCCCTCGACGCACCGCACGTGCACCCTCGGCGGGATGATCGGCAACAACTCGTGCGGGTCGACGGCGCAGGCCTACGGCAAGGTCGTCGACAACGTCCACCGGCTCGAGGTGCTCACCTACGACGGCGAGCGGATGTGGGTCGGCCCGACGGGCGAGGACGAGTACGTGGAGGTCGTCGAGGCCGGCGGCCGGTGGGCCGAGATCTACCGGGCGCTGCGTGGCCTGCGCGACGACAACCTCGAGCTGCTGCGGACCCGCTACCCGAAGATCCCGCGTCGGGTCTCCGGCTACAACCTCGACTCCCTGCTGCCCGAGGCCCACTTCGACCTCGCCAAGGCGCTCGTCGGCTCCGAGAGCACCCTCGTGACCGTGCTGCGGGCCGAGCTCGCGCTCGTCGAGGTGCCCAGGGCCACCGCAATGGTCGTGCTCGGCTACCCCGACATCGCCGAGGCGGGCGACGCCGTGCCGCAGGTCGTCTCCCACGACCCGTCGATGCTCGAGGGTCTGGACGACGTGCTCATCGACCTCGAGCGCGAGATCGAGGCGGCCGGCGACGCCGTCGACGACCTGCCCAAGGGCCGCGGCTGGCTCGTCGTCCAGTTCTCCGCCGACACCCAGGAGGAGGCGGACGAGCGCGCCAAGGGCCTGCTGCGCGACGTCGAGGGCAACGAGCACCCGCCGACGACACGGTTCTACGACGACTCCGCCCACATCGAGGAGCTCGTCCGGGTGCGCGAGGCAGGCCTCGGCGCCACCGCCCACCCGTCGGCGCGGCACGACACGTGGCCGGGCTGGGAGGACTCCGCCGTCCCGCCGGGGCGGCTCGGCGACTACCTGCGCGACCTGCGCGAACTCTTCGACGAGTTCGGCTACCGCGAGGACGAGACGTCGATCTACGGCCACTTCGGCCAGGGCTGCGTGCACTGCAGCATCCCCTTCGAGCTGCGCACCGCCGACGGGATCGCCCACTACCACGAGTTCACCTCTCGGGCAGCGCACCTCGTCGTCCGGTACGGCGGTTCCCTCTCGGGCGAGCACGGCGACGGGCAGGCCCGCGGCGACCTGCTGCGGATCATGTTCGGCGACGAGGTCGTCGCGCTCTTCGAGCAGGTCAAGGACCTCTTCGACCCGGACGACCGGATGAACCCGGGCAAGGTCGTGCGCCCCAACCCGCGCGACGCCAACCTGCGCCTCGGCACCGAGTACGCGCACCCCGAGCCGCGCACCGAGTTCGGCTTCCCCAACGACGACGGACGCTTCTCGCAGGCGGTGCTGCGCTGCGCCGGGATCGGCAACTGCCGCACCTCCTCGAGCGAGGAGCAGGTGATGTGCCCGTCGTACATGGTGACCCGCGACGAGGTCCACTCGACGCGTGGCCGGTCCCGTCTGCTCTTCGAGATGATGCGCGGCGACGCCATCACCGACGGCTGGCGTTCCGCCGAGGTGCGCGACGCCCTCGACCTGTGCCTCGCGTGCAAGGGCTGCAAGTCGGACTGCCCGGTCGGCGTCGACATGGCCACCTACAAGGTCGAGTTCCTGTCGCACCACTACGAGCACCGGGTGCGACCGGCCGCCCACTACTCGATGGGCTGGCTGCCGTTGACGGCCCGAGCGGCGGCGCGGGCACCCCGTGCGGTCAACCGGCTGACGCAGTCGCGTCTCACCGCCCCGCTGCTCAAGCGGCTCGGCGGGATCGCGCCGGAACGCAGCCTCCCGGCCTTCGCCGAGGAGCCGTTCACGGCGTCGGACGGGGCCCGCTCGCGCGCACGTACCCGTTCGGGAGGCGCTGCGGCCCAAGCGAACCCGGGTGTCCCGGGCCGCGTCATCCTGTGGCCCGACACCTTCTCCAACTACTTCCACCCGACGGTGCTGGCGTCCGCGGTCGAGGTGCTCGAGGACGCCGGCTTCACCGTGGTCGTGCCCAGCGAGCCGGTGTGCTGCGGGCTGACGTGGATCTCCACCGGCCAGCTGCGCACGGCCAAGCGCGTCCTGCGGCACACCGTGTCGGTGCTGCGCGACGACCTGCGCGCCGGCACCCCGGTCGTCGGCCTCGAGCCGTCGTGCACGGCGGTGTTCCGGTCCGACGCCCCCGAGCTGCTCACGGGCGACGAGGACATCCGGCGCCTCGCCCACCAGACGACGACCCTCGCCGAGCTGCTGCGCGACCGGGCGCCCGACTGGCAGCCGCCGCGGCTCGACGTCGACGCCATCGTGCAGACCCACTGCCACCAGCACGCCGTGATGGGGACCAAGCCCGACGACGAGCTGATGAAGGCCGCCGGCATCGACGCCGACCGGCTCGGCTCGGGATGCTGCGGCCTCGCCGGCAACTTCGGCTTCGAGCGCGGCCACTACGAGGTGTCCGTGGGCGCGGGCGAACGCGTGCTGCTCCCACGGGTACGGGAGGCGGACGCGTCGACCGTCGTGCTCGCAGACGGCTTCTCCTGCCGCACGCAGGTGGAGCAGCAGACGGGACGCCACGCCGTGCACCTCGCCGAGCTGCTCGCAGGCGGCCTCCGGGACCGCCCGGCACCCACCGACCAGACCGACCAGACCGACCAGACCGACCAGCCCCGATCCGAGGAGGACCAGAGATGACGACCACGACTGTCGGAGACCATGTCCTGGAGCGACTGCGCGAATGGGGCGTCGAGCAGGTGTTCGGCTACGCCGGCGACGGCATCAACGGCCTGTTGGCCTCGTGGGAGCGCGCCCAGGACAGGCCGCGCTTCATCCAGGCCCGCCACGAGGAGATGGCCGCCTTCCAGGCCTGCGGCTACGCCAAGCTGAGCGGCCGCGTCGGCGTCTGCACCGCCACGAGCGGGCCCGGTGCGATCCACCTGCTCAACGGCCTCTACGACGCCAAGCTCGACCACGTGCCGGTCGTCGCGATCGTCGGACAGACGGCCCGCTCGGCTATGGGCGGCAACTACCAGCAGGAGGTCGACCTGCTCAGCCTCTTCAAGGACGTCGCGGGCGAGTACTGCCAGATGGTGACGGTCCCCGAGCAGCTGCCCAACGTCCTCGACCGGGCGATGCGCATTGCCGCCTCCCGGCGCACCGTCACCGCGGTCATCATCCCCAGCGACGTGCAGGAGCTCGAGTACGTACCGCCGCAGCACGCGTTCAAGATGGTGCCCTCGAGCCTCGACCAGACCTTCGCCCTGCCGGTGCCCTCCGACGCCGACCTGCAGCGGGCGGCCGACGTGCTCGACGCCGGGGAGAAGGTCGCCATGCTCGTCGGCCAGGGCGCCCGAGCCGCGGTCGTCGAGGTCACCGAGATGGCCGATGTCCTCGGGGCCGGCGTCGCCAAGGCACTCCTCGGCAAGGACGTGCTGTCCGATGAGCTGCCGTGGGTCACCGGCTCGATCGGGCTGCTCGGCACGCGGCCGTCCTACGAGCTGATGATCGACTGCGACACACTGCTCGTCGTCGGCTCGAACTTCCCGTACACGCAGTTCCTGCCCGGTTTCGAGGGCGGCGAGCCGAAGGTGCGGGCCGTGCAGATCGACGCCGATCCCACCATGGTCGGGCTGCGCTATCCCTTCGAGGTCAACCTCGTCGGCGACGCCGCCCGCACCCTCCGCGCGCTGCTGCCGCTCGTCACCGCGAAGGTCGACCGTTCCTGGCGCGAGACGGTGGAGTCGAACGTCGCTCGCTGGTGGGACGTCATGGCGGCCCGCGGCAAGGTCGAGGCCGACCCGATCAACCCCGAGCACGTCTTCGAGGAGCTGTCACCGCTGCTGCCCGACGACGCGATCATCACCGCCGACTCCGGCTCGGGTACCAACTGGTACGCCCGGCACGTCAAGATGCGCGGCACGATGCGCGGCACCCTCTCGGGCACCCTCGCGACGATGGGCTGCGGCGTGCCGTACGCCATCGGGGCGAAGTTCGCCCACCCCCATCGGCCGGTTCTCGCGACGGTCGGCGACGGCGCCATGCAGATGAACGGCATGGGCGAGCTGGTGACGATCGCCAAGTACTGGAAGGACTGGGCCGACCCGCGGCTCGTCGTCATGGTCCTGCAGAACGGCGACCTCAACCAGGTCACGTGGGAGCTGCGCGCCATGGGCGGCTCACCGCAGTTCCTGCCCTCCCAGCACCTGCCGACCGTCGACTACGCCGGGTTCGCGAGAAGCCTCGGGCTCGAGGGCATCCACGTCTCCGACCCCGGCGAGGTCAGCGCCTCGTGGATGCGGGCACTCGCCTGCGACCGACCTGCCGTCATCGTCTTCGAGACCGACCCGGCCGTGCCGCCCATCCCGCCGCACGCCACGTGGGACCAGATGAAGAAGGCGGCCGAGTCGGTGCTTCGTGGCGACCCGGACCGCGTCGACGTCGTCAAGGAGGGCATTCGCAGCAAGCTAGCCGAGGTCCTCCCGGGCCGCGGGGACTGAGGCGAGCCGTGTACGAGGCGGACCCGACGACTCCCTCGCGGCTCGCACACCGCACGCCCCGGGACTCCGGAGCCGGTCGCGGCACGGTCGAGCTGGTGCGGGCCACCGCGTTCACCGTGCCGACCGACGCGCCCGAGGCCGACGGCACCATCGCCTGGGACTCGACGACGTGCGTCGTCGTCGAGGTCGGGTGCGACGGGCTGACCGGCACTGGCTGGACCTACGGCGCCCCGGCCGTCGCGGAGCTCGTCCGTGAGCTGCTCGCGCCGGTCGTCGAGGGCCGTGATGCCCTCGCCGTGGCCGACCTGTGGAGCGACCAGGTGCGGGCGATGCGCAACGTCGGCACCCGAGGGCCCGGAGCGATGGCCGTGTCCGCCGTCGACACGGCGCTGTGGGACCTGCGCGCGCGCCTTCTCGGCGTGCCGCTGCACCACTTGCTCGGGTCGGATCGCGTCTCCGTACCGGTCTACGGCTCAGGGGGATTCACCACCTACAGCCAGGAGCGGACCGTGGAGCAGCTGACCGCGTGGGCCGCGCTCGGCGCGCACTGGGTCAAGCTCAAGATCGGTGAGTCGTGGGGTACGTGCGTGGACCGCGACCTCGAGCGGACCGCAGCAGTGGTCGACGCCGTCGGTCGCGGGGTCGAGGTGTTCGTCGACGCGAACGGGGCCTTCTCCGTCGGCCAGGCGGTCCGCGTCGGGCGGCGCCTCGACGAGCTGGGCGTGACGTGGTTCGAGGAGCCGGTGAGCAGCGACGATCCGGCCGGGCTGCGGCACGTTCGGGAGCGCGTCGTCGCCGACGTCGCTGCGGGGGAGTACGCCGACTCGCTCGACGCCGTGCGCGCCCTCTGCGCGTCGGGCGCCGTCGACTGCCTGCAGCTGGACGTCACCCGCATCGGGGGCATCACGGCGCTCTACCGGGCGGCGGCGATCGCGCAGGCACACCACCTCGACGTGTCGGCGCACTGCGCCCCGCACCTCAGCGCGGTCGCCTTCTCGGCCGTCCCGGAGCTGCGCCACCTCGAGTACTTCCACGACCAGGTGCGCGTCGAGGAGCGCCTCTTCGACGGCGTCCCGAGGCTCGTGGCCGGTTGCCTGCCGCTCGACGCGGACGCGCCGGGCCACGGCATGCGACTGCGCCCCGACGCGTCCCGCTGGCTCGCGGCGCTGGCCTGAGCCGACCGCCCGGGCAACGGCGCCGTGCCTGTCCGGGCACCGACGCGTCAGGCCGGGTTGAGCGGCCCCGTCGGCGACGGCGGGTCAGCCGGGTCGGCAGACGCGCGGGGGACCGGGGCAGGACCGCCAGCCGGGTCGTCGTCGGACGACTCGGGCTCGAGGTCGGATACCGATGGGGCGTCCGCGGCTGCGGGCCGGACGTCCCGGCCCTCCGCCGAGCGAGTGGAGGGCCTGGACCTCGGGGCCTGCTCGCGGGACGGGCTCACGACGAGGCGCTGTCGCGGCGCCAGTCGCCGTACCGCGCGTCGTGGCCGGCGATGGTGTGCGCCCCGGGGCGACGGCCGAGGACGACGCCGAGAGCGACCATGCCGAGGCCGAGGACGAGGTGCAGCCAGTCGTCGGCGCGGTTGAGCGGCACGAAGTTGGCCGCCGACGTCTTCTCGACGAACAGGCCGTACAGCCACAGGACGAGGTAGAGCGCGCCACCGCCGATGAGGTAGACCCGGGAGGCGTTCCAGCGTCGGGCGGCGAGGATCCCGACGACGCCGTAGAGCAGGTGGACGACGTTGTGCAGCACCGACACCTGGAAGACCCCGAGAAGCATGGCGCCCGAGTGGTGCCCGGCCATGCCGAGGTTCGAGTAGTCGGCCGTGACGCCGGGGACGAAACCGGCGATGCCGACGGCGAGGAACGCGAGGCCGACCACGAGCGCGGCGCCCTGGACCGCCGTCCGGCGCTCCGTCACTGACCGGTTGGTCGCGCCGCGAGTCGCAGGTTCTGGACGAGTGGTCATGGTGCTCCTCTCCGCCCGGGGATTCGCGGGCAGCGTGTACGACCCCGTGCCCACCGCCCGAGACTTCAAACCCGGCCGGGCCTTCCGATTCCGGGTCGCCACGGAGACCGCATCACTGCCTCCGCGGCGGCGCGACCGACAAGGGAGGCCGCCCCGGCCGCGCCGGCTCGCCTTGTGCCCGAGACGTTTCGGCGCGGCACCGCCGGGTAGTCGAAGCCCAACCGCCGGGGTCAAACGCCGTCGTCCGACCGGCCGACGCGCACCCCTCGACCATTGGAGAGCGGACGATGACGCAACCAACACACAACCCAGGGTTCGGTGAGGTGCCGCAGGAGCGGGAGGGCCCCGGCACGGGGTCGGGCGGCGCACGGGACGCCGGCTCGCCCTACAGCGACACCAGCGAGGTACGCCTTTCCACGGCCGCCGACGCCGTCCCCTACGACACGACGCCCACGCCCGGCGCCTCCGGCGCGTCCGGTCCGTCCAGCACGTCCGGCTCATCGTCGGACGGCGGCCTGACCGACACTGCCAAGGACACGGCCAGGGAGGCGGCCGACCGCGGCCGCGACGTGGCCGGAACAGCGGCCGATGAGGCGAAAGCCGTTGGCGCCGAAGCGAAGTCGCAGCTGACGGCCCTCCTTGAGCAGCTGCGGGGCGAGCTCGGCACGCAGGCCTCGGACCAGGGCCAGCGCGCCGCGCGTGGGCTCGGCTCGCTCGGTGACGAGCTGCGCCAGATGGCCGCCGCGGCGCCACACGACGGTGTCGCCGGTGACCTCGTGCGCCGCATCGAGCAGCAGGTCCGCAGCGCCTCCCAGTGGTTGGAGAACCGTGAGCCCGGCGAGCTTCTGGAGGACGTCCGCAGCGTCGCTCGGCGGCGCCCGGGCGCGTTCCTCGCCGGCGCGGCCCTGCTCGGGCTCCTCGGCGGACGGCTGACGCGAGGCCTCACCGACAGCCCGACCTCGACGTCGGGCGGAGGCGAGGCGACGGGGTCCCCGACCACCGGCACGTACGGCGTCACCGGCGCAACCTACGGCACCACGGGCGGCACCGCCGGCACCACCAACGGCGCCGAGAGCGCCTACGGCAGCACCCGCGGACCGGCCACCGTCGTACCGACCGGCTCGACGCCGGCGACGGTGCCCGACGCCGGGGTCGGAGGCCTCGACACGGGCGAGGGCCTGCGATGAGCACGCCCTTCGACGCGACGACCCCGGCCCGCGCCGAGACCTTCGCCAGTCCCACCACGACGAGTGCCGAGACGAAGGCGGAGAGCTCCTCCCTCGGCGAGATCATCGCGGACATCGGCGAGGACCTCTCGACGCTGCTGCGCCAGGAGGTCGAGCTGGCCAAGGCCGAGGTGAAGGAGTCGGCCCAGAAGGCCGGCCGCGGCGCCGGCATGTTCGGCGGTGCCGCCACCGCCGGCTGGTTCGCGCTGCTGTTCCTGTCCCTCGCGGTCTGGGAATGGCTCTCCGGCGCCATCGACAACCGCGGCTGGGCTGCCGTGATCGTCATGGCGGTGTGGGCCGTCGTCGCGGCGGTGCTGGCCGCCGCCGGCCGCAGCTCCTTCCGCAAGATCGACGGCCTGCCCCGCACGGTCGACACGAGCAAGAAGATCCCCGACGCGCTCAAGGGACACGAGGAGACACGATGAGCACCTACGAAACCGGCGCCCAGGGCGCCACGAACGACCCTGACCTCCAGTCGTACTCGCGGGCCGGCGCCAACGAGGCCTCGCGCCCCGAGCCCGGCAGCCCGGACGAGATCCGGCGCGACATCGAGCGGACGCGGGCGGGTCTGAGCCGCGACGTCAACGCGCTCGGTGACGCCGTCACCCCCAGCCACCTGGCGCGACGCGGCGCCGACCGGGCGAAGCAGCGTGCGGTCGGCCTGCGCGAGCGGGTCATGGGATCGGCCTCCCACGCGGCGCACTCCACGTCGAGCTCGACGCATTCGGCAGTGAGCAGCGCCGGAGACGCCGTGGGCGACACGCTGGGCACCGTCGGTGACAAAGCCGGGGACGCCGCGCACGCCGTCAGGCAGCAGGCCACCGGGTCGCCGTTGACAGCGGGCCTCGTCGCCCTCGGCGTCGGCTGGCTCGTCGGCTCCCTCCTGCCGGCCAGCCAGAAGGAGCAGCAGCTGGCCCAGACGGTGCAGGAGAAGGCGCAGCCCGTCGTCGAGGAGGCGAAGTCCACGGCCACGGACGTGGCCAAGGAGTCGGCCGAGCACCTCAAGGAGCCGGCTCGCCAGGCCGCCGAGTCGGTGAAGGACCAAGCTCAGTCCTCGGTCGAGCACGTCAAGGACGAGGGCAAGGACGCGGCGGCATCCGTGCAGGACACCGCACAGTCCGGCGCCTCCGGCTCGTCCCCCGGTTCCTCGGGGGGCATGGGCTGACCCGCGTCGAACACGTCCGGGGCGGGCGACCAGCCGCCCCGGACGTGCTGCTCCCGGCCGGTGGCTGCCCGACCGCGGCGCACCTCCATCGCACGGACAACGGAAGGACCTGACCATGAGGAGATCGGCCAAGGCGCGTCGCGAGGCGGCGAAGCTGGACGAGGGTGACGTCATCGCGGTGCTCCTGCGCCAGCACGCCCGCGTCCGCGACCTGTTCGACGACGTCGCGAGCGCGGACGGTGGGCACAAGCAGCGGGCGTTCGACGAGCTGCGAGCCCTGCTCGCGGTGCACGAGACCGCCGAGGAGATGGTGCTGCGGCCGATCTCCGAGCGCCTGGCCGGCAGGGCCGTCGTCGATGCCCGCAACGCCGAGGAGGCCCGGGCCAACGAGGTGCTCGCCGCCCTCGAGGACCTCGACGTGGCCTCGCCCGACTTCGACGGACAGCTCGAGCAGTTCCGACAGGCCGTCGTCGCGCATGCCGAGGCCGAGGAGAGCGAGGAGTTCCCGGCCGTGCTCGAGGGGTGCGACGACACCGAGCGGCTCCAGCTCGGCCGGGCGCTGCAGGCGGCAGAGGCCGTCGCCCCGACGCACCCGCACCCGTCCACCGCGGGCTCGACGGTCAAGCAGTGGGCTGTCGGGCCCGCGGCCTCCCTCGTGGACCGCACCCGCGACGCCATCCGCTCCGCGCTGGGCTAGGCCGGCAACGCCCTGAACCCGTCCCGGGTCGTTCGTGACCCGCCTCCGGGGGTAGAACCCAGATGACGACGGGTGCACGACGACACGGAGGGCGAGCGCATGTCCCCGACCGAGACCTCGCTCGTCCCGAGGACGAGGCCGAGCGGCCCCAGCGTCCACCGGAGTCCGGCCGTGGCCGGGCCCGGCCTCGGAAGAGTCGTGGCCGCGGGCCTGGCGCCGGCCGTCCTGCTCCTCGCCGCGTGCTCGGGGGTTTTCGACGCGCGCGGGGGTACGTCGATCGACGGCCGCGCCCGCCCCGTCGAACACCCCAGGGCCAGGCGCCGCCCCGACCGCTGCGAAATTCGCTGGGTGCGTCCGGTGACGTGGTGCCCTGCGGTGCGGGACGATGTGCAGGTGAGCACCTCGGCTGACGCGTCGGCCAGCGAGTTTGCGCGGGTGGCGCGTGACCTCGCAGAGACCCACGGGGTGCTTCCGACGGTGGAGGCGGTCGTGCACCGAGCCGTCGAGGTCGTACCCTGCGACTGGGCCGCGGTCGCCGTCACCGACCATCTGACGTGGCGCCCGGCGCGGCTATCGGCGTCCAACGACCCCGCGCTGGCCGACGTCATCGCGAAGATCGCGGGTGGGTGCGGCGCGAGCCCGGGGATCGCGGCCTTCGAGTCGGGCGACGCGGTCGTCGTGCACGACCTCGCCGAGGACGGACGCTTCCCCGAGTACGCCGCGCAGATGCTCACCCGCACCGGGGTGCGGTCGGTGGTCTCGCACGGACTGCGGCTCGCGGGCGCGACCGTCGGCGTCATGACGTGCTACGCCCGGTGCCCCGAGCTGTTCGACGCGGTCGCTGTCGAACGGGCCCACCTGCTCGCGCAGCACGCAGTCATCGCCATCGAGGCGTCCCTCGCCGACGACCGCGCCGACAACCTCGAGGCCGCGCTCGCGCGCAGTCGCACGATCGGGGCCGCCGTCGGCATCCTCGTCGAGCGCTACCGGCTCACCGCCGACGGTGCGTTCGCGGTGCTGGCCCGCCTGAGCCAGAACCACAACCGCAAGGTCGCCGACGTCGCGGCCGAGCTGCTGGAGACCGGCACCGTGCCCGGGCTCGAACCGCTCGTCGGCTGACGGGGGCCCATCCCCGGTGAGGGGAGGGTGACGCACGTCGCGGGCGTCGACCGCTCCGGGCGGTCCCGCGTGGGTAGGGGCAGGGCGACGACGGGTCAGCGACCCACCACTCTGCCGCACGCCGACGGCCCCGTCTGCGAGGAGGACGGCCATGCCCACCCAGGACCGCATCGAGGACGTGTGGGGCGAGCGAACGCCGTACGCCCGGGGAACCCGGTGGCCCGAGCGCGTCGACACGCATCTCGCTGACGGGGTCCACGAGGACGACGTGGAGCGCTGGGTGCGCACGGCGTCGACGCTGCACTCCAACGGCGACGCCTTCGACCTCGGCGTGCGCGACGGGAGCATCGTCGGCGTGCGTGGCCGGCCGGAGGACCGCGTCAACCACGGCCGACTCGGTCCCAAGGACCTCTTCGGCTGGCAGGCGATCGGCTCACCGGACCGGCTGACCCGCCCCCTGGTGCGTCGGGACGGACGGCTCGTCGAGTGCTCGTGGGAGGAGGCGATGGAGCTGCTCGTCGGGCGGACGAAGCAGCTGCTCGACGAGCAGGGCCCGAGCGCCATCGGCTTCTACACGACCGGCCAGCTGTTCCTCGAGGAGTACTACACGCTGGCGGTCGTCGCCCACGGCGGCATCCGCACCAACCATGTCGACGGCAACACCCGCCTGTGCACCGCGACCTCGGCGGAGGCGCTCAAGGAGTCGTTCGGATCGGACGGCCAGCCCGGCTCCTACACCGACGTCGACCACGCCGACACCATCGCCCTGTTCGGGCACAACGTCGCCGAGACGCAGACGGTGCTGTGGATGCGGATCCTCGACCGGCTCGCGGGCGTGAACCCTCCGGCGCTCCTGTGCGTCGACCCGCGGCCGACGCCGGTGGCGAAGGCGGCCACCCTGCACCTCGCCCCGCGCCCCGGCACCAACGTCGCCCTCATGAACGCGCTGCTGCACGAGATGATCTCCCGCGGGCACGTCGACGACACGTGGGTCGCGGCGAACACCGTCGGCTACGACGAGCTCGAGAAGACCGTCGGCCGGTACTCACCCGACGTCGTCAGCACGATCTGCGGCGTGACGGCGGCCGACATCCGGGCTGCGGCGCGACTGCTCGGCGAGTCGAACGCCCTGCTGTCGACCGTGCTGCAGGGGTTCTACCAGTCGCACCAGGCCACGGCGGCCGCGGTGCAGGTCAACAACGTGCACCTGCTGCGAGGCATGATCGGGCGGCCCGGCTGCGGCATCCTCCAGATGAACGGCCAGCCGACCGCCCAGAACACCCGTGAGTGCGGCGCCGACGGTGACATGGCCGGCTTCCGCAACTGGAGCAACCCCGACCACGTCGCCGACCTGGCCCGGGTCTGGAACGTCGAGCCGAAGCAGATCCCGCACGCCACGCCGCCGACCCACGCGATGCAGATCATGCGCTACGTCGAGGACGGGTCGATCCGGATGCTGTGGGTGTCGGGCACCAACCCGGCGGTGTCGATGCCCGAGCTCGCACGCATCAGGTCGGTGCTCGCGCAGGACCGGCTGTTCCTCGTCGTCCAGGACATCTTCCTCAGCGAGACCGCGCAGCTGGCCGACCTGGTGCTGCCGGCCGCGACAGCGGGGGAGAAGACCGGCACCTTCACCAATGCCGACCGCACCGTGCACCTATCCGAGAAGGCCGTTGAGCCGCCGGGTGAGGCTCGGCCGGACCTCGACATCTTCGTCGACTTCGCGATACGAATGGGCTTGCAGGACAAGGACGGCGAGCCGCTCGTCAAGTGGCAGACGCCGGAGCAGGCCTTCGATGCCTGGCGCGAGTGCAGCCGTGGCCGCCCGTGCGACTACAGCGGTCTCAGCTACGAGAAGCTGCGGGGCGGGGGCATCCAGTGGCCCTGCACGGACGACGCGCCCGACGGCACCGAGCGGCTCTACACCGACGGGATCTCCTGGGCCTCGCCCGAGCTGTGCGAGTCGTACGGGCGCGACCTCGAGACCGGGGCGCCGTTCGAGGCCACCGACTACCAGGCGATGAACCCGCACGGCCGCGCCGTCATCCGTGCCGCCGAGTACCGCGCGCCCCACGAGATGCCCGACGAGCAGCACCCGCTCCAGCTCATCACCGGCCGCACCGTCTACCACTTCCACACCCGCACGAGGACCGGCCGCGCGCCGGAGCTGCAGGCCGCCGCCCCGGAGGTGTGGGTGGAGGTCTCGACCGCCGACGCGGCGGCGTACGGCCTCGTCGAGGGTGACGTCGCCGAGATCGCTACGCCGCGTGGCGAGGTGCGGGCTCGCGTCCGCGTCTGCGACATCCGCCGTGGCGTCGTCTTCCTGCCGTTCCACTACGGCTACTGGGACACCGCGGGCGGCCACGCGCCCCAGGAGCACGGGCGCGCGGCCAACGAGCTGACGCTCACGGCCTGGGACCCCGTCTCCAAGCAACCGATCTTCAAGACGGCCGCGTGCGCGCTGCGCAAGGTGGCCGACGCGGCCGGGGTCGCGTCCCCGGCCCCCGCCCTGCGCACGACAGCGGCCCACCTCACCGGGGGCGCCACAGAGGGCGCCACCGAAGGCGCCACCGAAGGCGCCACCGAAGGCGCCACCGAGGAAGGAGCGGTCCGATGAGGATCGGGATCGTGCTGGCCGACCTGCACCACGACGAGAACGAGCTGGCGAGGGCGTTGCTGCGCCTGTCCGACGAGCATCGGGCCGACCACGAGGTGCACTACGTCGCGCGCGACCTGGCCGAGTGGTCGAGCGGTCACGTGCGCGAGATCGCCCGGATCGCAAGCCAGTTCGACCAACAGCTCGACCCTGTCCCGGACGAGTCGCCGACTCTCGTCGAGCACGCGCGGATGTGGATGTCCGAGCGCGCCGGGCGGTCCGACGCCACGGAGCTCGTCATGGTGCGGGCCCTGCGCGACGTGTACCTGCGTGCCTCGAGCGTGCTCGCCGACTGGGAGATGGTCGGGCAGGCCGCCCAGGCCATCGTCCACGACGAGCTCATGGACCTCGCCGCCCGGTGTGGCGGACAGGCCAAGCGGCAGGCGCACTGGGCCAACGCCAAGATCAAGGAGTCCTCGACCCAGGCGCTGGTCGTATGAGCAGCCCGGCCACCGACGGTGGCCGGGCGAGTGCTCGCCCGGGGCGGCGGACGTTTTCCGCCGGCCGCCACCGGGTAGTGGCGCTTCATACCCGTTGACCTTCGACAGGAGGGAACACCGTGACGAGCCCCGACGCCGTCGTCATCGGCAGCGGCCCGAACGGCCTCGTGGCCGCCAACCTCCTCGCCGACGCCGGGTGGTCGGTCGTCGTCCTCGAGGAGCAGGACACCCCCGGCGGCGCTGTGCGCAGCGACGACGCGGTCCTGGCCGGCTACGTGCACGACACCTTCAGCTCGTTCTACCCCCTCGCGCTCGGTTCACCGACGATCCGCGACCTGCACCTCGAGGAGCACGGCCTGACGTGGGTGCACGCCCCGTCGGTCGTCGGGCACTCCTTCCCGGACGGTCGCTGGGCGGTGCTCCACCGGGACCGCGACGAGACCGCCGCGGGCCTCGAGGCCGACGCGCCGGGCGACGGCGAGGCCTGGCTGCGGCTGTGCAGCACGTGGGACCGCATCGGCGACGACCTCGTGCGCTCGTTGCTGACGCCGTTCCCACCCGTGCGCGGCGGCCTCGGGCTCGGGGCCAAGGCCCTGCGCCACGGCGGCTTCGAGCTGCTGCGCCAGCTCGTCATGCCGGCCCGGGCGCTCACCGAGCAGCTGTTCCACGGCGACGCCGCTCGCCTGCTCGTCGCGGGCAACGCCACGCACGCCGACATCGGCATGGAGTCGCCGGGGTCGGCCGCGATGGGCCTGCTCCTCGTGCTCCTCGGCCAGACGGTGGGCTTCCCGGTGCCGGCGGGGGGCGCCGGGCAGCTGTCCGCGGCCATGGTCCGCCGGCTGGAGTCGCGGGGTGGCACCGTCTGTCTCGGCGAGCGCGCCGAGCGCATCCGCGTCGAGGGCGGGCGCGCCGTCGCCGTGCGGACCGCCTCGCGCGAGGTCGTCGCGCGCCGCGCCGTCGTCGCCGACGTGTCGGCGCCCGCGCTCTACGGCGGCCTCGTGCCCTGGGAGAACCTGCCCGGCAGGCTGCGCCACCGCATGGCCGGCTTCACGTGGGACCCCTCCACCGTCAAGGTCGACTGGGCCCTCGACGGCCCGGTGCCCTGGCTCGGCGCGCCCGAGACCGCGCCGGGCACCGTCCACGTCGCCGACTCCCTCGACGAGATCACGCTGACCGGGGCGCAGATCAGCGCCGGGCTCGTGCCCGACCGACCGTTCCTCCTCGTCGGCCAGATGGCGACGACCGACCCCTGCCGCGCTCCCGCCGGCGGGGAGTCACTGTGGGCGTACACCCATGTGCCGCAGCGGGTTCGGGCTGACGCGGCGGCGGAGGGGTCCGGCGTCCCCACCGTCCGGGGGACGTGGGACGCTGCCGACCTCGACGCGTTCGCCGACCGCGTCGAGTCACGCATGGAGGAGCGCGCGCCGGGGTTCCGCGAACGCATCCGCGCCCGACGCGTCCTCGGACCCCACGACCTCGAGTCCCGCGACCGCAACCTCGCCGGGGGCGCCCTCAACGGCGGCACCGCCTCGCTGCACCAGCAGCTCGTCTTCCGCCCCGTCGCCGGCTCGGGGCGCGCAGAGACCCCTGTCGCGGGTCTGTTCCTCGGCTCCGCGTCTGCGCACCCCGGCGGCGGTGTCCACGGGGCCTGTGGTTCCAACGCCGCCCGGGCCGCGCTCTGGCACGACCGCATCCGGCGACCCGTCCGATCCCTCCGGAGGCAACCATGAGTACGACCACCCGCACCATCGACCGCCCGCCGGACGCCGTCTTCGACGTGCTCTCGCACGGGTGGAACTACAGCCAGTGGGTCGTCGGCGCGTCCCGCATCCGCGACGTCACCGAGTCGTGGCCCGAGGTGGGCTCGGAGATCCACCACTCGGTCGGTGCCTGGCCGCTGCTCATCGACGACGTCACCACCGTCCGGCGCTGCGAGCGACCGAACCTGCTCGAGCTGACGGTCCGGGCCTGGCCCACGGGGGAGGGCATCGTCCGGATCACCTGCGAGCCGGACGGCGACGGCACACTCGTCACGATGGAGGAGGACGCGACGCGCGGCATCGCCTCCTTCGTGCCCAAGCCCGTCCGCGACATCGCGCTCGACCTGCGCAACCGGGAGGCCCTGGACCGCCTTGCCCTGCTCGTCGAGAAGGCCAGGCAGAGCCCCTACGCCCGCTGACGTCGGTCCGCCGGACGCCTCCCGCCGTAACCGGCCGTCCTTCACCCCGGGTGGGTTCATCCGGCCGGCGCGGGGTAGTGGACCGCCGAGCGACCGAAAGGGACACCATGCGGTTCGACCAGACCATCGACCTCCTGCGGCGCGGCTACGTCTTCACCGCGTGGGCGCGGCGTCGAGGTGCCGCCATCGGCCAGCGGCACGCCCGCTACGGGACGGGGGTGCGCCTCCTCGGACGCCGCGCCACCGTCGTCGGCGGGGCGGCGGGGGTCCGCCTCTTCTACGACCAGTCCGTGATGCGGCGCAAGGGAGCGATGCCGGCAGCCGTCGCTCGTCCCCTCTTCGGCCGCGGCGCCGTCCACGGACTCGACGGCGAGGCGCACGAGCACCGCAAGGCGATGTTCGTCGGCCTGCTCATGGACCCGGCCCGCGTCGCCGAGCTGCACCGCATCGCCGACGACCTCCTCGTCGACGCGCTCGCCCGCTGGCGTGCCGCCGGCCGCGGCGTCGTCTACCCCGACCTCTCGCGCGTCTACGGCCGCGTCGTCGTCCGCTGGGCCGGCATCGAGGTGCCGGCCGAGGTCGAGGAACGGCGCGCCGACGACATGGCCACCATCGTCGAGGACTTCGCGACGCCGGTGCGCCCGTACCTGCGCGCCCGGCGGGCGCGGGTCGTCTGCGACCGCTGGGCGATGCGCCTGGTCCGTGAGGTCCGCGACGGGCGCCGACGCGTCGGTGAGGACAGCGTGCTCCACCGCATCGCCATGCACCGCGACGCGGACGGCAGGCTGCTCGATGCCCACACGGCCGCGGTCGAGCTGCTCAACGTGCTGCGTCCGACGGTGGCCGTGGCGCGCTTCGCCGCCTTCGCCGCGATCGCCCTCGACCTCAACCCGGCGTGGGCCGACCGCCTCGCCGAGGAGGTCGACGAGCGGGGGAGCGCGGTCGGCGGGCCCCTCGCGGTCGCCTTCGCCCAGGAGGTCCGGCGCCTCTACCCGTTCGTGCCGGCCCTGGCCGCGATCGCGACCCGCGACACGAGCTTCGAGGGACACACCATCCCGGCCGGCAGCCGGGTGCTGCTCGACATCATGGCCACCGACCACGACCCGGCCGAGTGGCCGGACCCCAACTCCTTCGACCCGGACCGGTTCGTCGACTCCGGTGCAGAGTGGAGCGACCCGTTCGTGCCGCAGGGCGGCGGACGGCCCGAGACCGGTCACCGCTGCCCGGGCGAGATGGTGGCCGTCGGGCTCCTCGCCCTGACGTGCGCCCGGCTGGCGTCGCATGAGGCCTCGCTCGTTCCGGGGCAGGACGCCGGCTGGCGCTGGGGGCACGTGCCGGCCCGGCCGCGGTCCGGGCCGGTCGTCACGCTCGGTGCCGGCTCACGCCGGGTTCGGGCCGCTGTCCTCGCCGGGGGCCGCGACGACCGGGATGCCGACGAGGCCCAGGACCTGGTGGGCAACACTGCCGGCGTCGGCGTGCAACGTGACCGCGGCACCGGCGTCGACCGCTGCCCGGCACACGGTCTGCAGGACACGGACACCGGCGCTCGCCAGGTGGGTGACGCCGCTGAGATCGAGGGTGAGCGGGCGCGTCGCGGCGCGTGACCCGATCGCCAGGTTCGTCGCCAGCTGGTCGGCGGTCGCGGAGGTGACGGGTCCGACGACGGTCAGCGTGCCGGGCTGGTCCGGGGCCCGTAGACGATGAGCTCGTCGACGAGGCTCGTGCCCGCCGGTCTGCCGCTCCCGCCACCGTTCCAGCCTGGCCCTCCGGTGAGCACGGCGGCTCGGCGGCTCAGCCTCCGGGTCGTCGTCACGGTCGTCCCCTCGGCAGCCTCGGCTCCCCCTCCCGTCGCGCTCACCCCGGTCGTGGCCAAGGGTGCCGTGGGGGCGCCGTGTGCGACTGTCACCGAGTCGGTCAGCTGGCCGACCAGGGCCAGACCCAGCCCTCGCAGCCGCATCCCGGCATCGGGCAGCGGGTGCTCCGGACGGGCGCCCGGTGCGACCTCCGGCTCACGCCACCGGCCGTCGTCGGCCACCGACACGGTCGCGACGCCGGACGCGTCGAGCCGCGCGGCGAGACGCACGGTGACGCCGCTGCCGTGGCTGCCGGGGGCGGCGTGCTCGACGCAGTTCGTGGCGAGCTCGAGGACGACGTGGCGAAGGTCGCTGCGGTCGTCGTCGCCGGCGCCGGTGTCTGCGAGCCACCGGTCGAGCCGGCCTGCGAGGGCGGTGACGTGCGGAAGGTCGGCGGGCACGGTGAGCGACAGGTCCTCGACCGCGTCGACCCGGCGCGCCGCGAGGACGGTGATGTCGTCGGTGAAGCCGGTCTCCCGGGTCATCATCTCGAGCGACTGCACGCAGACCCGATCGGCGCGGTGGGCCGGGGCGCGGGGCCGTAGCGGGCGCACGTTCACCGCGTCGGTGACCACCTGACCGAGCTCGACCGTGCTCTGTTCCCAGGACCGATCCGGTCGCTCGAGGATGCCGTCGCTGTAGAGCAGGAGCAGCGCCGAGTCGGCCAGCGAGGTGCGCGCCACGACGGACGGCGCCCCACCGCCGAGGGGGGTGGCTCCCGTGGGCGCCAGGTAGTGCCACTCCTCACCCGTCACGACGAGCGGGGGTGGGTGGCCGGCCGTGCAGTACTCGACCTCACCGGTGCGCGGGTCGAGGGCCGCCACGCACACGGTGGCGGCCACGGCGGCCGGGACGTGCGCCGCGACGGCCTCGAGAGCCGCGAGCGACGCGGCGACGCCGGCACCGGCACGGAGCCGCTCCTCCAGGACGGCGCGCAGCTGACCCATCGTCGCGGAGGCCGCGACGCCGTGCCCGACCACGTCGCCGACGACGAGGGCCACCCGTCCGTCCTCGAGCGGCACCGCCCCGAACCAGTCGCCCCCCGCGGCCGTGTCGGACTCGGCCACGAGGTACCGGGCCCCGAGCTCGAGCCGGGGCAGCACCGGCACGCCCGTCGGCAGCATGGACTCCTGCAGCGCGGTCATCGCCTCACGATTGCTGCGGAACCGTTCGTGCCAGTGCTCGGAGGTCCGCTCGGCCGCCTCGCGCCTCCGGACCTGCTCGGTGACCTCGGAGCCGACGGTCAGCACGCCTCGGACCGTGCCGTCGGGACCGCGGAGAGCGTCGAAGCGGAAGTTCCAGATCCGCTCCTCCAGCTCGCCGGACGGGCCGGGCAGGGTGAGTGGCCACTCGGTGCCGACGAACCCCTCGCCCGTCCTGAGCACCTCGAGGATCCGCTCCTCGATCCCGCTGCCACGCAGCCAGTCCGACCCGCGCAGCACCGACCCGAGCGGGCCGAAGGCCGGTTCGAGCACCTGGCGCGCCAGCGCGTTGAAGGCGACGACCCGCAGGTCGGGGCCCTCCATCGCCGATGCGGGCACACCGAGCTGGTCGAACGAGGCGACGACCGCCTCGAGGGAGGTCGCGATCGGGCCGAGCTCGATGGCGTCCCGCGGGTCCCGGCCCGGATGCCGCCGGGTCACCGGCCCAGCTCCTCACCACCGGCGGCGCTCGGCGGGACTCCTGCGGCGGTGGCCCCCTCGGCGGCCGCGGGCGCCGAAGGGAGCGAGCCGGTCTCCTCGACCTCGGCCGCGATGTCGCGCAGCTTGCGGTTGAGGTTCTGGCTCGCCTCGCGGAGCAGCTCGAACGCCTCCGAGGACGTGACGAGCCGCCGCGCCATGATGACGCCGATGGCCGTGCCGATCTGGCGGCTGCTCGTCAGCGCGGCATGGAGGTTGTCCGCGTCGTTGGCGCGGAGGCGCTGCTCGACGGCAAGGGCGGCGAAGGGCGCGATGACGGACGCGAGGTGGACGTCAGTCTCGGTGAAGGCGTCGGCCGCCGTGGAGTAGAAGTTGATGGCTGCCCGGTCCTCGCCCCCAAGGGCGAGCTGCACCGACAGCATGCTGCGCACGCCGGTCTCCTCGACGCACCGCGGTCCGAAGGCGGACCACCGCTCGTCGACCGCGAGATCTCCCGACGAGACGATGGAGTCTCCTTCCGAGGCATCGAGGCACGGGCCTTCACCCTCGGCGTACTGGAGGGCGTCGACGCGCTCGGGCAGCTCGTCGGTGGCACTCAGCGTGCGGGGCCGGGCGCCGGCCCGCAGGAGCGTCAGGGCGCAGTGGTGGGTGTGCGGCAGCGACCGCGCCGCGAAGCGCACGACACGGTCTGGGTCGAGGCCGGAGCCGTCGGCCGCCGTGAGCGCTGTGCCGAGGTCGCTGAACTGACGGCCCACCTGTGCGAGCCCGAGTTCGCTGTCGCCACTGGTCATCAGCACCGTCCGTCGACGTCTCCGGAGGCTCCGCGGGGTGGGCGCGGGATCCGGCCGTGGTCTCGACCCTAGTCGCGTCCCACCGCGGGTCAAGGTGGGCTGCCACGCGCGCGGCGGCCGGGGTCACGGTCTCACTGCACGACCCAGACGCCGTCCGGCCGGCGTCGGGCCACGCCGAGTCGGGCGAACTCCTCGAGCCACGACTCCATGGGCCACCACCCCCAGCGCCGGGCGAACCGGTTGGCGTTGGCGACGATGTCGGTGAGGTGCTGGGTGGGCGGGTCGGACGTCGGGTGGTGCTGGTGGTGGACGCGAGCGCCGCCGACCCAGGTCAGCGTGCCCCCGGCGGCGGCCAGGCGCTGGCCGAAGTCCGTGTCCTCGGCGCCGTAGCCGACGTACGCGGGGTCGAAGCCCCCGATGGTCCGCCACGTGCGCACGGTGGTGGCGAACGACAGCGACCAGAAGAGCCGGACGTCGTCGGCGACGAGGGTCTCGTCGGCACCGAGGGTCGGGCGCCCCGGGTGCGGACTGCTCAGAGCGTCGAGGTCGAGCTCCCGGTAGTCGCGCCCGGTGGGCGGCGGTGGCAGGTAGGCGACCTCGCCGGCCAGCACCTGCAGCCGCGGCGCGTCCGGACGCGCGAGCAGCGTCGCGTAGCGCTCGACGAGGCCGGTGGAGGCGATGCAGTCGACGTCGAGCAGGACGAGGTGGGACGCCCCGGCCGCCTCGGCGGCGTGGACGCCGAGGTTGCGGGCGGCGGCGAGGGGCAGGCTCGAACCCACCCGGTCCATGGCGGGGACGAGCACCGGTGGCCTGCCGTCTCCGGCGGCCGGGCCGGGCCACCGGGCGCGCACGAGCTCTTCGATGTCCGGGTCGTCCATCGCCACGACGACGAGGAGGTCCGGGCGACGGGTCTGGCGGCGCAGGCCCCACAGGTGCCGCTCGAGGTGCTCGTGGCGTCGGTGCACGATGGTGACGACGGCGACCCGGTCACCGCCCACGGCCCGCCCCCACCGGCGTCCGTCCTGGTGGAGCCGCCCGGGTGGCGAGGGCGTCGAGGCGCGCGGCTGCCTCCGCGGCGCCGCCGCCGGCCGACCACCCGGACCACCCATGCCCACCGAGCTCCAGCGCGCGCCGCAGGATCGCGGGCCAGCGTGTTGCGTCACCCGGCCACGCGGACAGGCCCACGGCCGCGTGCAGCCGTTCGACCGCCTCCGCCGTGGCGACCTGCTCGCCGAAGGGCCGCTGCTGGGCCACGACGACCGCCGGACGGCGCAGCGCCGCGACGTCCGCGACCGCGTTCTGGCCGGCGTGCGTGACGACGACGTCGGCCTCCGCGAGGTCGGCGGCGAGGTCGGGCGACGGGTTGAGCGGACTGCGCTCGACCCAGGTCCAGCCCGGTGTCACCGCCCGCGCAGCATCGAGCTGGGGCGCCCCGACGTCCGTGCCGCCCGCACCCCAGAGGACGAGGACGCGCCGCGGTCCGTCGGCGTCACGGGCCCGCATCCCGTCCGGCGCGGGGGCGACGCCGTCCCGGTGCGCCGCCGAGGCGTCGAGGCGCGTGATGCCGCCGACCGCCCAGAGCTTGCGCCGCCAGTGCTCCGGCCAGCCGCCGTCGTGGGTGCCCGCCGGCCACGGTGCGAGCAGCGCGTCCGCGAGGTCGTAGGCGAGCCGGTGCGCGCGGTCGCGACGCTGCCCGGGCATCGCCACGACCACGACCGGCACGCCCGCGAGGCGCGTCAGCACGGAGACCTCGACGGAGACGTCCACCACCACGAGCGACGGACGGGCCGTCGCGAGCCACGACGCCACCTGCGCCGTGCGGTCGGCCAGGCCGTCGTCGTGCAGGGGAGCCCAGTGCAGGACGCCGTTGCACGTCACGTCGAGCGCCGTGAGGTCGGCGTCCGCGGCGACGGCGGCGTCGTCCCGCTCGAGGCGCAGCCACGGGCCCTCCCAGCCGGCCGGCGCCGGCAGCGAGCTGAGCCCCGCGACGGGCGTCCGGAGGTGGGCAGCCACGGCCTGCAGCCGCGCCAGGTGGCCGTGTCCGTGGTGGTGGACGTACCAGCCGATCACGCGGCACCCACCCGTGGTTGCAGGCTCGCGTAGACCGTCAGGTACTCGTCCACCATGCGCTCGACCGAGCAGTGCGCCAGGCCATGGGCCCGGCAGCGCCCCCGGTCGAGGGCGGCGGCCCGCTCGACGGCGGCGGCAGCCGCGGCGTCGTCGGCCGCGGCCGGGAGCAGGACCCCGACGTCGGGGGCGACGAACTCGCCCAGGCCGCCGCGGTCGAGGGCGACCACAGGGGTGCCGCAGCTCAGCGACTCGGCGGCCACGAGGCCGTACGGCTCGTCCCAGTCGGGGGTGACGAGCGTGACCGCACTCGAGCCGAACAGGGCCACGAGGCCGGGGCTGGCCAGGTGGCCGAGGTACTCGGCCCCGGGCCCGAGCAGCGGTCGTACCACGCTCTCGAAGTAGGTGCGGTCACCGATGGGCCCCGCCAGTCGCAGGCGCCGTCCGGCGGCCCGGGCCATCGCGACGGCCCGGTGCGGCGCCTTCTCCGGGACGATGCGACCGACCCACGCCAGGTCCGGACCGCCCGGTCCCGGCGTCCACCGCTGCGCATCGACGCCGTTGTGCACCACGCGCGCCGGGGTGACGTGCGACCACGCCCGCGCCGTGTGCCGGCTCACGGCCGCGAAGTGCGGGCGGCCGCCCTCGTGCCCGGTCGCGGAGGCGATGGCCACCGCGGGCTCGAGCCACGGGGTCGGGGGTGTGTGCAGGGTGGTGAGCACGGGTGCGGTCAGCAGGCCCGCCATCGCGACGGGCAGGTGGTGCAGGCTGTTGTTGTGCACCACGTCGACGTCCGTGCGCGCCCGCAGGGACAGCATGACCTGCAGGTAGGCGTGGTGGTCGCGCAACCAGGCCTCCGGCACCATGGCGACGTCCGCGCGCGCTGCGTCGCTGAGGCGGAGTGGGCTGACGTCGAGCTCGTGCACGTCGAGGGCCGGGTCGCTGCCCGGAGCCGCGAAGACCGTGACGTCGACACCTCGGGAGCGCAGCCCCCGCGCGAGGTGCCACGTCAGCGACTCGAGCCCGCCGGCGAACGGCTCGGCGATCGGGTAGGCCGACGCCGCGATGATCACGACGTGCATGCGGTCCTCGGATCATCCACAGCCGCAAGGACGTTGGCGTAGACCTGCTCGTGCAACGCGGCGATGCGCGCTCGCTCGCGCCGCCGCTCGAGAGGATCGGCGCGCCACCCGGGGCGGTCCCGGTGAGCCGCCCGCAGGACGTCGGCGAGGGGGAGCGCCCGCGAACCGGGCAGCCGGTCGGACGGCTGGGGCGCGGCGTAGGACAGGCAGGGCCGCTGCTCCGCGTAGTAGCCGCAGTCCGGGGCGGCGACGACGGTACCGAGGTCGTAGCACGCCTCGAGCCACCCGGAGTGGGTGCCGAACCTGTACGGCAGCACCGACACGTCGAGCGACTGGAGGTAGTCCCAGAGCTGGCCGTCGGTGAAGTAGTCGTGCACATGCAGCTCCACTGCGCCGCGACGCTCCAGGCAGCGTAGATGTCGCTCGACGTCGACGGCGTGGCGGTCGTACCCGGCGGTCATGACGTCGGTGTGGGCATCGACCCGTAGCCGCGCGTCGGGGAGGCCGGACAGGGCCTCGACTGCCGCGTCGATGACGGGCAACGGGTCCATCCCGGCACGCAGGCTCTTGACGTGGACGCCGACGACGAAGCCGTCGTGGGTCGCCCGAGGTGCGCCGAGCCGCCCCTCGTCGACGACGTGCGGGTGCGGGACGACGAGCGCCTCACGGCCCCAACGGTGCCGGATCACCCCGGCCGCGCCCGGCGTCAGCGTGAGGACGGCGTCTGCCGCCTCCACCAGCACGCCGAGCTGTGCGTCGTGCAGAGCCGGGTCGAGGTGGTGCGGGTTGCGCAGGTCATGGACCGTGAGCACCAGCGGGCGCCCGTGCCGCCGCAGGGCCGCGACCAGCTCGGTCAGCGTCTGCGGGGAGACGGCGTCGAAGCCGAAGTGGACGTGCATGAGGTCGAACTCGTGCGCGTGCTGCTCGACCCATCCCGGCTCCAGCATCCGCGGCGGCCACCACTGGGCGTCGGGCACGTCGGCCCGTGGACGCGGGTCCGGCAGCCGTGTGACGGACGTGTCGCCGTCGGGGGCGGCGAGGTGGCGGACGTAGACGTGCCCGGAGGGGACGGAGGCGATGACGGGACTCAAGCTGGTGCCTTTCGCAGCAGGCACGCAGACGCACGGTGTGAGGGGGCGCCGGCGGGACGGGGGCCCCGTGGCTCGAGCTCCTGGTCGGGGTGTACCCACGGGCCGTGTTCTCACACGCTTCGCCCACCGTGACGGCGTCGGCACCGTCCGAGCCGGGCAAACCGCGGTGCCCGGGGGCGCTGGGACGGGCCGGCGCCGGGTACGCATCGGTCATGGCAACCAACGACCACGACACCGCACCCGTCGCAGAGCGCCGGGAACCCGAGGCGCCGACCGACCTGCCCAAGGAGTCGCTGCGGGCCGTCCTCGCTCGCGCCCGCAGGGAGTTCAAGCGCGACCGGCTCACCGACCTCGCGGCTGCCCTCACCTACTACGGGCTGCTCGCGCTCGCGCCGGCGCTCGTCGTCCTCGTCGCAGCCATGGGGCTGGCGGGGCCGGACGTCGCCGACCGTGTCGTGCAGCAGACGCAGTCGCTGGCCCCCGGCTCCAGCTCCCAGCTCGTCGCGCAGCTCGTGCACCAGGCGCAGTCGAACCGGACCGGCGCCGGCATCGGGGCCCTCGTCGGCATCCTCGTGGCCCTCTGGTCGGCGTCGGGCTACGTCTCCGCGTTCATGCGCGCCTCGAACGTCGTCTACGACGTCCCGGAGGGTCGGCCGATCTGGAAGACCGTGCCGATCCGCATCGGCGTGACGGTGCTGGCCGTCGTCGTGCTCGTCGTGGGCGCCGTGATCGTCGTCGTCTCCGGCCCGGTGGCCCACCAGGTCGGCGACCTCATCGGCGCCGGCGACACGACGGTGCTGGTGTGGAACATCGCCAAGTGGCCGGTGCTGCTCGTCCTGCTGTCGGTGCTGCTCGCTGTGCTCTTCTGGGCCAGCCCCAACGCCCGCCAGGGCGGCGTGCGCTGGGTGAGCCCGGGCGGTGTCATCGCCGTGATCGCGTGGCTCGTCGTCTCGGCGCTGTTCGCGCTCTACGTCACCTACTTCGCCTCGTACAACAAGACCTACGGCTCGCTGGCCGGGGTCGTGGTCTTCCTCGTCTGGTTGTGGCTGACGAACATCGCGCTCCTGCTCGGGGCCGAGGTCAACGCGGAGCTGGACCGCAGCCGGGCCATCGCCGGTGGCCTGCCCGAGCACGTCGAGCCCTTCGCCGAGCCGCGCGACACCCGCGCGATGGACGAGGACGAACGCGCCGCGGCCGAGCGCGCCGTCCGCTACCGCGAGGGTGTCCGGGCCGAGGACGGGACCGACCGGCGTGACGATTCCCGTGACGATTCCCGTGGCGATTCCCGTCGCGAGGGCCGTGGCGAGGCCCGTGACGAGGACCGTGACGAGGACCGCTACGGGGACCGCGTCGAGGGCCGGGGGTGACGGCGCGCGCGCCCGGGTCGGCAGACGCCCGCGGCGCGCGGCTCATCGACACCCGGGTACCACGAGATCCGCAGGGCATCGCCCTGCTCCTGCACGGCGGCGGCAGCCGCCCCGGTGCGATGCGGGTCAGCCCGGCCCAGCTGTCGGTGCTGCGGCTCGTGCCGACCGCCTCGCGGATCGCTCGCTCGGCTCCACGCGTCGCGGTGCACCGGCTCCTCAACAGCTACCGCGGGTGGGACACCCGCCACACCCCCGTCCAGGACGTCGCGTGGGCGCTCGACGCGCTGCGGGCCCGGCACGGGAGCGTCCCGGTGTGCCTCGTGGGGCACTCGCTCGGCGGTCGCGCCGCCATCCTGTCGCTCGGCCACCGGGACGTGCGCAGTGTCGTGGCGCTCGCGCCCTGGGTGCACACGACCGACGCGCCGGGTGGCGACCTCGCGGACACGTCGCTGCTCGTCGTGCACGGCGACGACGACCGGGTCGCCAGCCCGGAGCGCGCCTTCCGGGTGGCGCGCGCTCTCGCCCCGCGGATGCCCGTCGGCTACGTCGCGGTCCGCGGGGGCCGGCACTCGATGCTGCGGCGACACGAGGTCTTCGACGGCCTGGCCGCCGCGTTCGTGGCCGACACGCTCGGGCCCGGGCGCTCCCCGGACCCGCTGCGCCCCGTCGGTGGCGGGTACGCCGGTGTCGTCGCCCGGGCGCTGGCGGGCGAGGCGTTCATCGAGGTGTGAGGCGGTCTGCGTCCGGGCGACGAGGGTACGGAGCGGGCGACCCGCTGACCCTGGCAGCCGCGTCGGTGACGTGAGCAGCCCCATCCCCCAGGAGATCCCGTGCCTGATGTCGTCGACCTGATCCTGAGCGACCACCGCGAGGTGGAGCGGCTGTTCGCCCTGCTCCGTGACCCGGAGACCCGGGCGCAGAACGTGCCTGTCCTCGTCACCCTCCTCACCGCGCACAGCCGCGCCGAGGAGGCCGAGGTCTACCCTGCCGCCCGCGACGAGGCCGGCGCCGCCGACGACGTGGCCCACTCGCAGGCCGAGCATGCCGAGGCCGACGAGCTGCTCGCGCGGTTGCAGGCGTGCGACCCCGACTCGAGCGAGTTCGACGGCGTCCTGTCCGAGCTCGTCGACGCGGTGAGCCATCACGTCGAGGAGGAGGAGGAGACGGTGCTGCCGGCGATGCGCTCCGGTCTCGACGGGGCCCGACGTGTCGAGCTGGCGGAGGCGTTCCTCGCCAGCCGGGCCGAGCACCTGGGCGCCGGACCCGACGACATCACGCTCGAAGAGCGCCGCCAGCAGGCGGCCAACGCCGACATCGACGGTCGCGCGGGCATGGGCAAGGACGAGATCGAGAGCGAGCTCAAGGCCAAGGCCGAGGAGGAGGAGGAGTCCGAGGGCTGAGCCGTCGCCGGTCGGCACGAAGCGGAGCCGGTCGCGGACGCGCGGCCTCGCTCTCCGATCGAGGCGGCCCTGCGGGGGCGGCTCAGCCGAGGTCGACGACGGACTCCCAGGGTGTGGCCACTCGCAGCTCGCGCAGGTAGTGGGCGAAGCCCTCCGGGGCACGCCCGGTGTCGCGCGAGGAGGTGACGACGCGTCCGGCCGCAGTGGCCTCGACGCGCCCGCCGACCTGGCGCACCGCGTCCACCAAGGCGACGTCCTCGTGCGCGAGCAGCGAGCGGAAGCCTCCGGCGGCACGGTAGGTCGACAGGCGCACGCCGAGGTTGGCCCCGTGCACGTGCCGGTGGCCGTCGGCGAGGTCGTGGGCGCGCACCCAGCGCGCGAGAACGGCCGGCTCGAGCCCCTCGTCGGGCTCGACGGTGCCGACGACCGCGTCCGCGCCCGCCTCGGCCAGCCCCACGTGCACGGCCAGCCAGTCCTCGGGCACGCGGCTGTCCGCGTCGGTGCACGCCACCCAGACGCGATCGCCCGCCGCGGCGTCGCGGCAGCCGATGAGGCGGACCGCACCCTCGACGCCGGCGGCACGGGCAGGGCCGACACCGCCACTCGTCGTGACGACGCGGACCCAGGGGTAGCCCGCGGCCACCCGCCCCGACCGGTCGGTGCACGCGTCGAGCGCCACGACGACGGCGACCTCGAGGTCGGGGCGCTGCCGCTCCAACGCCGACGTCGCTCGGGCCAGGGCCGACAGGCAGGCGCCGAGGAGACGCTCCTCGTTCCGCGCCGGCACCACGACGGCGACGTGCGTCAGTGCCGTGGGGCGCGCGGTGGGGGCGGAGGTCCGCGTCACGAGCGGCTCCCTTCGGGGTCGGTGGCAGCAGCCGTGCCAAGGGTGCGGGCGGTGTCAGTGGGGGTCGCGCGGGTGAGGACGGTGAGGAGGAAGTCGGGCTCGACGTGCTCGACGAGCACGCTCAGGTCGGTGCTCGCCCGCCAGAGGTCGTGGACGGCGGGGCCGTCCAGGGGCCACCCGACGATCTCGTGCCGCCAGTGGCAGAGCACGACGGCGCCGTCGTCGGTCAGGCCGGCCGTCACGAGCCGGCACAGCTCACGCAACCGGTCGGGGCTGAGGAAGTAGCCGACCTCCGACACCACGACGAGGTCGAAGGGGCCCTCGGGGTGGTCGGTCACGGCGTCTGCGCGCCTCACCTTGACGTGGGGCAGGTGCCCGAGGCGGGCCCGGGCGTGCCCGACGGCGGCGGCGCTCGCGTCGATGGCGATGAGGGTCTCGCACCGGGGCGCGAGGTCGGCCGCGAGCGTCCCGACGGAACAGCCCACCTCGAGGGCGCGGGTGAAACGTCGACGCGGGAGCGCGGCGAGCGTCACGGCGCGCTTGCGCTCCTCGTACCAGTCGGTCTCGGTCCGCCACGGGTCGGCCTCGTCGCGGTGCAGCAGGTCCAGGGCCGCGTCGGGCTCGGCGGCTGGTTCCAGGAAGGTCTCGTGGTGGCGCAGGAAGTGCGCGACGAAGCCGGGCGACAGGAGCTGCTCGTCACCGGGCTGGTCCGACAGGGGCGCAAGCTGGGTGCGATGGACGGCGAGCGCCTGGGACTTCGAACGGTGCGTCATCGTGTCGAGCGGCAGCACCAGGGCGTCGGCCCAGGGCGTTGCTTCGCGGGTTCCCCAGTGCCACAGCCAGATCGGATACTCCACGGTGCGCGCGTCGGTGCGCTGTGCGGCGATGCTGGCCGCGCGGCCGGCTGCCTCGTGGTCCGGGTGCCCGTCGCCGCGCCACGGTGCCGCCACGAGCGTCGCGGCACCCGCCGCGCCGATGGCGTCCACGACGGCGGCGACGATCGCCTCCAGGTGTTCGGCGAGGTGGCCGTCGGGGAGCCCGCAGGCGACGAGCCGCGCGTCCGCGGCGAGCATCCCCACCGCGGCGCGCGTCTCGGCCTCGCGCTGCACGGCCAGGGCCTCGGGCGTCCAGGTCGGCGAGTTCGGATGGGACGCCTCGCCGTTGGACAGCAGCACCACCGTGACCGCCAGTCCCGACGCAGCCGCCAGGCGCAGCAGGCCCCCGGCGCCGAGCGTCTCGTCATCGGGGTGCGCGGCGACGACGACCAGCGCGGCGTGGGCTGACAGGTCGAGCTGGGGCAGGTCGCCCCACTCCGGGCAGGCGAGCCAGTTCTCCTCGCCGGTACCGGGCTCGTCGTGCCGGAACGTCACGGCATCCGCGCTCACGGGGTGACCCCCGACGCCTCGAGGAGGCTGCGTCCCAGCGCCGCGGCGTCGCGCTCGGCGTGCTCCTGGCGGACGTACAGGCGCAGGTCCGCGACCCGGGCCGCGTGCTCCTCCTCGAGGGCGAGGGGGCCCGGACCGAGCGCGTGGTCGACATGCCCGAGGACCTCGTCGACGGCGTCCGCGACGACACGTCGGACCCGGAGGGCGAGCCGGGCACCGTCGTCGCCGACCGCCTCGCCCGCGTCGACGGTCCGAGCCGCGTCGGCCAGCGTGGCCGAGGCGGCGTGGAGCGCGGCGTCGACGGCGCCGAGGTGCATGAGGGCGACCTGGTCCGGGGGCCGGCGCAGACACTGCTCGAGAAGCCGGGCGGCCACCGCGCAGGCGCCGCCGAACCACACCGCGGCCACGCCGATGCCGCCCCATGCGAAGCCGGGCCGTGCGAGGTACCAACCGGGTTCGCCGATCGGTACGGCCTCGGCCTCGTCGAAGGCCACAGGTCCGCTCGGGACGGCGGAGAGGCCCCGGGCGACCCACGACACGGGTTCGACGTGGGTCGCGTCGGTGCGCAGGTCCACGGCGTAGAGGCGTCGCTGCTCGTCGTCGCACCACGCGGTGACGAGCGCGTGGCTCAGGGTGCCGGCCAGCGAGCACCACGGCTTGGTCCCGCTCAGCCGGGCCGGGCCGGGCTCTCCGGACGCGGGTGACGCCGCGATGAGCCGGGTGCCAGGTCCCTCGGCCGCGAACACGCCCCACGTCTGGCCGTCGTGGACGCGAGGTACGTCGAGCCCCGACGCGCCCGCCTCGGCGAGGATGGCCGTGGCGTCGAGGTGCGGCTCGAGAGCGCGAGCCACGGTGAGGTCCCCCGCAGCGACGCTCGCCAGCGCCTCCCACAGCATGGCCGTGGAGCCCGAGCCCGGGAGCGGGAACGCTTCGCGGACAAGGGATCCGAGTTCGAGCCCGAAGTCGGGGTCGCCCGCCCGCTCGCGAGCGAGCCCGCGCAGCCGCACGGCCACGGGGCCGAGCGTCGAGCCGTGGATTGCAGGGGCGAAGGGTTCGGCGCGGTCGTCCGTGACGCCGTGGGAGCGGTGCGCCGCCCGGGGTCCGCGCCGCTCTCCACGGGCGTGCGGCGCGGTCGCGGTCGGGGCCACGGCGTCCTCCATCGTCGGTGCAGAGGTCGACGACCCCCTGCGGTCGTGCCTCCCTTACCCGGGGGAGGCATGTTCGACGCGGCTGGTCGCGCCGGGGGCGCGGCGCCTAGAGGACGACGCCGTCCCGACTGCGCTTCTGAATCTGGACGACGCCGCCGTTGTCGGCTTACCCCGGGCACCGGTGTCTGATTCATCCGGCGCAGATCATGGGCCGCGACGCGCGGGCGGGTGGTGGGCCCAGCGTGGGCACCACCGATGCGCCGGACCGTCCCTGGTGCAACGACCACGCAGGAGGTGCGCAGGAGGTGCGCAGGAGGTACGCGCCGCGACGGCGACCCGCCGCGTCAGCGACGTGCCGACTGCTCGCCCCGGAGCGTCTCGTGCGGGGCCTCGCCGTACCGGCGGCGGTACGCGGACGCGAAGCGGCCCTGGTGGTAGAAGCCCCACCGCATGGCGACGTCGGTGACGGTGGTGCCGTCGTCGCGCTCGCCGGCGGCGAGGTCGTCGTGGGCCCGGTCGAGGCGCACCCGGCGCACGTACTCCGACGGCGTGGTCTCGAGGTACCGGCGGAACGCCTGCTGAAGGGCCCGTGGTGTCACACCGGCGGCGGCCGCGAGCTCGGGCAGCGTCAGGGGCTCGTCGGTGTGCGCCTCCACGAGGTCGAGCGCGCGCGACAGGGACGCCGATGCCATGGCGTCGTCCCGGTCGGCCGAGGTCGGGCCCTGGTCGGCGGTCGTCGGGAACGTCCGCAGAACCGTCGCCGCGAGGTCACGGGCCGCAGCGTCGCGAGCCAGCGGCGTGACCCCCGGGGCCGACAGGGCCCGGGCCGCGTCGTCGATGGCGGTACGAAGCGCCTCGCCGCGGCGTCGGGTGACCGGCCGGTGGTCGAGCAGCCGCACGGGAATGGGGTTGTCCGACTGGCCGCCGGCGACCTCGGTGAGCAGGCCGGGGTCGAACATGGTGATGCTGTAGCGGGCCTCGTTGATGCGCCCGCGGTAGGCCCGGTCTGGTGGGGAGAAGCTGAACACCTCGCCCGGGCCGAACGAGGTCGCGTGACGCGAACCGGCGACGCGGTGGTCCTCGACCGAGCCGGACTCGATGCTGCAGAGGCAGATCTTGCCGAGCGCACTCACGTCGTAGAGCATCTCGAAGCCGAGGTCGATGTGGTCGACCGTCAGTTCGTCCGGGCCCTCGACGCGGTCGACGTGGGCGTGTGGTGAGGGGGCGGTGCTGCCGATACGCATCGGGGCGTACGCATCGCTGAGGAAGGTCTCGATGCGATCGAGGTCGGTGCTGTCGAAGACCACGGAGTCCATGGCTGGGTCCATTCGCTGCGGCCGTGTGGCCGGGAGGATCCCTCGAGGGAGGGGATGGGGCGGGCCGCGGTCTGACCCCACGCCATCTCCTCGACCGTACCGCTCCTCGCGGGCCCGGCGTGATTGCGAGGGCTGTGGATTGTCTGGGAGCACGACACGCGGCGCCGTGGGACGACACTCGTTTGCCTCGCTCGTCGGCCATCGTCTAGGTTCGAGCCGGGCGCACCCACCACGCGCCCAGTCAGTTCTGCCCGACCGCCTTGTGTCCGCGGTCCCGCTCCACGTGTCTGCGTGGTGCCCCGGATCGGAGACACACATGCCCAAGCGCGCCCTCGGTGCCCCTCGCAGCCTCACCGTGCGGTCGACCCGAGGATGAGCGCCCACGCCCAGCCGGTGGGTCTGCGGTGAGCGACAGCGTCAACTCCGCGGCCCTGGCCGCCAGCCTGCGACGCCTCGACCAGCGCGGAGACCCCAGTGCACTGCGGCCCTCGCTCCAGCGCGTCATCGAGGCGTGCGACCAGCTCTTCGACGTCGACGGCAGCGGCCTCATGCTCACCGACGAGCACGGTGACCTGCACTACACGGCGGCCTCCGACGGCCCGGGCACCCTGCTCGAGCAGGCACAGATCGAGACCGGCCAGGGCCCGTGCATCGACACCTTCACCCACGAGATCGCCGTGGACACCCCCGACGTCACGAGGGACTCCCGCTGGCTCGACCTGGGTGGCCGGCTCCACGGGCTCGGGGTGGCAGCGGTGCTCGCCGTGCCGGTGCACCTGGCCGGAGTGTGCGTCGGCAGCCTCAACCTCTACCGGGCCCGTCCCGGAACGTGGGACCACGCCCAGCAGGCCGCGCTGGAGAAGTTCGCGGAGGTCGCCGAGACGATGATGTCGGCGGCGGTCGCCGCCGACCACGCGGGGGAGCTGGCGAGCCAGCTGTCCTACGCCCTCGACTACCGCGCGCCCATCGAGCGAGGCGTCGGTTACCTCATGGGCCGGGACGGGCTCTCGCAGCCCGCCGCGTTCAACCTGCTCCGTTCCACGGCGCGCAACAGCCGTCGCAAGGTCGCCGACGTCGCCGAACACCTGCTCGGCACCGGCCGGCTGCCCGGGGAGGAGAGGGCATGACCCCTGACGAACCGCCGGTGGCGGCGGGGTCCCTGCCCTCGGCCCCGTCGGCGCCGCCGACCGAGAAGGCAGCGTCCGGGCGGTACGTCGATCCGGCGGGCGCGTCGAGGCTGGGTCCGTCCCTCTCGCCGGCGGCGCTCGACGCCATCCAGCGCCTCGTGGACGCACTGGCTGCCGAGGAGCCAGACCCCCACGCCACCGCGGCGGGCCACGAGCCCCCGGCGGAGCTCGACGACGTGGTCCGGCACCTGCGCGACCCGGACCGGGCCGCCCGGCCCGTGGTCCGGCTCGCCCAGCTCGCCGTCCAGCTCCGACTGGAACGTGACAACCTGCACGTCGCCCTCGAGACCAACCGGACGATCGGCGTCGCCGTCGGGGTCCTGATGGCGCTACGTCAGCTGACCCACGAGGACGCGTTCGAGCTGCTCGTGAGCATCAGCCAGAACCACAACCGCAAGCTGCGTGAGGTGGCTGAAGCGGTGGTGCGCACCGGCCTGCTGCCGGGGGCCGAGGACCTCGACTGAGGCGTCTGATCACTCCTTCGCTGGGTAGCGTCCCTGAGAACCCATCGACGAGCGAGGTCCCATGACGTCCCAGACCGAGCCCGCGCCACGCAGCGCGCCCGTCAACCCCGAGGCACTCGCGGCGCGGCTGTCCGTCCTCGGCACTGCCGACGGCGATGCGCTGCTGCAGTCCTCGCTGCGCAGCATCGCCGCGGCCTGCGACGACCTGTTCGTGGTGGACGGCACGGGCATCATGCTCGCCGACGAGTCGGGTGAGCTTCGCTACGTCGTCGCCACCGACGACGCCGGACGTCGCCTCGAGCACGCGCAGCTGCAGACCGCGGAGGGCCCGTGCATCGACGCGTACGTCCGCCGCGTACCGGTCACGGCTCGCGACGTCGCCGGCGACGGTCGGTGGCCCTGGCTGGCAGAAGCCCTGTCCGACAGCGGGATCCGGGGAGTGCTCGGGGTCCCGATCCAGCTCGACGGCGCGCCGGTCGGCACGTTGAACGTGTACCGGAAGACCCCGATCGTCTGGGGTGACGACCTCGTCGGTGCCCTCACGCGCTTCGCCGACGTCGCCGAGCAGCTCATGCGAGCCGCCGTCGCGGCCGAGCGGGCAGGCGAGCTGGCGGCCCAGCTGACCTACGCGATCGAGCACCGTGCGCCCATCGAGCGCGCGGTCGGGTTCCTCATGGCACGCGCCGGGATGGCCCAGGCGGACGCGTTCGAGCTGCTGCGGTCCACGGCGCGCAGCAGCCGCCGCCGCATCGGCGACGTCGCCGACGAGGTGCTCGCGTCGGGCGACCGGACGATGCCTGCTGTCGGGACGCCTCTCCGCGCACCCGCTCGCCCGCGCCGTCCCGGGTCCGCCGGACGCCGCTGAGCCGCAGGCGCACGGCACCGAGGGGTGTCCCCGGGGCCCGGCCTGGGGCCCCCCTTGAGCCCCGGGGACACGTTCGGGTCGCGACGTCAGCTCGCGAGGGGCTCCGGCTCGCCGAGATCGCCAACGAGCTCGGCGCGCAGCTGCCTGAAGGTGCGGCCGAGGAGACGCGAGACCTGCATCTGGGTGGCGCCGAGCTCGTTGGCGATCTCGCGCTGGGTGCGCTCCTCGACGAAGCGCAGGTGCAGGACCCTGCGCGTCTGGGGTGGCAGCGTCTCCAGGGCGCGGCCGAGGTCGACGTGGTCGCAGAGCCGCTCGAGGGCGGGGTCGTCCTCGTACACGGCGTCGGCGACGTGGTTCTGCTCGCCCGGCGTGGTCGGCAGGTCGATCGAGAGCGGGCGGAAGCTCGAGTCGGATCCTTCCGCCTCACCCATCGCGACGGTGTCGACCCCCAGGGCGTCGGCGAGCTCGTCGCGGGTCGGGGTGCGGCCCAGCTCGTGGGTGATGACCTCGCGCTTCTGGCGCAGGGTCAGACGCAGCTCCTGGACCCGGCGAGAGGGCCGCACCATCCACCCGTGGTCGCGGAAGTGGCGCTTGAGCTCGCCGGAGACCGTGGGCACGGCGAACCCGGCGAACGAGGCGCCGACGCGCGGGCGGTAGCGGTGGATCGCCTTGAGCAGGGCCAGGCGGGCCACCTGGAGCAGGTCGTCGCGCTCGATGCCGCGGTTGCAGTAGCGACGGGCGAGCCCGTCACAGAGGTCGGTGTGCAGGGCGAAGATCTGGTCGACGACACGGCGCCCCTCGGGGCTGTCGATGTCCTCGACGAGGTGCAGCTCGGCGAAGAGTGCGTCGGTGCGGGCGTCGCGCTCTGCGTGGACACGCGCGGACTCGCGCTGCAGGTCGTCGCGGGTGCGCACGGGGGTCCTCGCGCCCCGAGTCGGGGTGCGGGCGGGCGTGGGCGTACGGGTGGAAACGGTCATGCCGGTCCTCCGTCGTTTGCTACGACAAGAGTCGGCACGTGATTGGACCGCTCGGGTCTTCCTCGACCATCGCACCGCGCGGGACCGTGGAAAAGCCGAAATGCGAAGCCCTGGGCTCCTCCGCTCCGTTTGCGGCGCGTCTTCGCGGGTAGGTGCGGGGCGAGAGCACGTCGTGGGGGTCCACGTGGGCGCGCTGGTCCGGCCCTCGAGCAGCAGGAGGATGTCATGACGTCCGAGATCGGCGAGCGCGCCGCGGCCATGGTGCGCGACGACGAGAGCGGCGGCTTCCCGCCCCAGCAGCAGGACCCGCCCGGCCTCACGAGCCGGATGCAGCCGGTGCCCGACCACGGTGAGACGACCTACGTCGGGCACGGCCGCCTCACCGGCATGCGGGCGCTCGTCACGGGCGGCGACTCCGGCATCGGCCGCGCCGTGGCCATCGCCTTCGCCCGCGAGGGTGCCGACGTCGCGATCAGCTACCTCGAGCCGGAGCAGTCCGACGCCGAGGACACCCTGGAGTGGGTCCGTCGGGAGGGACGCAACGGCGTCCTGCTACCGGGAGACCTGACCCGGCGCCAGACCTGCCTGCAGGTCGTCGCCGACACGGTGCGCGACCTGGGGGGTCTCGACATCCTCGTCAACAACGCCGGCTTCCACTGGGACAAGGGCACCCAGGGACTCGAGGGCCTCCAGCCCGAGAACGTCCACCGCGTCCTCGGCACCAACCTCGAGGCGGTGCTCTGGCTCTGCCAGGCCGCCCTGCCGCACCTGGGGCCGGGCTCCTGCATCATCAACACCACCTCGATCCAGGCCTACGACCCGTCGCCGAGCCTGCTCGACTACGCCGCGACAAAGGCCGCCCTCAACAACCTCACCGTCAACCTCGCCGCGTCGCTCGGCCCGCGGGGCATCCGGGTCAACGCCGTGGCACCGGGGCCGATCTGGACGCCGCTCCAGCCCGCCACCCGGGAGGCGGACACGATCGAGACCTTCGGCGCGCAGACGCCGCTCGGCAGGGCCGGGCAGCCTGCCGAGGTGGCGCCGGCCTACGTCTTCCTCGCCTCCCCGCGCGACGCGAGCTACGTGTCGGGCACGGTGCTCGGCGTCACCGGTGGCGGCGCGGTGTTCTGATGCTTCGCCGGACGACTGGGGTCTCCCACGACGGGTAGGGACGGACGACCATCCCCGACCCGAAGGAGCACCATGCCGCTGCGCGCGACCGCCCTCAACTGCACGCTCAGTGCCTCACCGGCCCAGTCGAGCACCGAGCTGCTCGCCCAGCAGGTGCTCGACGAGCTGGCTCGGCACGACGTCACCGGCTCGGTCGTCCGCGTCGTCGACCACGACGTCCGTCCCGGCGTCGAGCTCGACATGGGCGACGGCGACGAGTGGCCCGGCATCCGGGAGACGATCATGGCCAGCGACATCCTCGTGCTCGCCACCCCGACATGGCTCGGCCAGCACAGCAGCGTGTGCCAGCGGGTCCTCGAGCGCCTCGACGCCGAGCTGTCCGAGAAGGACGAGGAGGGCCGGCTGCGCACGTACGGCAAGGTCGCCGTCGGCGTCGTCGTCGGCAACGAGGACGGCGCGCACCACATCAGCGCGGCGCTCTTCCAGTCGCTCAACGACGTCGGCTTCACGATCCCCGCCGGCGGGGTCACCTACTGGAACGGCGAGGCCATGCACGGCACCGACTACAAGGACCTCGGCTCGACGCCGGACACCGTGGCGAGCACGACCGCCACCCTTGCGGCCAACGCGGCCCACCTGGCCAAGACCCTCGCGGCCGCGCCCTACCCGCCTTCGTGACCGCCGAGGTCCACGCGTCCGTGCACGAGTGAGCGCACGCTCTCGTCGTGGAGGCGCTCGAGGGTCTCGACGCGTCGGCGCGCCGACGCCACGAGCGCCGACAGGTCGAGGTCATCGGGCCGGGAGGTCAGGGGGCCGAGGCCCTCGAGCTGCTGCCAGGCGAGGAGCGTCTGCCAGAGGCGCAGCGTGCCGACCGCCGCGAGGCTCAGGGCCTCGAGTTCGACGACGTCGGTGAGCGGGGTCCGTCGCGACCACGAGCCGTTCGGCTTGAGCCGGCCGAGCCGCTCCGCGAGCAGCGTCGTCACCCGCTGCGCCCGGCTCGGCGGGATGCCGAGGGCAGCCATGAGCCGGCCGAGCGACGCGCGGTCGGCCTGCACCTCGTCCATGAGGTCGCCCAGGACGTGCCGCGCCGAGGCGTACAGGTGGCTGCGGGCCGTGAGCCCGAGCCGCTCGGCACCGGCCGCGAGGGCCGCGTCGTGGTTGCGCAGGTAGACGACCAGCTGGTCCCGGGTGGAGGGGCTCGTCGTCTCGGCGACCGAGGACGCGGGCGACGCGTGCGGGTCGGGGCTCGTCGGCGGGTTCACGGGTGCAGCACCACCTTGAGGCACTCGTCCTGCTTGTCGCGGAAGGTGCGGTAGAGGTCGGGGGCGTCCTCGAGGGCGCCGTGGTGGGTGGCGAACGACTCGAGCCCGAGGACGTCGTCGTCGGCATCGACGATGTCGAGCAGCTCGTCGGTCCACCGCCGCACGTGGCACTGCCCCATGCGGATCGTCAGCCCCTTGTCGAAGAGGTCCATCATCGGCATCGGGTCGGCGGTGCCGCCGTAGACGCCGCTGATGGACAGGGTCCCGCCACGCCGGACCGCGTCGACGGCCGTGTGCAGGGCCGCGAGCCGGTCGATGCCGCCGTGCTCGACGGCAGCACGGGCGAGGGGCTTGGGCATCCGGGCGGCGGCCTTGATCGCCTTCTCGGACAAGGGGTTGCCGTGCGCCTCCATGCCGACGGCGTCGATGACGGCGTCGGGGCCGCGCCCGTCGGTGAGGTCGCGCAGCGCGCCCGCCACGTCGTCCACCGCGGAGAGGTCGACCACCTCGGCGCCGCTGTCCCTCGCGAGGTCGAGCCGGTCACCGACGGGGTCGACGCCGATGACGCGTCCGACACCGCGGTGCACGGCGCTGCGTACCGCGAGCTGGCCGACCGGTCCGAGGCCGAGCACCGCCAGGGTGTCGTTGCCGTTGACGCCGCTGTACTCGACCGCCTGCCACGCCGTGGGCAGGATGTCGGACAGGAAGAGGTAGCGCTCGTCGGGCAGCCCGTGGCGCAGCTCGACGGGCCCGAAGTCGGCGTGCGGCACGCGCACGTACTCCGCCTGGCCGCCGGGCACCGACCCGTAGAGGCTCGTGTAGCCGAAGAGGCTCGCGCCCTTGCCCTGCTCGGTGTTCTGGGTCGTCTCGCACTGGGCGAAGAGCCCGCGCGCGCACATCCAGCAGCGCCCGCAGGAGATGTTGAACGGGACGACGACACGGTCGCCGGGCTGGAGCGTCCCCACGCCGGAGCCGACCTCCACGACGATGCCCATGAACTCGTGGCCGAGCACGTCGCCCTGGCGCAGGTACGGCGCGAGCACGCCGTAGAGGTGCAGGTCGGAGCCACAGATGGCCGTCGAGGTGACGCGGACGATCGCGTCCGTCGTGTGTTCGATGGTCGGTTCGGGTACCTCGGCCACGCGGACGTCTTCCATGCCCCACCAGCAGACAGCCTTCATGGCGGGGACCTACCCGGCGTGTCGCGCTCGAAACAGCAGGTTGCCCGGACGGGGCACAGCCCTCCGGACGCCTCGAGAGGAGACTCATGGACACCGCACCGGCGACGACGGTGGAGAGCACGACCCAATTCGGCAGCACCGGAGCCCCGGTGGCGGTGGTGCTCGGTGCCTCCCGCGGCCTGGGCCTGCTCCTGGCTCGCGAGCTGCTCGGGCGCGGGCACCACGTCGTCATCGCCGCGCGGGACGAGGACGAGCTCGCCTCCGCCGTGGACCAGCTCGAACCCGAGGGTGAGGTCCAGGGCCGGGTGTGCGACGTCAGGGACGCGGCGGCCGTCGGCGCGCTCGTCGGTGACGTCGAGCAGGAGGTGGGTCCCATCGAGGTGCTCCTCACGGTGGCCGGGATCATCCAGGTCGGCCCGGCGCGGGCCATGGCCCTCGGCGACTTCGAGGACGCGATCGCGACGATGACGTGGGGCCCGATCCACGCCGCGATGTCGGTGCTGCCGCACATGCAGCGCCGTCGGCGGGGACACATCGGCACCGTGACCTCGATCGGCGGGATGGTGTCGCCACCGCACCTGCTGCCCTACGCCACGGCGAAGTTCGGCGCGGTGGGGTTCTCCGACGGACTGGCCGCGGCCCTGAGCGGGTCGGGCGTCACCGCCACGACCGTGGTGCCGGGGCTCATGCGCACCGGCTCGCACCAGCGCGCCTCCTTCTCCGGCGACGCTCCGGCGGAGTACGCGTGGTTCGCCCCCGCCGCGTCGCTGCCCCTGCTGTCGGTCGACGCCGAGCGCGCCGCCCGACGCATCGTCGACGGTGTCCTCGCCGGCCGACCGATGGTCGTGCTGACGCCGCTGGCCTGGGTCGGCATTCGCGTGCGCGGCCTTGCACCGGCCACGACGACGCGGGTGCTCGGGCTCGTCGGGCGGCTGCTGCCCGCGCGGCCCGAGCGGGGCAGCCGTCGCGCCGTCGCCGGCCTCGAGGCGGCTCGACGCCTGGCGTCCCCACTCGTCGACCGCCTCACGACCTTCGGAGACCGGGCGGCGACGCAGACGAACCAGTCGCAGCCGGCCCGGGAGTGACCGCGGCCCAGGTCCTCGGGTCGGCGCTCCTGTCGCGCGTTCAGGCTTCTCCCAGCGTCTCCTGACCGAGTCTTGACCCTCCCGGTCCGTAGCCCGCCCCGCCGCTCACTCGTTGTGCCGGGCGAGCGGGAGCCCGGTGCTCTCGCCCGATGGTGGTCAGTTCACACGCCTCGGGGGCGTCATCTCTTCGTGATCCAGGAGAACGCATGCTGTCAGCCTCGTCCCGCACGGTCCGCGCCCGCGGCCGTGTCCTGCCGCTCCTGGCGGCGGCCTCCCTCGTGGGTGGCCTCGTCGCCGCCGCACCAGCGCTCGCGGCGACGCCCGACTCCGGCTCGGTGTCCGACACGAGCACGAGCGTCCAGTGGACCGCCGGTCCGTTCGCCGCCCCCAACGTCACCGGCACCACGGGTGACGTGACGTGCGGGCCCCAGCTGTGCGACGACTTCGCCCTGCACGTGTCGACGCCGAGCACCTACGGCGACACCCACCAGCTGACGGTCAAGGTCGGCTGGGGCAACGCGGCCGCCGACTTCGACGTCTACCTGCTCGACCACAGCGGCGCGGTCGTCGCCTCCGCCGCGTCGAACTCGGACCCTGAGGTCGTCGTCGTGCCGCCGACGAGCGGCGACTACACGGTGCGTGTCGTGCCCTTCGCCCCGCTCGGCGAGTCGATCACCGGGACGGCGAGCCTGACCGATGTGCCGGCCAACCCCGCCCCCGGCACGGCCACGCCGCCGACCTTCAGCCAGTACGGCGCTCCCGAGTCGTTCGCGCGGGCGCACGACGCCGGTGAGCCGTCGATCGGCAGCAGCCACGGAACGACCTCGACCTTTTACCAGGCGCTCTACGACACGTACAAGGCCACGTGGGACGACAGCGTCTCCCCGTCGAAGGTCTCGTGGGCCGATGTCTCGGCCACGCCGGCCAAGGGCTGCGCCACCGGCGGCTCGACGTCGCTCGACCCGATCGGGTTCACCGACCCGAAGACCGGTCGCGTCTTCGAGAGCCAGCTCGCCGGCAAGACCTCCCTCATGTGCTACTCCGACGACGAGGGCACGACGTGGTCGCCGAGCCAGGGCGGCGGCCTCAACTCCGGGGTCGACCACCAGACGGTCGGCGGAGGCCCCTACTCGCCGGGCGGGATCGGCGCGCTTCCGACGTCGACCTACCCCAACGCCGTCTACTACTGCAGCCAGGACATCGCGGATGCCAACTGCGCCTCCAGCCACGACGGCGGCGTGACCTTCGGGCCGGCCGTCCCGATGTACTCGCTCCTCGACTGCGGTGGCCTGCACGGGCACGTCAAGGTCGCCCCGGACGACGGCACCGTCTACGTGCCGAACAAGTCCTGCGGCGGCAACCAGGCGGTCGCCGTCTCCGAGGACGGCGGCACGACGTGGTCGGTCCGCAAGGACCCGGCGAGCACCGCGGGCGACTCCGACCCGAGCGTCGGCATCGGGGCCAAGGGCACCGTCTACATGGGCTACCAGGCCGCCGACGGCACGCCCCGCGTCGCCGTGAGCCGCGACAAGGGCAAGACCTGGACCGACGACCAGAACGTCGGAGCGAGCCTCGGCGTGCACAACACCGTGTTCCCGGCCGTCGTCGCCGGTGACGACGACCGCGCCTCGTTCGCCTTCATCGGCAGCACGACGCCCGGCAACTACCAGGACGCGACGAACTTCAAGGGCGACTGGCACCTCTACGTGTCGACCACCTACGACGGCGGCAAGAGCTGGGTCACCGTCGACACGACGCCGACCGACCCGGTGCAGCGCGGCTCGATCTGCACGGGCGGCACGACGTGCGGCAACGACCGCAACCTGCTCGACTTCATGGACGCCACGGTCGACCGCAGCGGACGCGTCGAGGTGGGCTACGCCGACGGGTGCACCGGCGCGTGCGCCCAGCCCGGTGGTGCCCAGAACTTCGACGCCTACGCCACGATCGCCCGCCAGCAGACCGGCAACACGCTGTACTCCGCCTACGACGCCCTGCCGAACCTGACGCCGACGGCGGTGTCCGTGGCCAAGGCCGGCGGTCTCTACGCGACGACGGCCACCGTCGCCAACACGGGCAAGGCGGCGGCCACCGGTGTGACCACGCGCCTGTTCGTCGACGGCGTCAACGTCGCCACGTCGGCGCCCACCGACCTCGCGGCAGGCCGGTCGGCGTCCGTGACCTTCCCGGGCGTGCGTCTGGCCAAGGGCACGCACGCCGTGGTCGTCGTCGCCGACCCCGACAACCGCATCCGTGAGTCGGACGAGGCCGACAACCGGCGCCAGACCCAGGTGAGTCGGTGACGAGGACCGGCGTCGGCCTCGTCGTGGGCGCCCTCGCCGGCGCCCTGCTCCTCGGCGGGTGCGGCGACGAGATGGAGCAGGCCATGGCCGACACCGGCTCGGGCGCGACGCAGGCCGCGCTCGTCTGCGCCAAGGACGCCAAGCCGGTCGCGCTTCCGGACGGGTTCCCCTCGCAGGCAACGCTGCCCGCCGGCTACGTCGTGACCGGCGTCGAGGCCCGCAGCGGCGACCGCACCGTCGTGACGGCCGTGTCGGCGAAGGACTTCAAGCAGACCCTCGCCGACATGCAGGGTGCCTACTCGACGCGCGGCTGGACCGCGTCCGAAGGTGAGGTCGAGGAGCGCGACGCGGAGTCCAACTTCGACGGCAACGGACTGCGTGGTCGCTGGGCGATCCGGCAGATCCCGGACTGCACCGACAACACCTCGGTGAGCGTGCTCATCGGCAAGTGACCGCCCGGTGGCGGGGCGACCGACGCGCCCCGCCACCGGGCTCACCTGCGCACCGGCCCACTCGCCGGAAGCGTTTGCAGGACGTGGCGCCGGCCGCCGGAGCACGATGTGCACATGCGCGACGTGGCGTCCGGGGACGGCGGGCGGCGCCCGGCCCGCCACCGTCCGACGCCGGGCGATCTCGGCGTGCTCCTGGTCGTCGGGGCCGCGTACTACGTCGGCGCGCGCCTCGGGCTGGGCCTGTCGCTGGTCGAGCACAACGTCACACCGCTGTGGCCGCCGACCGGCATCGCCGTGGCCGCCTTCGTCCTGCTCGACCACCGTCGCTGGGGCGCCGTCACCATTGCCGTCGGTCTCGCCGCGCTGGCGGTCAACCTGCCGATCAGCACGGGACCGGCGGCGGCGGTCGTGACGGCGCTGGGCAACACCGCGGCTCCACTCGTGGCGGCATTGCTGCTGCGCCGGGTCGGGTTCCGCCGGCAGCTGGACCGGCTCCGCGACGCCCTCGCCATCGTCCTGCTGGGTGCCCTCGCGAGCATGGCCGTGAGCGCGACCGTCGGAGCCCTCACCCTCGTCGCGTCCGGCGCGATCCCGATGGGCGAGCTGCCCACCGCGTGGGCCGTGTGGTGGACCGGTGATGCCATGGGCGTCCTCGTCGTGACGCCGTTCCTCCTCGCGCTCCCGCTGATCACCGACGGCACGTGGGGCCCGCGGCAGTGGTTCGAGGGTGTCGCCGCGCTCGTCGCCACCGGACTCGTCTCGGCGTGGGCGGCCTTCTCCACCATGGCGGTTCTCGTGCTCGTGCTGCCGGTCCTGGGATGGGCGGCCTGGCGCCTCCAGCTGCGCGGTGCCGCTCCGGCAGCCCTCGTGGCGTCGGTCGTCACGACGTCGGCGGCGACCCACCAGAGCGGCCCCTTCGAGGGGCTCACCCTTCTCGAGCAGATGGTGAGCCTGCAGGCGTTCAACGCGTGCGTCGCGCTGACCTCGTTCTTCCTGGCCTCCCTCGTCAGCGAGCGCCTCGACGCCGCAGCCGCCCTCGCGCGCTGGGCCGGGGAGCTGGAGGAGAGGGTGGAGCAGCGGACGGCCGACCTGTCCGCCGCGAACGAGCGGCTGCGTCGGGAGATCCGCTCGCGGTCGCGGGCGCAGCAGCAGCTGAGCCACGAGGAGGCCCGGGCCGAGCGCGAGCACGAGATCGCGGGGGTGCTGCAGCGCAGCATGCTGCCCGGCCGGCTCCCGGACCTGCCCGGCATCGAGGTGGCCGCCCGGTACGTGCCGGCCACGACCGACGTCCAGGTCGGCGGCGACTGGTACGACGTCATCCCGCTGGCGCACGGACAGGTGGGCCTCGTCATCGGTGACGTCGCCGGCCACGGCGTGCGGGCCGCGGCGACGATGGGCCAGGTGCGGATGGCGGTACGCGCGTACGCCGTCCAGGACCCGTCCCCGGTCCGCGTGCTGCGCCGCGTCCACCGGCTGCTGGCGCGCCTCTCCAGCGACGAGATGGTCACGCTCGTCTACCTTCTCGCCGACCCGGCGGCAGGCACGGTGCGCCTGTCGAGCGCCGGACACCCGCCGCCCCTGCTCGTCCACGCGGGGGCCGTCAGGCAGCTCGACGGCGCGCTCTCCCCGCCCCTGGGGGTGACCCTGGACCGCAGCTACACGGAGGTCGTGCACGCACTGCCTTCGGATGCCACCCTGCTGCTCTACACCGACGGCCTCGTCGAGCGACGCGGCGTCGCCATCACCGACGGCCTCGACCGGCTCGCGGCCGGCGCGGTGCGTCTCGTGGGGGAGGACGGCGGTGACCTCGGGGCGCTGTGCGACGCCCTCCTGCACGACCTCCTCGGCGACGGCGACCGCTCCGACGACGTCGCGCTCGTCGCCGTCCGGGCCACGCCGACGCACGAGGGCCGGCCCTCGCCCGACGAGCCCACGGACGCCGAGCCCATGGACGCCGAGCCGATGGCGACGGAGCCCGTCGCGACCGGGCCTCTGGCCCAGGCGCGTTCGACGGCCGCGACGTCGCGCGGAACTCGGCCGGGTCCCGGGCTCGCGGACCTAGACTGAAGACGCGTCGCTGCAGGGGATCGACAAGGGGTGGATGCTCATGGCGGCACGACGCACGACCTTCCTCGCGGCCGGTGCCGCGACCGCGCTCGTGGCCGGTGCCGCGACCGCGCTCGTGGCCGGCCTCGCGCCCGGTCTCGCCCCCGGTCTCGCCGCCCGCGCGGCCTCCCCGGCCGCCACCACCGCGACCACGCCGACGAGCGCGGCGCTATCCGCCGCCGACCAGGCCAGGGCGGTGTTCGCGCGGATGACGACGGCCCAGCGCGTCGGCCAGCTGTTCATGGTCGGCGGCCCCGCCACCGGGCTCGGCACCGCGACCACGTCGGCGATCACCCGCTTCCACGTCGGCAACCTCGTGCTGACCGGTCGCACCACGAGCGGCACGGCCCCGGTCCGGGCCCTGACCGCGCATGCCGACGCGCTCACGACGGCGGCAGCCACGGCCGGCGTGCCGTTGTTCATCGCCGCCGACCAGGAGGGCGGCTACGTCCAGGTGCTCCAGGGGCCCGGGTTCTCGCGGATGCCCACGGCACTGACCCAGGGCAGCTGGGCCGACACCACCTTGACCGCGTCCGCGCGGGTCTGGGGTCGGCAGGTCATGCGATCCGGCGTCGACCTCGACCTCGCGCCGGTCATGGACACCGTCGCCAAGAGCTTCGCGGCCCTGAACCGGCCGATCGGCTACTACCAGCGCGAGTACGGGTACTCGCCGTCGGTCGTGGCGGAGAAGGGCACCGCGTTCGCGCGCGGCATGCAGGGCTCCGGGCTGGCGATGACGGCCAAGCACTTCCCGGGCCTCGGCCGCGTCACCGGCAACACCGACACCACCGCCGGCGTCACCGACACCGTGACGACGCGGACCTCACCCGACCTCGGCCCCTTCCGTGCGGCGATCGACTCAGGGGTCCGCGTGCTCATGGTGTCCTCCGCCTACTACCGGCGCATCGACGCCGGGCACCCGGCGGTGTTCTCATCGACGGTGATCGGCGGGATGATCCGCCACGACCTCGGCTTCACCGGGATCGTCGTCAGCGACGACCTCGGCAACGCGCGGCAGGTGGCGGCCTGGAGCCCGGGCGCCCGCGCGGTCGACTTCATCGCGGCCGGAGGCGACGTCGTGCTCACCGTGAACCCGTCGGTGCTGCCGGCCATGGTGCAGGCAGTCGCCGCACGGGCAGCGAGCGATGCCCTCTTCCGCGCCAAGGTGGACGCCGCCGTGCTGCGCGTTCTCACGGTCAAGGCCGGGTACGGCCTGCTCGCCCCGCGTCCACCGGTCAACGGGGTGCTCGGCACGTCTACCGTGGTCGCGCTCCAGCGCTGGCTGGCGATCACCCGCTCGGGCGTCTTCGACACCGCGACGATCCGGGCCTTGCAGGCACGCATCGGGATGTCCGTCGTCGGTATCTGGGGCCCGCGCTCGACGGCGGCGATGCAGACCTACCTCGGCATCTCCCGCGACGGTGCGACGTACTGGAACGCCCGTACGGTGGCCCAGCTCCAGCGCTACCTCGCCACCCAGCTCTGAGCGTCGCCGACGCGTCAGTCGATCGACTCGCTCTGCACCTGCGTGCTCGGGGCCGGCACGTCGGTGACGCGCGCGGCGTGCGCCGACACGACGTACGGGTTGCCCTGGGCGATCTCGTCGGCGACGGCCTCGAGCCAGGGTTCGGGCATCGGTCCGATGCCCGCCGCGTCCACGGCGTCGACGAGCGCGCGGACGACCTCCGGCTGGGTGCGGCCGCCCTCGCGGGCGAGGGCGTTGATGATCGTCTGCAGGCGCTCGTCGCGCTGCAGGGAGATCTCCTCGCGCGCGGCGTCGTCCATCGGGTCCGTGGTCGGCTCCATGGCCGCCTCCTCGGGGTCGGGGGATCGGGTCGTGAGCGCTCCTCCGGAGGCTGCCGTACCCGCTCGGTTCGACTCTGGCACGCAGCTTTCCTAGACTCCCTGGGTCCATCTGCACGGATCCGGGCTCAGGGGACCGGACGAAGACCGGAAGGCCGTCGTGGGTTCCCTCGTCCTCGAAGCCGTCCTCTCGAGCGTGTTCGCCACGCTGGGATGCCTCCTCACCGCACCACGCCGCTCGTCGGGCCGCGTGCGTCGCGCCACCCCCGCCGCCTGGCCGGCGCGAGCTCTGTTCCCGCTCGTGCCGCTCACGCTGGTGGGAGCGGGCCTGCTGCTCGTCACCGACGCACGTGACGTCGCCCTCGGGGTCGGCGTGCTCTGGGTGGCCACGCTGCCCTGGCTCGGCAAGACGTCACGGTGGGGGGCGTGGGCCCATTCCGCCTGGTCGCTGACCGTCGCAGCGGGGCTGTCCTTCCTCGTGGCGATGCTCTGGTGGACCCTCGACTCGGGCCTGAGCGGCCTCACGCTCGTCGGTGCCTGGCTGCTTCTCGGTCTCGAGGCCGCCGCCTACCTGCTGCTCCTCGCCCACGGCTGGGAGATCTTCGACGTGCTCGGCAGCCGGCAGTGGCGCCGCCGGGTCGCGCCCGGCACGACCGCCGTCGTCGCATCCCGCACCGACGTCCCGTTCGTGTCGCTCCACGTGCCGGCCCACCACGAGCCGCCGGACCTGCTGCTGGAGACCCTCCGCTCGCTCGCCGACCTCGACTACCCGGCCTACGAGGTGCTCGTCATCGACAACAACACCGAGGACGACGCGCTGATCGCCCCGGTGGCGGCGTTCTGCGCCGAGCACCCCGAGGTGTTCCGGTTCCACCGCCTGCTCGACTGGCCCGGCCACAAGGCGGGTGCGCTCAACTACGCCCTGACGGTCACCGATCCCCGCGCGTCCGTCGTCGGCGTCGTGGACGCGGACCACCAGGTCGACGCCGACTGGCTGCGTCAGACCGTCGGCGCCTTCGACGACCCGCAGGTGGCCTTCGTCCAGAGCCCGCACGACTACCGCGACTGGGAGGGGTCGGGCTACCTGCGGCGTCTGTACTTCAGCTACGGCTACTTCTTCTCCGTGTCGCAGCCCTCCCGCGACGAGCGGGGTGCGGCGGTCTTCGGCGGCACCATGGGCCTCGTCCGGCTCACGGCGCTGCGCGACGTCGGCGGCTGGGACGAGTGGTGCGTCACCGAGGATGCCGAGCTGTCGCTGAGGCTGCTCGCGGCCGGCTACAGCGGACACCACCTCGACCGCTCCTTCGGTCGCGGCATCATGCCGCTGACCTTCGAGGCCCTCAAGAGCCAGCGCTTCCGGTGGTGCTTCGGCGGCATGCAGATCCTGCGCCGCCACTGGCGGACGCTCATGCCGTGGAGCCGGACGCCGATGGACCGCAGCCAGCGCCTCGCCTACCTCGTGGGCGGCCTGCAGTGGATGGGCGACCTGCTCTCGCTCGTCTTCGCCGCGGTCGTCGTCGTCAGCCTCCTCGACGTCGCCCTCGGGAGCGGGCTCGTCGTACAGCGTCTGAGCGGCCTCGTCCTCGTCGCGGTCCCGGCGGTCCTCCTCCTCGGGATGCTGCGTGCCGTCGCCGTGGTCAAGGTCGTGACGCGGCGGGCGACGTGGCGCGACGCGCTCGGCGCCTTCGTCACGGGGCTCTCGCTCGGTTGGGTCGTGTCGCTCGCCGTGGTCCGAGGCCTCACGGCGCCCGCGGGCGTCTTCCTCCGGACGCCGAAGGTCAGGGGTGACGCGCACCTGTCGGACGCCGTCAGGTCCAACCGCGCCGAGCTCGCGTCGGCCGTGGTCGCCGGGGTCGCGATGCTCACGGCGGTGCTCGTTCGTCCCGGCCTGGTGACGCTGGGGCTGGCGGGGCTGCTCGTCGTGCCCGTCGCGGGGTGGCTCGCGGCCCCGGCCAGCACGCTCGCGGCGTTCCGGGCCGACCTGACGCCGGGCCTGCGGGCGCGGCGCGACTCCGAGCGGACGCGAGCGCGGTGGGGGCGCGTCGGGGGCGCCCGAGGCGCCTTCGCGACGGCCGCTGCGGTGGCAGCCGTCGTCGGTGCCGTCGTGCTCGTCGTCTCGCCGGCCTCCGAACAGACCCCGCGCGCGAGCGCGATGCCGGGCCTGCCGCGGACGACGGTCTCCGTCCAGCCCGACCCGGCCCTGGCCGACGGCGGGAGCACGTGGTCGCCCTCGTCGGGTGCCTCCGGTGTTACGGGAGCTGGTGGCACCGGCACCCCGGCCCGCGGCTCGTCGTCCGCCGCGGCGGGCGTCGGCTCGACGACTGCGCCCGGTGCCACGAGTGCCCCCGGCGCCACGAGTGCCCCCGGTGCGTCGGGCGCCACACGCGCGGTCCCGTCGACGGTGTCCCGGGGCTCCAGCCGCACGACGACTCCGCCGACGTCACCGCGCGCGTCGCAGCCGGCGGGGACCACGGCGGCGTCGCAACCGTCGCAGACCAAGACCGTCCCGGGCGCGACGAACCGGCCGACGAAGACCAGGACGCCGTCGTCGACGACGTCGACGACCCCCCTGTCGACACCCTTGTCGACCCCCTTCTCGATCCCGCTGTCGATCAGCGCATCGCTGTCCGTGTCGCTGCCGGTCCCGTGACACACGGCGGCCCACCCGCCTCGGGGGCCGGTGGGCCGATCGGCCCGGACCGGCTGCGCACCGGCGGCCCGCCCGGACGGATGCGACGGGACCTGTGCGGGGTCAGGTACGGGTGCCGGTGACGGCGTCGAGCCAGGCGCCTAGCGCGGCGACGGCGCCCGGCGTCAGGCCGTGGCCACCGGGGTCGCGGTGCGCCGTCAGGTCGGCGCCGGACTCCTCGTGCAGGTAGGTCCACGTCCGGTCGAGCAGCTCCCGGGGGATCACCGTGTCGGCGGCGCCGCGGGCCAGGAACAGCGGCGTGCCCGCGAGCCGACCGGCGTCGACCGGCACCCCGGCGTCGAAGGGGAGCGTGCCGTTGAGGACGGCCGCCCCGGCGTAGCGGTGCGGGTCGGACAGCACGAGACCGCCGGCGAACGCAGCCCCGCCGCTGAACCCGACGAGGACGACCGGTCGGCCCGCCGGCGCGGCGTCGTCGAGCCAGGCGCGGAACCACGTCATGGTCGCGTCGAGCGACTCCGCGACCGGACGGCCGATGCCGCGGTTGGCGAACCACGCGTAGCCGCCGCCCTCGGAGATGGGAGCGCGCACCGCGGCGTAGGCCGGCCCGGCGGGCAGGTGCGGCACGAGCGAGAGGATCGAGCGTTCGTCGGCGCCGCGTCCGTGCAGCAGCACGACGAGCGGCGCGTCGGAGTCGGGGCGGGCGTCCGCCCCGGTCGTCAGCACGACCGGGGCGGCGAAGGTGTCGGGAGACATGTGTGAGGCGTCCGGCTCAGGCGACGACGCCGAAGCCGCCCGTCCAGGAGACCTTCTCGCCGGCGGCGAGGGAGATCTGGAGGAAGCCGAGGGCCTCGAGCTCGCGGGCGCGGGCGAGCGAGCCGGCGTCGATGGCCTTGAGGCCACCGGCCGCGATCGCACCGGCGACCTCGGACTTGGCGTCGGCGTCGTCGCCGGCGAGCAGCACGGTCGTCGTGTTGGGCCCCACAGTGCCTGCGGCGAGCGTGCCGGCGAACGTCGTGTTGAAGCCCTTGACGAGGCGCGACTGCGGCAGGAGCTTGGCGATCTCGGCCGTGGCGGAGCTGTCGGCGGGGACGACGAGCGAGTCGAACGTCTCGAAGTTCACGGGGTTGGTGATGTCGACGACGACCTTGCCGGCGAGGCTGTCGCCGCGCTCGGCCGCGATCGACGGGACGGCGGCGTAGGGGACGGCCAGCACGACGATGTCGCCGGTCACGGCGGTCGCGGCGTCGGACTCGCCGAGCAGCTGCACCGAGTGCCCGCCCTTGCCGAAGACGCCGGCGATGGCCTGACCCATGTTGCCCGTGCCGATGATGCTGATGTGTGCCATGGTGACCTCCAGAAGATTGGTTGATGCTTCAATAAATCTCCCATCATTTACTTGATCTGTCAAGTAAGCCGCTATGCTGGCGCCATGGAACCCACGCCCCGCTGGCTCGACGCCGACGAGCTCGTCGCCTGGAAGCGGCTCGTCGCGGTCGTCGAGCTGCTCCCGGGAGTCCTCGACACGCAGCTGCGACGCGACTCCGGGCTGACGCACTTCGAGTACTTCGTCCTCGCGATGCTCTCCGAGGCCCCCGAGCACACCCTGCGCATGACCTACCTCGCCCAGCGCACCAATGCCACCCTGACGCGGCTGTCCCACGTCGTCCGCCGGCTCGAGGACCGCGGGCTCGTCGAGCGGTTCCCCTGCCCCGAGGACGGCCGCGCGACCAACGCCCGCCTCACCACCGCGGGCTGGGACGCCGTCGTCGCGGCCGCGCCCGGCCACGTCGCCACCGTCCGCACCGAGGTCATCGACGCGCTGACGCCCGAGCAGGTCGGCCAGCTGTCGCAGATCACCGAGGCGCTCCTGCGCCGGCTCGACCCGCACGGCACCCTGCAGGTCCTCACCGACGTGGGCTGAGGCGTTCCCGACGCCCATGGGCCGATGGCACCCGCGTCCGCTGGCAGGATGACGCCATGAGCTCGGACGTCCCCCTCAGCGTGCGCACCCCGTCCCCGCTCGGAGAGTTCCTCCGCGCCCGACGCAAGGCGCTCGCACCCGAGGACGTCGGCATCAAGCGGGCCAAGGGTCGCCGACGCGTCGGACTGAGCCGTACCGAGGTGGCCGAGCTCGCGAACATCTCGGTCGCCTACTACGACCTCATCGAGCGGGGCCGCGACCTGCGGCCCAGCGCCTCGGTACTCGACGGCCTGGCGCGGGCCCTGCGCCTCGATGCCGACGGCCGCAGCCACCTGCACGGTCTCGCGGCGGGCGGCCCCCGTCGGCGGCGCGTCGAGCCGGAGGAGCTGACCGACGAGCTCGCCGACCTGCTCGACGCCGTGCACCCGAACCCCGCCTACGTCGTCGGTGCCCGGTGGGACGTCATCGGGGCCAACCGGGCCGCGTGCCGCCTCTTCACCGACTGGGAGGGCCGCCGGGCCAAGCGAGAGCGCAACCTGCTGTGGTTCTACTGCTGCGACCCGGCCGCGCGCTCGCTCTTCGTCGACTGGCAGCAGGAGGCGGCCGACCAGCTCGCCCTCTTCCGTGAGGCCTACGCCCGCCACCCCGACGACCCCGGCTACCAGCGCGTCCTCGACGAGGTGTTCCGCGGCAACCCCGACACCGTCGACTGGTGGGAGCGCCACGACAGCGACCCCACGCGCGGGCGCACCAAGCGCATCCGCCTCGACGACGGCCGGGTCGTGCGACTGCGCCAGCTCGTGCTCCAGGTGCTCGACGAGCCCGACATCCGCGTCATCAGCTACTTCGCCGACACCGACGAGGACCTCGACGCCATCGACCTCGACGCCTGACCCGCAGGGGAGGGCGCCCCGACCCACGAACGGACGAGGCGCCCCCGGTCGGCAGGCAGGGGAGGTGCTAGCGCTTGCGGGTGCCGAAGATGCTGCGGGTGATCTCGCGGCCGATGACGGTGCCGGCCGAGCGGACCATCGACCGGAACGCCGAGGACTGCACCACCTGTTCGAGCACGTTCGGCTCCGGCTTCGGGGCCCGCGTCGACGTCGGCGCCGGGGCCGGGGCCGACGGTGCGGCCGGCGCAGGTGTGGCGGGCGCGGCGGGCGGAGCGGCCTGAAGGCGCTGGGCGAGCTTCTCGTAGGCGGACTCGCGGTCGAGCACCTCGGCGTACTTCGCCTTGAGCGGCGACGCGGCCACAGTGGCGTCGAGCGTCGCCTGGGGCGAGGGGTCCATCAGCGAGTTCGGCGCCTTCATCCGCGTCCACGCCACCGGCGTCGGTACCCCGCGGTCGGAGAGCACGGTGACGACGGCCTCGCCGATGCCGAGGCTCGTCAGGAGCTTCTCCATGTCGTACGCGGTGTGCGGGTAGGTGGCGATCGCCTGCTTGAGCGCCTTGGCGTCGTCGGGCGTGAAGGCGCGCAGGGCGTGCTGGACGCGGTTGCCGAGCTGGGCCAGCACGCCGGACGGGACGTCCTTGGGCGACTGCGTCACGAAGAAGACGCCGACGCCCTTGGAGCGGATGAGCCGGACCGTCTGCTCGATGGCCTGCAGGAACGCCTTGCTCGCATCCTGGAAGAGCAGGTGGGCCTCGTCGAAGAAGAAGACGAGCTTCGGCTTGTCGACGTCGCCCTCCTCCGGCAGGTCGTGGAACAGGTCGGCGAGCAGCCACATGAGGAACGTCGAGAACAGCTGGGGCCGGTCCTGCACCTGGGGCAGCTCGAGGCACGACACGATGCCGCGGCCGTCGGAGCCGACGCGCAGCAGGTCGCTCGTGTCGAACTCGGGCTCGCCGAAGAAGTCGCCGGCGCCCTGGTCCTCGAAGGTGATGAGGTTGCGCAGGATGACCCCCGCCGTGGCGCTCGAGAGGCCGCCGAGGTCCTTGAGGTCGGCCTTGCCCTCGTCGGAGGTCAGGTGCGTGATGACGGCGCGCAGGTCCTTGAGGTCGAGCAGGGCCAGGCCGTTCTTGTCGGCGTAGTGGAAGATCAGCCCGAGGCTGCTCTCCTGGGTGTCGTTGAGGCCGAGGACCTTGCTCAGCAGGGTCGGGCCGAACCCGGTGATCGTGGCGCGGATCGGGATGCCGGTGCCCTTGCCGCCGAGCGTGTAGAACTCGCTCGGGTAGGCCTTCGGCTGCCACTCCATGCCGACGTCGGCGGCGCGCGCCGTGATCTTGTCGTTGCCCTCGCCGGGCGTCGCGATGCCGGACAGGTCGCCCTTCATGTCGGCGAGGAACACCGGCACCCCGGCGTCGGACAGCTGCTCGGCCATGAGCTGCAGCGTCTTGGTCTTGCCGGTGCCGGTGGCGCCCGCGACCAGGCCGTGCCGGTTGAGCACGCTGAGCGGGATCTGGACCGGCGCGTCGGCATGGGCCGTGCCGTCGACGACCGCGGCGCCGAGCTTGAGCACCCCGCCCTCGAACGCATAGCCCGCCCGGATCTCGTCGATCTGGGCGGTGTCGGAGGTGGCTTCGTCCGGTGCCTCGCTGGCTGAACCGCTCACGCGTCGAACTCTAGCCCGCGCGCTCACGGGTTCGCTGTCTATGCTGACCCGGTGATTTTCAAGGCCGTCGGCGACTCCCGCCCGTACCCGGACCACGGACTCGAGACGACGAAGGACTGGTCGAACGTCCCGCCGCGCGTCGTGCAGCTCGGTGAGCTCATCACGACGAAGAGCACGCTCGACCTGCGCGGGCTGCTCGCCGACGACTCGACGTTCTACGGCGACCTCTTCCCGCACTGCGTCGAGTGGAAGGGCGAGCTCTACCTCGAGGACGGCCTGCACCGGGCCCTGCGCGCCGCGCTGCAGCAACGTCCTGTCCTTCACGCCCGAGTCCTCGTACTCTCCTGACACACACGCACCACAGGGGGTGGTGCGGGCCGAGGAGGAGGAGACCCGATGTCGGACGTCGCAGGCGACGAGGGCGGTACCTACCGGGTGCGCCGCCAGCGCCGGTCGACCATCGTCATCGCGGTCGTGCTGCTGGCGCTCGCGGGCGCGTTCTACTACGCGTCGAGCTACTGGAACTCCTCGGAGCCCAAGCCCGGCCCGTGCAGCACCGAGCCGGTCGTCGTGCCGCTCGCGCCGCGTGACGTCGCCCTCAACGTCTACAACGGCACCAACCGGCGCGGGCTGGCCAAGTCGGTCGGCCTGGAGGCGGGCAAGCGGGGCTTCACCGTCAAGGCGGTGGCCAACGACCCGTCCAAGGTCGCCGTCAAGGGCGTCGCGGTCATCCGGTTCGGCCCCGAGGGGGCGGAGTCGGCGGCCCTCGTGAAGAAGTACGTGCCGAAGGCGACGATGGTCGACGACAAGCGCAAGGGCGACGCCGTCGACCTCGTCATGGGCCCCTCCTGGAAGTCCTTCGGGCCGACGCCCGCCGCCCCCACCCCGACCTCGACGCTCCGCCCGTGCCCGACCGTCACCGTCACTGACGGCTGACGGCTGATGACGGACGCCTCGGGGCCCGGCCCCGACGCGTCCGCCTTCCGTGCGTCAGCGGCTCAGGACGCGTAGGGGATGCGCTCCCACGACAGGACGTGCTCGGCGCCCGGCCGGGTGACGGTGACCTTGAGGAAGTCCTTGTTGTTGCTCGAGCCGTCGACGGTGACCCGGGTCAGGTTGGGCGCCGAGCCCTCGACGCCGTAGAAGTCGAGCCACTTCGAGCCGGCCGCGAGGGGCTTGTCGGAGTTGTAGACGTGGCTGTCGCCGTTGAAGAGGTAGACCTCGCCGTCGAAGTCACGCGACTGGGCGACGAGCTCGCGCACGAGCGGCTGGAAGGCCGAGTCGTCGGCCCACGTGACGTCGTAGGTGGGGTCGAACATGTCGGCCTGGGTGAACAGGGCCACCGCGCGGTCGTGGCGCTGGCGGGCCGACGCGAACGCCTGGCGCACCTGGGCGACGGCGGCATCCATGCGGGCCCGCTCCTCGGCGAGCTGCTGGGGCGTCGGGCTCGTGAACCCGAGCTCGGGCCAGGGCAGCAGGCCGTTGTTGCTGCCGACGACGTGCAGCGTCGCGACCTCGACGCCCTGCCGGCGTAGCGACACGTTCTCCGGGAAGCCCTGTGCAGCCTGGGAGTCCACCGTCATCGGGTTGGCGCCGAGCGTCTGGCCGGCGGTCGGGAAGAACGTCTTGCGGATCGCGGCGAGGCGCTCGAGCGGGTCGTACGTGCCGTTGTTCGTGCGGTGGCAGTCGGTCCACTCGTTGTCGCCCGGGGTGTAGACGAGCGGCAGGGTGAAGCGGTCGAACTGGGTGCGGATCATGTCGAAGTACTCGTTGGTGCACCTCGAGGAGCCGTTCTTGATGTCGCCGACGTGGATGGTGAACGACAGGCCCGGCGTCGCGTTGATCTGGTCGACCCAGCGGGGGAAGGCCGCGACCTGCGCGTCGCCGTAGGGCACGTCGCCGATGACGGCGAAGGAGAAGTGGCCGTCCTTCTGCTGGCCGGGCGGGACGTCCGGGCTCGAGGAGGCCGCGGCGGGTCGGGCGGGCGCGGCGGCTGCGGCCACCGCGGGGGTCGCGAGGAGGGCGGCGGCGACGGCCGCCACGACGGGGGTGCGGGAGATGTGCATGACAGCCGTTCTCCCGCAGGGTGGCCCGGCTGCACCACCAACCCCGCGTGAACGTCAGACGTCGAGTCGGGCCAGCGTCGCCACCATGAGGGCCTTGATCGTGTGCATCCGGTTCTCGGCCTGGTCGAAGACGACCGACGCGGCGGACTCGAAGACGTCGTCGGTCACCTCGAGCTCCTTGAGCCCGAACTGCTGGTGGACGTCCTGGCCGACCTGCGTGTCGAGGTCGTGGAAGGCCGGGAGGCAGTGCATGAACTTGACCTGCGGATTCCCTGTCGCCGCAAGCATCTCCGCGTTGACCTGGTAGGGGCTCAGCTGCTCGATGCGCTCGGCCCACACGTCCTTCGGCTCGCCCATCGACACCCACACGTCGGTGTGCACGAAGTCGACACCGCGCACGCCCTCGGCGACGTCCTCGGTGAGGGTGACCCGGGCGCCGGTCTCGTCGGCGTAGCGGCGGGCGAGGGCCACGACGGCGTCCGAGGGCCACAGCGTGCTCGGCGCGACGATGCGCACGTCCATGCCGAGCATCGCGCCGGTGACGAGCAGCGAGTTGCCCATGTTGAACCGGGCATCGCCCACGAACGCGAAGGCGATCTCGCCGTCGGGCTTGCCGGCGTGCTCGCGCATCGTCAGGGCGTCGCACAGCGACTGCGTCGGGTGCCAGTCGTCGGTGAGCCCGTTCCAGACCGGCACGCCGGCGTTGGCCGCGAGCGTCTCGACGATGTCGTGACCGGCGCCCCGGTACTCGATGCCGTCGTAGAACCGGCCCAGGACGCGCGCGGTGTCCTTGGCCGACTCCTTGTGGCCGATCTGCGAGCCGCTGGGATCGAGGTAGGTGGTGCTCGCGCCCTGGTCGGCGGCCGCGACCTCGAAGGCGCAGCGGGTGCGCGTCGACGTCTTCTCGAAGACGAGTGCGATGTTGAGGCCGATGAGGTGGCGCGGCTCGCGTCGCTCGCGCTTGGCGGCCTTGAGGTTCGCCGCGAGGTCGAGCAGCGCCCGGAACTCGGCGGGCGTCAGGTCGGTCTCCTTGAGCAGGGAGCGTCCGTACAGGGCGTCGAGCGTCATGGACCGATGTTTCCAGCCCGGGGTGCGCGCGGCAAAACGGTCTCAGGTCAGCTGCCGCACGGCGTCGCGGACGCGCTCGATCGCGGCGCGGGCGAGGAGGGGGCCGGCGACGTTCAGACCGCTGCCGACGCAGAGCACGACGTCGTCGAGCCGGTGCGTGCCCGGGCGGCCGGCGTGTGCGGCCCAGCCGTCGCGGACCCGGCGGAGCTGATCGACCGTGAGGAAGGGCGACGGCTCGTCGGGCTGGTAGCGCGATCCGAGCGGGTAGTCGCGGCCGGGCCTGCGCGTCATCTCGACGTGGCAGCCGAGCACGTGCCGCACCTCATGCTCCTCGGCGAAGGCGACGAGCCGGTCGAGCGAGGCCGCCATGGCCGCCGGGTCGTCGACGTAGAGACGTCCCGGGTACACGGTGTCGCCGGTGTGCAGCAGCCCGGTGGCGCGGTCGTGGAAGGCGACCGATGCCGCGTGGTGGCCGGGGATGGCCAGCACGTCGACGACGCGTCCGCCGAGGTCGAAGGGCACCGACGCGTCGGATATGGGTGACGCGTCGGGCGTGGGGGACGCGTCGGTGGACGGTGACGCGTCGGGGGAGGGAGCCGCGTCGATGGACGGTGACGCGTCGGGGGAGGGGGCCGCGCTGGGCGTCGCGAGGCCGAAGAACGCGTGGACCGACGCCGTGTCGTCGGCGACGACGGTGGTGCGCGGCCGGTCGGCGAACGCGGCGTCGCCCGCGACGTGGTCGCCGTGGGAGTGGCTGTGCGCGACGACGAGGTCGATGCCGTCGAGCCCCTCGGCCCGGGTCCACGCGTCGACCTGCTCGTCGACGACCCCGCGCAGGCCCTCGCCGGGGATCGCCCCGGTGTCGACGAGCAGCGCCCGCTCACGCCCGAGGAGCAGCAGGACGAACGGCGCCTCGTAGGTGAGGTCCTTGCTCTGGCGCACGAGAACCGTTCCGGCAGCGAGGTGTTCGACCTGGTGGTCGGGGTCGGTGCGGTGGCGGCGGGAGCGCGAGCCGTGGATCCAGCGGTGGCTCGTGTCGAGGGGGAGGGGTTCGGGCATGCGCCTGATTCTGGTGGGTGGTGCAGTGGCGGGCATCTCGATTTCGCCGAGGTTCCCGGGGCCCCCACCCCCGATCGAAAGAGCACTCCGTCACACCCTGACCGTCGACACCGCGCGTTGTGCCGCGCTGCTCCCAATCGAGAGAGCAGTTCGTCCGCGCTCCTCGCGATCGAGAGAGCACTCCGTCCCGCACCCTCGCAATCGAGAGAGCACTCCGTCCGCGCTCCGCGCGATCGAGAGAGCAGTCCGTCCGTTTCCGCTGTCGGCCCTAGCTGGGGTCTCGGACCCGCGCGGTTGGGGACATGTCGATTTGCGGGGATGGGGGAACCGTCGCCTCCGCTTCGCTCCGGCTCCTCCCAAATCCGAAGCCTCCGCCAACACGAACGGCCCCCATCGCGCAGGGCGCGACCGGGGGCCGTTCGTGTTGGCGGAGGATGGGGGATTTGAACCCCCGAGGGTTTTATCCCAACACGATTTCCAATCGTGCGCACTAGGCCACTATGCGAATCCTCCGTGGGGGAGGTTACCGGAGGAGACCGGCGGGGATGAAATCGGCCGCCCGACCTCGCGCCCCGGCCGTAAACCGGGCGACCGCTGTCGGTGCCGAACGGCAGACTCGCGCGGTGACCACCCACGCCCCGACCGGCCGCCCGCGCCTGTCCTCGTTCTGGCACGACCTGCCGCGCGAGGGCCGCTGGCTCATCTCCACCGTCCTCGTCCAGTCGATCGGCACCGGTCTCGTCCTGCCGTTCCTCGTCGTCTACCTCCACGAGGTCCGCGACTTCCCGCTCGAGACGGTCGGCCTCCTGCTCGCCTTCCAGGCCGTCGTCGGCATCGTCGTCGTCACGCCCGCCGGTGCGCTCATCGACCGCATCGGCGCCCGGCTCGTCTACGCCAGCGCGCTGCTCTCCTTGCTCGTAGGCGACGTCGTCCTGGCGTTCGCCACGACGCTTCCGCAAGCCGTCCTCGCGCTGCTCTTCTTCGGCTACGGGTTCGGCGTCGTGTGGCCGGCCTCCAGCTCGCTCATCGGCTCGATCGTGCCGAGCGACCAGCGCCAGCGGTACTTCGGCATCAACTTCACCCTCCTCAACCTCGGCATCGGCATCGGCGGCATCGTCGGGGGCCGCTTCGTCGAGGTCGCTCGTCCGGGCACCTTCGTCACCATCTACCTGCTCGACGCCGCGAGCTACCTGCTGCCGCTCGCGATCCTCCTCGGCCCGCTGCGCCGAGCCGGCGGCCGGGCACCCAGCTCGCCCGACCACGACGCCGAGGCTCGGGTCTCCTACCGCACCCTCCTGCGCGACCCCCGGCTTCGCGCCCTCCTCGGCCTCGGCGCCGTCGCCGCCGTCGTCAGCTACCCACAGCTCAACGTCGGCATGCCCGCGTACGCTCGCGCGGAGGGCCACGTGTCCACCGAGGCGCTCGGCTACGCCTTCGCCGCCAACACCGTCGTCATCGTGCTGCTCCAGCTGCTCGTCCTCCAGCGCATCGAGGGCAGGCGCCGCACCCGCGTCACCGTCGTCATGGCCATCACGTGGGCCGTCGCGTGGTCCCTGCTCGGGGCCACCTCGCTCGTGCCCGGCACCGTCGCGGCCACGGTGCTGCTCTGCGCTGTCGCCGGCATCTTCGGTCTCGGCGAGACGATGCTCCAGCCCACGAGCGCCGCCATGGTCAACGACCTCGCGCCCGACCACCTGCGCGGCCGGTACAACGCGCTCAGCTCGCTGATGTTCTCGCTCGCCTTCGCGGGCGGCCCGGTCGTGGCCTCGTTCCTCGTGGGCCGCGGTCTCGGCTGGGTCTACATCGGCTTCCTCGTCGGCGGCTGCGCCCTGCTCGCCGTCATGGCCCTGCGGGTCGAACGGCGCATCCCGCCGCACGTCAACGGGGTCCGCGAGCCCGAGCCGCTCGTCGCCGCGACGACCTCGACGGGCACGCCGCCCGACCGGATTTCCGGCTGACGGATACCCCGGCATACACTGGCGCCCGGCACCCCGCGTGGTGGTACCTCTCCGAACTCCCCCAGGGCAGGAATGCAGCAAGGGTAGGAGGGCTCTTCCAGGTACGCGGGGTGTCCCTTTTTCCCGTCGGCGCACAGCCACGCCCACGCGCCCCGCCCCAGCGCGCTCCTCCGCGTCGAGCGAGCCCTGCGCCGCACGCCCTCCTGTGCGTCGAGTGAGCACTGCGTCCCGTGCGTCCCAAGGATGGTGCGGCTGGATTGACGGAGTGCTCTCTCGATCGAAAGAGGGGGAAGGGGTGGCCGGGGTCAAGGCGGGGGAGCCGTCGTCGTGCCGACGCGGAGGGTCACCGGCTGCGTCACGCTCCGGACGCGTCGGCCCTCCAGACGTCGCCGGACGAGGTCGCCGAGCACCCGGCCCTTCTCGCGGCCCTGCTGGTCCATCGTCGTCAGGCGGTGCGGGAGCCACGGCAGGTCGACGCCGTCGAAACCGGTGACCGACAGGTCGCCCGGCACACTGAGCCCGAGCTCCTCCGCGGCGATGACGACACCGGCCGCGATGACGTCGGACTGGCACACCACGGCCGTCGGCCGACTGCGCGCCGGCCGGTCGAGCAGCACCCGCCCCATCGCGATGCCTCCCTCGACCGACGAGCCGTCACCGGTCTGCACGGCCTCGGCGCGGGGGCCGAACACGTCGCGGAACCCGATGAGCCGACCTGTCGAGGGGATCGAGACGTCCCGTTGCGACACCTCGGCGTCGGGCACGGGCCCGGCGACACTGGTGTAGGTCAGTGGCATGGCGACGTGCGCGACGCGTCGGTGACCGAGGTCGCGGAGATGTCGGGCCACCTCGGCTCCGGCCGCGCGTTCGTCGATGCGCACCTGGGTGACGCGCCGGTCGCCGGGCACGCCGGTGCTGAACATCGGGATGCCGCGCGAGGCCAGGTGCTCGACGGCCGGGTGCTCGCCGGGCCCGCAGAGCGAGAAGACGACGGCGTCGAGGGCCAGCCCCGAGAGCTGCTGGACGACGGCTTCGAGCTCGTCGGTCGGCTGGCCGAGCAGGAGCATGCCGGTCGGGACCGACTCGAGCACCTCGGCGAGGCCGTCGAGGACGGCGATGCCGAACGGGTCGCGGAAGGCGGTGCGCAGCCGGCCCTCCACGAGGACCCCGACGGCGCCCGCGCGGCCCTGACGCAGCGACGAGGCGAGGGGGTTCGGCCCGGTGAAGCCCAGGCCGGCGGCGGCCTCGCGCACCCGGGCGGCGGTGGCCTCGGCGACCGGTCCCTTGCCGCTGTAGACGAGGGAGGCGGTCGAGACCGAGACGCCGGCGCGCTCGGCGACGTCGCGGAGCGTCGGGCGGGCTTGACCGGCTGGCGTCATGGGAGGCATGCTATCGAAACGATTCGAGTCGAATCGTTTCGACCATCACGACGACACAGATGAGAGGCTGGGCCGATGGCCGGCGTCACCACCCCCGAGCTGAGCGTCGTGCGCACCGCGCGCACCGCCGTGTTCACCGCCTTCGCGCTCAACGGCGCTGCCTTCGCCGCGTTCGCCTCACGCGTCCCCGACCTCAAGCACGAGCTCGGCCTCTCGGCGGGCCAGCTCGGGCTGACTCTGCTCGCGGCCTCGCTCGGGTCCGTTCTCGGCCTGCCCCTTTCCGGCTGGATCGTCCACCACCTCGGAGCGGCGCGGACCCTGCTCGGCGCGGCCCTGGTGCAGGCCGCCGGGCTGGTCGGCGTCGGCCTGGGGGTCACGGTCCTCCACGAGCGGGCGGTCGTCATGGCCGGGCTCTTCCTCGTCGGCCTCGGCACCGGCGTCTTCGACGTCAGCATGAACCTCGAGGGAGCCTCCGTGGAGCGGCTCCTCGGCCGCGCGATCATGCCGCACTTCCACGCGGCCTTCAGCGGCGGCACGGTCGTCAGCGCCCTCATCGGTGCCGGCCTGTCGGCGCTGCACGTGTCGATCCTCGTGCATTTGGTCGGCGTCGTCGTGCTCATGCTCGCCGTGACCCCGTGGTTCCTGCGCGCCTTCCTGCCCCGCTCGGTCGAGGTCGACGAGCACGGCGAGGAGGTCAAGGAGAAGGCCGGCATCGCCGCCGCCTGGCGTGAGCCGCGCACGCTGCTCATCGGCGTCGTCGTGCTCGCCGCCGCGTTCACCGAGGGCACGGCCAACGACTGGGTCGGCGTCGCGCTCTCCGAGGGGTACGGTCTCGAGCGGTGGGTCGGCGTCATCGGCTTCGCCGTCTTCCTCACCGCCATGACGGCGGGGCGGATCCTCGGCACCCGCTTCCTCGACTCCTACGGCCGGCTGCCCGTGCTCCGCGTCCTCTTCGTGTCGGCCGTCGTCGGCTGCGCGCTCGTCGTCTTCGGCGGGCCGGTGCTCGCCTTCGTCGGCGCGGCGATCTGGGGCGTCGGTGCGAGCCTCGGCTTCCCCGTCGGCATGAGCGCCGCCGCGGACGACCCGCGCCGCGCCGCGGCCCGGATGAGCGTCGTGTCGACGATCGGGTACACGGCGTTCCTCGCTGGGCCGCCGCTGCTCGGCTTCCTCGGCGACCACCTCGGGGTGCTGCACTCGCTGCTCGTCGTCGGCGTCCTGTGCGCGGTCGCGCTCCTCGCGCTGCCCGCCGTCCGCGAACCCGCAGGTAACGCCCGCACCTGACGTCTCGCACCTGACGCCTCGCCCGTCGCTCCTTGCCCGGCGCTTCTCGATGGTGGCCGATGCTGAGCCGTCGACGTCGCCCGCGCGGTCGAGGTAATCCGTCGCGGCCACCCGCGAGGAATCACCTCGACCGGTGCTGGGTGCGGCTGGGTCGAGGTGATTCGTCGCGGACTCGCGCGAGAGATCACCTCGAACCGCCGTCCAGGTCAGAAGTACTCGGTGATGTACGGGGTCGAGGCGAAGACCGCGTCGAGGGCGGCATCGGCCTCGGTGGAGCCGCCATGGAGGAGGCCGGCCACGCGCAGTCGTGAGGCCGACCATCCGCACCACAGCGCTGCGAGGCCGCGCGCGTCCACCCCGGCTACCGACGCGTCAGCCCCGCCCGACGCGTCCACCGCGGGCACGGACGCATCAGCCTCGCCCGACGCGTCAGCCGGGCCCTCTGCGACGCGCGTGGCGGTGCCGGAGCCGCCGTCGACCGCGAGCCGCCACCGGCCGGTGTTGGCCGGGGCGTCGGCGTCGGTGACGTCGAGCTCCACGGACGCCGTCGTGTGCGGCGCGAAGCCGCGGCCGGCGAACGCGGCGGCGAGGTCGATGACGCGAGCCATCCACGGCGCCTGGGAGACCGTGGCCTCGGGCAGTCCGGCGATCAACAGGAGCACGGGGTCGCGCGGGTCGAGGTAGGTGTGCACGGTCGGGACGGCCGAGGAGCCGGAGCCGACGACGCCCCATAGCGCGGCGGCCGTCGCCGGGTCGGCGGCGACGAGGTGCTCGACGGTCGCGGCCCCGCCGGACAGGTCGTAGACGACGAAGCCGGTCGGGTCGCCGGAGGCGGCGTCGTGCCCGGCGACGTAGGCGATGAGCTCGTCCTGCTCGAGCATCCGGCGGAACACCTCGGCGCGCGGCACCATCGGCCCGCTCTGCGCGTGGCGTGCCTGGGCCGCGCGGGTCAGGGCGGTGAGCGCGCCGGCGTCCTCGGGGGTCGCGGGACGGACGCGTCGACCGTCGGCCGCCGATCCGAGCGCGCGCACGAGGTGCGACGGGAAGGTCGTGCGCGACTGCACGCCGCCGGTCTCGTAGCCGGAGCGTCGGTACAGGGTCGGCGCGGTGGGGAAGAGGCAGGACACGACGTCGCCGAGCTCACCCATCCGGGCGACGAGGGCGCGGGTCAGCGTGGTCGCGACGCCGCGGCCGCGCGCGCTCGGCTCGACGTAGACGCCGGCGACGCCGCCCATCTGCAGGTGTCGGCCGCCCCATGCCTGTTCGAACGGCCGGATGCGCCCGGAGCCGACGACGGTGCCGGCGTCGTCGGTGACGACGACCATCCGGCCGCCGAGCGTCTCGGCTGCCACACGGTCCCACCAGTCGGTGCCGCCGGCGCCGAGCGGCCCGAACGACCGCGCCCGGATGCGGAGGATGGCCGGCAGGTCGTCGTGCGTGGCGTCGCGGGTGCGCAGGTCGGTCATGCGCCCGAACCTAACGACTGGTCGCGGGCGCGGGCGACCGGGTTGCCGGCCCGTACCGGGGCCGCGTCCACGGGGTGGGCAGCGGGGCGGGGCTGGACGACTGGCCGAGGAGGGTCAGGCGCGGTAGAGGTAGGTGAGGCGTCGGACCTTGGTGACCGCCCAGAAGAGCACGGCGTACACGAGCCAGCTGACGACAGAGAGCCACGTGTAGCGGCCGGCCTTGGTGAGCACGGCGATGAGCGAGCCGAGGACGATGACCGTCACCGCGGGGATGGCGTACCAGGCGAACACCATCTGCGGGCGCAGCACGAACGTCGGCGACCCGCGGAAGGCGGCCAGGACGTTGCCCGCGAGCACGAGGACGAGCACCAGCCACAGGGACAGCACCGCGCTGGCCGGCAGCGAGCCGAACCCGGCCGCCACGGCCGCCCAGCCCCCGAGGACGAGGACCGTCAGTGCGGTGGGGACGGTCACGTGAGCGACGGCCTCGGTGACCTCGCCGGTGCCGAGCAGCGAGGGCGTGCCGATGTTGTCGGCCTGCAGGCGCAGCCCCTCGGCCCAGGCGCCGAACCCGAGGTAGAGCGGGAGCAGCCCGATCGTGGCCGCGATGCTCGGGGCCGCCGGCTGCGTGAAGGCCCACGTGACGATCGCGCCGCCGAGGAGCGTCAGACCGAGCCCTGACAGGAACGCGCCCGGCGTGCGGCGCAGCCCGAGCAGGTCGCGGCGCACGAGCACCCCGAAGGGCCGGCCGGCGCGCAGCCGCGCCGTACGGCCGTGCCGCACCGGACGCGTCAGGGCCAGGCGCGCGGTGCGCAGGTTGCCGGTGAGGGCCGAGCCGGCCATCGTCGAGGTGTTGGCCGAGTGGGTGCGCAGCGACTCGGCGTGCAGCTCGCGCAGGGCGTCGGGCACCCGCCACAGCAGGCTGAGGCCGCGGTCCGGGCCGGGCCACGACGAGACCTGCGACCACAGCCACAGCCGCGAGGCGAGCACGCCGAGGGCGGTGCCCGCGAGGGTCGTGACGAGGATCGTCAGGGGCCCGCCGAGGTGGGCGAAGGCGAGCCCGCCGCCGACCGTGAGGCCGCTCAGGGCCCCGACGAACAGGCCGCCGATCGCGGCGTAGCGCCACCAGCGACGCAGGGCCAGGGCCCGGTCGAGCGGCGCCTGGAGCACGAGGTCGATCCACGGCATCGGCGGCACGACCGGGCCGCGGAACCGGCCCGCGAAGACGACGGCGCCGAGCAGCGCGGCCACCGACGCCACGAGCAGGGCAATGGCCTCCGGTGACCGCAGCTGCTGGCCGAGCGAGCCCGCGTCGGAGGTGCGGAAGACCGTCTGGACGATGGGCAGTCCGTAGACGAGCGCGCCGAGGAACAGGACGTAGCCGGCGTAGAGGCCCTGCTGGCGCGCCTTGCGGGCGGCCGCGCCACCGATGACCCAGTCGGCCTGGCCGAGCAGGTCGTGGTCGTCGTACTCGACCTCGGTCAGGGGCGCCTTCGGTGCCGACGCGTCAGCGGGCGGCGGCGCGGCCGACGCCGACGCGTGCGAATCGGCTACAGGTCGGTCCGGTGCAGCGGACGCCGGTGGCGTGGTCGGGGAGGGGCCGGCGTCCGGCGCCGCGGCCTTCGGCGGCGCTGTCGTCGACGTCCGCCTCTGCGGGGTCGACGCGGACGCCTGGGTCGAGCGTGCGGCGGCGCGCTTGCGCTTGCGTCTGCTCATCGATCCCTCCGTCAGCGCGCCGGGACGATGTCGACGACGCGGGTCGCGAGGGACTGCGTCAGCTCGGGGTCGTGGCAGGCCATGACGACGGTGGTGCCCGCGTCGATGCGGTCCCGGATGAGGTCGGCGACGACCTGGCGCTTGGCCGTGTCGAGGCGCTGCTCCGGCTCGTCGAGCAGCACGATGCTCGACGGGCGGGAGAACGTCAGCGCGAGCCGGAACAGCTGCTCCTGCCCGGACGACAGCTCGTGCGGGAACCGGTCGTCGAGGTGGGCGATGCCGAGGCGGTCGAGCAGGGCGAGGCTGCGCTCGTCGGAGGACGCGGGCTCGCCGCCCCAGGTGGAGTCGATGAGGACGAGGTGGTCGATGAGCGTGAGGTCGCGGTAGGTCGTCGGCGCGCCGAGCAGGGCGGCGACGGCGGCGCGCACCGCCCGGTCGCGCTCGTCGGCTTCCCGCCCGCCGATCGTCGCCGTGCCCGTCGTCGGCACGAGCAGCCCGCCGATGATCCGCAGCAGGGTCGTCTTGCCTGACCCGTTCGGGCCGCGCAGGACGATGCACTCACCCGGGTCGGCGTGCACGTCGGTCGCCAGCAGGAGGGTCGTCTCGTCGATCGTCTTGCTGACACCTTCTGCACGGACCTCACCGGTCAGCACCGCGACCGCAGCCATCTGCACCCGTCCCTTCGCCCGAACCCTGTCGAGGCCACCGTATGCCGCCGGGCTGCGGCCACGCTGCCAGGGCGGGCGGTGCGGGCCGGTGCGGGCCGGTGCAGGCCGGTGCTGCTCAGCCCTGCTTCGGCACCGGGGGCCCCGCCACGAGCGCGACCGCGGTGAGGGCGACCACGGCGGCGAGGCCGACCCCGACGGCGACGGCCGGCCGGGCGAGGAGCGTGGCGACGACGCGCTCGGCTGGCGTCACGGGCTCCTCTCCGTCGCGGCCGAGACGCCACCCGCCTTCGAGGCGCCCACGTCGCTCGAGGCGTCGCTCCCACGAGATCGTCAGGAACGGCGGCACCGCGCTGAGCAGGCCGAGGGCGGCCTCGCGCAGCGTCCAGCGCTGGTTGACCCAGAGCAGGACGGTGACGAGGCAGAAGGCGATGAACACGACGCCGTGCGCGAGGCCGAAGACGCGGACGCCGAGGTCGGTCGTGCGCGTCACGTACTTGAGGACCATGCCGAGCAGCAGCAGGGCCCACGTGACCACCTCCGCGGCGGCGATGCGGCGGTAGAGGGTGCGAGGGGTCATGCGGCGTCTCCTACGTCGTGTCGTACTCGAGCGCCCAGTGTGCCAAACCGCGGGAGCCGCGCCAGCCGCGCCCCATGATCGAAAGAGCAGTTTGTCCCTGGGCGAGTTCAAGGGGTCGTTGCAACGCTTGGCTCGTTCGGGGCCGAGAGTAGCTTGGCCAGGGCTTCGGCTGGGGTG
>NZ_JBDGKB010000008.1:0-143745 GCF_057656595.1 Intrasporangium sp. Soil_C_50
GGGCCCTGCAACTCTCAGCCAGGCCGTCCCCGAAAGCAGGGCGGCTCGCTCAGCCCGGCAGTAACCCGACGACACCGGTAGTGCGACAAGAACTCTGCCCTTGTCACACCCCACGGTCCACCAGTGAGGCGTCAGCCGGCGAAGGGCAGCACCGGCTTCCCGGGCACGGCGACCCTGACCCGGAACACCGAGCCGGCCTCGGGCTCGGGGTCGCTGAGGTTCTCTCGCGACGTCGTGACGTAGAGGTCGCGCAGGTCGTCGCCCCCGAAGGCGCAGGCCGTCGTGAGCCGTGCGGGCAGCTCGACCTCGGCGAGCACCTCCCCCGACGGCGACACGCAGCGGACGCGTCCGGCCCCGTTGAGCGCGACCCACACGTTGCCCGCGGAGTCGACGGTCAGTCCGTCGGGGTGGCCGACGCCGGCGGCGTGGAAGGGGCGACGGCCCGTCAGCTCGCCGTCGACGACGTCGAACGCGTCGGTGCGACCCGTCGGGGTGTCGTCGTAGTAGGCGAGGGTGCCATCGGGCGAGAAGTCGATGCCGTTGGAGATGGTGACGTCGGGGAGCAGGGTCGCGACGCGTCCGTCGGGGTCGACGCGGTAGAGGCGGGCGCCGCCGGCGGCTCGGTCGTAGCGCATCGAGCCGGCCAGGAGCCGCCCCTGCGGATCGCACCCGCCCTCGTTCATCCGCACCGCCGGGTCGTCCCAGAGCGTCAGCCACGGTGCCGGATCGGCGTGGGGGTCATCGGCGAGGGCGAGACCGCGCTCGGTTCCGACGACGTACCCGCCGCGGGTGCGCGGGCGCACGAACGCCGCGACGTCACCGACGTGCAGCGCGGCCACCGAGCCGTCGGCGTGCAGCGTCAGGACGTCTCCGGCGAACATGTCGACCCAGCGCAGACCGTCCCACGTCGGCGACCAGACGGGACCCTCCGCGTGGTAGCAGAGCGGCGCGGTGACCTGCTCGGGCCGCGACTGCACGAGGCCGGTCATCAGTCCCACCACACGCCGACGTAGTGGTGCCCGGCGGGCATCGTCGGTGCGTCGACGAGCCAGTCGACGCTCGCCGCCGGGCCGCCGCTCGGCTCGGTCTCTGCGTCCACGGTCATGGCGTCGACCTCCTCCGGCATGAGGGTGGTGATGACGGCCACCCCACTCGCATAGGGCCATTCGTCATCGGGATAGGTCTGGAACTCGAGCACGTCGAGCTCGACGCGGACATCGTGCACCTCGGCGCGTTCGCGCAGGTCGAAGAGGACGCGCCGGACGGTCTCGAGGGGCATGGCCTCGTCGCGGTTGGGCGCGATGCACCACTCGCAGTCGTTGCCGTCGAAGAACTGCTCGAGGGTGACCGCGACCTGGGTGGAGTCACCGCCGCGGGCCCGCGCGTGCTCGACGAGGGCGGTCTGCTTGGCGAGGTCCATGGTGGTGTCGGGGCCTTGGGGAGACGGTGCGTGAAGGTGGTTGGGCGTCGGCTACACTGACGCCGCGTGCCGCCTCACACCCCTGGTGGGGCACCTTCCGGCGGCCCGTGCGAGCGTAGCTCAATGGTAGAGCGCCAGCTTCCCAAGCTGGATACGCGGGTTCGATTCCCGTCGCTCGCTCCACGAGGTGTTAGCGAAAAAGCGAGCGTGTGTTCGCGAAAAAGGGCGCAGTCGAGACCCGCCCGGTGCAGGGGATCAGCGAGAGACCTGTAGGCCCGGGTCGGACGGACGCGCTCGGGAGCCTCGACGGGGCCTGCACACCCCATGAAGCGCACCAGGCCCATCCGGCTACGGATCCACGGGCGGAGTGCCCCACAGCGCCGCCTATGTGCCTGAGCGGGCCTCGACTGATGCCACCCCGCGGCTTCCGCGTGATCATCGGAATCCCCCGACGCGAGACCCCGTCCGCGACCGCGCAGAACGTCGCGAGCGGGTGGTGCACCCCTCGCCTCAGCGAGGCGCAAGCATCCGCAGCTGGACCATCGCCGCGAACCGCTGCTCCGGATCCGTGATGTCGAGCCCGCTGACCTCCTCGAGCCGCCGCAACCGGTAGCGCAGTGTGTTGGGGTGGACGAACAGTGCGGCGGCGGAGACGCGGACGTCGCCGAACGCGTCCAGCCACGCCGAGAGGGTTCCGGTGAGGTCCGAGTCGTTGTCCTCGTCGTAGGCCAGAAGGCGCGCGACGGGACCAACCGGGCGCTCACCGCGCGCTGCGGCGAGGTCGCGCAGCTCGAGCAGCAGGGACTGGGCGTGGACGTCGGCAAGGCGCGCGACCCGCTGCGCTCCATGCGCCTCGCGGAGAACCCGCAGCACCCGGGTCGCCGTCTCGCGCGAACCAGTCACCCCGCGGACGTCTTCGCCGACCCCACCGATGCCGACCACGATCGGCAAGCGACTGCCGACCCGCTCGCAGAACTCCTCCGCCAGGCGGGCGGCGCGCTCCTCGGGCTCGGTGCCGGCCACCACAGCGAGCAGGCCGTACGCGATGCCGCCGACCACAGCGACGGCCGAGCTGGGCGAGGATGCCGACAGGTGCAGGCTGAGCGCATCGGCAACCCGCTCGAGATCGCCGGAGCCACCGCCGGTCCCACTGGCGGTCCCACTGCCGGTCACACCTCCGGGTGGGGCGGGCTTGAGCGGGGGGTCGTACGGGTGCCCGGCGCGCAGGGTCGCAGCGAGCACGACAAGGGGCGTGCCTGCCAGACCGAGCCGGCTCAGCGCGTCGCGCGCGCCGACACCACCCTCCAGCGCGGTGCTCACGAGGTCGGTGCGCAGCCGACGCTGCACGTCGGCACCGGCGCGGACGCGCAGCATGTGCAGCGCCACCAGCTTGGCGGAGTCCTGCAGCACTGCGCTCCGCTCGGGGGTGACCTCGCCGTCCATCGCCGCCCAGATGGACCCCAGCACCTCGTCGCCGGCACGGACCGCGATCGCGACCCGCTGCTTGTTGACCTCATCGGCACCGAGGTCGGCCGGGTTGATGACGACGGGGCGGTGCTCGCGGTAGAGCTCTCTGAAGACGCCGAGCTCGGTGAGCGTCCTCGCGTACCTTTCCGGCACCTGACGCCCGATGATCGTCTCGACCCGGGACGAGTCCACCTCGTCCTGCCGACCGGAGAAGGCCAGCACGCGTGAGCTCCGGTCCTCGATCGTGACCGGAGCGTCGAGGAGCGCACCTACCGCGTTGGCCACGGCGAACAGGTCGCCCGACGGCAGTCCGCCGATCGACTCTGCCTCGGCGGGCCCGATGTCGTCCTCTGCGAGCAGGGAGCGGAGCAGCGCGGTGAGCTGACTCCACGTCGCGCCACGACGCAAGCCGAGCAGGGCGAGCCCGGCTTCCCGCACCGCCGCGTCGAGCGTCGGGCCCATCTCCACCGGCGCACGGACGATCAGCCCGATGGCGCCCTGGCGTCCGGCGCCGCGAACCAGGTCCGGCAGTGCCGCGGACGGGACGCCGACACCGAGGACGAGCGCGCCCGGAGGCTGGACCGGCTCGTCGTCCGGGTCGTGGATGACGATGCCGCCGATCTCGCCCTCGTGCTCGGGATCGCCCGCGACCAGCTCCAGGAACGAGTCCCCCAGGTCCTCGAGTACCCGTCCCAGGCTCGCACGGGGGCGTTGGCTCACCGACTCAGGATAGGGCTCGCCGAGGGGCCGGGAGGCGAGGCCGCATTCCTGGTGCCCCACGCTGGTCAGAGCGCGATCCACTCCGTGAACGTGGTGACGGCGTCGAGGAGCTCGGGGATCGGGCTGACCCCGAGACCGGGGCCGGCGGGAACGGCCATGCAGCCCTCGGAGATGGTCAGCGGCGCGGTGACGTCGGTCCGGTAGAAGCGATCCGAGGCGGAGATGTCACCCGGGAGGGTGAAGCCGGGCAGTGCGGCGAGTGCCGCGTTGGCTGCACGCCCGAGCCCGGTCTCGACCATGCCGCCGCACCAGACGGCCACCCCGTGGGCGGCTGCCACGTCGTGGATGCGCACGGCCTCGAGGTATCCGCCGACGCGTCCGGGCTTGATGTTGATGATCGAGCATGCACCGACCGAGATGGCGGCCGCCGCGGACTGCGCGGAGACGATCGACTCGTCGAGGCAGACCGGCGTCTTGATGAGCCGGGCGAGCTCGGAGTGGCCGAGGACGTCCTCCTCCTCGAGCGGCTGCTCGATGAGGAGCAGGTCGAAGTCGTCGAGCTGGGCCAGGTGACGGGCGTCGCGCAGGGTGTATGCCGTGTTGGCGTCAACCTGAAGGGGCACGTCGTCCCCGAAGCGTTCCCGCACGGCGCGGACCGGCTCGACGTCCCACCCCGGCTCGATCTTGAGCTTGATCCGGACGTAGCCGGCGTCGAGGTAGCCGCCGACCACGTCGAGCAGCTGCGGGATGCTGTCGAAGATGCCGACCGACACCCCTGACGGCACGCGTTCGTGGACCGCCCCGAGCTCGCGCGCCCAGGACCGCCCGTCGGCCCGCAGCTCGGCGTCGAGCACGGCCATCTCCAGTGCCGCCTTGGCCATCCGGTGGCCCTTGTACTTGTGGAGCACCGCGTTGACCGCGGGCGCGCCGTGGCGCTGCAGCTGCTCGGACGAGGCCGCCAGCGTCGGGAGGAAGAATCGACGCAGCACGTCGGCCGTCGCGTCGACGTACTCCGACGAGTAGAGGGGGTCCGACATCGCGACGCACTCGCCCCAGCCCTCGCCGTCCGAGGCGACGGCACGAAGCAGCAGGATGTCGCGGGCGGTCTGGGTCCCGAACGAGGTCCGGAACGGCGACACCAGCGGCATCGCGACACGGCGTAGCTCGACGCCTTCGAGCTTCACGCTCACGACAGATCTCCTTCGTGCGGCAGGACCAGGTAGCCGCGCTCCTTGTCGAAGCCGGCCACGTGCCCGCCGACCTCCAGGGCACCCAACAGCTGGTCGCGTACCTTGGCCCGCCAGCCCCTGGCCTGCTCGGGGTCGGCGAGCCGAAGGGCCCCGATGTCGCGCGGGACCTGTACCCAGGACGCGGCGGCACCCGACGGCGCGGTCGCCCGCACCGGTGATCCCGCGCACGCCTGCACCACCTCGGGCGAGGTCAGCGACCAGTGCACGAGGATCCGGTCGCTGTCGTCTCCGCGGTTGATCGCGTCGGTCATGGAGCCGTAGAAGTCGGGGAGGTACTCGGCGACGCGGGCGCCGAGCTTTGCCAGGTTGAAGTAGGCGTTTCGGGAGACGAGCGGGTCGTAGGTCCACTCGGCCAGGTCGATGCCGCGATCCAGGCACCACGCCCGCTGGTGCAGTTTGAGCGCGAACCCGGCGTGGCGGCCCGCGACTGCGTCCGTCACACCGGCGATGTGGCTGTGCATCGCGCGGGCGGCAGGCGTCGAGTGGAAGCCCACGCAGACGCCGACGAGGCCCCCCTCGGGGTGCTCGGCGTCGAAGGCACCGGCGACGTAGCTCTCCGCCTTGCCCATGGCGCGCAGCAGCTCGGCGCTCATCGGCGGGTTGTCGGGAGTGCCCCAGATCCGGCCGAGGACGGCGGCAGCATCCTGCAGCTCCTCGAGGGTGAGCAGCTCGCGAACGACGACGCGTGACGCGGCGGCGGCGGCGTCGTAGGACGCCCACGGCTCAGTGGTCATGATGTGGCTCCTGGTTCGGTGGCGACGGCGCGAGCAGCTCCTCGATGAGTACCCGCAGCAGCAGGGTCCGGTCGGCCAGTCGGTCGACGAGCACGTGCTCGTCCTCGGCGTGCGCTCCTCCGCCGACTGCTCCGAGTCCGTCGAGGGTCGGAACACCGACACCGGCCGTGAAGTTGCCGTCCGAGGCACCCCCGACGGCCGCCCGCGTCAGCTCGGCCAACCCGAGCCGTGCGGCGACCGCCTGCGCCCGCTCGAAGAGCGGCAGCGACGCCTCCTCCTCCAGCGGAGGCCGGTTGATGCCTCCGCTGACCTGCACCTCCGCACCGGGCAGCACCGGCCGGAGCCCCCGCAACGCAGCGTCGACGCGCCTCTGCTCCGACGCCGTCCACGCCCGGACGTCGACCGAGAACCGGGCGAAGGCCGGCACGGTGTTGACGCTGGTTCCGGACGTCGCCGCCGTGGGCGTGACCGTGGTGCCGGCACCATGGTCGGCCAGCGCCGCGACCCCCTGCACCAGATGGGCCAGCTCGACGGTGGCATTGACCCCCTTGTGCGGCTCCAGCCCGGCATGGGCGGCCCGGCCGGAGATGCAGATCTCGTAGAGCGACGTGCCCTTCCGGGCCGTCTTGAGCGCACCCCCGTCGGCCGAGGCCTCGAGTACCAGCACGGCCTGGGCACGGCGGGCCTCGTCCTCGATCAACTCACGGGAGCTCGCGGAGCCGACCTCCTCGTCACCCGTCACCAGCAGCGTCACGCCCTCGCGCTCGCCCAGGTCCGCGATGGCGTGCAGGGCCATCACCAGCCCGGCGATCATGTCGAAGCAACCCGGCCCGCGCAGCACCCCGCCAGCGATCGTGAACGGTGCCTGCGCGAGCGTGCCGAGTGGCCACACCGTGTCGTGGTGCGCCAGCACCAGGACACGGTGTGGTGCCGTCGGCGAGCCGAAGCGCCAGCGCAGGTGGTGCACTCCGTCGACGACGATGCGCTCCGGCGCCACGCCGAGGCGTTCCGTGCCGATGCGAGCGACCAGATCCGCCGAACGTTCGACCGCGGCGAGGTCGTCGGACGGCGACTCGCACTCGACCAGCTCGCGCAGGTCCGCGAGCAGCTCGTCGAGAGCCTGCCCCGCCCGACGCGTGTCACCGAGCGTCGTCATGCAGGCCTCTTGGGAGTGGCGCGGGCGCCGAAGTGGATGTACTCCTCGCCGGTGGGCAGGGAGTAGAAGCGAACCGGGTAGTACGCCGCGCTCTTGTCGGGCTTGACGGCAAAGAGGGCCTCGCCGACCGGGATCAGCTCGTGCACCTCGGGCTCCGCGGCGCCGGACGCCTCGGCGACCGGCCCCGAGACGGTTGTCCGCATCCACGTCCTGCCGTCCTCGAGGTAGACCTCCTCGACGACCGACTCGCGGGCGTACGTGCCCAGGTACGGTGTCGGGTCGACGGGGACCCGCTCGCCGGGCAGCTCGAACGGCGCGGGGAGGTGCACGTCGGCCAGTGCCGAGAAGATCTCCTCGTAGAGCTCCTGATAGAGCGTGATGGCGCTGCCGAGGTTGGTGTTCAGCGAGACGGCGATGCCCGCCTCCGGCAGCAACCTCAGGAACGCGGCTTGGCCGATCGTGTTGCCGTCGTGGCCGATCGCGCGGTGACCGTTCCAGTCGCAGCGGAACCAACCCAGGCCCCAGGAGTCGCCGAGCAGGATCTTCTCGGGGCACTCGGTCTGGTAGCCAGCCATCGCGGCGACGCTCTCCTCCGAGAGGACCCGGGTGCCGTCCGCCGCCAGGCCACCGGTCAGGTGCATCCGCGCGAAGGCCAGCACATCGTCGGGATTGGACGTGATGAGGCCGGCCGGTCCGACCGAGCGGGGCAGGCCCCAGACCGGTGCGGTCTCCGGCTCGTCGCCGCCCTTGAGGTGGCCCATCGCGTGGCCGAAGACCATGGCCTCCTCGGGCAGCGTCGTCGTGTGGGTCAGGCCGAGCGGCGCGAAGAGGCGCTCCTTCATCGCCTCGTCCCAGGTCTTTCCGGTGACGACCTCGATGACCCGGCCGAGCAGCGAGAAGCCGGAGTTGCAGTACGACCACGTCGCACCGATGGGGTGGTTCTGCGCCGCGTCACCGAGCTGGGCGACATACTTCTCGAGGGCGTCGTCACCGCGACCGGTGTCGGTGAAGACGTCGCCGTCGAGACCGCTCGTGTGGGTCAGCAGGTTCCAGACCGTGACCTTCTTGGTGACTTCCGAGTCGCGCAGCGCAAGCTCCGGGACGATCTCGACCACCGGGGTGTCCAGGGCGAACCGGCCCTCGTCGACCAGCTGCATGACGACGGTCGCGGTCCACACCTTGGAGACCGAGCCGATCTGGAAGACCGAGGCGGGCGTGGCGACCTGGCCGGTACCGGCGTGCAGGACGCCGGTCGCGGTCGTGAAGACCTCGTCGTCGGCGCCGTCGGCACCGAGGCGCAGGATGCCGAGCTGGGCGCCGGGAACACCGTGCTTCTTCACGAGCTCGGCGAACCGGGCTTCCCAGTGGGCGGTGTCGAGGTCGGGTCGGTTCGCGGTCATGGGGTGGTCTCCTTCGTGGGGATGTCGTGGCCGCCGGGGACGGCGGCCAGGAGCTGGCGGGTGTAGTCGTGTTGCGGGCGTCCGAGCACCTCTGCCGTGGGGCCGTGCTCGACGATTCGGCCGCCCTCGAGGACGGCCACCTCGCCGGCGACGTAGCGGACGACCGCGAGGTTGTGGGAGATGAAGAGCATCGAGAGGCCCAGCTCGCGCTGCATCTCGCGGACGAGGTTGAGCACCGCGCCCTGCACGGAGACGTCCAGCGCCGAGGTGATCTCGTCGGCGATCACGAGCCTCGGCCGGCCGGCGAGTGCCCTGGCGAGCGCGACGCGCTGGCGCTGGCCGCCGGAGAGCTCCACGGGAAGGTGCCCGGCCCGGCCGGCGTCGAGGTGGACCAGCTCGAGCAGCCGGGCGATCTCGGCACGACGGCCGGCGCGCGAGAGGCGTCCCGACTCGGGCCGGTAGAGCGCCTCGGCGATGCTCTCCCCGATGGTCATCCTCGGGTCGAGGGAGGAGAACGGGTCCTGGAAGACCATCTGGACGGGCCGGTGCCGACCGCGGCGGCGGATCGGCTCTCCGTCGAGCAGGATCTGTCCACCGTGCACCGGCGCAAGCCCCACGGCCGCCTTCGCGAGCGTGGACTTGCCCGACCCCGACTCCCCGACCAGCCCGACGATCCCGCCGTCGGGAACGGTCAGGCTCACCTCGTCGAGGACGGTGCTTGCGCCGTAGCGCACCGTCACGTGGTCGAACTCGAGCGTGCTCATGCCAGCGCCTCCTGAGCGGTCAGGACGTCCGCCGGCTCCGCCGCGTGCCAGCACGCCACGCGGCTGCCTCCCGGGGCCGCCGACAGGGTCGGGTCCTGCTCGCGGCAGCGGTCGGTGGCGAGCGGGCAACGCGCGGCGTAGGCGCAACCGACCGGGACCTGCGCCGGCTCGACCGGGTGGCCGGGGATCGTGGCGAGGGGGGCGTCGACGTCGGTGGTCATCGCCGGCACTGCGGCGACGAGCGCACGGGTGTACGGGTGTCGGGCCCTGGTGCGAAGGTCGGCGGTCGGCAGGTCCTCGACGATCCGGCCGGCATACATGACGAGCACCCGGTCGCAGACGTCGGCGACGACCGAGACGTCGTGGCTGATGAGCAGGAGAGCCGCCCCCTCCTCGCGGCGTACGTCTTGGAGCAGTGCCAGCACCTGGCTCTGCACGGTGACGTCGAGCGCGGTCGTCGGCTCGTCGGCGATGATGAGCCTGGGGCTGCCCATCAGTCCCATCCCGATCATGGCGCGCTGACGCATGCCACCCGAGAACTCGAAGGGGTACTGGCGGGCCCGGCGCTCCGGGTCCCGGACACGGACGGCCCGGAGACGGTCGACGGCACGTTCCGACGCCGCCTTGCGATCGAGTCCCTGGTGGTGACGGCCGACCTCGGCCAGCTGGGCGCCGATCCGCATCGTGGGGTTGAACGAGGTCATCGGGTCCTGGAACACGACGGCGAGCGAGGTACCCAGCAGCGTGTCGTGGGTCTGACCGGTCGCCGGCTCCTCGAGCAGGTCGGTCCCGCAGAAGGTCAGGTGCCGGGCATCGATGCTCGCCGGCTCCTCGACGAGGCCGGCGATCGACAGCGCCGTCAGCGACTTTCCGGATCCCGACTCGCCCACGACGCCCACGGCCTCACCGGCGGCGATGCCGAACGAGACGCCGCGGACCGGCCGGACAGGACCGTTCACCCCCGGGAAGGTGACCGAGAGGTCGCGGACGTCGAGCACCAGGTCGCCGCCGGCCGCGTGGTCGTGGCGGATCTCGGCCACCGGCGTCCCTCCGGTCGGCACCCGCACCGTGCCGGTGCCCGTCGGCGTGGAGATCCCGAACACCCCGGCGATCGCCTCGCCGGTGAGGTTGAAGGCCAGCCCGGCGAGGACCACCATGATGCCGGGCCCGAGCGCCGCGAGCGGGTGCACGAAGATGCCGCTCAGGCCGTCCTGCATCAGCCGGCCCCAGTCGTACTCCGGTGCCTGGACGCCGAGCCCGAGGAACGACAGCCCGGCGAAGCTCAGCAGGATGGCCCCGGCCGTGATGGTCACGTTGACGATGAGTGGTTCCGCCACGTTGGGCAGCACGTGCCGGGCCATGATCCGGAAGCGGTTGACGCCCGCGATCCGCGCCGCGGCGACGTACTCGAGCCCGGCCACTCCGGCGACCAGGGTCTGGCAGAGGCGGGCGAGGCCGGGGGCGACCGCGAGGCCGATCGCCAGGACCGCCCCCCTCGCACCGATGCCGAAGATGACGGCGAAGACGAGGACGAGGAGCAGGCCGGGGAACGCCACGAAGACGTTGACGAGCGCGGTGACGAGCCGTCCGAGCCGGCCGCCGAGCAGCTGCGGCGCGGTGCCGAGCACGAGCCCGATCACCGTTCCGAGCGCGGTCGCCACCAGCGTCAGCGCCAGCGAGAGTCGCGTGGCGACGAGGACCCGGAAGAACAGGTCGCGGCCCAGGTTGTCGGTGCCGAACCAGTGCTGCGCCGACGGACCGGCGAGGAGGTTCTCGGTGTCGACGACACCGGCCTTGTCGCCCCAGAGGATCGGGGCGAAGACCGCGAGCAGCACGATGAGTGCGAGCAGGCCCAGTCCGACGATGCCGACGGGCGTCTTGACGATGCGAATCCAGCGTTGGGACATGACTAGTGCTCACCGATCGTGGAACGGGGGTCGAGCACGGCGAGCGCGACGTCGACCAGGGTGTTGATGACGAGCACACCGAGTCCGTACACGAGGACCGTGCCCTGCACGACCGGGTAGTCCTTGGTGACGATCGACTGGACGATCGTGCTGCCCAGCCCGGGCCACGAGAAGACGTTCTCGACGAGGACCGTGCCGGCGACCATCGAGGCCAACAACATGCCGCCGAGGGTGAGCGTCGCCGTGACGGCGTTCGGAAGCGCGTGCCTGAGATGGATGCGTCGGGCGGGCAGTCTCTTCGACCGAGCCGTGCGGACGTAGTCCGTCTCCAGCACCGCAAGCATCTCGACGCGGACGATGCGCGCCAGGACGGCCGCGGGTCCGATGGCCAGGGCCAGCACGGGCAGGACGTACGACGAGGCGTCGGTCCGGCCGGCGACGGGGAACCACCCGAGGCCGACCGCGAACACGGCGACGAGGGCGACGCCGACGAGGAAGTCCGGGATCGCGCCGAGCACGACGCTGCCACCGGCGAACGCCAGCTCGGTGCGGCGGCGCCGACCGCGCCGCGTCGCAGCCGCTACGGCCACGCCCAGCGGGACGGCGACCGCGATGGCGACGAGGAACGCGAGGACAGCCAATGAGGCCGTCGCGGGAAGCCGCTGGCTGATCGTCTCCGAGACGGGGAGCTGGGTCGTGATCGACTCGCCCAGGTCTCCGTGGAGCAGGTTGCCCAGGTAGTGGACGTACTGCGTGAGCAGTGGGTCGTCGAGGCCGAGCGCCTGACGTTTGGCCTCGACCAGCTCGGTCGGGGCCGTCATCCCGAGGGCGGCCCGGACCGGGTCGCCCGGGACCAGGTGGATCATCAGGAACGACACGGTGACCAGCACCCACAGCGACACCAGCAGCCGCCCCGTACGACGGAGCGCGAAGCGTGTCCACCTCCCACCCAGCCGGCCCTGTGGTTCAGGGACGGCCCGGGGCGGAGCGGCTGCCGGCGTCAGTGTTGTCATCTCGCGGTCACTTCCCGATCAGCCGAGCATCCGGATGCTGGTGGGCACGATGCTGCCGAGGACGTCCATGTCGGCGCCCTTGCTGAAGAACGGCAGCTTGCTGTTGGCGAACAGGACCACGTCGTTGGCCTTGAAGAGCGCGGCCTCGGCGGCCAACCAGTCGGGGCAGCTGTCGGCGCCGACCTTGCCCATGGCCTTCTGCACGTGCGCGGAGTAGTCCGCGTTGGTGATGCCGGACATGTTGTTGCCGCCACCCGTCACGGCGGGCCCCGAGAAGAAGGGGACACCCTGCTCCGGCGTGTTGAGGTTGAGCGGCTCCCAGGAGATGTCCCAGTCGCCGGTGCCGAACATCGCGTTGACCATGCCGGTCTCGTCGAGCTGCTTGGCCTTGACGGCGACGCCGAGCTTCTTCCACGCGTCCACGGCGAGCTCGGACGCAGCGCTGCCGCCGGAGCCGAGCGAGGAGTCGTAGAGGAAGGAGAGTGACAGCGGCTTCCCGGCCTTGGCGCGGATGCCGTCGGCGCCCTTGACCCAGCCGGCGGCATCGAGCGCTGCCCCGGCGGCGGCCACGTCCGAACCGAGGACGTTGCCCTCGACCGACGAGCCGGTGCAGGCGGCCGGCGCGACCACGGCCAGCTGGGTCGCCGGGCCGCCCCGGTCGGAGGTGATGACCTTCTGCAGCTGGGCCAGGTCCAGCGCCTGCGTCAGGGCCTGCCGGACCGCCGGGTCGGTTGTGGCGTGGGCCTTGTCGTGGTTGTACCACTGCTCGCCGACGATCGCCTGCGCGTCGTCGTGGTCGAGCTTGGCCGCCTCGAGACGGGTGGCGTCCGGCCCATGGATCGCTGCCGCGTTGAGCGCGCCGGAGAGGAGCTGGTTGGCGGCCGTCGTCTCGTTGGGCACGACCTTGACCTGGATGGTGGCAGGCATGCCCGTCGTGGCGGTCGTGGCGCCGCCCGGGCCCCAGGCGTAGCCGGTGCGGATCGCGTAGGTGTAGTGGTCCCCCGGCACGGCCTCCTTGAGGACGTAGGGGCCGGTGCCGGCCGTGCCAGCCTTGAGCGACGCGCGGTTCTTCATGCCGGAGTCGCAGACCATGGGCAGGTTGGCGAACGAGTCCAGCACGAAGGGCGACGCGGAGGCGAGGGTGACCGTGAGGGTGCTGCCACTCGCCGTGGCCTTCGCGCCTGCCGGCACGAACACCCCGAGGAAGGGGCTCTTGTTCTTCGGGTCCTCGACGTAGCTGATGTTGTCGGCCGCGGTCTGCGCGGTGAACGCCGCACCGTCTGCGCACGTGACCTTGGATGCGATCTCGAACGTCACCGTCTTGCCCTTGACCGACCACTTCGAGGCGAGGCCGGAGGCGACCTGCCCCTTGGCATTGACGGAGACGAGGCTGTCGTAGGCGAACTTGCTGACCTGGAAGAGTGGGCTCGACGCGCTGCCTTGGGGGTCGAGTGCCCCGGGGTCTGCGGAGAGCGCCATCGTGAAGGTCTTGCCGACGGCATACGTGCTGGCGCTGGAGCCGCCGTCGGACCCACCGCAGGCGGTGAGGCCGACAGTGGCCACGGAGAGGGAGAGCGCCAGGATGGCGCTCGAGCGGACCGGCCTCATGGGCGTTCCTCTTTCTTCCGGCTTCTTCGGGTGGTGCAGTGGAATGCGGATGGGTATCGCTGGTTCGACCGGCGCCGCGTCACTCGACGCGCGCGACCACACGGCCGTAGTGCACGTACTTCGCCTTGTCGGCGCCCGAGGCGCTCGTCACCGAGCCGATGAAGGCGAAGACGACATGGATGCCGTGGTAGTCCTCGACGGTGATGAGGCTGTCGTCGACGAGGTGCACGAGCTCGAAGCGGATCGGCTTCTCACCGATCTCGGCGTGGATGTCCTTGGGCTGCCGGTCGAGCCAGATCCGGCCGTCCGGATCCTGGCTGACGGTGATGTCGTAGATGGTGTCGGCGTAGCGACCCAGGTAGCGGCTGACGTCCACCTGCTTCGGGGCTGCCGGGGGGCTCGGGCGGGGCGGCAGCTCGACGCCCGTGAGCCGGGTGAGGAGTGTGGCGACCACGTCGTTGAAGAGACCGAAGACGTCGCCGCCGTTGGTGAGCATCGCGATGGCGACGCCTGCCTCCGGGACCACCCGCAGGAAGGCTGCCTGACCGATGGTGCCGCCGTCGTGGGCAACGACGGTGCCCTGCGGCGCGTCGAACAGCTCCCAGCCGAGCCCCCAGGCGTCGCCCATGCCAGCGAGGCGGGGCAGGTCGATCTCGCGGGTCTGCATCGCCTGCACCGACTCGGCACTGAGCACGCGGGTGCCGTCGGGCGCGACACCCCGGTCGAGGTGCATCCGCACGAAGCCGAGCAGGTCGGTGGGGGTCATCGCCAGCATCGACCCCGCGGGAGCGTTCGAGCGCGCCAGTGCCCAGGAGGTTGCCGGCGCCAGCTCCTCGTCCTCACCGACGACGTGGCCAGTGGCGGCACGGTGCCGGATCGCCTCGTAGGGGCTCGGGCTGACGCGCTCGAGACCGAGCGGCGCCGCGATCCGCTCCAGGAGCACGTCGTCGTACGGCTTGCCCCGGAGGACCTCGACGAGGCGGCCGAGCACGACGAACGCGGTGTTGTTGTAGGAGAAGGTCTCTCCCGGCGCGAAGAGCTGGGGAAGGTCGGTGAGGGTGGCGACGTACTTCTCGATGGCATCCTCGCCGCGGCCGGTGTCGGTGAAGATGTCGCCCTCGAAGCCGGCGGTGTGCGTCAGCAGGTGGCGCGCGGTCAGTGCCTTGGCCGCCTCCATGTCGCCGAGGACCAGCTCGGGCAGGTGGTCGAGCAGCGGCTGGTCGAGGTCGAGCAGCCCGTCGTCGACGAGCTGCATGACGAGCGTCGTGGTCCAGATCTTCGTGATGGAGCCGATCTGGAAGACGGTCTCGGCGTCGACCGGCACCTGAGTGGCGAGGCTCGTGACGCCGCTCGCGGCGGTGGCGACCTCGCCCCCCGCCAGCACGGCGATCGTTGCTCCGGGGACCCCGTGCTCCTTGACGAGGCCCGCGAAGTTCTCAGCGAGCCAGGGGCCGGCGGCCTGTGGACCCGCGGCGCCCAGAGGGCTGTCCTGTGGTGACATGGCCGTCACCGTAAGCGGTTCGGCGACGCGAGTGTTCGTCCGATCGAACAGCAACACCCGTCTGGGTTTGTGCGATTCGCCAGTGATGACGCCGCGTGGCGCGTGTTTGCTGTGGGGGTGCTGATTCTGCGCGGCGGGCGCGTCATCGACCCGCGCTCCGAGACCGAACGAGTAGCCGACGTGGCGGTCGACGGACGCTCGGTGGTTGCCATCGCTCCGGATCTCGCGACGGAGGGTGCGGCTGTCGTCGACGTGACCGGCCTCGTGGTGGGGCCGGGCTTCGTGGACCTGCACAGCCACGTCCACTCCATCTCCGGGCAGCGGCTGCAGGCGCTGGACGGAGTCACGACGACTCTCGACCTCGAGGCGGGGCTGATGCCGGTCAGGAGGGCCTACGCACGTGCGGCCGCCGAGGGTCGGCTCCTGCACTACGGCTTCTCGGCCTCGTGGGGCGACGCCCGCGCCGCGGTGCACCTCGGGGCGACGCCCGCGGCCGACCTCCACGCGTCGCTCAAGATGCTGGGCGACCCGGCATGGCAGCGCTCGTCCTCGCCGTCAGAACGCGTCGCCTGGCTACGGCTGCTCGAGTCCGAGCTCGAGGCAGGAGCGCTCGGCATCGGGGTCCTCATGGGCTACGCCCCGCGGACCGACCCCGACGAGTTCCTGGACGTCGCCCGCCTGGCGGCGCGGACCGGGACCGCGACCTTCACCCACGTGCGTGAGCTCATCGAGGCAGACCCGACCACGCCGATCGACGGTTCGCTCGAGATCGTCCGAGCCGCAGCCGAGACGGGTGCGTCGATGCACCACTGCCACGTCAACAGCACCTCCCGCCGGCACGTAGACCGGGTGCTGGACCTGCTCGACACGGCGCGGAGCAACGGATCCAGGGTCACCGTCGAGGCCTACCCGTACGGCGCCGGCAGCACCGCGATCGGCGCCTACTTCCTCGCCCCGGAACGTCTCGACGCGTGGGGTCTTCAGCCATCGTCGCTCAGGCTCGTCGCGACCGGCGAGCGGATCGCCTCGGTCGCCCGGCTGGCCGAGCTGCGCGCGACCGATCCCGGCGCCGTCTGCGTCGTCTCCTTCCTCGACGAGGAAAGGCCTGAGGACGCGGCGCTGCTCCAGCGAGCGCTCGCCTTCCCGGACTCGATCGTCGCCAGTGATGCCATGCACGTGGAGTGGCCCGACGGCTCGACCGACAGCCGAGAGTGGCCGCTCCCCGGGGGTGGGCAGACGCATCCGCGCACCGCCGGGACGTTCTCCCGCTCGCTTCGGCGGATGGTCGTCGAGACCGGCGCGTGGTCGTGGGCGGAGGCCTTCCGGCGTTGCTCCTACCTGCCCGCGCAGGTGGTCGCCGGCTTCGCTCCCGCGGCGCGGCACAAGGGCTGGCTCGACGTCGGCGCGGACGCCGACCTGGTGGTCATCGATCCTGACCGCATCACCGACCGCGCCACCTACGTCGACCCGACGCGGACCTCCGTAGGCGTGCGCCATCTGCTGGTCGACGGGACCTTCGTGGTGCGCGACGGCAGCCTGGACGTCGGCGCCTTCCCCGGGCGTCCGATCCGCGCCGCCCTCCCCTGAACGCGTCGGCCCGCGCCCCAGACCCCTGACCGCCCCGGCGGACAGGGGGCCTGTGAGTTTCTGCCGTTCCCTGCTCCTACATGACGTAGTAGTGGATGATCGAAGGATCACGACCGACGCAGCGCGTGCCGGGGAGGACACCTCCACTGCTCCGAACCAAGGAGTCGCGCCATGCAGGTGCTCGCATCGGACAGCGGGGCCGGGACCTACCTCGACTGGGGCGTCGTCCACGTCTCCCTCACCAACGCCATCATCATCGGGCTGATGGTCGTCGTCTTCGTGGCGGCCATCGTCATCCCCTTCCCCAGACCGCGCCCGGAGCCCGACCGCGGGCCGGGAGTCGACCCGGGAGCCGACCCGGGGGTCGACCCCCTCGTCGAACCGGAGAGCCGGACCGAGGTCCGGCCATGAGCGACACCTGGACCGCGCGCCTGCGCACCCGCATCGAGCACACCGTGCCACCCGGACAGGCGCTGCCCGACCGGCAGCCGGCCTACGTGTCGTCGTGGATCTACGTCTTCGGCGTGCTGACCCTGGCCGCGCTGTTCGTCGTCGTCGCCACCGGCTGCCTCCTCGCCCTCGGCGGGGTCGACTGGTGGCACACCTCGTCCACGGGCCACTTCGTCAACAGCCTGCACCTGTGGTCGGTCGAGCTGCTCTTCTTCTTCATGGTCATCCATTTGTGGGGCAAGTTCTGGATGGCCGCCTGGCGCGGCGGTCGCGCGCTGACGTGGATCACCGGCGTCGTCGCCTTCCTCGTCTCGATCGGTACCGCGTTCACCGGCTACCTCGTGCAAGGCAACTTCGACAGCCAGTGGATCAGCACCCAGGCCAAGGACGGGCTCAACTCCGTGGGCGTCGGAGCCTTCTTCAACGTCCTCGACACCGGGCAGATGCTCCTGTTCCACGTGACGCTCCTGCCCCTCGCCGTGGGCGCCATCGCCGTCGTCCACGTCGTCCTCGTGCGTCGCCACGGCGTCGTGCCCCCGCTCGGGGAGGAGCTCGACGAGCCGTCCTCGGAGGAGGTGTCGGCGCCATGACCACAACCAGGACGCGTCCACCCGCCGGGGCCGCCCCCCGAGGCCGACGCCGCACGCCAGACGCACACTCGTTCCCGACGCGCCGCTATGACCTCGTCAAGGAGTTCGTCCTCGCGCTGGTCGGCGTCATCGTCCTGACGATCGCGCTCGCGATCGCGTTCGGGTCTCCCGACGAGCGCGCGATCAGCCTGCAGGACTGGGCTCGGAGCGCGCCGAACGACGTCGTCGCCACCGCCGCGTCCGAGCTGTCCGGCGACAGCACCACGGCGGGCTACGGGCCGCCGTACAACACGGCGTCCGACGGGCAGACGCTGCTCGGGCTGCCGCTGCAGAAGCTGGCGGGCGTCACCAACCCGGTCGACGCCGCACAGGACTTCGTCATCACGCCGCTCCAGTCGGTGACGGGCGACCCGACCCTCAGTCTCGCGCTCCGTCGCTGGCGCACGGCCGGCGACGAGCAGCGCGCGGCGTGGGCGAGCGCCTACGCCACCGCCCTCGGCGCCGCCCCCAACGGCGACCCGGCCCAGGTGGCGGCCGGGAACTACGGACCGGTGCCGACGCTCGCGACCGCCTATCAGAAGGTCGCCGCTGCCGGCGGGCTCGAGCAGATGGTGAGCAACGGCTCGTTCTACGGCAACGACCCGACGCGCCGGCTGCTGCTCCTCGCCGACGGCACCTACCTCGAGGACCAGGCTCGAGCGCGGAGCCTCGGCGGCGACCAGTGGGGGATGATGAACGAGACCGGCAACTACCCCGGCCAGCCCTGGCTGTGGCTCTACACCTTCTGGTACCAGGTGCCGCCGTTCAGCACCTCCGACAACGCCGACGCGCTCGTCTGGGGTCTGATGATGGTGCTCTCGCTCCTGCTCGTGCTCCTGCCGTTCCTGCCCGGGCTGCGCGACATCCCCCGGCTCGTGCCGATACACCGGATCATCTGGCGCGACTGGTACGGGCGCAGCCGTGGCGGCGATGCCTCGAAGTACTCGTCGGTCGACGGCCGCCGCTGACGCGTCGGTGAGGGGACGTCGACCGACGAGCGTTCATCAGCGAATGCGGCCAGCCCGCCACTGCGACGTCCAGATCTTCTGGAGCTGGACGCGCTGACCCGGCCGCGGCGAGTGCCAGATCCTGCCGTGGCCGGCGTAGATGCCGACGTGGTAGGCCCGGCCGTGGGACATGAAGAAGATGAGGTCGCCCGGTCGGACGCTCGACTTGGCGATGCGAATCGTCTTGAGCCGCTGAGCATTCGCGGTGCGTGGCAGCTGCACGTGCAACCGCTTCTTGTACACGTAGTACACGAGCCCGGAGCAGTCGAACGAGCGTGGCCCGGCTCCGCCCCACCGGTAGGGCTTGCCGCGCTGGGCAGCGGCGATCCGAACCGCTCGCAGACCGCGTGGGATGGCGATGGAGGCGGGGGTGACGTAGGCGACCGAGACGGTCCGGACCGAGGCGGGGGACGGTGCCGCGGCCCTCGGGCCCACCACTCTCGTGGCCACCTGGGGGGCCGGGGGGGAGGCCGCCGTCGAGGCCGGTGGCGCCGCGCCGGTCCCGACGAGCAGGGCACCGGCGAGCAGGGGCGTGAGGGCGAGCGAGGACAGGGAGATGCGACGTGCAGGGGTGGTGGTGGACATGGGGGATCCCTTCCACGCCTACGAGGTGAGCTGTCGGGTTCGGACGGAAGATGCCCGGCCGCTGCTGCGGCTTCACCCCGAGGGCCGGCTGTGCGGCCCGGATGTGGGTCCCCCGTTCCTGTCCGCGGTCTTGCCCGACTGCCCCACCGGCGGACAGGATTCGGCGCCCGGCGGGCCGCCCGGGGAAGACCCCGGGCGATGAACTCCAGTCGACGGTGACAGACACTCGGAGCCGGGAAAATGGCCGGTCCCCACCTTGGTCAACAGTTGCCAGCCCAAAGCGGTGCGAAGTCGACAGAACGACAGCCCGATTCGTCGCCTTTACGACGAGTCGGCGTCCGTGTGGGAAAACGTCGCCGGCGGAAAACCAGGTGGACTCCAGCAGCGGTTCGACGCACCATGGACGACGCCCCGCACGCGGATGCGGGGCGTCGTGTCGTCGTGAGCGGGAAGGCCCGCGGAGAGGTGGGTGGCCGCCATGGCCTGCTCAGCGGACCGGTTCCACCGCTGAACCTCTCTCCCCACCCGGCCGGCCGGGTCATCCGGCCGTGCCCGCGCATGCACGATGAAGGAACCACCGTGAAACCACTGTCCGAGAACGAGATCCGCACATCGCTCGTCAACTGCTCGCGCCGCGAGGCGAAGCAGGCTCCGTTGCCGAACCGTTTCGAGTCGTTGACCAGCGACCACTGGGACGCGCTCGACTACCTGGGCTGGACCGACCGCAGCAACCCGCAGCGGGCCTACGTCGTCGTCCCCGTCGACGACGAGCCGATCGGCTTCATGCTCCGCGCGAGCGAGAAGAAGGGCGGCCGCAGCGCCATGTGCGCGTGGTGCGAGGACGTCTTCGCCACGGGTGACGTGTCGCTGTTCGTCGCCCGCCGCGCCGGCGCCGCAGGACGGGACGGCAACAGCCTCGGCACGCTCGTGCACGCCGACTTCAGCTGCTCGGCCCACGTGCGCCGCCTTCCGAACGCGCTCGAGGGCGGGCTCGACCCGCAGGCCCTCGTCGACCGACGCGTCGAGGAGCTGCGGACGCGGTCCGCGGCGTTCGCGCGACGCGTCCGGCACGGCTGACCACCACGACCCGTCGTCCCCCGGCGCGTCAGGGCGCGTCACGGCGCGTCAGGGCGCGGCGGGTTGGACGGTCGAGGCAGCGTCCGCTACGGTGGGCGACGCCTCGCAGGTGTAGTTCAGTAGCAGAACATCCTTCTTCCAGAAGGAAGACGCACGTGCAATTCGTGCCGCCTGCTCCAGTAGACGAAGGGCCCGGTCTCGCGACCGGGCCCTTCGTGCGTCCCCGGCTTCCGGGGCGGTCGGGTCGGGTCAGCCCACGGGAACCGGGTCGGGCCGCGGCGTCGCCTCGGGCCCGGTCGCGTCGGGCTCGCCCGCGGCGTCGCCCTCCTCGCGGATCCCGAACCGGGCGTAGACGCGCGCCAGCGGGCCGGGCAGCCACCAGTTCGCGGCGCCGAGGAGGCGCATCGTCGCCGGCACGACGACCATGCGCACGAGCAGCGCGTCGAGGACGATGGCGACGATCATCGCGACGCCGATGAGCTTGATGAAGCTGATCGACGACGCGGAGAAGAAGCCGATCACGACGAGGATGAGCAGGGCTGCGGACGTGATAATCCGGCCGGTGCGCTGCATGCCCGTGGCGACGGCGGCACGGTTGTCTCCGGTCCGGTCGTACTGCTCGCGGATCCGCGACAGGAGGAAGACCTCGTAGTCCATCGACAGCCCGAAGACGAGCGTCATGACGAGGATCGGCTGGGTGGCCTCGACGAACCCCGTGGACTCGAAGCCGAGCCACGAGGACAGATGGCCCTCCTGGAAGACCCACGTGACGACACCGAGGGTCGCCGCGAGCGTCGCGAGGTTGAGCAGGATCGCCTTGAGCGGCATGAGCAGCGAGCCGAAGGCGAGGAAGAGCAGCAGGAACGTCGCGCCGGCGACGACGAGGCCCATGAGCGGCAGCGTGGCCCCGATGGAGTCGAGCCGGTCGATGAGCTGCGCGGTCGGGCCGGTGACGAGGGCCTGCCGGACGCCGTCGGTGTGCAGCCCGCGGACCCCGGCCACGACGTCCTTGGCCTGCTGGTCCAGCGACTCACCCCGATAGGTGACCGACACTGCGGCGAGGTCGCCGTCGGCGCCGACGACCTGCGCTCCGGTGACGCCGTCGAGGCGGCGCAGGTCGGCCAGGTACCGGCCGAGGACGGCCTGCCCCTGGGCGGACGCGACGGGCGCGTCGAGCGTCGCCGCGACCACCACCGGGTCGGTCGTCGTGACGCCGAAGTCCCGCGCGAGAACCTGGCTCACCTGGCGCGTCTCGGCGTCGGCGGGCAGCACGCGCTCGTCGACGCCGCCGAAACGCACCCCGAGGAAGGGCGCCGCCAGCACTGCCAGGACCGCGAGGCCCGACGCGAGGAAGACGACCGGCCGCCGCATGACGAGCTCGGCGAGGCGCGACCAGAACCCGGTGCCGCGCTCGACCCGGTGCGACCGTCGCAGCGACCACCGGTCGACGCGGCTGCCGAGCATCGCGAGCACGGCAGGCAGGACGACCACGGCGGCCACCGCGGCGACGATCACCGCCGCGATCCCGCCGATCCCCATGGAGCGCAGGAAGGTCTGCGGGAACAGCAGCAGGCCGGACAGCGCCACGGCCACGGTGGCGGCCGACACCGTGACGGTCCGACCGGCGGTGGATACGGTGCGACGCGTCGCGGCGAACCGGTCGTGGCCGGCGGCGAGCTCCTCCCGGAAGCGCCCGACCATGAGCAGGCCGTAGTCGATGGCGAGTCCGAGGCCGAGGATCGTCACGAGGTTGATCGCGAAGATGCTGACGTCGGTGAACGAGGTGACGGCCCGGATCGCGGCGAAGGCGCCGACGATCGACAGGCCGCCGACGAGCAACGGCAGCGAGGCGGCCACGACGCTGCCGAAGATGACGACGAGCAGCACGAGCAGGATCGGCATCGACAGCGACTCGGCCCGACCGATGTCGGCGGCGACGCGGTCGGAGATGTCGACGTTGGCGCCGGCCGGGCCGCCGAGCCGGACGCCGTAGCCGGCGTCGGTGAGTCGGGAGCGCAGGGCGTCGACGGCCGCGGCGTCCTCCGTGAGGACCTGCGGGTCGCGCAGCGTGACGGCCGCATAGGTCGTGCGGCCGCCGGGCGCGACGAACGCGTCGCTCCGGGTGCTCCAGTACGTGTGGGTGGACACCACGTCGGCGGCGGGCAGCGCGGCCAGCGCGGACTCGACGGTGGCGCGATAGGCCGGGTCGGCGACGGTGCGCTGCCGGCTGTCGACGAGGACCACGAGGTCGGGCGAGGTGCGGGCGACGCGGGACTCGAGCAGGGTCGCAGCGCGGCCGCTCTCGCTGTTCGGGTCGTCGAAGCCGCCGTTGGTCAGGGAGCCGAAGACACCGAGGCCGAACGCGCCGGCGGCGACGGCGACGAGCACGGCGAGAGCGGCGACGACACGTCGGCCGTCGGTGACGACGCGACCCAAGGCTTGGAACATGGTTATCTCCGATGACTCTTGCTCGTGTTGGTGAACGACGTTAACTAGCGCGATCAACTATAGTTCTCCTGTGCCGGACGCCGTCAAGACCGAATCCACCCGCCGCGAGCGGCTCTTCGCCGCGACCCAGGCCGAGCTGAGCCACGCCGCACGCGAGCTGCTCGTCGAGGGCGGCGTCGAGGCGGTCACCGTCCGCGCCGTCGCCGAGCGGGTCGGCATGACGGCCCCGGCGATCTACCGCTACTTCGACTCGCGCGAGACCCTCCTCGGACGCGTCTGCGTCGACCTCTACGGCGAGCTCGGCGCCCACCTCTACGCCGCCCGCGACGAGCGGACGGGTGCGAGCGCCGCCGAGCGGCTGTCCCACACGGCCCGTGCGTTCCGACACTGGGCCCTGTCGCACGTCCCCGAGTTCTCGCTCCTGTTCGGGGCCCCGATCCCCGGCGTCGTCGTCGACCCCGACGACAAGCACGGCTCGGCCGACGGCGGCCAGGGCTTCGCCCTCGTGTGGCTCGAGGTCTTCGCCGAGATCGACCGCGAGGGACACGGGATGCGGTGGAACCGCCCGATTCCCCAGCGAGTCCGCGCCCAGCTCAACGAGTTCGTCAAGGGTGTGGGGCTGCCGATCGACATCAACGCGGCGATGCTCTACGTGTACTGCTGGCAGAGCCTCTACGGGGCCGTGGCCACCGAGGTGTTCGGCCACCTCCGGTGGGCGCTCGACGACGCCGAGGAGCTCTTCGAGGGCCGCCTGGCCGAGCTGCTCGTCATGCTCGGCCTCGCCGACCGCGACGAGGCCGGCGCCCCCTAGCGCGGCGCCGGCCCACGGCGCCGGCCGTCTCGCCCGACGTGTCGACCATCCCCCTTGCGCTGATTACCGGCGGGTAGCATCATGGATGTGACCGGCCAGTAACTTGGTCCGCCCGCTGCCGTGCGCGTGGCGACCGAGCGACCGTCCACAGACAGCTCCAGCGACCGACCGACGGTCCCAGCGACAGAACGGTGGAGGACCCCATGGGCCACTACAAGAGCAACGTGCGCGACCTCGAGTTCAACCTCTTCGAGGTCTTCGGCCGGGGCGACATCCTCGGCCAGGGCATCTACGGCGACCTCGACGTCGACGCCGCCAAGGACATCCTCCGCGAGGTGTCCCGCCTCGCCGAGCACGAGCTGGCCGACAGCCTCCTCGACTCCGACCGCAACCCGCCGGTCTACGACCCGGCCACCAAGAGCGTCACCATGCCGGACTCCTTCCGCAAGAGCTTCCGCGCGTACGTCGACGGCGACTGGGGCAACCTCGACGTGCCGGCCGAGCTCGGCGGCATGGTCGTGCCGGCGTCGCTGCGCTGGTCGGTGGCCGAGATGGTCTGCGGCGCCAACCCGGCCATCCACATGTACACGGCCAGCTACTCCTTCGCGAACCTGCTCTGGCACCTCGGCACCGACGACCAGAAGAAGATGGCCAAGCACATCGTCGAGCAGGCCTGGCACACGACGATGGTCCTCACCGAGCCGGACGCCGGCTCCGACGTCGGCGCCGGCCGTACCAAGGCGATCCAGCAGCCCGACGGCACGTGGCACATCGAGGGCGTCAAGCGCTTCATCACGAGCGCCGAGAGCGACCTCGTCGACAACGTCGTGCACTTCGTCCTGGCCCGCCCCGAGGGCGCCGGCCCGGGCACCAAGGGCCTGTCGCTCTTCATCGTCCCGAAGTTCCACGTCGACCTCGAGACCGGCGAGCTCGGTGAGCGCAACGGGGCCCACGTCACCAACGTCGAGCACAAGATGGGCCTCAAGGTCAGCACCACCTGCGAGGTGACCTTCGGCGAGAACGAGCCGGCGGTCGGCACCCTGCTCGGCGACGTCCACGACGGCATCGCCCAGATGTTCAAGGTCATCGAGAACGCCCGGATGTTCGTCGGCACCAAGGCGATCGCCACGTTGTCGACCGGCTACCTCAACGCGCTCGAGTACGCCAAGGAGCGCGTCCAGGGCGCCGACCTGACGCAGATGACCGACAAGTCGGCGCCGCGCGTCACCATCACGCACCACCCCGACGTGCGCCGCTCGCTCATGCTCCAGAAGGCCTACGCCGAGGGCCTGCGCGCGCTCGTCCTCTACACGGCCAGCCAGCAGGACACGGTCAACCAGGCCCAGGCGGGCAACCCGGCCGCAGCGGTCGAGAAGGGCTCGGAGGCCGACCTCGCCAACCGTGTCAGCGACCTGCTCCTGCCGATCGTCAAGGGCCTCGGCTCCGAGCGCGCCTGGGTGCTGCTCGGCACGGAGTCGCTGCAGACGCTGGGCGGCTCGGGCTTCCTGCAGGACTACCCGATCGAGCAGTACGTCCGCGACGCCAAGATCGACACCCTCTACGAGGGCACGACGGCGATCCAGGGCCTCGACTTCTTCTTCCGCAAGATCGTCCGCGACAAGGGCCAGGCCCTGCAGCACGTCGCCGGCCAGGTCCAGGAGTTCGCCAAGGACCTCGGCGGCTCGCTCGACACCGAGCGCGAGCTGCTCGGCCGCGCCCTCGAGGACGTCCAGGGCATCCTCGGCCACATGATCGACACGCTCATGAAGAGCGACCCGCGCATGGGCGGCGAGGTGTCCAACCTCTACAAGGTCGGCCAGAACACGAGCCGCCTGCTGCTCTCGGCCGGAGACCTCGTCGTCGGCTGGCTGCTGCTGCGCCAGGCCGAGGTCGCGCAGAAGGCCCTCGACGCCGGCGCCACCGGCAAGGACGCCGACTTCTACACGGGCAAGGTCGCCGCTGCGTCGTTCTACGCCAAGAACGTCCTGCCGAAGATCTCCGCCGAGCGGGCCATCGCCGAGGCCACCGACAACGACCTCATGGACGTCCCCGAGTCCGCCTTCTGACCCTCGCCGAGGAGCGCTCCGCCGCTCCTCCCGATCGAAAGAGCAGTTCGTCCGACACGGACGAACTGCTCTTTCGATTCTCACCAGGACGAACTGCTCTTTCGATTATCACGGGGGGCGGCGGGCGTCGTCGAGGCGTGGCGCTCGGCGTACGCGCGGGCCTTGGCCCGGTTGCCGCAGACGGCCATGATGCACCAGCGACGCCGGCCGGTCGGGTTGAGGAATACCCACCCGCAGGCGTCGCCCGGGCACGCCGACACGGCCACGGGCGCGTCGGAGGTGAGCAGGTCGGCGGCGCTCAGCGCTGCCGCGTAGAGCGGTTCGTGCAGCCCCGCGTCGCGGCTGAACACCCAGCGCGTGGCGCCCCCGGTCCGCTCGAGCGCCTGGGACTGGCGCGCTTCTGCCGCAAGGCTGCCCACGCGCCCGAGCGCTGCGGGACCGGCCCCGCCGAGGACGAGGTCGTGCACGTCGGTGCGCAGCCGGTGCACCTCGCGAAGGATGGCGCGCGCCCGGCTCGGGTGCGCGGCGGCGGCCCGCCGCAGGCGCGCCGTGGCCACCTCGTCGACGAGCCCGGCCTCACGGGCCCACACGGCGAGGTCGTCGTACGACGTGAGGTACTCGCCGCGACGGGCCGTCGGCAGGTCCCAGCCCGCGCTGGTGTTGCACAGCTCGAGCGCCGGGTGGCCGGCGACCTGCGTCGGCATCTCCCGGTCGTCCACGACGTACTTGAACACGACGGCAGTGTGACGCGTCGGAGCCCGGCGCGCCAACCGGTCTCACGGGACCGACTGGTTAATGGCGAATTTCCGGTCAGCGGCCCAACCGTCGACGGGCTCGGGGTGGGCGCCAGTCGGGCTCGGCGGCGACGAGGCGGGCCGCCGCCTCGTGGTCGACCGACAGGAACCGGGTGTCGAGCACGCGCCGACCGCCACGGTCCTCGAAGCCCAGGATCCCGAGCGCCGGGTGCACGAGGTCGGTCACGACACTCCCGGCCCCGTGCCACGAGGCGGAGTGGGCGGCGAGCCGGCAGAGGTCGAGCACCACCGAGCCAGGCGTGCCCGACATGGTGACGCACTGCTCGAGCAGGGCTGTGTCCGCGTCGAGACGCGCGACGACGGCCTGGCCCACGCAGGGTGACCCGCTCGCGTCGTTGACGTGGGCCACGTGCCACGAGAGCAGCGTGCCGTCCCGACGTCGCGAGGTGGCCGCCGACGGGTCGAGCCCGTCCCGCCGGACGTACCGGACCGCATTCCAGCCGACGTCCGCACCTGGCTCGACCGTCTGGATGTAGAAGCGTCGGTCGCTCGGCACGTCGGGCGACGTCAGCTCGATGAGATCGTCGCGCTGGTGCCGACGGGCCCGCGCCACCACACCGGTGCCCAGCTCCTCCTCGAGCTCCACCATCGCCTGGCCTGCCCAGTCCTCCGCGGTCTCGAACGGCGCGTAGGCGCTGTCGAGGTGCAAGGCGTAGCCGAGGTCGTACGGATAGGACCTCCATCGGAAGCGCACGAGCACGTCGTCGGCTCGGGCCAGCACGTCGACGACCGTGGCGTCGGCGTCGCCGACGCCCCTGAGACCCGAGCCGGCCGGCAGAAGCCCGCGCATCGCCGCCGCCAGCACGCTCATCGGAAGGTCGGGTCCGTCCATGGGCGTCACTGTGCCAGCACGGTTCTCCGGCCGCCCCCGGTTTGTCGGCTCGTCAGAAGGTGTGGCCCCTCCGCCAGGCCATCTCCTGCAGCTCGAAGGTGTTGCCGTCCGGGTCGGAGAAGCTCGCGCCCCTGACGCCGCCTCCGAAGTCGTGCACCTCGCCGACCTCGACGCCTCGCCGGACCAGCTCGGCGCGGGCCGCGTCGACGTCCTCCACCACGAGGTGCAGGCCGCGCACGCTGCCGGGCTCGGCCCGGTACACGTCGAGGCCGGTGCCGAACCCGATCGAGCACGCCGAGCCCTCCGGCGTCACCTGGACGACCCGGACGCCGTGGGCGGGCTGGACGTCGACGTCCTTGGTGAAGCCCAGCGCGTCGACGTAGAAGGCGATGGCGCGGTCGACGTCGGACACCGGCACAGGGACCAGCTCGAGCTTCAGTCGCATCAGGGTCGTCCTCCGGTCGCGCGGTGGTTGTTCCGGCGATCGTGCCACGGGAGACGGCTGCGCGCACCACCCGCAGGCCTCGTGGCGGCGAGGAGTGCTGTGCCGCAGAGCAGCACGGCGAACGCGATGGCCGGAGTGACATCGCCGACGAGGAAGAGGACGGGCCGGTTGCCGAGGACGTCGACGCCGACGATCGACACCATGAGGATGCCGAAGAATATGACGAGTGCAGCCACCGCGGCGAGGGGGTCGGGCCACCGACGGATCTCCACATCGGCCGCATCCGCCGCGTCGGTCTCGCCCGCCGACCGGGGTCCTCCGTCGAAGCGCACGAAGGCGGCGACGAGCACGGCCGTGACGGCAGCCAGCCCGACGAACAGCGCCGGACGCGTCAACCACCACGACGCCGACGCGACCGCCGGCTGAATGATGCCGACGGCGCGGAGCGCGAGCAACGTCACCATCAGGGCGGTGAGGTGCCACAGGAAGGCGGTCATGGTGAAGGGGCTGGCGACGACGACGCCCTTCCACACGCGGGGCCGGGCGAGCGCACGGGCAGCGAAGGACCGGAGCGCAGCCGCGAGGCCGCAGATGCCGATGCCCTGCGCCAGGAGCGCGACGGTCGGCGGCGCCATGTTGGACACAGCCTCCCCGGGCAGGCCGACCATCGACACCGGGTAGGGCCCGAACCGCACGAGGAGCCCCATCGCCGCATAGCCACCGACGGCCATCATCGCTCCGACACGCGGCGTGAGCTGCCCGTCGCGCCAGAGGAACCCGAGCTGATGCAGGGCCAACCACACGAGCACGAAGTCCAGGTTGCCGACGATGCCCGGCCCACCACCGAACCGCACGGCGTCGACGACGCAGGCGGCCGCGACAAGGGCGAGGACCACCCACACCCCGAACCGCAGGTGCAGCCGCCGCATCAGGGGCGCGAACGCACAGGCCCCGAGGTAGATGCCGACGAACCACAGCAGCTGCGGCACGAGGACGAGAGCGTCGCGGGCGAGGCGGGCCCTGTCGGAGGAGCCGGACGTCACGCCCGACAGGTGGGCCACGACCCCGGCAGCGACCCAGACGACGAGGAAGGCGGCCGTCGGACGCAGCAGGCGCATCGCCCGGGACCGCACGAAGGCGGCGTACCGGCCCCGCGGCGTCGGCCACCGCCGGTCGAGCGACTCCAAGGCGTGCGCATGGGCGACGCCGCCGACGAGGAAGAACAGGGGCATGACCTGGAGCACCCAGGTGATCGGCTGGAGCGCCGGCACCGCGACGAGCGCGTTTGAGATGTGGCCGTCGGCCGTGATGTCGACCATCAGCCAGTGCCCGAGCATGACGACGACGAGCGAGCCGGCGCGCAACGTGTCGGCCCAGCGGTCGCGGCCCGACGGCGTCGCCGCGTCGATCTCGGTGGCGGTAGGACGCGGCGGTCGCGAGCCGCTGTCGCGCCGGCGCGGGGCGCGCGGGGGCCTCGGCGAGGTCGTCGTCACCTCTTCATGACAGCACGACCGGCGACCTGAGGGGATGGGTTCTGGTGCTCAGGTCGCCGGTCGCGTGCCGTGCCGGACGCGGGAGGGAGGTCCGGCTTCGTGGACGTGACGTCCGGGGGGGCGGCGCCGACGTCCGTGGGTGGTCTTGTCCGGGTCAGCCGTGGCTCAGTAGGCGTCGTCGCGGTGCTCGACCCGGCGCTCGACGACGTCACCGTCGCGATGCTCGACGACGTCCGGGCCACCGCGACGCTCCTGCACGACGGTGTGCTGGGTGCGGGTGCGCTGGGCATTCATGATGAGCCCGAGGATGATCGCAAGCGCTCCCGCGATCATCAGGATGATCCCGATCGTGTTGCCCGTGCCGCTGCTGAGGTTGAGGACGCTCGAGTCGAGGTTGGTGAAGTAGAAGATCGCACCGACCACGAGAAGGAAGATCCCGAGTCCGATACCCATGTGCTCTCCTTGTTCGGGGCGTGCCCTCCTGACGCGCCTCTCGCCTCCCCATACCCAGCGGGGCAGGGGCCCGGACGCCGGTGCACGTCAGGACGCGTCGGAAGGTGTCAGTAGGTGTCGGTCCGCCGACGAGCGCGGCCGATGTGCCCGGACACCCCCGCGACCAGGAGCAGCACGACGCTGACCCCGAGGGCCACTGCCAGCTCGACGTAGAGGCCCCGGGCCGCGACGCCGTAGGCCGCGTCGGCGACGGTGCGCGCCACGGGCGACCCGACGCGGTCGACGACGGGTCCGCGGGCCATCATGAGCGCGAGGATGCCGAGCACCGACACGACACCCCAGCCCACGGCGAGCCAACCGAGCGCCCGCGCGCGCCGCACCGCGACGAGGACGGCGAGCAGGCCGAGCGCCGCGACAGCGGCCGGCCCCCACGTGCCCCACGCGGAGGTCGCGCGGTAGACGCGCTGGACCGTCGACATCTGCGACGCGTCGACGAGCGGGACGCGCACGGTCGGCTTGAGCGCCGCGGCGATGTTCGGGACGCCGGCCTGCTGCAACGCCTCGGTGACGCCGGGCAGCGGTACCTGCAGGACGAGCGAGACGCGGCCGTCGGAGCCGACCGCGGTGTTGCCCCTCCCCTGCATGGCGGCCACGAACTGCTCGTGGGCGCTGCGCACCGACGCCGTCCACGCGCGTTCGACGGCCTGGCTCGCGACGATCTTGGTGGCCTCGGCGCGGATGACCGGATCCAGGGCGTTCTCCGCGGCAGGGCGCAGGTCGATGGCGCTGAGGACGCCGTTCGTCACCGTGTCGGCGAGGGCCTCCTGCACCTTCGGCTGGGTCACGACCGGGCCGAGCTCCTGGGCGAAGGCGTCGGTGTCGGTCAGCGTCGTCGAGGCCCAGAAGGCGACGAGGCCGACGGGCAGCAGGACGACGGCGAGCAGCCCGAGCAGGGTGGCGAGCAGCGACCGGAAGAAGCCACCGGAGGAGGATGTGGGCACGGAACCGCCTTGTGTCATAGGGCAACTCGCCGGTCGCCGCGTCGAACGTGTGTCGTGACCGCGCCGGGGCGTCGGCCAGCGGTCGACCCCGTCGGCCGCGCCTGTTCGGCCGGTCACGCCCCCCGGAGGTCCAGCTGCAGTCTTGCAGGTGCGTCGGGGTCGAGCACGACCGGAAGGCCCCAGTCCTGCTGGAAGAGGTGGCAGGCGGCGTGCTCGGGCACCTCGCCGGTGATCGGGTCGCCGTCGCATGCGGCGGCCTGGACCGATACGTGCAGGGTGCCCGATCCGATGCCGTCGCGGAGCACGAGGGTGCGGGTCAGCCCCTGGGCGCGGCCGGCGCCCTCGACGAGGAGTGCCTCGGGCGTCGCCGACACGTCGAGACGCGTGGGGTCGCCCCAGCGGTGGTCGAGCTTCTGCCCTGCGGGAGGCACGAAGGTCACCTCGAGGCGCACCTCGCCGGCGGGCAGGGCCGTCGGCGGTCGCTGGGTGCGGTGGGCCGGGCCATCGACGCGCTGGGCCTCGGCCGGCAATGCGACGCGGACGAGTCGGTGCGCGGCCGACTCGACGACGACGAGGCGTGTCTCACCCGTCTCGGAGTCGGTCTCGACGACGGCGTCGCTCGGCTCGGCGAGGCCCTGCGCGAGGGTGGACACCTGGCCCGTCGCCGGGTCGAAGCGTCGGAGCGCGCCGTTGTACGTGTCGCTGACGGCGACCGAGCCGTCGGGCAGCACGGTGACCCCGAGCGGGTGCTGCAGCAGGGCGTCGGCGGCGTCGCCGTCGCGGTGCCCGAAGTCGAACAGCCCGGTGCCGACGTGCGTGTCGACGGTGAGCGAGCCGTCGACCGCTCGGGTCACGGATCGCAGCGCGGAGGTCTCGGAGTCGGCGACCCAGACGCGGGCGCCGTCGCCGGAGGTGGCCAGACCGGACGGCTGGGCGAACCACGCCTCACTCGCAGGTCCGTCGACGAGGCCCTCGTTCGACGTGCCGCCGACGACCTCGACGGCGCCGCCGTCGACGGTGTCGCCCGGCGTCCACGCCCACAGCTGGTGCGTGCCCGCCATCGCGATGACGACGCGTCCGTCGAGCCACGCGAGGTCCCACGGCGTCGACAGGGCCTGCTCGAGGGCGGGGCCACCGCCGCTGCGCTCACGCAGCTGCGAACCGGTGCCGGCGAGCGTCGTGACCGAACCGTCGGAAACGCGGATCCCCTTGAGCGCGTGGCCGACCGAGTCGGCAACGAGGATGTCGACACCGAGCCGTTCGGCCACCTCCGGGGTGGCGAGCAGGACGCCCTGCGGCTCGGCGAAGACGCCCGGGCCGCCCCAGCGGGCGCGCTCGGTCTCGAGGTCGGCCTCGACGTGGACGACGGCATGGTTCGCGGTGTCGGACACGACGAACGACCCGTCGGACAGCGCGACCGCCTTGCCGGGGAAGCGCAACGCCGTGTCGGGTGCCGGCGGGGCGACGTAGGGGTCGTCGGCGGGCTGGAGCGTGCCCTTCGCGCGGTGCTCCTCGACGAGCTCGCCGACGAGGGCGACGAGGCCGGGGCCGTGCCCCTCCCCCGACATCGAGGCGACGACGAACCCCTCGGGGTCGACGACGACGAGCGTCGGCCAGGCGCGGGCCGTGTAGGCGTTCCACGTCGTCAGCTCGGGGTCGTCGAGGACCGGGTGGTGCACGGCGTACCGCTCGACGGCCGCGGCGAGGGCGTCCGGGTCGGCCTCGTGCTCGAACTTCGGCGAGTGCACGCCGACGATCGTCAGGGCGTCGGGGTAGCGCTCCTCGACGGGACGCAGCTCGTCGAGGACGTGCAGGCAGTTGACGCAGCAGAAGGTCCAGAAGTCCAGGACGACGACGCGGCCACGTAGGTCTGCCAGCGACAGGCTGCGGCCGCCGGTGTTGAGCCAGCCGCGGCCGACGAGCTCGGGCGCGCGAACCTTGACGCGGGCCCGAGGGGCGGCTGGAGTGGTGGGGGCACTGGGGGCACTGCTCACCCCAGCGACAATACGTCCGCCGCCCGACGCATTCCCGAGCGGGCTGTGGGGCGGTCAGAGGCGGCGGTCAGAGGCGGCGGTCAGAGGCGGCGGTCGGCCAGGACCGGGAAGTCCTCGCGCCACTGCCGCACGGCGTCGACGTCGACCTCGACGCTGAGCACCTGCTCGCCCTCGCCGGCCTCGGCGAGGACGCGTCCGGTGGCGTCGACGGCCTGCGAGTGGCCGCCCATCTCGTGGCGGGCGTGCGTGCCCGCCGTGTTGCACTGCAGCACGACGCACTGGTCCTCGATGGCGCGGGCCCGCCCGAGCAGCGTCCAGTGCTCGACGCGTCGCTTCGGCCAGGCGGCCGGCACGACGAGGGCGAGCGCACCGGCGTCGACCAGGTGGCGGTACAGCTCGGGAAAGCGCAGGTCGTAGCACGTGGACAGGCCCACCGGCACCGCGCCGCCGCCCGCGACGGGCACGGCCACGACGACGACCTCCTCGCCGGCGTCCATGAGGCGGGGCTCGCCGTCGCCGAAGCCGAAGCGGTGGATCTTGCGGTAGGTCGCGACGAGCTCGCCCTGCGGCGAGAAGACGAGACTCGTGTTCCAGACGCCGTGGTCGCCCTCGGTCGCGGGCTCGCCGCGCTCGACGATCGACCCGCCGTGCAGCGTCACCCCGGCGTCGCGGGCGGCCTCGGCGAGGGCCGTGGCGACCGGGCCGTCGACCGCCTCGGCACGCTCGTCCCAGCGGCGGTAGTCGAACCCGCCGGCCGGCCACAGCTCGGGCAGCACGACGAGGTCGTGGCCCTCCTGCTCACGGACGAGACGCGTGACGCGGGCGGTGCGGTCGGCTACGGACTCGTCGTCGCCGTAGGCGAGCTGGATGAGGGCGACCTTCATGGGTCAACTCTCACACGGACCTCCCCCGGATCTCACACGGCGCGGGCGGCCGACTCCCTCTCGGCCCGGCGGGTCCCGGCGAGGCCGGATCGACGGCGCGCGAGCTCCTCGCGCATCTCCGGGTCGTCCTGCACGAGCCAGACGAGGCCGCAGTCCTGCGGACCGGTCGCACCGGGGACGCACAGGGTGCACGGCTCGCCGATGCGGATCGGACACTGCGGCACCGGGGCTCGGCTCATCTCACCCTTCCTCCCATAACTACTACCCAGTGTAGTGGATGCGGGGAGGTGCTCAGCGCGGCGTGTTCTCGTCGCGGCGCGAGAGCGCGGCGAGACGCTCGTTGTACGCGACCAGCTCGGCGTCGCCGTCGCGGTCGGCGCGGCGGTCCCGACGCGTCGACTCCGCCCTGTCGGAGCGGAACCACTGGGCCGCCACGACCAGGGCGAGCACGAGGCTCGGCAGCTCGCCGATGGCCCACGCGACACCGCCGCCGAAGCGCTGGTCCGCGAGCGGGTCGGGCACCCACGGCAGCGCGATCGAGGTGAAGAAGTCGCCGGCGAGCAGCGTCGTGCCGGTGATCATGGCGACGCCGAAGAACGCGTGCGCCGCGATCGTCGCGAACAGCACGATGAGCCGGAACGCCGGGCTCCAGCGTTTCGGGCCCGGGTCGACGCCGATGAGGACCCACGCGAAGAGGTAGCCGGCCAGGACGAAGTGGGCCGTCATGAGCAGGTGGCCGGTGTGGGTGGTCAGGGCGAGCTCGAACAGGCCGGTCCAGTAGAAGACGACGAGGCTGAAGAAGAAGAACGCCGCGGCGAAGACCGGGTTGCCGACGACCTTGAGCACCGGCGAGTGGACGAGCCCGAGGACGAGCTCGCGGGGACCGAGCGTGCCGTCGCGGCGCGGCCGGAGCGTCCGCAGGGCGAGCGTCACCGGCGCCCCGAGCACGAGGAAGATCGGCACGACCATCGCCTCGATCATGTGCAGCGTCATGTGCCACGAGAACGCGACCCGACCGTAGATGCCGAGGACCCCGTTGGTGGCGTAGGCGAACAGGGCCCAGCCGACCACCCACGACACGGCACGCAGCACCGGCCAGGCGTCGCCGCGGCGGCGCAACCGGACGACTCCGGCGACATACAGGCCCACGGCCAGCAGGGCGGTGGCGAGGAAGAGCCACTCGACGCGCCAGGCGGTGACCCAGGAGAGCGCGGTGGGCGCCGGCGGCGGCGGGTAGCCGGTCAGCGCCATCGTCAGGCTCGGGTTCGGCTCGGTCTCGGGCACCGGCGGCTGACTGCGGGCCAGCGCCGTGGCGACGCCGAACGCGAGGCCCATGACGAGCGTCTCCCCCACCGCGAGGCGCACGAAGAGCCGGCCGCGCGGCATCCCGGCCGACGCGTCGGCACCCCGCGACGCGACGTCGGCGTCGAGGCGGTCGAGGGTGACGCGTCGGTGCCAGGCGCCGGCGAGGCCGAGGACCACGAACGCGAGGGTCTTGACGACGAGGAGCACGCCGTAGGGCGTCGTGAGGTCGGCGAGCGAGCCCAGCCGGACCGAGGCGTTCATGACGCCGGAGACCCCGAGGGCCACGAAGCACCACAGGGCGACGCTCGAGTAGCGCCGTGCCACGACGCCGACGGCGTCGCCGAGCGAGCGCCACAGGACGAGGAGAGCGAGCAGGCCACCCACCCACAGGGCGGCGCTGAGCAGGTGCGTGGCGATGGAGTTGACGGCCGTCTCGTGGTCGGCCGACCCGCCCGCGTGGCCGGCGAGGCCGAGGACGAGCACACCGACGGTCGCGACGACGAGCAGCCCCAGCGCGGCGGCCCGCGACCGGGCGACGGCCGCCACGGACGCGACGACGAAGGCGCACCCGGCGCTGATGACGCCGACGCGCAGCGTCTCGATCGTCCACAGCTCGGGCAGCAGGCCTCCGAAGGCGGGGTCGGACAGCGGCATCCCCGCCGCGTCGGCGAGCCCGAGCACGGCGCCCGTGATCCCCGCCGCCGCCCAGACGAAGGCGGCCGGCACGACGACGCGCAGCGCCGCGGCCCGGCGCGGCTCGTCCGGCGCGGCGCTGGCCTTCCGGGTGCGGCCGGGCACCATCGTCGCGGCGAGCAGGAGGCACCCGACGGTCAGCGCGGCGGACACGTCGTGGACGACGCGGACGAGAGGGAGCGCCCAGCGCACGCCCGGGCCGGCGTCGACGAGGCCACCCGGCAGGGGGGCCGCGGCGCCGGTCGAGCGGGCCGCGAGGACGGACGCGACGAGGCCGACGACGACGGTCGCGGCGACGGCCCACGCCGGGCGCGAGAGCCGGTCCACCGGGGCGGTCGACGAGCGCTCTCGTACAGGGGTGGGCATGTTCCAAGGGTAAGTAGTGTGGACACATGCCCATGCACCCGGCCGCTCCCGTCGACCGCGATGGCCTCCTCGATGCTTTCGACCAGACCGTCCTGTCGATCATCGACCTCGGGTACGCCTGCCGAGACGAGGACTTCGACCGCGACACCGAGTGCCCGGGCTGGACCGTCAAGGACCAGTTCTCGCACGTCGTCGGAGCGGAGAAGTCCTTTGCGGGAGTGCGACGCTCGCGCATCGAGGTGCCCGACTACCCACACATCCGCAACGACATGGGCCGCCTCACCGAGCAGGACGTCGAGAGCCGCCGTGCCGTATCGGGCCGCGAGGTCGTCGCCGAGCTCGCCGAGTTCCACCCCGAGCGCATGGCGGGGCTGCGGTCCGCGGACACCGACCTCGACACGGTCATCGGCGGCTTCTTCGGTCCCGAGGCCACGTTCGGCCTCCAGCTGCGGCGTCGGATCATCGACCTCTGGTGCCACGAGCAGGACATCCGGGGCGCCCTCGACCGCCCCGGCGACCTCGACTCCCCCTCGGCGGCCGTCTTCACCCAGGAGATCCTCGACGCCCTCCCCCGGGTCGCGGCGCGGGTGGCCGGCGTCGAGCCCGGGCACGCGGTCGTCCTCGACGTGACCGGCCCGGTCCAGGCGCGGGGCGGGGTCCGGGTGTGCACGGGCGAGGACGGGCGCCCGTTCGGCGAGGCGCTGTTCAGCGGCCAGGACCGCCCCGACGGCGACGAGCAGCTCGACGTCACGACGATCCAGCTGACGACCGACGCCCTGACCCGTCGCGCGGCCGGCCGCCGCGAGGTCGACGACCTCCACTTCACGGTGCACGGCGACGACGTCATCGCCCGACGCGTCCTCGGGGCGCTCGTCCTGACGCACTGAGCGTCGGGGAACGCCCAACCCTGGACGGCCCCACCCCGGATGCCGTCCAACCTTGGACAGGCGTGCGACACCCGGACGTGGACGGCGCCGGAAGTGACGCAGAACCTGCGCAAACTCTCGACAATCCTTGGACGCGCCACCGCGGGTGGCGTCACCGTCGAATCCCACTGACATGCGGTCGAATTCGCCTGTTTTGAGCACGAACGGGCACATCCCGACTCCGCCCGGAACGACCGAAGCAGCCCAGACCCGGCCTTGCCAAACCTTGGACAAGGGTTTAACGTCGAGGCAGTCGGTCAAGCCAGCGCCGCATCAGGACATCCCATGGAGGATTGCCATGACCGACGCCAAGGTTGGTCCGCGCAAGGACGCACGCACGCGAGAGCTGATCACGACCTTCCGCACCTCGGACTCCGCGTCCGAACGGAACGACGCTCTCGAGGCTGTCACAAGACTGCACATGCCGCTCGCACGGTCGCTCGCCCACCGCTACTCGGGCAAGGGCCTGGACCGAGAGGACCTCGAGCAGGTGGCCTTCCTGGCCCTGCTCAAGGCAGTCCAGCGCTTCGACCTCGACAAGCCCACCGAGTTCGGCGCCTACGCGACGCCGACGATCACCGGCGAGCTGCGCCGGTACTTCCGCGACTTCGGCTGGCTCGTCCGGCCGCCGCGCGAGCTGCAGGAACGCCGCCAGCTCGTCACCGACACCCGCTCGCGTCTCGAGCAGGTCCTCGGTCACGACCCGGACGTCGACGAGCTCGCCCGGGAGCTCGCCATCCCCGTCGAGTCGGTCAAGGAGGCGCAGGTCGCCGCGTCGAACCTGCGCCCGGCCTCGCTCGACGTCACGACGAACGAGGGCGGCCGGCCCGTCCTCGACCTCATCGACGCCCGTGGCGACACCGGCGCCGACCCGGCGCTCGACGACTCCATCGTCGTGCGCTCCGCCATCGAACGGCTGCCAGCCCGCGACCAGGAGATCATCGAGCGCCGCTTCGTCGACGACATGACCCAGGCCGAGATCGCCGAGTCGATGGGCCTGTCGGCCATGCAGGTCAGCCGCCTGCTGCGGCGGATCCTCGAGTCCCTGCGTCGCCAGCTCGACGCCGAGGGCGTCGCGAGCGCCTGAGGGCACCCGGGCACGGAGTTCGTGCCCCGACACCTCGGCTGTCCCGCGGCTTCCCGCGCACGGGGGCGGGCCCTAGCCCCACCCCCGTCCACCACGGTCGACGCGTCCGGTTCGTGCGGACGCGTCGACCGATGTGTGTCCGGACCGACGCTCAGGCCTGCGGCGTCGCCGGGAACTGCGACTCCTGGCCCTGGATGACCTGCGTCGCGACGTGCGCGAGCTTCATGTTGAGCTCCTGCGACGTTCGGCGCAGCAGCGCGAACGCGTCGTCGCCGTTGATGTGGTGCGCGGCCATGAGCAGTCCGACGGCCTTGCCGATCTCGCGGTTGCTCTGCAGGCCCTGGCGCAGCGTCGCGGCCTCCTCGCGCGCCCGGATCGCCATGAGGGCGACGGTCGCGAAGGAGGCGATGACGGCCCCGACGTCGGCCGAGGCGCCGGTCAGGCCGCCCGGGGTGTCGGAGAAGAGGTTGAGCGCGCCGACCTTGTCACCCTCGAGCAGCAGCCGGTAGCCGACCGCGGAGCGCACCGGGGTCTCGGCGACGATGCGCTCGGTGAAGCGCGGCCACGGCGTCACGGCGTCGGTGAGGTCGGGGTCGTGCTGGTAGGCCTCGTCGAGGATGGCGTCGACGCACGGACCCTCGCCGACCTCGAGCTCGATCTGGTCGATGCGCCGGGCGATGTCGTCGGTGGAGGCCGCCGTGAGGTACCGGTCGTGGGAGCGCATGAGCAGGGAGGCCCGGTCGCAGCCGTCGATGAGACGCACCGCGGCGTCGACGAGGGCGTGGTGGATCGACCCCGCGTCGGCGCCCGAGTAGATGAGCGCGGACAGCTGGCGGAACGCCTCCTGCACGGACTCGTCCTGCCTCGTCGCCTCGGCGATGGCAGGGTCCGGCTCGGGCAGGTCGGTGACGGACGCGTCCGGGGTCGGTAGGTCGACGGGGACGTCGGCGGGGACGTCGGCTGCCATGGCTCTCCCTGAGGGGTTTGGACTTTCGCCGCGGCATGCTCCCTTCCGAACACTGAGGCGGCGCAGACATTTTGACACCTCCCCCGAGGCGTGTGCGCACAGACAACCACACGGCGCGCCCGTCGGGACCTCGGAGCGGCCTGCAGTGGCTGCGCCCGAGAGACAGTGGTTTGACACCGGCACCACTGCGGCGAATACTTGCTTGGTGCAAACAAGCAAATGGGGGCGGTCGCGGTGACCGTCGACAAGGACGAGGCGAACCACGTCTTCGTCGCGCTGCTGCGGGTCCAGAAGCTGCTCCTCGCGGCCCGCAACGCCGCGCCACGCGTCCACGAGGCCGTCGACACCACCGCCTACCCCGTCCTCTTCGTCGTAGCCGGGTCCGCAGAGCCCGTGCGGATCTCCGACCTCGCCACGACGCTGCACAACGACGTGTCGACCGTGAGCCGCCAGGTCAGCACGCTCGTCGCCGGCGGTCTGCTCGTCAAGACGGCCGACCCGCACGACGGGCGTGCCCTGGTCGTGTCCCTCACCGACGAGGGGCACGCCGTGCTCGACCACATCCAGTCCACCCGGTCGACGTGGTTCCAGGGGCTCCTCGAGTCCTGGGACGGCGCCCGGGCGGACTCGTTCGTCACCGACCTGCACGAGCTCGCCGACGCGCTCGACGCCAACCTGCGCGCGCGGGGCGCCTCCCTGCCGCCGATGCCCTACGCCGCCGCCCCCAGGGCGGCCGGTGCCACCGACCAGATGTCCAGGAAGGACTGACATGTCCGACACCACCGCCGAGCCGGGCGGCGCGGCACGCACCCCGGCCAGCGCCCCGGCGGGGACCGCCGACCACCCGCCGCTGTCACACCGGGAGATCATCACGATCCTCATCGGTCTGATGCTGGGGATGTTCCTCGCCGCCCTCGACCAGACGATCGTCGCGAGCGCCATGCGCGTCATCGCCGACGACCTCAACGACCTCGCCGGCCAGGCCTGGGTGACCACCGCGTACCTCATCACGGCCACCATCGCGACGCCGCTCTACGGCAAGCTCGGCGACATCTACGGGCGCAAGAAGCTCTTCCTCTTCGCCATCTCGATCTTCACGATCGGCTCGATGCTCTGCACGCTCGCCTGGTCGATCCCGGCCCTCGCGGCATTCCGCGCCGTCCAGGGCATCGGCGCCGGCGGCCTCTTCTCGCTGGCGCTCGCGATCATCGGCGACATCGTGCCGCCGCGCGAGCGGGCCCGCTACCAGGGCTACTTCCTCGCCGTCTTCGGCACCTCGAGCGTCATCGGCCCCGTCGTCGGCGGCCTCCTCGCCGGCCAGGCGACGATCCTCGGCATCACCGGCTGGCGCTGGGTCTTCCTCGTCAACGTGCCGATCGCCATCATCGCGCTCGTCGTGGTGAGCCGCACGCTGCACCTGCGGCACCACCGCCTCGACCACCGCATCGACTACTGGGGCGCGGCCACGCTGTCCGTCGCGCTCGTGCCGCTGCTCATCGTCGCCGAGCAGGGTCGCGGCTGGGGCTGGGGGTCGGCCACCTCGATCCTCTGCTACGCCATCGGCCTCGTCGGTGCTGTCGCGTTCTTCCTCATCGAGCGGAACATGGGCGATGAGGCGCTGATCCCGCTGCGGCTCTTCAGCAACCGCACCATCGCCGCCGCGTCGGTCAGCTCGGTCTTCATCGGCATGGGCATGTTCGGTGGCCTCGCTGCCCTCCCGCTCTACCTCCAGATCGTCAAGGGCGCGACGCCGACCGAGGCCGGCCTCATGCTGCTGCCGATGACCGGCGGCATCATGTTCGGCTCGATCTTCTCCGGCCAGACCATCTCGCGCACCGGGCGCTACCGCATCTTCCCGATCGTGGGCTCGGCGATCCTCGTCGCGGCGCTCTTCGGCTTCCACTACATCGGGGCCGACACCCCGCTGTGGAAGACGATGATCGGGATGTTCTTCTTCGGCATCGGCCTCGGCTTCAACTTCCAGCCGCTCACGCTCGCCGTCCAGAACGCCGTCCCGCGGCGTGACATCGGGGTGGCGACGTCGTCCGCGACCTTCACCCGACAGATCGGTGGCACGCTCGGCACCGCCGTGTTCCTGTCCATCCTGTTCTCGCAGGCCGGCACGAAGATCGCCGAGGCGTTCCAGTCCGCGGCCAGGTCGCCGGAGTTCATCGCGGCGGTGCGCAACCCGACGGGCGGCGACCCGCAGGCCAATGCGGCCTTCGTCGCCGGCGTGCAGAAGGGTGGCGGCAGCGGTGCGGGCTCCTCGGCCCTGCAGGACAGCTCGTTCATCAACCAGCTCGACCCGCGCCTCGCCCACCCGTTCCTCGTCGGCTTCTCCGACGCCATGTCGGTCGTGTTCCTCGTCGCCTCGGGCGTGCTCGTGCTCGCCTTCATCGCCTCACTGTTCCTGCCGCACGTCGACCTCGGCCCCAGCCCGGGTCAGCAGGGTGCCCAGCAGGGCGACGCCGAGTCCGCTCCCGTGGCCGCCGCCGGCCACTGACCGTCGACAGGCCACGAGTGGCCGTCGGCTGACCGTCGACAGGCCACGAGTGGCCGTCGCGTGACCCTCGAAAGGCCACCTCTCGTCCAGAGAGGTGGCCTTTCGACGTGTCCGGGGCAGCCCGTCGTGGCCTCTCGACGGTGGAGGGCCGGACGCGTCGGGGGGGGACGCTTCAGCGGAGGTTGTGCAGCTCGCGACGGCTGAGGAAGGCGCGCGTGCCGAGGGCCATGACGAAGGCGAAACCGCCGGCGACGACGGCGACCCAGTAGCCGTGCGCGGCGCCGACGCGGTCGACGACGGCGCCGGAGACCGCCGACCCCGCGGCGATGCCGATGATGAGGCCGGTGAGGACGATGGTCATGCCCTCGTTGAGCTGGGCCTTGGGCACGATCCGCTCGATGAGGTTCATCGTCGTGATGAGCGTCGGGGCGGTCGCCATGCCGGCGATGACCATGAGCCCGGCGAGCACCCACAGGTTGGGGGCGAAGAGCAGCGGCGCCTCGAGCACCCCCATGCCGAGGGTGCCGAGGATCAGCAGCTTGACGAGGTTGCGACCGTGCGACACGTGCCCGAAGACGAGGCCGGCCAGGCCCGAGCCCACCGCGTAGAGGGCCAGGATGGCGCCCGCCGCACCCTTGGCGCCGTGGTCCTGGGCGACGGCGAGCGTGACGACCTCGTTGACGCCGAAGATCGCGCCGGTCATGACCATGATGAAGGCGAGCGGGATGAGGCCGGGGTTGTGGTGGGCGTGGCCCTCCGGACGCTGGTGGTGCGGCACGACGGGGGGCTCGGTGGAGCGCGCCGAGATGAAGATGAGCACCCCGACGCCGTAGGCGATGGTGGCGACGACGAACCCGGCCTCCGGGAACCACGCGGACGCCAGCCAGATCGCGACGACCGGCCCGATGACGAACGTCAGCTCCTCCATGACCTGCTCGAACGACATCGCCGAGTGCAGGGACCGGGGGTCGTGGGCGAAGATGTGCGTCCACCGCGCCCGGGCCATGGTGCCCATGTTCGGGATGGCGCCGCACAGCGGGAAGGTGATGAAGAGCAGCCACGAGGGCCAGCCCTTCATCGACACGACGATGGTCATGACCGCCCAGAACCCGGAGAAGAGGAAGAACGGGATGGCGATCCGACGCTGCCCGTACCGGTCGACGAGGCGGCCGAGGAAGGGCGCGAAGAGCGCGAGGGCCACCATGCCGACGGCGACGACGGCACCGGCCAGCTCGTAGGAGCCGGACCGGGCGGCGACCATCGCGACGACGGCGACACCGAACATCGAGCCCGCGGTGCGGGCGATCATCCCTCCGGTGATGAAGGTGCGGGCGCCCGGTACCTCGAAGAGAGGTCGGTAGGACGCGAGCACGGAACTCCTCCTCGGTGGGCGACGGCAACCTCGCCATCCTGCCACCAAGCGGACCGCGGTGCCGAAACCCGGGGCGCGGCCCGCGCGTGATCGGGCGAGGGTCAGTGACCGTGACGACGTCGCAGCGACCACATCTGCGGCGAGCGCTCGAGCTCGACCGAGACGTCCCACGGCAGGCCGCCGGGAGCGGTCTCGCGGCGGAAGCTGGCGACCGTCCGCCGCGCCAGGGCCGGATCGCGGGCGACGCGTCGGGCCATGGCGAGCGCCTCCTGCTCGACGTCGGCGTCGTCGTGGGCGGCCCAGGCGAGGCCGAGGTCGACGGCGCGCCGCCCATCGACCTCCGCGCCGAAGAGACCGAGCGCCGCGGCAGCCTCGCGGCCCGCGACCCGGTTGAGCAGCGTGAAGTGGCCGCCGCCGGGGTGGATGCCGATCTGGGCGAAGCCGGGCAGCAGGCGCGCCGTGCGCGACACGATGCGCAGGTCGGTGGCGAGGGCGAGGTTGAGTCCTGCGCCCACTGCCGCGCCGCGCACCGCGGCCACCGTGGGGACGCCGATGCCTCCGACGGTCGTGAACGCCGCGTAGACGGTCTCGAGGTTGCGGTAGGCGTCGTCGGCCACGGGGTCTGCGCCGGTGTCGGCGAGGACGCTTCGCACCGCGCCCGCACAGAAGTGCTCGCCGCCGGTGATGACGACGGCCCCGACGGACGCGTCGGCCTCGGCGGTGCGGGCGGCGTCGGCGAGCTCGACGGACATCTCCACCGACAGCGCGTTACGACGTTCCGGCGCGTCGAGGGTGATGAGGGCGACGCCCTCGGACACCTCGTAGCGGATCTCAGTCATCGGAGGATCTCCTTCGGCACCAGTGCGGTTCAGCTGTCTGTACGGGCGGCACTCTTGGCGCGACCGGTCGTGACGAGGGTCCAGAGCCGGTCCCGGCCGGCCGAGGTCGCGAGCGTCGTGAGCGTCTCGTCCCACTCGTGCACCGAGCCGTACTCGCTGCGCCGCGCCAGCATCGGCTTGGTCAGGGTGTGGAGCTCGTGCTCGAGGGTGGTGCCGATGGCGCCCAGCACCTGGTGCGCGTTGCGCACGACGACGGACGCACCGTGGCCGACGCACGACTTGGCGACGCCGACGGCGAAGAGCATGCCGCGGTCCTGCCAGTCCGACGCGGCGGCCCGGGCCACGGCGGCGTCGGTGGCAGCCCGGGCCAGGGCGGTCTCCGCGGCGATGTCGGACACGAGGTGCTGCACGGCCTGGAAGCGTCCGATCGGGCGACCGAACTGCACGCGGTCGCGCACGTGGGCGAGCACGACGTCGAGGACGCGCTCCATGGCGCCGACCACCTGGGCCGACCGCGCGAGCGCGCCGCGGTAGTGGAACTGCTCGCCGATCTCGTGAGCGACGACGATGCCGTCCTCGAGGTCGAGCAGGTCGAACTCGACGGTGTCGCTCGGCTCGCCCGCGAGGTTGCGACCCTCCTCGAGCCCGACCCGGTCGAGCGGGACGTCGGCGACCCGCCACTCGTCGCGGTCCTCCCACAGCGCCACGATCCGCGACGCGTCGCGCGCCCAGGTGACGTTGAGGGCGACACCGGAGGGGTCCGGGCGGCAGACCGTGCGGATGCCGCCGTCGTTGGGCAGCTGCGCCGCTTCGAGCAACCAGCCGCCGAGGACGTCGTGCTCGGCCACCGGCACCGGGGCGCCCGCGGCGGCGGAGAGCCCGAGGAGCGCGGCCGCCTCGAGCCAGCCGGCGCCGCTGCCGCCGGAGGCCTCGCTGCCGGTCAGACGCGTCAGGCCAAGGTCCTCGAGGCGGGCCCACAGGCTGCGGTCGAGGTCGACGGTGGCGCCCGGAGCCGGACGCGTCGCGCGGTAGTCGTCGAAGAGGTCGGTCAGCATCGCGACGACGTCCGGGTCGGCGGCCGACGGCGCAGCCAGGTGCGCGAACCCCGCTGTGCGCCGGTCGTTCCCGGTGACGTCGGACATCAGCGCATCCCCAGCCCGCGGGCCACGACGCCGCGCAGGATCTCGTTCGTGCCGCCTCGCAACGTGAAACCGGGGCGCTGGAGGATCGCGGCGTGCAGGAGCGTGTAGAGCTCCTCGTCCTCGACCCACCCGGTGGCCGTCAGCAGGTCGACGAAGTCGGCGATGTCGCCCTCGGTCGTCGTGCCGAGCAGCTTGACGAGCGCGGCCGGCACGTCGGCCGGCTCGTGCGCCTCGAGGGCCGTGGACACCGAGAACGACAGGTGGTGCAACCCCGCGACGCGTGCGACGTGACGGCCGAGACCGGCGTCGGTCGGCAGCCCGCCGTCTCCCATCGCCTGGGCCGCGGCGGCGAGCAGCTGGAAGGTGGACAGGACGCGCTCGGGCCCGCTGCGCTCGTAGGCGAGCTCGGAGCCGACCTGGCGCCAGCCGTCCCCGACCTCGCCGAGAACGCGGTCGTCGGGGATGAAGACGCCGTCGAGGTGCACCTCGTTGAAGTGGTGGTCGCCGCCCATCGACAGGATCGGCCGGATGTGGACGTCGGGGTCGTGCAGGTCGACGATGACCTGGCTCAGGCCGGCATGCCGGTGCTCGGGGTCGAGGGGCGACGTGCGACACAGGGCGAAGAACGCGTCGGCCTCGTGGGCGCCGGACGTCCACACCTTCGTGCCGGTGACGCGCCACCCACCCTCGACCTTGTCGGCGCGGGTGCGGACACTGGCGAGGTCGGAGCCGGAGTCGGGCTCGCTCATGCCGATACCGAAGACGACGTCGCCACTGCTGATCCGCGGCAGGAAGGCCCGCTTCTGCTCCTCGGTGCCGTAGCGCAGCAGCGACGGGCCGATCTGCCGCTCGGCGATCCAGTGGGCCGCGACCGGCGCGCCGACGACGAGCAGCTCCTCGGTGACGACGAACCGCTCGAGGTAGGTGCGGCCCTGGCCGCCGTACTCGGTGGGGATGACCATCCCGAGCCAGCCACGGCGACCGAGCTCGCGGGTGAACGCGCGGTCCCAGCGGGTCAGCCACGTGTCGACGTGCGGCACGAAGACGCCGGCGCGTACCTGCTCGGCGAGGAAGGCGCGCACCTCGAGACGCAGGTCGGTGAGCGCGGGCAGCTCGCGCACGCCGGGGGGCACGAGTCGGGTCGCCATGCTCACCTCCGTCGGTCGGGCCGGGTCAGGGGTCACTCTCCCACACGCTCACGCGCCCGCCGGGCCGGGTCGCTCGCGACGCGTGGGGCAGGAGTGACGCAGTGCTCACTCGACGGAAGAGAGGTCCGCTCGCCCACTGCGTCGAGTGAGCACGGGGCCTCAGGCGTCACGCGCCGCTGACGACGAGGTACGCGCAGAGGCCGACGATGACGGCGGTGATCAGGGTGGCCGCCGCGGTCGTGACGCGGTGGTTGACGAGGACGCCCATGAGGCGTCGGTCGCGGGTGAAGAGGAGCAGGGGCACCAGAGTGCCGGGCAGGGCGAACGACAGGATGACCTGGCTCCACACGAGCGCGTCGGTCGGCTCGACACCGACGCCGAGGATGACGAGGGCCGGCACGACGGCGAGGAGGCGGCGCAGCAACGGGGGGATGGGTCGGCGTCCGAACCCCTGCATGACGACGTCACCGGTCTGGACGCCGACGAGCGTGGAGGCGAGGCCGGAGGCGAGCAGCGCCACCGCGAGCATCGTCGCGGCGATGTCGCCCGCACTCGCGCCGAGCGCGGCGTAGGCCGTCTCGATGCTCGCGCCCGCGGTCGTCGGCAGGGCCGCGGCGAAGACGACGAGACTGACGTTGGCGATGCCCGCGATCGTCATGGCGATGACGACGCTGTGGACCGTACGGCGCCCGGACCGCAGCCGCTCGGCCTGCGAGGGCGTTGGCGCGCCGTCGTCGTGCCCGCGCGAGGCGGCCGAGTGGAAGTGGAGGGCGTGCGGCATGACCGTGGCGCCGACGATGCCGACGGCGAGCAGCGCCGCAGACCCGTCGAGCGGACCGGGCACGAGCGAGCGCAGCAGGCCGGCGCTGTCGACCTCGGCGACGGTCACCTGCCACACGAGCGAGCCGATGATGACGACGAGCAGCACGAGCACGACGGAGTCGAAGTGGCTGCGACCGCGGACCTTGAGGGCGAGCACGACCAGGCTGAAGAACGTGACGCACACGGCCCCGGCCACGAGCGGCATGCCGAAGAGCAGCCGCAGCGCGATGGCGCCCCCGACGATCTCGGCGAGGTCGGTCATGATGACGACGAGCTCGGCCTGGGCCCAGAGCAGCAACCGCCCGACGCCGGGGAACCGCTCCGAGCTGTGCTCGGCCAGGCTCTTGCCGGTGACCATGCCGAGCTTGGCGGCGAGGTACTGGATGACCATCGCCGAGCAGCTGGCGAAGACGACGACCCAGACGAGCCCGTAGTCGTGCTCGGCACCCGAGGTGATGTTGACGCCGAAGTTGCCCGGGTCGACGTAGGCGATCGCGGCGAGCAGCGCGGGCACGAGCGTGCGGGGCGAGCGCAACGTGCCGCCGAGCCCGCGCACGCCCCGATCGGCGGCCCGGTCGGCGACCCGGCGCGGCTCCTGCGCCACCCGCTCGTTCATGAAGGACAGCATCGGGCCTCCCGCGCCCCCACGCCAACTCCCGGCCGGCGTCGAGACCGACACCACAGGACGCGTCGGGTCGACCGACGCGTCAGCGGGCGGAGGCGAAGCCGAGGAGTGCCGCGATGCCGAGGGCGCTGCGCGGGTCGTAGGCCGAGGTCCAGAGCCCACCGTGCGCCGCGGCGTAGGCCTCGTCCTGCCAGGGGTGGCCATGGCTCGGCGCCCCGGTGCGCAGGTCGTGGACGAGCAGCGCCGCCATGAGGGTGTTGGCCGTGCCGGGCTCGAACACCTCGATGCCGAACCGGTGGGCCCCGGCGTACGCGGCGGCGAGCGCGCGGTTCTTGACGACCGACCGGGTGCGCGTCGGCGGTGCCACCTTGAACGAGACGAGCCCGCCGTCGGCGCGGTGGGCCGTGGCCCGCCAGCGCTGGAGCCGTTTGGCCAGGAGGTAGTTCGGACCCTGCTGGAGCACGACGCTGTCGTTGATGCCGGGGTCCTGGCCGGGCACGTAGTTGCGGCGCAGCAGCCGTCCCCCGCTGACGGTGCGCAGGGGCACGCGGAGCAGCTTCGAGGTGCGTCGCTCGGCGTAGCTGCGCACCGACCTCTCGACGGCCTCGGCCGGGACCGCGAAGACGTCGGTGGGGGTGGCGAGGAAGGCGAGCGCGACGGCCTCGTGCCCACGCTGGGCGACGACCCGCTCGGTCAGGGCATCGACGGCGGTCGAGACGCGCACGTTCGTGGCGCCGTCGGCGTAGACGTAGTTGCCGATGACGAGGCGCTCCGACGCGTCGAGACCGGTGACCCACTCCGTGACGGCCGCCAGGTCGTGCACGAGGTCACCGCCGGCCCGGGCCGCCAGCGCGCCGTCGCCCCCTCGGACGGGCACGGTCATCGAGCCCGCGAGCCGACGCGTGTCCCCGATCAGCCTGTCCCACAGGTCGTTCCGCGGGAGGTCGACGGCTGCGACGTTCGCGCCCCACCGCAGCAGGGACCGCAGCGGGCCCATCTCGGCCGCGGCTCCCAGGACGACGACGGTGTGGTCGCGCAGGTCGAGCCACTCCGGGTGGTCGACGACGCGTCCGACCGCCTCGGCGCACGACGGCTCGACCGTGCCGGCCTCCACCCACGCGTCGAGCCGGCGGCGCAGGGCGTCACCGGTCAGGCGCTCCCCGCCGTAGGGCAGCGAGAGGGCACGTTCGACCTCCCCCTCGCCGCGCAGGGTCTCGGACCCGAGCGGCGGCGCGGCACCCTCCGCGTCCCGAGGGGAGAACGCGTCGGCCAGCGGCACGTCGCCCTCGGCCCCGGCCCAGCACATCCGGCCGTGCAGCGAGGCGAGCCCGTCACGGGCGATCCCGACGGCCGCGGCGTCGGACACCAGCCCTGCCTCGACGAGGCGGCGGAAGTGCGGCAGGTACCCCTGGCGCCAGCTCGTCTCGCGCTCGGCCGACGCCGCGCCGACCGGGTCGTGGGCCCGAAGGGCCTCGGCGACGACGGCGCGCCCGACCAGCGTCGTGCTGCGCCGGCCGGTCGCCGGGTCGGACGGGAAGACCACACCGCGCTGGGTGTCGGAGTCGCTCATGCGGCCATCCTGCCGGTGCCCGTGGCCGGTGTCCGCCCCGGACGTGCCGATGTCACGACAATGCGCGGACGAGCCGGGGCCGGCGACGCAGAATGATGGGGTGGACGAGCTCATCACCACACCGCAGCAGCTGCTCGCCGAGGACCGCGAGGCCACCGAGCAGCGTCTCGCCGACCTGCGCAGCGAGTTCATCCGTGTCGTCGACGCCGCCGAGGGCACGAACCCCGACGACGAGCACGACCCGGAGGGCTCGACGATCGCCTACGAGCGCACCCAGCTCGGCGCCCTCGTCGAGCAGGCCGAAGGACACCTGACCGACATCGACGCCGCCCTCGCCCGGGTGGCGGAGGGCACCTACGGGCGCTGCGAGGTGTGCGGCCGTCCGATCCCGGCGGCCCGGCTCGAGGCCCGGCCGACCGCGACGCGGTGCGTCGAGCACGTCGCAGCACGCCGCCCCGCCTGAACGAGGAGGAACGGCACCGACGGCTCCTTGCTCTCCGCGAAACGGCCCCGCCGGAGGCCCGCTTCTGCGACGCTGGTCCGCGGAGGTCGGATGAGCGAGCCGGGACGGTCGCGGCGAGATGCCGCGCGCCTCGTCGTGCACCCCGGACACGGGATCCACGGCCGGGTCGAGGAGGTCGAGGCCCTCGTGACGGCCCTCGACCCGGGGGGCGCGCGTCGCGTCGTCGTCCACGGCCCGCTCGGCGTCGGCACGTCGACGCTCGTCGCGGCGGCCGCCGAGCAGCTGGGCGACGCCTACGACGCGTCGGTCACGCTGGCCGTGCGGGGCGGGCCGGGCCTGCGTCGCGGCCTCGCCAGCCACCTCGGCGTGCTCGAGCCCTACGACGTCGACCGGCTCGCGTCCGCGATCGGCGAGCGACGGCTGCTCGTCGTCGTCGACCCGCCCGACGGTGCGGGGCCCCACGCCCTGCTCGCCGAGCGCCAGCTCGTCCACGACGCCGACCGGCTCGTCGACACCTGCCCCGGCCTCGCCGTCGTCATCATCGGCCGTCGCCCGGCCTCGTGGCCCGGCGCGGAGCAGGTCGCGGTGCTGGCCTTCGACCCGCCGCGCCAGGGGGAAGACCCGGACGCGCTGCGCCGCCACCCTGCCGTCGAGCTCCTGCTCGACCGCGTCGCCCTCGTCGACGCCCACCTCGAACCGACCGACGACGTCGTCCGCGACGCCGCCGAGGTGTGCCGTGGCGTCGGCGGACTGCCACTCGCCCTCGAGCTCGCCGCCGCGCGCGCCGGGGCCCTCGGCATCGACGGTGTCGCGGGGCTGCTGCGCGGTGGGTCCTCCCGCGTCTCGCTGCTGTCGATGAGGCGCACCGAACCGCGCGGCGTGCGCACCGCCCTCGAGCTGTCGTACGCGACGCTGTCGCCGGACGCCCAGGAGCTGCTGCGCGACGCGTCGACGCTGCGCGGGCCCTTCGACCTCGACGCCGCGTGCGCCGTGTCCGACCTGCCGCTGGCGCGGCTCGTGGACGCCCTCGACACCCTCGTCGACCTGCACCTCGCCTCCTACGTCACCAGTGACGACGCGGCCCTCTCGGCGGCGCCGGCCGCCCCGGCCGCCGTGGCCTCCGGGGGCGCCCGGCCGGACCACCGGGCCCGGTTCGCGCTCGATCCGGTCGCGGCCGAGCTCGCGGCCGAGCTGCTCGACCAGACGGGTGCCGGCGGCGCCGTGCTCGACCGTCATGCCGCGCACCACGCCGCACTGGCCCGCCGGGCGGCCCTCATCGCGGCGGACGCCCGCGAGCCCGAGGCCCTGGCGCTGCTCGAGCCCGTGTCCGCCGACCTCAGCGCGGCGCTGACCTGGCTGCGCGCCGGCCCCGACCACGCCACGGCCCTGCGGCTCGCCGTCGACCTGGCCCTGCTGAGCCGCACCGTCGGCGAGCGCGGCAACCTGCGCGGCGTCCTCGACGAGCTGCTCGGCGAGCTGGCCACGCAACCGGTCGACGAGGGCCTGCTCGCCGACGCCGAGATCTGGTCGGGCACCCTGGCCCTCGAGGGCGCCGATGCGCTCGAGCGCGTCGACGAGGCCCTGCCCCACATGCTCGCCGGCATCGACCGCGCCCGGCACACGCCCGACCGGCTGCGACTGCTCCGCGGGCTCGACGCCGTGGCCCGCACCGCACCCCTGCACCGCAACGCGATCCTCGCCCACCGCTGCGTCGTCGAGGGCCTCGAGGTGGCCACGAACCTCCACCACGAGCGGTGGGTCGCGCGCTTCGAGGCCTGGCGCGCCACGCTCCTGAGCCAGGGCGGAGACGCGGCGGGCGCGGCCCAGCTCGGTCTGTCGGCCCTGCGTCGCGGGCGCGCCTCCGGGGACCGGCAGTCAGTCGTGGCCGCCGGGACCCTCCTGCACTCGGTGCCGCCGGGCATCGGCCTGCCGGGCGCGCGCGACGCGTCGGGCCGGCCGAGCCCTGAGGTGCCGACGCTGCCCGAGCTGCTCACCGTGGCCACCGAGGCGGGCGACGCCGCGTCGCGCTCGCTCATCCTCGGCCAGCTGGCGAGCCGAGCCCTGCACGACGGCGACATCGTGGGGGCGGCCCGCTGGACGCGCACCCGACTCGAGCTCGTGTGGCGCCTGTCCGCGTGGACGACGGTCGCCTACTCCTACCTCGTCGCCTCACGCATGGCTGCGGCGCAGGGCGACCTGGTGTCGGCGGCACGCTTCCACGGCATCGCCATGCCGGTGCTCCCGGTCCTGCTGGCGGGCCTCCCGCCGGGCAAGGCAGCGGCCTACGAGCGGTCGGTTGCCGTGTTGCGCGAGCGACTCGGCGCCGACGTCTTCGACCGCCAGGCGTTCGAGGGTTCCCTCCTCGACCCGGCGACCGCCCACGCGGAGGTGCTCGCCTACGTCACCGCCATCGCGGGCGGCCAGCCCGCCGCCCCCGCCGGCCCGCCCGCGTCGACGCAGGGTCGCCCCGGCGGCGAGGTGCCGCTCTCCGCGGCCGAGGTGCACCTGCTCAGCGCCCTCGGCTCGGGACGTCTCCTGTCGGAGATCGGCGACGCGTCGGGGCTGGAGCTCGCCGCGCTGACCGACGACGCCGCCGCGCTCTACGCCCGTCTTGGGCTGCACGGCCGCGCAGAGGCGGCCGCGGTCGCGGTCCGCAGCGGCCTCGCCTGACGCGCATTCACCAGACGCAGCTCCACCCGGGACGTGCCCGCCTCGGGAGGCGGAAACCGGCTGCGGCTCAGGCGATCCCGGCGCCGATGAAGTCGAAGGCGGCATCGATGTTGCGCTCGAGACGGCCGCCACCCCCGGCCTGCTGGTGCTCGATGCAGGCCCGGACCGCGGCGATGGCCACCGCCACCGTCACCCGCGGCTGGAGGGACTCGCCGGGCGCGAGGCCGAGCCGGCGCTCGAGCGCCGCGGTCAGGGCGTTCTCGATGCGGATGTTGTTGCCGACGAGGGCGGGAGCGAGCGACGGCTCGCCGAGCAGGATGCGGCGGCGCTTGGCCCGGAGCTCGCGGTCCACCGAGGCCGGGGCGAGCATGCCGGCGAGGATGCGGCGCAGCGACTCGAGCGGCGTCTCGCCGTCAGTGGCCTCCTCGAGCTGCCCGGCGTAGGACTCGAGCTCCTCGGCCGTCGTGCCGATGACGGCGGCCTCCTTGGAGGGGAAGTAGTTGAAGAAGGTGCGGGCGCTGACGCCGGCGCGCGTGGCGATCTCCTCGGTGGTGACCGCGGCGAAGCCCCTCTCCTCGACGAGCTCGAGGGCCGCGAGGTTGATGGCGCGGCGGGTCTCCCGCTTCTTGCGCTCCCTCAGGCCGCAGCCGTCGTCGGTCAGCGTCGTCGTGCTCATGCCCTCATGGTGTCACGATCACTGCATGGACTGCAATTTTGCAGTGACTGCACAATCGGCGTACCGTAGCGCTCATGCCACAGAAGACCCAGGGGGTAGCCACGGACACCGCGACCGCACCAGCCGGCTCGACGACCGCCACCGAGGCGCCCGGACTCGACCGCTCCACCCGCAACATCTTCATCGCGCTCATGCTCGGCATGCTCGTCGCGTCGATCAGCCAGACGATCGTCGGGCCCGCGATGCCGCGCATCGTCGCCGAGCTCGGCGGCATCGACCACTACTCGTGGCTCGCCACCGCCGCCATGCTCGTCAGCGCGATCACGGTGCCGATCGTCGGGAAGATGAGCGACCTCTACGGCCGCCGCGGCTTCTACCTCGGCGGGCTCGTCGTCTTCATGGCCGGCTCGATCCTGTCCGGCTTCGCGCAGAACTTCTGGTGGCTCATCGCCGCCCGCGCCATCCAGGGCGCCGGCATGGGCACCCTGATGCCGCTGTCGCAGACGATCATCGGCGACATCATCCCGCCGCGTCAGCGCGGCAAGTACCAGGGCCTGATGGGCGGCGTCTTCGGCCTCGCCTCGATCCTGGGCCCGCTCGTCGGCGGCTTCGTCACCGACCACTGGGGCTGGCGCTACCTCTTCTTCATCACGCTGCCCGTCGGCGTCTTCGCGTTCTTCGGCATCAGCCGCTTCCTGCACCTCGAGCACACGCCGCGCGAGTCCGTCGTCGACAAGGCCGGCATCGGCGTCCTGTCGCTGACGCTCATCCTCCTGCTCGTGCCCACCTCGCTCGGCGGCACGACGCTCGACTGGGGCTCCCCCGCCATCATCGGCATGTACGTCGCCGGCATCATCGCGCTCGGCGCCTTCATCGCCATCGAGCGCAAGGCCGTCGAGCCGGTCCTGCCGCTGCGCCTCTTCCGCAGCCCGCTCTTCACGCTGTCCAACATCGCGGCCTTCATGGTCTCGGTCATGATGTTCGGCGCGATGATCTACCTGCCGGTCTACGCCCAGGGCGTCCTCGGCGTGTCGGCCACCAACTCCGGCCTCATCCTCATGCCGATGTCGGTGGCCATGATCGGCCTGTCGATCGTGTCCGGCCTCGTCATCACCAAGACCGGCAGGTACAAGCTGCAGACGATCCTCGGCATCCTGATCATGGGCGTCGGCTTCTGGCTGCTCACCCAGCTGCACTACGGCTCGAGCCAGGTCGAGCTGACGCTGTCGATGATCGTCTTCGGCATCGGCCTCGGCATGGCCCTGCAGGTCTTCACGCTGATCATCCAGAACTCCGCCAAGCGCAAGGACCTCGGCGTGGCCACGGCGTCCACGCAGTTCTTCCGCAACGTCGGCTCGACGGTCGGCACCGCGGTGTTCGGCACGATCATGACGAGCGGTCTGGCGGCGAACATCGCCTCGCACCTGCCGGCCCAGGTCGTCGAGCAGATGAAGGCCTCGGGCCAGCAGATCAGCGCTGGCTCGGTGCTCGACCCGTCGGCCCTGTCGAAGCTGCCGCCGCAGATCGTGCACGGCGTCCAGCAGGGTCTGGCCGACTCGCTGCACACCGTGTTCGTCTGGGGCCTGGTCCCCTTCGCCCTGGCACTGCTGGCCGCCCTCTTCATCAAGGAGCTGCCGCTGCGCGACACCGTCCACACGCCCGACGAGGCCGGCATCGAGATGCTCGACACCCTGTCCCAGTCGGCGCCCGACGACGAGCTCAAGGTGCCGCTCGGCCGCGAGGCCGGCAACACCCGCACCCACGAGCGCCTGCTCGGCCTGCGCCTGGCGCTGCTCGCCGACACCGCACTGCGCGGCGACCGACCACTGCTGACGCGGGCCGTGGTCCGGATCGGCGAGGGCGACCTCGACGCGGGGGCGGCGCTGCTGCACCGGACGGCGCGGATGCTCACGACCGAGGACCCGTCGATCGCGGCCGACACCGAGCGGTTTGCCGTCGAGGTCGCGGCACGGGCCAAGGCCGAGGGCGGCGTGCTCGACGAGGCTCTCAAGCGCGAGCTCGCCACGGCCATCGCCGAGCGCGATGCCCACGAGGTCATGACGACCGTCGAGCCGACCGTCGCGGAGCGGTACGAGGCCGTCGACGTCCGGATGCTCGAGCGGGTCGGCGACGACCTGACGGCCGCCTACCTCGTCGACCGTCAGCAGGCCCGACGCGTCGAGCAGGAGGCCGCCTCGGCCCGCTGACCCCGTCACCCCCCACCGTCGAGAGGCCATGTTCGGCTGGCCCCGGCGCGTCGAGAGGCCAGATCCCTGTCCGGGATCTGGCCTCTCGTGTGTCAGCCGGCCACCATTCGCGGCCCTTCGACGGTCAAGAGGCCACCATTCGTGGCCACTCGACGGTTGAGCGTGGTGGGGTCGGTCAGCCCCAGACGAGGGCCTGGGCCGGGTCCTGCAGGATCGCCGCGAGGTCGGACAGGAACCGCGAGCCGAGCTCACCGTCGATGAGGCGGTGGTCGAAGCTCACGGCCAGCTGCGTCACGTGGCGCACCGCGATCTCGTCGTTGCCGTCGGCGTCGGTGACGACCCACGGCTGCTTGCGGATCGCGCCGAAGCACACGATCGCCGACTCGCCGGGGTTGATGATCGGCGTGCCGCTGTCGACGCCGAAGACGCCGACGTTGGTGATCGTGATGGTGCCGCCCGACATCTCGGCCGGCTGGGTGCGACCCTCGCGGGCCGTCGCCGTCAGCTCGCCGATGGCGCGGGCGAGCTCGAGCATCGTCAGCGCGTGCGCGTCCTTGATGTTCGGCACGATGAGCCCGCGCGGCGTGGCGGCCGCGATGCCGAGGTTGACGTAGTTCTTCTGGACGATCTCCTGGGCGGCCTCGTCCCACGTGGCGTTCATGCCCGGGTTGCGCCTGATCGCGAGCGTCAGCGCCTTGGCCAGGACGAGCAGCGGCGTCACCTTGACGTCGCGGAACTCGCGATGGCCCTTGAGGCGGTCGACGAGCTCCATCGTCTTCGTGACGTCGATGGTGATCCACTCGGTGACGTGCGGCGCCGTGAACGCGGAGCCGACCATCGCCTGCGCCGTCATCTTGCGCACGCCCTTGATCGGGAGGCGCGTCTCGCGCTCGCCCGTACCGAACGGCGGCGCGGGGGCCGACGCGGCAGCCGCGACGCCGCCGACAGCCGGGGCCCCCGGTGCCGCAGCGCCGTTCACGGCACCCGACGCGTGCGCGTTGACGTCGTCACGGGTGATGACGCCCTCGGGGCCGGACCCGGCGACCGTCCAGAGGTCGACGCCGAGGTCCTTGGCGAGCTTGCGCACCGGAGGCTTGGCCTTCGGCCGTCCCTCGCGGGCCACCGGGGCGGCAGGGGCCGCGGGAGCCGGCGCCGGGGACTCGACGCGAGCGGCCGGGGCGACCGGCTCGGCGACGGGGGCCGCCGCCGCGACCTGCTCGGTCTCGGTGGGGGCCGTGGTGCGGGCGATCGGGGCGGCACCTGACGCACCAGCCGCCTTGCGCGGGCGACGCGCCGTGGCACCGGCCTTGGCGCCGTAGCCGACGAGGATCGCCTCGCCGCCTGAGCCACCGGCCGGCTCGGCCGTCTCGCCGGGGATGCCGGGCGCGACCGGCGCCGGCTCCTCGGCCGTGCCGTCCTCGATCGTGATGATCGGGGTGCCGACGTCGATGGTCTGGCCGACCTCGACGAGGAGGTCCTTGACGGTGCCGGCCCACGGGATCGGCAGCTCGACGAGCGACTTGGCGGTCTCGATCTCGAGCACCATGTCGTTGACCTTGACCGTGTCGCCGGGCTTGACCCGCCACTCGACGATCTCGGCCTCGACGAGCCCCTCACCGGGGTCGGGGAGCTTGAACGTACGGATTGCCATGTGTGACAGTCTCTTTCGGTCAGTACGCGAGAGCGCGGTCGACGCCGTCGAGGATGCGGTCGAGGTCGGGGAGGAACTCCTCCTCCATCCGGCTCGGCGGGTACGGGATGTTCGCACCGCCGACCCGCACAACCGGCGCCTCGAGCTCGTAGAAGCACTGCTCGGTGACCTGGGCGGAGATCTCGGACGCCATGCCGAGGAACGTGCTCGCCTCGTGGACGACGACGAGACGCCCCGTCTTCTTCACCGAAGCGACGACGGCGTCGATCGGCAGCGGCGAGAGCGAACGCAGGTCGATGACCTCGATGCTCGTGCCCTCGGCCTCGGCCGCGGCCGCCGACTCGAGCATCGTCTTGACGACGGGGCCGTAGCCGACGAGCGTCACGTCGGTGCCCTCACGCAGCACGTTGGCCTCGAAGAGGCTGCGCGGCGCGGACGTCGCGGCCGTGTCGTACTCGGCGCGGTCGTGGTAGCGACGCTTCGGCTCGAAGAAGATGACCGGGTCGTCGCACTCGATGGCCTGCTGGATCATCCAGTGGGCGTCCTCGGGGTTGCTGCACGCGACGGTGCGCAGGCCGGCGGTGTGGGCGAAGTAGGCCTCGGGGCTCTCCGAGTGGTGCTCGGGGCTGCCGATGCCGCCGCCGAACGGGATGCGGATGACCATGGGGATCTTCACCGCGCCCAGGGCACGGGCATGCATCTTGGCGACCTGGCAGACGATCTGGTCGAAGGCCGGGTAGACGAAGCCGTCGAACTGGATCTCGCAGACGGGGCGGTAGCCGCGCAGCGCCATGCCGATCGCCGTGCCGACGATGCCGGACTCGGCGAGCGGGGAGTCGATGACGCGCTCCTCGCCGAAGTCCTTCTGCAGGCCCTCGGTGATGCGGAAGACGCCACCGAGCTTGCCGATGTCCTCACCGATGAGCACGACCTTGGGGTCGGCCTCCATGGCCTTGCGCAGGCCGTTGGTGATGCTCTTGCCGAGGGTGACCTTCTCGAGCGCCATCAGTTCGCCTCCTCGAAGCTCGCCTTGTACGCGAGGTAGGCGGCACGCTCCGCCTCCATGACGGGGTGGTCCTCGGCGTAGACGTGGTCCCACATCGTGCTGCCGGCCATCGTCTCCATCGTGATGCAGCCCTCGCGCAGCTCGGCGGCGAACTGGTCGGCCTCGGTGTCGACGCGGGCGAAGAACTCGTCGTCGGCCATGCCCTCGTGGGCCAGGTAGGTCTTGAGGCGCAGGATCGGGTCGCGGAACTTCCACTCCTCGACCTCGGCCGACACGCGGTACTTCGTCGGGTCGTCGGCCGTCGTGTGCGCGCCCATGCGGTAGGTGAAGGCCTCGATGAGCAGCGGGCCGTTGCCGTTGCGGGCCTCGTCGAGGCAGTGCTGCGTGACGGCGTACGTCGCGAGGATGTCGTTGCCGTCGACGCGGACGCCGGGGAAGCCGAAGCCGCGGGCACGCTGGAACAGCGGGATGCGCGTCTGCTTGGTGACCGGCTCGGAGATGGCCCACTGGTTGTTCTGGCAGAAGAACACGACGGGCGCATCGAAGGACGCGGCGTAGACGAACGCCTCGTTGACGTCGCCCTGCGAGGACGCGCCGTCACCGAAGTAGCAGATGACGGCGGTGTCGCGGTCGGGGTCGCCGGTGCCGACGTTGCCGTCCATCTTCACGCCCATCGCGTAGCCGGTGGCGTGCAGCGCCTGGGCTCCGATGACGATCGTGTAGAGGTGGAAGTTGTTCTCCTTGGGGTCCCACCCGCCCTGGCTGACGCCGCGGAAGAGCTGCAGCGAGCTCTGCGGGTCCATGCCGCGCACGAAGCCGACACCGTGCTCGCGGTAGGTGGGGAAGACGAAGTCGTGCGGCCTGAGCGCGCGACCGGAGCCGACCTGGGCGGCCTCCTGCCCCAGCAGGCTCGGCCACAGGCCGAGCTCACCCTGGCGCTGGAGCGCGTAGCCCTCGGCGTCGAGGCGACGGATGAGGACGAGGTCGCGGTAGAAGCTCCGCAGGTCCTCGGCTGTCAGGTCCGCGACGTACTTGTCGTAGTCGGGGTGGGACACACGCTGACCCTCCGGGGTCAGCAGCTGGATCATGTCCGGGCCGCCGTCGCCGACCGCGGGGGTCGGCTCCTGCAGCTCGGCGACAACCTTGTCGCTCACTGGGGCTCCTTCGCCGGAGCAGGGTCCGGCTTCGAATCGGGCCGCGTACGGGGGTCACCCGCCCGACGGCTGTGTCACACACGCCCGCCGAGGGTGACGGCGAACACATGCGGGTCTCCGATTCGAACCGTACCGGAGGGCCCTGCGAATCTCACAATGCGGGACGACGGGCCGCCGCCCGTGGTCGCATGGCGGTCGGGTGGGTCACCGGAACAGGCACCGAGAGCGGCCTCCCGCACCGACGCGTCAGCTGCCCGACGCGTCACGCCGCGGACGCCGCGCGGCGAGGTAGTCGGCCGGCATGCCCGGCCCGATCGCCACGGCGACCTCGCCCGCAGGCACCGGGCCGTGCGTCGCGCAGGCCGTCGCCACGGAGACGGCGTCGCCGCAGCCCGAGTGCTCGTAGAGGATCGGCGGCTGGCCGGGGGCGGCCCACCGGTCGCCCCACTCGGTCAGCGCGATGAGCGTCGGAGCGAGGTCGCGGCCCTTGTCGGTCAGGACGTACTCGCGCTGGGCGCCCGAACCGGCCACCTCGCGGCGCTCCATCACGCCGGCGTCGACAAAGGCGTCGAGGCGGCTCTGCAGGACGTTCGTCGCGATGCCGAGGTTGTGCTGGAAGTCGGTGAAGCGCGTGACGCCGGCGAAGAGGGCGTCGCGGACGATGAGCAGGCTCCACCGTTCGCCGACGAACTCGAGAGCCCGCGCGATGGAGCACACCTGGGAGTCGTAGGTCCGTCCGAGCACGGGACCAGCCTACCAAAATGCTTGCATCATGAAAGTGGATGCCGCTAGCGTGACTTGCATCATGCAAGTCACTTCGGAAAGGGCACGACCATGGGTACCGACCTCACGATGAGCTTCACCGTCGAGCAGACTCCGCAGGAGGTCTTCGACGCCGTCACCGACGTGCGCAGCTGGTGGTCCGGCAGCATCGTCGGCGACACCACGACCCTCGGCGCCGAGTGGGTCTACACCGTCCCCGACATCCACTTCAGCAAGTTCCGCACGACGCGCCTCGACGCCGGCTCTGGCGTCGAGTGGCTCGTCCTCGACAGCCACCTGACCTTCCCCGAGGACAAGCAGGAGTGGACCGGCACGACCGTGCGCTTCGACATCACGCGCGAACCGGCCGGCACCGACGCCGGTGGCCTCGCCCGCACCAGGCTCACCTTCACGCACGTCGGGCTGAACGCCGGGCACGAGTGCTTCGACGTCTGCCGCACCGCGTGGAGCCAGTACGTGCTCGGCAGCCTCCGCGACCGCGTGCGCACCGGGGCCGGGTTGCCCGACGCCTTCAGCAACCAGGAGTCGCTCGAGGCCGCCCTCGCCGGCACGGCCGAGGTTCCCGTCGGCTCCTGATCCCGGCCCCCGCCCGTGCGACGGCCCCCGGCCGGGCGGGTGGCCTCAGCGTCGCGTGCCCCACGCCCACGGGGGCGTCGACAGCAGGCCCTGGCCGACGACCGCGGTCTCGCCGAGCTCCTTGGCCAGGGTGACGACCCGGGCCGCGGAGCCGAGCCCCACCGGGACGTCGTCGTCCTCATCGTTCTCGTCGTCGCCGTCGGGATCAGCACCCAGCTCGCGCACGAGCGCGCCGGAGTGGGACACGACCATGACCTGTGTGCGCTCCGCGGCGCGTCGCACGAGCCGCGCGAGCGGGGGCACGAGGTCGGGGTGCAGGGAGGTCTCGGGCTCGTTCAGCACGAGCAGCGGCGGTGGGTCGACGGTGAGCACGGCGGCGACGAGGAGCAGGTAGCGCAGGGTGCCGTCGGACAGCTCGGCCACCCCGAGCGGGCGCAGCATGCCGGGCTGGTGCAGCGCGAGGTCGAACCGGCCGGCATCGACGGTGACGTCGAGGATCGCGCCGTCGAAGGCGTCGGCGACGGCGCGGTCGAGCTCGCCCCGGCCGTCCTCGCGGATGGTCTGGATGGCGGCGGCGAGGTCGCGGCCGTCGTCGGCCAGCACCGGCGTGCGGGTGCCGACCTGCGACTGGCGGGCCGGGGCGTCGGCGTCGGCGCGGAAGCCGTCGTAGAAGCGCCACCCGCGCACGAGCCTCCGGACCCGGAGCAGCTCGGGGGCACGGTCGGGGTCGGCGAGCTCGGTGAGCATGCTCTCCCACGGGCGCAGCGAGCGGGTCAGCTCGGTCCAGCCCCTCGCGCCGCGGCCACCCGTTCCCGACGAACGGCCGCCACCCGAACGACCACCCGCGCGCGCCACCGGGTCGGACTCCCACTCACCGTCGTCGGACGAGTCGCCCCAGTCGGAGCCCCAGTCGTCGTCGGCGGCCGCGGTGGCGCGGGTCTCGACGACGCCCCAGCGCCGGCGCACGAGGACCGAGCCCGGCCGCATGACCGGCCCCGCCCAGACCACCTCGCGCTTGATCTCGGGGTCACGCAGGAACGCCGACCCGCTGGAACCATCGGCGCCCGAGGCCTGCTGGGGCAGGCCGAGGTCGACGAGGTAGCCGAAGTCGTCGGAGGCGAACCCGAGCTGCAGGCTGATCGGCCCCTTGCGCATCGTGCCCTGGACCGCATGGCCGCGCCGGGCGCCGCCGAGGGTCGCCGGCCCGGCCCAGAGCGCGGACTGGAGGCCGCCCTCGCGGGCGAGCGTGCCGACGACGTCGCCGCGCCCGCAGCCGGCGAGCAGCCGCAGGGCCCGGTAGAGGCTCGACTTGCCGCTGCCGTTGGCGCCGGTGACGACGTCGAGCCCGTGCAGCGGCACGACGACGTCGCGCAGCGAGCGGTAACCCGAGACCGCGACGGCCGTCAGCACCCCCGCGCCTCAGGCGTCGGCGGCTGCGCCGTCGGGCTCGGTGCCGGCACTCCACCCCTCGGGGTTCGTGCCGTCGCCGCCGGCCCCGGTCGACCACGCGGGCAGCTGCTGGAGCGTCCAGCGGTTGCCGTCGGGATCGGCGAAGCGGACGAACCTGCCCCACGGCTGGTCGTCGACCTCGGACGCCTCGACGCCACGGGCGACGAGCTCGGCGCGGGCCGCGTCGGCGTCGGCGATGACCACCTGGAGGTTGTCGAGGGCGCCGGGCGCCATCTCGGTGAGGCCCTTGCCGAGGGCGATGGAGCAGGCCGACCCGGGCGGCGTCAGCTGCACGAAACGCACCTCCTCGCTGACGGTCTGGTCGTGGTCGAGCACGAACCCGACCCGGTCGACGTAGAAGTCGCGTGCGCGGTCGACGTCGGTCACCGGCACCATGACGAGCTCCAGCCTCATGTCCATGCACCCACGCTAGGGCCGACCACCGACGCCGGGGGGCCCGACGCGGCGCAGTCGGTCCCGCCGTCCACCCGACGCGTCCTCGCCGTCAGCGCTGCGGCGCGGCCGGGTCGGCCGCGCCGTCCCGCTCCCCGTCCCGCTCCCCGTCCCGCTCCCCGTCCCGCTCCCCGTCCCGCGCGCCGTCCCGCGCGCCGTCCCGCGCGCCGTCCCGCTCCCCGTCCCCCGCTCCCCGTCCCGCTCGATGTCACGCTGTCGTTCGGCAGCCCGGTCGCGCTCGACCGCCCCGAGGACGTTGCGCCAGGCCCGAGCGGCACCCACGGAGAGCGCCGGGCGCAGAGCCAGCAGGAGCGCGACGCCGAGCAGCACGCCGGCGACCGACTCGAGGTGGCCCGCCGGGAGCGTCTGCGTCGTCAGCCCGGGCAGCAGACCGCCGGACGCGTCGGTGCTGCCGACCCGCGCCGCCCACGACTGCGCCACGGTCGCGAGCCCCGCGGCCATGCCCGCCGCTCCGGCGACCTCACCGGTGCGGCCGGGCACGACGAGCCACGCGACGACGCCGACCACGGCGAGGGCCAGCACGACGCACAGGACGACGAGGGCGACGAGGTTCGGCGGAGCGGTGGCAGCGTCGTAGGTGGACCCGTTCTCGGCGACGGTGAGCGCGCGCCCCCACGACCACTGCTCGGTCCGCAGGACGCGGTGGAACTCACCGACCTCGGCCGTCGTGAGCACCAGCGCGCGGGTCGGCCAGACGGCCGGCGTGGCGGCGAGGAGCAGGCCGACGAGCGCGAGCGCGCCGGCCGCCGCGCGCCCAGGCACGAGTCGCGCCGCACGCAGCGGTGACGACCAGCCCCACGGGCCGCGCCATGTCCCTCGCGACGATGTCACGACGCGTCCGGGTCCCGGCGCCGTCCGAGGCCACCGGTGCGGGGGGCGGGGCCACCGTCGTCGGCATCGTCGCTGAACCCGACGACGCGCGCACCGGGCCCGGAGCGGTCGCCGGCGGGGAGGTCGCGCAGCGTCGCGATGCCGATGCGCGGCCCGGCTCCGCCGCTCGCCGGATCCGGCCCACCGGCCGGTGTGTCGGTGCCCGGTGACGGGCCCGTGTCGCCGAACGTGTCGGCGACCGGGTCCGGTTCGTCGTCGACCTCGCGCGACTCCCGCAGCCGGACGATCCACGCGACGAGTCCCGGCCACGCGACACGAACCGTCGCCACGGTCGGGCCGGCGACCACGAGGCCGAAGGCCCCGACCAGCAGCGCCACCGACAGCCACTGGAGCCACCCGGTCACGTGGGTGTCGACCTCCATGTTGGGGTTGTCGCCGTAGAGGCCGGTGACGGTGTCGCCGACGCGCTGGGCGAGGGGCGCGCCGAGGCCGAGCAGCGCCCAGCCGAGGCCCGCCGCCCCGAGCACCCGCCCGTCGGTGCCGGCCCGCAGGGCGTAGGCGGCGCACGCGGCGAGGCCCACGACGATCGACGCGGCGAAGAGCGTCAGGGTGAACGGGTTGAAGAGGTCGAACTGGCCGGCGTCGACGGTCGTCGTGTCGGCATACCGGCCCCAGCTCCAGATCGACTGCTTGAAGTCGTAGCCGCCCGAAGGGCCCTCGCCGCGGACCCCGACGGAGTGGGTCGGCCAGAACAGCTGCGGCACCGCGAGCAGCGCTCCGGCCACGCCGAGCACGGCGACGAGCTCACGGCCGCGCACGACCTGCGGACGCCCGCGGGCCGGGTCCCCCGACGCGTCGGGGGCGGGCTCCTGCGGGTCTCCCGCGCGGACGGGGTCGACGTCGTCGGCGCTCACGGCGCCCCTCCCCCTCGGCGCGGGACGGCCGGGTGGTCGGTGTCGACGAGATCGACCGCCGGACCGTCGAGGTGGCGCCCCACGGGCTCGAGCACCGCATCGCCTTCCGTCGCGGTCCGGCGCGACGCGTCGAGGCGGGCGCCACGCAGCAGCGTCACGACCATGGCAGTGAGCGCCGCGAGGAGAACGACCGCTGCCGCGGTCTCGGCTGACCCCGCGTCGGTGCTGCCCCCGACGTACTCGAGGCCGGGAGCGGCCGGCGCCCGGTCGGCGAGCGAGCGTCCGAGGCGAAGCGTGGCGCTCGATGCGACGTGACCGAGCAGCAGGGCCACGGCGATCGGGCCGAGCACCGCGACGCGCCCGGGCACCACGAGCCAGGTCAGCGCGGCGCCCGCCGCGACCACCACGAGGGCGGTGAGCACGACACGTCCGGCCGGGTTCTCGACGATGCCGAAGAGCGAGCCGGCGAAACCTTCGACGACCTGGCGGCCCCAGCTGAACTGCTGCTGGCGGGACAGGATCTCGCCGCGCTCGGGAGCGGACACGGTCTGCTGCCACGTCGGGCTCCCCAGCGAGGGCACGACGAGCGCCACCCCGGCCAGCGCCACGAGACCGGCCGGCCAGCGCCCCCGCTCGAGTCGCATGCCGCCTCCTGCCTGCCGCGGCGACTCCCCGTCGACCCGGCGGTCGACCGCGACGTCACCCCATTGTCGGCCCGCAGGGCCGTCACGTCACCGGGTGCCGGCCGAGCGACGGACGCAAGGGGCGGGCCGAGGACGTGGCCGGGCGAAGGACGGAACGAGTCAGCGCGGGCCGAACCCCTGCGCCACCTCCACGAGACGGCTGTTCGCCTCGACCTCGCCGATCGTGACGCGCACGCCGTCGTCGCCGTACTGGCGCACCATCAGGCCGGCCTCCTCGCACGTGCGAGCGAAAGCGGTGGAGTCGGCGCCGAGCGGGAACCACACGAAGTTGGCGTCGGTGCGCGGGAGGTTCCAGCCCTGGTCGGCAAGGGCCTGCGTGACGCGGTCGCGCTCGGCGACGATCGTCTCGACGCGCTCGGCGAGCTCGTCGAACGCGTCGAGCGAGGCGATCGCCGCGACCTGCGCGAGGGAGTTGACGCCGAACGGCGTGGCCGTCTTGCGGATCGCGGCCGCGACCGGCGGGTGGGCGACGGCGTACCCGACGCGCAGGCCGGCCAGGCCGTACGCCTTGGAGAAGGTGCGCAGGACGACGACGTTGGGGTGCCGCTTCCACACCTCCAGCCCGCGGACGGCGTCGGGGTCGCGGACGAACTCGACGTACGCCTCGTCGACGACGACGATGACGTCGCTCGGCACCTTCGCGAGGAACGCCTCGAGCTCCTTCTCGTGGACGCACGGGCCGGTGGGGTTGTTCGGCGTGCAGACGAGGACGACGCGGGTGCGGTCGGTGATCGCCGCGGCCATGGCGTCCAGGCGGTGCCGGGCGTCGGCGTCGAGGCCGACCATGACCGGCTCGGCGCCGGCCAGCTGGGCCACGATCGGATAGGCCTCGAAGGACCGCCACGCGAAGACGACCTCGTCGCCGGCGTCGCAGGCCGCGTTGACGACCTGCGCGAGCACCGCGACCGAGCCGGTGCCGGTGGCCAGGCACTCGGCCGGCACGTCCAGGGCCGAGGCGAGGCGCTGCGTCAGGGCCGTGACAGCCATGTCGGGGTAGCGGTTGACGGTCGTCGCGGCGTCACCGATCGCGGCGAGCACCGAGGGCAGCGGGCCGTACGGGTTCTCGTTCGAGGACAGCTTGTAGGCCGTGACGCCGGCCGGGGCGCTCGCGGGCTTGCCCGGCTTGTAGTCGGGCATCCGGGAGAGGACGTCGCGCAGACGCACCGGGCTCGACGCGTCGGGGCTCGACGCGTCGGGGCTCGACGCGTCGGCAGCGCCGGCGCCCGGGTCGGCGGTGGGCTCGGGGCTCGCGGGGCGGTCGGCGGCGTCGCTCATACGGCGCACTCTAGAGGGTGGGCCCCACCGCCCGTCTCAGCGTGGTGCCCGGCCTCTGAACGCTCCACTGACGTGGCGGCCCGCGTGTGGCTAGGCTCACATCGTCGCGTCAGTGCCGCCTCGACACCCTTCATCGTGCCCACACAGCGAAAGTCCAGCTCATGCGCATCGGCATCCTCACCGGAGGCGGAGACTGTCCCGGCCTCAACGCCGTCATCCGCGGCGCCACCCGCGCCGCGGAGGTCACCTACGACAGCACCGTCATCGGCTTCCGCAACGCGTGGCGCGGCGTCATGGACAACGACTACGAGATCCTCGACGTCGACCGGTGCCGCGGCATCCTGCCCCTCGGCGGCACGATCCTCGGGACGAGCCGCGACCAGCCCTTCGCCCAGGAGGACGGCCTCAAGCGGGTCCGCAAGGCCTACGACCGCCACGGCCTCGACGCCATCATCGGCATCGGCGGCGAGGGCTCGATGGGCGTCGTCAACCGGCTGCACGAGCACGGCTTCCCCGTCATCGGCGTCCCGAAGACCATCGACAACGACATCTCCCTGACCGAGATGACGTTCGGCTTCCAGACCGCCGTGCAGATCTGCACCGACGCCATCGACCGGCTCCACACGACCGCCGAGTCCCACCACCGCGTCCTCGTCGTCGAGGTCATGGGCCGGCACGTCGGACACATCGCCGTGTGGTCGGGCCTGGCCGGTGGTGCGGCGATCATCCTGACCCCGGAGGAGGCCTTCGACATCGACGAGGTCTGCGAGCGGATCGTGCACCGGCACAAGAAGGGCCGGTTCGCGACGATCGTCGTCGTCGCCGAGGGGGCCGTGCCCAAGGAGGGCACCATCGACATCCCCGCGCCCGAGGTCGACAAGTACGGCCACCAGATCCTCGGCGGCATCGGCTCGATCCTCGCCCGCGAGATCCAGGGCCGCACCGGCATCGAGAGCCGCATGACCGCGCTGGGCCACATCCAGCGGGGCGGCTCGCCGGTCGCCTTCGACCGGGTGCTCGGCACGCGCTTCGGCGTCGCCGCCGTCGAGGCCGCGATCGACGGCGCGTGGGGCCAGATGGTCGCCCTCCAGCAGGGACACATCGAGCGCGTCCCCGTGGCCGAGGCCATCAGCCACCTCAAGATGGTCGAGCCCGAGCTGCTCCGGCTCAACTCGATGTTCCAGCCGCGGATCCCCGGCGACGAGCACCCGGGCCTCCCCGCCGACGGGTCGGGGGGCCACCTCGCCGACATCCGGGGCGGTGTCGTGACGGACCACCACATCCCGGACGTGCCCGTGGAACACTGAGCGCATGCTCATCAACTTCGCGCTCCAGACGGTCATCAATGCCGTCGCCCTCTGGGTCGCCGCGTGGCTCATCCCCGGCATCACGTTCGGTGAGGGCTCGACGGGCGAGGTCGTCAAGACGGTCGTCATCGTCGCGCTGATCTTCGGCATCATCAACGCGTTCATCCGGCCCATCGCCAAGCTGCTGTCGCTGCCGTTCATCATCCTGACGCTCGGGCTGTTCGTCTTCATCGTCAACGCCCTGATGCTCCAGCTGACGTCGTGGATCGCGGGCAAGCTCGACCTGTCCTTCCACGTCGAGCACTTCTTCTGGGACGCCATCCTCGGCTCGCTCATCATCACCTTCGTCTCGATGATCCTCAGCTTCGTCAAGAGCGACTGACGCCTCACCGTCCACCGAGAGCCCGTCCCCGACGCCGGGGGCGGGCTCTCGGCGTCCGGTGGTGTCCGCGGGGTGCCGCGCGTCCGTCCGGGGTGTCGGCTTCGGCCGTGTCGGCGGCGGGTCCTACCGTCGTGGCATGCGGTTGCTCCACACCTCCGACTGGCACCTCGGGCGGACGCTCCACGGCGTCAACCTCCACGAGGCGCAGGCGGCCGTCCTGGAGCGCCTATGCGAGCTCGTCGAGGACCCACCCGACGGCATCCCGGTCGACGCCGTGCTCGTGGCGGGCGACGTCTACGACCGCGGCGTCCCGCCCGTCGAGTCGGTCCAGCTGCTCGAGTGGACCCTCTCGCGCCTGTCGGCCGTCACCACGGTCGTCGTCACCTCCGGCAACCACGACTCCGCGATCCGCCTCGGCTACGGCGCCGGCCTGTTCCGCGAGAGCATCCGGATGGTCACCGACCTCGGTCAGCTCGACCTGCCGGTCCTGCTCGAGGGCAGCGACGGGGTGCGCGCGGCGATCTACGGCATCCCCTACCTCGACCCCGACCACGCCCGCGTGGCCCTGTCCGGGGGCGGCGAGCCGCTGCCGCGATCGCACCAGGCCGTCGTCAGCGCCGCCTGCGACCGCATCCGGGCCGACCTCGCCGACCGGCCGGGCGTTCGGTCCGTCGTCCTCGCGCACGCCTTCGTCGCCGGGGCCGAGCCGAGCGACTCCGAGCGCTCGATCATGGTCGGCGGCGTCGACCGTGTCGCCGGCACGGCCTTCCACGGCATCGACTACGCGGCCCTCGGGCACCTGCACGGGCCGCAGGCGCCCGAGTCGGCCGAGGGCTCGGAGGTGCGCTACTCGGGCTCGCCGCTGCGCTACTCCTTCTCCGAGCAGGACCACACCAAGGTCGTGCTCCTCGTCGACCTCGACGCGTCGGGCCCGTCCCGCGTCACCCCCGTCGAGATCGCCCAGCCGCGGCCGATGGCGACGCTGCGGGGCACCCTCGAGGAGCTCCTCGAGGCGCCCGGCCACGCGTCCGCCGAGGTGGCGTGGGTGCGCGTCACCGTCACCGACCGCGTCCGGCCCGACTCGCTCATGGACCGCGTCAAGTCACGCTTCCCGCACGCCCTGCAGGTCTTCCACGAGCCCGACGGCACCGTCCAGCGGGCCCGTGCGAGCACGACCGTCGTCAGCGAGCGCGACCCGCGCGAGCTCGGCTCCGACTTCATCGCCTACGTCACCAAGACCGAGGCGAGCAGGGGGGAGGTCGACGTCTTCGCGGCCGGCTACGAGGCGGCGGTCAAGGCCCAGCACCTCGCCGAGGCGCAGGAGGTGGGGTGACGTGCAGCTGCACCACCTGTCGATGACGGCGATCGGTCCGTACGCCGGCACCGAGACCATCGACTTCGCGGCCGTCGGGCGCGCCGGGCTCTTCCTCCTCGAGGGGCCCACCGGCTCGGGCAAGTCGACGATCATCGACGCCATCACCTTCGCCCTCTACGGCAAGGTGGCCCAGGCGTCGGCCGACGTCGAGCGCATCCACTCCCACCACGCCGACCCGCGCACGGTGCCGGTCGTCACGCTCGTCTTCGAGGCCCAGAGCGGCATCTACCGGGTGCAGCGCACGCCTCGCTTCGAGCGGCCCAAGACCCGCGGCGAGGGCACCACGGTGCAGAACCCGTCGGTCAAGCTGTGGCGCGTCCAGACCCCCGACGACCTGCTCGGCGGCGAGCTGCTCTCGAGCAACCTCGGCGACTGCGACGACGAGATCACCCGCGCCGTCGGCCTGACCCGCGACCAGTTCGTGCAGACCGTGATCCTGCCGCAGGGAGAGTTCGCGACGTTCCTGCGGGCCCGGTCCGAGGACAAGGGCAAGCTGCTCGAGAAGGTCTTCGGCACAGCCTTCTTCCGCCGCGTCCAGGACGAGGTCGTCGAGGCGGGGCGCGCGGCACAGGCTCGCCGCGCCGGTGCCGTCGCCGAGATCCGCGACGCCGTCCACGCCTTCGCCGTGTCGGCGGGCCTCGACGACCCCGCCCGCGACACCCTGCTCGAGACGAGCCGGTCGGCGCCCGACCTGCTGGCCGCCGAGCTCGCCGAGGTGCTCGACGACCTCATCACCCGCGAGCGGCACGCCGCCAAGCGCAGCCGTGAGGCCATCGAGTCGCACCAGCAGATGGCCTCGATGGTCGGCGACGCGCGCCTGCGGATGCAGCGCCGCGAGCGCCTTCTCGAGCTGCAGCGGCAGGACGAGAGCCTCGGCGCGCGCGCCGTCGAGTTCGACGCGCTGCGCCGGTCCGTGTCGCTGGCGCGCCAGGCACGCCCGGTGGCCGGTGCGGTGCGCACCCTCGCCCAGAGCGAGGCCGCGCTCAAGCGGGCCGAGTCGGTGCTGGCGGCGGCGCGCGCCACGGTCCACCCGTCGGTGCGCGACGGGTCGGTGGCCGAGCTGCGGGTGGCCGCGGCGTCGCTGCGCGAGGTCATCGGCGGCCTCTCCTCGGCCCTCGAGCTCGAGCGGGCGGTCGCGACCCGACGCGACCGGCTCGACGAGGGGCGCCGGTCCGTCGTCGCCGCGCGCCGCCGGCTCGACGCCGTCGGGGCCGAGCTCGCCGGGCTGCCGGCCACGCTCGAGCAGCACGAGGTCGCCCTCGCCGCCGCCCGCGACCTCGTGTCGCTCCTCGACGTGCGGGCCGGGGCTGCCGAGTCGGCGCGCCGCCGCCTCGAGTCGGCCACGGCGCACGCCGCCGCCCTCGCGCGGGTACCGGCGGCCGAGGCCGCTGCCACCGGTGCCCTCGAGGCGCTCCGCGCGGGCGAGGCCGACCTTGCGCACCTGCGCCGGGCCCGCATCGACGACATCGCCGGCGAGCTCGGGCTCGCGCTGCGCGAGGGCGAGCCGTGCCCGGTGTGCGGCGCCGTCGAGCACCCCGTTCCGGCCCGGCCGACCGCCGACGCCGTCACGGCCGACCAGGTCACCGAGCAGGAGGATGCCGTGACCAGGCTCCGCGAGGTGGCCGCTGCGCGTGCCGAGGCCCTCGGCGGCCTGCGGGCCGAGGTGCGCGAGCTCGCCGCCTCCGCCGGCGGTCTCGGCCTCGACGCGGCCCGCGCCGCCGCCGAGCAGGCGGCTGCCGACCTGGCCGCCTCCCTCGCCGCCCGCGACGACGTCGCCCGCGGCACCGACCGCATCACCGCCCTGCGTGCCCGGCACACCGAGCTCGCCGAGGCGTCGAACGCGCTGACGGCCGAGGTCGCGCGGCTCGAGCACGGCGTCGAGCAGCTCGCCGAGCGCGTCGACACCGAGACCGCCGAGGTGGAGGTGGCCCGCGACGGGCACCCCAGCGTCGCGGCCCGGCGCGAGGCACTGAGCGGCGAGGCGTCGCGGGTCGACGCGCTCGTCGACGCCCTGGGCGCTCGCGACGTGGCCCGGGCGAGCGTCGCCGAGGACGAGGCAGCCCGCGACGCCGACCTGCGCGCGGCCGGGTTCACCGACATCGGGCAGTGGCTCGAGGCCGACCGCCCGATGGAGTGGATCACGGCCAGGGAGAAGGAGATCGCCGACTTCGAGACGGCCTGCACGCGGGTCAAGGCCGGGCTGTCCGGGCCCGAGCTCGCCGATGTGCAGCTCGGCGCGCTCTTCGACGACCTCGAGCCGATGGTGTCCCTCGAGAAGACCGCCAAGAAGGAGATGGAGGAGGCCGCCCGCGACCACGGTGCCCTGCGCGGTCAGGTGAACCGCACCAAGCAGCGCGTCGGCCACATCACGGCAGCCCTCGAGCGCAACGCCGCCGTCATCGCCGAGACCGCCGACGCCGTCCGTGTCGGGCTGCTCGTGTCGGGCAACGGCGACAACCAGCTCAACCTCGACCTCGCCAAGTACGTGCTCATCCGCCGGTTCACCGAGGTGCTGTCGGCGGCCAACACCGAGCTCGCCCGGTTCTCCGGGGGCCGGTACACGCTCGAGCACACCGACGCCAAGAAGGGCAACGCCAAGTCGGGCCTCGGCGTGCGCGTCCACGACATGCACACCAACCAGGTCCGCGAGGTCGGCACCCTGTCCGGCGGTGAGACGTTCTACGTGTCGCTCGCGCTCGCGCTCGCGCTGGCCGAGGTCGTGCGGGCGGAGTCCGGCGGCGTCGACCTCGGCACGCTCTTCGTCGACGAGGGTTTCGGCACCCTCGACCCCGACGTCCTCGACGACGTCATGCACACCCTCGAGGGTCTGCGCGAGGGCGGGCGCACCGTCGGCATCATCAGCCACGTCACCGAGCTGAAGTCGCGGGTCGCCGACCGCATCGAGGTGCTCGTCCGCCCCGACCGCACGTCGACCCTCCGCGTCACCGCCTGAGCACCCCGGACCATCCGCGCGGCCTCCGACCGCCCGAGCGCCTACCGGGCCCTGGCGCACACGCAGGCCTACGCTGCGGGCATGAGCGTCGTCGCGAGCGTGGTCGTGGGCCTGGCCGCCCTGCTGCACGTCTACATCTTCTGGATGGAGTCGGTCGGCTGGACCCGGCCCGAGGTGTGGCGACGGTTCGGCGTCGCCGACCAGGCCGCCGCCGACACGACCCGCCCGATGGCCTACAACCAGGGCTTCTACAACCTGTTCCTCGGCATCGGCGCGATCCTCGGCATCGTGCTCCTCGCGATGGGCCACGACGCGGCCGGCACGACGCTCATGCTCTTCTGCACCGGGTCGATGGTCGCCGCCGCCGTCGTCCTGACGACGACCGGCCCCGGCTACCTGCGCGCGGCCCTGACCCAGGGCACGGTCCCCCTCGTCGGGTTCGTGCTGACCCTCCTGGCCTGACCGCAACCCGAGCGCAAGGGCGCCCCGGACGCGTCAGGCGGAGGCAGGTGACGGCCCGCCGGTGCGCACGACCGACGCGGCGCCGAGCACGAGGATGACGACGCCGACGACGGCCGACCCGCTGGCGAGCGCGCCGTACCCGAGCGACCCGACGACGACGCCCGCCGCCACACCACCGGTGGCACCGGCCAGGCCCATGACGACGTCGGACAGGCCCTGGGTGGCCGGCCGCTCGTCGGTCGAGACGGCAGCCGTGAGCAGGGTCGAGCCGGACACGAGGGTGCACGACCAGCCGACGCCGAGCAGGAAGAGCGCGGCGAGCAGCAGGCCCGACCAGCCGGCCTGGGTCCACGAGGCCAGTACGGCCGCCGCCATGAGCACCGCCCCGCCGACGGTCGCGACCCACTGGCTCCCCCACCGGTCCACGGCCATCCCGACGAGTGGCGACAGGGCGAACATGCCGAGAATGTGCACGGAGATGACGAAGCCGATCACCTCGAGGTCGGCGTGGCCGTGCTTCATGTGGATCGGGGTCATCACCATGACGCTGACCATGACGAGGTGCCCGAGGGCCATGACGAGCATGCCCTCCAGGGCGCGGGGGTTGGCCCGGACGACGGCCAGCCCGCGACGCATCGAGCCGTCGTGGTTCGGCACGTCGGCCACCGACGCGGCAGCCGGGTCGGCCGTCGCCGCGGCGGCACCCACTCCGGCCGCCTCGTCACCGTCGGCGCCGGACGCGCCGGACACGCCCGACGCGCCGGACGCCGCGGCGTCGACACGTCGGGACGCGGCGTCCGCGACTCGGGCCTCGGCGTCGAGACGGCGTGCGGTGAGCAGCGGGTCGGGGCGCAGGAAGCGGTCGACGACGAGCCAGGCGAGGACGAAGCCGACGAGCGAGAACGTGAAGACCCCGGCGAGCTCGGGCAGTCCGAGCGCCTGGGCGACCGCCTTGCCCGGGCCGACGAGGTTCGGCCCGGCGACCGAGCCGATCGTCGTGGCCCAGACGACGATCGACAGGTCGCGACCGCGACGCGCCGGCTCGGCGAGATCGGCCGCGGCGTAGCGCGTCTGGTTGTTCGCGGTCGTGCCGCCGCCGAAGAGGAACATGCCGACGACGAAGAGCGGGAACGAGCGCAGCACGGCGGCCACGAGCACGAGTGCGGCCCCGACGAACGCCACCGACAGCCCGAGCCGCAGGCCGACGCGTCGGCCACGGGCCGCCGTCGCGCGGGCGACCGGGATGGTGAGCAGCGCCGTGCCGAGCACCTGCGAGGTGGTGCCCACACCGGCGAGCGCCTCGGTGCCGCTGAGGTCCTCGGCGATGAGGGCACCCACGGCGATGCCGCACGCCATGCCCACGCCGCCCAGCACCTGCGAGCCGACGAGCGTGCGGACCACCTTGCGCTGCAAGGCAGCCCGACCGTCGGGGACGCCCGAGGCGCCGGCCTCCGACGCGTGCAGCGCGTCGGAAGGCCGCCGGACTCCCTCGTCAGCGGTCACACGTGCCTGCGCGAGGTGATGACGCGGAACCGGTTCGCGACGAACGCGGCGTCGGTGTACGCGGCGTTGGCGGCCGGGTTGGCCCCGGTGCCGTGGAAGTCGGAGAACGCGGCCGTCTGGTTGACGAACACCTGGCCGGTGAGGTTCTCCGACAGGGCCACGCCGCCCTCGGCCGCGGCCTCGCGGGCGCGGTCGAGCACGTCGTCGGACGTCGAGTAGACCGCGGCGGTCATGGCGCCGTGCTCGCGGACGGTGTCGGCGAGCTGGGCCAGCGACTGCTCGGTGGAGGCGGTGCGGATGAGGAAGCCGACCGGCCCGAAGCACTCCTGGGTGTAGACGTCCTCGCGGGCGACGTCGACGGCGACGAGCCCCGGGGCGCGCACGACGGCGTCGGGCCACGCGGGGTGCACGACGCGTCGGGACTCGAGCACGACGCGTCCCTCGGCGTCACCGGCGAGGTCGTCGAGCGAGTCGGCGTTGGTGCGCACCTGGTCGTTGACGGTCGCGCCGAGCAGCTCGACGGCCTTGGCGTCGTCGCCGGTGAGGCGCGACACGGCACCGGCCAGCTTCTCGCCGAACTCCTCGAAGGACAGGTGGCCCTCGTCGGTGTCGACGCCGCCGGCGGGCACGTAGAGGTTCTGCGGGGCCGTGCACATCTGGCCGGAGTAGAGCGTCAGGCTGAAGGCGAGGTTGCCGAGGGTGCCGCGCAGGTTGTCGGTGGAGTCGACGACGACGGTGTTGAGGCCGGCCTTCTCGGTGTAGACGAGCTTGCCGAGCGCAGCGCCGTGCTCCTCGAGCCACGCCCCGAACGTCGGGCCGCCGGTGTAGTCGATGATCGCGACCTCGGGCCGCTCGGCGAGCACCTTGGCCAGGCCCTGACCGTCGGCCTCCGGCGCCAGCTGCACGAGCGCCGGGTCGAAGCCGGCGTCGGTCAGCACCGAGCGGGCGGTCTCCACGGTGATCGCGAGCGGCAGGACGGCCCGCGGGTGCGGCTTGACGACGACGGCGTTGCCGGTGACGAGAGAGGCGAAGATGCCCGGGTAGGCGTTCCACGTCGGGAAGGTGTTGCAGCCGATGACGAGCGCGACGCCGCGCGGCACGATGCGGTAGTCCTTCTGCATCCGCAGCGGCGCGGGGTTGCCCTCGCGGTCCTTGCCCGGCTTCTCCCAGACGACCGACGCCGGCACGCGCTCCTGCTCGACGAGCCCGGCCGCGACCGCCTCGACGGCGCGGTCCTGGGCGTGCGGGCCACCAGCCTGGAACGACATGACGAACGGCTGGCCCGAGGTGTGCATGACGGCGCTGGCGATCTCGAAGGAGCGCGCGTTGATGCGGTCGACGATCTCGACGCACACGGCCGCGCGGACCTGCGGGCCGGCGTCGCGCCACGCGACCATGGCGGCCCGGGCCGCGTCGAGGGCCGCGTCGAGGTCGAGCGCCGGGTAGGTGACGCCGAGGGCCGGGCCGTACGGCGACACCTCGCTGCCGACGGTCGTGCCGTCGGTCGGCTGGCTCGCGAGCGCGGCGAACGGCGCACCGAGGTGCGCCTCGTGGGCGGCGAGGCCCTCCTTCGCGGCGTCCTCCCCGTAGACGCGGGGGCTCGGCGACTCGGGGTAGCGCGAGTAGTAGGTGCGGCCGGCCAGCGCCTGACGGATCTCGTCGAGGACGCCGGCGTGGCGGTCGAGCAGCGGGTGGGTGGCGGGCGTCGTTGCCGGTGCAGTCACGCCCTCGATGCTAGTAGCGCCGCGCGACGGTGAACTCCGCGGCGAGGGACGGCGTCGCGGCCGGCACGACCTCGACCACGGCGCCCGTGCGCGGCGCGTGCACGACGAGGCCGGCACCGGCGTACATCGTCACGTGGTGCACCGAGCCCGACGCCGCATAGAAGAGCAGGTCACCGGGCCGCAGGTCGGCCGGGTCGATCCCACGCCCCGTGCGCGACTGCGGGCCCGCGTCTCGTGGGATCCGCACGCCGTGCACCCGCAGCACGAGGTGCGTCAGGCCCGAGCAGTCGAACCCGAAGCCCGACGTGCCCGCCCAGAGGTACGGCAGCCCGACGAACTGCCTCGCGGAGGCGACGCGTGCGCTGCCTGCCGGCGAGAGCGCCGGCGCGCCGGCGGCGACCACCGACACGTCGGCGGCACGCACGCGCAGCACCCGGCCGCCGGGCAGGCCCACGCGCACCCACGCACCGGTGGCCCCGACGCTGGGCAGCCGGGTGCCGAAGCTCACCTCGACGACGCCTCCCGACGCCGCCGAGTCCTCCCGCAGCCACGCGGTCCTCGACGTGACCGTGGCCTCACGGCTCGACGCGCGCGGAGCGATGGCGGTCAGCTGCGCCGCCGGCACCCAGCCCGGGTAGCCGCGGGGGTCGAGTGGCGAGGGCTGGTCCGGCACCACGACGGCCAGCCAGGAGCCACGGCGTGCGGTGACGACGACGCGCTCACCGAGCAGGGCCTGGGTGTCGGCGCGGCCGCTGAGCCCGCGGCGGTCGGCCAGGCTCATCGACCCGAGCCAGGTGCGGATCGCCGCCGGGGCCCTCAGGGCCGGGAGGTCGACCGGTCGCGGCGCCGACGGTGACCGCCACAGCGTGGCGACGGACACGGACACCCACGCCGCGCGGCCGACCGCCAGCCTCGGCGTCGGTGCGGGTGAGCGCGTCGGCCGCGGGGCGCTCGGCGCTGGCGTCGGTCCGGCCGTGGGCGACCCACCGGGTGACGGGCTCGCCGAGGTGTGGCCCGACGCGCCGGGCGACGCGCCCGGCGACGGGCCCGGCGTGGTGGGGGCGGCCGTGGCGGCCGTCGGTGCGCCCGGCGACGTGGCCGGGGTGGTGGCGCCGGGCGCGCCGCAGCCCGTGAGCACCGCGAGGGCGAGGGTGCCCACGAACCAGACGCGGCTCGGACGAGGGCATGCCACACCTTCAGACTCGACCCGCGGTACCGGCGGCTCCACGGCCCAAGGTCCCGTCACCCCCGGGGTGTGGGCAGGATGGGGCCATGGACTCCGACCTCGACACGAGCACACGGACCGCCGGCCCCGACGACGTGCCCACGAGCTCCTTCGGGCGCGTCGCCGTGATCGGCGCGGGCGCCATGGGCGCCGGGATCGCGCAGGTCGCTGCCGTCGCGGGCCACGAGGTCGTCCTCGTCGACGCCGTGCCGGGAGCCGCCGCGTCGGCCCGGGAGAGGATCGGCGCCGCCCTCGAACGCCTCGTCGCGAAGGGCCGCGTCGAGCAGGCCCCGGCGTCGGCAGCCCTGGGGCGCATCGTCGCCCGGGACGGCATCGAGGGTCTGCCCGAGTGCGCGCTCGTCATCGAGGCCGCCCCCGAGAACCTCGAGCTCAAGCGCAGCCTCTTCGCCCAGCTCGCCGAGCACCAGCCCTCGACGACGGTCCTCGCGACGAACACGAGCAGCATCGACATCGACGACATCGCCCGCGACGTCACCGATCCCGAGCGCCTCCTCGGCCTGCACTTCTTCAACCCGCCCCCGGTCATGCGCCTCGTCGAGGTCGTCCACGGCTCGGCCACCTCGCGCGCCTACGTCGAGCACGCCACGACCCTCATGGAGGCGTGGGGCAAGACGCCGGTGCGGTGCGCGTCGACGCCGGGGTTCATCGTCAACCGCGTGGCGCGGCCGTTCTACGGCGAGGCGCAGCGCATCGTCGAGGCAGGCGTCGCCGACGCCGCGACCGTCGACTGGATCCTCCGCGAGCGGGGCGGCTTCCCGATGGGCCCGCTCGAGCTGACCGACTTCATCGGTCAGGACGTCAACCTCGCCGTCGGCACGTCGGTGTGGGAGCAGACCGGCCACGACGAGCGCTACGCCCCCACCGACCTGCAGCGCCGGCTCGTCGACGGCGGTCGCCTCGGCCGCAAGACCGGCGCCGGCGTCTACACCTACGACGCCGACGGAGCCCCGACCGACGCCGAGCCCGACCTCGGGCTCGCCGAGCGGCTCGTCGGCGGGCCCCTCGAGACCGACCCGCTCGCGCGGACGCTCGCGATGCTCGTCAACGAGGCCGTCGACCTCGTGCACCGCGGCGAGGCCAGCGCCGACGACGTCGACATCGCGATGCGCCTCGGCACCCGCTACCCCAAGGGCCCCATCGCATGGGGTCGCGAGATCGGGTTCGACGTCGTGGCCAGGCAGGTCGCCGAGCTCGACGCCGCGTTCCCCGGCGGCCGGTACCGACCGAGCCCCGCCCTGACCGACGGGAGTCTCGCGTGACGCCCGGCGACGCGTCCGGCGCCACGGACGCGGCGGGCACCGTCGACGCGTCGGGCACCGTCGACGCGTCGGGCGCGGCGGTGGACGACGCCAGCGACGGCGTCGCGTTCGCCCGCCGGATGTGGGCGGACGACGAGGCCTCGCGGCGGCTCGGCATGGAGGCGGTGCTGCTCGAGCGCGACCACGCCGTGGTGCGGATGCCGGTGCGCGACGACATGGTCAACGGCCACGACATCTGCCACGGCGGGTTCATCTTCACCCTCGCCGACTCCGCGTTCGCGCTGGCCTGCAACTCGCGCGGCGCGCTCACCGTCGCGGCCGGCGCCGACGTCACCTTCACGACGCCCGGACGCCTCGGCGACGTGCTCGTCGCCGACGCACGGGTGCGCACCGCGTACGGTCGCAGCGGCCTCACCGACGTCACGGTGACCCGCGCCGACGACGGTGCGGTCGTCGCCGAGTTCCGCGGGCGCAGCAGGTCGGTCGCCCGACCGCGCTGACATCCGGTCGAAGACGAACCCGGACGTACCGACGCGACCCGGACGCCTTTGGTGACAATGCTGTTCGTTCGCCGGACACGTCGCGCCCGTCGCACTAGCGTCTGCCGGATCGACGTCATGGGACGCCGCGGGGCAGGGTGCCCGCACGCAGTCGGGACCGCGCTCCTCGAACGACGGACAGGGACAACTACATGTCGATGAGACCCTCCAAGAGCCTCGTCATGCTCGCCTGCACCGCTGCAGCCATCGGGCTGACGGCGGCGCCGACCGCCAGCGCACACTCCTCCAACGACGGGAGGCCCGGCCTCGGCCACTCCCTCGATGCGCGGGCACTCACGTCCGAGAACGAACGGCACGGCCACCCGGGCGGGCCCCGCACGAAGACACTGACCACCTCGGTGGTGCTGCCGTTCCAGCTCGCGGTGTCGGGCGACCGCGTCTACGTCACCGACGGGATGCCCGCATCGCTTTCGGTGTTCCACCACGGGAAGAAGAAGACCCTGGTGACGGCACCGGAGGGTTCGGACATCGCCGGCGTCGACGTGGCCGACGGCGGCCGCACCATCGCGTGGGGCGCGTCGAACGGCGACCACAGCACGACGACCCTGACGATCCGGCGCGCCGGGCGACACGACGTCGTCGCCGACCTCAGCGGCTACGAGGCGAGGGCCAACCCCGACCAGCACCAGACCTACGGCATCGTCGCCGGCGGCAACCCGTGCGCGGCCGGCATCCTCGGCAACCTCACCGGGGGCGCGGCCACGTACACCGGTGCCGTCGACTCCCACCCGTACTCGGTCACCAGGATCCGCGGCGGTTGGGCGGTCGCCGACGCCGGGGCCAACGCGATCCTGCGGGTGTCCGACCGAGGCGCCGTGAGCACCATCGCGGTGCTGCCGCCGCAGCCGGTCACGCTGACGAAGGCCATGGTGTCGGGCCTCGAGGGGTCGTTCGGTGTGCCGGCCGGCAGCTTCTCCTGTCTCGTCGGCGTCACGTACGCCTTCGAGGCGGTGCCGACCGACGTCGAGACCGGTCACCACGGGCGGCTCGTCGTGTCGACGCTGCCCGGCGGCCCGGAGGACCCGAGCCTCGGCGCCCGCGGCTCGGTCTACTCGGTCGACATGGCGTCGGGCCGCTCGAAGAGGCTCGCCACCGGGTTCCTCGGCGCGACGAACGTCGCCGTCGGCGAGGACGGCTCGGTGTACGTCACCGAGTTCTTCGGCGGCAAGGTGGACCGTATCCGGCACGGCCACGTACGCACCGTGCTGCGCGGCGGCGCGCCGTTGTCGGTCGAGGCTCGCGGCGACTCGCTCTACGTCGGGTACGCCGGACAGGTCGATCCCAAGACCGGTGCGGTTCTCTCGCCCGGCAGCATCCAGCGCGTCAAGTTCTGACGCCGCTCTTTCGGGGACCGGCCCGCGACCCTCTTCGGGTCGCGGGCCGGTGCGTCGTGCACCGTGGGTGCCGTCCCACCGGACGGAACCGGACACGGAGTCGTGACGATTGTGGATCTCCCACCTCGGTGGGACGCTCCGGCGGGGTACATTGCCGCCGACCGACAGGGAGGTTCGGAGACTGTGAGCGACCAGCAGGGGTGGACCGCTCCGGGGGCGTCGACGCCGCCCGGTGACGGGCCCGGTGATGCGACCGGTGACACGACCGGCGCCGCACGTGGTGACGCGTCTGATGCCTCCGGCGGCGCCGCGCGCGACGCCTTGGGCGAGGCGCCCGGCGAGGTCGCGGGCGACCCGACCTCCGACGCCGGCTGGGGCCCGCCGTCCGGTGCCGCGCCGACCGTCCCCCTCCCACAGTCCGACGCGTCCAGCCCCTCCGGCCCGTCGAGTGCCTCCGACGCCGCAGGCCGGTCGGGCACGGCCGGCACGGCGAGTTCTGCGTACCCGTCGCCGGCCTGGTGGGGGCAGCAGCCGACGGAGGGCCCGGCCCAGGCGCCACCCTCCGGCACCGCCGCCTACCCGCCCCCCGGCACCGCCGCCTCCCCGCCCCCCGGCACCGCCGCCTACCCGCCCCCCGGTGGCGTCGGCTACCCGCCCCCCGGTGGCGTCGGCGGGCCGCCGCCCGGCGCCGCCTACCCCGCCCCGTCGGGCACGCCGCTGCCGCAGGCGTCCGGACCAGGACGCCCCGCGCCCACCCAGCCCCCGGGATACGTCCCCCCTCAGCTGGCCCCCAGGCCCGGCATCATCCCGCTCCGGCCGCTGAACCTCGGCGAGATCTGGGGTGGCGTCATGACGGCGGTCCGGGGCAACCCGGCCGCCACCATCGGGCTTGCCCTCGTCACGACCGCGGTCGTCCTGGTCCCCCTGACCCTCCTCGGCATCTGGATCGCCTCGACCGTCACGGCCCGTACGGCGAGCTTCGACTCGTCGTTCGATCCCGGGCTCGGCGGCTACGCCGACTCGGGCAGCAGCACGTCCGCGTTCCTCGGTGGCACCCTCGCCTCCCTGGTCCCCGAGCTCGCCATGTACGTCACCGCCCTGCTGCTTCCCCTGTTCATGGCCGTCGTCATCGGCCAGGGCGTCCAGGGCCGGCGCATCGGTCTCGGCGGGACGGCCCGCGCTGCTCGCGGCCGCATCCTCCCGGCCCTCGGCGTCGTCCTGCTCATCGGCCTGGCCGCCTTCCTCGCCCTCGGCGTCCTCATCGGGATCGTCGTCGCCGCCTGGGTCGGGAGCGGCGACGGCGGCGGAGGCGGCGCTGCCCTCCTGACGTTCCTCGCCGTCGTCGTGCTCGTCGTCCTCTTCGTCTTCTTCAGCGTGCGGTGGGGCTTCGCCATGACGATCGTCGTGCTCGAGGGCGCCGGGCCGACCCTCGCCCTGCGACGCTCGTGGTCGCTGACCCGCAAGCGCGGCTTCTGGCGGATCTTCGGCATCCGGCTGCTCACCGGGATCGTCGCCGCCGTCGCCGGCGCGGTCATCACGGCGCCGCTCGGCTTCCTCGTCGGCTTCGTGGCCAGCGACTCGGCCGCGAGCACGGCCTGGGTGCTCGTCCTGGCGCAGGCGGGCACCGTCCTCGTCCAGAGCGTGCTCACGACGCCGTTCACCGCCGGGGTCGACTCGCTGCTCTACGTCGACCAGCGCATCCGTTACGAGGGCCTCGACGTCGCGCTCCTCCAGCAGTCGCAGCAGGGCCGCGACGCGCAGGTCCCGTGACGCTCGCTGCGCTGCTGCCCGAGAGCCCGCCCCTCGACCCCACCGTCGAGCAGGCGCGTGCCTGGCTGGCCGAGGAGCTCTCCTCGCCGGCCTATGCCGACGACCGCAGCCTGATGGACCGGTTCGTCGACTGGTTGAACGAGCACCTGGCCGGCTTGAGCGGCCAGGCCCCGGCACCCGGCTGGGCGCTGCCCGTCGTGCTCGTCGTCCTCGCGCTCGTCGTCGCCGCGATCCTGCTGGTCGCGGTGCGGCGCTCGCCCACGGCCTCGCGCGCCCGGGCGGGCGGCGGCGTCCTCGACGAGCCGCACCTCACCGCCGCCGACTACCGGTCGCGCGCCGAGGCCGCCCTCGCCCGTGGCGACGCGGCCGCCGCCACGGCCGACGCGTTCCGGGCCGTCGCGGCGTCAGCGGCCGAGCGCACCCTGCTCGACGACGTGCCGGGACGCACCGCCCACGAGATCGGGACCGCACTCTCCGGCGTCTTCCCGGGCGAGGCCGGCGAGGTCCGTAGCGCGGCCGACCTGTTCGACCGCGTCGTCTACGGCCGGGTCCCCGTGGGCGCTGCCGACGCCCGCGGCGTCCTCGACCTCGATGCCCGGCTGCGGGCGACGCGTCCCGTCCTCGACGCCGCGAGCGCCGTAGCCGTGGGCGCCGGAGGTGCCCGGTGAGCGTCCCGACCCGTGACGCGTCCGGTGCGTCGGGCGCGCCGAGCGGATCGGGTGCACCCACGGCGTCCTCGGCATCGGAGCCGACCGGGGTCTCGACGCCCGGGCTCGCTGCGTGGAACACGACGGTGCCGCCGCGAGCGCCGCGCAGCCGGCGGCGCGCGGTCGTCCGCGTCCTCGCCCTCCTCCTGGCCGGCGCCGTCGCGATCGGCCTGCTCCTCATGGTCGTCACCGGGCCGCGCGTCTCCGGCCTGCCGCTCGACCCCGACGACACCGGGCACGGCGGCGCCCACGCCGTCGCCGAGGTGCTGCGCCGCCACGACGTCGACGTGTCGGTCGTGCGGAGCATCGACGACCTCGAGCGGACCCTCGACTCCTCCGACGCCCGGACCGACTGGACGGTCGTGCTGACCGACGCCAGCTACCTCGGCCAGGGTGCGGCGGAGCGCCTGACCCGCGCGGTCGAGCAGACCCGCCGGTTCGTCGTCGTCGAGCCCGACGACGTCGAGCTCGACGACCTCGCCCTGCCGCTCACCGTCATCGACCGCGACCGGACGCCGCGCGCCGCCGGCTGCACGTCCGACATCGCCGACCCCACCGACCGGCTCACCGCGAGCTGGAGCAGCTACGCCCTCATCGACGGGGGCAGCACGTCCGGCGCGTCCAGCGGGTCCGGCGCATCCGGCGCATCGGGCGCATCGGGCCCGACGACCCGCTCGGGTGCGGGCGCGACCCTGTGCTTCCGCCCCGGGCTGACCACTCCGGGCGCGTCGGACTCCGGGCAGTCCGGAGCCCTCGTGGTGCTGCCTCGAGAGGGTCAGGCGCCCGAGACGGTCGTCCTGGGGTCGAAGCGAGCCGTGAGCAACGGACAGGTGCTCGACGACGCCCACGCCGCGCTGACCCTGCGCGCACTCGGTTCCACCCCGCACCTGCTCTGGTACGTGCCGGGCCTGTCCGACCTCGACGCCGTCGACCCGTCCGGTGAGCACGTCGCCGACCCCGGTCGCGGCGTCCCCGACTGGCTCGGGCCGGCAGCCTGGCTGCTCGCGACGGCCGTCGTCGCCTTCGCCCTGGCGCGAGGCCGGCGGCTCGGGCGCCTCGTCGTCGAGCCGCTGCCCGTCGTGGTCCGCGCCGCCGAGACCACCGAGGCCCGGGGCCGCCTGTACCACCGAGCCGCCGACCGACCCCTCGCGGCGCGCGCCCTGCGCGTCGGCAGCAGCACCCGGCTCGCGGACCGTCTCGGCCTGCCGCGCTCCACGCCGGTCACCACCCTCGTCGACGCCGCCGCCCGGGCGTCCGGCACCCCCCGTCCCGACGTCGAGCGCCTGCTCGACGGGCCCGACCCGACCACCGACCGCGACCTGCTGCTGCTCGCGCAGCGGCTGGCCGACCTCGAGGAGAGCGTGCGAAGCGCATGAGCCAGACGCCCGAACCCCAGACCAGCGAGGCGCCCGGCGCCCCTGTGGCACAGCCGGACCCGACGACCTCGACCAACGGCGCCGCCCCCGTGCCCGACCCCACACGTGGCGCCCCGGCACCCTCCCACGCCCACCACGCCGCCGCGCTCGCCTCTGCGTCCACCCCTGCGTCCGCCCCGGCGTCCGACGACGCATCCGACGCGGCGCGCCACGCCCTCAACGCGGTCCGGGCCGAGGTCGCCAAGGCCGTCGTCGGGCAGGACGCCGCGGTCAGCGCGGCCATCGTCGCGCTCCTCGCCCGTGGCCACCTGCTCCTCGAGGGCGTGCCCGGCGTCGCCAAGACGCTCCTCGTCCGATCGCTCGCCGCCGCCCTCGACCTCACCGCAAAGAGGGTCCAGTTCACCCCCGACCTCATGCCCGGCGACGTCACCGGCTCGCTCGTGCTCGACCCGCGCACGTCCGACTTCACCTTCCGCGAGGGCCCGGTCTTCACCAACCTGCTCCTCGCCGACGAGATCAACCGGACTCCGCCGAAGACCCAGTCGGCGATGCTCGAGGCGATGGAGGAGCGCCAGGTCAGCGTCGAGGGGCTCCCGCGGCCGCTGCCGACGCCGTTCCTCGTCGCCGCCACGCAGAACCCCGTCGAGTACGAGGGCACCTACCCGCTGCCCGAGGCGCAGCTCGACCGGTTCCTGCTCAAGGTGACGCTGCCGCTGCCGCCGCGTGAGGACGAGGTGGCCGTGCTCCAGCGGCACGCCTCGGGGTTCGACCCGCGCGACCTGTCGACCGCCGGCATCCGGGCCGTCGCGGGCCGGGCCGACCTCGAGGCCGGCGCCGAGGCCGTCCGCCGCGTCGAGGTGTCGCCGGAGATCGCCGGGTACATCGTCGACATCGCGCGGGCCACCCGCACCTCGCCGTCGATCTCGCTCGGCGTCAGCCCGCGCGGCGCCACGGCCCTGCTCGCCACGAGCCGCGCGTGGGCCTGGCTCAACGGCCGCTGGTTCGTCACTCCCGACGACGTCAAGGCTCTCGCGCACGCCACCCTCGCCCACCGCCTCGCCCTGCGTCCGGAGGCCGAGCTCGAGGGGGTCAGCATCGCGGCCGTCCTCGACAGCGCGCTCTCGTCCGTCCCCGTCCCCCGGTGACCGGAGCCCACCGATGGTCGTGACGACGCGCACGGCGTGGGCCCTGCTCGCCGGCGCGGTCCTGCTCGTGTGGTGGCCGACCACCGGCACCGTGGCGCTGTGGGTCCTCGCGGTCGCCGTCCTCGCGGCCGTCGACGTCGCCCTCGCACCGTCGCCGCGTCGCCTCGGCCTGGAGCGCACCGGCCCGTCACAGGTGCGGCTCGGCGAGACGGTGGCCACCGACCTGCTCGTCACCAACCCGGGGCGCCGCACGGTCCGGGGCGTCCTGCGCGACGCGTGGCCACCCTCCACCGGCGCGTCGCCCGACCGCCACCCGTTGCGCGTGCCCGGCGGCGAGCGCGTCAGGGTCCGCACGCCCCTGCGGCCGACGCGTCGGGGCGACCGCGTCGCCGACCGTGTCACGGTGCGCGCCCTCGGCCCCCTCGGCCTCGCGGGGCGGCAGCGCTCGACCGTGGTGCCCGGCCGGGTGCGGGTGCTGCACCCGTTCCCCTCACGGCGCCACCTGCCGAGCCGACTCGCGCGCCTGCGCGAGATCGACGGCCGCTCCGCGGTGCGGCGCCGCGGCCAGGGCACCGAGTTCGACTCGCTGCGCGACTACGTCGAGGGCGACGACGTCCGCTCGATCGACTGGCGCGCCACGGCACGTCGGCGCTCGGTCGTCGTGCGCACGTGGCAGCCCGAGCAGCACCGTCACGTCGTCATCGTCGTCGACACCTCGCGCACGAGCGCCGGGCGCGTCGGTGACGTGCCCCGCCTCGATGCCGCAATGGACGCCGCGCTGCTCCTGACGGCCCTCGCGAGCCGGGCCCACGACCGCGTCGACGTCGTCGCCGGCGACCAGGTGGTCCGTGTCCGCGTCGGCGGGTCGGCCGACCGGGGCACCCTGCTGGCCGACGTCGTGTCGGCACTCGCGCCGGTCGAGGCCTCGCTCGTCGAGGCCGACTGGACCGCCCTCGTGTCGGGCCTCATCGGTCGCGGGCACCACCGTGCGCTCGTCGTGCTGCTGACCCCGCTCGAGCCGGCCGCCGTCGAGGAGGGCCTGTTCCCCGTGCTGCCCGCGCTCGTCGCGCGCCACCGCGTCGTGGTGGCGAGCGTCGCCGACCCTGCCGTCACGGCTCTGCGGCTCGCGCGCGACTCCGCTCAGGAGGTCTACGGCGCCGCGGCCGCCGAGCGCACGGCGGCCCAGCGTCGACGCGTCGCCGAGGCCTTGGAGCGGATGGGCGTCGACGTCATCGACGCCGACGCCGACGCGCTCCCTCCGCGACTCGCCGACCACTACCTCCGCCTCAAGAGCGAGGGTCTTCTCTGAGCTCCGAGCGCTCCGAGCGCTCCGAGTGGCCGGGGTGCTCGGACGCCTCAGCCGGCGACCGGTGCTGCGTCGCCGGCCACGTGGTCGGCGACGTCACCGGTGGCGCCGGCGCGGTGGGCCCGCCGCCCCACGACGAAGACGTAGACGAGGAAGGCACCCCAGGCGACCAGGCCGATGGCGATCCGCGCGGCGGTCGGCAGTCCCGACGGCGTGACGAAGCCCTCGATGACGCCGCTGACGAGCAGCACCACGACGAGCCCCAGCGCGATGCCGACGACCTTGCGTCCCGTGCGCGCGAACGACGCCGAGCGCGACAGGGGTCCGGGATCGACCCACGACCAGAAGAGCCGCAGCCCGGCGCCGCCCGCGACGAACACGGCGGTCAGCTCGAGCAGCCCGTGCGGCAGGATCAGCCCGAAGAAGAGCGAGGCGCGGTCGTGGCTGACCATGAGGGCCGCGACGATGCCGACGTTGACGACGTTCTGCCACAGCACGTAGATCACCGGCAGCCCGAGGGCGCCGAAGGCGATGCACTGGGCCGCGACCCACGCGTTGTTGACCCACACCTGCGTCGCGAACTCGTGGTGGGCGAACTCCGAGTAGTACCCGGCGAAGTCGGTGTCGACGTAGGCGCGGATCTGCTCCGCGGACAGCTGCGAGGTGTAGAGCTCGGGATGGGCCAGGGTCCAGGCGGTGACGAGCGCCATGAGGACGACGCTGCCCACGAGCGTCGACACCCACCAGCGTCTGAGGTCGTAGAGACCGGCGGGGAAGGTGCTGCGGAAGAAGGTGAGCAGGCCCGACCACGTCGACGCGTGGCGCCCCGCGAGCGAGAGCCGGGCCCGCGTCAGGAGCATCGAGAGGTGGCGCACGAGCGCCGGGTCGGGGGCGGTCGAGCGCACCTGCGACAGGTGCGTCGACACGCGCTCGTAGAGGTCGAGCAGCTCGTCGGCCTCGGCCCCCGAGAGGCGACGCCGCTTGCTCAGCGCGTCGAGGCGCGCCCACTGCTCGTGGTGCGCGGTGACGAGCGCGTCGACGTTCACGGCGTCACCCTAACCGCGCGCACGCGGCCGCGGGCCGTGTCGGTCCACAGCCGTTCGCGTCCGGCCTCCAGAGGGTCGCCCGCGGGGTTACCCTGCCTCCCGTGACGGCCAATGCGCGCAGCGCGCCCGCGCCCTACCGGGGGTACGCGGCCCAGGAGTCGGTGACCGGTGAGGGCGTGGCCCTCGAGCTGCCGGTGGCCAACATCGGCTCGCGCATCGTGTCGGGGCTCATCGACGTCGTCGTCAACGGTCTCGTGTGCTGGGGCCTCATCGTCGTCGCGACCAGCCTGACCCAGGGGTCCTCGGAGGCCGTGGCCCGGACGGCCGTCATCGTGGTGCTCGTCGGGGTCCTCGTCGGCGTCCCGACCACCACCGAGGCGCTGACCCGTGGCAAGACCCTCGGCAAGCTCGTCACGGGCCTGCGGGTCGTGCGTGACGACGGCGGCCCGGTGTCCTCGCGGCACACGCTGACCCGTGCGCTCGTCGGCTGGCCCGAGATCTACCTGACCACCGGCGTCGCCGCGGCCATCGCCGCCCTGTCCAGCTCACGCGTCAAGCGGCTCGGCGACCAGGCGGCCGGCACGTACGTCGTGTCCGAACGCAGCCGACTCAGGCTGCCGGCACCTCCGAGCATGCCGGCCGAGCTCGAGGCGTGGGCGGCCCGCGCCGACATCGCCCCGCTCGACCCGGGCCTCGCCACCGCGCTGCGCCAGTTCCTCCCCCGCGCAGCGTCGTTCGCGCCGGCCGCACGCGACGCGCACGGTCGACAGCTGCTCGGACGCGTGCTCTCCTCGGTCGCGCCCCCGCCACCGCCGGGTCACCACCTCGAGACCGTCCTGCGTGCCGTCGCCGCCGAGCGCTACCGGCGCGACCTGACGCGCATCGCCCGCGACCAGCGGCTGCGCGACGCCGTCCTGCCCCGCGAGCGCTGACGCCGCGTCGCCGTCGACGACCGGACGTGGCCCACCTAACGGTTCGGTGTATCCGGTGTGCACGTACAGGCAGAGGTGGCAGTATCGGCCAGACCCAGCCAGTGCGCCGACGCGCCGGCTCGACCGTTGCACGCCCGGAAGGACCCACCAGCATGCGCCGCATGTCCCTCATCGCCGTGACCGGCCTCGTCGCCGCCGGCCTCTCGCTGTCGGCCTGCGGGTCGAACTCCCTGTCGACCAACCCGGGCAGCGGGGGCTCCGCGTCCGGCGGTGCCGCCACGACCCCGGCCGGTGGAGGTGTCGACCAGGCGCTCGCCGCCAAGGTCCCGGCCGCCCTCAAGAGCAAGGGCGTCATCACGATCGGCACCGACCCGACGTATGCACCCAACGAGATGCTCGCGAGCGACGGCAAGACCGTCGAGGGCTTCGACGTCGACGTGTTCAATGCCGTCGCCGCCAAGCTCGGCCTCAAGACGGAGTGGCAGCCGGCCGGCTTCGACACGATCATCCTCGGCGTCACGAGCGGCAAGTACGACATGGGCGTCTCGAGCTTCAGCATCAACGCCGACCGCAAGAAGCAGGTCAACATGGTGAGCTACTACAAGGCCGGCACGCTGTGGGTCGTGGCGAAGGGCAACCCGCAGAAGGTCAACATGGACGACGTCTGCGGCAAGGCGGTCGGCGCCCAGAAGGGCACGACCCAGGCCGACGACCTCGCGGCCCGCAGCAAGAAGTGCACCGACGCCGGCAAGCCGGCGATCACCATGGTCATCCAGAAGGGGCAGGACCAGGTCACCTCCGACGTCGTCAGCGGCAAGACCGTCGCGATGCTCGCCGACTCGCCCGTCGGCCTCTACGCCGTCAAGCAGACCGGCCAGCTCGAGCCGCTCGGCGACATCTACGACTCCGCCCCCTACGGCTACGTCGTGCCCAAGGACCAGACCGACTTTGCCAACCTCCTCGTCGAGGCGCTCAAGGCCACCAAGGCCGACGGCAGCTACGACGCGGCGCTGAAGAAGTACGCGGTCGAGAAGGGCGCCATCGACAACTTCGCCGTCAACCCGTGAGTCATCCCGTGACTGGCACCACCGAGAAGACCGGCACACCGTCCGGCACGACCACGGACCGGCCGGGCCTCATCGACGCCCGGCCCGTCCGGCACCCCGGACGGTGGGTCGCGCTCGTCGTGATCCTCGTGCTCGTCGCGATGCTCATCAGCTCGTTCCTGACCAACACGCGCTGGAACTTCCCCAAGGCGCTGGAGATCATGGAGCAGACGCCGGTGATCGAGGGCCTGTGGAAGGGCACCATCATCGGCACCGTCGGCTCGATGGTCATCGGCATCGTCGGCGGCATCCTCATCGCGGTCCTGCGCCTGTCGCACAATCCCGTCCTGCGCGGCGTGTCGTTCGTCTACACGTGGTTCTTCCGCGGGATCCCGCGCCTCGTGCTGCTGGCGATGATCGGCAGCGGCGTCGGCTACCTCTACAACACGATCGACTTCGGCGTGCCGTTCGGCCAGCAGCTGGCCTCGGTCATGGGCCTCTCGAGCGACTTCACGTTCTTCACCCTCAACGTCAACCAGTTCTCGAGCACGCTGGTCGCCGGCATCATCGGCCTGGGCCTGTCCGAGGCGGCCTACATGGCCGAGATCGCCCGCGCCGGCATCCTGTCGGTCGACAAGGGGCAGGCCGAGGCGGCCTCGGCCCTCGGGATGAACCGGGGCCAGGCCATGCGCCGGATCGTGCTGCCCCAGGCGATGCGCGTCATCGTGCCCCCGACGGGCAACGAGACCATCGCGATGGTCAAGGACACCTCGCTGCTCTCGGCGATCCCGGTCATCACCGAGCTCTTCTACCAGACCAGCGCCATCGGCACCCGGACGCTGCTCATCATGCCGGCCTTCGTCGCCGTCACGGCGTGGTACCTCATCGTCGGGTCGGTGCTCATGGTCGGGCAGTACTTCCTCGAGAAGCGGTTCGGGCGCGGCTTCGGCACCCCGAGCAACAAGCGGTTCGCACGGCCGGCCGGGGCAGGAGGCGCCTGATGTCCGAGACGACCACGACCCCGACGACGCCGCACGAGCGCTCCCGCCCGGGCGAGGAGGAGCCGCTCGTCCGCGCCCTCAACGTCATGAAGAGCTTCCACGGCACGGAGGTCCTCAAGGGCATCGACCTCACCGTGCACCGCGGTGAGGTGGTCTGCCTGCTCGGCCCGTCGGGGTCCGGCAAGACCACCTTCCTGCGCTGCATCAACCAGCTCGAGGAGATCGACGGCGGCCGCATCTGGGTCGACGGCGACCTCGTCGGCTTCCGCGACGACGACGGTCAGCTGCACCACCTCACCGACAAGCAGGTGGCCGCGCAGCGCCGCGACATCGGCATGGTGTTCCAGCGCTTCAACCTCTTCCCGCACATGACGGCCCTCCAGAACGTCATGGAGGCGCCGGTGCAGGTCAAGGGTGTCGGCAAGAAGGAGGCACGGGCCAAGGCGCTCGAGCTGCTCGAGCAGGTGGGGCTCGGCGACAAGCCGACCTCCTACCCCGCCCAGCTGTCCGGCGGTCAGCAGCAGCGCGTCGCGATCGCCCGGGCCCTGGCGATGGACCCGAAGCTGATGCTCTTCGACGAGCCGACGTCGGCCCTCGACCCCGAGCTCGTCGGCGAGGTGCTCCGGGTCATGCGCGAGCTGGCCCGCGCCGGCATGACGATGATCGTCGTGACCCACGAGATGGGTTTCGCGCGTGAGGTCGCCGACCACGTCGTCTTCATGGACGCCGGCGTCGTCGTCGAGGAGGGCGCCCCGAGGGACGTCCTCGGCAACCCGCAGCACGAACGCACGAAGTCCTTCCTCCAGCGGATGCGCACCGAGGACGACACCGACGCCGCCGACGCCGCCGCGTCGCACCCCCGACCCGACGCGACACCCGACGCGACACCCGACGCCTGACGCGTCACCCCCCGCCCCCAGAAACGTCGAAAGGCCACGTTTGGTGGCCGACGGCGGGTCGAGAGGCCACTCCCCGGACCGGGAAGTGGCCTCTCGACACGTCCGGGACAGCCACTCCTGGCCTCTCGACGGTGGGGAGGGGACGAAACGTGGCCTCTCGACGGTAAGAATGGGCGGCATGACGACGGAGTCAGCCGAGCGCCCACGCCCCGCTTTGCCCGACCACGAGATCCCGACGCTGTCGGTCGACGAGCTGCGCGGGCTCCAGCTCGAACGACTGCAGGCCTCCGTACGGCATGCGTACGAGAACGTCCCGCACTACCGGAAGGCTTTCGAGGACAGGGGGATCCACGCCGGCGACGTCCGCGGCCTCGACGACCTGCGTCACCTGCCCTTCACGGCGAAGGCCGACCTGCGCGCCAACTACCCGTTCGGGATGTTCGCCGTGCCGCGCGAGCAGGTCGTGCGCATCCACGCCAGCTCGGGTACCACCGGCCGCCCCACCGTCGTCGGCTACACGAGGCGCGACATCGACACGTGGGCCGACCTCGTGGCCCGCTCGATCCGCCTCGCCGGCGGCCACCCGGGCGACGTCGTCCACGTCGCCTACGGCTACGGCCTGTTCACCGGCGGTCTCGGCGCGCACTACGGCGTCGAGCGGCTCGGGGCGACCGTCGTGCCGGTCAGCGGCGGCATGACCGAGCGCCAGGTGCAGCTGATCCAGGACTTCGGCCCGCGCGTCATCATGGTGACGCCGAGCTACTTCCTGTCCCTGCTCGACGAGATGGAGCGCGCCGGCCTCGACCCCGCCGCGACGAGCCTGCAGGTCGGCATCTTCGGCGCCGAGCCGTGGACCGAGTCGATGCGCCAGGAGATCGAGCGGCGCACCGGCATGGACGCCGTCGACATCTACGGGCTGTCGGAGGTGATGGGCCCCGGCGTCGCGCAGGAGGCGGCGACGACGAAGGACGGCCTGCACATCTGGGAGGACCACTTCTACCCCGAGGTCATCGACCCGGTGACCGAGGAGGTGCTGCCCGACGGTGAGCTCGGTGAGCTCGTCTTCACGTCGCTGACCAAGGAGGCCATGCCGGTGCTGCGCTACCGCACCCGCGACCTGACGCGCCTGCTGCCGGGCACCGCGGTCCCCTCGATGCGGCGCATGCAGAAGGTGACCGGGCGCACCGACGACATGATGATCATCCGCGGCGTCAACGTCTTCCCGACGCAGATCGAGGAGCACGTGCTCGCCGAGCCCGGGCTGTCGCCGTACTTCCAGTGCGTCCTGACCCAACCCGGCCGGATGGTCGAGCTGACCGTGCTGGTCGAGCCGCTCGAGCGCCCCTCCGACGACGCGTCCGGCGAGATCGCCCGACGGCTCGAGCACGCCGTCAAGACCCACGTCGGCGTGACGTGCCGGGTGCAGGTGCGCTCCCCCGGCTCCATCGAGCGGTCGATCGGCAAGGCCCGCCGCATCGTCGACGAACGCCCCAAGGCCTGAAACCGGCACGTCGGGCACTCCTTCGTCCGGTGAGGGCACGGTCGGGGTGCTTGACTCGGGTCGAGGGCCCGGGCCGGCCGGACACCCGCCAGTGAGCGAACGAGCGAGGAAGCCATGGCATCGATCGGCCAGCGCCTGTGGAAGGCCGGCAACACGGCGTCGGTCTGGATGTACCGCCGCACCGGCGGCCGGGTCGGCGGTCGCGTGCGAGGCGTCCCGGTGCTGCTCCTCACCGTCGTCGGCCGCCGGACGGGGGCGCCGCACACGACGCCGGTCGGCTACTTCGAGCACGACGGCTCCTACTACCTCGCGGCCTCGGCGGGCGGCCGGCCGGCGGAGCCGCAGTGGATCCGCAACCTGCGCGCGGCGACCCACGCGTCGGTGCAGATCGGCCGCCGGCACCACGAGGTGAGGGTCGACGTGCTGCGCGGCGCCGAGCGCGACGCCGCCTGGACCGACGTCGTCGTGGCGAGGGCCCCCTTCTTCGCCGCCTACGAGACGAAGGCCGGCCGCGCCATCGCCGTCGCGAAGCTGACGCCATCGCCGTCGCGAAGCTGACGCTGACGCCGACACCCTGGGTGCCGCACGTCACCGTGACACGGCTGCAACTCACTCGGATCGAGGGGTGACACCTCGCCCTGCGCCCGGTGTCCTGAAGGGCGTCCGAAGAGTCGGAGCCGAGGAGGCAGCCATGGCACTGGGAGATCGGCGTCGGGAGCGCCGTGAGGAACGTCGCGACGAGCGGCGAGGGGTCGGCAGGACCACGTACCGGATGCGGCAGAAGCTCGTCGCGATCGGCGACGACTCCTGGATCGAGGACGAGCAGGGCAGACGCGTGTTCAAGGTCAACGGCAAGGCCATGCGCATCCGCGACACCCTCATCTTCGAGGACGCGTCGGGCAACGAGCTGCTCAAGCTCCAGGAGCGCAAGCTGCGGGTGCGCGACACCATGACCATCGAGGACCCGTCCGGACGCACCGTGGCGACGGTCAAGAAGGCGATGATCACCCCGCTGCGCGAGCGGTTCAGCGTCGACGTCGCAGACGGTGAGGACATGGACGTCCAGGGCAACATCGTCGACCACGAGTACCGCATCTCCCAGGGTGGCGAGGACGTCGCCGAGGTGTCGAAGAAGTGGTTCCGGGTGGCGGACACCTACGGCGTCGAGGTCGTGGACGGCAGGAACGTCGTGCTGGTCCTGGCCGTGACGGCCGTCATCGACAGCATGACGCACGACGTCGGCTGAGGCTCGTCGCGGCGTGCGGTGCGTCCCCGCTGCAGCCGGGCGGATCCTCGTAGGGTGGCCGGATGTCCGAGGTCCTGCCGATGCCCGACGCTCAGCCGCCCACCGACGCTCCCGTCCCGGCGCCGTACGACGTTCGCGTCCCCGACGGCGCACGCCCGCTGGGGACGCCACCCTTCCTCGGCCCGGGCGAGGTCGTCATGTGGCGCTACCGCGACCACGCCTGGGCACCGGGCCGGCCCGAGACGGTGTCGCCGATGCGCGTCGTGCGCGACGACGAGCGCGGGCTCGTCGCCTGGCTCGCGCCCGGCACGCCGCAGCTGACCAAGCGGTACCCCGACGGGTCGGACCTGCGGGACGTGGCGCTCGCCGAGCGCTACCTGCGTGCTCCCCATCGGGTACAGGCGCGCGCGCGATGGCATGGCGCTGGGATCCTGCGCATCGTGCCGGCGGGCACGCCGTGGTCGGTGTGGCTGTTCTGGGACGTGCCGGACGGCATCGACCCGGCCGACCCGGACGGCCACGACGCGTGGGAGTTCGCCGGCTGGTACGTCAACCTCGAGACGGCGCACCACCGCGCGGGGCACGACACGTTCACCGGCGACCACGTCCTCGACCTCTGGATCGAGGCCGGCGGCACCGTCCACGTCAAGGACGCCGACGAGCTCGAGGCGGCCGAGCAGGCCGGGCTGCTCGGGGCCGACCAGACGGCGGCGATCCGGCTCAACGCCGAGCACGGGCGCGCGTCCTTCCGCGCCGGAGACTGGCCCTTCGACGACGCGTGGACGCGGTGGCGTCCGGACGCCGCGTGGACGGCGCCCGTCCTGCGCGCCGACGAACGGTGGGACGTCGACCTGCTCGACAGCTGAGCCCGTGGCGGGTCAGTGACGGGCCGGCGGCGTCCACGCCTGGGCGCCGGCCGACGTGCGCAGGTACGACTCGGCGCCGCGAGCCAGCTCGTCGACGACCTGCTGGCCGCCGAGGCGCCGCATGTCCTCCACCCAGTCGGGGATGAGGCCGTACATCGGGACGCCGTCGCGGTTGTAGTCCCACGTGCGCTGGCCGGTGACCTGCCGGTCGGCGGTCGCCCCACCGAGCGTCGTGAACGGATAGGTCACCGCCGACCCGGTGCGCGGGGCGGGCGTGCCGCCGAAGCCGTTCATGTCCATGCCGTAGCCGTAGCCGACGCCGTACCTCGCGCGGAGGGCCTCGTCGGTGTGCATCGTGTCGACGAACTCGCCCGCGTCGTGGCCGTACTGGGCGATGAACCCGCCGAGCCGGTAGATGCGCTCGGTGAGGTGGGTGTCCATCCACGAGTGGGACGAGACGACGCCGGGGTAGTCCGCCGCCTCGAGCAGGTCGAGGGTGCGGGTGGCGGCCTTGACGCTCATGTGGTCGACCTCGACGACCATGCCGCGCTTCATCATCCCGGCGAGGGCGTACTCGCCGAGCGCGGAGAGGCCACGGGGGTTGCAGTGCGGGCCGGGCGGGTAGACGGGCGCGACGAGTCCGCCGGGCAGGTACGGCGCGAGCTGCTTCGGGATGACCGCGGTGGCGATGGTGTGGTCGTGCAGCTCGGTGCGACACGGCTCGGTCCGCCACCACTGTCCCGTGTTGATGAAGTTGCCGAGGTTGACGACGACGCCCTGGGTTCCCTCGTCGAAGCGGACGCCACACAGGGCGTTGTCGAACTTGTGGCACAGGAACATCGAACGGACCCCGAGGTCGTGCAGCTCGGTGAGGCCGGCGTCGATCTGCGCCGTGGTGCAGCCCGGGACGCCGAGGGTGAGCTTGCAGCCGAACGGGTTGCTCACCTCGACACCGAGGACGACGGCGAGCTTGCCCTGGGCGACGTACCGGCGCGCCGCCTGGGCGGAGTAGGCGATGCGGAACCAGCCCTTGCCGGGGCCGCCGTACTGGTCGTCGACGAAGGCCTCGAGCTTCTTCGTCTCGGCGATCTGGCGCCGCACGGTGTCCATGTCGTCGCACGAGTAGCGGTTGACCTGGGTCGGCAGGCTGCACAGAAGTTGTTGTTGACGGCGTCGGCGACCATGATCCGCTCGCCGCCGCGCCAGGCTCGCTCGACCCACCGGTAGTACATCTGCTGGTGGGTGAGGCTGCTCCACTTCGGCCAGTCGCGGAAGGTCGGCCAGCCGACGGGGTCGTGCGTGGCGAGCGGGTTGCTGCCCTCCTTGTTCGTGAGGTTCTCGATGAGGGCGGTCCGGCCGTCGGGGTAGTGGTTGTCGCAGTCCTCGAGCGCGTCGCCGATCCCCTTGGGGCTGTACGTCGCCCCGCACACGATGTCGCCGCCGAAGCCGATGTCGGACATGAGGTGCGTGTGCGCGTCGACGTAGCCGCGCACCGTGCCGTCGGGCTGGGTGCCGGCGAGCGGCGGTCCGGTGATGTCCACCTGCGAGTCGGGGCTCTGCGGGTGGACCGGCTCATACCAGGCGCCGGACGCGGCGGCGGGAGCCAGCCCGGCGGCGGCGACGACGACCGCGGCCGCCAGGACGACCACGGGTCGACGGGTGGACCGGTTCCAGCGCTTCGTCATCGAAGCCTCCCCGAGGGGTGAGGGTGCGGTGTGGTCGGGAAGTTACCACCGGTAAGGGACCCTCGCGCGCTGGCAGCGGCCGCTCGCACGCCACCCGTCGGCGGCCCGCGTATCAGCACCCCGGTTGCAGGCTCTGACCCTGGGGCACGCCGAACGGCCCCTGCAGCACCCCATCGCCCGACCCGACAGGAGCACCACCATGGGCCTTCCTCCGCAGGCCGCCCGCATCGCCGGGAACTGGCCGAACACACCTGCCGCGCCGCGACGCCCGGCGCGAGCGACGCGTGAGCCGCAGTCCCGCTCGACGCGTCAGCACCGGCTGACGCGCCTAGCCCACCCCTTCGCCCGTCCCGCCTGACGCCCGTCCCGCCTGACGCCCGTCCCGCCTGACGCCCGTCCCGCCCGACGCGTCACCCGCCTGACGTGCCTCCCGGCCGACGCGACACGCGACCGACGCGGGCAACGCGTCCCTGTGAGGCCCTCAGCCGCGCGAGGCGCGGAAGGCCCGGCGCACCGCGTCGAGCGCGTCCCCCTCCTCGAACCCGGCGTCGCGCGCGCCGCCGACGAACCGCACGGCGAGCGCCTCGAGCACCACCTCGCTCGCGTGCGCTCCGGACGCGACGGTCGTGCCTGCGCGTCGGCCGGTGACGACGAGGCCGGCCGCCTCGAGCTCCTTGACCGCGCGGGCCACGGTGTTCGCGGCGACGCCGAGGTCGGTGGCGAGTCCCCGCACGGTGGGCAGCCGGTCGCCGGGCAGCAACCGTCCGGCCGTGATGAGCCCGGCGAGCCCGTCCCGTACCTGCTCGAAGGGAGCGGTCGCGGCGTCGTGGTCGACCCGCAGGCGCCCGCCACCACCGGAACCGTCGACCGTCACCGTTCGCTCGTCCACGCGGACATCCTGCCGTCTCGTCGGCGCCGTGACCCGCTTCACACCCCGAACGAGGGCCCGACGCGCTGTAGTACTACACGAGGTCGTAGCATCTACTACGTCATGTAGTTCGCCAGTCCACCGCGTCGGGAGCCTTCATGGATGCCACAGACCTGGCCCGATGGCAGTTCGCCATCACCACCGTCTACCACTTCCTCTTCGTGCCGGTCACCATCGGCATGTCCCTCATCGTCGCCGTCTTCCACACGCTGTGGGTCCGCACCCGCAACGAGCAGTGGCTGCGGCTCGCCAAGTTCTTCGGCAAGCTCTTCCTCATCAACTTCGCGCTCGGGCTCGTCACGGGCATCGTGCAGGAGTTCCAGTTCGGGATGAACTGGAGCGACTACTCCCGCTTCGTCGGCGACATCTTCGGCGCCCCGCTGGCCATCGAGGCCCTGCTCGCGTTCTTCCTCGAGTCGACCTTCCTCGGCCTGTGGATCTTCGGCTGGGGGCGCATCCCCGAGAAGCTGCACGCCGCGACGATGTGGCTCGTGCACATCGGCACCGTGCTGTCGGCGTACTTCATCCTCGCCGCCAACTCCTTCATGCAGCACCCGGTCGGCTACCGGTTCAACCCGGTGACCGGCCGCGCCGAGCTGACCGACTTCTTCGCCGTGCTGACCAACAAGGTCCAGCTCGTGACGTTCCCGCACGTCGTCCTCGCCGCCTACATGACCGGTGCCGGTGTCGTCATGGGCGTCGCCCTGTGGCTCATGCGCCGCGAGGCCCGCCGCGCCGCCGAGACGCCAGGTGCCAGCACGCCCGACGCGTCGGGCACCGTTGCGGCCGTGGGCAGCTCGGACGCGCCGATGTACCGACGCGCCGCGCGGATGGCCGCCGTGTTCTGCCTCGTCGCCTCGGTCGGTGTCGCGGTCAGCGGCGACGTGCAGGGCAAGATCATGACCGAGGTGCAGCCGATGAAGATGGCCGCCGCCGAGGCCCTCTACGACTCGGTCCCGGCCGGCGAGGGTGCGCCCTTCTCGGTGCTGTCGGTCGGCTCGCTCGACGGGTCGCACGCCAACGCCATCATCGAGATCCCCGGCCTGCTCAGCTTCCTGGCCACCGGGTCGTTCGACGGCGCGGTCAAGGGCATCAACGACCTCAAGGCCCAGTACGCCCAGACCTACGGTGCGAGCGGCGACCCGCTCGTCGCCTCGGCCACCGGCTACGCGCCGAACATCCCGACGACGTACTGGACCTTCCGGCTCATGATCGGGCTCGGCATGGCCACGGCCCTCATCGCCCTCGTCGTGCTCTGGATGACCCGCAAGGGCCGCGCCCCCACGCAGCGCTGGCTCGTCTGGCTCGCCGTGGCCGCCCCGCTGCTGCCGGTCTTCGCCAACAGCTTCGGCTGGATCTTCACCGAGGTCGGCCGCCAGCCCTGGCTCGTCTTCGGCCTCATGACCACTGCGCAGGGCGTGTCCCCGAGCGTCTCGGTCGGCGAGGTCGTCACCTCGATGGTCGTCTTCACGCTCCTCTACGGGGCCCTCGCCGTCGTCGAGATCAAGCTCTTCCTCCACTACGTCCGCAAGGGGGCCGACCCCTTCGAGAAGCCCCAGGACCCGAGCGAGCGGGACGAGGACGCACCCCTCGTCTTCGCCTACTGAAAGGCGCGTGACCATGGACCTCGCAACCTTCTGGTTCGTCCTCCTCGGCGTCCTCTGGACGGGCTACCTCGTGCTCGAGGGCTTCGACTTCGGCGTCGGCATGCTCCTGCCCGTCCTCGGCGGCAAGCGGTACGCCACCGACGAGGCCGACGCGCAGAAGCGTCGCCGCGTGCTGCTCAACACCATCGGCCCCGTGTGGGACGGCAACGAGGTGTGGGTGCTCACCGCCGGCGGCGCGACCTTCGCGGCCTTCCCGCACTGGTACGCCACGCTGTTCAGCGGCTTCTACCTACCGCTGCTTGTCATCCTCGTCGCGCTCATCGTGCGCAACCTCGGCTTCGAGTACCGGCACAAGCGCGAGGACGCCCGGTGGAAGGCGCGCTGGGACCAGGCGATCTTCTGGGGCTCGCTCGTGCCCGCACTCCTGTGGGGCGTCGCCCTGACCAACATCGTGCGCGGCGTGCCGATCGACGCGAACATGGAGTTCACCGGCAACGTCTTCACCCTCCTCAACCCGATGAGCCTGCTCGGCGGCCTCGTCTTCGTGGCCCTCTTCGTCACGCACGGCGCGATCTTCGTCGCCCTCAAGACCGACGGTCAGATCCGCCTCGAGGCCCGCGTCATCGCCCAGCGCGTCGGCGCCGTGGCCGCGGTGCTCGCCGTCGTGCTGCTGCTGTGGCTCGGACTCACCGACGGCAAGCTCGCCTCGTGGGTCACGACCGTCGTGGCCGCGGTGGCCCTGCTCGGGGCGCTGGCGGCCAACCGCGCCGGCCGTGAGGGCTGGGCGTTCATCGGGACGGCGACGACGATCGCGATGTCCGTCGCGACGTACTTCCTCGTGCTCTTCCCGAACGTCATGCCCTCGACGACGAACCCGGCGTACAACCTGACGATCGACAACGCGTCGAGCACCGAGTACACGCTCAAGGTCATGACGATCGTCGCGCTCGTATTCACCCCGATCGTCCTGCTCTACCAGGGCTGGACCTACTGGGTGTTCCGGAAGCGCCTGACCGTCAAGCACATTCCCGACGAGGCCCAGCTCGTCAGCACCGGAAGCTGAAGGGATCGACGTGAAGCCCTTCGACCCGCGGCTGCTCCGGGCGGTCCCCGCCGCCCGGAGGCCGGTGCTCGCCCTCGGCGCCATGGGTGTCGCGAGCGGCGCGGCGACCATCGCCACGGCCTTCGCCCTGTCGGCCGTCGTGGTGGCCGTGGTCGCCGGGTCATCGCTCGTCGGACCGCTCACCTGGCTCGGCGCGCTCTTCGTCGTGCGCGCCGGGCTGGCTGCCGGAAACGAGTGGGTGTCCGCCTGGGCCGGGGTCGCCGTGTCGTCGGCTCTGCGGTCGGCCCTGCTGCGCCACTGGGGACGGGTCGACGCCGACGCGGCGCCGGAGCCGGGGCGAGCGGTGGCGCTCGCGACGGCGGGCACGAGTGCCGTGGAGCCGTACGCGTCCCGGTTCCTCCCGACGCTGGTCACGGCCGCGTTCGTGCCCGCCGTGGCGCTCGTGACCCTCGCGGTCGTCGACTGGCCGAGCGCACTCGTCGTCGTGCTGACGCTGCCGCTGCTGCCCCTCTTCGCCGCGCTCATCGGGCACGCCACCGCCGACTCGACGCAGCGCCGGTGGGCAGCCCTCGACTCCCTCGCCGGGCACTTCCTCGACGTCGTCCGCGGCCTGCCGACGCTCGTCTCCTACGGCCGGGCACGTCGCCAGGTCGAGACGGTGCGTGAGGTCAGCGACCGGCACCGCCGCGCGACGATGGAGACCCTGCGCATCGCGTTCCTCTCGTCCGCGGCGCTCGAGCTGCTCGCGACGCTCTCGGTGGCCATCGTTGCCGTGACCGTGGGCCTGCGGCTGTCGCACGGCTCGATGGACCTCGGCCCGGCGCTCGTGGCGATCCTCCTCGCGCCTGAGGCGTACTGGCCGGTCCGGCGCGTCGGTGCCGAGTACCACTCCGCCGCCGACGGGGCGGTTGCGCTCGACGCCATCCTCGGCGAGCTCTTCGCTCCCACAAGCAACCTCGCGAGCGCGGCCGACGCCGACCGACGCGTCGACGAGGTCCGCACGTCCGGGATGACCTATGCCTACGAGGTCGACCGCGCGCCGGTCATCGAAGGTCTGGACCTCGTCGCCGGGCCGGGGCTCACCGTCGTCACCGGCGTCTCCGGCGTCGGCAAGTCGACGCTGCTCGACCTGCTCGCCGGGCTGCGCACGCCGACGAGCGGCGTGGTGTCGGCCCCGGCGTCGCACTACGTGACCCAGCGGCCGTTCCTGCCCAGCGGATCGGTCCGATCCGCCCTGACCATCGGGCACCCGGCCACCGACGACCAGCTGTGGGCGGCCCTGCGCGCCGTCGGCGTCGACGGCGCCGTGGCCGCCCTCCCCGGCGGCCTGTCGGGGAACCTCGGTGACGACGGTTTCGGCCTGTCGGCCGGCCAGCGCCAGCGGCTCGCCCTCGCCCGCGCCTGGCTCGCCCCCGAGACCGTCCTGCTCCTCGACGAGCCCACCGCCCACGTCGACGCAGAGGGCGCCGAGTCACTCGCCGACGTCGTCGCCGAGCTGGCCGAGCGACGCGTCGTCGTCGCGGTCACGCACCGTGACGAGCTCGTGCGGCGGGCCGACCAGCACGTCGTGCTGATGCGTCCGGCCGGCTCTGCGCGCGCGGGCGACCACGCCGACGCGGCCACTCCCGCCCCCTCCACCACCGATCTCGCGAGGCAGGCCCAGCAGTGAGCACCACGACCACCTACCCGCAGCCCGGGACGGGCGCCGACACCCTGACCCCGACACGGCGGCACGGCGTCGCCTGGCCCTCCGCCGGCACCGTTCGTGGCGGCCTGCTCGGTGGCCTCGCCACCGCGTCCGGCATGGCCCTCACGGCGACGTCCGGTTGGCTCATCGTCCGGGCCGCCGAGCGCCCCGTCATCCTCACCCTGCTCACGGCGATCGTCCTCGTGCGCACCTTCGGCATCGCCCGGCCGGTCTTCCGGTACGCCGAGCGGCTCGTCAGCCACGACGCCGCACTGCGGCTGCTCGCCGAGCGACGCACCGAGGCGTACGCCGCCCTCGTGCCACTGACGCCGGCGCGCCTCGGCCGGCGCCGACGCGCCGACGTGCTCACCGGCGTCGTCGACGACCTCACCGACGCCGTCGACGCCCAGGTGCGTGTCACCGTGCCCGTCATCTCGACGGCCCTCGCGGGCGGCATCGTCATCGCCGTCGTCGCGGCCATCGCGATGCCCGTCGGGCTCGTGCTGCTCGCGCTCTCGCTCGTCGTCGCCGTCATCTGCGCGGTCGCCCTCGCGCTCGAGTCCCGCTCCCTGCCGAACCTGCTCACGGCTCGCGCCGAGGTGTCACGGGTCAGCGAGCTCGTCGCCACGCAGGCGCGTGAGCTGCGTGCCGTCGGCGGCTGGCCCACCGCGCTGGGCTGGCTCGACGACGCGCACCGCAGCCTCGAGCGCACGACGCGTCGGATCAGCGTCGGGCGGTCCACTGCGGCGGCGCTGTTCCTCGTCGCCGTCGGGGCGGCCGTCGCAGTGACGGCCGTCATCGCCCAGGGTCTCGACGTCGCGACCCCGGTCAAGGCGCTCCTCGTGCTGACGCCGGTCGCGGTGTCGGAGGCGATCACGCCTCTCGTCGACGCGATGCGTGCCCTCGCCCGGGCCCGTGGCAGCGAGGCCCGCATCGACGCGCTGCTCGACCACGACCCGGCCGTCGCCGACCGGGCACCGGCGGAGGGCACCGAGGCCACCGAGGCGACCGAGGCCACCGAGGCCACCGAGGCCGGCACCCACGCCGAGTCGCCGCACGGTGCCGCCGTCACGACCACGGCTCTCACCGCGTCGTGGACCGGGATCCGCACCGACCTCGCCCCCGTCGACCTCGACCTGCGCCCCGGCAGCCGCGTCGTCGTCACGGGCCCGAACGGCACGGGAAAGTCGACGCTGCTCGCCGTCCTCGCCCGGCACCTCGACCCCAGCGGCGGTCGCTACCTGCTCGACGGCCGCGACGCCCTCGACCAGCCCCTCGAGGACACCCGGGCCCGCATCGCCGTCGTCGACGACGAGCCACACGTCTTCGCCACGACGCTGCGCGCCAACCTCACCCTCGCGCGCCCCGACGCGTCCGACGCCGACCTCGAGGCCGCCCTCCGCGCCGCCGGCCTCGGCGACCTCCTTACCGACCTGCCCGACGGGCTCGACACCCCGCTCGGCGCGTCCGGCCGTGGCCTGTCCGGCGGCGAGCGGGCCCGACTCGGCATCGCCCGGGCGCACGTGAGCCGGCGCCCGCTCGTCCTGCTCGATGAGCCCGTCGCCCACCTCGACCCGCCGACCGCCCGCGCCGTCCTCGCCGACCTGACGCACGCGTCCGACGGCGCCCAGACGCTCGTCATGGTGACCCACCGTGACGAGGGGACCGACCTGTTCGACCGGGTCGTCACCCTGCACCACCCGGCATCGGGCACGATGCCACCCAGCACCACGACCGGCGACGACGGCCGCGGGCACGGATCCGGCGCGCGACGCCGGTAGATTGGACGCACCATGCCGAACACCCCCCGCAACCGCCTCGGCGAGCTCGAGCGCGCCGTGATGGAGCACCTGTGGAGCACCGCGGAGGCGCATCCGGACGGCCTGACCGTCCGCGAGGTGCACGACGAGATCGGCGTCCAGCGCGGCCTCGCCTACACGACGCTCATGACCGTCCTCGACCGGATGGCCAAGAAGGACCTCGTCAGCCGCGAGCGCGACGGCCGGGCCTGGCGGTACACCCCCGCCTCGACGCGGGAGGAGCTGACCTCCGAGTCGCTGCACCACACGCTCGGCGAGCTCGCCGGGGAGACCCGCCGCAGCGCGCTGCTGCACTTCCTTCACGAGTCGACGCCCGAGGAGCTCGACGAGCTCAAGGCCGCCCTCGCCGACCTCGAGGCCCGCCGCGGTCCCGGGCCGCGCCCCCGAAGCGCCTGACCGATGGTCGTCGTCGGCGCGCTCGTCGTGCTCGCGGCGGTGCTCGCGTGGCCGGTGCCTCGGCTGCTGGCCCGGGTCACGGTGCTGCGCCGGGCTCCCCGTGCCGCGCTCGTGCTCTGGCAGGCCACGGCCGTCGCCGCCGTCCTCGCCGCACTGCTCGCGGCCCCGGCGGCGCTGCCCGCGCTGCTCGGTGACCGGGCCCGGCTCGCCGACACGTGGCCCGTCGTCGCGGTCGCCGGGGCCACGAGCGCCGTCGTCGCCGGGCGCCTCCTGCTGGCCGGTGACCGCGTCGGGCGCCAGCTGCGTGCAGCCAGGCGCCGCCACCGCGACCTCGTCGACCTGCTCGGCGCCCCGGGCGAGGGCCGCGACCGCGACATGCGCGTCCTCGAGCACGCGACGCCGACCGCCTACTGCGTGCCCGGCGTCCGGCGTCGCGTCGTGCTGACGCAGGGCACCCTCGCGCGCCTGGCCCCCGACGAGCTCGACGCCGTCCTCGCCCACGAGCGTGCGCACCTCGCCGCCCGCCACGACCTCGTCATGGAGTTCTTCACCGTGGTCCACGAGGCAGTGCCGCGGTTCCTGCGCTCCGACGCCGCCCTCCACGAGGTGCACCTGCTCATCGAGGTGCTCGCCGACCGGGCCGCCGTGCGGCGCACCGACCCCGTCACCACCGGGCGCGCCATAGTCGCCATGGCCGATGGGCCGAAACCCTTGGGCGCCATGGCGATCCGCGAGAGCACCCACGTGGCCAAGGCACGCATCGAGCTGCTCGACGCCGATCGGATCGTCGGGCTGCCGGCAGGAGTCGTCGGCGTCGGCATGTACGCGGCCGGGGTCCTGCTCGTCACCGCGCCGCTGGCGCTCTACGGGCTCGCCGTCGCCGGGTTCGCGCTCGTCTGACCCGGGCCGCCCCACCGGCCCGTGCCCCGCCGCCGAGGCGGCCGATAGGGTGACGCCATGCGCGTACTCGTCAGCGGCGGAGCCGGCTACATCGGCTCGCACACCGTGGTCCAGCTCATCGCCGCAGGGCACGAGGTCGTCATCGTCGACAACTTCGCCAACAGCAAGCCGGCGGTCGTCAACCGGCTCGAGGCCCTGACCGACACCCACCTGCCGGTCCACGCCTTCGACCTCACCGACGTCGACAAGACCGAGCACCTCTTCGCCCACGAGCACATCGACGCCGTCATCCACTTCGCCGGGCTCAAGGCCGTCGGCGAGAGCGTCGAGATGCCGCTCGAGTACTACGAGAACAACCTCGGCTCGACGTTCTCGCTGGTGCGCGCCATGCGGCGCCACGGCGTCGACAAGCTCGTCTTCTCCTCCTCGGCCACCGTCTACGGCCTCGACCAGGAGGCCGCCACCGAGGACCGCACCACCTCGGCCACCAACCCGTACGGCTGGACCAAGGTCATGCAGGAGCAGATCCTGCGCGACATCGCCGCGGCCCACCCGGGCATGCGTTTCGGGCTGCTGCGCTACTTCAACCCCGTCGGTGCCCACGCCAGCGGCACCATCGGCGAGGACCCGCAGGGCATCCCGAACAACCTCGTGCCCTACATCGCCCAGGTCGCGGTCGGCCGCCGCGAGTACCTGCAGGTCTACGGCGACGACTACCCGACGCCCGACGGCACCGGCCAGCGCGACTACATCCACGTCGAGGACCTCGCCGCCGGCCACCTGGCCGCCCTGACGAAGCTCGGCACGATGGACGAGCCGGTCGGCATCTGGAACCTCGGCACCGGGCAGGGCACGTCGGTGCTCGACATGCTCCACGCCTTCGAGCGTGCCGTCGGCCGCGAGCTGCCGCACCGGGTCGTGGCCCGTCGTGCCGGCGACGTCGCGGTCTCGTTCGCCGACCCGAGCAAGGCGAACGCCGAGCTCGGCTGGCGCGCGACGCGCACCGTCGACGACATGTGTGTCGACACGTGGCGCTGGCAGCAGGCCAACCCCACCGGCTATCCCGACGCCGACGGCTGACCCACCCCCTCTTCACCGACACAGCGGCCCGCCAGCCCGCCTCACCGATCGAAAGAGCACTCCGTCCGCCGTGGAGCCGCTCCTCGGCAACGGACGGAGTGCTCTCTCGATCGACGCGTGACGGAGAGAACACTCCGCCCCCCGCGCCGCGGGTGTCGGTTGCCTCACCTCCGTGGCATCGGCCTGCGCGGGGCCTGCGCTCCTGCCTACCGTGAAGGCGTGGGTGGGCGTCACCGACGCGGTGGCCGCGCCGCCGTCCGCGTGGACCGGCTGAGCGCGAACGACCTCACGACGCTCGTCACCGACCGCGGCCCGGCCCCGATGCACATCGCCGCGGTGCTCGTCGTGGACCCTCCGACCGACGCCTCCTGCCCCGAGGCCGCCGACGTCGCCCGGCTGCTCGGGCAGCGGGCGGTGGCGGTGCCCCGTCTGCGGCAGCGGCTGCACCAGGCGCCGACAGGCCTCGGACGTCCGTACTGGGTCGACGACGCCGGCTTCGACGTGGGGCGGCACCTGCACGTGCACGCGGTGGAGGGCCTCGAGGGCCTGCTCGGGCTGGCGGCCGAGGTCGTCTGCCGTCCGTTGCCCCGGGACCGCCCGCTCTGGGCGGCGCACTGGGTGACCGGGGTCGGGTCGGGGCGCTGCGCGCTCGTGGTCGTCGTCCATCACGTCGTCGCCGACGGCATCGGCGGCCTCGCGCTGCTCCAGTCGCTCGCCGACCCACCCACGTCGGATGCCGTCCCACCGGACGTCGCGGCGAGCGCGCAGCCTGTCGGGCCGAGGCCTCGGGACCCGACGCGCCGCGACCTCGCCCTCGACGCCTGGGCGGGGCGGGTCGCCTCGGTCCGCGAGCTGCCGCGCCGGGTCGTCCTCGCCGTGTCGGGTCTGCGCGCCCTCGGCGTCGGGCGTCCGCGACTCGTCGCGCGCACCTCGCTCAACCGACCGACGGGGCCGACGCGTCGGATCGCGGTCGTGGACCGCCCGCTCGAGGAGGTGGTCGGGGCCGCCCACGGGCTCGGCTGCACGGTCAACGACCTCGTCGTCACGGCGGTCGGCGGCGCATTGACGGACGTGCTCGACCGGCGCGGCGAACGCGTCGGCGAGCTAGTCGTGTCGGTGCCCTACTCCGCACGCCGGGCGACGACGGCGCGCGACCTCGGGAACACGAGCGGCGTCGTGCCGTTCCGGGTGCCGGGCTCGGGGGCCGAGCCGCGTGACCGCCTCCGGCGCGTCCACGCCCAGTCGGCCGCCCAGCGTGACCGGCCCCGCGCCGCCTCGGCCGCGCCCCTCGGCGTGGCGTTCCGATGGCTCGCGCGGCTCGGCGCCTTCGCGTGGTTCATCGACCGCCAGCGCCTCGTCACGACGTTCGTGACCAACGTGCCCGGGCCGGTCGAGCGGCTCCGCCTCGGCGGCTGCGAGGTGTCACGGGTCGTGCCGGTGGCCGTGACTCCCGGCAACACGACGGTGACCTTCGACGTGCTGTCCTACGCGGGCCGGCTGTGCGTCGCCGTCGTCGCCGACCCCGCCGCGGTGCCCGACCGCGAGCTCCTCACCACCCGCCTCGAGGCCCGGCTCGACGAGCTCACCTGCTGACCGACGCGGGGCCTTCCCCCGACGCGCCTCTGCAACGCACCGGTGCGAGAAAGACCCTGGAGTGCGCGCTACCTCCAGAGGGGCGCGACGCAACGCGTACCGTCCGGGCCAAGCCGCACTCCTGACGCGAACCCGCACCGCTCCCGACGACCGAACCACCCGCGTACGCCCCGACGCCCCCTCTGTCGAGTGAGCAGCTCGTCTCACCCGCCCCACGAGACGCGCGGGGTCAGGGGCGAGTCAGGGGCGAGGGTCGAGGGCGTCGTACTCGCGGAACGAGCGGACCCGGGCCACCGAGAGCACGACGAGCACGACGACGAGGACGCCGCCGACGACGGGCGGCACCCACGTGGCCGTCAGCGTCGCGAGCGTGCCCGCGAACATCTGGCCGAGCCGCGGGCCGCCCGTGACGACGACGGTGAAGACGCCCTGGGTGCGCCCGCGGAGGTGGTCGGGAACGGCCGACTGGAGGATCGACTGCCGGAAGATCGCGCTGACGTTGTCGGCGCCGCCCGCCACGGCGAGGCACAGCATCGCCAGGCCGAGCGCGAGGCGGTTGACGTCGGCGAAGTCGCGGGAGGCGACGGCGTGGCCCCCGAGCGTCGTCACCGCGAGCACCAGTCCGAGCCCGAGCACGGCGAGCCCGTAGACGACGATGGCGTTGCGGATGGCCAGTCCCTGCCACCGCAGGCCGGTGACGCGCCCGGACCCCAGGCTCGACACGATGCCGCCGACGGCGAACGACGCGAGCAGCAGTCCCGCGGTGACCGCGCCGCCCCCGATGACGACGGCACCGACGGCCGGGAAGAGCACCATCGGCTGGCCGAACGTCATGGCGATGATGTCGACGAGGAAGCTCATGCGCACGTTGGGCGCCCGTCGCAGGTGGGTGAGCCCCTCGACGACGGACCGGAGCCCGCCGACGACGGGCCGCTCGCCCTCGGGTCGGATCCGCGGCAGGGTCCACAGGCCGAAGAAGCCGGCGAGGAAGAGCAGGACGTCGACGGTGTAGGTCCACGCGTACCCGGCTCGCGCGACGAGGACACCCGCGACGCCGGGCCCGACCGTGACCATGACCCCGGCCGAGATGCCCATGAGGGCGGCAGCCTTGGGCAGCAGCTCCTTCGGCAGCAGCCGCGGGACTATGGCCTGGCGGGTGGCCGAGGCGATCGTCGCGGCCACGGCGTTGACCGTCGTGATGACGTAGAAGACCCAGACGTGCTCGAGGTGCAGCCAGGCGACGGTGGCGAGGGTGACCGTCGAGAGCCAGGCCACCGTCGAGGCCGTGATCGCCACGGTGCGCCGGTCGAAACGGTCGGCGATCGCGCCACCGTAGAGGCCCGCCGCGATCATCGGTAGGAGGGAGAACCACGCGACGAGCGAGACCATGAAGGTCGAGCGCGTCAGGTCGTAGATGTGCAGGCCGACGGCGGTGTTCGTGACGAACGTGCCGATGCCGGCGAGCGCGTTGCCGGCCCAGAGGCGCGCGAAGGCCGGGCTGACGCGCAGCGGCGTCAGGTCGACGAAGTGCGAGCGACGCTGCGGCGCAGATGCCCCCGCCTCCGGTGCGCGCGTCCCCTGCTCGTCGGTGTCGTTCTCCCCCGGTCCGGCCCTCACCCGCCCGACGCTACGCCACCGATGCGTCGCGCCCCGCGACCGGGAGGCAGGCGTCGACGTCGCGCAGCCGCGAGCCGTCGCGGGTCCACACCCACGTGCCGTCCGCCTCCTGCCGGGCGACCTGGGTGCGCACGGTGCCGTCGGGCCACGTCGAGGTCGTCATCGCGAGCGCGCCGGACACGACCGCGCGCGTCGAGGCGGCACCGAGCGCGGTGTCGACGAGGGCCCCGGCGTCGAGCGCCGCCGCGTAGGCGGCCCGGACGGCGTCGCGCCCCGCGGCCTCACGGCCGTGAGGCAGGCTGACGACCGCGTCGGGCGCGTGCAGGGCCGCCACGACGTCGAGGTCGGCGCAGGCGACGGCGGCGGCGAGGAGGGCCTCGAGGTCCTCCGGCGCGTGGGCTGCGGGGCGGGTCGTCGTCATGGGACCACCGTGGCACCGACCACCGACAGCCCGTCTCACCGCGAACTTCGCGAATGTGCGCACTTCGGGCACCGGTCGAGGATCTGCGGTGTTCAATGGGCACCATGCCTGATCGCCCCCTCCACGTCACCTTCGTGTGCAGTGGCAACATCTGCAGGTCGCCGATGGGGCACGTCATCCTGCAGTCGCTCGTCACCGACGCCGGCCTCGAGCGCGACATCCGGGTCAGCTCGAGCGGCACCGGCGACTGGCACGTGGGTGAGCACGCCGACCCGCGCACCGTGTCGGTGCTCGCCCAGCACGGCTACGACGGCTCGCGCCACCGCGCCCGGGAGTTCGACCCGGAGGAGTTCGACGACATCGACCTCGTGCTCGCCTCCGACGAGGGGCACGTGCGAACGCTCCAGCGACTGGCCCGCACGCCGTCCAACCGCCGCAAGATCCGGCTCGTCCGCGAGTTCGACCCGGCCGCCGTCGAGGCGGGCACCCTCGAGACGAGCGACCCCTGGTACGGGGGCGAGGATCACTTCGCCAGGTGCTTCAGCGAGGTCGAGGCCGCTTGTCATGGCATCCTCGACCACGTCAGGGATGCGTTGGACGTCCAGCGCACCACACCCCTCCCCTGACCTGCGCGACACCTGAGCGAGACCTGAGCCCCACCGTGCCCGATTACCCCTACGGGTCCCCCTGCTGGCTGGACCTGCTGACGACCGACGTGCCCCGTGCCAAGCAGTTCTACGCCCACCTGTTCGGCTGGACGTGGCTGAGCGGCGACGCCGCCACCGGCGGCTACACCATGGCTCTCCTCGGCGGCCATCCCGTCGCCGGGCTGAGCCGCAAACCCGCGAACGCCCCCGTGGCGAGCCAGTGGACGACCTACCTGCGCGTCGGCGACATCGACGCCGCGGCGACGGCCGTGCGGGCGCACGGCGGACGCGTGCTCGGCCGGCCCGTGTCCATCGGCGCCCTGGCCCGAACGCTCGTCGCCGTCGACCCCGGCGGCGCGTACTTCGGCGTCTGGGAGCCCGGCGACCTGTCCGGGTCCGGCGTCCTCGACGAGCCGGGCTCGCTGACGTGGAACGAGCTGCTGACCCGCGACTACGACCGCGTCCAGCACTTCCAGCTCGGCGTCTTCGGCCACGCCTTCACCGACGAGACCGAGCCCGGTGGCCCGCGTTGGGCCACGGCCCACACGGGCGACGGCAACCCGGCCTACGGCCTGTCCGAGATCGACGACGAGTGGCCGGCCGAGATCCCGCCCCACTGGGTGGCCTCGTTCGCGACCCACAACGTCGTGTCCTCGATGGCGCGCGCGCTCGACCTGGGTGCGACGCTGCTGCAGGGGCCGTTCGACGGTCCGTACGGCGTCGGGGCGGTGCTCGCAGGCCCCGAGGGCGAGGTCTTCTCGCTCCTCGTGCCCGACCTCGACTGAACCCGGGTACGGACTCCCTGCACCCGTCGACCCGGCCGTGCCCACCGACCGCAGGAGGAACCACCGTGCCCGTCCACGAGGAGAGGTTCGCCCCCGGAACGCCGTGCTGGGCCGACGTCATGGTCGGCGACCTGCCCCGGGCCCGCGACTTCTACGGCGCGCTGTTCGGCTGGACCTACGAGGACCTCCCGCCCGAGGCCGGCGGCTACGTCATGGCGCGCCAGGACGGCCACGTCGTGGCCGGGCTCATGGAGCGCAGCCCCGACGACCCGGGCCAGCGCGACGTGTGGACGGTGTACCTCGCGACCGACGACGTCGACGCCACGGTGCAGGCCGCGCGTGCCGCGGGGGGCGTCTTCTTCCTCGGCCCGATGGACGTGCTCGACGTCGGGCGCATCGCCGTCGGCGCGGACCCCGCGGGCGCGGCCTACGGGCTGTGGCAGGCACGGTCGCACACCGGCACCGACCTCGTCGGCGAGCCGGGCTCACTGTGCTGGGCCGAGTCGATGAGCCGCGACTACACGGCCAGCCAGGCCTTCTACTCGGGCGTCCTCGGGTTCCACCTCGAGGAGATCGGCGAAGGCGGTTTCAGCTACTCGGTGGCCACGCTCGCCGACGGAGGTGCACCCGTCGCCGGCATCGGCGCCATCCCGGCCGAGGCGCCCGCCGACGTGCCGTCGCACTGGATGGCCTACTTCGCCGTCCCCGACGCCGACGCCGCGGCCGACCGCGTCACGAGTCTCGGCGGCACGGTCGTCCAGTCGCCGTTCGACACCCCGTACGGCCGGATGGCCGTCGTGGCCGGCGCGCAGGGCGAGACGTTCTCGGTCATGCAGCTGCCCGACGCGTCCGCCACCACGGACGCGTCCGCCACCACGGACGCGTCCGGCACCGACGCGTCGAAGGGCTGATCCGGCGTCGGGCCCGCCTGAGACGGCGGACGGGGCACCTTCACGGCTCTGGGAGGATGTGGGCCATGGCTTCCCTCGCTGACGCGACCCCGCCCATCGCCCTCGGCGCGCTCGACGGCCGCTACCGCGGCGCGGTCGCACCGCTCGTCGACCACCTGTCCGAGGCCGCGCTCAACCGTCAGCGCGTCCACGTCGAGGTCGAGTGGCTCATCCACCAGACGCGTCAGGGCGTCGTGCCGGGCGTCCGCTCGCTGACCGACGACGAGGTGGCGTCGCTGCGCACGGTCGTCGACGACTTCGGCACCGACGAGGTGGCCGAGCTCGGCGAGATCGAGCGCGTCACGGTGCACGACGTCAAGGCCGTCGAGTACTTCCTCAAGAAGCGCCTGTCCGAGATCGCCCCGGCCGAGGCCGACAAGGGCCTCGCCGAGCTGATCCACTTCGGCTGCACGAGCGAGGACATCAACAACCTCTCCTACGCCCTCATGGTCAAGGGCGCGGTCGAGCAGGTGTGGCTGCCCCGGGCGCAGGCGCTCGTCGACCAGGTCGCGACGATGGCGCGCGAGCTCAAGGACGTGCCGCTGCTCGCGCACACGCACGGCCAGCCGGCCACCCCGACGACGATGGGCAAGGAGCTCGCCGTCCTCGCCCACCGCCTCGGGCGCCAGCTGCGCCGCATCGGCGGGCAGGAGTACCTCGGCAAGTTCAACGGCGCCACCGGCACGTTCGGCGCGCACGCCCTCGCGCTGCCTGACGTCGACTGGCCGGCGGTCTCGCGCTCGTTCGTCGAGGGCCTCGGCCTCACGTGGAACCCGCTGACGACGCAGATCGAGAGCCACGACTGGCAGGCCGAGCTCTATGCCGACGTCGCCCGCTTCAACCGCATCCTGCACAACCTCTGCACCGACGTGTGGACCTACATCTCGATGGGCTACTTCGCCCAGGTCCGTGGTCAGGGCACGGTCGGGTCAAGCACGATGCCGCACAAGGTCAACCCGATCCGCTTCGAGAACGCCGAGGCCAACCTCGAGGTGAGCAACGCCCTGCTCGACGTCCTCGGCGGCACGCTCGTGCAGAGCCGTCTGCAGCGCGACCTCACCGACTCGAGCATGCAGCGCAACATCGGCACGGCGTTCGGCCACAGCCTGCTCGCCATCGACAACGTGTCGCGCGGTCTCGCCGGCCTCGACGCCGTGCCCGAGCGCATGGCCGCCGACCTCGAGGCCAACTGGGAGGTGCTCGGCGAGCCGATCCAGTCGGCGATGAGGGCCCTTGGCGCACAGGGAGTTCCGGGCATGGAGGAGCCGTACGAGCGGCTCAAGGAGCTGACCCGCGGGCGTCGCGTCGGTGGGGACGAGGTGCGCGAGTTCGTCCGCGGCCTGGGCCTGCCCGCCGACGTCGAGGCGCGCTTCGTCGCCCTGACGCCGCAGACCTACACCGCCCTCGCGAGCCGCCTCGTCGACGACTACCTCCCTTGACCCGCCCGCCGCTCTCGCCCTCCATCGAGTGAGCACGGAACCTCCCCAGCCTCTCCTCTCCCTCTCGTCCCCCGCGCTCTTCATCGAGTGAGCACGGAACCTCACCAGCCCCACGCGTCGTGTGACGCGTGGGGCCGAGTGCTCACTCGATGGTGAGAGGGCGACCGGTCAGGGTCTGGCGGTCAGGGGGTGGTCGTGGTCATGCCGCGGAAGGTGCGCAGGCGCTGGCTGTTCGTCACGACGAAGACCGACGAGAAGGCCATCGCTGCGCCGGCGAGCATCGGGTTGAGCAGCCCCGCGGCTGCGAGCGGCAGGGCGGCGACGTTGTAGGCGAAGGCCCAGAAGAGGTTGCCCCGGATCGTCGCGAGGGTCCGCCGTGACAGGCGGATCGCGTCGGCTGCCACCCGCAGGTCGCCCCGCACGAGGGTGAGGTCGCTCGCCTCGATGGCGACGTCGGTGCCGGTGCCCATCGCCAGGCCGAGGTCGGCCTGGGCCAGCGCCGCCGCGTCGTTGACGCCGTCGCCGACCATGGCGACGACACGCCCCTCGCCCTGCAGCCGGGTCACGACCGCCACCTTGTCGGCGGGCAGCACCTCGGCGACGACGTCGTCCGGGGCGATCCCGACCTCGGCGGCCACGGCCCGTGCCGTCGCGGCGTTGTCACCGGTGAGCAGCACGGGTCGCAGGCCGAGGCCGCGCAGCTGCGAGATCGCCTCTGCCGACGTCGGTTTCACGGCATCGGCCACGACGACGACACCTCGCGCCGCGCCGTCCCACGCGACGACGACCGCCGTGCCGCCCGACTCCTCGGCCCGGCGCAGCGCGTCGGTCAGCTCGTCCGGCACGCTGACGGCCCAGTCGGCGACGAACGAGGCGCGTCCGACGACGACCGCTCGCGATCCGGCCCCGTCGGTGACGACGCCTTGGACGCCGAGCCCGTCGGTGCTCGCGAAGCCCGTGACGGACGGCAGCACGTCGGTCCCCAGCCGCTCGCGCGCCCCCGCCACGACGGCCCGCGCGATCGGGTGCTCCGACGCGTCCTCGACGGCCCCGGCGAGGCGGAGCACGTCGTCGGCCGACTCGCCGACGGCCGGTAGGACGTCGCGCAGCCGCATCTGACCGGTCGTGACGGTGCCGGTCTTGTCGAGGACCACGGTGTCGACCCGCCGCGTCGACTCGAGCACCCCGGGGCCCTTGATGAGGATGCCGAGCTGCGCGCCGCGACCCGTGCCGACCATGAGCGCGGTCGGCGTCGCGAGCCCGAGGGCGCACGGGCACGCGATGATGAGCACGGCCACGGCGGCCGTGAACGCCGCCACCGCGCCGCCGCCCGTGCCGAGCCAGAACCCGAGGGTGGCCACCGCCAGGGTGATGACGACCGGCACGAAGATGCCGGACACGCGGTCGGCGAGCCGCTGCACCTGCGCCTTGCCGTTCTGGGCGTCCTCGACGAGCCGTGCCATCTGCGCGAGCTGCGTGTCGGAGCCGACGCGCGTGGCCCGCACGACGAGCCGGCCGCCGGCGTTGACCGTGGCGCCGACCACGGCGTCGCCCGGGCCGACCTCGACCGGCACCGACTCACCCGTCAGCATCGACGCGTCGACGGCCGACGTGCCGTCCTCGACGACACCGTCGGTCGCGACCTTCTCACCGGGCCGCACGACGAACCGCGTTCCCGCTGTGAGGGACCCGACCGGGACCCTCTCCTCGACGTCGCGCCCGTCGGGCCCGACGCGCAGGACCGCCACGTCCTTGGCCCCCATCTCGAGCAGCGCGCGCAGTGCGGCCCCGGCCCGACGCTTCGACCGCGCCTCGACGAAGCGTCCGGCGAGCAGGAAGGTCGTGACGCCGGCGGCCACCTCGAGGTAGAGGTTGCCGGACGCGTCGGTGCGGGCCACGGTCAGCTCGAACGGGTGCACCATGCCGGGCACACCGGCCTCACCGAGGAAGAGGGCCCACAGCGACCACCCGAATGCCGAGAGCGTGCCCATCGACACGAGGGTGTCCATGGTCGTGGTGCCGTGGCGCAGGTTGGTCCAGGCGGCTCGGTGGAACGGCCACGCGCCCCAGACGACGACGGGAGCGGCGAGCGTCAGGGTCAGCCACTGCCAGTAGGTGAACTGCAGCGCCGGCACCATCGACAGCGCGATGACGGGCACGGTCAGCACGACCGAACCGACGAGGCGCTGCCGCAGCGAGCGCAGGTGGTCGGCCCGGGCGTCGCCACCCGCCGGGACCGCGTCGGCCGTGACCTCGGCGGCCGGCGGCACGACCACGGCGGCGCCGTAGCCCGCCTGCTCGACGGTGCGGACGAGGTCGGCGTCGCCGAGCCCGTCGGGCACGGTGACGCGCGCCTTCTCGGTGGCGTAGTTGACCGTGGCGGTGACGCCGTCGAGCCTGCCCAGCTTGCGCTCGATGCGGTTCGCGCACGAGGCGCACGTCATGCCGGTGATGTCGAGCTCGACGGTGCGGGACGCGTCGGCGGGGCCGAGCACGCCGGACGCGTCGGGCTTGCCGGACGCGTCGGGCGCGGTGGGTACGCGGCGCGGGTCAGTGGCCGTGGCCATCGGAGCCTCCTGCGTCGGTGGTGGTGCGGGGCATGGAGGGACGTGGCGACGTCGCGTCGGGCGCGTCGGGCGCGTCGGGCGCCGTGACGACGAACGCGGCGGTGCGCACGACGCCCTCGTGCCGGAAGTCGAGGTAGAGGTGGTAGCCGCCGGCGCTCGGCACCGCGGCGTGGAAGACGACCTCCGGGCCGGGCGCCGTGCGGCCGTCGCCGGGCTCGCCGTCGGGGTGGACGTGCAGGTAGGCGAGGTCGCCGTCGCGCAGGGCGACGAGGTGGCCGTAGGCCCCGAGGTACGGGTCGAGGTCGGTGACGGGGCGCCCGTCCTTGCTGACGCGCAGGGCGAGGCGTGCGTCCCGCCCGGCCGTGAGGTCGCCGGAGAGCGTCACGGTGTAGCCGTCGACACGGGCCGTGCGCGCCTCCCGGGACGCCGGAGCCGGCAGGAAGGTGCCGGCGACGGCGAGGTCGGACCCGAGCGTCAGCGCCTCACCGCCGGTGGCCTTGAAGTCGGCGAAGAGCCGCCACGAGCCCGGGGTCAGGTCCAGGCGCGTCGACCACGTGCCGTCGGCGGCAAGGGTCGGGTGCACGTGCTGGAACCCGGTCTGGTCGCGGCGAACGGCGATGAGGTGCAGCTGCTTCTCGTGCTGGACGTCGTAGGCGGTCACGGCGCGGCCACCCGGACCGGCGATCGTGAACGTCACGGGCACGCCGTGCCCGGCGGAGGGCGCGGCTGACGTGAGCCGCAGGGCGTAGCCGTCCCGGGCCACCGCGAGACCGCCCGGAAGCGAGGCCGCGCTCGGCGTCCCCGCGCCGTCGTCACCCGACGCGTCATGCCCGCCGTGCCCGCCATGGGCACCTCCGGCGCCCATGGCCCCGGGCGGGACCGCCTCGCGGTCGGCCGTGGCGGCGACGGACGTGCCCGGATTGACGCGGGCGCCGACCCCGAGCGCCGCCGCGAAGACGGCGGCGAGACCGAGGACGAACCCGGCCACCCGGCCCCCCGTCCCGATGCGGTCGAGGAGCCCGACGGCGCTCATGACGCCACCGCATCGAGGGTGTAGCCCGCCTCCTCGACGGCGCCCCGGACGGCCGGCTCGTCGACGGAGGCGTCGGCGGTCACGGTGAGCGCGCCGGTGGCGAGGTCGACGTCGACCGTCTCGACGCCGGCGATCGCCCCGACCTCCTCGGAGACGGACGAGACGCAGTGACCGCAGGTCATGCCGACGACGGTGTAGGTGGTGGTCCGGGTCATGGGAGTGCCTCTCTCGTTCGTGGTTCGATACCCGCAGGGGGTATCTCGTCGCCACCATAGCCCATCAGTTCCGATACCCGCTAGGGGTATGTATCGAGCGCCCTGCCAGCGCGGCTCCTGCACCGTGCCGTCGACGCGGGCTACCGTGCTGAGGCATGGCACGTTCGCGGAGGGCCCGGCTGGCCGACATCGACGCGATCGCCCTCGCCCTGCCCGAGGTGACGCGCGAGCCCTCCGACGGCGAGCGCCCGGTGTACGCCGTCGGCGGCAAGACGTTCGCCTTCGCCCGCGGTCCCCGCAAGGACGCCTTCGACCCGGACACCGGCGAGCCCTACACCGACGTCCTCGCGTTCCACTGCACGGCCGAGGACAAGGAGGCGATGGTCGCCGACACCCGCTCCCCGTGGTTCACCACGCCGCACTGGAACGGCTACAACGCCGTCCTGCTGCTCGAGCGCGACCTCGGCCGACTCACCGTCGACGAGCTGCGCGAGGTGCTGACCGACGCCTGGCTCGCCCGCGCCCCCAAGCGCCTCGCCGCCGCCTTCCTCGACGGCACGACGGGACGCCCGTCATGACAGCGGACCGGACGTGGCGCCCGATGACCGAAATACCCCTCCGGGGTACCATGTTCTCGAGAACGAGGAGGTGACCCCGTGCCCGGATACACCGGAAGCAAGGACGACTACCTGAAGCGGCTTCGCCGCATCGAGGGGCAGGTCCGCGGCATCCAGAAGATGGTCGACAGCGACACGTACTGCATCGACATCCTGACCCAGGTCAGCGCCGTGACCAAGGCGCTGCAGGCCGTCAGCCTCGGCCTGCTCGAGGACCACGTCGGACACTGCGTCGTCGACGCCGCCCGCGAGTCCGACGAAGCGGCCCAGGAGAAGGTCCGCGAGGCGGCCGACGCCATCGCACGCCTCGTCCGCAGCTGACCCACCCGATCCACCGGATCCACCGGATCCACACGAACCAGCCGAACGACCCGAACAACGCCGAAGCAGGAGACGAACCACGATGAGCCAGACCGTCACGACCATCACCGTGTCGGGCATGACGTGCGGCCACTGCGTCGCGAGCGTCACCGAGGAGCTGTCCGAGGTGCCCGGCGTCAGCGCCGTCGACGTCGACCTCCACGCCGGCTCCGACTCCCCTGTCACCATCACGAGCGAGGGACCCCTCGACCCGGCCGCCGTCGAGGCCGCGGTCGCCGAGGCGGGCTACGCCCTGCGGTGAGGCACTGAGCCGATGAGCAGCCGATGAGGAGCCGATGAGCAGCCGATGAGCACCGACGAGCGCCAGTCGCCCCCGCGGTCGCAGCGACCCGACCAGGTCCGCCTCGCGATCAGCGGGATGACGTGCGCGTCGTGCTCGGCCCGCATCGAGCGCAAGCTGGGCCGGCTCGACGGCATCGAGTCGGCCACCGTCAACCTCGCCACCGAGAAGGCCTACGTCACCTACGCCGCCCCGGTCACCGTCGCCGACATCGTCGCGGAGGTCGAGAAGACGGGGTACGGCGCCCGCGTCATCGGCCCCGACGCGTCGGGCGCTCACCGCACCGACGCGTCCCGCACCGACGCGTCCCGCGCCGACGCAGCTCGCGCGCGCCGCGCGTCCGCCCCACCCCGCGCGGCTGGAGCGACCGCCCCCTCCCCGTCCGCCGACACCCCTGACCCCTCCGGCGTGTCCCGTCCGGTCGCCGGTGCCCTGCTGGAGAAGCTGCGCGCCCGGGAGGAGGCGCGCCACTCTCGCACCGGTCGGCCCCCGACGACCCCGGGTCGCGGGAACGGCACCCCACACCCCGCCCACGCCGGTCACGACGGGCCAGACCGCCGCGCGTCCGACAGCCACACGGTGAGCGCCGACCACCCCGACCAGCCGTCCGCGACCGCCGTCATCCGCCCGCGCCTCCTCGGGGCCGCGCTCCTCACCGTGCCGGTGTTCCTCCTCGCGATGCTCGCCCCCGAGCCGACGTGGAGCCGCTGGCTGCAGCTGCTCCTGTCGACGCCGGTCGTCCTCTGGAGCGCCTGGCCGTTCCATCGCGCCGCCGCCGTCAACGCCCGCCACCTGGCCTCGACGATGGACACCCTCGTCTCCCTCGGCGTGCTCGCAGCGTGGTCCTACTCCCTCGTCGCGCTGCTCGCGGGCGGCGAGAACCTCTACTTCGAGGTCGCCGCCGTCGTCACGACGTTCCTGCTCACCGGGCGCTTCCTCGAGGCCCGCGCCAAGGACTCCGGCCGGCAGGCGCTGACGACGCTGCTGCACGTCGGAGCGCGCGACGCGTCGGTCCTGCGCATCGACCCGACGACCCGCACGACGAGCGAGACCCGCGTCCCCGTCGGCCAGCTCGTCGTCGGCGACCAGATCATCGTGCGCCCGGGCGAGAAGATCGCCACCGACGGCGTCGTGCTCGACGGGTCGAGCGCCGTCGACGCCAGCCTCGTCACCGGCGAGTCGACCCCGGTCGACGTCGGCCCGGGCAGCGAGGTGACGGGCGGGTCGGTCAACACCACCGGGCGCCTCGTGGTGGAGGCCCGACGCGTCGGCGCCGACACGATGCTCGCCGGCATCCAGCGGCTCGTCGAGGACGCCCAGACCGGCAAGGCCCGCGTGCAGCGCCTCGCCGACCGCGTGTCGGCGGTCTTCGTGCCGGTCGTGCTCGTGCTCGCCCTGGCGACGCTCGTCGGCTGGCTGCTCACCGGCCACGACGTCGGGCGCTCGCTCGGGGTCGCGGTGACGGTCCTCATCATCGCCTGCCCGTGCGCGCTCGGCCTCGCGACGCCGACCGCGCTGCTCGTCGGCACCGGCCGCGGCGCCCAGCTCGGCACGCTCATCAAGGGTCCCGAGGTGCTCGAGTCCACCCGACGCGTCGACACCGTCGTGCTCGACAAGACCGGCACCGTCACGACGGGCCGGCTCCGGCTGCGGAGCATCGCCGTGCGCGGGCGCCTGTCGAAGACGGCCGCGCTCGTCGCCGCGGCGGCCGTCGAGCAGGGCAGCGAGCACCCCATCGCCGAGGCGATCGTCGCCGGCGCCCGTCTGGCCGAGCTCGACCTGCCGCGGATCACCGACTTCGGCGCGAACCCCGGCGAGGGCGCCACGGCCCGCATCAAGGACACCGAGGTGACCGTCGGCAAGGCGCTGCTCTTCGAGGAGGTCGACCCGGCGCTCGTCGAGCACGCGGCCCGACATGCGGGCACGACGGTCTACGTCGGGTGGGACGGCGTCGCGCAGGCGGCCCTGACCGTCGAGGACACCGTCCGCGACACCTCACCCGCCGCGGTCGCCCGGCTCCGCGCCCTCGGCCTCACCCCGTACCTGCTCACCGGCGACAGCGCCGCCAACGCCCGCAGCGTCGCCGAGCAGGTCGGCATCGACCCCTCGCACGTGCGCGCCGACGTGCTGCCCGCCGACAAGCACGAGGTCGTCACCTCGCTCCAGCGCGAGGGCAAGGTCGTCGCGATGGTCGGCGACGGCGTCAACGACGCGGCGGCCCTCGCGCAGGCCGACCTCGGGCTGGCCATGGGCACCGGCACCGACGTCGCCATGGACTCGGCCGACATCGTCCTCGTGCGGCCCGACCTGTCGGCCGTCGGCGATGCCATCGGGCTGTCCCGGGCAACCCTGCGCGTCGTCAAGCAGAACCTCGCGTGGGCGTTCGGCTACAACGTCGCTGCGATCCCGCTCGCCGCCTTCGGGCTGCTGAACCCGATGATCGCCGGCGCCGCCATGGCGCTGTCCTCGGTCCTCGTCGTCAGCAACTCGCTGCGCCTGCGCCGCTTCCCCCGCTGACCCGCCGGCCCCCGGCCTGACCCCCGGCCCCCGCCGCCATCGCTGGTTCGAGGTATTCGGCGATCACATGTGATCGCCGAATACCTCGAACCGGGTGTGATCACCCGGGGCATGACGAGAGGCCACCGTCCGCCCGTGCGGATGGTGGCCTCTCGTGCGATGCGAGCCGAGCGCGTCGGGTCAGATGGTGACCTTGCCGTTCGGGGTGTCGAACGTGACCGAGAGCAGCCCCGGCGTGCCGTGCGGTGCGACGAACGTGAAGTCGATGCCGCCCTTGTCGAAGGTGTCCTCCGGGCCGAGCCACTCGCGCACGCGCTTGGGGTCTCCGGCGATCTGGAGGTTGTCGATGGACACCTGGGTGTCGTGGCCCGCGGACGGGTGGACGGTCATGTCGTCCCACTCGATGAAGTACGGGACCTGCGGGTCGGCGAGCAGGCCCTTGATGCCGAGCTGGCGCCACTTGAGCTCGGTGCCATCGGGACGGTGCCGGTTGCCGACGACGGCCTCGCGGCCGAGGCGCTTCTCGACGACGGTGATGTCGTCGACCGCGACGACCCAGCCGAGCCACCCGCCGCCGGCCTCGGAGGCGGCGCGGACGGCCTGACCGAACGGGGCCTTGTCGGACGCCGGGTGGTCCAGCACCTCGACGACCTCGAGGTAGTGGTCCTTGGCCAGCGGGAAGATGATGTTGCGCGTGCCGAACCGGGGGTGGACACCGCCGTCGACGGGCGTGACTCCGATGAGCGCGCTCAGCCGCTCGGCCGTGGCCTTGAGGCCACCCGCCTCGGCCGCGTAAGAGACGTGGTCAACTCGCATACAGAACATCGTGACACACCCAAAGGGGTGCTCTTGACCACCCCCTCCCCCGGCAGGTAGGGCCCCCGACGAGCCGTTACGCAGGTTTCACACGGCTGTCCCGCGCGTACGCAGACCGGACGTCAGCGGGTGCGCTGGCGGACGGCCTCGTAGAGCACCACGGCGGCTGCGACCGACACGTTGAGGCTGTTCGCGCGGCCGTGCATCGGGATGCGGACGCGCACGTCGGCAGCCGCGAGCAGGGCGTCGTCGGCCCCGTGCTTCTCGCTGCCGACGGCCACGGCGACGCGTCCGGTGTAGTCGGCGTCGGTGTGCAGCAGGTCGGTCTCCGGGGTCGTGACGACGAGCCGCAGGTCGTTGGCACGCAGCCAGCCGACGACGTCGGCGGTCGGGGCAGTGGCGACCGGCACGGCGAAGACGGTGCCCTTGCTGGCGCGCACGACGTTGGGGTTGCCCCAGTCGGTGACGGGGTCGGCGGCCACCACGGCATCGACGCCGGCCGCGTCCGCGGTGCGCAGCATCGCGCCGAGGTTGCCGGGCTTCTCGACGCCCTGGGACAGCAGCGTCAAGTGGTCCGGGCCCTCGACACGCAGGTCGGCGAGCGGCCGCCCGACGGCCCCGACGACCGCGAGCAGCCCGTCGGGACCCTCGCGGTAGGACACCTTCTCGAAGGCGGCCCGGCTCAGCTGCACCACCTCGACCCGGTCGTCGCGGAGCCGGTCGAGCAGCTCGGACTGGTGCCCGATGTGCTGCGACCCGGCGACACCCGCCGGGCTGAACAGCTCCTCGCAGACGTAGACCGACGCCGGCCGGACGCCGGCCGACAGGGCCAGGCCGATCTCCTCGTAGCCCTCGACGATGGTGCGGCCGGTCTCCTCGCGGGTCCGCCGGCGGCGCAGCCCGAGGAGGGACTTGAGACGCGGGTTGGACGGGGAGGTGATGACGAGGTCGTGCCCGTCGTGGCTGGGGTGCGTGCTGGGGTTCGGCATGGCAGAGCCAGCATCCCACCGGCCGCGGTGGTTCGCGGCACGGACGGCGTGGTGCCGCAGGCGCCGGCGCGTCAGTGGTGCAGGCGGGCGCCCTTGAGGATACGGTCGACGCCGTTCTTCGGGGCGTGCAGCGCCAGGCCGACGAGGTCGAGCGACGCGGTGGGCACGGCCGCGACGGCGGCCCGGTTGGCGGCGTCGTGCCCGGTGGCGAACATCTCGCGCGTGTAGACGGCGACGCGCGTGCCGCGTCGCAGGGCCCGCTCGTGGGCGGCCGTGAGGGTCTCGGCGGCGCCCTCGAACACGAGCACCGGCATGCCGAGCAGTGGGAGGTAGGTCTGGCCGTCGGCGTCGGCGTACGGCTGCCCGACGAGGTCGGGGTTGGCGGCCGTGACGCCGCTGACGAGGAACGCCGTGACATTGAGCCGCTGCCACGGCTCCAGGTCGTCGCGGACGAGGACCGCGACCTTCGTGGCGAACGGCGGCGTGAGCAGGTCTTCCATGCCCCCAGCGTGCGCCCGCTGGACGCGTCCGCGGAAGCCGCGGTCGGTGACGGCGTGGCCGTCGTGGACGACGTGCGGCGGCAGCAGGGTGACGCCGGCACGGACCGCGGTGTGGTCGTGGCGGTCGAGGTCGTAGCCGATGACGCCGTCGTCGACGACGAGCAGGGTCCACGTGTCGTGGGTGTGCGCCGGGTAGGCGTGGTCGTGCCAGTCGGCGTGGAACACCTCGGCGACGCCGGGCACGGCCGGACGCCACGCGACGGCCCGGTCGCGCGGCCGCCGGCCCGACGTCGGTGTGTGCCCCACCCGATGACGGTAGCCCCGGAACACCCCCACCGTCGGTGCACCGACCTACCGTGGGATCGACCGGTTAGCCCGGCCACCGACATCGCCGTCACACCGTCGTACGGAGGGGCCCATGACCACGCTCGAGGACCGACCCAACACCGCGCTGCTCGTCGTCGACGTCCAGAACGGCGTCGTGGGGCAGGCCTGGAACCGCGACGGCGTCGTCGCCAACATCGCCTCGCTCGTCGAGCGCGCCCGCTCCGAGCAGGTGCCCGTCGTGTGGGTGCAGCACTCCGACGAGAACATGCCGCGCGACTCCGACGACTGGCAGTACGTCTCTGACCTGCCGTTCGCCGACGGCGAGCCCGTCGTGCACAAGACCTTTGGCGACTCCTTCGAGGACACCGACCTCGAGTCGGTGCTCGCCGACCGGGGCGTCGGCCGGCTCGTCGTCGCGGGCGCGCAGACCGACGCGTGCATCCGGGCCACGCTGCACGGCGCGGTCGTCCGGGGATACGACACGACGCTCGTCGGCGACGCGCACACCACCGAGGACCTCCGCGAGTGGGGCCACCCGATCGGCCCTGAGGACGTCGTCGGGTTCACCAACGCGTACTGGCCCTGGTCGAGCGTCCGTGGGCGCACCGCCGACGTCGTCGACACCGCCGCCGTCAGCTTCGGGCCCGCCGAGACCCAGGAGACGCAGGAGGCCCAGGATTCACCGCCGGAGGCCGCGGACTCCGCCGGGTAGCCCGCACCTAGAGTTGGCGCCATGCTCGACGCCATTGCCGCCCTGCCCTTCTGGCAGGCGTTCCTCGCGCTGTTCGCGAGCGCGATGGTCCGCTCCAACGGCACGTACTGGGTCGGGCGCGGCGCCGTCAACGGCTGGCGGCGCTACCGCGGCACCCACCGCGAGCTGACCTCCCGAGCCGAGGCCTGGCTGCGCCGTCTCGGCCCCGTCGCCGTGACCCTCTCCTACCTCACCGTCGGGTTCCAGACCGCCGTCCACCTCACCGCCGGCGTCATGCGGATGCCGCTGCGCTGGTACGTGCCGGCAGCGGTCGTCGGGTCGGTCATCTGGGCCACGCTCTACGCCACGGTCGGGCTCGCCGTCGTCGACACGTGGCTCGCGGCGGAGGCCGGGTCGGTCTGGGCCGCTGCAGGGCTCGGTGCCTTCGTCGCGGCTGTCGTGGCGACGCTCGTCGTGCGACGCCGGCGGCACGCGGCCGGGGAGCCGGCCGTCGTCGGACCGCTCGCGGGCGACCCACAGCCCGCCGAGGGAGTCGGCACCGGGGCACCCGTCACCGACACGCCCTGACACGATCCTGACGTCGGCGTGACGTCGCCGCGTCCCCCGCGCCCTACGCTGCGAGCGTGCCCACGGCCCCGCCCCCGAGCAGCGACGCCTCCCCGACGCGCGGCCTCGTGCTCGTCGTCGAGGACGAGGCCACGATCGCCGACCTGCTGCGCCTCAACCTGCGCGCGGCCGGTTACGGCGTCGAGGTCGCCACCGACGGCGGCCGCGCCCTGGCGGCAGTGCACGAGCTGCGCCCCTCGGCGATCGTCCTCGACATCGGGCTGCCGACGATGGACGGCATCGAGGTGTGCCGACGGCTGCGCGCCGAGGGCGACTGGACGCCGGTCCTGTTCGTCACGGCCCGCGACGACGAGGTCGACCGCGTCCTCGGCCTCGAGCTCGGCGCCGACGACTACGTGACCAAACCGTTCTCGCCGCGCGAGCTCGTCGCCCGCGTCGGCGGCGTGCTGCGGCGCACCCGGGGTACGGCCGGAGGCTCGTCCAAGCTGGGCCACGGCCCGCTGCGGATCGACCTGACGAGCCACGAGGTCACCGTCGACGGACGCCAGATCGCCCTCACCGCAACGGAGTTCGACCTCCTGACGCATCTGATGCGCCGCCCCGGCGTCGTGTTCACCCGTGAGCAGCTGCTCAGCGACGTGTGGGGATACGCGTCGACGGCGGGCGGGCGCACCGTCGACGTGCACGTCGCGCAGGTGCGGGCCAAGCTCGGCGGCGCGAGCCCGATCCGCACGGTCCGCTCCGTCGGTTACGCGGCCGAGCGCCCGCCGGCCCCCGACGCCGGCGACGCCGGCCACGCGTCGTGAGCCCGTCGCGAGGTGGTTCGCTGTCACGACAGGTCACCCTGCTCGCCGTCGGCATCGCGGTACTGACCGCGGTGCTCGCCGGGGCCCTCGCCGTCGGCCTGACCCGGTCCTCGGCCGACGACTCGGCGCGCAGCACCCTGGCCCGGATCGCCGACGCCGCCGCCGTCCGCGCCGACTCCGGCGAGGTGGCCCGGGTGGCGCAGAACCGGGCCGTCCGGACCCTCGGCGCACTCGGCGTCGAGTCGGCGAGCGTCAACCGGGCCGGCGCCGTCCTGTCGACGAGCCGCCTGGCCCGCGAGGCCCTGACGCCCGCCCGCCGCGAGGCCCTGCTCGCCGGCCGCGAGGTGTCCGGCCGGGACGAGCTCGACGGCACGACGGTGCTCGTCGAGGGCCGCCCGACCGACGCCGGCGGCATCGTCCTGGTCCAGCGCCGCTCCGACGCGACGGCCGACTCGGACCGGTTCGTGCGGCGGGTGCTGCTCGCGCTCGGCATCGCGGCGCTCGTGGCCGTCGTCGTCAGCGCCGCCGTGGCTCGCCGGCTCTCGCGTCCGCTGCGGCGCACGGCCGACGCCGCGCACGCCCTCGCGGAGGGGCGGCGCGACGTCGCGGTGCCCGTGGAGGGCCCGGCCGAGGTTGCCGACGTCGCGAGCGCGCTCAACACGCTGTCGGCGTCGCTGTCGAGGTCCGAGGGCCGGCAGCGCGACTTCCTCCTGTCGGTGTCGCACGACCTGCGGACGCCGCTCACCGGCATCAGCGGGTACGCGGAGTCGCTGGCGAGCGGCGTCGTGCCGCCGGAAGACGCGGCCCGGGTCGGCGGCGTGGTGCACGCGGAGTCGCGGCGCCTCGAGCGGCTCGTCGGCGACCTGCTCGACCTCGCTCGGCTGCGGGCCGACTCGCCGAGCATCCACGCGCAGCCCACCGATCTCGTCGTGCTGGGCCGCGAGGTCGAGGCCGTCTGGTCGGCCCGGTGCGGCGCGGTCGGCGTCCCGTTCGCCTACGTCCCCGCCACGCCGAGCGCCCCCGTCGTCTCCGACCCGGCCCGGTTGCGCCAGCTCGTCGACGGGCTGCTCGAGAACGCCCTGCGCGTCACCCCGTCAGGCCGCCCGATCGTCGTCGAGGTGCGCACCGAGTCGGTCGCGGGACGGCCACCCGTGCACGTCGTCGAGGTGCGCGACGGCGGTCCCGGCCTCACCGACGACGACCTCGCCGTCGCCTTCGAGCCCTCGGTGCTGCACGAGCGCTACCGCGGCCTGCGCCCCGTCGGCACCGGTCTCGGGCTCGCGATCGTCGGGCGCCTCACCGAGCTGCTCGGCGGGCACGTCGAGGCGGGCCACGCCCCCGAGGGCGGCGCCCGCTTCACCCTCCGCCTCCCGGCCGCCCCCACCCCGGGCTGACCCATCGGGAATGACCGGAGGATGCCTCCGGTTGACGCCGGCATGACCACCTGGGGATTCATCGGAAGCGGACACATCGGAAGCACCGTCGCGCGGCTCGCCGTCGATGCCGGCCACGACGTCGTCCTGAGCAACAGCCGCGGGCCCGAGACGCTCGCGGACCTCGTCGAGGAGCTCGGCCCACGGGCCCGGGCCGCCACCTCCGCGGAGGCCGCAGCGGCCGGGGACGTCGTCGTCGTGACGATCCCGCTCGGGCGCTACCGCGACGTGCCGGCCGAGGCGCTCCGCGGCAAGACCGTCATCGACACCATGAACTACTACCCGCAGCGCGACGGACAGGTCGCCGAGCTCGACGACGAGTCGACGACGACGAGCGAGCTGCTCCAGGCCCACCTGCCGGGGTCGCACGTCGTCAAGGGCTTCAACAACATCTACTTCGAGCACCTCGCTACCCTCGGCCGCCCCTCCGGCAGCCCCGAGCGCAGCGCCCTCGCCATCGCGGGCGACGACGCGGACGCCAAGGCCACGGTGACCCGCCTGCTCGACGAGATCGGCTACGACACCCTCGACCTCGGGCCGCTCGCCGAGGGATGGCGCACCCAGCGCGACACCGCCGCGTACGCGACGCTCTACACGAAGGATCCCACCGACTGGAGCCTCGGCGGCAAGCCGACCGACGCCGACGGCGTCCGCGCCGCGGCCGACGCGTCGGTGCGCTACCGCGAGCAGGTCTGACCGCCCGGGGCTGACCACGCCCAGCGCGCACATCGGGACGTCGCGGCCGAACCTCGCGTTCGGGACAGGCCGCGACGTCCCGTACCCTTGACCACGAGGGGAGTACTTCCCACGTCCCGACCCGGTCAGTACGGCGGCCCAGCCCGCCCCGGACGGGAGCCGGCGTCAGCCGGTGAAGGAGACCTCAGACGAACCATCATGTGTCCGTTCTGAGGAGACCACCGTGCTCACGACCCTTGCGCCGCCCGCCGCGGCCCCGCTCGCGCCCTCTGGCGCACCCGCCGCCGAGACCGCGGCGTCGCTCGCGTCCATCGGGACGCCGACCCTGTGGACCGCCACGATCCTCGGCATCGTGGCCCTGTTCGCCATCGACTTCGTCATCACGCGACGGCCCCACGACCCGAGCATGCGCGAGGCCGTCGGCTGGTCGGCCTTCTACATCGCGATCCCGCTCGCCTTCGGCGCCTGGCTGTGGTCGCAGTACGGCTCGCAGCAGGGCATCGAGTACTACACCGGCTACCTCGTCGAGAAGTCGCTGTCGGTCGACAACCTCTTCGTCTTCATCATCCTGCTGTCGGCGTTCGCCGTGCCGCGTGAGCTGCGCCAGCGGGTGCTGCTCATCGGCGTCGCCGGGGCGCTCGTCCTGCGTGGCATCTTCATCGCCCTCGGCGCGCAGATGATCGCCAGCTTCTCGTGGACCTTCCTGCTCTTCGGCGCGATCCTGCTCGTCACCGCGATCAAGGTCGGTCGCGACGCGCTGAGCCACGCCGACCACGGCATCGATGTCGCGAACCTCCGCAGCGTCAAGCTGATCCGACGCTTCCACCCGGTCACCGAGGACTACGACGGCACGCACCTGTCGGTGAGGCGCGACGGACGGCGGATGCTGACGCCGCTCGCGGTGGTCGCGATCGCGATCCTCGGCTCCGACATCGTCTTCGCCATCGACTCGGTCCCGGCCGTCTACGGCATCACCGGCGACCCGTACCTCGTCTTCGCGACGAACGCGTTCGCCCTGCTCGGCCTGCGCGCCCTCTACTTCGTCCTCGAGAACGCGCTGTCCTCGCTCGTTCACCTCGGCCACGGCCTCGCGCTCATCCTCGCCTTCATCGGCGTCAAGCTCGTCCTGCACTGGGGGCACACCGTGTGGTCGGCGGTGCCGGAGATCCCGACCCTCGCCTCGCTCGGCGTCATCGTCGGCATCCTTGCCGTCGTCACGATGACGAGCCTCGTCGCGAGGCGTCGCGCCGAGGCGACGGCCGACGCGTCGAGCGACGTGTCCGCCGACGAGAGCGTCACCTCCTGACGCATCCTTCTGCGCACGACCGGAGGCGCGTCACCCACCGCGGGTGACGCGCCTCCCCCCGATCCCGTCGGCGCCCCGTCGGCGGCCGGCGGAGGATCGTCAGCTCGTCGCGCTCGGTGCGGGCGTGGCCGGTTTGGTCGCGGTCCCGCTCCTGAAGACGACGACGCGGGCCTGCGGGTTCGTCGCCCCGACACCGGCGACGAACGCCTTGTCCCCGACGCGGATCGCCGACGCCGTCGAGTCGGTGCCCTTGCCGTTTGCGCGGGCGCGTACTCGGGTGTCGCCGGTGACCGAGAAGGTCATCGAGACGCCGTCCTTGGCCTTGACCGTGACCGATGTTCCGGACGCCGCGGTGACCTCACCGCGGATCGCCTGGTGGGTCACGGGCCCGCTCTTGCTCTCGGTGACCCACGTGGCGTGCAGGGCCCGCAGGAGCCGGGCCCGCAGGCCCCGGTGGTCGCCGGCGCCGAGCGGGGTGTCGGCCGCGGCCCCGGTGTCGACGGCCGGCGTGGTCAGGGCGGCGCCGACGAGGTCGACGGTGCTCGCGTCGCCACCCGACGCGTCGGTCTGCTGGGCCGGGGCGGCGGTGCCGACGGTTCCGGAGACCCCGGACGCGTCACCGGCAGGGAGCTTCGAGCAGGCGCCGAGGGCGAGGGCGCCGGCGAGGAGGACCGCGGCGGCGACCGCGCTGGAGGGGCGCGCGGCGGCGCGGAGGGTGCAGGTCGTCCGGCGGGTCTGGTTCGTCATGGCACCCACGGTGCCGTGCTCAGGTGAAGCGTCGGTCCGGGTCGTGTTCGGGTCGTGTTCGGGCTCCCGCCCAGCCTTCACCAGCCACGCACCGGGTTCAGGCGAAGATCGGGCCGACGGCCGCGTAGGCGCCGGTGAGCAGACCACGGACGGTCGACAGCGACGGCACGTCGGAGCCTCCCTGGAACCCGGTGTCGAGGCGCATCGGCTTGCCCCACGCCGTGAGGTCCTCGATCGTCGCGGCCTGCGCGGCGCCGGACAGGGTCGCGAACCAGTCCGCGCGGGCATAGGTGACGTCGCCGCCGATGCAGACGAGATCGACCCACGACGGGTCGGCGAGGCACACGTTCTCGTAGGGGTCGGGGTGGTGCCGCTCGAGCACGACGAGGTCGGCCGGCCGTCCCTCGGCCACCGCGCCGAGGTGCTCGTCGAGCCCGGCGACGCGCGCTGCCACCGACGTCACCATCGCGACGAGGTCGGCCGCGGCCACCGGGTGACCCTGCCGGGCCAGCTCCCTGCGGGCGACCTTCATCTCGGCAAGCAGGCTCGTCGAGCCCGAGGGCAGCCAGTCGGCCCCGAGCGCGACGGACATCCCGGCCGCGAGCGCCTCGCCGGCGAGGGTCGTCTCGCCGTAGAGGCGCAGGTTCGACTGCGGCGACCACACGAGCCGGCACCCGGCGCCCGCGAGAGTGCGCAGGTCGTCGACCGAGAGGGCGCTGCCGTGGATGACGTTCGTCGCCGGTGTCGCTCCGCCGAGGTCGAGGAAGTGCTGGAACTCCTTGGCGCTCACCGCATCTCCCCGCTTGCCCTCGGCCAGGTGCAGGTAGAACGCCGTGACGTCGCCGGCGGTGATGCGCTCCATGACCCGCTGGAAGGTCGGCAGGCCGAACGAGCCCGACGGCAGGTCGACCATCGAGCGGGCCCGGTGCGCCCCGAAGGCCCACTGGTCGAGGTTGCGCACGAGGGGCTCGGACGTCGACGTGCTCGCGCCGGAGGCGCCCTGGATGCCGGTGACCCCGCCGACGAGCGCGCGGACCTCGGCGTACCGCGTCTGCGTCTTGGGCGGCACCTGCGTCAGGAGGGCGTTCTGCGGGTCGCGGACCAGCTGCTGGTAGGGCGTCGACCGGCGCCACGCGTACCGGTTGGCGTAGAGCTTCGGCGGCTCCCACGCGGCGAACACGTTGAACTCCGGGTGCCCGTGCAGGTCGAGCAGGCCGGGCAGGATGACGCCGTCGGTCTCCTGGACCGGCACGTCGGTGGGCTTGCGCCTCGACACCCGCGCCACGACGCCGTTGGCGACCGTGACGTAGCCGCTCGACCACGCGCCGTCGGGGGTGATGACGGCGCCGTGCAGGGCGAAGGGAGCCGGGGGCAGGGCGCGGCTGCGCACGGCGGGTTCGGGCAGCTCCTCGGTGATGCCCCGGGCGTAGGCGGTGTCGAACGGGTCCCGGCCGCGGCGGGGGCGTGACGCGCCGGACTCCCAGTGCTCGAGGTCGGACTTCGTGCCGGTCGCGTGCCGACCGGCGCTCCGGCTCACAGTGCTGGCCACGTGCGGGCTCCTTCCGGGACGGTGACGGTGAGGGTGGCGCGCTTGGCCTGGGCGGAGTCGCCGGTGCGGGCCGCCCACGGCTCGACGTCGCGCCACCACGCCGGCGTGCCTGCCGGGAGGTCCTGCTCGGGGATCGGGGCGAGGTCGCCCGGGGCCCACGCGTCGCCGTAGGGCACGAGCGGCGTCGGCTCGTCGGCCACGACGTGCTCGGCGATCCCGGGCAGCGCGGCGTTCCAGTTGGCGAGCTGCTCGGCAGTCGTCTCGGCGAGGGGGCGACCGGTCGCACGGGCTATGGCGTCGGCGTAGGTCGGGTGCCGCACGGCAGCGAGGTGCAGGCGCTCCGACGCGTCCGGCTGCGTCTTCGCCCACGCGCGGTAGGCGCGGGCCGCGAGGTCCCCGAGGGCGAGGACCGCGGTGACGTCGGTCCCGACGAGCAGGGCGTCGAGCCAGCGGTGCCGGTAGGCGGCGATGGCCGGGTCGTTGGCGTGGCGGTTGCCCGCGGACTGGCCGAAGACGCTGTACACGTAGACGTTGACCATGGCGTAGCTCGTCGTGACGCCGACCTTGGCGAGCAGCCCCTGCACCCGCTGGCCGGCGACGCCGACGAGGATGCGGCGGGCCACCGACTCGTGGGCCGCGGGGTCCTGCCCGAGCACGAGAACGCGCGCACTGCCGTCGAGCAGGCCGCGGTGGAAGATCGGCCCCCACTCGGTGCGGAAGTCGCCGCTGGGGTACACGTCGTCGCCGGGGTACTCGGCCACGAGCGTCGCAAACGGCTCGGATGCGTACCCGGTGCACGAGCGGTGGACGACCCCCACGGACGCCTCCCCACAGTCGGGACTCGGTCGACGATCTGTCTGTGCAGGGTCTCTCGACGGTAGTCCTGATACGCCGGCGCCGGTGCGGGTTTCGTCGGCGTCAGCCCTGACCCCGACCTGGCGGTCAGTCCTGTCCGACGGCCCTGCGCTGCAGGAGCGCCCGCTCGGCCTCGTTCTGGGCCATGTCGGCAGCACGGGCGAACTCGGCCCGCGCCTCGTCCTCACGGCCGACGCGCAGCAGCAGGTCGCCACGGACGCTCGGCAGCAGGTGGTAGTCGGCGAGCGCACCGCCGGCGCCGAGCCCGTCGACGACGGCGAGCGCCGCCTCCGGACCGGAGGCGTAGGACAGCGCGACGGCGCGGTTGAGGTCGATGACCGGCGAGGGACGCAGGGTGGCGAGCTGCTCGTAGAGGCCGACCATCTGCGCCCAGTCGGTGTCCTCCGGCGTGCGGGCGCGGGCATGACAGGCGGCGATGGCGGCCTGGAGCAGGTACGGACCGGGTCCGGGCGGCGGCGAGCCGTCGAGGCCGGGTGACGCGGCGAGGTCGAGGGCCCGGTCCAGCGCGGCGAGGGCGTGGCGGATCAGCGCCCAGTCCCAGGTGGTGCGGTCCTGGTCGAGCAGCAGGACCGGCTCGCCGTCGCGGCCGATGCGGGCCCGGGTGCGCGAGGCCTGGATCTCCATGAGGGCGAGCAGCGCGTGCACCTCGGCCTCGCGCGGGGCGAGCGCGGCGAGCACCCGCCCGAGTCGGATCGCCTCCTCCATGAGGTCGCCGCGCACCCAGTCGCGGCCCGACGTCGCGGCGTAGCCCTCGTTGAAGACGAGGTAGACGACCTCGAGCACCGATGCGAGCCGCGGCGCGAGGTCTGCTCCGGACGGTACCTCGACGGTGACGCCGTCCTGGCTGAGCGTCCGCTTGGCCCGCGAGATGCGCTGGCCGATCGTCGTCTCCGTCGTGAGGAACGCGCGGGCGATCTCGCGGGTGGTGAGGCCGCCGATCATCCTCAGCGTCAGCGAGATCCGCGCCTGGGCCGTGAGGGCCGGGTGGCAGGCAGCGAAGATGAGGCCGAGGACGTCGTCGTCGATGTCCTCGAGCGCGGCGTCGAAGTCGCCTTCGGCCAGCTCGGCCACCATCAGCTCCTCCATGTGTCCGACCTGCTGCAGCTTGCGCGCGAGGTTGACGTCGCGGCGGATCCGGTCGACCGCCCGGCGACGCGCCGTCTGCGTGAGCCAGGCGCCCGGCTTGTCGGGCATCCCGTCGCGCGGCCACTGCTCGAGCGCCTGGACGAAGGCGTCCTGGGCGAGGTCCTCGGCGAGGCCGATGTCGCCGACGACGCGGGCGACGATGGCCGTCACCTTGGCCGCCTCCATGCGCCACACCGCCTCGAGCGTCCGGCGCACCTCGTCGGGGTCGGTCTGGGTCGTCTCAGCCACGGCGCCACTCTCGCACGCCGCACCGACCTCCTGGCGTCGGCTCTCGTCCTCCATCCCCACGTCAGTGCTCACTCTCACTGAGCACTGACGTAGGAAGCAGAGCCGCACCGCCCCGGAGGAGACACCGCTCCCGCCGCTACGTCAGTGCTCACTCTGACTGAGCAGTGACGTGGCGGGCAGGTTTCGCCGGGTCAGCCGCGGGCGGCGTTGCGGGCGGCTTCCTCGCGCATCTGCTCCTCGCGCTCGCGCAGCTCGGCGGTGAACTCCTCGCCGAAGTCCTCCGGTGCGTAGACCTGCCGCAGCTCGAGGTGCTGGCCGGGGTCGGGGGCGCACGAGGCCGGCCACTTCTTGAGCCACTCGATGGCCTCCTCGCGCGAGGACACCTCGATGATCGTGAACCCGGCAATGAGCTCCTTGGCCTCGGCGAACGGGCCGTCGGTCACCGACCAGTCGCCGTCGGCCCACGTGACGCGCGCGCCGCGGGTCGTCGGGTGCAGGCCCTCGCCCGTGACGAAGACGCCGGCTCGCAGCATCTGGTCGTTGTAGGCCTGCATGTCGGCGAACTGCTGCACGGTCCCGGTGCGGCCCTGCTCCGAGTCGGCGTTGGCCGGGACGATGATCATGAAACGCACGGTGCTCTCCTCTGGTCGGTGCAGGTGGCCCCTGCTCTCACCCTTGCGTCGAACGAGCCGGCCCGGTCTCGACACGACCCGCCGACTTCTTGACGGGAGGACCGTCAGCAGCCGACCGGCTCAGAGCTCGAGGCGGGCCGTGGCCGTGGACGGGACGCCCTCGCGGAACGGGATGCCGTCGCGCGCCGCGGCGGCCACAGCCTCGACGATCGGTACGAGGCCGTCCTCGTCGACGTGCCCGGTGACCTCGTCGGCGATGGCCTTGACCTCGTCGGGCGCGTTGCCCATGGCCACGCCCCAGGCTGCCCAGTGCAGCATCTCGAGGTCGTTGCGCTGGTCGCCGCAGGCGATGGTGTGGATCGGCTCGACGCCGAGGTGGCGCCGCACGAGCTCGAGGGCCGACGCCTTGGAGACGCCCTCGGGGTTGATGTCCAGCCACGCCGACCAGCCGACGGCGTACGAGACGCCGTGCAGGCCGGCCCGCTCGACCATCTCCATGAACTCCTCGGCGCTGGCCTCGGGCTGGCGGAGGGTCACACGGGTGACGGGGTGCTCGACGAGCTCCTCCCACGTCACCTCACGCGAGGCGCCCATGAGCTCGCCGTCGGGGAAGTGCCGACTCACCTTGAACCCGACGCCGAGCTCCTCCACGGCGATGAGCGCGTCGGGCAGGGCCACGCGCATCTTCTCCAGGACCGCGCGCGGGTCGAAGGTGACGGTGTCGATGATCCGGTAGCCCTGGTCCGCCGCGGGGTCGAGCTCGAGGGTGACGGCCCCGTTCGAGCAGACCGCGTACCCGCGAGTGAGGGCCAGCTGCTCGAGCACCGGCGTCGTGGCGATGATCGAGCGCCCGGTGGACACGACGACGCGGATCTCCTCGGGCAGCGCGCGGATCGCGTCGCGGACGCGGGGCGAGAGCTCGCCCATGTGGTTGAGGGTCGTCCCGTCGAGGTCGAGGGCGAGCAGGCGCTGGAGCATGGCCTCACCGTAGCGCCCGCCCCGGACGGTTCCGGGCGGCCACCCACGACGTCCGCCGTGCCGCCGCGCCGCCGACCGACGCCGTCCACCGCGACGTCACCCACGAGTCACTGGCGCGTCACCTACCTCTCAGGCGAGGCGACCCAGCGCATCCTCGATCCCGCGGTGCAGCGTCGGGTAGGCGTAGATCATCGAGCGGAGCCGCTCGACCGGCACCTTGCCGTGCACGGCGACGGCGAGGGCGCCGAGCACCTCGCCGCCGGCGGGACCGACGACGGTCGCCCCGACGAGCAGGCCGCTGTCGGCGTCGGCGACGACCTTGATGAGGCCGTCGGCCTTCGCGATCCAGCCGCGGGTCGTCTCCCCGAGCGGCGTCACGCCGACCGTGACGTTGTCGAGCTCCTCGCGCGCCGCGGCCTCGGTGAGGCCGACGGCGCCGACCTCGGGGTCGGTGAAGGTGACCCGCGGCAGCGCGGCGTACTCGGCCGGCGGCCCGTCCTCGTCGAGCACGTCCCGGATGACGACGCCCGCCTGGTACATCGACACGTGGGTGAAGGCCCCCTTGCCGGTGATGTCGCCGATGGCCCAGACGCCCTCGGTGACGCGGCACTCGTCGTCGACGCGGGCGACGCGGGCGTCCTCGGCGACGCCGACGTGGTGCAGCCCGACGCCCTTGACGTCGGTGCGTCGCCCGGTGGCGACGAGGAGGCGGTCGGCGTCCACGTGGGTGCCGTCGGCGAGGGTGACCCGGACGCCGCCGTCGCGCTGCTCGACCTTCGCGGCACCGACGCCGGTGCGCACCGTGATGCCCTCGGCCTCGAACACCTCGGCCACCTTCGCCGACGCCTCGGGCTCCTCGAGCGCGAGCAGCCGGTCCGCGGCCTCGACGACGGTGACGGTCGTGCCGAACCGGGACACGGCCTGGCTCAGCTCGCACCCGATCGCGCCCCCGCCGAGGACGACGAGCGAGGCGGGCAGCTCGGTGGCCTCGATGATCTCGTGGTTGGTCCAGTACGGGACGTCGGTGAGGCCCTCGATCGGCGGGATCGCGGGGGTGGTGCCGGTGTTGACGACGAGGCCCGTCGTCGCCGCGTAGGCGGTGCCGTCGACGTCGACGCGGCCGGGCCCGGAGATGACGCCGGTGCCGCGGACGAACGTCGCACCCTTGCCGGTGAGCCGGTCGACGGCGACCGTGTCGTCCCAGCCGTCAGTGGCCTCGTCGCGGATGCGCCGGGCGACTACGCTCCAGTCAGGCGCGACGTCGCCGACGGTGCCGGCGAGGCCCGGGACGCGTCGGGCCTCGGCGAGCGCGTCGGCCGCGCGGATCATCATCTTCGAGGGGATGCATCCCCAGTAGGGGCACTCACCGCCGACGAGTCGCCGGTCGACACCGAGGACCCGCAGGCCCCGTTCGGCGAGGGTGCCGGCGACGTGCTCACCGCCGGGACCGAGCCCGATGACGATGACGTCGAAGGTGTGGTCTGCGTCGGGGCCGCTGCTCATGCCCCACCCTTACCCGCGGCAGGCCCCCGCGTCGACCCCTTCCCGGGTGGGGACGGCCACCATCGCCTCGGCCGTCCTCGGCGGAGCGACCACTCGCGCCAGTCCGTCACGGACCGGCTGCTGGGCGAACAGGACGCTGCCGACGACGAGCACCATCCCGGCCAGGTGGACCATGCCGAACTCCTCACCGAGGAGCAGGACGCCGAGCAGGACGCCGACGACTGGGTTGACGAGACCGATGATCGAGGCGTTCGTCGGACCCAGCAGCGACAGCCCGCGGAACCACAGCACGTACGCGAGTCCGCTGCCCAGCAGGCCGAGGTAGGCGAGGGCGCCCAGGGCCGGGAGGTCGAGCGCAGGCGGCGCGCCCTCGACGACGGCCGCGAGGGGCAGCAGCACGAGCCCACCTGCCACGAGCTGCCACGCGGTGACGGTGACGACGTCGTCGCGGGGCGCCCAACGCCGGGTGAGGACGAAGCCGGTCGAGGCCGAGATGACGGCGAGCACGCCGGCGACGAGGCCCACGGCGTCGATCGGGCGGTCGAGCCCGCCCCGCAGGACGAGCAGCCCGACGCCGACGAGACCGACGAGACCCGCACCGACGGCCACGCGGGTCGGCCTCTCCCCCAGCAGGATCCGCGCCACGACCATGGTGACGACGGGAGCGGTGGCCACGAGCGTCGCGCCGAGACCGCTCGGCAGGCGGTAGGCCGCGACGAAGAGCAGCGCGTAGAAGAAGCCGATGTTGAGGCTGCCGAGGACGAGCGCGCGCCACCACCAGTCGCCGCGCGGCAGGCGGCGCAGGCACAGCAGCATGAGCAGCCCCACGGGCAGGGCCCGGACCGTGGCCGCGAAGAGCGGGCGACCGGGCGGCAGCCACTCCTGGGTGACCGCGTACGTCGAGCCCCAGATCGCCGCGGGCAGCGCGGTGAGGGCGACCGTGCTCCACGAACCCCTATTACCTTCCATGGAAGGTAATTTACCTTCCATGGAAGGTATAGTCCAGTCCCATGAGCCGACGTACGCCACCGAGGCCAGCGACGACACCGACGCCGTCACGGCCGGCGGACCACGCCCAGCACGTCGTCGACCAGTGGGCCCGCGAGCGTCCCGACCTCGACGCGTCGCCGATCCTCGTCATCGGACGCCTCCACCGCGTGGCACTCGCCCTGACGACCGAGCTCGTCCGCGTCTACAACGGCTTCGGCCTCGGCGAGGGCGACTTCGACGTGCTCGCCACCCTGCGTCGCACCGGCCCGCCCTACGAGCTGACGCCGACCGCGCTCATGGAGCAGACCATGGTGACCTCCGGAGCGGTGACCAAGCGCATCGACCGCCTCGAGGGCGCAGGCCTCGTCGAACGGCGGGTCGCGAGCGGTGACCGCCGCAGCCGCATCGTCGCGCTCACCGACGCCGGCCGCGCGCTCATGGACCGGGCCGTGCCCGAGCACCTCGCGAACGAGGCGCGTCTGCTGTCGGTGCTCGGCGCATCGGAGCGAGCCACCCTCGCCGACCTGCTCGGCCGGCTCGGGGCGTCTCTCGGCGCCTGACGCCTCAGGCCAAGGCGCCGTGCATCAGGGCGTCACCGTCCGGCGTCACGACGTAGCCGGCCTTGGGCCGCGACGGGTACCCCGTGTCGAAGTGCATGTAGTCGTGCCACGCGTCGGTGCCCGACCAGGTCCAGCCGTAGGACCGCAGCACCGTCCAGGCAAGGCCGCCGGAGCGGACCGCGCCCGGGGCGCCGGCCGACGCCGGGGCGTTCGGGTCCCACCTGCCGGTGCGCGGGTTGATGTACGGGTTCTGCACCGGGTTGAAGTCCAGCGCGCGCCCCCACGCGTGCGGCGACGACGAGTTCGCCGAGTTCTGCTCGGAGGGCTTGCGGCAGTTGAGCGCGGTCGACGCGTTGGCCTTGGAACCGAGCCACTCCCACCCGCCGAACATCTCGATCCCCTCGACGCGGTGCATCCGGAACTTCTTGGCGTACAGGGTGTTGAAGATCTTCGCCGTGCTCGACGCGACGTCGGCGTTGACGTTGACCCAGCCCCGGTGGGTCTGGCCGTCGAGGCCCCAGTACGGCACCTCGACGCGTCGGAACGACGTCCGGTACCCGGGGCACCCGTCGCGCCAGACGCCGCTGGCTCGCACCTTGGCCCACTGATCGTCGGTCATGAGCATGATCGCCGAGGGCGCGTAGGCGGCGACGGGCGGCGTCGCCGGGGTGCCGGAGTTCGTGAAGCCGTACGGCGCCGCCCCGATGCCGGGGGAGGCGGCACTCGTGCGGGCCGTCGTCGTGTAGCCGGAGCGCCGACCCGTCACGGTGACGGTGAGGCGTTTGCCGAGGTCGGCCGTGGTGGGGCGGTAGGCCCGGGCGGTGGCGCCAGGGATCGCGATGCCGTTGCGTCTCCACTGCACGGCGATGCTCGCGGCGGGTCCCCACGTGCCGGTGGCCACGGTGACCGGCCAGCCGACGCGCCGGAAGAAACCGCCCAGGACCGGGGTGGGGGCCGTCGTGAACGGCCGCGTGATCGGCCCGCGCGCCGGGCTCGTGCGCACCGCGGTGATGAAGCCGGGACGTCGAGCCGTGACGACGACGTCGACCCGGTGGCCGAGGCTCGTCGGCCCCAGGTACAGGCGTGACGCCGTCGCGCCGGACAGGGCCCGACCGTCGATGCGCCACTGGTAGGCGAGCGTCGCACCCGGCGACCACACGCCCGCGGCGACCCGCACGGACGATCGGATCTGTGGTGTACCGGTGACGACCGGCGTCGGAGCTGCGGCGAACACGCCCCAGTCGATGACGGCCGACGGCGCGGACGTGCGTGACACCGACGTGAAACCGTCCCTCGACCCCGTGACGGTGACGCTCACCCGCGTGGTCCGGTCGGCCGCGACAGGCGTGTACGTGGGGCCCGTGGCGCCGCTGACGACCACCCCGTTGACGCGCCACTGGTAGGTGAACGTCGCCGCCGGCGCCCACGCGCCGGGCACCGCGGACAGCACGCGGCCGACCCGCAGCGTGCCGGCGACCGTCGGGGTCGGGGCAGCCGTGAAGCTGCCCGCCACGACCGGCCCGACGGGGTCGCTCGTCACCCCGTCGACGGTCGTGTCGTCGCGGTGCGAGGTGACGACCACCGCGACCTTGTGGTCGAGCGCCGACGCCGGGACGGCGAGCGTCGGGTCGGTGGCGCCCTCGAGAGGGGCACCGTCGAGGGTCCACTGGTAGGTCAGGGTCAGGTCGGGGTCCCAACCCTGCGTCTCAGCCGTCAGGGTGGCGCCGACGCGCGGGGTGCCCGTGACTGCGACGGTGCCCGGCGGGGCGGCCGGCGCCGACGGTGGCGGGGTGGACGCGTCGGTCGGCGTCGCGGCCGGTGTCGGCGTGGCGGCATGGCCCGACGCGTCCACGGTGCTCGAGGGTCCCGACGCCGGTGGCGGGCTCGGGGTCCCCGCTGCCTTGGCGTCCGGGACCAGCACCAGCGATCCGACGAGTGCGATCCCGACGAGCACCGTGGCGCTCCGCCGAGGGCGACGCAGCCGCTGCGTCCGGTGGGCGTGACGCGCTGGGCGCGTCGGCGACGAGGGCTGGTCGAGCGGACCGGGCACGGGCGGACCTCCGCGTCGCGGCGCCGGACTGGCACCGGGCTGAGCGCCACATACCCGATTTGTCCCATTTGGACTCAATGGGGCCCCGCCTGGGCGCGTCACAGCGAGCCACACGCCCGGCTGGGCCGGATGACGGGCGGCGCACAGGTCGGCTCCGGACCGTGGGTGTCAATGGCAGAGCGCCAGGCAGAGAGCAGGGAGAACGCATGAACGGCAAGCGAATCGCCCTCACCGGCGCCGGCATCGTCGCCGCGGCAGGGATCGCGATCGGGGCGGCCTCGCTCGCGAGTGCGAGCGGCGGCTCGGGAGCCGAGACCGGTTTCGCCGCCAACGCCGGCTACGGCGTCGTCGGCGGTGAGGGCGGCCAGGGCATGCCCGGTGCCGGTGGGGGCGGGTACGGCAACGGGAACACCGACCCGAGCAAGCCGATGCGCTCGGACGAGCAGCTGCTCACCGGCGACGTCGCCGCCAAGGTCACCGCGGCCGCCAAGGCCAAGGAGCCCACCGCGACGATCGAGCGGGTCGAGACGGACTCGGACGGTGTCTATGAGGCTCACATGGTGCGCACGGACGGGACGCACATCATCGTCCAGGTGGACGAGAGCTACGCGGTGACGAACGTCCAGGTCATGGGGCAGGGCGAACCCGGTGGACCCGACGGACCCGGCGGTCGCGGTGACGGGGACGGCGAGGGACCGCACGGCATGGGGATGGGCGGCCAGAGCGGCATGAACGGCTACGGCCAGCAGGGCGGCTCCACCGGGTCGACGGACTCCAACGGCTCGACGGGCGAGGCGACGCCGTCGTCGTCGACCTGACGGACGACTGCCCACGGACGCGACCCGACGGGGCCCGTCCCCACCCTGGACTCCCGTCCCGGCGCGTGGAGCCGACGATCCTGTCGGGCGCCGGGACGGGGCCGGGGGTGACGGTCAGGCGCGCCCGAGTGCCGGCTCGCTGACCGACGGCTTGCCGTTCTCGAGGTGGCCGGCGAAGGCGCGCAGCCACGGCGTGCCCGGCACCGTCACCGTGAGGTCGTACCACCCGCCCGAGCGCGCCGTGTCGACGACGACGGCGCGGCGTCCGGCGTCCTGCTCCCTGCCGTACGCGTCCTGCACGAGCACGCGGGTGCCGCGGGGCGCATCGGCCTTGACGGTGAGGCGCTGCGAGCGGCCCTCGCGGACCAGCTCGACGTGGACCGCGCCGTCGCGCCGCGCGGTGTCGCCGGCGTAGCGCCGGTAGAACCCGTTCGGGCCGTGCACCTCGATGTCGTAGCCGCCGCTGACCGGCCAGGCCGCGGTGAGCGCGTCGCCGGCCCCGATCGTGTAGCTGTGCGGCGCGCCGGCGGGCTCGATCAGCCGGGCCTGCAGGTGTGCGCCGATGCGACCGAGGTTCTCCAGCTCGACGGTGACGGCGCCTGACGTGGCGCGCTCGCGGTCGCGCAGGTCGTAGCCGACCGGTCGGGCCGGACGCGTGCCGCGCTCCTGCCGGGGCATCGTGCCCTGCGCGGGCGGCGTCGGGCGGTAGGACGGGTGGCGCTGGTCGTCGAAGGGCTTCCAGTGCGTCGTGTCGGGCAGCATCTGCACGTCGGCTGCCTTCTGCGAGAAGTCGAACGCCGAGGTGAGGTCTCCGCAGACGGCCCGACGCCAGGGCGTGAGGTTCGGCTCCTGCACCCCGAAGCGTCGCTCGAGGAAGCGGATCACCGACGTGTGGTCGAAGGTCTCGCTCGTGACCCAGCCGCCGGTGCTCCACGGCGACACGACGAACATCGGTACGCGCGGGCCGAGGCCGTAGGCGCCGGGGCCGTGCTCACCCTCGTAGAACTCGTGGTCGGTCGGCACCGTGGACGCGCCCGGGATGACCCGGCTGTTCGCGTGCGGTGGCACGAGGTGGTCGAAGAACCCGTCGTTCTCGTCGTAGGTGATGAACAGGGCCGTGCGGGCCCACACCTCGGGGTTGGCCGTCAGGGTGTCGAGGACCTTGCTGATGTACCAGGCGCCGTAGTTCGTCGGCCAGTTCGAGTGCTCGCTGAACGCCTCCGGGGCGGCGATCCAGCTGACCTGTGGGAGCGTGCCGGCCTCGACGTCGCTGCGCAGCTGGGCGAAGTAGTCCTCACCGTCGCGCGCCTTGGTGCCTCGACGAGCCTTCTCGTACAGAGGGTTTCCGGGCTCTGCGTTGCGGTAGGCATTGAAGTAGAGCAGGGAGTTGTCGCCGTAGTTGCCGAGGTACGGGTCGGAGGTCCAGCCCCACGAGCCCGGCCCGTCGAGGCCGGTGCCCTCGTCCTGGTACACCTTCCACGTGACGCCGGCCTTCTCGAGGCGCTCGGGATAGGTGGTCCAGTCGTACCCGAGCTCGTCGTTGTAGAGGACGGGACCGCCGCCCTTGCCGTCGTTGCCGGTCCAGCCGCTCCACAGGTAGTAGCGGTTCGGATCGGTGTTGCCGATGAAGGAGCAGTAGTAGGCGTCGCACACCGTGAACGCGTCGGCGAGGGCGTAGTGGAACGCGGCGTCCTGGCGCATGAGGTGGGCCATCGTCGTCGTGCCCTTGGCGGGCACCCAGCCGTCGTAGTGGCCCCGGTTGACGGCCGCCTGGCCGTCGGTCCAGCTGTGCGGCAGGCCCTCGAGGAAGGCGGCGCCGAGGTCGTCGGTTCTCGGGTGGAACGGCAGGATGTCGCGGGTCCCGTCGGACTGGTGCCACACCGACCGGCCGCTCGGCAGCGTCACCGGGTGCGGGTCGCCGAAGCCGCGGACACCGCGCAGCGTGCCGAGGTAGTGCTCGAACGACCGGTTCTCCTGCATGAGGACGACGACGTGCTCGACGTCCTTGATGGAGCCGGTCGCGCGGTTGGCCGGGATCGACGCGGCCCGGGCGATGCTCTGGTCGAGCACCGTCGCGGCGGCCGCGCCGCCCGCGATCTGGAGGAAGCGTCGACGGTCGAGGTTGACCATGGGGTGCACTCCTGGAAGGTGGTGGATCAGTCGCACCACCCTCGCGCCCGGAGGCGAACGCGCCCCGGCGCGGGAGTGACCGCCGCGCGAAGACTCGGTCAGCCGTTGGTCAGGTGGCGTTGTCTTGGAGCGCCGGCGGCGCGGGTGGGCCATACGTGGCTGCTCGCCCGGGCCGAGAACGTGCTGCTCATCCCCGGCACGTCGTCGCCGGCCCATCTCGAGGACAACCTGGCGGCGGGTGACCTCGTCCTGACGGTCGAGGATCTCGACGAGTTCTCGGTCGCGGCCTTCGCGACACAGGAATAGGCCTGAACGGACGTCGACCCGGCCCTACAAAAGGGCCGGGTGAACGTGTGAAGAGTCCGGGTACGCGAAAGAGGCCCGGCCCGGGTATTGCTGCCCGGGCGGGCCTCTGTCGTGAATGTGTGTCCGGCTGCGTCCTACTCTCCCACACCGTCACCAGTGCAGTACCATCGGCGCTGAAGGGCTTAGCTTCC
>NZ_JBDGKB010000009.1:0-141483 GCF_057656595.1 Intrasporangium sp. Soil_C_50
GGACTCGTGGTGCCGGGGCGGGTACAGCACGGCCAGCGACGACACGTCGCCGGCCGCGTCGTGCTCCTCACCTACCCGTGTCCCCATCTCCCGATCGAACACCAGTTCGAATTGTTTGTCAATGGGTCTACTGCTCAATCCCTCTGCCGTGCACCGATTGTCGGCAACTGTTCATCCGCCGTTGTGCATCCATCGCGCGAAGTCCTCGGACAGTCGTGCCACGCTGGCAAGCGCCGCCGCGTCAGCCCTGCGGCGTTGCGACTGGGTGGCGTGTTCCGGGTACCGATAGTCGAGGCGAACGACCAGGGCATCATCGGCGACAAGCGTCTTGTCGGCCCACTGCCGCAAGTGCTGGCCCGCCCCCACCCGCGCAATGGCCGAGCCGCTCTGTGCGGTCGCCAGTGCTCTTCCTGAGTTGTAGACACTCGCCTCGACGCGTATGTCGCGGCCGAACGCGATGCCCAGCTCCGGGGTCGCTGAATCGCTGCTGCCCAGGAACCAGGAGCAGCGATCGTCGGTGTTCGACGTGCTCGCGCTCACGGCAACCGTGACCACGGTCCTGAGGCGCTTCGCGGGGTAGTCCTGGCAGGACAGCTGACGCGGAGCAGGCTGCGCACCGGTCTGGAACCCCGGGACCACCGAGCCTGACTGGACTGCAACTCGACTCACTACGTGGGAGAGGAATGCCAGCACCGGGCTGCACAGCAAGGCGAGCAGCCCCAGACCTACGAGGCCCCGAAGCACCCGGGCGCCGCGCGCGGACCCCCTACGTGGTCGGTTCGTCGAGGATCCGCGAGTGCGTCTCGAGCGGGTCGCAACCGCGCGCGCGGGTATGACTTGCCTGGCGCCGGTGGTGAGGACGTCATCGACCTCGAATCCGTTCGGGTCCTGACCCGGCGGGTCGACCGAAGCAGACGCCGGGGGAAAGGTGTGGTCGATGTGTCGCCGCGTCAGCTCGATCCGGTCGGAGGACTGGTCGCCCGGCTGAGCGACCAACCAGGCCCGCACACGGTGCTGGGGTACGACGTCGATGCCTCCGACGCGGCGCGGTTCGAACGACGCCGTGGACGGGCCCGCGAGCGCGATGACCGGGACGACTGGCGTCCCCAGGATCCGCTCCATCTCCCCGGCAGCCCGCCCGACCTGCTCGAGCGATGCGCGCTGCGAGCGGCTGGAGGCCGCGTGCTGCCAGAGAGTTCCATCGTGCTCCGACACCCGGCCGGACCAGTTCTTGGTGTCGATAAGGAAGACGCCGGCGGGTCCTATCGCCACGTGGTCGAGATTGACTCGCGAGCTGCCGGGTCGCAGCAGCCGGTCGTGCAGGCAGCTCCAGGGGTCCGGAAGTCGGCCGAGCTCCGCCGCGACGAGCCGCTCCCCGCTGGCGCCGACATCCCATCGCCGCGCCCGCTCTTCGAGGGACTCCGCCTTCTGTCGTGCCGCTGCTGCTCGTGCGCGTAGCTGCGCAGCCTGTTCCTGCGCCGATCCACCCTCGGCCATGCCGCTCCCGTCCCCTGTTCTGGGACAACCTGATATGTAGGAGCTTCCTGTCAAGGGGCAGGGTGAGGCGCCGTCTGGACCATGAGTCCTGACGGCGCCTCTGCTTCGTCGCGGCAGTAGGGCGGGTGAGCGTGTCGTTGGCGACGCGCGGTCAGACTGATATGCGCGGGTTGGTTACCGCAGGACGGTGGTTCGGCAGGAACGGGACCGCGTGTCTAGGGTCGAGCGTCGCGGTATCCCCAGGGGATCGGCTGCTCATAGTTGCGTCGCGGGTCGTTCCTCGCGCTGCCACCAGCCACCTGCATCGACGAAGCGATCAGTGGGGTCAGTCGACCATGACGGCCAACGACCAGCACCAGCCGGCCAGCTCGCGGGCGATCGCCACGTTGGCCACGGTGTGCCGCTTGCCCCGCTCGTTGAAGACAACCCACCGGTGGTGCAGCCGCCGGTTGCCCTCGTCGCCACGGGCCCGGGCCGCGGGTGAGGCGAGCTCCCACCGGTCGCGCATCGTCTTGCCCGCGACGTACCGGGCCCGGTGGTGCCAGGCCGCCTCGACCAGCAGCCGGCGGGCGTGGCCGTTGCCGGTCTTGGTCACTGCCCCCTGCACCCGGGAGCTGCCGGAGGAGTGTTCGCTGGGCACCAGCCCGACGAACGAGCCGATGGTGTTGCCGGTGAACCGGTGCCAGTCGCCGATCTCGACGGCAAGGGCGAACGCCGTCAAGGTGCTGACCCCGCGCAGGCATCCGAGCCGGTGCACCACCGGGGTGAGCTCGCTGTCCCTGGCCAGCGCCGTGATCGCGGCGTCGAGGCGGTCCCGGCGCGCCTGGACCATGAGGACCGCCTCGTAGTCGGACTCGAACGCGGCTCGAGTCGCCGGCGCCTGGAACGACTGCTGGCCCAGCCACGCGTCGTGCGCACCCGTCCACGCCTGACCTCCCGAGTACACGATGCCCTGACGCAGCAGCAGCTTCGACAGCCGGTTCCGCGCCCGCATCAAGTCCCCGCGACAGTCCTCGCGCGCCCGGACCAGGTCCCGGGCAGCCTCGACCGCAGGTGTCGGGACGGTTACCGACACCACCTCGTCCAGGCGCAGCAGCCGCGCCAGGTGGACCGCGTCCCTGGCGTCAGTCTTGACCCGGTCACCGGCCGGGCGTTGCAGCTTCGACGGGGCCGCGACCACGCACCGGATCCCAGCCGCGGTCAACGCCCGCGCCAGTCCGAATCCCGTCGGGCCGGCCTCGTAGGTCACCGCCACCGGACCCGGCAAGGCCTCCAGCCACCCTCGAATCTGATCGTGCGACGGGCTCAAACGGGCCTGCACCAGCTCGCCAGTAGCGCCATCGATCGCTGCTGCCGCAATCGATCGCGCGTGCACATCGAGTCCCACGCTCGTACGCTCGGAAAACACCGGGGCCTCCCACAACTGTTGGATAGGCCGAGCAGGCAGCCCCTACTCGGTAACCCACGAACATGTGTGAGTGAGGCCCCGGCCCGCAACCCCTCAGCCACTCCCGAGCGGTCACTTCATACCGCCTAGGTCGATCGTGCGCCGTTCGTGGCCCGAACGGGGGATCTTCGGGCACGTCGACGCCGGGTGCCGTCGACCTGTGGTCGACGGCACCCGGCGTCCGATCCATGACCCGACGGTTCAGACGCCTTCCTGCACCCGGTAGATCGAGTCGGCGACGAGGCCGTGCGCCTCGCGGTGCACGGTGTTCGCGGCCTCGGCGTCGGGAGCCTCGACGAGGCAGAAGATCTGCCCACGGTCCTCGTCGACCCAGTAGCGCAGGTAGCTGACGCCGTGCGGGGCCTGGGTGGCGAGGTCGGCCTCGTGGGCCTTGGCGACGTCCGACATCGTGACGCCGTCGCCGAGGGTGTGGATGTCCATGAAGAGCGGCATCGCTCGTCCTTTCGGGGAGTGGCCGCCGTGGTGGGGAGGCCGTGGAGTTCCTGATGACTCCAGCGTCGCCGTGCGCTGTCCCACGGTCATGGGTGGCGGCTACCCATTCGCGGCGACGGCACCACCCACGTTGGCTAGCTCGCGCCTGCTGCCGACCCCGAGCTTGGCGAGGATCGAGGCCACGTGGTGCTCCGCGGTGCGCCGGGAGATGACGAGTCGCTCGGCGATCGCGGCGTCGGTGAGCCCCTCGGCGAGCAGGGCGAGCACCTCGCTCTCGCGCGCGGTCAGGCCGGCGGGGTGGCGACGCGTGCTCTGGCGGGCCGCGCGTGGGGCGGGCCATCCGCGGGCGCGCAGGTCGGTGCGGACGCGGGACGCCGCGGCGTCGGCGCCGATGCCCTCGAAGACGCCGACGGCCGCCGTCATGAGGTCGCGGTCGCCGCTGCGGGCCAGGGCCAGGCCCTGGTCGAAGGGGGAGTGCAGCCTCGCCCAGAGGTCGGCCGCCTCGCGCCAGCGCCCTGCGTGCTCCGCCGCGTAGGGCGGCGCCGCGACCGGCTCGGGGCCGGCCCCCTCGCTGCCGCCACCTGCGCCGGCGACGTCGGCGGGTGTCAGCCACCGTGCGACCGCACCGCGGTTCCACGCACAGTCCGCGTCGCGCGCCAACGGCCAAGCCGCGAGAGCCACCTGACGGGCGCGCTCGGGTTCGCCTGCAAGCCAAGCGAACTCGGTCTGGGCCGCGACGACCGGAGCCACGCGCTGGATCTCGCGCATCCCGTCAGCGAGGCCGGCCGCGCGGGCGAGGAGCGGCTCCCACCCGGGCTCGCCGCGACGCGCCCGCAGCTGCGCCAGCGTCAGGAGCGGCTCCAGGGCACCCACCGCGGCCACCTCGCCGCGACCGACCGCGTCGGCGTCGCGACGCGCAGCCACGTGCTCGCCGCGGTCGAGCCCGAGCCGCGCCCGCCAGCCGAGCAGGTAGAGCGTCCACGAGTCGAGGTCGCGGTCGGCGCAGTAGTCGATGCCCTCGTCGAGCCACCGCCGCGCGTCGTCGTGCCGACGCTGCAGGACCGCCGATGACGCCAGGTTGCAGTACGCGCGCGCCGCGTGCTCGTGCAGGTCGGCAGCGCGGGCGCCGTCGAGGCTCGCCGTCAGCAGCTGGGTGCCGGCCTCGATCGCGCCGACGGTGACCTCGATGGTGCCGAGGTTGTTGAGCGCGTGCACCCGCACCTCCGTGCGCTTCGGGCCGTCGGGCAGCCGCTCGACGAGGTCGAGGGTGCGGGCACCCCACTCCCGCGTGCCCGCGACGTCGCTCGAGAGCATCCGCAGCTGCGTCGTGTTGCTGTAGGCCAGTGCGAGCTCGACGCCGGGGTGACCGGCGAGCACGTCGACGGCGGTGCGTGCCTGCGACTCCGCGTCGTCGTTGCGGCCGGCGAACCACGACAGCCGCGACAGGCAGCGCCACGCGTCGCCGACACGGACGTCGTCGCCGCGCGCGTCCCAGATGGCCCGGGCCGCGTCGACAGCGGCGATCGCGGCCTCGATGTGGTCGGTGAGGTAGAGCTCGTAACCGAGCGCCCACAGCAGGTCCGCGCGCATGGCGTCGCTGACGCGTCCGGCCGGGAGGGCGTCGGCGTGGGCGAGGGCGCGCCGGTACTGCTCGACCGCCTCGCGGTGGGCCCCGAGAGCACCGGCCCGCTCGGCCGCAACCGGCGCGAACTCGAGGACGCGCTCGCTGTCGCCGCACGCATCGGCGTGGTGCGCGAGCACCTCCGGCTCGGCGCCACGACGCACGAGCACGTCGAGGAGCCGGCGGTGCACGTGGATCCGCCGCCCGGCGGGCACGCCGCCGGCGACGGCGAGCCGCCCGAGCTCGTGACGAAAGGTCAGCTCGCTGCCCGACAGCACGAGCAGCCCGCGCGACAGGGGCTCGTCGAGGGTGGTGAGCCCGTCGCGGACGAGCTCCTCGACGAGGTCGGTGCCGACGCGCGCACCGGCCAGGGCGACGAGCTCGAGGGCTCGTCGGGCGTCCTCGTCGAGCCGCGCCACCCGGGCGAGCACCGCGTCACGGACGGTCGGCGGCAGGGAGTCCGCGCCGCCGGAGAGCACCTCGGTGACGAAGAAGGCGTTGCCGCCCGTGACGTCATGGAGCCGACGCGCGTCGGGGTGGGCCCCGGGCGGGTGCTCGCTCGCGTACGCCCGCGCGAGCGCCTCGACGCCCTCGACGGTGAGCGGGGGAAGGTCGACGCGACGCGTGCCGTCGGCCGACGCGGTGTCACCGAGGACGACCCGCAACCCCGAGGTGGTGCCGACGTCCTCCGGCCGGTACGTCACGAGCACCAGAGCCCGGCAGGAGTGCACCCGACGCGCCAGGTGACGCAGCAGGTCGAGCGTGGCCTCGTCCGCCCAGTGGGCGTCCTCGACGACGAGCAGGTACGGCTCGGCGTGCGGGGGAGTGCGGAGCACGTCGACGAGGCGGGTGAACACCTCGTGGCGGGAGGCGTCCGCCGGCCACGTGTCCGGCGGCAGCCCCGGAACCATCTCCGCCAGCGGGCCGAGCGGCGCCGGCGTCGCGGCGCCGTCGCACTGGCCGACGAGCGCGCGGGCGCGGTCGCCCGACTGCGCCACGACGTGCCCGACGAAGGTCGACTTTCCGATGCCCGCCTCGCCCGCGACGTAGACGAGCCGGCCGTGCCCGCCGGATGCGTCGTCGAGCCAGCCCGCGACCGCGCGCAGCTGCTCGTCACGCTCGAGGAGCGCCATGCCCCGATGCTACGAGCCACGTGACCCACACCGCACTGTTCCGGGGCTCACAGGTGGCCGCCGCCCATCCGCGGCCGCAGGACGATGGAGGTGGCCGGGAGCGAACGGCCCCGGCCACGTCCGTGGGAGGGGACCGCGATGAGCAGCACCAGTGACCGCACCGACCGTGACCGAACCGACCGTGAGCGCACCGACCCCGGGCGCACCGACCGTGACGCGTCGACCCCGACCGGCGTCGTCGTCGGCTACGACGGCTCACCCGGCGCCCGCCTCGCCCTCGACTGGGCCGTCGAGACGGCCCGGCGGGACGACCGTGACCTGACGATCGTTCACGCCATCGGGCTCAGCGCCGGCGCCACCGCCGGTGCCTACGACGCCGGGCCGACGGCGCAGCTCTACGAGGAGATGACCGAGGGACTCGTCCACGAGGCCGTCGAACGCGCCGCCAAGGAGCTGGATCGCTCCCGGGTGCACGCCGTCTCGCTCGTCGGCAGCCCCTCCGCCGAGCTCGTCGAGGCCTCGCGCCACGTCGACCTCGTCGTCACCGGCTCCCGGGGTCGGGGCGATGCCCGCTCCGGCCTGCTCGGTTCGACGGCGTACGCGGTCACCGCGCACGCGCACTGCCCGGTCGTCGTCGTGCGCGGCGACGAGACGGTCCACGCCGGACCCGCGCACCCGGTCGTCGTGGGGGTCGACGAGTCAGACGCCGCCGCCCGGGCGCTCGACGCCGCAGCCACCCTCGCGGCCGCCGCCGAGGCGTCCCTGCACGTCGTCGTCGCCGACGACCTGCCGTCCGCTGCGATCTGGGCCGCCGACCCGGCGCCCGGGGCAGCCTTCCCGGTGCCGGCGACGTGGGTCCGCGACGTCACCGAGGAGACGCACGCGGCCGGCGCCGGCGTCGCCCGGGCGCTCGCGGACCGCGTCCGGACCGCCCACCCGGGCCTGACCGTCGTCGAGTCCGTCCTCGACGGGCCTCCCGGGGCGACGATCGCCGAGCACGCCCGACGCGTCGCGGCCGGCCTCGTCGTCGTCGGCTCGCGCGGGCGGGGCGGCTTCAGGGGGATGCTGCTCGGCTCGGTCAGCCACCGCGTCGTCCACGACGCGCCCTGCCCCGTCATGGTCATCCGCTGAACGGCGGTGGCCCGGACGTGAAGGTGCCCGGATGCGACGCTCCTCGCATCCGGGCACCCCACTGTTGCAGTGGAGCTCAGCCCCCGTCGCGACCACCCGGGGGACGCTGGAACCCGGGGCGCCCGGCGGTGCCGGCCGCCCGCTCGACCGAACGGGCGAACGAGCCCGCTGCCGTGCCGAAGGCGCTCGGTCCGCGACCGCTCAACGACGGCGGCACCACGACGACCGGACACAACGCCGAGCGCACCAGCCGGCTGCCGAGCCAGCGCGCACCGACCTCCGCCGACCTGCCGGCGTCGATGACGACGAGGTCGGCCTCACGGCTCTCCTCGACGAGCACCGAACGGCGCTTGCCGGCCACGACCCGCGTCTCGACGACGTGGTCGCGCCCGAGCACCGAGTCGACGTCGTGGGCCAGCCGTGCGGCCTCGTCGTCACGGGCGCTGTCGTCGGCGATCACCGACGGGAGTCGGCCGCCCGTCGCGGTCTCGGGGGCGTGCGGGCGCCAGGCCCGGATCGCGACGACGCGTCCGCGTCGGGCCGCGGCCTCCTCCACGGCCCACCGGAGCGCGCCCGGCGAGCCGCTCGTCGGGCTCACCCCGACGACGATCGTGAACGGACGCCCGAGGCGGGCGAGGTCGGAGACGTTCACGCCGTCGCCTCCGTCGCCTCCGACGCGTCGACCTTGGTGAGCGGGTCGGCGACGTCCTCGAGGGACTTGCGCTCGGCGTCGATGCCGATGACCTTGGCGACGATGCCACCGATGATCATGATGACGGCTCCGGCGACGTAGCCCCACGTCAGCGGGCCGCGGTCCTTGCCCTCACCGATGAGGGCGCCGTAGAGCACCGGGGCGATCGCGCCCGCGCACTGGGCCACGACGAAGAAGTATGAGATCGCCTGGCCGCGCACCTCGAGCGGGAAGATCTCGCTCACCGTGAGGTAGGCCGCCGACGCACCCGCCGAGGCGAAGAAGAACGACACGCACCAGAAGATCGTGTGCGTCGTCGCCGTCAGCGCGTTCGCGTGGAAGAGCCACGCCGACACGAGGAGCACGACGCCGGCGATCGAGTACGTCGTGAAGATCATCGTGCGACGCCCGATGGTGTCGAAGAGGTGCCCGAGCAGCAGCGGCCCGAGGAGGTTGCCGAGCGCGAAGGGCAGGAAGTAGATCGAGGTCCCGGCCTTGTCGATGTGGTAGAAGTTCGTCAGGACGAGCGCGTAGGTGAAGAAGATCGCGTTGTAGAGGAAGCTCTGCGTCACCATCATCGTCAGGCCCAGGACGGTGCGGCGTCCGTAGCGGTGGACGAAGACGTCCCAGAGCACCTTGGCTCCCATGCGCTCCTCCGCCTTGACGACGATGGCCTTGCTCTCGTCGACCTCGGAGATCTGACCGCCCTCGCGGCGCACCCGCTCCTCGATCTCGTCGACGGTCTTCTCGGCCTGCTCGGCGTAGCCGTGCGTGAGCAGCCAACGCGGGCTCTCCGGGATGTGGCGCCGCAGGTAGATGATCGAGAGGCCCAGGATCGGGCCGATGAAGAACGCGAGACGCCAGCCGATGTTCTCGGCGACGTTGTCGGGGTTGAGCAGGTAGAGGTTGGCGAGGGCGCCGAAGAAGGCGCCGAACCAGTACGTGCCGTTGATGGCGATGTCGACGCGGCCGCGGAAGCGCGACGGGATGAGCTCGTCGATGGCCGAGTTGATCGCCGTGTACTCGCCGCCGATGCCCATGCCGGCGACGAACCGGCACACCCAGAGGAACCACATGTTCGGCGAGAGACCGGCCAGGCCCGAGCCGACGAGGTAGATGACGAGCGTCAGGATGAACAGCTTGCGCCGCCCGAGCCGGTCGGTGAGGCGCCCGAACGTCAGCGCGCCGACGACCTGCCCCACGAGGTAGACCGTGCCGGTGAGGCCGACCTGCGCCGAGGACATCGCCAGCGACTTCTGGAACCCCGACTCGGACACGATCTGGATCTCGAGGCCGTCGAGGATCCAGGAGACCCCGAGACCGACGACCACCGACCAGTGGAACTTCGTCCAGGGCAACCGGTCCAACCGGGCCGGCACCAGGCTGCGCACCGCCTCTGTGCTGCGTGCCGCTACGGCCTCACTCATCACGTCTCCTTTGCTCGTGGCTGAAACCCGTGAGTGCTGGCGTGCGGCGCCACGTCTGCACCGCTTCCCGACGTACCCACGCAATAGCGACGAGCAACGTGACCGGGCAAATGGGGACGATGGCCGCGAGCCGGCCCGTGTTGCGGTGAACCCACGAACGGTGGAGGACCGCAGGTCTAGCGTCGGCAGAGGGCCGTCGACGGGGACGGCTCCGTGACGGAGCGCGCCGTGCGTGACCGTCGTGGAAGTGAGGACCCATGTCCGGAACCACTTCTCGGGGACGTTCTCGACTGCTCACCGCCGCCGTCGCGGCCGGAGCACTCGCCCTCACGGGCCTCTCCTCGCTCATCGCGTCCGGCGCCTCCGCCGCCGGCACGTCGACGACCGGGGCCACCACCTACCTCGTCGTCCTGTCGCAGGGATCCTCGGTGTCGGCGGCCACGAAGGCCGTCAGCGCCGCCGGCGGCCGGGTCGTGTCGTCGTGGTCGCCGATCTCGGTCGTCGTCGCATCGTCGACGTCGTCGTCGTTCGCGCAGACCATGCGTTCGACCAAGGGAGTCGACGGAGTCTCTGCGACAGCGAAGTTCGCAACACGCCTCGACGACGGCTCAGATGCCGGCGCCGCGCAGACGCCCACCGGCGCCGCACCGACGGCGCCCACCGGAGACACCCTGTCGGGCCTCCAGTGGGACATGAACCAGATCAACGCACCAGCCGCGCACGCGGTCTCGACCGGATCTCGCTCCGTCCTCGTCGGCGACATCGACACCGGGCTCGACTACACCCACCCGGACCTCGCGCCGAACGTCGACGACGCCGCCAGCGCCAGCTGCATCGGTGGCGTCCCGGTCCAGGGAAAGGTGGCCGCGATGGACGACAACGGCCATGGCACGCACACGGCGGGCACCATCGCCGCTGCGGCCAACGGCATCGGCATCGTCGGGGTCGCCCCGAGCGTGCGGATCGCCGGGATCAAGGCCGGCGACGCCGCGGGGTTCTTCTTCCCTGAGGCGGTCGTGTGCGCCTTCATGTGGGCCGGTGACCACGGCGTCGCCGTGACGAACAACAGCTACTTCGCCGACCCGTGGCTCTTCAACTGCAAGAACGACCCCGACCAGCGCGCGATCTGGACGGCCGAGCGGCGCGCCTTGAAGTACGCCCAGGACAAGGGCGTCCTCGTCGTGGCGGCCGAGGGCAACCAGTTCGAGGACCTCTCGCACCCGACGCTCGACCAGACCAGCCCTGACGACACGACCCCGGTGATCCGGACCGTGACGAACGCGTGCGCGGTCTTCCCGACCGAGGCGCCCGGCGTGATCGGGGTCAGCGCGACGGGCAACCTGCACGCGAAGTCGTTCTACTCCTCGTTCGGAATCTCGACGGTCGACGTCGCGGCTCCCGGCGGAGACGGGACCCTGCAGAAGACGGCCGCCGCACCCAACGGACGCGTCCTGTCGACGTACCCCGCATCGCTGATAGGCGCCTGCCTCCGCCCGGTCGTCGACGCGAGCGGCGCGACCTACTGCTACCTGCAGGGCACGTCGATGGCCGCGCCGCACGTGGCCGGCGTCGCAGCCCTCGCGGCGTCGGTGACCGGCAAGCGCACCGGCGCGCTGTCAGCCGCCGTGCAGAACGCCGTCAACCCGATCGCGTGCCCGGCCGACGTGTCGGCGTACGCGCCCTTCCCGGGGCTCGACTCCGGCGCGCCGCAGACGTGCCAGGGCGGGTTGGGCCACAACAGCTGGTACGGCGCGGGGGAGGTGGACGCCGCCAAGGCCGTCGGCTGACCGCCGGCCCCTGACAGGCCCCGACGGCTTTGGCCGGTGGGGGTGGGAGTCGGGTCCGGCGTCAGGCGCGGTCCTCCTCGGACGTGTCCGGGGTGTCGTCGTCGTCGAACCCGACCTCCTGCTCCTGCTCGAGCAGGTCGGCCTCCGCCGCGCGCGCCGTGGCGTCGTCGCCGTGGCCGCCGACGGGCGCGTACTCCTCCTCGGGCTCGGGGTCCTGGGGCTCGAACTCGTCCTCGCGCGGCTCCGGTTCGCTGCTCATCCCTCCGTGATACCCGATGTGGGCGCCGTCGCGCAGGTGGTTGCGCAGGTCGTTGTGAATGCCGTTGCGCCGGTCCTTCGGCGGGTACGTCATGACCGTGCCGACCGACGACGACCTCCCCTCGACGCTGCAGCGCTCCCCGAAGAAGGCCCGGGACACGTGGCGGGCCACTCACGACTCCGCCGTCGAGCAGTACGGCGAGGGCGAGCGCGCCCACCGGACCGCGTTCGCGGCGCTCAAGCACACCTTCGAGAAGGTCGGGGACCACTGGGAGGAGAAGCCCGAGAAGGGCCCCTCCGACCCCCAGGCGGCCCGTCGCGGCGCGCAGGCGCGGGCCCATCGCGACGACGGGGACAGCGCCGGCGGCGTCGACCTCAACGCGAGCAAGGCCCACCTCTACGCCCTCGCCCGACGCCTGGGCGTCGAGGGTCGCTCGACGATGACCAAGGCGCAGCTGGCCGAGGCACTGCAGCGGGCCAACGACCGTGCGACCGCGGCCGCCCGCGACGACGACTCCTGACGCGTCCCGCCGCTGTTCCGCACCTCACACTGTCCGTCGCGCCACAAGGGGCTGCCGCGATCCACCCGGCGGAGAGACGATGAAGGTGGCCGGAGCGGCCCGCCCGGCCCAGGCCCAGGGAGGGGTGCTCTCATGAACGACCAGGTCAACGAGGTCCAGGGCGTCGTCGTCGGCTACGACGGTTCGCCCAGCGCGCGGCTCGCCCTGGAGTGGGCGGCCGAGACGGCGCGCCAGCTCGGCACGCGGCTGACCATCGTGCACAGCGTCAACCTGTCGATGGTGCCGGCGTTCCCGGCGGTCGACCTCTCGCACGTCGAACCGATGCTCGAGCAGGCCGCCAAGTCGCTCGTCGACGAGGGGGCCGAGCACGCGTCGAAGAGCATCGGGGCCTCCCTCATCAGCACCCAGTACTGGCTCGGCAGCCCGGCCGGCCAGCTCGTCGACGCCTCCGAGGACGCCGACCTGCTCGTCGTCGGCAGCCGGGGTCGCGGGCGGCTGCGTTCGGGCATCCTCGGCTCGACGTCGTACGCGGTCACGGCCCACGCGCACTGCCCTGTCGTCGTGGTCCGTGGACACGGAGAGGCCGAGGAGGGCGCCGAGGCCCCGCCCGTGGCGCGTCCGGGCCCCGGGCGCCCGGTCGTCGTCGGGATCGACGACTCCGAGGCCGCGCAGCGTGCCCTCGACGCCGCGGCCGCGTGGGCCGAGCGCGAGGACGCCATGCTGCACGTCGTGCGGGTGGCCCACTCCGCGTCCATGGAGGCGTGGACCTACGCCGAGACGGCCCGGGCCGGGACCGAGGACACGCACGAGCTGCGCGACCACGCCGAGCAGAGCGTCGCGCGCATGGCCGAGCGGGCCCGCGCCGACCACCCGTCGCTCGAGGTGACGACCGCGGTGCTCTACGGCGACCCGGGACGGACGCTCGCCGAGCTGGCCCGGACCGCCGGGCTCGTCGTCGTCGGCTCGCGCGGGCACGGCGGCTTCACCGGCATGCTCCTGGGCTCGGTGAGCCATCGGCTGCTGCACGACGCCGAGTGCCCCGTGCTCGTCGTGCGCTGAACGGCGGCTCAGCCCTGGAGCGAGGAGCCGAACCGGCCGAGCGCGTCGTCCCAGCGCTGCTTGTCGCCGGCGCCGTCCTCGGCGATGCCCTCACCCTCGTGGAACAGGTCGAGACGGGTGCCTGATCCCTCGGGATGCAACTGGAAGTCGACGACGCTGAGGGGGCCGTCGGCGTGCGGGTGCCACGACACGCGGATCTGCTCCATCGGGTGCCAGCTGCGGACGACCCCGTGCGGGCCGTCGTCGCTGTGCCACGACTCGCCCTTGCTGCCGAGCGTCACGCCGGGTCCGAGGAGGGCCTCGGTACCGCGTCCGCTGACGAGGTGGCGCCACACCTGCTCGACCGGGTGGTCGAACGTCGCACTGGTGTGGACGCCCGCCAGGGACTGGTCGGGCTCTTCGTCCTCGGTGGGCGCGGGGACTGACTGGGCTGCACTGCTCATGGGCACCTCCGTTGTGCCGCGGCTGCCGTCGACGGCTCGCGGCGCTGCAGGACCCGGCCCCTGATGGGCCGGACCCATCGTTGGTCCAGTCGACCAGAGGTCGGCGCCGACGACAAGGCCCCGCGGCGCGTCGAGTCGTGCCCGACGCGTCGTAACTAGCCGTTCCAGCCGGCGCGCCGGAGCGCATCGGCCATGGCGCCGTTCGCGGGGGCCTCGCGCCGGTCACCCTGGCGCTGGCCACCGCCCTGACGCTGGCCGGCGCCCTGACGCTGGCCACCGCCCTGGCCGCCTTGACGGGGCGCACCTTGGGGTCGGCCGCCCGTCGGCTTCTCACCGGGGCGTGGCACCTCGTCGTCGAGACGCAGCGTCAGCGAGATCCGCTTGCGCGGCACGTCGACGTCGAGCACCTTGACCATGACGACGTCGCCGGGCTTGACCACCTCGCGCGGGTCGCGGACGAACTGCTTCGACAGGGCCGACACGTGGGCCAGGCCGTCCTGGTGCACGCCGACGTCGATGAAGGCGCCGAAGGCCGCGACGTTGGTGACGACCCCCTCGAGGGTCATGCCTGGGCGCAGGTCCTTGACCTCCTCGACGCCCTCCTTGAAGGTGGCGGTCTTGAACGACGGACGCGGGTCGCGGCCGGGCTTGTCCAGCTCGCCGATGATGTCGGTGACGGTCGGCAGGCCGAAGGTGTCGTCGACGAAGTCCTGCGGCCGGATCGCCTTGAGCGCAGCGGAGTTGCCGATGAGCGCGGTCAGCTCGGTACCGGCGGCCTCGAGCATCCGGCGCACCACCGGGTAGGCCTCCGGGTGCACGGCTGACGCGTCGAGCGGGTCGTCACCGCCCGGGATCCGGAGGAACCCGGCGGCCTGCTCGAAGGCCTTGGGACCGAGGCGTGCGACGTCCTTGAGGGCCTTGCGCGTGCGGAACGGCCCGTGGGCGTCGCGGTGGGCGACGATGCCCTCGGCGAGCGTGCCGGTGATCCCGGACACGCGCGTCAGCAGGGGAGCGGAGGCCGTGTTGACGTCGACACCGACGGCGTTGACGCAGTCCTCGACGACGGCGTCGAGCGAGCGCGACAGGGCCACCTGCGACACGTCGTGCTGGTACTGGCCGACGCCGATCGACTTCGGGTCGATCTTGACGAGCTCGGCGAGCGGGTCCTGCAGGCGTCGGGCGATCGACACCGCACCGCGCAGGGAGACGTCCATGCCGGGCAGCTCGGCCGAGGCGAACGCCGACGCGGAGTACACCGACGCACCGGCCTCCGACACGACGGCGGTCGTGAGGCGCAGGTCGGGGTGGCGCTTGAGCAGGTCCGCGGCGAGGCGGTCGGTCTCCCGCGAGGCGGTGCCGTTGCCGATGGCGATGAGCTCGACGCCGTGCGCCTTGGCGAGCCGGGCGAGGGTCTCGACCGACTGGTCCCATCGGTTCTGCGGCACGTGCGGGTGGATGACGTCGGTGGCCACGACGCGCCCCGTGGCGTCGACGACGGCCACCTTGACACCGGTGCGGAAGCCCGGGTCGAGGCCCATCGTGGCGCGGGCGCCGGCCGGGGCCGCGAGCAGCAGGTCGCGCAGGTTGGCGGCGAAGACGCGCACCGCCTCCTCCTCGGCGGCCCGGCGCAGCTGCATCCGGGCATCGACGCCGAGGTGCACGACGATCTTGGTGCGCCAGGCCCATCGCACCGTGTCGGCGAGCCAGCGGTCGGCAGGCCGGCCCCGGTCGGCGATGTGGAAGCGGTGGGCGATGGCGCGCTCGAACTCCGTCGGCCCCGGCTCTGCCTCGGCAGCGGGGTCGGTGGGGCTGACCTCGATCGAGAGCACGTCCTCCTTCTCGCCGCGGAACATCGCGAGGATGCGGTGCGAGGGGAGCTTGTGCAGCGGCTCGTCGAACTCGAAGTAGTCGGCGAACTTCGCGCCGTCCTGCTCCTTGCCGGTCCGCACGCGGGCGACGAGGTGGCCCTTGGCCCAGACGCGCTGGCGCAGGTCACCGATGAGGTCGGCGTCCTCGGCGAAGCGCTCGACGAGGATGGCCCGGGCGCCGTCGAGGGCGGCCGCGGCATCGGCCACCTCCTTGTCGGCGTCGACGAACCCGGTTGCCGCAGAGGCAGGGTCGGTGTCGGGAGAGCCGAGCAGCAGGTCGGCGAGCGGCTCGAGGCCGGCCTCGCGGGCGACCTGCGCCTTGGTGCGTCGCTTCGGCTTGAACGGCAGGTAGATGTCCTCGAGCCGGGCCTTGGTCTCGGCGGCGAGGATGCGAGCGCGGAGGTCGTCGTCGAGCTTGCCCTGCTCCTCGACGGAGGCGAGCACGGCGGCGCGCCGGTCCTCGAGGTCGCGCAGGTAGGTGAGCCGCTCCTCGAGGTCGCGCAGCTGCGCGTCGTCGAGGCCGTCGGTGGCCTCCTTGCGGTAGCGGGCCACGAACGGCACCGTCGACCCACCGTCGAGCAGCCCCACGGCAGCGGTCACCTGGGCCTCGCGGACGCCGAGCTCCTCGGCGATCCGCCGCTCGATCGAGGCCACCTTCACCTGCACACTCACCGGTAACACACTCCTGGTCGACGACGCGTGGAGCCACGCATTCTGCCCGGTGCCGCCCCGCGACCCGACGCCGCCCCGCCGTCGCGCCGCGATCGGCGTCAGTCGTCGAGGAGGGCGCGCAGCGTCGCCCGCTCCGGGGCCCGGACGGAGCGACGCACGACGCGAGCCGGCGCCTACTCAGCCATCGGAGCGCCCCGCGGCGGAGGTGCTCGGGACCGCCTCGGGGATGGGCCAGACCGGTGTCGCGTCGGGCCCGCGGTGCTGCTCGAACCACGCCGCGGCGCGCAGTACCCCGGCGTCGTCCCAGCGTCGGCCGGACACCTGCAGGCCCACCGTTCGGCCGTCTGCGGTGAAGCCGCAGTTGACGGTGGCCGCCGGCTGACCGGACAGGTTGTACGGGGCCGTGAAGCCGATGTGGGCCATCCCCTCGTCGGCGTCGCCCCAGGGCATCGGCCACTCGGCCGGGAAGGCGGCCATCGGGGCGACGGGGGACAGGACGAGGTCGAAGCGCTCGGTGGCGGCGACGGTGGCCTGCTGCATCGCCATGATGCTCGTGTAGTCGCGGATGACGGCCTGCCCGTCGATGCCGGCGACGGCACCGACCCAGCGCCGGATGAAGGGCAGCACACGCTCGCGGGCCTCGGGGGACAGCGCCTCGTGGTCGACGAGGGAGCGCACCCTCCAGAACTGGTCGAGGTCGGCGAGCAGCCGAGGTGAGAGGAACGGCTCCACCGGCTCGAGGCGCGCCCCGGCGTCGGCGAAGAGGCCGGCTGCTCGCTGGACGCACGCCCGCACCTCGGGGTCGAGGGGGAGCCCGCAGCCGGCGTCGAGGTGCAGTCCGACGCGCAGGCCCGTGACGTCGAGCGCCGTGGCCGGCAGGTCGAGGTCGAGCTCGGCCGGCGGCAGGGCGGTCCAGTCGCGGGGGTCGTACCGCCCGATCACCGACAGGAGGAGGGCGACGTCGTCGACCGAGCGCGCCATCGGTCCGGCGACGCGGCCGAGGTAGGGGTTGTCGAGGGGCACGCGGCCGGCGCTCGGCTTGAGGGTCGCCAGCCCCAGCCACGTGCCGGGCAGCCGGATCGACCCGCCGATGTCGGTGCCGACGTGGAGCGGGCCGTAGCCACCGGCCGCGGCGGCACCCGCCCCCGAGCTGGACCCACCCGTCGTCAGCGACGGGTCCCACGGGGAGCGGGTGATGCCGTGCAGGCTCGAGACGCCCGAGCTGAGCATGCCCCAGTCGGGCATGACGGTGGAGCCGAGGACAACCCCGCCGGAATCCTCGACGCGCTCGACGACCGGGCAGCTGCGCTCGGGTTCCAACGGAGTGACGCCGGCATTGCCCAGCTGCATCGGCACGCCGGCTCGGGCGAGGTTCTCCTTGACGGTGAGGGGGACGCCGTCGATCGGGCCGGCCGGCTCGCCGGCACGCCAGCGGGCCTCGCTGGCCGACGCGGCACGCTCGGCGGCGTCGAGGTCGTGGACCCAGAACGCGTTGAGCTCCGGCTCGCGCGCCTCGACGACCTCTCGGACGTCACGCAGCACCTCGACCGGCGAGAGCTCGCCGCGTCGGTAGGACGCCACGAGCTCTGTCGCCGTGAGGGCTGCTGGACGGGTTTGCGCTGCACGCGGATTCGCCATCGGGATCCTCCCGTGGGGACGACTGGTCGAGCAGTCGAGGGCCCGTTCGACCTGACGGACGAACCTCCTGCGCCGTGCTCGATGAGGGCAACGGTATCTCGCAGCTCGTCGGGGCGGTGGTCGTCCGCGTCGCGCCGACGCGTGCTCCCTCGTCACCGGCAGCCGGCTGCCGTCGGCGGCTGTCGACCCGAGCCTGTGGACGGCGACCGACGACTGTCACCGGTCGCGGGGATGCTCGTCGTCATGCACTTCGAGGACCTGCCCAGGGACTGGGCGCAGCGACCCGTGACCCACCCCGACGTCTTCGAGGGCGTCGCCGACCTCATCGCCACCGACCGCTCGAGGTCCGACGGCGCCACCTACGTCCTGCTCTGCCACCCGAACGGGCGCCTGCTCCAGCCGGTGCGCCTGCCCGAGGGCACCGAGGCCCCGGACGTGCTGCGGCGCTTCCTCGCCGAGCTGACCCGCCACGAGGTGCACGACGTCGCGGTCGTCCTGGCCCGCCCCGGGCCGGCCGAGCCGACGCCTCACGACCGCGAGCGGCGCGATGCGTTCGAGGCCGCCTGCCGCGACACCGGCGTCCGGCTGCACGCCGTCGCAGTCGCCGGCCGCGACGACGTGCGCACCATCCCGCCGGAGAGCGGGCGCGCCGCCGCCTGAGCCACACCCCGGTCCCGGGGGTGCCGGATGTGTCCGCCCGTGCGGAGCCGGGTACGGGACCGGTGTGAGCGGAGGACGGATGGCCCAGCCGGACGGCACCACCACCCGGGAGGCCGGGCCCCGGGTGGTGACACGGACGTACCGGAGCGAGGTCGGCGGCTCGTGGTGGGCGGCCCTCGTCGTCGTCACGGTTCTCCTCGGCCTCGTCGGTCGGTCGGCGGGTGGCTTCTGGAGCGTGTTCCTGTGGAGCGTCGTCGCCTTCGTGCTCGGCTCCCTCGTGGCCATAGCCGTGTCCGCGGCCCGCGTCCCGGCCCGGTCGCCGGACGAGGCGTTCGCCGACGAGCCGGGCGCCACCCGTCGCGAGGGTCGGTCGTGAAGGGGGTCCTGCTGCTCGTCGCCTTCGTCGCCGGCGGCGTCCTCACCTGGCTGCTCACCGTGCACCGCGTCACGGGGGAGGTCGCCAGAAACGCCACCGACGCCACGGACGCCACGGACGCCACGGACGCCACCGACGCGGCCGATGGGACCGACGCGTCGGGCTTCGGCGGTCCGCATTCGGGAGAGAGCTCCGGCGCGGCCGGGGCGCGCTGGATGGGCGACGCCGAGGACGAGGACGCCCTGCTCCCGCACGCCACCGTGCCGAGAATCGACACCCGGCGGGGTACGCCTCCACCCGACTGAGCAGCGGACCGTCCCGATCCGTGGGATCCACGCCCGCAGAGCACCGGATCCGAAGGCCTCCCGCTCGGGGAGGCGGCGAGTTCGGAGCAGCGGGGACCGGCAGGTAACCTTTGGCGCGGTCCTGTGCGCACCTCCACACGCGCAGTCACTACGACGCCCGAGAAGTGGGCGTGCAAGGGAGCCTGATGACACGCACCGACACCGTCGACGTCAAGCGATGGCGCGCCAAGTACACGCTCATCGAGCGTGCCGCCGAGGCCGACAAGGACGCCCAGGCCCTCTTCGCCGAGCTCGACTCCGAGCGCGCGGCACGCAACGGCGAGCTGCGCGAGATCCTCGCCGACCTCGTCGCGAGCAGCGACCTCGTCGCCTTCAAGGAGGCGATGAACCAGTGGGCCCGCAAGGACGGCCCGTACGTCGGCTTCGGCCCGGTCGGTGGCCCCTGGCTCGCGACCCTCGCGCGGCGCGCGGACGAGGAGTACGCCGAGGTCGTGGGGCTGCTCAAGCTGACCCTGCAGACCCCGGCCTCGCCGCAGGACGCCGCCGACAAGCTGCAGGCCATCGAGGCGTTTCTGGCCCGCGGCGGCTCGCGGGGGCACCGGGCCCCGAGCCCGGCGCAGACCGCGTACGTGCTCTCGCTCTTCTGGTCCACCGACGACGGCGGCGCCTGGCCACTCATGTGGGAGAACGCCCCCCACATGCTCCAACGGCTCGGCTGGCTCGAGCGCGGCCTGAGCCACGCCGAGCGCTACGTCGCCTACGCCGACCTCTGCGCGGCGCTGCGGCCCGAGGACCCGCGCTACGCCGCGCGCATCCTCTGGTACTTCAAGGAGACCGAGGCCTTCGTCGGCATCGCCCCGAAGATCCTCGACGTGTGCGTCGAGGCCGCCGAGCTCGCCGCCGAGTTCCGCCCCGCCACCGGCTACGCCAGCGGCCGGCACGAGGAGCGCGCCGCCGACCTCGCGCGCCAGCTGCGCGGCGAGGCCGACCACGTGTCCGACAGCCTCATCGAGCGGCTGTCCGCCGAGACCGGCCTCTACCTCGAGGCGCCGACGCTCGCGCTGCAGCAGCACGCGGGCGAGGACTCGGCCTACCGCTCCGACCTCTACGCGTCGTGGATCCTCGTCGGCGGCGCCGGCGCGCCCGGCTTCCGCCTCTGGGTCACGCCCTCCGGCGTCGCCTTCGGCCTGCACGGCGGCTGGGAGGGCGAGAGCGACGAGCAGCTGCGCGGGGTCGCGACGCTCGTCCAGGAGCACCTGCCGCGCGGCCTGACGTTCGTGCGCGTCCACGAGGACGGCCGGCCCGACCGCCTCGAGCCGGTGGGGCGCGAGTACGTCTCCGGTGAGGTCTTCGCGGGCCGCTGGTGGAAGGGGGAGGAGGCTCTCGGGCGCGCCGACTTCGCCGACGACGTCGTCACGACGGCCCGGGCCCTGACGCCGCTGCTGCGCTTCCTCAACTCGAGCCAGCGCGGCACCGTCGACGACCCCGCGCTCGAGCTGGCCGCCATGGTCGACCTCGACAGCGAGGCCGAGATCTTCCGCGCCGAGCGCCCTTACCCGACCGAGCGCGACGCCTGGCACCAGGAGCAGCGCCGGGTCTTCGCCGCGTGCCTGTCCAAGGAGGGGCTCGAGGACTTCGACCTGCCGACGTTCAAGCGCATCGTCTCGACGCGCGGCTACGGCGACATCGGCGCCCAGTCGGTCCTCATCAGCTCGATCAACGCCTTGGACGCCCCCGGCATCGACCAGCTGCGTCTCATGGTCCGTGAGCTGCTCTGGGGCGAGGGCCGCGACGAGGAGCGGATCAACCGCGTCCTCGGCTCGGAGGACCTCCCGGTCCAGGGCTTCGGCGAGAGTGTCGTGCTCAAGCTGTTCGCCATCGCCCACCCCGAGCACTGGCTGCCGCTGTTCGCCCTCGGCGGCGACTCCGGCAAGGTCGCGATGCTCAAGCGGCTCGGCGGCCCGGCCCGCTGGACCGAGGGAAAGTCGCGAGGGCGAACCCACGTCGAGACCAACGCCCTGCTGCGCCAGACCCTCGACCCCCTCCTGCCCGACGACCCGTGGGGCCAGGCCCAGCTGGCGCACTGGCTCATGCGCCGCACCGACAAGGCCCTCGCGCCCGACCACGACGCCATCGGCGAGGCGGCCAAGGAGCTGCTCATCCAGGAGTCGTTCCTCCGCGAGATCCGCGCGCTGCTCGAGGAGAAGAAACAGGTCATCTTCTACGGGCCGCCCGGCACCGGCAAGACCTACCTCGCGCAGCGGTTCGCGGCGGCGCTGCAGCCCGACCCGGCCAAGCGCGACATCGTCCAGTTCCACCCGAGCAGCAGCTACGAGGACTTCTTCGAGGGCTTCCGGCCGCAGATCGACCACCAGGGCCAGATGGTCTACGAGCTGCGCAAGGGCCCGCTCGCCCTCCTCGCCGAGGCGGCCGAGGCCGACCCGCTGACGCCGCACATCATGATCATCGACGAGATCAACCGCGCGAACCTGCCGCGGGTCTTCGGTGAGCTGCTCTTCCTGCTCGAGTACCGCTCGCACTCGGTCAAGACGAGCTACCGGCCCGACGAGGGCTTCGAGCTGCCGCCGAACCTCTACTTCATCGGCACCATGAACACCGCGGACCGCTCGATCGCGCTCGTCGACGCCGCCCTGCGCCGGCGCTTCGACTTCGTGCCGTTCATGCCGCACGACGGCCCGATGGAGGGCCTGCTGCGCCGCTGGCTCGAGGCCAACGACGGCCCCGTGTGGGTGGCCGACCTCGTCGACCGCGTCAACGAGGACCTGCGGCGTGCCCTCCGCGGTCCGCACCTGCAGATCGGGCACAGCTACTTCATGCGCCCGGGCCTCGACGACGTGTCGGCGCTGCGCCGCATCTGGGACTACAACGTCTACCCGTTCATCGAGGACCAGCTCTACGGCCGCGAGCACGAGCTCGCGCAGTTCCGCTGGGAGAACGTCCTCGCCCGCTACGGCCAGCTCGACCTGACCCGCCCGTGACAGCCGCGACAGCAATGACCCGTCGATGACCATCGAGCTGCCCCCGATCCCCGAGCACGGACGCTCGGGGCCGGTCCGGCTCGACCGCGAGACCCGCGCCGCCCTCGTGAACGCGGCGGGGGAGCGGCTCGTCATCCACGCGACGGCCGACCCCGACGTCGTGACGATCGGGGCCACGAGCTGGGTGGGTGCCCTCGCCGTGCCCGGGCTCGTCATCCGCGTCACACCCCGGGTGTCGGTGACGAACTTCTTCGCGATGCTCGGTGCGGGCGTCTCGCCCGACGCCTTCGACCACGAGCACGTGACGTGGAGCGACACGGACGAGCTCATCGACGGCGTCGCCTACTTCGCGATCCGTCTCATCGACAGCTCCACGATGCGCGGCCTCGTCCACGGTTACGTCGGGCGCGAGGAGCGGATGCGGACCATCCGCGGCCGCCTCCTCGTCGAGGAGTTCGCGCGCCGGCCGTGGAACGCCGCCGAGCCGCAGTGCCGCTACGACGACTTCACCAACGACATCCGCGAGAACCAGCTGTTCCGCTGCACGCTCCAGGCGATGCTGAGCTGGCCCCAGCTGGCCCCGCAGGTGCGCCGCGAGGCCCTCCGGGTGCTCGGGCGGTTCGAGGGGGTCAGCGACACGCCCGCGACGCTGCACGCGGTGCCGGTCCCGGTGACCCGGCTCAACGAGCACTACGACGACGCGATGCGCCTCTCGCGCCTCGTGCTGCAGGCGATGTCGCTGTCGCACCAGTCGGGCGACCAGCAGGCCAACAGCCTCATGGTCGACATGGACGACCTCTTCCGTCGCTGGATGGTCCAGGAGCTCGACCAGCGCCTTGCCCCGGACCTGCGGATCGAGACCGAGTCCGACGTCTGGCTCGACGAGGGCCGGGCCGTGACGATGGTGCCCGACCTCGTCGTGCGCCGCGGCAGCGAGGTCGTGCTCGTCGGCGACGCGAAGTACTCGATGGGCGCCGACGGCTACCTGGCCTCACGCGACTACGTCGACCTCGTCGCGTACACGACGGCCATGGGCCTGCCGACCGGCCTGCTCGTGCACTGCAACGCGGCGCGCTCGCCCGACTCCGAGATGGTCATCCGCAACGCGGGAACCCGCATCCTGTGCCGGCCCATCCGCCTCGACGGCTCCTACGCCGGCGTGTGCAGCTCGCTCGACTCCGTGGCCGGGCTCGTCCGCGAGCTGGCCGACGCACCGGGCGAGCTCGAGGTGCCGACGCTGATCCGCGCGCGACGCTGAGGCCGACCCACGACGCCGACGCCGACCCACGACGCCGACGCCGACCCACGACGCCGACGCCGACCCACGACGCTGACGCACAGCCTCCACACGGCTGTTCCACGGATCACACACCGTTTCCCTGTCGCGCGCCTTGGTCTACTACTACCGTTTGTAGTACCGACAGAGTAGCTGCCGGAACACCTCGAAGTTCTGGAGTTGAGCACCATGGCCACCATCCACCGTGACACCCCCGTCAGCGGAGACTCGGGCACCGCTGGCACCCCGACGCACGACCCGACCAAGGGCGTCGTCACGTTCCAGGAGGAGGTCGTCCGCTCGGACATCGCTCGCAAGCTGCTCGCCGGCCTGCGTCTCGTCCTCGGGTTCACCTTCCTCTGGCCCTTCCTCGACAAGCTCTTCGGCCTCGGCTACGCCACCCCGTCCGCAAAGGCGTGGATCCACGGCGGCACCCCGGCCCAGGGCTTCATGACGCACGCCGAGGGCCCGTTCGCGACCTTCTTCAAGAACATCTCCGGCCCGTGGGCCGACTGGGTGTTCATGACCGGCCTCCTCGGGATCGGCATCGCCCTCATCGCCGGCGCAGGCCTGAAGATCGCGGCCTGGACCGGTGCACTCCTCCTCGCCCTCATGTACCTGGCCGAGTTCCCGCTCGGGCAGTCGGGCATGACCAACCCGCTCGTCGACAGCCACTGGATCGAGGCTCTGGGCATCGCGGTTCTCGCGGCGACCTACGCCGGGGACACGTGGGGCCTGGGCAAGTGGTGGGGCCGTAAGGTCGGTAACGGCTTCCTGCGGTGAGCGAGGCGGTGGGTGGGCCGCTCGGCCCCCCACCACGCGGGACCGGTCCTGCCAGCACGGCGGACCGAAACCCGCCAGCGAGGCGGTCCTCCCCTTAGGGAGGGCCGCCTCCCGCGCGTGCCCGAAGCGTCCGCCGCGGCTCAGCGGACCGTGAGCGTCACCGCCCCCGACGCCGAGGGGTTGTAGGCCCTCGACCCGGAGTAGGTCGCGGTGACGCGATGCGTGCCCCTCGACAGGACCGGCGCCCAGAGCATCGCCTTGCCGGAGCGAACCGTCCTCGTGCCGATCACCCGCGAGCCGTCGCGGAAGGTCACCGTGCCGGTGGCGCCGGACGGCGTCAGCCTCGCGGTGAGCACCGGGCGGCCGCCGTGGCGGTAGCTCGTCACGTTGGCCGAGAGGGCCGTGCGGCTCGCCAGGCCCTTGACGGCGACCGTGACGGTGCCCGAGCGGCTCGCGAGGGTCGAGGCGTCGCCCGAGTAGGACGCCGTGAACGACGCCGTGCCGCGGGGCAGCCCGGTGACGGGGAGGACCGCCCTGCCGCCGGACACCTTCACCGTGCGCAGCGTCTTGCCGTTGTAGCCGAACGTCACCGACCCGGTGGCGTTCGGGGGCGACACCGTCGCCGTCAGCGTCGTGCGTCCGCCGTAGCTGATCGACGACGGGCTCGCGGCGAGCCTCGTGCTCGACGCGCGTCTGACGGTGACCACCTGGGCGCGTGAGCCGTCGGTGTTCAGGTGGTGCAGCAGGAGCAGTCCCTGCGGCTTGTCGACCGCCGCGGTCGAGGCGTCGCTGTAGACGTCGAGCGTCGCCCCCGCCAGGTCGGTGTCGAGCAGCGTGCCGTAGTCGCCGAAGGCGGACAGCCCGGGCGAGGCCAGGCTGATCGTCATCGGCGCCGTGGCGCTGCCGACCGCGTCGACCTGCCCGCTCTGGCTGTACGACTGGACCCAGTACCGGACCCGGGGCGCCGAGCCGGACACGAGGCCGGCGTCCATGAGGGCGCTGACCGCCACCGGCATCGCCAGCGAGTCGCTGTTGAAGAGGTCGGTGTCGAACGAGCCGTCGACGCCGTTGGTCAGCTGGTCGTCGAGGACGTCGCCGACATGACCGGGGCGCAGGTCGACCAGCTCGGTGAGGAAGTAGTCGTAGTCGTCGGTCGGGCTGACGTACCGGGTCGTGTACGCGACGGCGTCGGCGGTGCCGTCACCGTCGGTGTCGAGGAAGACGTCGAACTCGATCTCGCTGGCCGGGGTGCGCCACGGGCCGTTCGTGCTGATCCCGAAGGTGAGCAGGGCGTCCGAGGGGTTGTCCCAGGCGGCCCAGTCAGAGGCCGAGCCGACGTAGCGCAGGTCGGCCCCGCGGTCGTCGGCCGTCTCGAGGCAGTCGAGCACCCGGGACGACGAGCAGTCCGGGATGCGCGGGCTCGAGGCCTGCAGCTGGAACGTCGAGACCGTCGACTCGTAGTCCTCCGGGCCCGGGTTCTCCGGGTCGTCCGCATTGTCCACGCCGGGACCGGTGAGCGGCAGCGAGGAGTGCTGGACCGCGCCCGAGCCCGTGACCGTCGTGCTCGCGGCCCCTCTCATGCTCGACGCGGGCCGCGGCGCCGACCACACCGGCACGCGCAGGACACCGCCTGACGTGCCGTCGACGGGCGACAGGACCATCCGGCCGCCGGCGTCGGTGCGCTGGCTGCGCATGATGCCGATCTCCGCCGGGTCGGCGGACGCCGTCGGGTCGGAGACCGCGCGCAGCTCTGACCGCGTGAACGTCGCGGTGACCGTGACGTCGACCGAGCCACCCGCGGGCACGCGGACCTGGGAGGGGCTGAACGAGTAGGAGACTCCCGGCGTCGCGTGCGAGGCGACGTAGTCGAGCGTGTAGGACGCCGACGTGACGGGCCGCTTGTTGACGACGCGGACCGTCTTGGTCAGCGTCTTCGTCGCCGTGGTGACGGCGACCGGGCCGAACGAGACGCTGACAGCCCCCGGGTCGTCGGTGACGAAGGCGAGCGTCGCCGTGTCGACGGCGGCGTCGGCGACGACGCGTCCGGACCCGACGCGCTCGGGACCGTAGACCTCGCCGGTGTGGTCCGGGCCGACGAAGACGTCCTGGGTGGCCGTGTTCATGATGGCCGCCTTGACCTCCTCGACGGTCCACGACGGGTGCGCGGCACGCACGAGGGCGGCCTCGCCGGCCACGTGCGGGGACGCCATCGAGGTGCCGGACTCGGCGATGCCCTCGTCGCCGGTGCCAACCGCGACGGAGAACGTCGTGACGCCGGGCGCCGCGACGTCGGGCTTGACGCCGCCGGCGACGCCGACCCCGCGCGAGGAGAAGCCCGCGAGCTGGTCGATCGCACCGCGGTTCGTGACGGTGACGGCGTTGCGCAGCGCGTCGGTCATCGTGACGCGGACCTCGGTGGACGCGTCGAGCTTCGCCTTGATGGCGTCGCGGCCCTGCTTGACGAGCAGCATCGCCGGGATGTCGGGGTCGCCGGTGACCCCTGCGGAGAAGGAGTTGACGTCGCTGCCGTAGATGACGCCGATGGCGCCGGCGGCCTTGGCGTTGGCGGCCCGGTCGACCGAGCCGCACCGGCGTCCGTTGCCGTCGAGCCACATCTGCAGGACGACCTTGCCCGCGACCGCGGTGGCGTCCGCGCCGGTGTACGCGTCGCAGCCGTCGGTGTTGTTCTCCGGCGTGGAGCCCCCGGCCGTCGTCGGGGCGCTGGACCAGTCGCCGACCGTGACGACGGGGGCGTCGGTGACGCCCGGCAGCGTCGCCCAGTCGTAGCTGTCCGACCGCATGGCCGCGAAGATGTTGTCCTGCTTGCCGTCGATCGGCTCGTCCGGTTCGATGCCGGTGGGGGAGTCGACCTTGAGCCCGTCGACGACGTCGTAGCCGTCGTCGGAGGCCGCGACGCCCAGGACCCGGCGGGCGTTGCCCGGCGAGCCGCCGACCTCGTAGACGTCACCGGAGTTGCCGATGGACGCGACGACCACGGTGCCGAGGGCCGCGAGGTTGTTCGAGGCGACCGAGTCGGGGTCCTGCGGCGAGCCGTAGGAGCTGCCGAGCGACATGTTGACGACGTCGAGGTGGTCGGACACGTCGCCGTCGCCGTTCGGGTCGGCGGCCCAGTCGAGGGCCTGCCCGACGAGGTTCGTCGACCCCTCGCAGCCGAACACCTTGAGCGCGTAGAGGCTCGCGCCGGGCGCGACGCCCGGGCCGATGCGCACCTGCGTCGGGTCGATCGGGTCGGCGTAGCCGCCGGTCCACGTGGAGCCGTCGGCCGCGACGCCCAGACCGGCCGTGGTGCCGGCGACGTGGGAGCCGTGGCCCTCGCAGTCGAGCGGGTTGGCATCGGGCTCGGGGACCGACGCGGGGTCGGCGCCGTCGTAGGCGTCGCCGGCGAAGTCGTAGCCGCCGACGACCTTGGCGGTGGGGACGAACGTGCTGGAGGCCTTGGCGGCCTCGAACGCGGCGGTCGTGCCCTCGCCGCCGAAGTCGGCGTGCGTGTAGTCGATGCCGGTGTCGATGATTCCGACGCGGATGCCCTCACCGGTGTCGTCCCTGCCGGCCCAGGCCTTGGGCGCCCCGATGAGCGGGACGGACGAGCTGTTCGACGTGGACTTCGGGGTCAGCCGGTGGATCGCCTTGACGCCGGGGATCGCCGCGAGCGCGGCGAGGCGGCGCGCGTCGGTCTGCACGGCGATGCCGGCGTACGCGGCGTGGGCGCGGTAGAGGGTGCGGGCGCGCGTCGAGCCGGCACCGAACCGGCTCTCGACCGACCGCTGGGCCTGCTTGACCGCGGAGGTCTGGCTCCGGGCGGCGCTCCTGGCCGCGGCGAGCCCGCGACCGCGGGCCTGGCCGAAGGCCCGGACCGCAGGCACGGCGTCGAGCTCGAGCATGACGTCGACCGGGCCGGTGGCCCGGCGCAGGTCCTGGTCCACCGTGCCGCCGGTGGTGCGCTGCATCCCGAGGGCGAGGGAGCCGGCTCCCTTGACCTGGCTGGGCAGCTGCGTGTGGTTGCGGTGCTTGACCGTGGTGTGCGTGGTCGCGCTCGCGGGCGCCACCCCGAGGGTCGCGGCGACGAGGGCCGTTGCGGCTCCTGCGCTCACCGTGCCAACCAGACCGCGACGACGACGCCGCAGCCCCCGAGAGTTGATCGACACCCATCCTCCTCATGTGGCTCCGGCCGCACCGAGCCCGCCCGGGCGCTCCGTGCGCAGGGACGCTCGCCCCCGAACTGTGCTGCCACGCCGGGGGCAACATATCGGACGCCGGGGGCGCCCACTCGTGGAAGCGCAGACCTCGTCATCTGCCCGATATGTCGGGGACCGGACGGGGCTCGCCGGGCCTGTCGGAGGGGATCGGCATACTCGGGGCATGCAGCGCATCGACGGCCACCTCGTCCTCTCCCCGACGGACCTCACCAAGCACGTGGCCTGCGCGCACATCACGACGCTCGACCTCGAGGCGCTGCGCGCACCGCGGTCGCCCGAGGGGGTCCGGGCGCTGCGTGTCGCCCCCGACGACTCACTCAACCTCGTCTTCACCAAGGGCCTCGAGCACGAGCACGCCTACCTCGACCGGCTGCGCTCCGAGGGACGGGAAGTGCTCGACGTCGCCGCCCTCGGTCTGGCCGGCGCCGCGGCCGAGGAGGCCACGGTGGAGGCGATGCGCCGCGGTGTCGACGTCGTCTACCAGGCCACCTTCTTCGACGGTCACTGGGTCGGCCTGGCCGACTTCCTCCTACGCGTCGACCTGCCCGAGGGGGAGCGCAGCTCGCTCGGGCCGTGGCGCTACGACATCGCCGACACCAAGCTCGCCCGCCGGCTCAAGGTGCCGGCGCTGCTGCAGATGGCCACGTACGCCGCCCGCCTCGAGACGCTCCAGGGGGTGGCGCCGCAGTGGCTCACCGTCGTCACCGGGGACCAGGAGCAGCACCCGTGGCGGCTCGTCGACGTCGCCCCCTACGCCAGGCGTCGCCGCGAGGAGCTGCTCGACGCCATCGAGCGCCCGCAGCCCACCGAGTCGGCTCGGGTGCAGCACTGCGGTCAGTGCCGGTGGAAGGACCGGTGCGCCCAGGAGTGGCTCGACCGGGACGACCTCATCCAGGTGGCCGGCATGCGCGCCGACCACCGAGCCGCCCTCGTCCAGCTCGGCATCCCGACACTGCGCTCCCTGGCCGGGGCCACCGAGGAGCAGCTGGCGCCGGCGCTGTCGGTGTCCACGCGTCGGCGCCTGCTCCGGCAGGCCCGGCTCCAGCTCGCCGAGCGCGACACCGGTCGGGCCCAGTTCGAGCTGCTCGATCCCGAGCCGGGCCGCGGGCTGCAGATGCTTCCCGAGCCCGACGAGGGCGACGTCTACCTCGACTTCGAGGGCGACCCGTGGGCCGAGGGCGGTGCCGGGCGCGAGTACCTTGCCGGCATCTGGACCCGACAGGGCGAGTTCGTCGACTTCTGGGCCCACGACTTCGATGAGGAGGGTCGCCTCACCACCGATCTCGTCGACTGGCTCACCGAGCGCTGGCAGCAGTACCCCGACATGCACGTCTACCACTACGCACCGTACGAGACGACCGCGCTCAAGCGACTCGTCGGCCAGCACGCCACGCGTGAGGCGCAGCTCGACCAGCTGCTGCGCCACGAGGTGTTCGTCGACCTCTACGCCGTCGTGCGCCAGGGCGTGCGCATCAGCAAGGGCTCCTACTCGATCAAGAAGCTCGAGGAGTTCTACTGGGGCCACACGCGCCCGTCCGGGGGCGACGGCGTCGCCGACGGGCTCTCCTCCGTCGTCGAGTACGAGCGGTGGCTCGTCGGGCGGGAGACGGGCGAGGCCGACCAGTCGATCCTCGACGACATCCGCCGCTACAACCGCGACGACGTCCGCTCCACGCTCGACCTGCACGTGTGGCTCGAGCAGCGTCGCGACGAGCTCGCCGCGCGCGGCCACCAGCTCGCCCGACCCGTTCCCGAGGCGCTGCGCGAGATCTCCGACGACGAGCGCGCCGAGGCCGAGCTCGCCGAGCGCCTCGTCGTGGGTGACGAGCCGCTGCTCGCGGGCCTCGTCGGGTGGCACCGGCGCGAGAAGCGGCCCGAGTGGTGGGACTTCTTCCGCTACAAGGAGCTCGACACCGCCGAGCTCGTCGAGGACGGGACCGCCATCGGCGACCTCGGCGAGCCCGAGGAGATGCGGCTCGTCAAGCTCTCCAAGGTGTGGCGCTACTCGTTCCCGCCCCAGGACTGCAAGGTGTCGGTCGGCAAGTACGTGCCCGACGTCGACACACACGCACCCGTGGGCAAGGTGGTCGCGCTCGACCCCGTGGCGGGCTGGGTCGAGCTGTCGATGAAGAAGAGCCTCGACCCGCCGCACCCGCGCGGCCTCGGCGGTCCCGGCCCGGTCATGGACCAGGTGCTCCGGGCGAGCATCGCCCGCACCGGCGAGCTCGCGCTGGCCGGGGGAGACAACCTCGCCACCCGCCTGGTCCGGCGCGTGGTGCCGGCCGAAGAGGCCCTCGAGGCACGCGCCGGCGAGACGCCCAAGGACGTCGTCGTCCGCGTCGGACGCGCGTTGGACGGGGAGGTCCTCGCGGTGCAGGGCCCCCCGGGCACGGGCAAGACGTACGCCGGCTCGGCGCTCGTGCGCGAGCTGCTCGACGCCGGGCTGCGGGTCGGCCTCACCGCTCAGTCGCACGCCGTCGTGCTCAACCTCCTCGACGAGGTCGGTCGCCCCGCCTGGCACAAGGACGGCAGCAATGCCGAGGAGGGCGACGAGCCCGAGGACCCCAACGCGCTCATCACCCACACCACCGACAACGCCGCGGTCGCCGCGGCCCTCGCCTCGGGGGAGGCACGGCTCGTCGGAGGTACGGCGTGGTTGTGGTCCCGCGAGGAGATGGCCGGGTCGGTCGACGTGCTCGTCATCGACGAGGCCGGGCAGTTCTCCCTCGCCAACGCCGTCGCCGTCGCGCCCGCGGCCCGCTCGCTCGTGCTGCTCGGCGACCCCCAGCAGCTGACGCAGCCCACCAAGGCCGTGCACCCGTACGGCTCCGGCGTCTCCGCGCTCGACCACTTGCGGACCGGCGACGACGGCACCGTGCACGACGTCATCCCGCCGCACCGGGGCGTGTTCCTCGACCGCACCCACCGCATGCACCCGGCACTCACCGAGTTCGTCTCCGAGCTGGCCTACGAGGGCAGGCTCGAGTCGGCGCCGGGCCGCGAGAGGCTCGCGGTCGACGCGCCCGGCTCGCTGTCCGGCAACGGCCTGCGCTGGGTGCCCGTCGAGCATGAGCAGCTGTGCGAGCAGTCGAGCGTGCAGGAGGCGCAGGTCGTGGCTGCCCTGCTCGATGACCTGCGGCGCGGCACCTGGACCGATGCCGAGGGCGCCACCGCCCGGTTCGGCCTCGACGACGTCCTCGTCGTCGCGCCGTACAACGCGCACGTCGCCACGCTCGCAGCGACCCTGCCCCCTGGGGCCCGGGTGGGCACGGTCGACAAGTTCCAGGGGCAGCAGGCTGCGGTCGTCGTCTACTCGATGGCGAGCACGACGGCGGCGCTGGCCCCGCGCGGCGTGTCGTTCCTCTACGACCTGCACCGCCTCAACGTCGCGATCTCCCGCGCCAAGGCCATGGCCGTCGTCGTCGGGTCGCCGATGCTCCTCGACGCAGCCGTGCACACGCCCGAGGAGCTGCGCGCCGTCAACGCCCTGTGCCGGTTCGTCGACGAGGCCAAGACCGTCTGACGTGGCTGGCCGGCAGGGGTCGGCGTCAGGGCCGGCGGGGGAGCGTGCCGAGGTCGGCCTCGACCACCTCACGGTCCGCGGCGTCGCTCACCGCAGTGAGGGCGTCACGCGCCTGGGCCTCGAAACTGTCGGCGGCCTCGTGGTCGCCCGCGACGGCCGCGGCCCGCGCCGAGGCCTCGAACGCCGCCGCGAGGTCCCAGTCGTCGACATCGCCCTCGCGCGCGATCGCGACGTAGCGCGCCGCGTGGTGCGCGGCCGCGTCGGGCAGGCCGAGCACGGCGTGCACCCGCGAGACGAGCCAGTGGCCGCGACCGAGGTTCGCCGCCCGCACCTGCGGCACCTGGCTCCAGTGGTGCAGCGACGCGTAAGCCCGCCCGAGCATCGCGTCGTCGTCGCCGGGCGAGCGGTCGTCCCGCTCGAGCAGCTCCCACGTCGCGTTGTAGAGGTCGACGCCGAGACGCCGGTGGTCGAGGTCCGTCACGGACCCAACCTAGGCGCCGTGGGCCGCCACGTGCCAGAGCCGACCCTCGCCGCGGATGCCCGGCAGTGCCGCCCGGATCGAGCGCTCGGCCAGCTCCGGGGCGACCCCGAGGTCGACGGCGTAGCGCAGCGCGACGGCCGGGGCACGGTCGCCGCCGTGGTGGCAGTGCACGAGGACGCGCTTGCCCTCGGCGCGGAACTGGCGCAGCGCGGACGACGCGTCGTCGAGGACGAAGTCGAGGTGCGGGTTGAGCTCCTGGTCGTCGTGCTCGTTGATCCAGAACTCGATGTGGTCGCGTGCCGACATGCCCTCCGCGGGGATGTCGCGCAGCCCGAGCGGGCACAGCGACACGACCGCCTGGACGCCGAGCTCCCGCACCCTGCCGAGGTCGGTGATGCTGCCGAGCAGGATGTCGGGGTCGATCGGGTGCGGCTGGGCCAGCGGTGGCACGGCGGGGTCGGCCACCGTCTCCACCGAGGGCCACTCGCCGTGGCGCCGACCGCCGATGGACGTCGAGACGGCGAGCTCGACGAGGTCGTGGGCGCGCAGGCCCGGCCAGCCGTGGACCATCCGGCGCCACTGGGTCGGCACGGCGGAGGCGCCGTAGCGGGCACCGAGCAGCGACCCGGCGATGGCCGCGACGGTGTCGGTGTCGTGACCGGCCCGGACGGCGGCCTGCAGCCCACGCTGCAGGTGCATCGCCGAGCCGTCGCCGCGGTCGGTCGAGGTGATGGCGGCCCACGCGTCCTGCAGGGCGGTGACGGTGAAGCCGTTGTCGCCGAAGGCGCCCGGGTCGGCGCCGGTGGCCGCCTCGATCCAGTCGCCCCAGTGGCCGGCGTGCGTCGCGCTGACGAGGTCGAGCCCGGCGGTGAGGTCGAGTCGGCCCTCGGTGACGGCGACGCGGATGGCCTCGGACCACAGCACCGCCGAGTCCCCGGCCAGCGGGTCGGTGTGGGTCAGCTCGGCGACGGCGCGTGCGGCCCTGGCCGTGGCGTCGCGGTCGGTGAGGGCCGAGAGCCCGACGATGGAGGTGCGCATGAGGGCGCCGTTGCCGGCGGTGAGCCCGGTGCGCGCGTGAAGGTTCTCGCTGGCGCGCGCCAGGCGCTCGTGCGGGGGGCCCTCGAGGGTCCGGGCCTCGGTGAGGACCGCGCGGGTCTGGGTGCCCACGTCCGTCGCGCCGCCGTCGAGCCACGCCGTGAACGCGTCGGCGACCGCGTCGAGCCCGCGGGGTGAGGTGAGGTCGAGCCCGACGGCGGCGACCCGTGCCACGCAGAGCGTCATCTGGGTGTCGTCGCTCCACTCGCCGGGTCCGTAGGGGCCGAGGCCACCGCCCTTCATGACGGCCTCGCCGACGGGCGGTGCCGCCATCTCGTATGGCACTCCGAGCGCGTCGCCGCACGCCTGCCCGAGGAGCACGCCGGCGGCGCGGTCGACCGCGATGGGGCGGATCGGCACGGGGACTCCTCGGTGTTCTCGGCAGGACACGGCAGGTGACGACAGGTCCGCTGGACGCCCGAGCGCCACCTCAGGGGAAACCTACCGGTCGCGGATCGCGCCCCACCCACGCAGTAGGCTCGCCGCGTGCTCCAACCGCTCACCGTCGTGCTGCTCGTCGGCAGCGGCGTGCTGGCCCTCCTCGCGGCCCACCACCTGCTGCGCCGCCGGCTCGTCGACGATCCCGTCGTCATCACCGCGCTCGTGCTCGAGGTCGCGCTGCTCGTCCAGCTCGTCGTCGGGCTGACGAAGGCCTCGGCCATCGCCGACGGCGCCGAGCGCGCCACGTTCATCGCCTACCTGTTCACCGTGCTGCTCGTGCCGCCGGCCACCGTCGTCATCGCCATCAAGGAGAAGACGCAGTGGGCCATGGGCGTCGTCCTCGGCGGGGCGTTCGTCGTCGCGATCCTCGTCGCGCGCCTCCAACAGGTCTGGAGCCTCCATGCCGTCTGACCAGCCCGACCAGCCCGAGCGGCCTGAGCAGCCCGAGACCCCGCACACCGGGCACGGCTTCGGCCGGGTGCTCGTCGCCGTCTACGGCCTGCTCGCCCTCGCGGCCACGGGCCGCTCGATCCTGCAGATCAGCGAGTACTACGACCGGGCCCCGGTGTCCTACGTCCTGTCGGCCCTCGCCGCCGTCATCTACCTCGTCGCCACGATCGGCCTCGCCCGCGGCGACCGCGCCTCGGTCCGGCTCGCCACGGTCGCGCTGAGCGTCGAGCTGATCGGCGTCCTCGTCGTGGGCACGCTGTCCTACGTCGTGCCCTCGGCCTTCCCCGACAAGACCGTCTGGTCGCACTTCGGGTCCGGCTACGGCTACGTGCCCCTGGTGCTGCCGATCGTGGGCCTGTGGTGGATCCACCACACCGCGCGCGCCGGAGACGCCACGGACGGAGCAGCGACCGCCCGCCGATAGGGTTGCGGCCATGACTTCGCAGCCCGCAGCCGCCGCCGCGACCGCGGCCACCGGCCCCCTCACCGTCCGCGAGATCAGCCCCGACGAGGAGCTCGACACGCTCCACGCCGTCGGCGGCAGCTTCCTGCAGACGCCCGCGTGGGGGCGGGCCAAGGCCGGGTGGCGCCGCACGCCGCTCGGCTGGTTCGACGCCGCCGGCACCCGCGTCGGAGCGGGGATGGTCCTGTCGCGCACGATCCCGCGGCTGCGACGCACGTACGCCTACCTGCCCGAGGGGCCGGGACTGCCGTGGGAGGCCGTCGCCGCCGACCCGTCGGCATGGATCGACCCGCTCGTCACGTGGGCGAAGGGGAGCGGCGCGTTCGCGCTGCGCCTCGGGTTCCCGGTCGTGTCCCGGGTGTGGGACCGCGAGCCGGTGAAGAAGCAGGTGGCCGAGGGGGGTCTGCTCAGTTTCACGACCCTCGAGCCCGCTGTCGACAACCCGGTGGCCCGCTCGCTCGAGTCCTGGCTCGGCCGCAACCGCTGGCTGCCCATCGGTGGTGACGGCGTCGCCGTCGGGCAGCCGCGCCTGCTCTGCGTCGTCGACCTGCGCGGTCGCACCGTCGACGAGCTGAACAAGGGCATGAACCAGCAGTGGCGGCGCAACGTCAAGAAGGCCGCGAAGTCGGGGGTGCAGGTGCGCGCCGTCGGCCTCGAGGGCCTCGACACCTTCCACGACCTCTACGTCGAGTCGGCCGAGCGCGACAACTTCCTGCCGCGGCCCAAGCTCTACTTCGAGACCATGGCCCGCTCGTTCATGCAGGACGGCGCGGACCGCGAGTCGAGGCCGCAGGCGTGGTTCTACGAGGCGCACGTCGACGGCGACGTGCTCGCCTCGGCCCTGATGATCCGCTTCGGCCCGACCTTCTCCTACCTCTACGGCGGCTCCACCGAGCGCAACCGCGACGCGCGCGCCTCCAACGCCCTGCAGTGGCAGGCGATGCAGGACGCCCTCGAGCAGGGCTGCGAGGCCTACGACTTCCGCGGCTTCAACACCTCTCTCGGCGCGACGAGCCCGCTGACCGGCCTGCTGCTGTTCAAGCTCGGGGCCGGCGCCGACGTGCGCGAGATGGTGGGCGAGCGCGAGCTGGTCATCAGCCGGTTCTGGCACACCGCCTTCCAGCGCGCGATGGCCCTGCGCATCGCGATCAACAAGCGTCGCAAGGCTGCTCGCGCGTCCGCCGACGACGCCGACATCTGAGGGCGGCGCCGACGCGTCACCCGACAGTCAGCCAGAGCGGGCCGGGAGCGCGACGGAGCACGTGACCGCCGTGTCGCCGGTGTCGACAGACACGAGCGTTCCTCCGGCGTAGATGCGGCACTCGAGGATCCCGGTGCCCGCGGGCGACTGGACGTCGACCTGAACCGTGGCCGTCGTCGACGATCCGGACGCCCTGTCGACGGCGGCCTCGGCGACCCAGGGAACGGGGCGCTCGAGGGGGTCGACGGCGCTCTGGTCGTCGATCGTGACGGCGGTCGTGGCCTGGGCGGGCCCGGCCGCAACGACCTCGACGCGCAGCTGCTGAACGTCTGCGGGCACCGGGTGCACCTGTCGGTGCCGTCCTGTGAGGGGAGCGGTGCCTCCGAGCGGTGGCGCGTCGGCGAGCTCGACCCAGGACATCAGCGACGCCGGTCCGGGGTCGGCGGGCGGGGCGTCCGCGTCGTTGCCCGACTCGTTCCCGAAGTGGGGGTCCACCCCGGGGTCGTAGCCGGACCCGGGCCCGGCCTCGATCGACACCGAGCCCGATCCGCCAACGACCCCCACGTGCACCCCTCCGCTGACCCCGAGAAACACCGCCAGCGCCATGGCACCGGCCACCCACCAGCCCCAGCCGCGGCCGGTGCCCGGGGCGCGGACCTGGGTGGTGGGTCGGTGGGTCGGGCGCCCGTCGGGGAAGGCGGTGCCGTGCGACAGCCGGGGGCGGCCCGGGACCGTGGGGGTCGCGGGACGGGTCGTGGCGTCGTCGAGGTCGGGGAAGGCGACGTGGCTGTCGCGGTCCGGGTCCGGCTGCGACGGGCGGGAGGTGCCGTTCACGGGCGGGACGTGAGCCACGAGGCGTCGGTGACCTTGCAGTCGACCGCCTGCAGGCCCACCGACCTGGACAGCTCCACGCCGCCCGTGGTCACGCTGCAGCTCATCGCCTGGGTGCCGCGGTAGCCGTAGTCGTCGGCGCTGAAGGAGAAGTACGCGTCGTCGGGGTCGACCGTGAGGTCGGCGGCGTAGGGCAGCGTGATGCCCGTGAGGTTCCTGGTGCGACCACCGCTGCTGTAGAGGCGCAGGTCCACGGCGCGTCCGGCGCCGTGGAACTCGACACGCACCTGGGTCGGGCGGTGGGGCACCGACGGGACGTCGGAGGGGGCGACCGACACGGGCGTCACCGGGAGGGGACGGGCGCCGGCAGGACGGGCGGCGTGGGGTCGGACGACGCGCTGCCGGGGTCGTACTGCGGCGAGAGCGCGTCGGGTCGTGGCGTGTCGGTCACGTCGCTCGTTCCCCCTGAGTCGGTGACGGCTCATCCAACCAGAGGTGGGCGCGTCGCGGTGGTCGCCGGTGAGAAGCCCCGCGACCGTCTCCGGTTCCGTCGTCGCCGGCGCTCGCGGAAACCCGTGCGACCGGCACCGGGTGGCCCGCCTAGGCTGTCGGTCATGTCCGACCAGCCCGCGAACGCCCCTGCGCGCTCGCGGCCACCGCGACGCCGGGGCAGGGGTGGCCCCGACCGCCCGAGCCGGCAGGCCGGTCGCGGACCGACGCCGGAGCAGCGCGAGGCGCGTCGGGCGGCGCGGGCGGCCACGGTCCCGCCGATCACCTATCCCGAGCACCTGCCGGTCGTCGACCGCCGCGACGACATCGCGGCGGCGATCCGCGACCACCAGGTCGTCGTCATCGCCGGCGAGACCGGCTCGGGCAAGACGACCCAGATCCCGAAGATCTGCCTCGAGCTCGGGCGCGGGCTCGACGGGCAGATCGGCCACACCCAGCCGCGCCGGATCGCCGCGCGCGCCGTGGCCGAGCGGCTCGCCGAGGAGCTCGGCGTCGAGGTGGGGCAGGCGGTCGGCTACCAGGTGCGGTTCACCGACCACGCCACCCGCGACACGCTCGTCAAGGTGATGACCGACGGCATCCTGCTCGCCGAGATGCAGCGCGACCGCGAGCTGCGCCGCTACGACACGATCATCATCGACGAGGCCCACGAGCGCAGCCTCAACATCGACTTCATCCTCGGCTACCTCAAGCAGCTGCTCCCGCGCCGCCCCGACCTCAAGGTCGTCATCACGTCCGCGACGATCGACCCCCAGCGCTTCGCCGAGCACTTCGCCGACCCGGCCACGGGGGAGCCCGCCCCGATCATCGAGGTGTCCGGCCGCACCTTTCCCGTCGAGATCCGCTACCGCCCGCTCGTCGACCCCGACCGTCCCGAGGCGGAGGAGCGCGACATGGTGACGGGCGTCTGCGAGGCCGTCGAGGAGCTCTGGACCGAGCGGCACTCCGGGACGAGCAGCGACATCCTCGTCTTCTTCTCGGGCGAGCGGGAGATCCGCGACGCGGCCGACGCCCTCAACGGCATGAAGCTGCCCGTCACCGAGGTGGTCCCGCTCTACGGACGCCTCTCGGCCGCCGAGCAGCACCGCGTATTCGCCTCCCACACCGGCCGCCGGATCGTCTTGGCCACCAACGTCGCCGAGACCTCGCTCACCGTCCCGGGCATCCGCTACGTCATCGACACCGGCACGGCGCGCATCAGCCGCTACAGCCAGCGCACCAAGGTCCAGCGACTGCCGATCGAGCCGGTCAGCCAGGCCTCTGCCAACCAGCGCTCGGGCCGTTGCGGCCGTGTCTCCGACGGCATCGCCATCCGGCTCTACTCCGAGGACGACTACGAGAGCCGACCCGAGTTCACCGACCCCGAGATCCTGCGCACCAACCTCGCGTCCGTCATCCTGCAGATGACGAGCCTCGGACTCGGCGACATCGCCCGCTTCCCGTTCGTCGACCCGCCGGACAGCCGCCAGATCACCGACGGCGTCCGCCTGCTCGAGGAGCTGCAGGCGTTCTCGCCCGACGACGAGCCCGCCACCGGGCAAGGGCGCCGGCGTCCGGGACGCCGCCTGACGGCCTACGGCCGCACCATCGCCACCCTGCCGATCGACCCTCGACACGCGCGCATGGTCATCGAGGCCGACAAGCGCGGGGTCCTGCGCGAGGTGCTCGTCATCGTCGCCGCCCTGTCGATCCAGGACCCGCGCGAGCGACCCCAGGACAAGCAGGAGCTCGCGAACGCCGCGCACAAGCGTTTCGCCGACGAGACGAGCGACTTCGTCACGTGGCTCAACCTCTGGGCCTACCTCAAGGAGCAGCAGACGGAGCTGAGCAGCTCCGCCTTCCGCCGGATGTGCAAGGCCGAGTTCCTGCACTACCTGCGCATCCGGGAGTGGCAGGACCTCCACAGCCAGGTCCGGCAGGCCGCCAAGCAGGCCGGCCTCGACGTGAGCCGCGGGACCGTCCACGTCGGCGAGGGCGAGATCGACGCCGACGCGATCCACCAGTCGCTGCTCGCCGGCCTGCTCTCGCACGTCGGCGTCCGCGACGAGCAGAAGAGGGAGTATGCCGGCGCCCGCGGCACGCGGTTCGGCATCAGTCCCGGGTCGGCCCTCTTCCGCAAGCAGCCGCAGTTCGTCATGGCCGAGGAGCTCGTCGAGACGAGCCGGCTCTGGGCGCGGGTCAATGCCCGCATCGACCCGGTGTGGGCCGAACAGCTCGGCGCGCACCTCGTGAAGCGGCAGTACTCCGAGCCGCGGTGGTCGGGCAAGCGCGGCTCGGCCGTGGCGACGGAACGCGTCACGCTCTACGGGGTGCCGCTCGTCGTCGGACGCGTCGTCGGGCTGGGCCGCGTCGACCCCGAGCTGGCGCGCGACCTGTTCGTCCGGCACGCCCTCGTCGAGGGCGACTGGAACACCGAGCACGCCTTCCTGCGCGCGAACGCGGCCCTCGTCGAACGGCTCGGCGAGCTCGAGGCACGCACCCGGCGCCGCGACATCGTGGTCGACGACAGCACCCTGATCGCCTTCTACGACAAGCGGGTCCCTGCCGAGGTGGTCTCGGGGCGGCACTTCGACTCGTGGTGGAAGAAGGCGCGGCGCACCGAGCCCGACCTGTTGACCTTCACCGAGGAGCTCCTGCTGCGCGAGAGCGCCGGCAGCATCGCCGACGCCGACCACCCCACCACGTGGACCCAGGGCGAGAACGTCCTTCCCGTCACGTACCGCTTCGAGCCCGGTGCGCCCGACGACGGCGTCACGGTGCACGTCCCCGTCGACCGCCTCAACCAGGTGAGTGCCGACGGGTTCGACTGGCAGGTGCCGGGGTTCCGCGAGGAGCTCGTCACCGCACTGATCCGCTCGCTGCCCAAGCAGATCCGCCGGCTCATCGTGCCGGCGCCCGACCACGCCCGTGCCGTGCTGCCCGAGCTCGACCCGACGTCGGGCCCGTTCCTGCCGGCGCTGGCGACGGCGCTGCGCCGTCGCGCGGGCGCAGCCGTCTCACCGGCAGACTTCGACTGGGCGCGCGTGCCCGACCACCTGCGGGTCACCTTCTCGGTCGACGGCCCCGACGGGCGTCCGGTGGCCACGGGCAAGGACCTCGAGGCCGTCCGCGAGGCCGCGACGCCACAGCTGCGCCGGCAGGTCCGTCGCGCCGGCTCGAGCCTCGAGCGCACCGGGCTGACCGCCTTTCCCGACGAGGGTGTGCCCGAGACCTTCGAGAGCGCCGACGGGGTGCAGGGCTTCCCGGCGCTCGTCGACACCGGCGGCGCGGTCGACCTGCGGGTCCTGCCGACGCGCGGCGAGGCCGAGGCCGAGCACCGCCTCGGGCTGCGACGCCTGCTCCTGCTCGGCATCACGCCGCCGTGGAAGCAGGTCCTGGCCCGGCTCACCAACACCCAGAAGCTCGCCCTCGGGCACAACCCGCACGGCAGCGTTCCGGCGCTGCTCGACGACTGCCTCGCCTGCGCGGTCGACGCCATCAGCGCCGACGCCGCCGGCGCGTCGGGCCCCGGCTCCGGACGCGTCGACCACACGGTTCGCACCCGCGAGGACTTCGAGTGGGCGCTGTCGGCGGTGCGCACCCACACGACGGCCCGCGTCGTGCAGGTGGTCGGACTCGTCGAGCCGGTCCTGGCCCGGCACCTGGCCCTGACGAACCGGCTCGCCGAGCTCGACCGCTCCGCGAGCCCGGCCCTGCGGCCGGTGCTCGCCGACGTCCGCGCCCAGCTGCGCGAGCTCGTGCGCCCGGGGTTCGTCGCCGACACCGGCCTCGCGCGCCTGCCCGACCTCGAGCGCTACCTGCGCGCCGCGGAGCACCGGCTCGAGAAGGCCCCGGCCAACCTCGCGCGCGACGCCCAGTCGCTCGACCAGGTCGACCTCGTCGAGGGTCGGTACGCCGACCTGCTCGAGTCGCTGCGCCCGGCCCAGCGCGGGGCCCGCGAGGTCGCCGACATCGGCTGGATGATCGAGGAACTGCGGGTATCCCTCTTCGCCCAGTCCCTCGGCACGGCCTACTCCGTCTCGCCGCAGCGCGTCCTCAAGGCGATCGCCAAGGTCTCCGCCTGACCGAGCGCGCGTACTAGCGTTGGCCCATGAGCGCGCGCCCCGCCATCGTCGGCGTCCGCACCGTGGAGGTACCTGGAGGCGCGCTCGCCTACGAGGTCCTCGACTCCCTCCCCGGCGCGGACGCGTCGAGGGCCGGGCCCGCGCTGCTCGCGGTGCACGGCGTCTCGAGCCAGCGCCGGCTGTGGCTCTGGCTCGCCGACGCACTGGGCGACGCGGGAGCCGGCGTGCGCCTGGTCGCGCCCGACCTGTGGGGCCGCGGCGACAGCGTCGCGGTCGACGGTCCGTTCTCGATGGCGGTGCACGCCGACGACCTCGTGCACGTGTCCCACGACCTCGCCGCCGACGGCACGGTCCGGCTCGACGGTCGGGCGCTCGTCGAGGACGCCGCCGACGTCTTCTTCGGCGAGCACCCCTGGGACGCGGTTCGCGCGCCGGTACGCTTCCTGCACGCCGAGTGGAGCGTCGGCGCCGGCAGCCCGCCGGCCTACCCGCTCCCGGTCGTCGAGCAACGGGCGGCCCGCTGCATCCGCGTCCTCGCGGCGCGGCAGACCGACCCTGCCGGCACGATCATGGGCCTCGAGGGGGCCCGGCTCGTCGCCGACCTCGTGAGGGAGGCCGCGGCGTGACCAGCCACACCACCGACGACGCCCAGCCGCCCGACCCGCACCGCTCCCCGGGAGCCCACACCGACCCCGACGCCCACGCCATCGCGACGCGTCGGCTCGTCAGGGCGCTGGGGCAGGTGATCCCGGTCGAGCGCGTCGTCTCCGACCGGGACGTCGTCGCGAGCCTGTCGTCCGACGACGCCGAGTGGGCGCCGGTGGGGCGGGCCCTCGCGGCGCTGCGACCCCGCTCCGAGGCCGAGGTGGCCGAGGCCGTCCGCGTCTGCGCCGACCTGCGCGTGCCGGTCGTCCCGCGCGGCGCGGGCACCGGCCTGTCGGGCGGGGCCAATGCGGTCGACGGGTGCCTCGTGCTCGACCTCTCGCGGATGAACCGCGTCCTCGAGATCGACGCCGAGGACCTGCTGTGCCGCGTCGAGCCCGGCGTCGTCAACGACGACCTCAAGGCGGCCGTGGCCGAGCACGGCCTCTGGTACCCGCCCGACCCGGCCAGCGCACCGTGGTCGACGATCGGCGGCAACGTCGCGACGAACGCCGGCGGGCTGTGCTGTCTCAAGTACGGCGTCACCCGCGACTACGTGCTCGGGATGCGGGCTGTCGTCGGCGGCCCTGCCGGGTACGGCAGCGTCGTGCGCCTCGGCCGGCACACGGCCAAGGGCGTGGCCGGCTACGACCTGACGGGCCTCATGGTCGGCTCGGAGGGCACCCTCGGCATCGTCACCGAGGTGACGCTCCGGCTGCGGCCGGCCCTGCGCGGCACGGCCCGTACCGTCGTCGGCGCCTTCCCCGACCTCGTGACCGCCGGACGTGCCGTCGCGTCGGTCACCCGGAGGGGCCTGACGCCCGCGGCTCTCGAGCTGCTCGACCGCGAGTGCCTGACCGCCGTCGAGGAGTGGAAGCACCTCGGCATCGAGGCCGACGCCGAGGCGCTCCTGCTGGCCCGCGTCGACACCCCGGGGGAGGGCGGCGCCGCGGAGGCGCAGGCGGTCGTCGAGGCCTTCGCCGACGGCGAGCCCCTCTGGGCCGTCGTGTCGAGCGACGACGACGAGGCCGAGGCGCTCTTCGCCGCCCGACGCCTCGCCTACCCGGCGCTCGAGCGCCTCGGCCCGGTGCTGACCGAGGACGTCTGCGTGCCGCGCTCGCAGGTGCCGGCCATGCTGTCGGCGCTCGTCGACATCGCCCGACGCCACGGCGTCCGGATGGCCACGATCGCCCACGCGGGCGACGGCAACCTCCACCCGCTGCTGCTGACCCCGCCGGGCGACGACACGGCACGCGCGGCGGCCCAACACGCCTTCGAGGAGATCCTCGACGCGGCGATAGCCCTCGGCGGCACCGTCACCGGTGAGCACGGCGTCGGGCTGCTCAAGCGCGACGGCATGCTCCGCGAGCTCGACCCGCTCGCCGTCGCCATGCAGCGCGCCGTCAAGGACGCGCTCGACCCGCTCTACCTCTTCAACCCGGGCAAGGTGCTCGAGTGAGCGTCGGGGCCGGCTCCGAGGAGACTGCGGCCGACCGGGCCGTTCTCGTTCGCGAACTGCCCCGGTTGCGCGGTCGGGCGGGCGGCGCAGCCTCGCCCTAGGCGAGGTCGGCGACCGGGGTGTCCGGATGCTCTGCTGGGACCGGGTCGGCTCGGGTCGCCGCGTCGGCGCCCGACCTGGTGAGGCACGCGGTGCTCGTCAACGCGGGGCCGCCGGCCGAGCCCGGTGTGCTCGCCCTCCTGCCGTCGTCGGTGTCGTTCCCGATGGGCCTGGCCCGCCGCAGGCCGCGACTGCTCCGGCGCTTCGCGGGACTGACCCAGCGTCGTGGCACCGGCGTGCTCAGCCGGGTGGCCGAGGCGGTCCGGCGGCGCAGCCGGTCGACGTCTTCGTCGGGTCCGAGGACCCGTTCCGCCGGTACGGGGAGTCGCTGACCCGGGTCGGCGCACGGCTGCACATCTTCCCCGGCGGGCACGCGCCCGGGTGCGTGCCGTCGGTCCTCGACGGCGTCGTGTCGGCGGCCGCCGGGGACTGACCGACCGTCCTGTGGGCGCACGGGAATCCGTGGCGAGGGTGGGGCGTTGGACCCTTCGACCCGCCACACGAAAGGCCAGACCCGTGCAGGACCCGACCGAGCTCTTCCAGTTCGAGAGCGACACCTCGCCGAGCATGCTCGAGGAGCTGCAGGCCTCGGTTCTCGTCGTCGCCCTCGACGGGTTCATCGACGCCGGCAGCACGCAGAGGCTGCTCGCCGACCACCTCCTCGCGGCTCACGAGTCGCGTGTCGTCGCCTCCTTCGACATCGACCAGCTGCTCGACTACCGCGGCCGCCGTCCGGTCATGGTCTTCGACCGCGACCACTGGGGCAGCTACGACGACCCCAGCCTGCTGCTGCACCGGGTCGTCGACAAGGAGGGCGTCCCCTTCCTCCTGCTCGTCGGCCCCGAGCCGGACTACCAGTGGGCCCGCATGGTCGAGGCCACGACGACGCTCATGGACGCGTTCGGGGTCCATCTGACCGTCAGCGTGCACGGCATCCCCATGGCCGTTCCGCACACGCGCCCGCTCGGCGTCACGGCGCACGGCACCAACCCGAGCCTCGTGCCCGCGAACGAGCCGGCCTTCGGCACCGTGCAGGTGCCGGCGAGCTTCTCCTCGCTGCTCGAGCTGCGGCTCGGCGAGGCGGGGCGGGACGCCATCGGCTTCGCGGTCCACGTGCCGCACTACCTCGGCCAGTCCGAGTACGCCGACGCCGCCCTCCTCGGTCTCGACCGCGTGCGCAACGCCACCGGCCTCGACCTCGACACCCGCGAGCTGGCCGCCACGGCCGGGCTCAACCGGGCCGAGATCGCCCGCCAGATGGAGGAGTCGGACGAGATCACGGCCGTCGTCAAGGCCCTCGAGCAGCAGTACGACACGTTCGTCGAGGGGCGCCGCCAGCGCAGCCTGCTCGCCACCGACCTGTCCGACCTGCCGACCGCCGACGAGATCGGCGCAGAGTTCGAGGCGTTCCTCAAGGACGTCGCCGAGGACGACCCCGACGCCTGAGTCGCCGGGCCAGCGGCCATCGGTGGAGGGGCGGCTCAGCCCTTGGCCTCGCTCCAGCGCCGCACCACCGAGGTGTCGGAGACGAACCGCACGGCGTCCGTGCCGGCCCACGTGCGCGCGGCGCTCGTGAGCGCCGTGCCCACGGCGGCAGCGGCCTGCTCGGCGTGCTCCTCGGGCACGTGGACGAGCAGCTCGTCGTGCAGGCACAGCACGATCTGGCCGCCGAGCGGCGCGACCGCGTGGCGCACGGTGGCCGCCCAGGCCTTGAACAGCTCGGCCGCCGAGCCCTGGATGATCGCGTTGCGGGCGTAGCGCCCCCGACCCGCGTCGGCGGCGGCCGACGAGGCGCCGCCGGCGAGGGCGTCCTCACCGGGCTCGAGCCCCTGGGGCGTCACCCCCGGGGCGCCGAAGCGGATGAGCCGGCCGCCGTACGTGCGCACCGGACGTCGGGCGATGCCGTCGGCGTAGGCGCGGTCGAGCAGGCCCATGGCCACGGGGTAGGCCCGTTCGAGGTCCTTGAGGGCCTCGCCGGCCGGGCCCGAACGCTGGCCGTACATCGCCGCGAGGACCGCGACCTTGGCCGTCGGGCGATCGGCGCCGAGCTTGGCGGCCACCGGGGCGTAGAGGTCGTCCGCCCGCGTCGCCTCGGCGAAGGCGCGGTCCGCGCTGACGACCGCCAGGACGCGGGGCTCGACCTGCCCGAGGTCGGCGCGGACGAAGACGTGGCCCGGCGCCGCGGCCACGGCCGGGCGCAGGGGAGCGGGGAGGTTGTGCAGGCCGTTCTGGGCGGTCATCCGCCCCGCGGCACCGTCGCAGGCGGTCCAGCCACCGCGGAGCCGGTCGTCGGCCCCGACGTGGTCGTCGAGCCACCGGTATCCGTAGGTCGTCGCGATGCGCTCGTCCTTGCGCCACCGCAGCAGCGCATCGACCAACGGGTGCGTACGCCGGTAGGGCTCCAGGACGAAGGCGCGGGTGTTAGGCACGTCGACCCCGACCGACTGCAGCAGCTCGCGCACCTGCCCCGGGTTGCGCAGGTCGGCGACCGGCCGGCCCGGCGCGTGACGCAGGACGTCCTGGTCACGGTGCGCGCGGATGCGTGCGGCGTCGGCGTCGTCGGCGGGTCGAGGGCCGGCCGCAGCGGCGATGAGGGTCTCGGCGGCGGGCCGGTCGACGGGGAGGCCGTCCCGCTCGAGCTCGAGGCACAGCACTGCTGCGGCGGACTCGGACCACACCGTGCGTTCGAGACGGGCAGACGTCTGGCCGCCGATGCGAGCCAGCGAGTCCCGCTGTGCGGCTTGGCATTCGAGCGCCAGCTCGGCCAGCTCGCGCAGGCGCGCCGGCGTGCTCGCCCAGGCGAGGGCGTCGGGGCGCAGGTGTGCGTCGGTGGTCCAGAGCGACGGGTCGTCGCCGGCCACGACGTCGAACAGGTCGCCGTCGAACCCGCTGAGGCGGGGCGCGCGTCGGCGGGGCACGTCGGACTCGGGCAGACCCCGGCAGGCCGCCACGACGTGTCCGGGTGTGGCCCGCCAGCCGCCGTTGACGAGGCGGTGGGCCTCGGCGAGGTCCCAGGTGCGCGGGACGTCGACCCGGGCGTCGACGACCGGCCGGAGGGTCGAGCCGGCCGACCACACGACCCACCGCGGACGCGTCGACGCCGTGACGCTCGCCACCCGCTCGACGACGTCCTCGAGGGGCACGTGCTCGTCGACCCCCTCTCCGAGCAGAAGGCCGGCGGTCGGTCCGACGACGAGTGCGACGAGGGGAACTGCGTTGTCAGGCAACGGATCCCGCGATCCGGTCGATCGCCTCGGAGAGGATGTCGGGGGAGGTGGCGAAGTTGACCCGCGCGTGCCCCGCCCCGACCGCGCCGAACGTCGGGCCGTCCGAGAGTGCGACGCGTGCCGTGTCGACGAGCCGCGTCGCGGGCCGGTCGCCGAGGCCGAGCCCGCGCAGGTCGAGCCACGCCAGGTACGTGGCCTCGGGCACGACGAGGCGCGCGCCCGGGAGGCGCTCGGTGACGAGGCGCGACAGCAGCGCACGGTTGGCGTCCAGCTCGCCCAGCAGGTGGGCCAGCCACTCACGTCCGTGGCGCCAGGCGGAGACGTGCGCGACCACGCCGAGATGGCTCGCGCCGAAGGTCACGAACGGGTGCAGCCGTCGCACGTCGGCCACGGCGTCGGGCCCCGGTGCGATGACGGCGGCCTTGAGCCCTGCGAGGTTCCACGCCTTGGAGGCCGACGACACGACGATGCCGCGCTCCGCCCCCGGGACCGTCAGGTACGGGGTGAAGGTGCTCGAGGAGTACACGAGGGCGCCGTGGATCTCGTCGGACACGACCCGCACGCCGTAGTCCTCGGCGAGTCGAGCCACCGCGGCCAGCTCGCCGGCCGTGTGGACCGTGCCGGTCGGGTTGTGCGGGTTGGACAGGAGCAGCACGGCTCGGGTGCCCCCGGCGGTAGCGGTTGTGAAAGCCGTTGCGAGAGAGTCGAGGTCGAGGCGGTGGTCGGCACCGAGGGGTGCCTCGACGACCCGGCGCCCGGCGGCCTCGACGACCTCGAAGAAGGCGTTGTAGACCGGAGTCGTCAGCACGACCGGACCGCCCGGGTCGGTGAGCAGCCCGAGCAGGTGGGTGACGCCGGTGAGCACGTCGGTGACGCGCACCGTGGCGCCGGGGTCAGGTCGCCAGCCCCACGTGTGCTCGGCATGCTCGGCGAACGCCTCCGCGTAGACGGCCGTCCAGGCGTAGCCGGTGTCGCCACGCTGCACGGCCGCGCCGACGGCCTCGACGACGGCCGGGCAGGGCCGGGCGTCCATCTCGGCGATCCACAGCGGCAGGACGTCGGGGTCGTAGCGCCGCCACTTGACGCTCGTGCGGTCGCGGCGCAGCTCGTCGAGCGACGCGCCGAGGATCGGTCCGGGCATGGCACGACCCTACGAGACACCCCCGACCGCGCGTGAGCCGCAGATCGGCGACACCTCGGGGCGCACCCGCACCCCGACTCGTCATACGGTGACGGTGGAGGGCCGCCAGGCGCGGCGGAAGACACGACTCGTTCAAGGGGTGAGAGCCGGTGGGCTTCTTCGGTTGGGACAGGACCGAGGCCGTGAAGGCCTCGGACGGCGCGGCGGAGCAGGCTGGGGCGGTGGTCCGCAACGGAGCGTCGGCCCGCGTCGACCAGCCCGCGGAGGGCGGACTGACGAGGGCGGCGACACGCCTCGTCGAGCGCCTCCTCGACATCGGCATCGACGGCAAGGGCCCGTTCGACTCCGCGGAGGCGGTCGCCGCCAAGGCCCTCCGAGAGGCGGCCGGCGATGCCGACCAGGCGCTGCGCATCATCGCGCGCGACCATCGGCAGCTCGGTGCCGCAGGCGGATTCATCACGGGGCTCGGTGGCTTCTTCACGATGCCGGTGTCCCTCCCGGCGAACATCCTCGAGTTCTACCTGCTCGCCACGCGGCTGACCGCGGCCACCGCGAAGGTCCGCGGCTACGACATCGACCAGCCCGAGATCCGCTCGGCGATCCTGCTGACGCTCGTCGGCGCCGACAGCGACGACATGCTGCGGAAGGCGGGCCTGCACGCGGCCGGGGGCAAGCTGTCGGCCCTCGCCCTCGACCGCCTGCCCGCGCCCGCGGTCATGGTCCTCAACAAGGCCGTCGGCTTCCGCCTCCTCGCCCGCATCGGCCAGGGCACCTTCGCCCGCCTCGGCCGCGCCGTGCCCATCGTCGGTGGCCTGCTCGGGGCTGCCGTCGACGTCTACATGCTCGGGCGCATCGGCAAGCAGGCGGCCAAGGAGTTCCCGCCCCTGGCGACGTTCGGTCGCTGAGGACCCGGGGGGAGCCAGAGGAGGTGCGCGTCGTGACGACCATGCCGTCGGGAATCCAGGTCGCCCGCCGTACGTTGGGTCGGGCATGAAGGCTGCCTCCCGGATCAAGCTCGCCGCGACCGTGGCGTCCGTCGTGCGTGCCTCGACCCGACCCGGTGCACCCGGGGTGGGCGCGCGCGTCCAGGCGGTGCCCCGCCTGGTCCGCGCCACGCTCGACCACACGTACGCCGGGACGTCCCTGCGGCGTCTCGGGCTCGTGGCCGCTGCCGTCGCCTACGTCGCCTCGCCGATCGACCTCGTGCCCGAGGCGATCCTGCCGGTCATCGGTGCGGTCGACGACGCCGTCGTGCTGACCTGGGTCGTGCGGGCGTTCTTCGAGGAGACCGACCGCTTCATCGCATGGGAGATCGGCCAGGGCCTGCACCCCGGCGGCCGACGGGGAGGTGCCGCCGGGCAGACCGTGCCCGGGCAGGCCGCGCCGACGTCCACGCCGCCTCCTTCGGGGCCGACGCCGGGTCAGGCGTCGGGCACCACGCTCGGCACTGCTGCCGACGCGCGGGCCCGACTGTGGGCCGGCGAGGTCACCGACGGCCGACGCCGCGACCGCGACGCCACGGGTGCCGCCCGTGGGCGCCTCGGCGGCCTGCCGGGCGCTCCCACGAGCCCGCGGCCGTCCGCCGAGGCGCCGTCGTCGGGCGCCGGACGCACCGAGCGGGTTCGCCTGCCCGAGGGCGCGCGGCAGGCAGCGACCGACTACGTGCTCGAGTCGGTCCGCAAGCGGCTCGAGCGCTGAGTCGCGGTCGTCCACACCCCCTCGCGCCGAGGGGCACGCGTCCACAGCCGGATCGCACCGGGCTGCCGCTCCGGCCCGGCCCGGGGGAGCCTTCGGGCATGCCGAAGATCTCCCTGTCCGGACCGGCCGAGCTGCTGACGGTCCTGCCCTTCCACCTCGGCTTCCGGCCCGAACGCAGCGTCGTCGTCGTCTGCTTCCACGAGGTGCGCCTCGGGCTGGTGGCCCGGCTCGACCTCGTCGGTCCGGCCGGCGCCGCACGCGCGGCCGAGCAGAGCGTGCCGACCCTCGTGCAGGAGCGTCCGAGCCGTGTCGTCCTCGTCGGCTTCGCCGGCGGCCCGGACGAGAGGGGCGATCCGGTGCCGCTGCTCGACGCGCTGCGCGATGGTTTCGACGAGGAAGGGGTGACGGTCGGCGAGCGGCTGGTCGTGCGCGACGGGCGCTGGTTCGGCCTCGACTGCGACTGCTGCCCGTCGCCGGGGCGGCCGATGCCCGAGCCGGCCGACGTCCCTGCCGTCGCCGAGTACGTCGCGATGGGGACCGCCGTCCTCGGCAGCCGCGAGGAGCTGGCCCGGCTCGTCGAGCCCCTCCCGCCTGAGGACCCTCACCACGACGCGCGGCTGCTCGCGGTCGAGGAGTGGGTGCGCGAGCTCGACCGAACCGGCGAGGGCGGCACGACCGCCGACGGTCGGGCGCGCGGTGAGCTCGTCGACGAGGCCCTCGGGGCCTGGGTGCGGCTCGTGCGTGACGGGCTGGACGTCGACCCGTCACCCCGGACCGTCGCAGCGCTCGTCGGGTCACTCGTCGACACGCCCGTGCGCGACCTCGTCGTCTCGTGGCTCTGCCCGGGCTTCCCTGGTGACCACGTGGCCGAGGAGCTGGCCACCCGCCTCGCTCGAGCGATCGACACCCACGGCGACCCCGGAACGGACGCCGACACCGAGGCCCAGACCGAGCGGCTCGTCCTGGCACGCGTCGAACAGCTGTGCCGGGCCACGCCCGGGCCTTGCGCGGCGCCGGTCCTCGCGGCGACCGCCGCGTACGGCTGGTGGCTCGGCGTCGGCGCCCATGCGTCGTTCGCGGCCGACCGTGCCCTGCTCGCCGATCCGGGACACGGTCTGGCGACGCTCGTCCGGGCGGTGCTCGAGCGCGGCATCCGCCCGCCGCGGTGCGCCTGACCCGGTCGTCCGGTCCGGTCCACGGGCTGGACCGGCTCGCGGTGGCCGAACCCCCCGTCGCGTATGGTTGGGAGCAGGTCATGAGCGCCAGCGACAAGCCCCGGCTCGCTGGCCGGCAACCCTCCTTCGCGGTGGGGTGCCCCGGGTGAGGACCAGGCCGCACCGGTACGGACTGCGGCAAGCGCGAACATCCGAGGAGCACTCCGCATGACTGTGACCCACCGTCCCGGCCAGGTCACGCGCCGCCCGGTCCATCGCCCCCAGGCTCCCGACGGAACGGACGAGCGTACGGACGCCCGCCGCGGGGACGGCGTGTGGCGTGACGGCGACCCGGTCGGCGGGCGCCGGTTCGCCGACCTCGGTGACCTCGAGCTCGAGCGCGGGGGAGTGCTGCCCGGCGTCCGCGTGGCCTACGAGACGTGGGGCCGGCTCAACGAGGCCCGCGACAACGTCGTCCTGGTCGAGCACGCCCTGACCGGCGACAGCCACGTCGTCGGCGAGGCCGGTGAGGGTCATCCGTCGCCGGGCTGGTGGAACAGCCTCATCGGGCCCGGCCAGGCGGTCGACCCCGACGAGTGGTTCGTCGTCGCCGCCAACGTCCTCGGTGGCTGCCAGGGCACGACCGGGCCGGCGAGCCCGGCCCCCGACGGGCGCCCGTGGGGCAGCCGCTTCCCGTACGTCACGGTGCGCGACCAGGTCGCCGCCGAGCGGGTCCTGCTCTCGCGGCTCGGCATCACCGGCGTCGCCGCCGTCATCGGCGGCTCGATGGGTGGCATGCGCGCCCTCGAGTGGGCGGTCAGCCACCCCGACGCCGTCGAGCGCTGCATCGTGCTCGCCTCGACGCCCTACGCCACCGCCGACCAGATCGCGTGGTGCCAGCCGCAGCTGCTCGCGATCCGCACCGACCCGCACTTCGCCGGCGGCGACTACTACGAGTCGGCGCACCGCCCCGACACCGGCCTGGGCCTGGCGCGTCGCATCGCGCACGTCACCTACCGCACCGAGGCCGAGCTCGGCGACCGGTTCGGTCGCGAGGCCCAGCTCGGCGAGGACCCTTTCAGCGTCGGTGAGCGTGCTGCCGGCAGAGGGCGCTTCGCCGTCGAGTCCTACCTCGACCACCACGCGGGCAAGCTCGCCCGCCGCTTCGACGCCAACTCCTACGTCGTCCTCACCGAGGCGATGAACTCCCACGACGTCGGCCGCGACCGCGGCGGGCTCGAGGCGGCGCTGGCCCGTGTCACGGCCGACTGCACCGTCGTCTCCGTCGACACCGACCGTCTCTACCCGCCGAGGCTGTCCGACGAGCTCCACGCCGCGCTGCCCGGCGCGACACGCGTGTCGATCAGCTCGGCCTTCGGCCACGACGGCTTCCTCATCGAGGAGGCGCAGGTGGGCTCGGTCGTCCGCGAGGCGCTCGCCCGGCGCCGCCCTCGCTGACAGATCGCGGACACGGTCACGACCGGCGGCGGGGCAGTCCGCTCGTGCCGGTGCCGCGCCGACCCATATCGGGTACGGTGCGACCACCGGTTTGTTGCCGTACCAAGGAGGTCCGGGAAGTGGCCATCGTCGTCGGATACGTCGCCACCAAGGAGGGACGCGCGGCGCTCAAGCGAGCCGCCGAGGAATGCGTCCTCCGGGGCACCAAGCTCGTCGTCATCAGCTCCCACCGAGGTGGGAAGGACTTCGACGCCGACGAGGCCGCTGCGTTCGAGGCCGAGCTCGCCCGCGTCACGGCCCTCCTGACCGACAAGGGCCTCGAGCACGAGGTGCGCCAGCTCGTCCGCGGCAACGACCCGGCCGAGGACCTCATCAGCGTCGCCGAGGAGGAGCACGCCGACTTCATCGTCATCGGCCTGCGTCGCCGCAGCCCCGTCGGCAAGCTGATCCTCGGCTCGAACGCCCAGCGGATCCTGCTCGACGCCTCCTGCCCGGTGCTGGCGGTCAAGGCCGGCTGAGCCGGTCGCCGCGACGCGTTCCACCCCGTTGCGGGACGCGCATCACACCGACGACACGGCCGTCGGGCGGATCCGTTCGCTCGCACGCCACCGGGCGTTTTATAATGTCCGAGTACCGGATCGCATGAGGCACACCGAGAGATCGTCCGAGGGACCCGACTCCGACAGGCCACGCACTTCCGGCACGAACCCCCATTCTCGTTCGTTGTGATGTGGCATGTCCGCGTGCCCGACGTCGGCCCGCGTCACACGAGACCCGCGATGAAAGGCGACTGCATCCGTGCCGAAGGCAACACCCGCTGGAACCCCCAAGACCCTGCCGAAGGTTTTCCAGCACGAGGCGATCATGCAGCTCCTGGTCAGAGGCAGCACCAACGGAAGCATCACCGGCACCGAGATCGCACGAGCTCAGGCTGAGGCCGCCCTCGACCTGAAGCAGATGAAGCCGGTCCTCGTCACCCTCGAGGCCCACGACATCGAGATCGTCGTCGACGCGCCGCACACCGAGACGAAGAAGCGAACCCGATCCGGGACCAAGGGAGGCACTGTGGCCACCGCACGTTCCACCACCGCTGCTGCGACGACGACTGCCAAGAGGACCACGACCGCCAAGACGACGGCCAAGAAGGCCGCCGTCACGACGACGAAGGCTGCTGACGCGGCTGTGTCCGGCGACGCCGAGGACACCACGGCCAAGAAGGCGGCGGCCAAGAAGGCCGCGACGAACGCCGGAGTCGCCAAGGCTGCCGCCAAGCCGGCCGCCAAGAAGGCCGCGGCCAAGAAGACCGCGACGACGAAGGCCGCGGCGAAGAAGACCGCCGGCGCTGCCGACACCGACGCCGACGACGACGCCGAACCCGAGGACGCCGACGAGAGCGAGCTCGAGGACGTCGAGGTCACCGACGAGGACGACAGCGACGACGCCGAGGCGACCGCCGAGGGTGCGGACTCCGAGGACGGCGACGAGGCGGCTCCGGCCGCCCAGGGCGCCGCCCCGGCCGAGGAGGCCGAGGAGTCCGGCTTCGTCATCCGCGACGACGACGAGGACGACGCCCCGGCCCAGCAGGTCGTCACGGCCGGTGCCACGGCCGACCCCGTCAAGGACTACCTCAAGCAGATCGGCAAGGTCGCCCTCCTCAACGCCGAGCAGGAGGTCGAGCTCGCCAAGCGCATCGAGGCCGGCCTGTTCGCCGAGGAGAAGCTCAACTCCGGCGACAAGATCGACATGAAGCTCAAGCGTGAGCTCTGGTGGATCGCCCAGGACGGCAAGAAGGCCAAGAACCACCTGCTCGAGGCCAACCTGCGCCTCGTCGTCTCGCTCGCCAAGCGCTACACCGGTCGCGGCATGCTCTTCCTCGACCTCATCCAGGAGGGCAACCTCGGCCTCATCCGTGCGGTCGAGAAGTTCGACTACACCAAGGGCTACAAGTTCTCGACGTACGCCACGTGGTGGATCCGCCAGGCCATCACCCGCGCCATGGCCGACCAGGCCCGCACCATCCGCATCCCGGTGCACATGGTCGAGGTCATCAACAAGCTGGCCCGCGTCCAGCGCCAGATGCTCCAGGACCTCGGGCGCGAGCCCACCCCGGAGGAGCTGGCCAAGGAGCTGGACATGACGCCCGAGAAGGTCGTCGAGGTCCAGAAGTACGGCCGCGAGCCCATCTCGCTGCACACGCCGCTCGGCGAGGACGGCGACAGCGAGTTCGGTGACCTCATCGAGGACTCGGAGGCGATCGTCCCGGCCGACGCCGTCAGTTTCACGCTGCTGCAGGAGCAGCTGCACTCGGTCCTCGACACGCTCTCCGAGCGCGAGGCAGGCGTGGTGTCGATGCGTTTCGGCCTGACCGACGGCCAGCCGAAGACGCTCGACGAGATCGGCAAGGTCTACGGCGTGACGCGTGAGCGGATCCGCCAGATCGAGTCCAAGACGATGAGCAAGCTGCGTCACCCGAGCCGTTCGCAGGTCCTGCGCGACTACCTCGACTGACCGACAACAGCCCCTGACCACGTTTCCGCTGGTCAGGGGCTGTTTCGTGCCCGTTTAGGCAGCGGAGGTCCCCCGCACAGCGGTGCTAGTCCAGATATCGGGCCTACGCTAGAAAGCATGGGCACCACCCCCTCCACCGTCGTCACCGTCGCCGACCTGCGGCTGCTCGCCGACTCGTGGGCGCTCTCGCTGCGCGCCGACCGCAAGTCCGAGCAAACCCTCAAGGCGTACACCGACGGCGTCAGGTACTACCTGCGCTGGTGCGAGGCCCGAGGGGTCGACCCGCTCGCGCGCGCGAGCCTTCGCGGCTGGGTGGCCGCGCTCCTCGACGGCGGCGCGGCCGCGTCGACCGCCCGCTCCCGGCAGCTCGCCGTCCGCCGCCTCACCGCGTGGCTCGCCGAGGAGGGCGAGATCGGCGCTGACCCGTTCCTCGGGCTCAAGGCCCCGAAGCTCGACCAGACCGTCGTCGAGCCGCTGACCGAGGACCAGATCCGCGCCCTGGTCAAGGCGTGCGCCCCGCCCAAGGGCGCGAGCCCTCTCGAGGCGCTGCGGCACCGCCGCGACGAGGCGATCGTCCGGCTCATGGTGGAGACGGGAGCCCGGGCCGGCGAGGTCGCCGCGATGGCCCTCGCCGACGTCGATCTCGCCGCCGGCACGGCCGTCATCCGCCGCGGCAAGGGCGGCAAGGGCAGACTCGTCCCGTTCGGGCCGAACACCGCCCAGGCGATCGACCGCTACCTGCGCCTGCGGCGCCACCACCGGCTCGGCGCGAGCAGCCCCGCCCTCTGGCTCGGCGACCGCGGCAAGACGTTCACCTACGACGCCCTCCACAAGTCGCTGGGGGAGCGGGCCCGGGCTGCCGGCATCGTCGGGTTCCACCCGCACCTGCTGCGGCACACCGCCGCGCACCGCTGGCTCGCAGCCGGCGGCTCCGAGGGCGGCCTCATGGCGGTCGCCGGGTGGACACGGCCGGACATGCTCCTGCGGTACACCAAGGCGCAGGCGTCCGCCCGCGCTGCCGAGGAGGCCCGAGCGCTCAACCTCGGCGAGCTCTGACCGGTGCGCCGGTGTCCGGCGCTGTCCGCAGATCGGCCTATCATTGTCGTGTCACCACGAGTGAATGGTGATACGCGACCAGGAGCCCTTGACTCTTCATCACCCAATCCCGGCTACATGGTGCCGGGCGCTGGCGGCCAAAGCGGATGAAGAGCGACATCGGCCAGCCGGGCGGCCTCGCGGGGCAGACGCTGAGCGTCTGACGACGAGGATGTAGAGCCACTCGCGGCAAGTCAGCGCCGGACCCCTCTTTGGGGTCGGGTGCGCGTGCCGAGAGGTGTGGCCCCCGATGGCCCGACGGCCGAACCCGAACGTCAACCCCGAGCTGTCCATGTGGGGGCGGCTCGCAGCCCACGAGTCATGGGCGCAGACCGAGGACTGGGCCGCGCGTACGGCACCTGCCCGGGCTGCCCTGGAACAGAAGTTCCTCGACGAGGCGCACGGTGACCCGAAGCGCGCCGAGTCAGTGAGGAAGGCGTACTACACACGCCTGTCCCTCAGGTCCGCGCAGGCCCGGCGTCGCCGGGCCCAGGCCGAGGCCGAGGCCGGGCGAAGCGCGATGCCCAGACATGACAAGGGCCCCGACCAGGCAGCCGGGGCACCTCGCAACCGCATCACCGCGATCAGTGTAAGCCGCGCCAGCGACACGGCACCGCGCGACGACGGTGGTGAGCGGTGATGGGCGCGTTCGACAGGCTCGTCGCCGCGCTACGGGACCACGGCTGCCGGGTCACCCGCACCGGGGCGCAGTGCCCGGCCCACGACGACCGGAACGCGTCCCTGTCGGTCGCCCGAGCCGACGGCAAGGTGCTCGTCATGTGCCACGCGGGCTGCGCGGTCGAGGACGTCGTCGAGGCGCTCGGGCTCACCCTGGCGGACCTGTTCGACGAGCCTGCTCACCCGCAAGGCGGATCCAGCCCGGACGTCGTCGCGACTTACCGCTACGTGGACGAGGAGGGAACCCTCCTGTACGAGAAGCTGCGACGGGTCCCGAAGTCGTTCCGGCAGCGCCGCCCTGACGGGCGCGGCGGATGGGACTGGAACCTCAACGGGACTCGTCGTGTCCTCTACAACCTGCCCGCCGTCGTGGACGCCATCAGGGCCCAGGACTTCATCTACCTCGTCGAGGGCGAGAAGGACGCCAACACCCTGGGCCATCTCGGCTTCACCGCGACCACGTGGACGGAGGGCGCGTGGCAGCCCGGGCAGTCGGCCAAGTGGCGCGACGAGTACACGCAGGCCCTCAAAGATGCCAAGGTCGTCATCGTCCCCGACCGCGACGAGGCCGGCCGACACGCCGCGGCCGACATCGCTGACGTCCTGCGTCCCGTCGCCGAGCTCGTGATCGTGATGGAGCCGGCCGAGGGGAAGGACGTCACCGACCACATCGAAGCTGGGCACACGCTCGCAGACCTCGTCCCCGTGCCGGGAGCGCCCACGCCGCCCGCCGTCCTCGGTGCGGGCGTGCTCGACCGCGTCCATGCCTTCCTCGGTCGCTTCATCGCCTACCCAAGCGAGCACGCGCACGTCGCCCACACGCTCTGGATCGCGCACACGCACCTGATGGAGCGGTGGGAGTCCACGCCCCGCATCGCGTTCCTCTCGCCCGAGGCGGGCTCGGGCAAGTCCCGATGTCTCGAGGTCACCGAGCCGCTCGTGCCGCGACCGGTCCACGCCGTCAACACGACCCCCGCCTACCTCTTCCGCAAGGTGTCCGACCCGGACGGCCTGCCGACGATCCTCTACGACGAGATCGACACCGTGTTCGGGCCGAAGGCCAAGGACAACGAAGACGTCCGCGGGATGCTCAATGCCGGGCACCGGCGCGGCGCCATGGCCGGCCGCTGCGTCGTCAAGGGCAAGCAGGTCGAGACCGAGGAGCTCCCCGCGTACTGCGCGGTCGCGCTCGCCGGGCTCAACGACCTGCCCGACACGATCATGACGAGGGCCGTCGTGGTCCGGATGCGGCGCCGCGCCGCATCCGAACCGGTCGAGCCGTGGCGGCTGCGCATCCACGGACCTGAGGCCACCCAGCTTCGCGACGAACTGGCCGCGTGGGCGCGGACCGTGCCCGGCGAGGTGGCGTGGCCCGTCATGCCGCCGGGGATCGAGGACCGCAACGCGGACGTGTGGGAGGCGCTCCTCGCGGTCGCCGATCTCGCCGGTGAGGGGTGGCCGGACATGGCCCGGCGTAGCGCCGTAGCGCATGTAGCGGATTCCCGGGCAGTCGCTCTCAGCCTCGGCGTGACGCTGCTCCGCGACCTCCGGATCATCTTCGCCGGGCGCGACGCGATGTCAACCGAGGACATCCTCACGGCCCTCGTCGCCATGGAGGAGTCGCCCTGGGGTGACCTTTCCGGCAAGGAGCTCAATGCCCGCCGTCTCGCCCGCTTCCTCAGCAACTACGGGGTCACGTCGGGGAACATCCGCATCAACGGAAGCGTGCTCAAGGGCTACACGGCGGCCGACCTGCACGACCCGTGGAGCCGGTACGTAGCCGATAGTGAGGGAGCCTCTAGGGAACTGAGAGAGACAGAGACGCACCCTCCAGACGTCACGTCGGACCACGTCATGGGTGTGTCTGCCGAGGAAAGCGCTACAAGCGCTACAGCGCTACCAATGTCAGACTTCCAGGTTCCGACCGGTGACGGTCGCTGCTCTAGGTGCGGCTTCCACGTCGAGACACAGGGTCACCGACCCGGCTGTCCAGAGGCTGGGTCATGAAGCCTCACGTCGAGCGCGGCAGTTCGCGCGATCAGCGGAAGACGCGGCGGCAACCCGGGCTGCCGCTCCACAGGGAGGCATCGTGAGCACTCGTAACCCGCTCCATCCCAACGGCTCCGAGATCGTCGAGGTCCGGTGGGTCAACCCACGGCATGCCCGACACGACGTCGAGATCCGACGCTTCCGTCGCCGGCGCGACGCCCTCGCCCATGCCGACCGGCTAGATGCGCAGGGCATGACCGGGGTCGGCGTCTACGTCGCCACAATCGCGAGCTGGGCGTGGCTCGGCGACGACGGCCAGACGACCCTGCCCCTGGACCCGCCATGACACCGAAAGGACATGTACCCACAAGGGGGGCGGGGTCGGGCCGTGACCGCGAGCCCATCCAGACCCGCCCGTCGCAGAGGATCTCCCTCCGGCGTTCCGGCGTCTCGGACATTCCCACTTTCACTACGCGAAAGGAACAGACCGGTGAGCATGAAGACGAACGACGACGGATGGACGCCCGTGCCGGCGGGCTTCATCACGGTTCCGATCGGGGCGACCGGGCTCAGCACCAACCAGGTGGTGCGGATGGCCCGCTGGTGCGAGCGTGCCGCCGCCCGCATCGGCGCCGGGCCGTTCGCGGCGTTCTTCACACTGCTCGGAGCGGCACTCCGCGAGCACGTCGCCGATCAGCGGCACGAGATCAACCTCGAGTTCGACGAACTCGTCGAGGGCGTCAACCTGCCGACCGACCTCGACCTGCCGCAGCCTGAGGCCGACGAGTGACCGCCGCCTACACTTGAAGCGCGACCTCGACGTCAGGCAAATGCCGGTCGGCAGCACAGTCGCAGACGAGATGTCTCCGTGGTCGGGCAAGCCCGGAGGAGGACCACCCGGCCGGGCACGAGCCCGAGGTGGCCGAGCGCCCCGCAGACGCGCCTCCCAACGCCCCTCTTGGTGTGACCACTTTGGAGATGACTCCCATGACTGACACCCCGACCACCCGCGCCCTCGAGCGCATCGTCGAGGACGGGCCCGTCGTCGACGAGCAGCTGCGGGCGCTAGCGCCGCACGCGCGCGCCGCCCGCCGGACCGCGCTCGCCGTCGACATCACCCGCCTGCAGGGCTACGCGCGGCGCAGCCGCACCCAGGACGCCGAGCTCGCGGCGTTCGAGGAGGAGTACTCGGCGATCGTCGCCCTCGACGCCGACGACGAGCTCGACCGGGCCCGCCGCCGCGCCGAGCTCGTGGCGAGGGCCGCGGCTCCGGGCAACCGCGAGACCGTCGACCAGCCGAGGAGCACCCTGGACATCCCGTCGTCGCGGCGTCGCACCGGCGGCGACCCGACCGTCGTCCTCCAGCACCGGACGGCTGCCTACGACGGGATCCGCCGGGCCGAGACACTGACCGGGCTCGGCCACGACGACCTTCTGCGCCGGGCCGACTCCGTCATCGACATGCTCCGCGCCGACGGCGTGCCCGACGCCGGGCTCGACCGGCTCGCGGGGCTCCTCGACGCGCCCGACCCCGACGAGTGGGGCCACCTCTACCCGCACGCGGTGACTGCGCGCGGGCACGCCGCCGGCCAGATCCTGGCCCTGTCGGACCCGGCCTACCGGTCCGCGTTCGACAAGGTGCTGCGCTCGCCGACGAACTTCCTGCTTGACCTCACCGACGAGGAGCGGCTCGCGATGGCGCGCACCCGGTCCTTCACCCGCGACCTCGCCGGCACCGAGCGTGACTGGGCGAGCGCGCCCATGGGCGGGACGTCCGTTCGTGCCGCGATGTCGCTGACCGCCGCCAACGGCGGGTACATGGTGCCGTTCACGCTCGACCCGACGATCATCCTGACGAACACCGGCAGCGCGAACCCGTGGCGGCAGTGGGCGACCGCCCAGACGACCACGACGAACGACTGGAACGGCGTCACCTCCGCCGGGGTCAACGCCGCGTGGCAAGCCGAGGGCACCGAGGTCGCTGACAACTCCCCGACGGTCGCGCAGACGAAGATCACGCCCGTCAAGGGCGCGGCGTGGGTGTTCGGCTCCTACGAGGTCCTCGACGACTCCGACTTCGTCCAGCAGCTCCCGTCGCTGCTCGGCGACGCGAAGGACCGGCTCGAGGAGGCCGCGTTCGCGACCGGCACGGGCTCGGGCCAGCCGTTCGGCGCCGTCACGCGGGCGACCGCGACGGCGATCGGCGGCGGCGCGATCACCGCCGCCGGGATCTACTCGCTGCACCAGGCGCTGCCGGCGAGGTTCCGTAACGGCAACGCCCGACCCGGCTGGTTCGGCAACGTCACCGCCCTGGACGCCCTGCGTCAGACGCCAGTGTTCACCGGCTCGCAGCAGCCGATGCTCGCCGCCGGGACGATGCAGCCGTTCGGGGAGGCCGCCTACGAGTCGACGACGATGGACGGCACCATCGCCACCGGCGGGCACAAGGTCGTCCTCTACGGGGACGGCGCGTCCTACTTCATCGTCGACCGGGTCGGCATGAGCGTCGTCTACGACCCCGTCGTCCACTCGACCGCCAACGGCCGCCCGACCGGGCAGGGCGGCTGGTTCGCGTTCTGGCGCGTCGGCGGCGACTCGTCCGTGGCCGGCACGTCGACCGCGCTGAGGGTGCTGTCCCTCACCTGAGTCGTGGCGGCGGCGGGTTGGTTCTCGGACCCTGCTTCAGGCCCGCCGCTGTCCACCTAAACAACGCCCTGTCGATCAAGCGTCGGGCATCGACAGCCGATCAGGAGTCCTTGCTTTCACAACGTCAGCCGCCACAGTCGCGACGACGGTGGCGGCCAACCACGGCCGCCACCGTCGGCAACACCTCAGGAACCTAGGAGGATGCGGCCTTGGAGCTGCCCGCCGAACCACCGTGCGGTTGGCTCGGGTTTGTCAGCCAAGCCCTGGCCTCTGCGAGGCGCAGGACCGCGAGTGCTGTTTCTGAGGCGACGCCCGCGTAGGCATCGGGGTGTCCGGCGTCTGCCGCCAGCTTCGCAATCGACTTATCGAGTGCCTTGACGACGTCGTCGTCACTCCTCATGTTTGTCCCCTTGTCTCTAAGGCACGGGCTTCGCACCTGCCAGCCCGACCATAACCGCGTGGGCCCTGGTCATGACCGAACTGACGTAGCCCCAACCCAGATGACGCAGAAACGCCCCCGTGGACCGACCAGAGGGGCGTGCGCGTGTGGGTTGATCGGGGCCGACCCCGCGGAGCGCTCAGGCCCCGTCTGCGGGCCGGGCTCGGAGATGCTCGCGGCAGAGCCGCTGGTGCCGTGTCGTCGTCTGGCTGTAGACGACGTCCGAGACGGCGACCTGGGTGCCGTGCGCGAACGCGATCAGCGTGCCGTAGGAGCGGACGAGATAGGCGCCGTCGGGTTCGAGTGTCGCGCTCATCGTCTGCCCGTGGAAGGGCTCGTGGGCGGCGAGCAAGGCGGGGATCTCCTTGTATGTGGCGGTCGGGGTGTCGGGTGCGCTGTCTGTTGTCATGTGACACATAGTGCGCCGCTCGTCGGACAGCGGGCAGGGACCCTTCGGGGCTCAGGGGCGCATTCCGTGAGCGTCGAGAGCGGTCGCGACGGCGGCGCGCAACTGCTCGACAACCTCGGGCTCGCAGCCCGCATCCTCGGCGAGCGCGTCGACGTCGTCGTGGAAGTCGAGCAGGTCGGCCAGGAGCGCGAGCGCGTCAGGTGAGAGGGTGAGTCGCACGTTCAAGAGCGTGTTCGTCATGCGCAGAGACTGCGCGGTCGCGAGTCCGGCGCCTAGGGCCACCTATCGGCTGAACGTTGGGCCGCCGCCCGGGGGGGTGGAGCGACGGCCCAACTTCCGGTTGCCGCCTCGTGGGGGGCGAGGCACAGCGCGCGAAGCCGTCGGAGAGGTCGCGCGCTGGTCCACGGATCGTTGCACATCCGGCAGTCGCCGGTGGCCGATTCGTTGCAGCCAGGTAAGCGCTTACTACCCTGGGCGTGGGTGGTGTAACGCACGGCAGCAGCCGCTCGATCTACAAGCAGTAGGAGGCGACGACCGCGACCCCCGAGCGCAGCCTCGTCGCCTCCTACGCCGACGTTCCGGGCGCGGTGACTGGCGTGAGCTGATCGGCGCGAAACCATTGGTCGACCACCGCGTCCGCCTCGACGACGAGGTACGTGACTCGCGCCCACCACTGGCCCTCACGCAGCTGCCAAGCCGTCACGAGCCCGGGGTGGGGCCCACCGTTCTCGCGGGTGTGCTTCACCCAGCAGTGCTGGCGAGCTGGCGGCACCGGCGGGATCGGGTGCTCATGCCCTCTCCCTGATCCGCCGGCCATGGCACTAGTGTGGCAGGACAGTCGAACTAGTGTTCGGGTCGCTGCCTGGGCACGGAGCGGGCGCGCCCAGCCGCTTCGATGAGTGCGGAGTCGGATTAGTCCATACTGCGCGATATGGGGAAATCGCCGAACTCCTCCGCGGGGGAGATCAGCTTCGTGACGCAGCACCAGCCCGTAGACGAGCGCGGCCGGGCTCTCTACGCCATCGCACGCTCGATCCTTCGGGCCCAGCTGGACCAGTTGACGTACAGCGACCTGGAGGACTTGGACCGCGATCGCGATCAAGTCACCATGCGCCAACTGGCGAAGCTTGCCCGGCTCAACCGCGATAAGGGCATGCGTGGAGACGGGTTCGAGTGGGCGGTCCACGAGGCCGTCCTAGGCACGGAGCCTACGGTCGTGAACCCACTGATGGAGGCCATGCAAAAGGCGTCGCCTCGAGGATTTCGAGACATACAGGCTCCCAAGTCGCTCCTGTTCGGCTACGAACGTGCCCGCTACCTCGGCTTCTTGGACGCCATGGTGAGTGAAGCCGCCGATGTGGCAGTGCTCCTGCCCGACGGGCAGGGCCGGCCCTTCAAGTTCGACACCTGGGTCGCAGTTGCAGCCAAGGGTCAGGCAGCCGAGTGGCAACTTGGGCGTCGGATACGCAAGATCTGGAAGACGGATCTGTTCCTGAGTGACCACGACCGTTACCGGCACCTAGCAACGACCATCAAGAGCAACTGGCACACGTTGGAGGGCGGTGCTGGGCTGCGCATGGCAATCGTGCCCGAGGCCCCGGACCTCCACAGCGGTGTCAGGTGGTCAGCGAAGCACAATCTGTGGATGACGGTACTTCCCGACCCCTCCGGCTTCATGGGCCTCTTCAACGACGCATACGAGGCCGTTGCCGAGGCGATCTACACGTTGGGAAAGCATGAGCGTGGGCACTACTTCTACAAGCCAACGCCGATGGGTCGGCGACTTCAGGAGCAGCTGGAGAAGTACCCCACAGCCAAGGTCATCGACATCGAGGCGGCTCTGAACGATGCTGCTCAACAGGATCTCGTAGGAGTCGAGCACCGCCTAGTGCCGGTTGACGCGCCCAGCTGGCTCCACATCAACGCAGCTCGAGTGCCGGCGGTCGCTCCGAAGCCGAAGTTCGAGCCGCTCGACTGATGGTTCTAGCGGCGCGGCGGAGAATGTCAAGGCAGCCGGTCTCAAGCCAGGATATTGCGATGCACAGTGGCTTGTCCGTGCTCGCATATGAGCACCGGGTGCATAGCGTTGGGTCGTCCCTAGTGCGCGACTACCTCGACTGACGGGCCCGCCCACCCTCATATCGAAAGAGCAGCTCGTCCATCGTGGACGAGCTGCTCTTTCGATGTGACGCGGACGAACGTTCTCTCGATGCTTCAGCGGCGACGGGAGCCGAGCCGGTCGGGCAGCCCGCGCCACCAGCTCACCCCGGCAGTCGGCCAGATGAACGAGCGAAGCCGCGTCTGCCACGCGCGGGTGCGCCCGATGGTGCGACGGATCGACCGGATGTCGGTGTGCAGGCGGACCGCCTCCTGCGGCGTCGTGCGCTCGGGCCGGTCGTAGCGGGCCTTCTCGAGGGTCGCGGTGACGCGTCCCATCGCCGTGGCGTCGTCGGGGTCGAGGTGACCCTCGGTGACGTACCGCTCGCGCAGCTGCCGCAGCGTCACGCCCTGCGGGGCGGTGAGGCCGAGGTCACCGAGGTGTGAGGTGAGCGCGTCCCACTCCGCCTCGATGAGGTCCTGGCGGGTCACGGCGGCACGTCGACGCTGCACCCGGAGCAGCCAGGCCGTCAGCGGCATGACGAACGCCGCGAGCAGGCCGACGATGACGCCGAGCACGATGACGACGTTGCGCAGGCTGAACACGGAGGCGAGGGTGTCGGTGAACGAGAGCTGCACCGCCTTGGGGGCCACGGTCGTCGTCGGCGTCGGGCGCACCGCCGTGGAGGTCGTCGCCTTTCCCGACTGAGTGTCGTCGACGGAGCGGCCCGCGCCCGTCCCGCCGGCGCCGGCGCCGAGGACGGCATAGGGCGGCGGCGTGCCGGAGCGAGCGCCCGGCGTCGGCTCGAAGCGCAGCCACCCGTAGCCCTGGAAGTACAGCTCGGGCCAGGCGTGGGCGTCGGAGGCCTTGACGACGTACTCGTCGCCGGAGCGGGTACCCGGCAGGAAGCCGATGGCCATCCGCGCCGGGATGCCCTGCGCGCGGGCCATCATGATCATCGCCGTGGCGAACTGCACGCAGTAGCCGCGTCGCGTCCGGTAGAAGTTCTCGATCGGCTCGAGCAGCCGGCCCGCCTCGTCGCGCAGCGGCTCGCCGAGGTCGAGGGTGTAGGTGTACCGCGAGGTGTCGCGCAGGTGGTTCTGGATCGCGATGGCCTTGTCGAGCGGGTTGCCGGCGCCCGCGGTGACCTCCGCGGACCAGCGCTCGATGAGGGCGCGGGAGCGGTCCGGGATCGTCAGGTCGTCGTCGGTGATGTCGGGGGAGTCCGGCGTGCCGGACTCCCGCAGCTGGGCCGCGTTCGGGGCGGTGTCGGCGTAGGTGACCCGGTAGTCGGCCACCGCCTTGTCGACGCGGACGTCCCGGGTCACCGGGTCGATGTGCCACATCGTGCCCGGCATCGAGACGGCCAGGACCGGGAACGGGGCAGCGATCCGCGGGGCCGACAGGACGTTGCCGGTGACCGCCATCTCGTAGCGCCGTGCGCCCGGCGGCGGCGGCACCGGGTCGGTGAGGCCCTGGTTCGAGCCGGCCTCCTGCCACTGGCCCCGGGAGTAGTACGACGTCGCGAGCACCCGCAGCGGCGGTCGGGTGAAGCCGGTCGTGGTGTACCGCAGCACCGGCGTCTGGTCGGTGTCGTTGAGGCTGCGGCTGAGGTCGAGGGTGTTGTTGAAACCGACCGTGCCCTGGCCACCCCCGCCGGAGCGGCCGAGCCCGTCGGTGAGGTAGCGCGGCGGGAAGTGCGGCACGATCGCCGGCACGAGCAGGGCCAGCACGACGCCGACGGCGCCGACGCGTACTGCTGCGCCGGAGAAGGTCCGGAGGGCGGCGCGGTCGTGGGCCGCCTCGTCGATCTCACTGTGCTCGGCGGGCCGAGCCGTGCCCCATCGCCCGAACTGCGCCCGAGCCGTCGTGTGCACCATCAGCAGCCACACGACGACCGGCAGGACGAAGTAGCGCAGGGCCAGCGCGGAGTCGCCGTTGGCGGCCGTGACGAGGTAGGCCGCGAGCAGAGGAAGGCCCGACGCGGCCGGGCTGCGCCACGTCGCGGCCGCCGCGTCGACGCTGATCGCGACGAGAGCGACGATGATGAGCAGGCAGAAGGTGACACCGTCGTTGAGCGGCGCGGGCGCGCTGTAGCGCTGGACCGTCTCGAGGGCCTGCAGGCCGAGGCCGTTGAGCACCTCGAGGGTGTCGAGCGTCGGCACGACGAGGTAGGCGAAGGTGCCGCCGGCGAACCGCAGTACGATGAAGACGGCGAGCACGAGCACCTGCACCGCCACGACGAGCGACCGCGACCGGGTCAGGCCGCGCATGAGCAGCCCGACGCCCGCGGTGAGGGCGACGACGAGGACGGCCTGGCCGAACCACGTCGTCTCGAGGAACAGACTCGTGACCGGGTAGCACGCGCAGAGCACGGCGAGGGCGCCGAGGAGGGTGATGCGCCAGCGTCGACGGGTCATCGGCTGCCTCCCACGGTCGCGGCGGTCAGCACGGCCCACGCGTGGGCGATGTCGTCGTCCCGAGTGGCCGTCACGGCACGCCACCCGGCCATCCGCAGGGCGTCGACGTGCCCGAGGGCGTCGTCGGCGTCGGTCGTGCCGAACGAACGGGCGTCGACGACGAGGGCCAGGCCGGTCGTGCCCGGCTGGCGCAGGCTGGCCACCCGCGAGGTGACGTCAGGGTCGAACGGGCCGACGAGGGCGACGACCAGGCCGCCCGCGGCGGCAAGGGCCTGGGCGGCACGGAGGATCTCGTCCTCGCCGCTGTCGTCGCGCAGCTGGGTCACGGCGAGCGCGTCGAGGATCTCGTCGACGGGCATCGGCTCGGCCGCGCGGCCGCTGTCGACGGTCTCAGCGCACACGAGGTGCACGGCGTAGCCGGACTCGGCCAGGTGCACCGCGATCGACGCGGCGGCCGTGACGCACCACTCGAAGGACCCGGTGGCACCCGACCCGCCGTGGGAGGAGGGGCGCGGGTCGAGCATCACGAGGGCGCGGCGTTGGGCCGGGCGGTCCTCCTGGCGCACCATGAGCTCGCCGGTGCGCGCGGTGGCCGGCCAGTGGATGCGCCGGAGGTCGTCGCCGTCGCGGTACTCGCGGATCGTCACGTCGTCCTCGCCGTGCAGGGCGATGAGGTGGGCCTGCTCGCCCTCGGACCCGACGCCGGCGCTCGGGTGCCGGCTCGAGCCGAGCGGGTGCACCTGCGGAAGGATCACGAGGTCGCTCGTCCCCTCGAGGACGGCGTGGCGGTTGGCCAGCCCGAACGGGTCCTGCACCTGCACGCCGAGAGGACCGAGCCGGTGCCGGCCGCGCAGGTGCGACCGCACCCCGTAGTCGATGGCCCGCACGCGTCCGGGCGGGATGCGGCCGACGACGAAGCGCGGCCGGTCGCCGAGGACGTAGTCGATGCGCTCCTCGGCCAGGAAGATCGGCGTGGTCGAGCCGGAGACGTTCTCGAAGGACAGGGTGACGTGGGCGTCCTGCCCGACGCTGATGCGCTCGGGGTGGGCGTGCCGCTCGATGCGCATCCGGGTTCGGCGCGTGCGCACGAGCGTCGCGGAGATGACGGGCAGCGCGACGAGCAGCACGCCGAACCGGGTGATGTCGCGGAAGCCGAAGACGACCCCCGCGAGCACGAGCACGATGCCGGAGCCGAAGAACGCACGCCCCCGGGTGGTGAGGACGCTGCGCAGGGCACGCACGAGCGGGCCTCCCGCCTCAGCGTGCGGCCGGCGGGACCGGCACCTGGCGCAGGAGGTCCACGACGACGTCGGCGGTGGTGCGGCGGGCCAGCTGGGTCTCGCTCGAGGGCATGAGCCGGTGGGCGAGCACGGGGGAGGCGAGGACCTGTACGTCGTCGGGGATGACGTGGTCGCGACCTTCGAGGGCGGCGTGCGCGCGGGCGGCCCGGAGCAGCTGGAGCGCGGCTCGGGGCGAGGCGCCGAGGCGCAGCGCCGTCGTGGCGCGGGTGCGCGCCACGAGGTCGACGATGTACTGGCGCACGGCCGGGCTGGCGTGCACGCGCGTCACTGCGTCGACGACGCGGTTGATGGTGTCGGCGTCGGTGACCGGGACGAGTGCCTCGAGCGGCGAGTGCGCGCCGTGCGACTCGAGCAGCTCGAGCTCGGCCTGCGGGGCCGGGTAGCCCATCGAGATCCGCGCCATGAAACGGTCGCGCTGCGCCTCGGGGAGGGGGTAGGTGCCCTCCATCTCGATGGGGTTCTGGGTGGCCATGACGATGAACGGCGCCTGCAGCGTGTACGTCGTGCCGTCGACGGTGACCTGACGCTCCTCCATCGACTCGAGCAGCGCCGACTGGGTCTTCGGCGAGGCCCGGTTGATCTCGTCGCCGACGACGACGTTGGCGAAGATCGCGCCCGGACGGAAGTCGAAGCGTCGGGCGTCCTGATTGAAGACGCTGACGCCGGTGACGTCGCTCGGCAGCAGGTCGGGCGTGAACTGGATGCGGCGCACCGTCGCGTCGATCGAGCGCGCGAGGGCCTTGGCCAGCATCGTCTTGCCGACACCCGGCACGTCCTCGATGAGCAGGTGGCCGCCGGCGAAGAGGACGGTGACGGTCGTGCGCACGACCTCGGGCTTGCCCTCGATGACGCTCGTCATGGCCGTGACGAGGCGGTCGGCCACGTCGTGCACGAGCTCGAGGTCGGTCCCCCCGGCACCGGCCGTGGTGTCGAGTCCGGTCTGCGTCGTCGTCACTGCTACCCGCTTTCTTCCCCATGTCGATGCGCCGGTCCGCTCGTGGCGGCCGACGCACTCCCGTCAGGTGATCTTCTCCCATGGACCCCGGGTGTCGGTAGTGACCGACGCGCTGGTGACCCCAAGAAGGCGCGTCCGGCCTCCTCCACTCTCCTCCACCGGGACGACGAACGGGCCTCGTTGGTTCGTTCCCGACGCGTCAGCGCGCCCCTGCTGAGCACGATGCCGCTGGGTCGGGGCTTGAGGCGTCGGGCCTCGCCGGGCCGGGGCGAACCCCAGGGGAGTCCTCCCCTCCACTTCGCACCACCCCCGCTGACCTGCGCAAACGCGACGCACCGACGGTGAGTTTCGGTCAAACGTCGTTGACGTTGGAGTGAAGTGGAGTACTGTGGAGCAACAAGGTAGGGAATGGGGTTCCCGCGGGGTCGACAGGGGAGGTGGCGGACCGTGTTTCTCGGAACGCACACGCCTCGTCTCGACGACAAGGGCCGCATCTTCCTGCCGGCCAAGTACCGCGATCGGATGGCCGGGGGGCTCGTTGTCACCCGGGGCCAGGAGCGGTGCCTGTTCATCTACCCCATGGACGAGTTCGTCACGGTCGCCGAGCAGATGCGCCAGGCGCCGACGACGAGCCGCGCCGCCCGCGACTACATGCGCGTCTTCCTGTCCGGTGCCTCCGACGAGATCCCCGACAAGCAGGGGCGCTTCACCATCCCGGCCAACCTGCGCCAGTACGCCGGCCTCGACCGCGACGTCACCGTCATCGGTGCCGGCTCGCGCCTCGAGGTCTGGGACAGCACCGTCTGGAACGACTACCTCGAGCGGACCGAGCAGGCCTTCGCCGACACGGCCGAGGAGGTGATCCCCGGCCTCTTCTGAGGCACACCGCACCTGAGCACCGGCCTCCAGCCGCTCCGATCCCGGGACGACTTCCCCCGTCCCGGGCGAGGCAGCGGATGGGGACCAGTCCCCAGGTGTCCACCACGAGACCGAACACCGTGACGACCAGCTCCCTCCACCTGGTCGTCACCCGCACCTCCACCGGCACCACGCCCCACCCATCCCCGGATCGACCGGACCGACTCGGCAGACGTCTGACCTTCTCCGCGCCACACCAGCACCATCTGCGCCACAAGTCACAACAAGCACATCCGCACCACGCGTGAGAGGGACGCACATGACCGACCGAGGACCGGCGCAGGAACGGCACGTTCCCGTCATGCGCGACCGGATCCTCGACCTGCTCGCGCCGGCCCTCGAGCGGCCCGGAGCGGTGCACGTCGACGGGACCCTGGGCATGGGCGGGCACGCCGAGGGCGTCCTCGAGCGCTTCCCCGAGTGCACCGTGGTCGGCATCGACCGGGACCGTGAGGCCCTGGCTCTGGCGGGGGAGCGGCTCGCCCGCTTCGGCGACCGCTTCCGACCCGTGCACGCCGTCTACGACGAGATCCGCGACGTCGTCACCGATCTCGGGCTCACGGCCGTCGAGGGCATCCTCTTCGACCTCGGCGTCAGCTCGCTGCAGCTCGACGAGGCCGACCGCGGGTTCGCCTACCGGGTCGACGCGCCGCTCGACATGCGCATGGACCAGTCGACCGGCCTCACGGCCGCCGACGTGCTCAACACCTACTCGGAGCAGGACCTGACGCGGATCCTGCGCGACTACGGCGAGGAGCGCTTCGCGCGCAAGATCGCGAGGGCCGTCGTCCACGACCGCGCGGTCGAGCCGTACAGCTCCTCCGGGCGCCTCGTGGAGATGCTCCGACGCGTCATCCCCGCGGCGTCGCAGCGCCAGAGCGGGCACCCGGCCAAGCGCACCTTCCAGGCCCTGCGCATCGAGGTCAACGACGAGCTCGCCGTGTGGCGCCGCGCCATCGAGGAGGCCGTCGACGTGCTCGCGGTCGGGGGTCGCATCGCGGTGCTGTCCTACCACTCGCTCGAGGACCGCACGACGAAGCGGGCCTTCGCCGCCGGTGCCACGTCGAGCACCCCGCCGGACCTGCCGGTCGAGCTGCCCGAGCACGCCCCCTATCTCTCCCTCGTGACCCGAGGCGCCGAGGAGCCCTCGGCCGACGAGGTCGCCACCAACCCGCGAGCCGCCTCGGCCCGCCTTCGCGTCGCCGAGCGCGTGCGCGACACCTCCACGCACTCCGCCCGCAGCACCACCAGGAAGGGACCCACCCGATGAGCCAGATCACCGCGACGGCCCGGCCGCTCCGCGCCCCCCGACGCGCACCGGCGCCCGCCCCGCTCCGCGTCATCCCGTCCTCGATCGCCCGCACCGGCAACGGGGCGTTCGCGGCGATCTGCATCACCCTGCTCGTCGGCGGCCTCATCGCCCTGCTCCTGCTCAACACGGCTTTGGCCCAGGGATCCCTCGCGCTCGGCGACCTCCAGCGCGAGTCGGCTCGCCTCGACGACACCGCGAGCAACCTCCACGAGCAGATCGACGCCGCGTCCGCCACCGGCGCCCTCGCGCGCAGCGCCTCCGAGCTCGGCATGGTCCGGATGAACACGCGCGGCTACATCGACCTGCGCACCGGGAAGGTCACCGGCGAGCCGGAGGCGGCCACGAAGCAGAACGCGTTCCCGATCGTCACGAGCCCGACGCCGCCCACGGTGACCAAGAAGGTCAGCAGCATCCTCGCCAAGGCGACGAAGGTCGCGACGGCGGAGGAGGCCGCGGCCGCCGTCGCCGCCAAGGCTGCCGGCGCCACGCCGACGACGCCGGGTGCGACGGACGGGGCCCCCTCTGGCTCCACACTGGGCACGACGCAGCCGCAGACCCAGCAGCAGAGCCAGCAGACGCAGGGCACGGCCCCGACGACCACGAGGTGACACGAGGTGACTCGGTGACGCAGACCCGAGGCGGCGACCCTCGGCGCACCGGCCGCGGGGCCGCCCCGACGAGGACAGCAGCCCGCGCGGGAGCACCCCGCGCGGGCTCCTCGACGTCTCCGAAGACGCCCGCTCGCACCGCCTCGACCTCGCGCGCCTCGGGCCAGGTGCCCCGCCGACCGGCGGCCCCGACGCCGGGAACGGGTTCTGGTCAGGGTGCTCGGCAGGCGGCTGGGCAGGGCTCCGGCCGTGGTCCCGCGCCGCGGCGCGCGCCGGCCGCCCGGCGCCCCGCGCCGCGCCGGCCCCTGCGCATCTCCAAGGTCAACCCGCGCCGCCGGGCACGGGTCATGTTCGTCGTCACCCTCTTCGTCTTCACGATCTTCGCCGGGCAGCTGCTGCGCATCCAGGCCTTCGACGCGTCGGCCACCCAGACCGCCGCCCTGAACAAGCGCCTCGTCACGCAGATCACGCCGGCCATGCGCGGCGAGATCCTCGACACCAAGGGTCAGGTGCTGGCCCAGTCCGTCGACCGGTACACCGTCGCCGCCGACCCGACGATCATCGGCTGCTTCGTCAAGGTCGCGGGGGAGTGCACCTCCGACGGCGTCTCCAAGGCGGCCACGGCCCTGGCGCCGCTGCTGCAGAAGAGCGTCGATGACCTGACGCCGCTGCTGAACCGCCAGAAGACCCGCTACGTCGTGCTCGCCCGCAACGTCAACCCGGCCGTCTACCGCGAGGTCCGTGCGCTCGGGGTGCCGGGCGTCACCGGCGAACGCACCGCCCAGCGCGTCTACCCGACCTCGATGGCCCTGGGCCAGCTCGTCGGGTACGTGCTGCCCTCGGACCAGACCGGCGCCGGCGGCGTCGAGCAGATGCTCGACAGGACGCTCGCCGGCACGCCCGGCCGGTCGGTGGCCGAGCGGGCCCGCGACGGCTACGTCATCCCCGGCTCGACGCGCGTGGACACCCCGGTCGTCAACGGGCGCAACGTCAAGCTCACCATCGACGCCGACCTGCAGTGGTACGCCCAGAACGCCCTGGCCAAGCAGGTCACGGCCGTGGGCGCCGAGTCGGGCACGGCGGTCGTCATGGAGGTCGCCACCGGCAAGGTGCGGGCCGCCGCGAGCTACCCGACCTTCGACCCCAACGACCTCGCCGACGCCAAGTCCTCCAACCTCGAGAACCAGGCCTTCAACGTCGCCTTCGAGCCCGGCTCCACCGGCAAGCTCATGACGATGGCAGCCGCGCTCGAACAGAAGGTCATCACTCCCGACACCGGCGTCATCGTCCCGCCGCGCCTGCCGCGCGCCGGTACGTCGTTCAAGGACAACGAGCCGCACGGCGTCGAGAACATGACCGCCACGGGCGTGCTCGCCAAGTCCTCGAACATGGGCACGATGATGATCGGCGAGCGCGTCCCGCCGGCGGTCATGGAGTCCTACTACCGCAAGTTCGGCGTCGGCCAGAAGACGCAGATCGGGTTCCCCGGTGAGTCGGCCGGCCTCCTCGCCGGGGCCAAGGACTGGGTGTCGACCCGCCGCTACACGATCCTCTTCGGCCAGGGCTACGCCGTCACGGCGATCCAGCAGGCCGGCGTCTTCCAGACCATCGCGAACAAGGGCGTGCGCGTGCCGCCCTCGCTCGTCGAGGGCGTCTACAACGACAGCGGCACCTTCATCCCCTCGGCGCCGACGACCCCGTCCCGCGTCGTCACGCAGGACACCGCGGTCAAGCTCTCGCGGATGATGGAGGAGGTCACCGGCCAGAACGGCACGGCCAGCGCGGCTCGGATCAAGGGCTACCGCGTCGCCGGCAAGACCGGTACCGCCGACCGCTACGACGACAAGCTCAAGCGCTACAACGGCTTCACGGCCTCCTTCATCGGCTACGCGCCGGCCGAGGCGCCCAAGTACGTCGTCGCCGTCTTCATCCAGAAGCCGTCGGCCGGCATGTTCGGCGGCATGCTCGCCGGGCCGGTGTTCAACCAGATCATGACCTACATCCTCGAGCGCACCGGTGCGCCGCCGAGCCCGAAGTCGACCCTCGACTACCACGTCTGGGCCGACAAGCCGCTGTCCCCGAACGACCCCACGGTCATCAGCAACGCGCGGGCCCAGCGGGATGGCCTGTAAGTTGGGATGACGTGTCACCTTCCACCGTTCGACCCGCCACGTCGGGCGTGCCTCTCCCTGTGCTGGGCGCCCTCGGCGACCTGACGAGCCGGACGGGAGGCACGTCGCCGGACGCTTCCCGGCCCGTCGACGAGACCCTCGTCACAGGCGTCACCCTCGACAGCCGCAGCGTCCTGCCCGGCGATCTCTACGCCGCCCTGCCGGGCTTCAACGTCCACGGGGCCCGCTTCGCCGCCGACGCCGTCCGGGCCGGCGCCGTCGCCGTGCTCACCGACGCCGAGGGGCGTGCCCTCGTCGAGGAGGCCGTCGCCCGCGAGGGCCTCGACGACGTGCCGGTGCTCGTGGCCGCGAACCCGCGGGCCGTGCTCGGCGAGGCCGCCGCGACCGTGTACGGACGGCCTTCGGAGGGGCTGACGATGATCGGCGTCACCGGCACGAACGGCAAGACGACGACCGCCTACCTCGTTGAGTCGGCGCTGCGGGCCCACGGCTCGCGCACCGGGCTCATCGGCACCGTCGAGACCCGCATCGGCGAGGACCGCGTCGAGTCGGTGCGCACGACCCCGGAGGCCACCGACCTGCACGCCCTGCTCGGCGTCATGCGCGAGCGCGGCACCGACGCGTGCGTCATGGAGGTCTCGAGCCACGCCCTCGAGCTGCACCGCGTCGACGGAGTCGTGTACGACGTCGCGCTCTTCACGAACCTCTCCCAGGACCACCTCGACTTCCACCCGTCGATGGAGGCCTACTTCACGGCCAAGGCCTCGCTCTTCACGCCCGAGCGCTCGCGCGCGGGCGTCGTCTGCGTCGACGACGCGTGGGGCGCCCGGCTGGCGCGTGAGGCCAGCGTGCCGGTGACGACGCTGTCGACGCTGTCGACGACCGACGCGACCGACGCGACCGACGCGACCGACGCGTCCGACGCGTCCGACGCCGCAGACTGGACCGTCGAGGAAGGTGACGCCGGAGCGTTCACGCTGCGCGAGCGGGCGACCGGCCGCGGCCTCGCGCTCGTCTCGCACCTGCCCGGCCACTTCAACGTCGCCAACACCGCCCTCGCCGCCCTCGCGCTGCTCGCCACCGGGCTCACCGACGCCGAGGTGGAGGCCGCCATGGCCGTCGCCCCCGACGTGCCCGGGCGGATGGAGGTCGTCGCAGCCGGGGGTGACCGCACGCCCCGCTGCGTCGTCGACTTCGCCCACACCCCCGACGCCGTGGACGCCGCCCTCGCGGCGCTGCGCCCCAGCACCCAGGGACGCCTCATCGCCGTCCTCGGTGCCGGCGGCGACCGTGACAGCGGCAAGCGTCCGGCCATGGGGGCGGCAGCGGCACGCCGCGCTGACGTCGTCGTCGTCACCGACGACAACCCGCGCAGCGAGGACCCCGCGACGATCCGTGCCGCGGTCGTCGAGGGCGCCCGCGCGCAGGTGGCGTCCGGCGACGCCACGGCCACCCTCGTCATCGACGGCGGCGCCCGGTCGGGCGCCATCGCCGAGGCGATCGCCCTCGCGGTGGTCGGGACGGGGGAGCGGGGGGAGCAGGAAGGGCGCGTCGACACCGTCGTCGTGCTCGGCAAGGGACACGAGAAGGGCCAGGAGATCCTCGGAGTGAAGCACCCGTTCGACGACCGCGACGCCGTCCGCGCCGCCCTCGCCGCCGTCACCTCGACGCGCCACGCGACGGCGCGTCCGGAGGTGACCGCGTGATTCCCCTGACCCTCGCCGAGGTCCGTGACCTCACCGGCGGGACCGTCCACGGCACCGACGCGCCCGAGGCCGTCGTCGTCGACGGGCCCGTCAGCACCGACTCCCGCGAGTGCGGTGCCGGCAGCCTCTACGTCGCCCGCGTCGGCGAGCACGCCGATGGGCACGCCTATGTCGGCGCGGCCGTCGCAGCCGGTGCCGTCGCGGCGCTGACCTCACGGGTCGTCGACGGCGTGCCGTGCGTCGTCGTCGAGGACGTCCAGACCGCGTTCGGGCAGGTCGCGCGCGGCGTCGTCGACCAGGCCCCCGAGCTGCGCATCGTCGGCATCACCGGCTCGTCCGGCAAGACGAGCGCCAAGGACCTCCTCGCCTCGGTCCTGTCGACCGTCGCCGAGACGGTCGCGCCGGTCAACTCGCTCAACGGCGAGATCGGCGTGCCGCTCACGGTCTGCCGGGTCACGCCGACCACCCGCTTCCTCGTCGCCGAGATGGGCGCCCGCGGCGTCGGCCACATCGAGTACCTGACCCGCATCGCGCCGCCGCAGGTCGCCGTCGTCCTCAACGTCGGCTCGGCCCACGTCGGCGAGTTCGGCTCGAAGGAGAACATCGCGCTCGCCAAGTCCGAGCTGCCGCAGGCGGTCCCGGCCGAGGGCGTCAGCGTCCTCAACGCCGACGACCCGCTCGTGCGCGCGATGGCCGAGGGTCTCGCCTCCCGCGTCGTGCTCGTCGGGCTCGCGCCCGACGCCGACGTGCGCGCCGAGGACGTCGAGCTCGACGACCGCGGGCGCCCCACGTACACGTTGGTCGCTCCGCAGGGTTCTGCGCGGGTCTCTTTGCGCCAGAGTGGCGCCCACCACGTGGGGAACTCGCTGGCCGTCGCCGCGGCGGCGCTCGAGCTGGGCCTGACGCTCGACCAGGTCGTCGCCGGGCTGCGCGCCGCCGAGGCCGTGAGCCGCTGGCGCATGGAGATCACCGAGCGCCCCGACGGCGTCGTCGTCGTCAACGACGCCTACAACGCCAACCCCGACTCGATGCGTGCCGCGGTCGACGCCCTCGCTGCGATGGCCACGATCGGCCGCCGCTGGGCCGTCCTCGGCGGCATGCTCGAGCTCGGCGCCGACAGCGACGCCGAGCACACCGGCGTCGGTGCGTACGCCGCCGACCGCGGCATCGACCGCGTCGTCGCCGTGGGGGAGGGTGCCCGGCCGATCGCCGACGCGTTCCCCGGCGCGACGTGGGTGCCCGACACCGACGCGGCCCACGCGCTGCTGTCCGAGCAGCTCGGGTCCGGCGACGTCGTCCTGCTCAAGTCGAGCCGCGACAGCGGGCTGCGCTGGCTCGGCGACCGGCTCGCGGGAGTCCCGCTGCCCGAGCCCGTAGCGGCATCGACGGGGCAGGGGGTGACGCGGTGAAGGGCGTCCTTCTTGCAGCGTCCGTCTCGCTGCTCATCTCGCTGTTCGGCACCCCCCTCTTCATCAAGTTCCTCGTCAAGCGCGGCTACGGCCAGTTCATCCGCGACGACGGCCCCACCTCGCACCACACCAAGCGCGGCACCCCGACGATGGGCGGCGCCGTCATCATCGCCGCGACGTTCGGGGCTTACCTCGTCGCACACCTGCTGACGCTCAACCCGCCCACGGCCTCGGGCCTGCTCGTCCTGTTCCTCATGGGCGGGCTCGGTTTCGTCGGGTTCCTCGACGACTTCATCAAGATCAGCAAGCAGCGCAGTCTCGGCCTACGCTCGAAGGAGAAGCTGATCGGGCAGACGCTCGTCGGCGTCATCTTCGCAGTGCTCGCGGTCCAGTTTCCCAACGATCAGTACCGCACCCCGGCGTCGCTGCTCGTCTCGTTCGTCCGCGAGACGAACATCAGCCTCGCCGTCGCCGGCAGCTCGGCCGTCGGCGTCGTGCTGTTCGTCATCTTCGCCAACGTCATGATCGCCGGCGCCTCCAACGGCGTGAACCTCACCGACGGCCTCGACGGCCTGGCCACCGGCGTCTCGACGATGGTGTTCGGTGCGTACGTCCTCATCAGCATCTGGACGTTCAACCAGAACTGCCAGACCAACCCGGGCATCAAGTGCTACGAGGTGCGCGACTCCCACGACCTCGCGCTCGTGGCCGCCGCCGGGATGGGCGCCTGCTTCGGGTTCCTCTGGTGGAACGCGACGCCCGCGAAGATCTTCATGGGCGACACCGGCTCCCTCGCGCTGGGTGGCGCGCTCGCCGGCCTGGCCATCACGACCCGTACCGAGCTGCTGCTCATCATCCTGGGCGGCATGTTCGTCCTCGAGACGCTCTCGGTCGTGGCGCAGGTGGCCTCGTTCAAGCTGACCGGCAAACGGGTGCTGCGGATGGCACCGCTGCACCACCACTTCGAGATGGTCGGGTGGAACGAGGTGACCGTCGTCGTCCGCTTCTGGATCATCGCCGGGCTCTTCGTCGCCTTCGGGCTCGGCCTCTTCTACGCCGAGTGGGTGGTGGGGTCCCAGTGAGGTTCGACCCGACGTACGAGCCCCGCCCGGGCCTGACCCACCGCGACGCCGACTGGAGCGGCATCGCGGTGCTGGTCGTCGGCCTCGGCGTGTCCGGCTTCGCCGCGGCCGACGCGCTCGCCGAGCGTGGCGCGCGCGTCACGGCTGTCTCCCGCGACGCCACCGACGTCATCCGCGAGCGTGCCACGATCCTCGAGATCCTCGGCGTCGACGTGCGCCTCGGCCCCGAGCACGTCGTCGCGCCCCCTGAGGGCACCGAGCTCGTCGTCACCTCGCCCGGTGTCCCGCCGCACGACCCCCTCATGCTCGCTGCGGCCACGGCCGGCATCCCCGTGTGGGGCGAGGTGGAGCTCGCGTGGCGCATGCGAGCCGACGAGGGCGCGGCGCCATGGCTCACGGTCACGGGCACCAACGGCAAGACGACGACCGTGCAGATGCTCGCCTCGATCCTGCAGCACGCCGGGCTGCGCGCCACGGCCGCCGGCAACATCGGCACGCCGCTGCTCGAGGCCGTCCTGCACCCCGAGCCCTACGACGTCCTCGCCGTCGAGCTGAGCAGCTTCCAGCTGCACTGGCAGCGCTCGGTGTCGGCGGTCGCCTCCGCGGTGCTCAACGTCGCCCCCGACCACATCGACTGGCACGGCGGCTACGCGGAGTACCTCCGTGCCAAGGGCCGCATCTACCAGAACACGCACCTGGCCTGCATCTACAACGTCGCCGACATCCAGACCGAGCAGCTCGTCATGGAGGCCGACGTCGTCGAGGGGTGCCGGGCCGTCGGGTTCACGCTCGGCATCCCCGCGCCCTCGATGGTCGGCATCGTCGAGGACGTCCTCGCCGACCGTGCCTTCGTCGAGCAGCGGCAGCGCTCGGCCGCCGAGCTGTGCACCGTGGCCGACCTGCAGGGCGACGGGCCACCCCCGCCGCCGCACTACGTCGCCAACGCCCTCGCCGCGGCCGCGCTGGCCCGCGCGTACGGCGTCGGGCCCATCGCCGTGCGCGACGGCCTGCGCGCGTTCCGGCCCGACCGGCACCGCATCGCCGAGGTGGCGACGGTGCGCGGCGTCCGGTTCGTCAACGACTCCAAGGCGACGAACCCGCACGCGGCGGCGGCCGCGCTGCGCTCCTTCGACTCCGTCGTCTGGGTCGCCGGCGGGCTGCTCAAGGGGGCCGACGTCGACGCGCTCGTCGAGGACGTCGCCTCACGGCTGCGCGGCGTCGTGCTCATCGGCGCCGACCGCGACCAGATCGCCCAGGCCCTTTCCCGACACGCGCCCGATGTCCCCGTGGTCGACGTGCCCGAGACCGACACTGGGGTCATGGACCGCGTCGTGAAGCAGGCCGCGCGCCTCGCCCAGCCGGGCGACGTCGTGCTGCTCGCCCCGGCCGCGGCGTCCATGGACATGTTCACGAACTACGGTGCGCGCGGCGACGCCTTCGAGGAGGCGGTCCGCCGGCACGCCAGGGCGAGCGGGGGCGAAGGGTGAGCACTGGGGTGAGCCGTGGGGTGAGCGCGAGGTGAGCACGACCACTTCGACCCGCTCCGGCCGCTCGGGCTCCGGCGGCTCGAAGGGCTTCGGCGGCTCGGCGTCCAACGGGACGCCGGCACGCGGGTCGGCGGCGCAGCGAGCGCGGGCGGCCCAGGCCGCCAAGGAGCGCGCGCGGGCCCGTGCGGAGGCGCACGCCGACGAGGCGAGCCGGTCCGGCGGGGCCCGGTCGCTGCCGATCATCGCCAAGCTCGAGTCGCCGCTGACGACCTACTACCTCATCCTCGGCGCCACGACGACCCTCGTCGTCATCGGGCTCATCATGGTGTTCAGCGCCTCGAGCGTCGAGCAGCTGCTCGCCGACAAGGCCTCGTACACCGTCTTCGCCCGCCAGCTGATGTTCGCCGTCCTCGGCGCGGTCGCGGCCGGGGTCGCCAGCCGCCTCGACGTCAGGAAGTGGAAACGCCTCGCGATGCCCGCGCTCATCGCCTCGGTGGTGCTGCTCGCCGCCGTCATCCCGCTCGGGGTGTCGGTCAACGGCAACCGCAACTGGCTCGCCCTCGGGCCGGTGCAGTTCCAGCCCTCCGAGCTGGCCAAGATCGGCATCGTCCTGGCCGGCGCCGCGATCTACGCGAACAAGGCCTCGCGGATGTCGAGCGTCCTGCACGTCCTGCTGCCCTACCTCGTGCCGATCAGCGCCGTGGTGCTCGCCCTGATCCTCGCCGGCCACGACCTCGGCACGGCCCTGGTCTTCCTCGTCGTCATCGCCGCGATCCTCGCCGTGGCCGGCGCCCCGCTGCGGGTCTTCGTCGTCGGCGGCCTGCTCGGCGCGGCCGGCGTCGCGGCCCTCGTCGCCACGAGCGGCAACCGCGTCAAGCGCATCGCCGACTTCCTCGACCCGACGTGCAACACCAACCCGGACGGCTGGTGCGGCCAGGCGGTGCACGGCATGTACGCCCTCGCCGACGGCGGCTGGTGGGGCGTGGGCCTCGGGGCCTCCAAGGAGAAGTGGGCGTGGCTCTCCGAGGCCCACAACGACTTCATCTTCGCCATCATCGGCGAGGAGCTCGGGCTGCCCGGCACGCTCATGATCCTGCTGCTCTTCGGCATCCTCGCCTGGGCCTGCTTCCGCCTCGTCAGCCGCACCCAGGACCGCTTCGTCCGCATCGCCGGCTCGGGCATCATGGCCTGGCTCATCGGCCAGGCGATCATCAACATCGGTGCCGTCATCGGGCTCCTGCCCGTCATCGGCGTCCCCCTGCCGCTGGTGTCCGCGGGCGGCTCCTCGCTCGTCACCACCCTCCTCGCGCTGGGCGTCCTGCTGTCCTTCGCCCGGGGCGAGCCGGGGTGCCGTGCACTGCTCGAGTCCCGACGCGGGATGATCAGACGGTCGCTCGCGGTGCTGCCCTCGCGCACCCGCGCCCTGTCCTCTCGCAGAAGTCGGTGATCCACCTGTCCTCGCCCACCTCCGTCCTGCTCGCCGGTGGGGGGTCGGCCGGCCACGTGTCGCCGCTGCTCTCCCTCGCCGACGCGCTCCGCCGCCGGCACCCCGACGTGCGCGTCACCGCGCTCGGCACCGCCGAGGGCCTCGAGGCGCGCCTGGTGCCCGCGCACGGGCTCGACCTGCGCGTCGTGCCGAAGGTGCCGCTGCCGCGCCGGCCGAGTGCCGACCTGCTCCGGCTGCCCGGCCGGCTCAAGGCCGCGGTCGATGCAGCCGGTGCGGCGATCGACGACACCGGAGCCCAGGTGGTCGTCGGGTTCGGCGGCTACGTCAGCACGCCCGCCTACCTCGCGGCCCGCCGCCGGGGTGTCCCGGTCGTCATCCACGAGCAGAACGCCAGGGCGGGACTGGCCAACCGGCTGGGGGCGCGCTTCGCCGCCCACGTCGCCACGACGTTCGCGGTCACGTCGCTGAAGAACGCGACGCGCATCGGCATGCCGCTACGCCGGGAGGTGTCGACCCTCGACCGGGCGGGTCGCCGGGCCGAGGCGATGGCGCTGTTCGGCCTCGACGCGTCGTACCCGACCGTCCTCGTCACCGGCGGCTCGCTCGGTGCCCAGCGGCTCAACGACGCCTTCCGCGCGAACGTCGAGCGGCTCAGTGCCGCGGGGGTCCAGGTGCTGCACGTCACCGGCCTCGGCAAGGAGTTCGGCGTCACGGTGCCCGAGGGGGGCGCGCCCTACGTCGTGCTGCCGTATGCCGACCGCATGGAGCTCGCCTACGCCGCCGCCGACCTCGTCGTCGCGCGCGCCGGCGCCAACACCGTCTGCGAGCTGACCGCCGTCGGCCTCCCTGCCGTCTACGTGCCGCTACCCGTCGGCAACGGCGAGCAGCGCGTCAACGCCGCCGACGTCGTCGCGACCGGCGGTGGCCTGCTCGTCGACGACGCCGACCTGACCCCGGAGTGGGTCGCCTCCGAGGTCGTCGCCCTCGCCACCGACCGGCCGCGCCTCGAGCGGATGGCAGCGGCGGCCGCCGCGCTGGGGGAGCGCGCCGCCGACGAGCGGCTCGCCGACATGGTCGACGACGCCGCGGCGGGCACGGGCCGGGCGGGGGCGCGACGATGACGCCCTCGGCCGCCGACCCCTTCGCCGCCGCACGCTTCGACTTCACCGCGGCGGTGCCCGACGCCGCCGACCTCGGACGCGTCCACTTCCTCGCCATCGGCGGGGCGGGGATGTCCGGAGTGGCGCGCATCATGCTGGCCCGCGGCGTCGCCGTCACCGGCAGCGACGCCAAGGACGTCCCGGTCCTCAAGGCGCTCGAGAGCGAGGGCGCGCACGTGTGGGTCGGGTTCCACCCGGCCCACCAGGAACGCGCCGACGCCGTCGTCATGAGCAGCTCGATCCGCGAGGACAACGTCGAGCTCGTCGCCGCCCGCGAGCGGGGCGTCCCCGTCCTGCACCGGGCGCAGGGGCTCGCCTCGCTCATGCACGGTCGCCGAGCCGTCGCCGTGGCCGGCGCCAACGGCAAGACGACGACCACCTCGATGCTGACCGTCGCGCTGCAGGGCTGCGGGCTCGACCCCTCGTTCGCCGTCGGGGGAGAGCTGGCCAAGCACGGCACGAACGCCCACGACGGCGCCGACGACGTCTTCGTCGTCGAGGCCGACGAGAGCGACGGCTCGTTCGTCGTCTACCACCCCGAGGTCGCGGTCGTCACGAACGTCCAGCCCGACCACCTCGACTTCTACGAAACCTTCGAGGTCGTCCAGGCCGCCTACGACGCCTTCGTCGCGACGATCCGTCCCGGCGGCCTGCTCGTCACCTGCCTCGACGACGCCGGCTCGGCCGCGCTCGCCGACCGGGCGCGGGGCGGCGGCACGCGCGTCGTCACGTACGGCTTCTCCGCAGACGCCGACGTCGTCCTGCGCGACCACGAGCAGGACGGCCTCACCGCGTCGGTCGGGCTCACCGACGCCGGCACCGGGCACACGATGACCCTCGCGGTGCCGGGCCGGCACAACGCCCTCAACGCCGCCGCGGCCTACGCCGCGGCGGTCCACGGCCTCGGCCAGCAGCCTGAGCGAGTCCTGGCCGGTCTCGCGTCCTTCACCGGCACCCGTCGCCGGTTCGAGCCCAAGGGCGAGGCGGGTGGCGTCGTCGTCGTCGACGACTACGCCCACAACGCCGGCAAGGTCGCGGCCGTCGTCGAGACCGCGGCTCGCCTCGTGGCCGGCAGCGGCCGCCTGGTCGTCGTCTTCCAGCCGCACCTCTACAGCCGCACCCGTGACTTCGCCACCGAGCTCGGCGCTGGGCTCGCCCCCGCCGACGTCGTCGTCGTCATGGACGTCTACGCCGCGCGCGAGGACCCGGTCCCCGGCGTCACCGGACAGCTCGTCGTCGACGCCGTCCGGGAGGCGCGTCCGGAGGCCCAGGTGCTCTACGTGCCCTCGTGGGGGGAGGTGGCCGGACGCGTCGCGGGACTCGTGCGCCCGGGTGACCTCGTCCTCACGGTCGGCGCCGGCGACGTCACGATGATCGGCCCGGAGGTCCTGCTCGCCCTCGGTCACGAGGAGGCGTGATGCACGACGGGTCGCACGGACGCCAGGTCGCCGGACGCGGCCTGTCGTCCTCGCGCGCCCGCTTCGAGCGTCGGGCCGCTGCGGCGCGCCGGCGGCCCCGGGTCGTCGCGGGCGTCGGCGTCGTCCTGCTCCTCGTCCTCGGCCTCGTCGCGTGGCTCGGCTGGTTCAGCGGAGTGCTGACGGCCACCCAGGTGCAGGTGCGCGGGGTGACCGGCGCCGCCGCGGCGGAGGTGCGCCGGGTCGCGGCGGTCCCGCTCGGCGGTCCGCTCATGCGGGTCGACACCGGCGCGGCCGAGCAGCGGCTCGTCGCCGGCAAGGCGTGGCACGACGTCACCGTGTCGCGCAGCCTGCCCCACACGGTGGTCATCGAGGTGTTGCCACGGCGGGCGGTCCTCGCGGTGCGCACGCCGCAGGGCAGCGTCGACCTCGTCGACGCCGACGGCTTCGCCTTCCGCACCCTCTCCGCAGCCCCCGACGGCGTGCCGCTCGTGCGCTCGAGCAGCGACACGGTGACGAAGTCGGGCGTCGCCGCCGCGCTCCAGGCCCTCACCTCGCTGCCGGCGTCGGTGCGCGGCGACGTCTCCGGCGTCAGCGTGTCGGCGGCCGACCAGGTGAGCTTCACCGTCTCGTCGAAGTCCACGCGCAAGACCGTCGTGTGGGGCGGGGCCGGCGAGGGAGCCCGCAAGGCGCAGCTCGTCACGGTCCTGCTCGGCGAGCCCGGGGACACCATCGACGTCAGCGTCCCCGACTCGCCGGTGACGCGCTGAGGCGCTGAGGCGTTGAGGCGCTGACCGCCGGCGTGTCGACCCCGCCGCGCGCCTGCTCACGCGGCGTGGGACAGTGTGCGCGACACTTGGTACCGGCGTTGTCGGGTGGTGCCGATGGTGCGGATGTGGCCGGTGTGCAGGTGCCTCCGGAAATGCGGCAACCGGCGCGACGACACGCCGCGAGTTGGGTTGATCGACCACCGGCCACGGCATACCGTCGGGGCACTGGTTCCGTGACCAAACCGTAACCCTCAGGTCCACCTTTAAGGTTGGGCCAGCGCAGCACCCGAAGCCACCTCCAGCCGCACCCACCGGACGATCCCGCGAACTCCGCAGTACCGGCACCACCACTCAGGAAGGCCCACTCCCGTGGCAGCAGCACCGCAGAACTACCTGGCCGTCATCAAGGTCGTCGGCATCGGCGGCGGCGGCGTCAATGCCATCAACCGGATGATCGAGGTGGGCCTCAAGGGCGTCGAGTTCATCGCCATCAACACCGACGCGCAGGCGCTGCTCATGAGCGACGCCGACGTCAAGCTCGACGTCGGCCGCGAGCTGACCCGTGGCCTCGGCGCCGGCGCCGACCCGGAGGTCGGCAAGAAGGCTGCCGAGGACCACGCCGAGGAGATCGAGGAGGTCCTCAAGGGGGCCGACATGGTCTTCGTCACCGCCGGGGAGGGCGGCGGCACCGGCACCGGCGGCGCGCCCGTCGTGGCCCGCATCGCCCGCGGCCTCGGCGCCCTGACCATCGGTGTCGTCACGCGCCCGTTCACCTTCGAGGGTCGGCGCCGCGCCAACCAGGCCGAGTCCGGCATCGGCAGCCTCCGCGAGGAGGTCGACACCCTGATCGTCATCCCCAACGACCGGCTCCTGTCGATCAGCGACCGCAACGTCTCGATGATGGACGCGTTCCGCTCCGCCGACCAGGTGCTCCTGTCCGGTGTCCAGGGCATCACCGACCTCATCACGACGCCCGGCCTCATCAACCTCGACTTCGCCGACGTCAAGTCGGTCATGCAGGGTGCCGGCTCGGCCCTCATGGGCATCGGCTCGGCCCGCGGCGAGGACCGCGCCGTCCAGGCCGCCGAGCTCGCCATCAGCAGCCCGCTGCTCGAGGCCTCCATCGACGGCGCGCACGGCGTCCTGCTCTCGATCCAGGGCGGCAGCGACCTCGGCCTCTTCGAGATCAACGAGGCCGCCCGCCTCGTCCAGGAGGCCGCGCACCCCGAGGCCAACATCATCTTCGGCGCGGTCATCGACGACGCCCTCGGCGACGAGGTCCGGGTCACGGTCATCGCGGCCGGCTTCGACGGTGGCGGCCCGACGCGTCGGGACGACGACCGTGCCCTCGGCCAGGTCATGGGCCGGTCCACTTCGTCCGCCGCGCCCGCCCACCAGGGCAACCACCAGGCGCAGCAGCGTCCGGCCCAGCCCGCGCAGCAGCACAGCAACGGCGTCGCCGCCCAGCCCGCAGCCCAGCCGGTGCACCAGCAGCCCGTCCACCAGCAGCAGCCCGTCCAGCAGCAGGTGCACCACCACCAGCAGCCCGCCGCCCCGCAGCAGCTGCCGACGCAGCAGCCGGCGGCCCCGCAGCACCAGGGCCAGCAGCCGCCTGCAACCCCCCGCCCCGCCCAGCAGCCCCCGCGTCAGGTGACGTTCGAGGACAGCGACGAGCTCGACGTGCCCGACTTCCTCAAGTAAGCCGGAGAGGCAGGCGGCACGAGCAGGACCTACCGACGGGAGGCGCCGACGCGGCGCCTCCCGTCGGCGTTCCCCGGCCGGCCGATAGGTTGAGCCTCGTGTTCTTCTGGCGATCCGGACCCCATGACGACCCGACGGCCGCAGCGGGGCCCGGTCGCCTCGACCTCGCGTTCACCGGCCGGTCGGCCGGAGAGGGACGGGCGCCCTACACCGGCCTCAACCTCGGTGGGCACGTGGGTGACGACCGCGCCACCGTCGAGGCCAACCGGACGGCGCTGGCCCGCGAGGTCGGCGTCGCGCGCGAGCGGCTCCTGTTCATGAACCAGGTTCACGGGACCCACGTCGTCGAGGTCTCCGGGCCGTGGTCGGGCGAGCCGCCCGAGGCGGACGGGATCGTCACACGCGCAACAGGACTCGCGCTCGCCGTCCTCGTGGCCGACTGCGTGCCCCTGCTGCTGCACGACGCCGAGGCGGGCGTCGTCGGGGCGGTCCACGCGGGCCGTCCGGGGATGGTCGCGGGAATCGTGCCGAGGGCTGTGGCTGCGATGCGCGATCTGGGGGCCGGCCGGGTGCGCGCCACCGTGGGGCCGTCGGTCTGCGGCCGCTGCTACGAGGTGCCCACCGACATGGCACGGACCGCAGCGGGTGTGACGCCCGCCGCGGCGGCGCGCTCGTGGCAGGGCACCCCGGCCGTCGACGTCGCAGCCGGTGTCGTCGAGCAGCTGGCCGACGCCGGTGTCGAGGTCGAGTGGGTGGCGGGGTGCACCCGCGAGGACGCCGACCTCTACTCCTACCGCCGCGACGGTACGACGGGCCGGTTCGCCGGCGTCGTCGTGCGCCGGGAGGTGCGCGCGTGAGCGCGCCGGGCCTCGGCGGTGTCGACCCCGACGCGCGTCGCAAGCAGCTGCGCGCCTCGCTCGCCGCGGTGCACGGACGCATCGAGCGGGCTTGCGCCGACGCGGGTCGCGACCCGGCCGGGGTGACCCTCGTCGTCGTGACGAAGTTCTTCCCGGCCTCGGACGTGCTGCTCCTGCACGAGCTCGGGGTCCGCAGCTTCGGTGAGAACCGCGACCAGGAGGCAGCCGAGAAGTACGCGCACGTGCGCGAGGCGCTCGACGAGCAGGCCGGGGGAGCCGCCGACGGGGCCGACGCACCCGTGCTCCACTTCATCGGCCGGCTCCAGGGCAACAAGGCCGCGCACGTCGCGCAGTACGCCGACGTCGTCGAGAGCCTCGACCGGGCCACGCTCGTCGCCGGGCTCGCCAAGGGCGCGCACCGGGCCGGGCGTCGGGACGGCGACCTCGAGGTCCTGCTGCAGGTCAGTCTCGACGGCGACACGTCGCGTGGGGGAGCGCTGCCCCAGGACCTCGAGGCGATCGCCGCCGCTGTCGAGGGTCAGCCGGCCCTGACGCTGCGCGGCCTCATGGCGGTCGCCCCGCTCGGGGCCGACCCCGACGCGTCCTTCGCGGCCCTGCACGACCTCGCCCGCGACCTGCGCCGGCATCACCCCGGCGCGAGCTGGCTCTCGGCCGGCATGAGCGGCGACCTCGAGGCGGCGCTGCGCCACGGCGCGACACACCTGCGTGTCGGGACGGCAATCCTCGGTTCACGCCCGTCACTTCTGTAACGTCGGCAACGATTCAGCACGATCCGAACGTTGGGAGCCGGCCATGGCAGGGGCACTGCGCAAGACGATGGTGTACCTCGGACTGAGCGAGGAGGACCAGCGTCACGAGAGGTACGACGACTACGAGGCGTACGACGAGCCCGACCGCTACGACGACGAGCCGGAACACACCGCGGCCGTCACGCAGCTGCCGACGCGTCGCCCCGTCGCGGCCGTCGTGCGTGAGCCCGAGGTCGGTGGCCTCAACCGCATCACGACGATCCACCCGCGCACGTACAACGAGGCCAAGAACATCGGCGAGTGGTTCCGCGACCAGGTGCCGGTCATCATGAACCTCTCCGACATGGACGACGCCGACGCCAAGCGTCTCGTCGACTTCGCGGCGGGTCTGGTCTTCGGCCTGCACGGCACGATCGAGCGGGTCACCTCCAAGGTGTTCCTCCTCTCGCCGGCGCACGTCGAGATCGCGGCCGACGAGCCCGAGGCCCCGTCGCCCTCCACCCGCGGCTTCTTCAACCAGAGCTGACGCGGCGGCCCGGCCACCCTCGGACCCCCACGCACAGCGACCCCACAGCACCCCGATTGCTCGGGATGCGGCCGCATCGGCGACACTGACCTCATGGACGCGTTCTGGACGATCTACGGAGTGGTCGTCTTCACCTTCTTCATCGCCCTCATCGGACGCTTCGTCCTCGACTGGGTGCAGATGCTCGCGCGGTCTTGGCACCCCACGGGCATCGTGCTCGTCCTCGCCGAGGCCGTGTACACCGTGACCGACCCGCCGCTCAAGGCGCTGCGCAAGGTCATCCCGTCGCCGAACCTCGGCGGAGTCAGGCTCGACCTCAGCTTCCTCGTCCTCATGCTGCTCACGTCACTGGCACTCAACGTCCCCAGCTTCTTCTGACCGCGGGACGGGCTCGCCCGCCGGCCGAGCCCGCCACGAGGACAGGCGAACCCGGGCCGCGAGCCGGGCGGCACGTGGCACACGACACGCACCGCGCCGGGCACGGCTTTGGTTCGTGACCGGAACGTTAGATACCTTGGACCCGAACCACTACGTCTGCATCGAGGTGAGACATGGCGCTTACGCCGGAACAGGTGCTCAACAAGCACTTCCAGACCACGCAGTTCCGCCGGGGCTACGAGGAGCGGGACGTCGACGACTTCCTCGACGAGATCGTCGCCGAGATGCGCTCTCTCATCGAGCAGCGCGACGACTACCTCAAGCAGCTCAACGACTGCCGCGCGTCCAAGAACCAGTCGGCGGTGCGCGCCGATGGTGCCACGGCCGCGATGCCGGCCGTCGGACGACCCGGTGACGACGCGAAGCTCGGCGGGCTGACGGCCAAGATCCAGGACGCCGAGCGCGCGTTGAAGGCCGCCCAGGACCGCGCCGCCAAGGCGAAGGCCGAGGCCGACAACGCCGAGCGCACCGCCAAGGAGCGCATCGAGCGGGCCCGGGCCGAGGCCGAGCGGGCCGAGACCGCCGCGAAGTCCGCGGTCGACTCCAAGGCCCTGAGCGACGCCCAGGCCAAGCTCAACGACCTCAACACCAAGGTCGCCGACGCCGAGTCGCGCCTGTCTAAGTCGCAGGAGAGCGCTCGCGAGGTCGAGGCCCGCCTCGCCAAGTCGCAGGAGATCGCCCGGGCCGCCGAGGAGCGCGCCGCGCGTGCCAACGCCGACGCCGAGGCCGCCGCCCGCACTCAGCCCGCCGCGGCCGCCGCCGCAGCAGCGCCCGCGGGCAGCACCGACGCCGCCGGTGTCATCGCGCTGGCCCAGCGCCTCCACGACGAGCACGTCGCCGCCGGCGAGACGCGTCGCAACGAGCTGATCTCAGAGGCCGAGAACCGCCACCGCGACCTCATCAACACCGGCCAGGCCAAGCACGACGAGCTCATCAACGCCGGTCAGGCCCGCCACGAGGAGGCGACGCGTCAGGCCGAGCAGATCGCCGCCGCCGCGACGGCTCAGCGCGACCAGATGATCGCCGAGGCCACCTCGCAGCGCGACCGGATGCTCGCCGATGCCGCGACGAAGCGCGACGAGATGCTGACCGAGGCGCGCGAGCGCTCGACCGGCATGGTTGCCGAGGCGCAGCAGCGCAAGGCCCAGCTGCTCGAGGAGCTCGACAAGCAGAAGTCGCTGCTCGACCGCAAGATCAGCGAGCTGCGCGGCTTCGAGAAGAGCTACCGCAGCAACCTGAAGAACTACATCGAGGGTCAGCTGCACGACCTCGACAGCAACGTCCAGGAGCCAGCGCACGCCGGCGCCGGTGACAACCAGGGCTGAGGCGCACCCTCCGCCTGTCCTCGAGACACGCAGACAGACGCACACGCGGGCCGACCGGGAACCTTCCCGGTCGGCCCGCGTTGTACGTGCTGGGTGACTCTTTGTGCCCGTGCGCGTTTCGTGTTTGTGCGGGACCCGCGCGGGGCCTATTGTCAGCCGCACTTGCAGCGTCGACGGCACGAGCGACGGAGGTGACGCCATGGCGGCGAAGAGGACGGCGGCGGTGACGACCGCAGCGAAACGGGCGGTGACGGCGGTGGGTCGCACGGCCAGAGCCGCCGCGACCAGGGCGACTCCCACGAAGGCCACCACCAAGGCCACCACCGAGGCCACGACCAAGACCACGACGAAGTCCGTCCCGAAGACCGGGTCGAAGACCACGGCGTCCAAGACCACAGCCACGAAGGCTGCCCCGTCGAAGACCACCTCGAAGGACGCAGCGACGAAGCCTGCGACGAGGGCTGCGGCGACGAAGGCGGCGGGCACGAGGGCCGTGGCCACGAAGACGGCGCCGGCGAAGAAGGCCGTGGCGAAGAAGGCCACGGCCAAGAAGGCCGTACCGGCGAAGACCGCGGCGAAGACCGCGACGAAGGCGACCGCATCGGCGAAAACCCCGGTGAAGAAGACCGCGGTCAAGAAGACTGCGGGCAGGGCCTCGACGCCGACCGGCACGAGGACCCCGAAGACGACCACGAAGGCGCCCTCGAAGCCGACCACGAAGACGGCGCCGAGGGCGTCAGCGACCAGCACGGCGCCCCGGCGCACCAGGACCACCCGGCCGACCGCCCCTCAGGGATCGGCCGCACGACCCGAGAGGGCAGCAGTGACGACGACCAGCCCCACCACCGGCACGACCGGCACCCGGAGCGCGACGAGCGCCAGCAGCCGGGCCAGGACCGGTACCTCGCGCACGAGCGCGAAGAAGATCGCCGAGACGCTGCGCGTCAAGGACGACGAGAGCCCCTGGAGCGAGGAGGAGATCGCGGAGGTCCGCGGTGTCCTGCTCGAGGAGATCGACCAGCACCGCGCCGAGCTCAAGATCGCCGAGGACGAGCTCGACACCTTCCTGCGCTCGTCCGGTGACGGCGCAGGCGACGACCAGGCCGACGCCGGGGCGAAGACCGCCGAGCGCGAGCACGAGATGTCCGTGGCGGCGAACGCCCGCGCCGGGCTCGTCCAGGCCGAGCACGCCCTCGAGCAGCTCGAGGCGGGCACCTACGGTGTGTGCGAGAACTGCGGCAACCCGATCGGCAAGCTTCGACTCCAGGCCCGTCCGCGTGCGACCCTGTGCTTGTCTTGCCAGGAGAAGCAGGACCGCCACTGAACGACGCCGCCGGTGCGCCCAGCCGCACCGACGCACCAACCCGGGACGCGGCGCCGACCCCAGCCCCCCTCACGGGGCGGGAGCCGGCGCCGCGTCCGACCGAGAGACCGTGAGTACCGAGAACAGCGCACCGCCCACCGCGAGGACCACGTCCGAGCGCCCGTCCCCGACCCGACGGAGGCGGCTGTTCGCGATGCTCGCCGTCGTCGCCGTCCTCGCCTACGCCAGCGACCAGGTCACCAAGGCCATCGCGCTCGCGACGCTGTCCGACGGCAGCCCGCGCCCGTTCATCGGCGAGCTCATCCGCTTCAAGCTCATCGGCAACCCCGGCGCAGCCCTGTCCCTCGGGGCGAGCAACACGTGGGTCATGACCGGCATCGCCCTCGCGGTGCTCGTCGCGATCGTCGTCGTGGCCCGCGACCTCGGCTCGCGCGCCTGGGCCCTCGCCCTCGGCCTGCTCCTCGGCGCCGCCATCGGCAACCTCACCGACCGCTTCGTGCGTGCGCCCGGCGGCGGCCAGGGGCACGTCGTCGACTTCATCGACTACCACTGGTTCATCGGCAACGTCGCCGACATCTGGATCGTCGGGGCCGCCGGTCTCGTCGTCATCCTCGCGATGCTCGGTATCGGGGTCGACGGCCGCCGAGACCGCGACAAGCGCGCCACCGAGGCGTCGGCCACCGAGAGTGCGGAGCGCGACGATGACTGAGCCCGTCTCCGTGGGGGAGGCCCGCACCGTCCTCGTCCCCGACGGTCTCGAGGGGGAGCGCGTCGACTCCGGTGTATCGCGCCTCTTCGGGGTGTCGCGCACCAAGGCCGCCGAGCTCGCCGCGGCGGGTCACGTCGCGCAGTCCGGGCGGCCGGTCGGCAAGTCCGAGCGGCTCGTCGCCGGGGCGATGCTCGAGGTGTCGCTGCCGCGCGCCGAGGCGAGTCCCAGCCTGCAGGTCGTCGCCGAGCCGGTGCCGGGCATGCGCATCATCCACGACGACGACGACCTCGTCGTCGTCGACAAGCCGGTCGGCGTCGCGGCGCACCCGAGCCTCAACTGGACCGGGCCGGACGTCGTCGGCGGCCTCGCCGCGGCCGGCTACCGCATCTCCACCTCCGGCGCGCCGGAGCGCCAGGGGATCGTCAGCCGGCTCGATGTCGGCACGTCGGGCCTGATGGTCGTGGCCAAGAGCGAGTACGCCTACAGCCGCCTCAAGCACCTGTTCCGCAGCCGGCAGGTCGACAAGACCTACCACTCGCTCGTCCAGGGACTGCCCGACCCGCTCGTCGGCACCGTCGACGCGCCGATCGGACGGCGCCCCGGCGCCGAGTTCAAGTTCGCCGTCATGAGCACCGGCAAGCCGTCCGTGACGCACTACGAGGTGCTCGAGGCGTTCCGGTACGCGAGCCTGCTCGAGATCCACCTCGAGACCGGCCGCACGCACCAGATCCGCGTGCACCTGGCCGCACTGCACCACCCGTGCTGCGGCGACCCGCTCTACGGCGGCGACCCGACGCTCGCCGCCCGCCTCGGCCTCGACCGCCAGTGGCTGCACGCCGTCGGGCTCGGCTTCGAGCACCCGGGCACGGGGGAGTACGTCCACTTCGAGAGCCCCTACTCGGACGACCTGCAGCACGCCCTCGACGTCGCCGCGACCTTCTGAGGATTCAGGTTCGACCTCAGGGTGAAGGTCGGCGCGGCGATGGCCGAGCTCCGGCGCCGTCCGGGTCTGCCGCGAAGCCGACCGGCTCGGGTCGTCGGGGCGCCGACGCCGCGCCGGCCGCGCCGGCCGCACCGGCCGCACCGATGGCCGGTGCCGCGTCGGGCGCCGGGGGTGCGGCACGTCGACGCACCCGGGGGCCGGCGAGGAGTCCGGTGACGACCCCGACGACGAGGACGAGCCCCGCCACCCCCACCGTCGCGGGCCACGGGAGACCGGTCGTCGTCGCCGTGGCGGTCGGCGGCGCAACCGCCACGGGCGCCAGGCGTTCGGCAGCAGCGGCGGGCGCCGGGGCGGTCGCCGGCGCCGCGTCGCCCAGGATGCCGAGCGAGCGGAGGGTGCGCAGCAGCAGGGCGGCGTCGGTGGGGCGGTGCCGCACCGACGGTGCCGAGAAGAGGTCGGTGCTGCCGTCGACGCTCATCGTCGTCTCGACCCACACGTCGTCGCCGTCGACCGTCACGGCATCGATGCGCCACGGCGTCACGTCGTGGATCAGCCAGGTCAGGCGCAGGTTCGTGCCCATGAACGACGCCGACGCCGTGCGGTCCCCGCGCGGTGGGTCGTAGGGCGACAGCGCCTTCTCGAGGTCGGCGTAGGCGACGCTGCCGGTCAGGGCGGCCCCGGCGCGGGCGCCGTCGTAGTCGACGACGAGCACCGACGTGGGTCCGCCCGCCGACGCCGGGGCCGCGGCCCCCACGAGCACGGCCAGGCCGGCGGTGACGGCGGCGGACAGCAGGGCCAGGGTGCGGGGTCTGCGCACGGCTTCCTCCTCGAGGCGGGCCCGGCGGCGTCCGGGCGTCAGTGCCTCAACACCGCCGGGGCGCCATCGGTTCACGAGGCAGAGGCGGCGATCTGCAGCGCGGCGTCGAGGTCGGTCGGGCCCTCGAGCCGGTAGGTCACCTCGCCGGCCGGGGAGGGCACGACCCACACGAGCGTCGGGCCGGCCACGCGCGGCTCGTCGGCGTGCGTGCCGCCCGAGCGGTCCACCCACTCGATGCGGTGCGGCGCCCCGAACCACAGCGCGTCGTGGCCCGACACCTGTGTCGGCGTCAGGGCGTCCCACACCGTCTTGACGTAGCCCCAGGACAGCGACCCGACGAAGACGTCGAGACGGGTCGGGGCGCCCGCGGTCTCGGCGCGTGGTCCCCACGACAGCTCGACGACGCGTCCGCCGTGGGCGAGCATGACGGCGTCCGGCGGCCCGAGCACCGACGGCACCATCACCGGGGCGCCGACGGCCCGTGCGGCTGCCGCGAGCGTCACCGGCGTGCCCGACGCCGATGGCGGCCCGGAAGGCGTCGACGCCGACGGGACGGGCGAGGACGTGGTGGGACGCGGCTCCTCGCGGACGACGACCCCACCGAGGCGCAGCAGCTCGAGCACCGCAGCCCGCACCGGTGGGACGAGGGCGAGCGCGACGGCGACGGCCACGGCCACGGCCCACGCAAGGCGACGTCGGGCCGGCCGGGCCCGCCGCGCGTCACGGCGGTCGGTGGCGGGTGCGCCGGCAGGCTCGGTGGCCGGCGCGGTGACGCGAGCGAGGACCGACGCCGCGAGGTCGTCACGGGGTGGCGCGGTGACGAGCCACCGGCCGAGGTCGACGAGCTCGCGCTCGAGGTCGGGGCCGGCGTCCGGTGCAGGGCGGGGGATGAGGTCAGGCATCGGAGAGCACCTCCCGGAGGGTGGTGAGGGCGCGGTGCAGCCGGGACTTGACCGTGCCGGCGGGCACGTCGAGCACCGTCGCGGTCTCGGTCTCGGACAGCTCGAGCAGGTAGCGGCAGGTCACGACCTCGCGCAGGTCGGGCGGGAGCGTGTCGAGCGCCGCGAGCAGGCCGGCCCGACGGTCCGCGCCCACGGCCGCGTCGGCCGGGTCGGTCCGGTCGTCGCGGCCGCCCTCGGCGGCCTCGCGGACGGCGACGCGCAGCTCGCGCAGGGCGCGGCGGGACCGGCCGCGCAGCGCGTTGCGGGTCTCGTTGACGACGATGCGCAACAGCCACGGCCGGAAGCCGGCCCCGGCCCGGAACCGCGGTAGCGCGGCGTACGCCTTGACGAACGCCTCCTGGACCACGTCGTCGGCCTCGTCGCCGGCGCCGGACAGCACCGCGAGCCGCTTGGCGATCGGGGCGTGACGCAGCACGAGGACCGCATAGGCGGCCGGCTCGCCTGCGCGCACACGGGCCAGGGCCGCGGCCTCCTCGGCGGCATCCTCACCGGACTGCCCGCCGCGGCCCTCGGACCGGTCGGTCGTGCGGTCGATCGCGCTGATCCCTGCCTCCCTCCGCTGCGGTTCCGGTGCCGCGACGGGTGCGGACCACCCCATCGTCGCTGCCCGACAGCCCCTTCACACGCAACTACACCGCTGCGCGCCGACCGGTTCGCGACACCCGGCCCGACACCCGCCTCGACACCCGCGCCGACACGCCGAAGGACGTCGGTGGGCGGGCTTAGACTCATCCACGATGTCGAGCCAGCCCGCCCCGCGTAACGACCAGAACTTCGTGCACCTCCACGTGCACACGGAGTACTCGATGCTCGACGGGGCGGCACGCATCGGCGACCTGTTCAGCGAGGCGGCGCGGATGGGCATGCCGGCCCTCGCCACCACCGACCACGGCTACACCTTCGGGGCCTACGAGTTCTGGAAGAAGGCCCAGGGCACCGGCGTGAAGCCGATCATCGGCGTCGAGGCCTACATCACGCCGGGCACGCACCGCACCGACCGCACCAAGGTCAGCTGGGGCGACGGCGGCCGCGACGACATCTCCGGCAGCGGTGCGTACACGCACATGACGATGCTCGCCGAGAACAACGAGGGCATGCACAACCTCTTCCGCATGACCTCGATCGCGAGCCTCGACCAGGTGTACACGAAGTGGCCCCGCATCGACCGCGAGCTGCTCGGGGCGTACGGCAAGGGCCTGATCGTCACCACCGGCTGCCCCTCGAGCGAGATCCAGACCAAGCTGCGCTTCGGGATGTACGACGAGGCCCGTGAGGTCGCCGGCGAGCTGCGCGACATCTTCGGCCACGACAACGTCTACGTCGAGCTCATGGACCACGGCCTCGACATCGAGCGGCGCACCCAGAAGGACCTCATCCGCCTGGCCCGCGACCTCAAGCTGCCGCTCGTGGCCACCAACGATCTGCACTACACCCGTGCCGAGGACGCCAAGGCGCACGCGGCCCTGCTCTGCGTCCAGTCCGGCTCGACCCTGATGGACCCCAACCGGTTCAAGTTCGACGCCGACGACTTCTACCTCAAGTCCGCCCAGGAGATGCGCCACCTGTGGCGCGAGCTGCCGGAGGCGTGCGACAACACGCTGCTCATCGCCGAGCGCTGCGAGGTCTCCTTCACCGAGGGCGAGGGGCGCTACATGCCGCGCTTCCCGGTGCCCGCGGGCGAGGACGAGACGTCGTGGTTCATCAAGGAGGTCGAGACCGGCCTGCAGCGACGCTTCCCCGAGGGAGTGCCCGACTACGCCCGCAAGCAGGCGGCCTTCGAGGAGGACGTCATCGTCTCCAAGGGCTACCCGGGCTACTTCCTCGTCGTCGCCGACTTCATCAACTGGGCCAAGCGCAACGGCATCCGCGTCGGCCCTGGCCGTGGCTCTGGCGCCGGGTCGATGTGCGCGTACGCCATGGGCATCACCGACCTCGACCCGGTGCCGCACGGCCTGATCTTCGAGCGGTTCCTCAACCCCGAGCGCATGTCGATGCCAGACTTCGACGTCGACTTCGACGAGCGCCGGCGCGGTGAGGTCATCCGCTACGTCACCGAGAAGTACGGCTCGGAGCGCGTCGCGCAGATCGTCACCTACGGCACCATCAAGGCCAAGCAGGCCGTCAAGGACGCCGCCCGCGTCATGGGCCACCCGTTCAGCGTCGGTGAGCAGCTGACCAAGGCGATGCCGCCGGACGTCATGGGCAAGGGCGTGCCGCTCGCCGAGATCTACAACCCCGAGCACAAGCGCTACAACGAGGGCGTCGACTTCCGGGCCCTCGTGCAGACCGAGCCCCACTTCCAGGAGGTCGTCGACACCGCCAAGGGCCTCGAGGGCCTGAAGCGCCAGTGGGGCGTGCACGCCGCCGGCGTCATCATGAGCAGCGAGCCGCTCATCGACGTCATCCCGATCATGAAGCGGCTGCAGGACGGCCAGGTCATCACCCAGTTCGACTACCCGAGCTGCGAGTCGCTCGGCCTGGTCAAGATGGACTTCCTCGGTCTGCGCAACCTGACGATCCTCGACGACGCCATCGAGAACATCAAGGCCAACCGCGACGAGGACATCGACCTCGACGCCCTGTCCAAGGACATGACCGACAGGGCCACCTACGAGCTCCTCGGGAGGGGCGACACCCTCGGCGTCTTCCAGCTCGACGGCGGCGGCATGCGCGCGCTGCTGCGCCTCATGCAGCCGGACAACTTCGAGGACATCTCGGCCGCCCTCGCGCTCTACCGTCCCGGTCCGATGGGCGTCAACGCGCACACGAACTTCGCCCTGCGCAAGAACGGCAAGCAGGAGCTCATCCCGCTCGACCCACAGCTCAAGGGCAAGCTCCAGCAGGAGATGATCGAGGCCCTCGACCCGATCCTCGGGATGACCTACGGCCTGGTCATCTACCAGGAGCAGGTCATGGAGATCGCCCAGAAGCTCGCCGGCTACACGCTCGGCAACGCCGACCTGCTCCGTCGCGCCATGGGCAAGAAGAAGAAGGAGGTGCTCGACGCCGAGTACGTCCCCTTCTCCGAGGGCATGAAGGCCAAGGGGTTCAACGAAGCCTCGATCGCCGCGCTGTGGGGCGTGCTCGTCCCGTTCTCCGACTACGCCTTCAACAAGGCCCACACCGCCGCCTACGGCCTCGTGTCCTACTGGACCGGCTATCTCAAGGCCAACTACCCGGCCGAGTACATGGCCGCGCTGCTGACGAGCGTGCGCGACGACAAGGACAAGTCGGCGCTCTACCTCAACGAGTGCCGGCACATGGGCATCAAGGTGCTCCCGCCCGACGTCAACGAGTCGGTCGCCAACTTCGCCGCCGTCGGCACCGACATCCGCTTCGGCCTGGCCGCGATCCGCAACGTCGGGGCCAACGTCGTCGACAAGATCGTCGAGGCCCGCGAGAAGAAGGGCGCCTTCGCCTCGTTCAAGGACTTCCTCGACAAGGTCGACGCCGTCGTGTGCAACAAGCGCACCATCGAGTCGCTCATCAAGGGCGGCGCCTTCGACTCGCTCGGCGAGAGCCGTCGCGGCCTCGTCGAGGTGCACGAGCGGTACGTCGACGCGCTCGTCGACGTCAAGAAGCAGCAGGCCATCGGCCAGGACAGCCTCTTCGCCTCCTTCGGCTTCGGCGACTCCGACGGGGAGGCGTCCGGGGTCGACCCCTTCGCCGGCCTGCCGCCGGTGCCGCCGAGCGAGTGGGACAAGTCGGTGCTGCTGTCCTACGAGCGCGAGATGCTCGGTCTCTACGTGTCCGACCACCCGCTCTTCGGCATCGAGCACATCCTCTCGGCCCATGCCGACACCCCGATCGCCTCGCTGCTGGGCGAGGACGCCAAGCCCGACGGCACGCCGGTGACCGTCGCCGGGCTCATCACGAGCCTGCAGCTCAAGCGCACGAAGAAGGGCGACCTCTGGGCCATCGCCACCGTCGAGGACCTCGACGGCGCCATCGAGTGCCTCTTCTTCCCGTCGTCGTACATGACCTACTCGACGATGCTCGCCCACGACACCGTGTGCGCCGTCAAGGGCCGCGTCAGCGCCCGCGACGACTCGATCTCGATCTTCGCCCAGGAGCTGACGATCCCCGACATCAAGGAGGGCCCGCGCGGGCCAGTCGTCGTCACCCTCCCGCTCGGGCGGGCCACCCCGGCCGTCGCCGAGAGCCTCAAGCGGGTCCTCGGCGAGCACCCGGGCGCCACCGAGGTCCAGGTCAAGCTGACCCAGCCCGGTCGCTCCGTGCTCATGTCGCTCGACGACTCGCTGAGGGTCACCGCCACCTCGGCGCTCTTCGGCGACCTCAAGGCGCTCCTCGGCCCGGCGTGCCTCGGCTGAGCACCGGCGTCGGGGGAGTGGGTACAGCATGAAGGTCGCCGACCGACGCCGGATGCGGCGTACCCGGCTCGTCGCGCTCGGCCTCGCGCCGGCGCTGGGCGACGCGTCGTCGCCGGTGAGCGCGCTCGAGGTGACCCGTCACCTGGGCGCACTGCAGGCCCAGGACTACGGCAGCGGCGCGTGGTCGCTCGGGGTGCGCTCCGGGCTCACGCTCGAGCAGGTCGAGCAGGCGGTCCACGACCGCGAGGTGGTGCGCACGTGGCCGATGCGCGGCACCATCCACTGGGTCCCGGCCGAGGACGCCCGCTGGATGTGCGAGCTGCTCGGGACCCCGCGGGGCTCCCTCGCCACGCGATACGCCCAGCTGGGGATCACCGACGCCCACATCGAGCTCGCCGGACGCCTCTTCACCGAGCACCTGTCCGAGCCGATGAGCCGGCCCGACGTCATCGCGCTGCTCGTCGAGCACGGCATCGACCCCACCGACCAGCGCGCCTACCACCTCGTCGGCCACCACTGCATGACCGGTCTGCTGTGCCAGGGGCCGCTCATCGGCAGGCAGCCGAGCTTCGTCCTCATCGACAGCTGGGTTCCTCACTCTCGCAGGCTCGCCCGCGAGGAGGCGCTGGCGACGATGGCCGAACGGTACGTGCGCAGCCACGGCCCGGTCACCGAGAAGGACCTCGCCGGCTGGCTGCTCAAGCCGCTCGGCCTCACCCGCGAGGCGCTGGCCCTCGTCGAGGACCGGATCGTGCGCGAGGAGGTCGACGGGCAGGTGTGGCTGTCGCATGCCGACGCGCCGCAGCCCGACGGGCACGCGGGAGTCCACCTGCTGCCCCAGTGGGACGAGTTCCTCCTCGGCTACAAGTCGCGCGACGTCACGCTGCCGTCCGAGCACTTCCACCGCGTCGTGCCGGGCCGCAACATGGTGTTCAAGCCGACGCTCGTCGTCGACGGGGAAGTCGCCGGCACGTGGCGGCGGGCCGCGTCGGGCCGGCGCACGGTGCTCGAGGTGAGCCCGTTCGCCGCCCTGTCGGCCACCGCCCGACGCGGGCTGGACCGCGCCGCGGAAGCGTACGGTCGGTTCGCCGGCACAGACGTCGAGGTCAGGCTCCTCGACGGCCCCGGGCAGGGCTGAGTGGCGCGCGGAGGCGTGCCGCCCTCGCCGCTGCCACCGCGCCACGGCGTCGACGCCCAGCGCATCCGGATGCCGCAGTCCGGGGCGTGGCCGACGCTGCGTGACCACCTCGTCGAACGGCTGGCCCCGGGGCTGTCGGCGCAGGAGGTCGACCGCAAGCTCGCGACCGGGGAGGTCGTCGACGCGTCGGGTGCCCCGGTGGCGCCGGACGCGCCGTTCGTGCCGCGTTCGGTGGTGTGGACCCACCGCGACCTGCCCGACGAGGTGCGGGTGCCGTTCGACATCGAGGTGCTGCACCGCGACGAGCGCGTCGTCGTCGTCGACAAGCCGCACTTCGTCTCGACGATGCCGCGCGGTCGCCACGTCGTGCAGAGCGCCCTGGCCCGCACTCGTGTGCTCACCGGGCTGCCCCGGCTGACGCCCGCGCACCGCCTCGACCGGCCGACCGCCGGCGTCCTGCTGCTCACCACCGAGCAGCGGTGGCGGGGTGCCTACCAGCAGGTCTTCGCGGCGGGCCTCGTGCACAAGGAGTACCTCGCGGTCGCCCCGGTGCGCGCCGACCTGCCCACCTCGTTCGTCCGGCGAACGCACCTGGTCAAGGAGCACGGCACGCACCAGGCCCGCGAGGTGCCCGGTGCCGAACCCAACGCCGAGACGCTCGTCGAGCTGCTCGACGCCGTCGGCGGGCTCGGCCTCTACCGCCTCGTGCCGCGCACCGGCCGCACCCACCAGCTGCGCTGCCAGCTGTCCGGGCTCGGCATCCCGATCCACGGCGACCCGCTCTACCCGGTCGAGGTCGACGTCGCGCCGGACGACTTCGGGTCGCCGCTGCAGCTGCTCGCCGCCGCCCTCGCCTTCCCCGACCCGATCGACGGCACCCCTCGACGCTTCGTCTCGCGGCGCCGGCTCGAGGCCTGGCCGGAGGCGTGGCCCACCCTCTGAGTCGGCCCGGCCCACCCGACGTCCGGCGTTCACGAATCGGACACCTCGCTCGACGCGCGAAGACGCGTGGCCCGGTCTAGGGTGACCCCGACCGTGCGGAGGAGCCGGTCACCAGGGAGGAATCACATGCTGTCATCACGACCGACCGTGCGTCGGGTCGCCGGGGCCACCGCCACCGCACTCGCCGTCGGTGTCGTTCCGTTCGTCGTCGCGCCGAGCGCGTCGGCGGCCCCGACCGAGCTGTTCATCAGCGAGTACGTCGAGGGCTCGAGCAACAACAAGGCGCTCGAGATCTTCAACGGCACCGGGGCGCCCGTCGACCTCGGTGCCGGCGGCTACAACGTCCAGGTCTTCGCCAACGGCCAGTCCACCGGCTCGCAGATCCTGCTGTCCGGCACCGTCGCGAACGGCGACGTCTTCGTGCTGGGCAACACCTCGGCCAACGCCGCCATCAAGGCGGCGGCCGACCAGCTCTCCGGTTCGGCCAACTGGAACGGCAACGACGCGATCGTGCTGCGCAAGGGCACCACGGTGCTCGACGTCTTCGGCCAGGTCGGGTTCGACCCGGGCACCGAGTGGGGCACCGGCCTCACCTCGACGATGGACAACACACTGCGCCGCAAGGCCTCGGTCCAGGCCGGCGACACCAACGGCGCCGACGCGTTCGACCCGTCGGTCCAGTGGGACGGCTACGCCGTCGACACCGTCGACGGCCTCGGTTCGCACTCGGTCGACAGCGGCCCGGCCCCCGATGCCGCCCCCACCGTCACCGCGACGACGCCGGGCGACGGCGCGTCGGGGATCGCCCCCACCGCCCCTCTGTCGGTGACCTTCTCCGAGCCGGTCACCGCCGGAGCCGGCGCGTTCACGCTCGCCTGCACGACCGGCGGCACCCGCGCCCTCACCGTGACCGGTGGTCCGACCACCTACACGCTGAGCCCCACCGCGCCCCTCGCCGCCGGTGACACCTGCACGCTCACGGTCAGCGCGGCGGGCATCTCCGACGTCGACGCTGTCGACCCGCCCGACACCATGGCCGCCGACACGGTCGTGCACTTCTCGACGGCCGCGGCCAACCCGTGCGAGGCCCCGATCACGACGATCCCGGCCATCCAGGGCAGCGGGCCGGCCGTGACCCGCACCGGCACGGTGACCACCCGCGGCGTCGTCGTCGGCGACTACGAAGGCGCGTCGCCCAACCTGCGCGGCTTCTTCCTCCAGGACCCGGTCGGGGACAACAACCCGGCCACCTCCGACGGCATCTTCGTCTTCGAGGGCAGCAACGCCAACGCCGTCAAGCTCGGTGACCTCGTCACCGTCACCGGTACCGCCGCCGAGAACCAGGGCCAGTCGCAGATCAGCGTCGGCACGGTCACGGTGTGCGCGAGCGACCAGACCGTCGCGCCGACCGACGTGGCTTTCCCGGTCGCCGACGACACGACCCTCGAGCGCTACGAGGGCATGCTCGTGCGTGTCCCGCAGCCGATGAGCGTCACCGAGCACTTCCAGCTCGGCCGCTTCGGCCAGGTCACGCTCTCGGCCGACGGGCGTCTCGCCCAGCCGACGAACGTCGTCGCCCCCGGTGCCGACGCGGCGGCGCTACAGGCCCAGAACAACCTGCGCAAGATCGTCCTCGACGACGCCACCCAGGCCCAGAACCCCGACCCGATCGTCTTCGCCCGCGGCGGGCAGCCCCTGTCGGCCGCCAACACGTTGCGCGGCGGCGACACGGTGTCGAACCTGACCGGCGTGCTCAACTTCACGTGGGGCGGCAACGCGGCGAGCCCGAACGCCTACCGGATCCGTCCGGTCGGTGCCCTCGGCGGGCAGGCCCGCTTCGAGGCGGTCAACGAGCGTCCGGCCTCGGCCCCCGCGGTCGGCGGCCACGTCCGCGTCGTGGGCATGAACCTGCTCAACTTCTTCAACACCCTCGACACGTCGGGCAACAACTGCCGCGGCGGCGTCGAGGGTGCGGTCATGGACTGCCGCGGCGCCAACACGACCACCGAGTTCGACCGCCAGTGGCACAAGACGGTCGCCGCCGTCAGTGGCACCGGCGCCGACGTCGTCGCGTTCATGGAGATGGAGAACGACGGCTACGGCACCGACAGCGCCGAGCGCTTCCTCGTCGACCGGCTCAACGAGAAGGACGGCGCGGGCACGTGGGCGTTCATCGACGCCGACGCGCGCACCGGCCAGGTCGATGCCATGGGCACCGACGCCATCAAGGTCGGGATGCTCTACAAGCCGGCGGCGGTGACGCCGGTCGGCACGACGGCCGCGCTCAACACCGACGCGTTCGTCACCGGCGGGGACAGCGCGCCGCGCAACCGTCCGTCGCTGGCGCAGGCGTTCCGCGACAACACGACCGGTGGCGTCTTCGTCGCCGTCGCGAACCACCTGAAGTCCAAGGGCTCCGCGTGCGACAGCCCCGACACGGGCGACGGCCAGGGCAACTGCGCCGCCGTGCGCACCAAGGCGGCCCAGCTGCTGTCCGACTGGCTCGCCACCGACCCGACCCACACCGGTGACGACGACGTGCTGCTCCTCGGCGACATGAACTCCTACGCCAAGGAGGACCCGATCGCGATGTTCGAGAGCAAGGGGTTCACCAACCTCATCGCGGCCCGCAACGGCGCCGAGGCGTACTCCTACGTCTTCGACGGCCAGTGGGGCTACCTCGACCACGCGCTCGGCTCGGCGTCCCTGTCGCGGCAGGTGACCGGCGTCGCCGACTGGCACGTCAACGCCGACGAGCCGTCGGTGCTCGACTACAACACCGAGTTCAAGTCGGCGAACCAGGTCGCGAGCCTCTACAGCCCCGACCAGTTCCGCATCTCCGACCACGACCCGGTCGTCGTCGGCCTCGACCTGGCCAACGCGGCCCCGGTGGTCACGTCGGTGACGGGCCCGTCGGACGCGACGTCGGTCGGCGCCTCCGTGCCGGTCTCGGCCTCGTTCACCGACGCCGACGCCCTCGACACCCACACGGCCACCATCGCGTGGGGTGACGGCTCGACGACGGCCGGCACGGTCGGCGGGGGCACCGTGTCCGGTGACCACGTCTACTCCGCCGCCGGCGTCTACACCGTCACGGTCACCGTCAGCGACGAGTGGGGTCACAGCGGCAGCGGCACGACGACCGTGGTCGTCTACGACCGCGCGGCCGGGTTCCTCACGGGCGGAGGCTGGTACACCTCGCCGAAGGGCGCCGTCGCCGGCGACCCGTCGGCCACGGGCAAGGCGCAGTTCCAGGTGTCGGCGCAGTACGCCAGGGGAGCGAGCCGCCCCGACGGCTCGTTCACCCTGGCGACGCCGGGGTTGACGCTCGCCTCGACCGGCCTCGACTGGCTCGTCGTCACCGGTGACACCGCCCGCCTCGCGGGTCCGGCGACCGTCGGCGGCGTGTCCGGCTACCGCTTCGAGGCGACGGCCACCGACGCCGCGACCGACACGCTGCGCGTCGTCGTGCGCAACGCGTCCGGTGCGGTCGTCTACGACGGCGGCACGCAACGGGTGCAGGGCCAGGTCAAGGTCCACTGACCGGCTGACCCGCGTCGCACCGACACGAACGCCCCGGAGCCCCACGGCTCCGGGGCGTTCGCGCGTGCGCCCGTAGACTGCGCGGAATGCAGCACCCTCCGCTCGCCCGGCGTGAGCCGGTGGCCCGCGTCCACCACGGCGACACCTTCGAGGACCCGTACGCCTGGATGGCCGACCGCGACGCCCCCGAGCTGCGCGAGCTGCTCGTCGCCGAGAACGCCTGGGCCACCGAGCGCACCGAGCACCTGCGGCCGCTGGCCGACCAGGTGTTCGAGGAGTTCCGTTCCCGCATCGAGGAGACCGACCTGTCGGTGCCCGTGCGCCACGACCGGTGGTGGTACTACTCGCGCACCATCGAGGGCGAGCAGTACGCCGTCGACGCCCGCGTGCTCGTGGCCGACCACCCGCAGCGACCGGCCCTCGACCACGGCGCGCCGCCGGCGGGGGAGCAGGTGCTCCTCGACGGCAACGCCGAGGCGGAGGGCCACGAGTTCTTCGGCGTCGGGGCGAGCGAGGTGTCGCCGTCGGGCGACCTGCTCGCCTGGGCCGTCGATCTCGCGGGTGACGAGCGCTACGACGTCCGGGTGCGGCGCATCGCGGACGGCGTGCTGCTCGACGAGTCCGTCCGCGACACCGGTGGCTCGCTCGCGTGGTCGCTCGACGGTCGCCACCTCTTCTACACGCGTGTCGACGACGCGTGGCGCCCGCACCAGGTGTGGCGCCACGAGGTCGGCACCGACGCCGCCGGCGACGTCCTCGTGCACGAGGAGACCGACGAGCGCTTCTACATCGGCGTCGGCGCCTCGCGCGACGACCGGTGGGTCATCATCGCGATCGGCTCCAAGACGACGAGCGAGTTCCGGATCCTCGATGCCGCGACCCCGCTCGACACTCCGCGGGTCGTCGCCGAGCGGCGCCAGGGCGTCGAGTACGACGTCGAGCCGTGGGGTGACCAGCTGCTCGTCGTGCACAACGCCCGACGCGTCAACTTCGAGCTGGCGCTCGCGCCGGTCACGTGCGCCTCGGCCGAGGAGTGGGTGCCGCTCGACCTGACGACCGAGGACGAGTACGTCACGGGCGCAGAGGGTTTCGACGACTTCCTCGCCGTCTCGCTGCGCCGGGAGGGCGGCACGGGCGTGCGCGTCGTGCTCCGCGACCCGGACGCCCCGAAGGGACTGGGGGAGGCCCACGACATCGCCGTCGGTGAGCCCATCGGCACGCTCGTCGTCGGCGCCAACCCGGAGTCGGCCACGCCGACCCTGCAGGTCGTGCACGAGTCGCTCGTCACGCCGCGCACCGTCGAGGACTACGACGTGCGCACGCGCCGGTTCGCGCTGCTCAAGCAGCAGCACGTGCGTGGCGACGTCGACCTGACGCGCTACCGGCAGCGCCGGGAGTGGGCCACAGCCCCCGACGGCACCCGCGTGCCGATCTCCGTCGTGCACCGCCACGACGTCGCGCTCGACGGCACCGCCCCGGGCCTGCTCCACGCCTACGGCGCCTACGGCATCCCGAGCGACCCGTGGTTCTCGGTGCTGCGGCTGTCGCTGCTCGACCGGGGCTGGGTCTTCGCCGTCGCGCACGTGCGCGGTGGCTCGGAGATGGGGCGATCCTGGTACGACGACGGCAAGCTCGAGGCCAAGCCGAACACGTTCACCGACTTCGTCGCGTGCGCGGACCACCTCATCGACTCAGGCATCGTGGCGCCCGACCGGCTTGCGGCAGAGGGCGGTTCGGCCGGAGGGCTGCTCATGGGCGCGGTAGTCAACCAGGCGCCCGAGCGTTTTCGGTTCGTCCACGCGCAGGTGCCCTTCGTCGACGCGCTGACCACGGTGCTCGACCCGAGCCTGCCGCTGACGGTCGTCGAGTGGGAGGAGTGGGGCAACCCGCTCGAGGACCCCGACGCCTACGCCCTCATGAAGGGCTACACGCCGTACGAGAACGTGCGCCCGGGTCCCCATCCGAGCCTGCTCGTCACGACGAGCCTCAACGACACCCGCGTGTACGTCACCGAGCCCGCCAAGTGGGTCGCGGCCATCCGGCACGCCGACGCCCAGCTGCCCGCCGGCACGCAGGCCCCCCAGGTGCTCTTCCGCACCGAGATGGTCGCCGGCCACGGCGGCCGCTCCGGCCGTTACGACACCTGGCGGCAGTGGGCCTGGGAGACAGCCGTGCTCATCGACCAGACGTCGTGAGCGCGACCGCCGCCCGCCCGTGCGGAGTGGTCAGGCGCCCCAGATCGCGGTGACCCACTCGGGGTGGTCGATGAACGGGTTCCGGTTGTGCTGCCACGTGTCGAAGATGACCTGGTTGCGGCGCTTCTCGAACGTGTCGGGCGGGTCCTGCAGGTTCCACTGCTTGAGGACCGAGAGGCGTCCGATGGCCGGGGCGGTGCCGTTGCCGACCAGGTCGTTCGGCTCGAGGTCGGCGAAGCCGTCGCCGCCGTCCCAGCGGACCGCCATGTAGAGGATCATCCGGGCGACGTCGCCCTTGACGGCGTCACGCGGCTGGAACGAGTCGCCGTCGCTGAGGCAGCCGGTGCACTGGGCCACCGGCGAGCCGCCGTTGTCGAAGTCGAGGTTGCCGCGGGTGCTGTTGACCGTGACGTCCTCGGGACGCAGGTGGTGCACGTCGGTTCCGGGGCCGTTGACGGTGCCGAAGTCGCCGTGGCTCTTGGCCCACACGTGCTCGCGGTTCCACTGGTCCACGCCACCACCGTTGTCGGACTTGGCGATCGAGCGCCCCGAGTAGACCTCGATGACGTTGTTGGCGTTGTTCGGGTCCTGGTCGGTGTCCTTGAGGGCCGTCCAGACCTGGTCGTAGGTCAGGGTCGTGACGCCGCTCGAGATGATCCGGTGCAGCTCGGTGTGCAGCGCCGAGCCGGACTTGCCGATCGCCGACGCGTAGTACGTCGAGTCGTACGGGCCCGTGGTGCCGGTGGGGCTGGGTGAGGTGGTCGTGCTCGTCGTCGGCGGTGGCGTCGTCGTGCTCGAGCCGCTGAAGGCGAAGGCCGTCGTGCCCGTCATGCCCGGGTGCGAGAAGTACGCCGTCAGGGTGCCGGTGACGTCGATCTGCCGCCCCATGAGCGAGGGGTTGCTCCGCAGGCCCCACTGCGCGCGGAACGCCGAGGGGATCTGCACGTAGAGCATCCGGCTCGTGCCGGTCTCCGAGGCCGTGTCGGCGATGGCGAGGGCGTAGTCGTTGGGGAAGCCGGACCGCACGACGGTGCTCGTCGCGGTCGGCTGGCCGACGACGTAGCCGCGGACGGTCGCCGAGCGTCCGTCCTGCGTCGAGACGGCCTGCGAGACGGTGAGCGGGGCCGCGGCCGCGAGACCAGCCGGCGCGGGCGCCGTGACGACGCGCGGCGTCCCTGACGCGGGAGCGCCGGACGCGCTCGAGGCTGCGGTGAGCGCGATGGAGGGCGGGACGACGCCGACGGCGAGGCCGAGCAGGGCGGCGCCGATCCGGCGCCTGCTGATGACGACGGGCACGGGTTCTCCTGGGGTGTGGGAGGGCGTGGAAGACGTGCGAACAGGGTGCGAGGAGGTGGGTCGCGACCCCGGCCGGACGCTCGCGTGGACGACTCGGAGGAAGAGCTGACCAGGAGGTCGTGGGCGCCCGGCCGGGACCGCTCCGAGCGTGGCGGAGCCCCGGTGGGTCCGGGGTCTGGCGCGGGTCTGACGTTGGTCAGCGGCGGTTCAGGATTGGACAGCCCGGCCGGAGGGTGGCGGCAGCACCGACCCGCACGCTGAGACGCTGCAGGGGCACGCGAACGCGCCTCCTAGACTGGTGACCCATGATGTCCACCCTCGACCTGCGCGGACGCACGCTCGACGTGCGCTTCCTGCGCGGCGCCCTTCCCCGAGCCGAGTTCGACGTCACGGCCGCCCTCGAGCAGGTGCGGCCGATCTGCGAGGACGTCGAGCATCGGGGCGCCGCGGCCCTGCGCGACCTGGGGGAACGTTTCGACGGGGTCCGTCCGACGCACCTGCGGGTGCCGGCCGCCGTGGTGCAGTCGGCGCTCGAGAGCCTCGAGCCCGATCTGCGCGCGGCCCTCGAGGAGGCCATTCGTCGCGCCCGGATCGTGCACGCCGACCAGCAGCGGACCGACACGACGACCACCGTCGTGCCCGGCGGCACCGTCACCGAGCGCTGGGTACCGGTCGACCGCGTCGGCCTGTACGTGCCGGGCGGCCTCGCGGTCTACCCGAGCAGCGTCGTCATGAACGTCGTGCCGGCCCAGCTCGCCGGCGTCGGCTCGCTCGCCGTCGCCTCGCCGCCCCAGCGCGAGAACACCGGCGAGTTCGCCGGCTACCCGAACCCGACGATCCTCGCGACGTGCGCCCTGCTCGGCGTCGACGAGGTGTACGCCGTCGGCGGCGCCCAGGCCGTCGCGATGTTCGCCTACGGCTTCTCCGAGGAGACGCCCGAGGGCGGCACCGTCACGTGCGACCCCGTGTCGATGGTCACCGGCCCCGGCAACATCTGGGTCGTCGCGGCCAAGCGCCTGCTCAAGGGGCTCATCGGCATCGACGCCGAGGCCGGCCCCACCGAGATCGCCGTGCTCGCCGACGACTCCGCCGACCCCGAGCACGTCGCCGCCGACCTCGTCAGCCAGGCCGAGCACGACCCGCTCGCCGCGTCCGTGCTCGTCACCGACAGCGAGCAGCTCGCCGAGGCCACCCGTGCGGCGCTCGCGCGCCGCGTGCCGGCGACGAAGCACGCCGAGCGCGTCACCGAGGCGCTCGAGGGCACCCAGTCGCGCATCGTCCTCGTCGACGACCTCGACGCCGGCCTCGACGTCGTCAACGCCTACGCCGCCGAGCACCTCGAGATCCAGACCCGCGACGCGTCGGCCGTCGCGGCCCGGGTGCGCAACGCCGGCGCCGTGTTCGTCGGTCCGTGGGCGCCGGTCAGCCTCGGCGACTACGCCGCCGGGTCCAACCACGTGCTGCCCACTGCGGGCTGCGCGACGCACTCGAGCGGCCTGTCGGTCCAGTCGTTCCTTCGCGGCATCCACGTCGTCGAGTACGACGAGACCGCCCTGCGCGGCATCGCGGCGCACGTCGTCACGCTCGCCCAGGCCGAGGACCTGCCGGCGCACGGCCAAGCCGTCACGGCCCGGTTCGGCGACGAGGTGCCGCGGTGACCGACGCGTCCCTCACCCCGGCCGACGAGGTCACCCGGCTGCTGCGCCCCGACCTGCGCGGGCGCACCGCCTACGGTGCGCCGCAGCTCGACGTGCCCGTGCGGCTCAACACGAACGAGAACTCCTACCCGGTGCCCGAGGAGGTCGTCGAGGCGATCGTCGCAGCGCTCGCGGCCGATGTCCGCGACCTCAACCGCTACCCCGACCGCGACTTCACCGACCTCCGCAAGGCACTGACCTCCTACCTGGAGAAGCAGTCCGGGGTCACGGTCACGCCCGAGCAGGTCTGGGCGGGCAACGGCTCCAACGAGGTGCTCTCGCACGTCGTGCAGGCGTTCGGCGGGCCGGGCCGCGTGGCACTGGGATTCACGCCGAGCTACTCGATGCACCCGATCATCAGCGAGACCCTCGGCACCACGTGGGTCGACGGCCTGCGCGGCACCGGCACCTTCGACCTGACCCCCGAGTCGGCCGCCGAGCAGGCCCGGCAACACCACCCGTCGGTCGTCTTCCTCTGCTCGCCGAACAACCCCACGGGCACCGCGCTGCCCTTCGAGGTCATCGGTGCGGTGCTCGAGGCGGCGCCCGACGCGATCGTCGTCGTCGACGAGGCCTATGCCGAGTTCGCCCGTCCCGGAACGCGATCCGCGCTGTCGCTGCTGGCCGAGCACCCACGTCTGGTCGTCACGCGCACCATGAGCAAGGCGTTCGCCTTCGCGGGAGGGCGCCTCGGCTACCTCGTCGCGGCGCCTGAGGTCGTCGACGCGCTGCGCCTGGTCCGGCTGCCCTACCACCTGTCGACGCCGACCCAGACGATCGCGCGCGTCGCCCTCGAGCACGCCGACGTCATGCTCGGCACCGTCGAGGTCATCAAGCACCAGCGCGACCGCATCGTCGAGCGCCTCGCCGAGCTCGGGGCGACACCGGTGGCAAGCGACAGCAACTTCGTCCTCTTCGGGGGCCTGACCGACGAGAAGGCCACGTGGCAGGCGCTGCTCGATGCGGGCGTTCTCGTCCGCGACGTCGGGATCGCCCACCACCTGCGGGTCACGGCCGGCGACCCCGACGAGACCACGGCGTTCCTCGACGCCTTCGCGCGCCTCGCACCCACCCACCTGACCAGCACGAGCAGCACGAGTAGCACGCCGACCCAGGAGCAGCCCGCATGAACCGCACCGCGACGATCAGCCGCTCGACGTCCGAGTCCTCCGTCGAGCTCACCCTCGACCTCGACGGCACCGGTGTCGCCGACGTGTCGACCGGCGTCCCGTTCTACGACCACATGCTCGCCTCGCTCGCCAAGCACTCGCTCATCGACCTCACGGTCAAGGCGACCGGAGACGTCGACGTCGACGTGCACCACACCGTGGAGGACACCGCGATCGTCCTGGGCCAGGCGCTCCGCGAGGCGCTCGGCGACAAGGCCGGCATCTCCCGCTTCGGCGACGCCACGGTGCCACTCGACGAGGCGCTCGCGCACGCCGTCGTCGACGTCGCCGGGCGGCCCTACGTCGTCCACGAGGGCGAGCCGGAGGGCCAGCAGTACGCCCTCATCGGTGGCCACTTCACCGGCTCGATGACGCGTCACGTCCTGGAGTCCTTCGCCTTCAACGCCGGTCTGTGCCTCCACGTGCGCGTGCTCGCAGGCCGCGACCCGCACCACATCGTCGAGGCGCAGTTCAAGGCGGTTGCGCGGGCCCTTCGCGCCGCCGTGGCCCGCGACCCGCGCGTCGTCGGCATCCCGAGCGCCAAGGGAGCCCTGTGACCCCTGCCGGCCGCGGCGTCGTCGTCCTCGACTACGGCAGCGGCAACGTCCGCTCGGCCGTGCGCGCCCTCGAACGCGTCGGAGCCACGGTCACCCTCACCGCCGACCCCGTCGCCGCGCTCGAGGCCGACGGCCTCTTCGTGCCCGGCGTCGGCAACTTCCACGCCTGCATGAAGGGCCTGGCCGCCGCGCACGGCCCGCGCGTCATCGGCCGGCGCATCAGCGGCGGCCGTCCGGTGCTCGGCGTCTGCGTCGGGATGCAGGTGCTCTTCGACGGCTCGGTCGAGCCGTCCGACGCGCCGGTCGAGGGGCTGGGGGAGTGGCCCGGCACCGTCGAGCGGCTTCCAGCCGACGTCGTGCCGCACATGGGCTGGTCGCCGGTCGAAGCCGCCGAGGGCACCCGCCTGTTCGCCGGCGTCGAGCACGAGCGCTTCTACTTCGTGCACTCCTACGCCGTGCAGCGCTGGACCCTCGAGGCCACCGGCGCCTTCGAGCGGGTCGCGCCGCACGTCACGTGGGCCGAGCACGGCGCCCGGTTCGTGGCCGCGGTCGAGAACGGGCCACTGTGCGCCACCCAGTTCCACCCCGAGAAGTCCGGCGACGCCGGAGCCCACCTGCTGGAGAACTGGGTCAGGAGCCTGTGACCCGGGCCGGGCGGACGAGGAGGACCACCATGGCGACGAGGAAGACGCAGAAGCGGACGACCGCGAGCTCGCGACGGCGCACCACCCGCACGACCCGCACGGGCACGGGACGGCGGCGCACCCGGCCGGGCCTGCCGACGACCGTCGGGGCCGCCCTCGGCACGCTCGCCGTGACGACCCTGCTCGACCTGTCGTGGCCCGCCCGCCTCGGCCTGCTCGTGGTCGTGGTCGTCGTCGGCCTCGGCTACGTCGTGTGGCGCCACCGCGCCGAGATCACCGCCGCGGCAGCGGACCCCGCCGCCCCGCCGACCGCATCGACCCCGCCCGACCAGCAGGCCGCGAACCCGCCCACCCCTCAAGGAGACCCGCAGTGACCGCCCCCTCGGACCCCAGCTCCCAGGCACGCCTCGAGCTGTTGCCCGCCGTCGACATCGCGGGCGGCCGGGCCGTCCAGCTCGTCCAGGGCGTCGCCGGCAGCGGTGGCGAGTTCGGTGACCCGTGGGAGGCGGCGAAGGCCTGGGAGGACCAGGGCGCCGAGTGGATCCACCTCGTCGACCTCGACGCCGCGTTCGGTCGCGGCAGCAACCACGACCTCATCGCCTCGATCGTCGGGCGCCTCGACCTGCGGGTCGAGCTCTCCGGCGGCATCCGTGACACCGCCACGCTCGAGGCCGCCCTCGCCACCGGCTGCCGCCGCGTCAACATCGGCACAGCGGCGCTGGAGAACCCGGAGTGGACGGCGTCGGTCATCGCCGAGCACGGCGACCGCGTCGCCATCGGGCTCGACGTGCGGGGCACGACGCTCTCGGCCCGCGGGTGGACGCGCGACGGCGGCGACCTCTGGGAGGTGCTCGACCGGCTCGACCGCGAGGGCTGTGCCCGGTACGTCGTCACCGACGTGCAGAAGGACGGCATGCTCCAGGGGCCGAACACCGACCTGCTCCGCGAGGTGTGCGCCCGCACCGAGCGCCCTGTCGTCGCCAGCGGCGGCGTGTCGACGCTCGAGGACATCGCGGCGATCCGTGGCCTCGTCGGGGCCGGCGTCGAGGGCGCCATCGTCGGCTCGGCCCTCTACCGGGGCGCGTTCACGCTGCCGGAGGCGCTCGAGGTCGCGGGCCGGCCGGAGGTCCACCCGTGAGTGAGGCACCCGGAGCCTTCCACGACGCCGAGGGCCGCCCCGCCGACTCGGCCGGTCAGGCGTGGGAGGGCAAGTCGATCCCGAGCCACGGCTTCTCCGGCGACACCGGGGAGGCGGACGCCGCCCTGCTCGCTGCCGTCGAGGCCCTGCACTCCGACCCGACGCCCGAGACCGAGGAGGCGCTCGTCGCCGCGGTCGCGGCGGCCCGCTGGCTCGTGCCCGTCGTCGCCGTCGCCACGGAGGTCGACAGGTCGGGCGAGCACGCGGCCGACACCCGCAGCGACATGGCCGCGGTGACCCTGACGGCCCCGGACGGCTCGCGCGCCCTGCCGATGTTCACCTCGCTCGCCAGCCTCGCTGAGTGGGACCCCACGGCGCGCCCGGTACCCGTACCGGCATCCTCGGCCGCGCGGGCGGCCATCACCGAGGAGTGCCAGGTGCTCGTCGTCGACGTGGCCTCGCCGCACGCCACGGTGCTGCGCCCGAGCATGCTGTGGGCGCTGGCCCAGCAGCGTCCATGGGTTCCGAGCCACGCCGACGCGCACGTCGCCACCGCCGTGGCGGCCGCCGTCGCCTCCGAGGAGGACGTCGCCGACCACCGCCTCGAGGCGGGGGAGCCTGCCGGGGCGGGCGTCCTGCGCGTCGTCCTCGCCCTGCGCGAAGGCCTGGGCGCCGAGGAGGTCGGGGCCATCGCGACGCGCATCGGCGAGCGCATCGCCACCGACGGCGAGACGCGTGCGAGGATCGATGCCCTGACGTTCGCGCTCGAGCCCGCGGGCTGAGCGACGCGTCGGCCCCCGGTCCCGGGAGCGTCGACGGGTGCTCGCGCGTTCGGAGGGGTAGAGCAGCGACAGGCAGCGTCAGCAGGGAAGGAGCGCCGTGCCCGGACGAGTGAAGAGCCCGAGCGGACCTCTGGGGTTCATCGCCGACCCCGCCCTCGATGCCCAGCGGCGCCGCGACCTGCGGCAGATGCGGCTGGTGGCCACCGGCCTGCTCGTCTTCGCGGCGGTCGTCTACCTGTTGACGCGCGGCCACGGCGACGGCCTGCTCGGCTTCGTCAACGCCGGTGCCGAGGCCTCGATGGTCGGTGCGTGCGCCGACTGGTTCGCCGTCACGGCGCTCTTCCGCCACCCGCTCGGTCTGCCGATACCGCACACGGCGCTCATCCCGCGCAAGAAGGAGATGATCGGCAAGAGCCTCGAGGAGTTCGTCAGCGAGAACTTCATGCGCGAGGACATCATCCGTGAGCGCGTGCTCGACGCCGAGCCGACGCGTCGGGCCGCCGAGTGGGTCCTCGGCCCGGGCCACGCCAAGCGGCTCGTCGACGAGGTCGCGACGGTCACGGTGCACGCCCTGCACCGGATCCCCGACGCCGACGTCCGCGCGGTCATCGAGCAGGCCGTCCTGCCCCGGCTCAAGCAGGAACCGGTCAGCTCGCTCGCCGGAGGCCTGCTCGACCAGGTCGTCCGCGACGAGGCCCACGTGGCCCTCGTCGACCTCGCCCTCGACGAGCTGCGGGTGTGGCTCGTCGACAACGAGGACCTCTTCGAGTCGCTGATCACCCAGCGGGCCCCCGCGTGGGTGCCCGACGCGATCAACGACCTCGTGGCCCGGAAGGTCCACACCGAGGCGCTCAAGTGGCTCGCGGACATCCGCAACGACCCACGGCACGACGTGCGCCAGGCGCTCGACAAGCTGCTCGTCGACCTCGCCGACGACCTCCAGCACGATCTCGTCACGCAGGCCAAGGCCGAGCGCCTCAAGGAGCGCCTCCTGTCCCACCCCCAGGTGCCCGACACCGCGATGGCGCTGTGGTCCTCGCTGCGGTCCGTCGTCGTCGCGGCGCTCGAGGACGAGGACGGGCCGGTGCGCACCCGGGCCGTCAAGGAGGTCACCGGGCTGGCCGAGCGACTGCTGGCCGACAAGACGGTCCGCGACCGCATCGATGCCCGGATCTGCGACGCGACCGTCTACGCGGTCGAGCGGTACGGCACCGAGGTCACCCAGGTCATCAGTGCGACCATCGACCGCTGGGACGGCAAGGAGACCGCCGAGCGCGTCGAGCTCCAGGTGGGCCGCGACCTCCAGTTCATCCGGATCAACGGCACGCTCGTCGGCGGCCTCATCGGCGTGCTCATCCACGCCGTCTCGGTCCTCATCCCCTGACGGGGGTGGCGCCCGAGGCCTCGGCCGCCACGGCGTCGAGCCGCTCGGAGACGGTGCGCAGCACCCGGTGCAGCTCGAGCATCTCGGCGTGGCTCAGGCCGCTGCGCTCGGCGATGGTCGTCGGCAGCCCGGTGAGGGCGTCGAGGCGCTCGCGGCCCGCCGCGGTGGGGCCGACAACGACGCGTCGCTCGTCCTCGGGGTCGCGCTCGCGCACGACGAGGCCGGCGGCCTGCATCCGCTTGAGCAGGGGGGACAGGGTGCCGGAGTCGAGGCGCATGAGGCGCCCGAGCTCGCCGACCGTGACCGGTCCGTGCTCGCCGAGGGCCATGAGGGCGATGTACTGCGGGTAGGACAGGCCGTGCTCGGCGAGCAGCGCCCGGTAGACGGCGTCGAAGGCGCGCACCGTGGTGTGCATGGCGTAGCAGATCTGCTGCTCGAGACGGAGGTCGTCGGGGGGCGAAGTGGTGCGGGCCATGGATCCAGTCTACTATTTAATTGCGCACAATACAATTGCTGACAACCGGAAATCGACCGAAGGACTTCCATGACCACCACCGCCGCGCCCACCCAGCAGGCCCGCTACCTCGCCTCGGCCACCGCGTCCGGCCGCGAGGGCCGCGCCGTCACCTCCGACGGCCGCCTCGACGTCACGCTCGCCGCGCCGCGCGAGCTCGGCGGCAGCGGGGAGGGCACCAACCCCGAGCAGCTGTTCGCCGCCGGCTACGCCGCGTGCTTCGCGAGCGCGCTCGGCCTCGTCGCCCGCCAGCGCCGGGTCGAGGGCTTCGACGCCGCGGTCACGGCCGACGTCAGCCTGTCCGGCACGCCGGGGCAGGGCTTCTCGCTCGGCGTCGTCCTCGACGTCGAGCTGCCTGACGGTCTCGACGCCGACCTCGGCCGCGAGCTGGTCGAGCGCGCCCACGAGGTGTGCCCGTACAGCAACGCGACCCGCGGCAACATCCCCGTCGAGCTGCGCATCAGCTGAATGCACCACCCTCCAGGCCGACACCCCTCCACGAGAACCACTGCACGACAAGGAGACCCGATGACCGACAGCACCGCCACCCCCACCACGCCTTCCACCGGCGCGCCCGCACCGCGCGAGGTGCGCCTCGTGTCCCGACCCGTCGGCTGGCCGACGCCCGAGAACTTCGAGGTCGTCGCCAGCGAGCTGCCCGAGGTCGGCGAGGGCCAGGTGCGCGTGCGCAACGTCGTCATGTCGGTCGACCCGTACATGCGTGGCCGGATGAGCGACGCCAAGTCCTACGCCGAGCCGTACGCGCTCGGCGAGGCGATGCACGGGGGAGCGGTCGGCGTCGTCGAGGCGTCACGGGCCGAGGGAGTCGCTGTCGGCGACCACGTGCTGCACGGCCTCGGCTGGCGCGAGGCGGCCGTCCTCGACGCGTCGGCCGTCCGCGTCGTCGACACGACGATCGCCCCGGCGTCGGCCTACCTCGGCGTCCTCGGCATGACCGGCCTCACGGCCTACGCCGGACTGACGCGCGTCGCGGACCTCAAGGAGGGCGACGTCGTCTTCGTCTCCGGCGCCGCCGGCGCCGTCGGCAGCGTCGCCGGCCAGGTCGCCAAGGCGCTCGGCGCGAGCCGCGTCATCGGCAGCGCCGGCTCCGAGGAGAAGGTGCGCCACCTCATCGACGACCTGGGCTTCGACGCCGCCTTCAACTACAAGGACGGACGCGTCTCGGACCTGCTGCGCGAGGCCGCCCCGGAGGGCATCGACGTCTACTTCGACAACGTCGGCGGAGCCCACCTCGAGGCCGCCGTCGGCTCGCTGCGCCTCGGCGGGCGCATCGCGATCTGTGGCGCCATCTCGGTCTACAACAACACCGAGCCGGCCCCGGGCCCGCGCAACCTCGCCCGCCTCATCCAGACGCGCGGCACCATCACCGGCTTCCTGGTGGGCGACCACTGGGACCTCGCCGGTGAGTACGCCCAGAAGGCGGCCGGCTGGCTCGCCGACGGCACTTTGACGACCCGCGAGACCTTCGCGGAGGGCATCGACCACGCCGTCGACGCGTTCCTCGGCGTCCTGCGCGGCGAGAACACCGGCAAGATGCTCGTCCGCCTCTGACGAGCCGAGCGGTCGGCGAGGGCCCGACGCGGCGCACGACGCGTCGGGCCTCGCGCGTCCCGTCAGCCGATGAGCTCCTGGAGCAGCTCGACCGCGCGCCCGGCGGCCGCGTTGCCCGCGGGGTCGCGCACGACGGCGGCGATGCGTCGCACCGGCCGGGGCGCGGCCAGCGGGAGGACGGCGACGTCCTTCGGCACGATGTGCGCGGCCAGCTGCGGCACGACCGTGATGCCGACGCCCGCCTTGACGAACGCGATCGCCGTGTAGTGGTCCTGCGCCTGGACGGCGAACCGCGGCCGGAAGCCGGCGGCCTCGCACGCGCTGGACAGGATCCGCGAGCAGGCCGTGTTCGGCAGGTCGTTGCGGATCCACGTGTCGCTCGCGAGCTGGGCGAGCCCGACCTCCTCCTCGCCTGCGAGGGTGTGGTCGGCGGGCAGCACGGCGACGTACGGGTCGACGGTGAGCTGCACCCGCCGCGACCCCTGCGGGTCCGTGGCGCCGGCGACGTCGACGACGATGTCGAGGTCCGGCGTCGGGCCGGCATGGTCGGGGGCCTCGGTGAGGACGAGCTCGAGGGTGAGGTCGGGCAGCTCGGTCGTGAGGCGGCGCGCGAGGATCGGCATCCACTCGGCGCCGGCCGAGGCGAAGTAGCCGATGGTGAGGCGGTCCGAGCGTCCCTCGCGCAGGTCGGCGACGACGCCGTCGAGGCGGGTCAGCTGGCCCATCAGCTCGTTGGTGTTGGCGACGAGCGCGCGGGCTGCGGCGGTGGGGGTCAGGCCCCGGCCCTCGCGCGCGAAGAGCGTCAACCCGGTCTCCTTCTGGAGGGCCGAGATCTGCTGGCTGATGGCCGAGGGCGTGAACCCGAGGTTGTCGGCGGCGGCCTGGATCGAGCCGCTGGCCATGACCGACCGGAAGACGCGGATGCGGTGGGTGTCGAGCACCCCCTGATATTACAGCGCGACTTAAGGTTTGTGAAGCAAACATCGCTTGTGCTGAATAGTTAAGAGTTCGATCATGGAGTCATGACGACACGCCTTCTCTCCCGCACCTCCCTCTCCGCCCTGCGCTCGCTGGCCTCCACCCAGCGCCGCGGCCACCTCGCCGGGCTGCTCCGGCCGGCCGCCGACCGCGACCTCGACCGCATCTCGGCAGACCTGCTCTACCTCGCCCAGGCCGACCCTGCCGCCCGCCGGCCCACGGTGCCCTCCCGCGACCGCCACAGCGCCCCGGTCGACCTCGACGCGCGACGCGCCCAGGCGTCCGGCCGTGGCGTCCTCGAGCACGCTGAGCAGCCCGAGCACGCCCAGGCCAGCTGACGACGCACGCGCGTCGTCACGCGGCACCACGAACGGCCGACCGGGCACCTGCCCGGCCGGCCGTTCGTGCGTCCGGTGTCGGCCGGCGTGGTGCTCAGGCGCCGACGTAGTCGGCGAGGTGCTGTCCGGTGAGCGTCATGCGTGACGCGACGAGCTCGGCGGGCGTGCCCTCGAAGACGACGGCGCCGCCGTCGTGCCCCGCACCGGGACCGAGGTCGATGATCCAGTCGGCGTGCGCCATGACGGCTTGGTGGTGCTCGATGACGACGACCGACTTGCCGGCGTCGACGAGCCGGTCGAGCAGCCGCAGCAGGTTGTCGACGTCGGCGAGGTGCAGGCCGGTCGTCGGCTCGTCGAGGACGTAGACCCCGCCCTTCTCGCCCATCCGCATCGCGAGCTTGAGCCGCTGGCGCTCGCCGCCGGAGAGCGTGTTGAGCGGCTGGCCGAGCTTGAGGTAGCCGAGGCCGACGTCCTCCATCCGCTGCAGGATCGACGCCGCCGCAGGGGTCTTCGCCTCGCCGGCGGCGAAGAACGCGTGCGCCTCGGCGACCGGCAGGTCGAGCACCTCGGCGATGTTGAGCCCGCCGAAGGTCAGCTCGAGCACCGACGCCTGGAACCGCTTGCCACCGCACTCCTCGCACAGCGTCGCGACGGTCTCCATGAAGCTCAGCTCGGTGTAGATCATCCCGTTGCCGTTGCAGCTCTCGCAGGCGCCCTCCGAGTTCGCGCTGAAGAGAGCGGGCTTGACGCCGTTGGCCTTGGCGAAGGCCTTGCGGATCGGCTCGAGCAGGCCGGTGTACGTGGCCGGGTTGCTCCGCCTCGAGCCCTTGATGGCGCCCTGGTCGATGACGACGACGTCCTCGCGGCCCGCCATCGACCCGTGGATGAGCGAGCTCTTGCCCGACCCGGCCACGCCGGTGACGACGCAGAGCACGCCGAGGGGGACGTCGACGTCGACGTCTTTGAGGTTGTGGGTGGACGCCCCACGGATCTCGATGGCGCCCTTGGCCTTTCGCAGGTCGTCCTTGAGCTTGGCCCGGTAGTGCAGGTGCCGCCCGGTGAGCGTGTCGGAGGCCTCGAGCCCCGCGACGTCGCCCTCGAAGCAGATGGTGCCGCCGGCGGTGCCGGCGCCCGGGCCGAGGTCGACGACGTGGTCACCGATGACGATCGTCTCGGGCTTGTGCTCGACGACGAGCACGGTGTTGCCCTTGTCGCGCAGCTCGAGCAGGAGGTTGTTCATCCGCTGGATGTCGTGCGGGTGCAGGCCGATCGTCGGCTCGTCGAAGACGTACGTGACGTCGGTCAACGCCGAGCCGAGGTGCCGGATCATCTTGGTGCGCTGGGCTTCTCCGCCCGAGAGCGTGCCCGCGGGTCGGTCGAGCGACAGGTAGCCCAGCCCGATCTCGACGAACGAGTCGAAGAGGTGCAGCAGGTTGCCGATGAGCGGTGCGACGGAGCTGTCCTTGACCCCGCGCACCCACTCGGCGGCGTCGGTGATCTGCATCGAGCACACGTCGGCGATGCCCTGGCCGTTGATCTTCGACGAGCGTGCCGCCTCGTTGAGTCGGGTGCCGTCACAGGCGGAGCACGGGGCGAAGACGGCGGCCCGCTCGACGAAGGCCTTGATGTGCGGCTGGAGCGAGTCGACGTCCTTGCTGAACATCGACTTGCGGATCTTGGGGATGAGGCCCTCGTAGGTGATGTTGATGTTCTCGACCTTGACCTTGCGCGGCTCGGCGTAGAGGAAGTCCTCGCGCTGCTCCGGCGTGAAGTCCTTGATCGGCACGTCCGGCGGCACGGCCACCTTGTACGCCGCCACCATCCAGCCGTCGGACGTGTAGCCCGGCACGAGGATCGCGCCCTCGACGAGCGACCTGCTCTCGTCGACGATCGCGGTGAGGTCGAGGTCGGAGACGCTGCCGCGGCCCTCGCACTGCGGGCACATGCCGCCGAGGTACACGACGTTGCGGGCGATGCGCTTCTCGCCGGTGTCTGAGGTCATGATGCCGCTCGCCTTGCGCGTCGGGACGTTGAAGGCGAAGGCCGTCGGCGGCCCGACCAACGGCTCGCCGATGCGGCTGAAGAGCACTCGCAGCATCGCGTTGGCGTCGGTGGCGGTGCCGACGGTCGACCGGACGTTGGCGCCCATCCGCTCCTGGTCGACGAGGATCGCCGTCGTGATGCCCTCGATGACGTCGACCTCGGGTCGGGCGAGCGACGGCATGAAGCCCTGCACGAAGGTGCTGTAGGTCTCGTTGATCATCCGCTGCGACTCGGCGGCGATGGTGCTGAAGACGAGCGAGCTCTTGCCCGAGCCGGACACGCCCGTGAACACCGTGAGGCGACGCTTCGGGATCTCGACGCTGACGTTCTTGAGGTTGTTCTCGCGCGCCCCCTGGACGCGGATGAGGTCGTGCCGGTCGGCGGCGTGCCCGCCCGACGCCGGTGCCCCCGTCGCCGGTGCCCCGGTCGGGCGCGCGTCGGTCGTCGTCGTGCCGTTGCCCATCGTGTCTCCCCGTGTTCGTCGATGCTCGTGGTGTGCGCCCGCGGTCGTCGGCGCGGCCGATCCCGAGCGCAGGTGGCCCGGGGCGGTCCCACCGTAGACGCGAGCAGGACTGGGGCGCTTCTCGATTCCTGACCGCTGTCGTGCTTGCGGCCTCAGCCCTTGAACAGCTCCTTGGCCTTGTCCGCCGGCAGCAGGTCGTGCCGCACCGGCTCGCGCGTGAACGAGCCGGTGCCGTGCGAGACCGAGCGCAGGTCGATGGGGTAGCGGGACAGCTCGGACGCCGGCACCTCTGCGTGCACCACGGTCCATCCGCCGTCTTCGCCCACGGCGTCGGCCGGCTCGGTGCCGAGCACCTGGCCGCGCCGGCCCCGCAGGTCGGACATGACGGCGCCGAGGTACTCGTCGGCGATGGTGATGTCGACGCGGTCGATCGGCTCGAGCAGTGCCATCGTCGACTCGTTCGCAGCCTCCTTGAGCGCCAGCGCCGCCGCGGTCTGGAAGGCGACGTCGGACGAGTCGACCGAGTGCGCCTTGCCGTCGACGAGCGTCACCCGGACGTCGACGACCGGGTGCCCGGTGAGCAGCCCCTTCTCGAGCTGGTGGCGGGCCCCCTTCTCGACCGACGGGATGAACTGCCGCGGCACCGCGCCGCCGACCACCTTGTCGACGAACTCGAAGCCCGAACCCCGCGGGAGCGGCTCGATGCGGATCGAGCACACCGCGTACTGCCCGTGGCCGCCGGACTGCTTGACGTGGCGTCCCTGCACCGAGCAGGTGCGCACGAACGTCTCACGGAGGGCGGTGCGGTAGGGCTCGGCCTCGACGGTGACGCCGTAGCGGTCGGCCAGCTGGCCGATGAGGTCGTCGACGTGGGCCTGGCCCATCGTCCAGAGGACGACCTGGTCGGTCTCGACGGAGTGGTCGAGGCGCACCGTGACGTCCTCGGCGACGATGCGCTGCAGCGCGCCGGCGAGCTTGTCCTCGTCGGACTTCGTCGCGGCGCGGATCGCGACGGGCAGCTGCGGCTCGGGCAGCAGCCACGGGGCGACGACCGCGGGGCGGTCGGGGGAGGAGAGCGTGTCGGAGGTCTCGGCCCGGGTCAGCTTCGAGACGAGGACGAGATCGCCGGCGATGGCGTTGCCACGAGGTCGGTGGGCCTCCCCGAAGGGGGACGCGAGCGGACCGACGCGCTCGTCGTCGTCGTGCGCCGGGTGGCCGGCCACCTCGTGCCCGACGAAGTCGCCCAGGTGGCCCGACACGTGGACGGTGTCGTCGACGCGGAGGGTCCCGGAGAAGATCCGCACGAGGGAGAGCCGCCCGACGTACGGGTCGGTCGTCGTGCGCACGACCTCGGCCACGAGCGGCGCGTCGGGGTCGCAGGCGACGCCGGACACCTGGCCGCCGGCCGGCGAGGTCACCATCGGCAGCGGGTGCACGGTGGGGTCGGGGAACGCGCGCTCGATGATGCCGAGCAGCTCCTCGACGCCTGCGCCCGTCAGCGGCGAGACCGGCAGGATCGGGAAGAACGAGCCCAGCTCGATGGCGGTGCGCAGGTCGGCGAGCAGCGACGTGGTGTCGAGGGTCTCGCCCTCGAGGTAGCGGTCGAGCAACGTCGCGTCCTCCGACTCCTCGATGACCGACTCGATGAGGGCGCTGCGGGCGTCCTCGTGCTCTGCCGACGTGTCGCCGGTGAGCAGGCCGACGACGCCGGTCACCGCGCCGCCCTCGAGGACCGGCCAGTGCGTGGCCCGGGCGTCGCCGAAGGTGCGACGGCACATCTCGACGGTCGCGCCGAAGTCGGCCCGGGGCTGGTCGAGGTGGGTCACCACGACGGCCCGCGGCATGCCGACGGCCGCGCACTCGCGCCAGAGCAGCGAGACCGGCCGGTCGATGTCATCGGCGCCCGACACGACGAACACCGCCGCGTCGGCCGCCCGCAGCCCGGCGCGCAGCTCACCGACGAAGTCGGGATAGCCGGGGGTGTCGAGCAGGTTGAGGGCGACGCCCCCGCTGTCGAAGGAGGCCGTGGTCAGGGTCGTCGTGCGGACGTGGTCGGTGGCGCCGGGTCCGCCGGTGCGCTGGCCGGGCACGCGCGCCGCGAGCAGGGCCTCGAAGAGGGCCGTCTTGCCGGCGCCGCCTGGGCCGACGAGCACGACGTTGCGGATGTCCTGCGGCGAGGCGGGGCTGGGGGCCGCAGGAAGGTCTGATCTGCCGGGCGTCTTTGCCATGACCCCACCTTTCTCCTCCAGCCCGGCGCCCACAAGGGAATGCGTCACGCCCCTGCCGGCACCCGTGGAACGCGGGTGCGAAACACGGGTGCGACGTGTCGGTGGCGGGTGGTTGGCTTGGTCCATGGACCTCCGGAAGTACGGGCCGGTGCTCGCAAACCGCGACACCCGACGCGCGCTGCTGCTCGGCTTCCTCATCCGCGTGCCGATGTGGGCCGGTGGCGTCATCCTGACGCTGCACGTCGTCACAAGCCTCGGTCGCAGCTACGGCGCGGCCGGGCTCGTCTCGGCCGCCTCGACGATCGCCGTCGCGATCTCCGGCCCGTGGCGCGGCCGGCTCCTGGACCGGATCGGCCTGCGCCGCACGGTCGGTCCCTCGCTGCTCGTCCAGGTCGTCTGCTGGTCGATCGCGCCCTGGGTCGGCTACGCGCCCCTCATCGGGCTCGCGGCGCTCGCCGGCCTCTTCGTCGTACCGACGTTCTCGATCCTGCGCCAGGTCATCATCCGGTCGGTGCCGAGCGAGCAGCGGCGCACCGCCCTGTCGCTCGACTCCTCGGCCACCGAGCTGTCGTTCATGGCGGGCCCGGCCATCGGCGTCTGGCTCGCGACGTCCTGGGAGACCGGGTGGGCGCTGTTCGTCTGCGAGATGGCGGCCGTGGCCGCCGGGTGCGTCCTGTGGGCCGTCAACCCGCCGCTCAGGACAGCCCCCACCACCGGGGGCCCCGACGCCACGGACGACGCGGAGACCGCCGACACCGTGGCCTCCGACGCAGGCGCGCCGGCGCCGCGTCGGGCGATCCACGGCTTCGTGACGCTCCCGGTCGCCGCGGTGCTCCTCGCGGCCGCGTGCTCGACCCTCGTGCTGTCCGGCACCGACGTGTCGGTCGTCGCGGCGCTGCGCAGCTTCGGCTCCACCGGCTCGATCGGCTGGGTGCTCGCGCTCTGGGGGCTGGGGTCGCTCGTCGGCGGTCTGGTCTACGGCGCCTGGCACCGGTCGGTCTCCGTCTTCTGGCTCCTCACCGGGCTCGCGGCCACCACCGCTCCCGTCGCCCTCGCCGTCGGCGTCCCGAGCTTCGCCGTCCTCGTCACCGTGTGCGGCCTGCTCTGCGCCCCCACCGTCACGGCCACCGTCGAGCAGCTGAGCCGGCTCGTGCCCGAGAGGCACCGCGGCGAGATGATGGGCTGGCACGGCTCGGCCATGACGGCTGGGTCCGCGCTCGGCGCCCCGATCGCCGGGTTCGCCATCGACCGCGGTGGGTGGCAGTGGGGCTTCCTCGTCGTGTCGGCCGTCGGCCTCGTCGTCGCGCTCGCCGGCGCCCTCGCGCCCCGCGGACGCCGGCGCGTCCGCCCCGACGCCGACACCGCGGCGCAGCCTGCAGCCCTGGCCCCCGGCGTCGATTCGGTCCCCGGCGCTCCGGCTGCTACCCTTGAGCACTGACCAGTCGTCCACGCATCGTGCCCCCGGGCCGGAGCGCGGACGACGTGCAAGAGAAGCTCGCTTCCACCCGCGTCGACCAGTAGGTCGCCGGGTCCCAGGTCTGCTCGACGGAGCGTCACCACGCGGCTGTGTGGTGGGCACCGGCGAGCCGCGTGCGGCGTCGGCGACGACACCGACCGCGTGAACCCAGGGCTCCTCGTGCACTCACGAGGAGCCTTTTCTCGTTCGGGGTCAGGAACCGGCAGAGCAGTTCCTGCAGGTCACACCAGTCATCGAACTTAGGAGCACCACATCAGCGAGCCTCGCATCAACGAGCGCATCCGGGTCCCGGAAGTGCGTTTGGTTGGCCCCAACGGTGAGCAGGTCGGCATCGTGCGCGTCGAGGACGCGCTGCGTCTGGCCGAGGAGGCGAACCTCGACCTCGTCGAGGTGGCCCCCATGGCCAAGCCGCCGGTCGCCAAGCTCATGGACTTCGGCAAGTTCAAGTACGAAGCCGCCATGAAGGCACGGGAAGCCCGCAAGAACCAGGTCAACACGGTCATCAAGGAGATCAAGCTCCGCCCGAAGATCGACCCGCACGACTACGGCACGAAGAAGGGCCACGTCGAGCGGTTCCTCAAGGCCGGTGACAAGGTCAAGGTGACGATCATGTTCCGCGGTCGCGAGCAGAGCCGTCCCGAGCTCGGCCGTCGCCTGCTCGAGCGTCTCGCCGACGACATCGCCGAGCTCGGCTACGTCGAGTCGGCGCCGAAGCAGGACGGCCGCAACATGATCATGGTGATCGGGCCGACGAAGAAGAAGGCCGAGGCCCGCGCCGAGCAGCGCCGGGCCCGCACCACCACCCCGGCCGGCGCCGAGGGTGAGGTCGCTCCGCAGGCCGAGCAGGCCGGCGAGCAGACGACCGAGCACACCCCCGAGCACACCTCCGAACCGACCACCGAGACCGCCGCCGCCGAGTGACCGGCGGTCCGGACTCCCCGGCGGGCTCCCCGAGCCCGCCGCACCACGGACGACGTACGCCTCACGTACGCACGCAACACGAAGGAGATCGGCCACCATGCCGAAGATGAAGACGCACAGCGGTGCGAAGAAGCGTTTCCGCCTCACGGGCACCGGCAAGGTCATGCGCGAGCAGGCCGGCGGCCGCCACCTGCTCGAGCACAAGTCGAGCAAGAAGATGCGTTCCATCGCGAACGACGTCCAGGTCTCCGCCCCGGACGCCAAGAAGGTCAAGAAGCTCCTCGGCAAGTGAGCCGAGACCCCCACAGCATCCGCTGAGCAGCCGGGACGTCTCGGTCGGGCCAGCAACACCTCAGTGTGTTTCAGTAAAGAAGGAGTGTTCACGTGGCACGCGTGAAGCGGGCGGTCAACGCCCAGAAGAAGCGTCGCGTCGTTCTCGAGCGCGCGAGCGGTTACCGCGGTCAGCGGTCGCGTCTCTACCGCAAGGCCAAGGAGCAGGTCACCCACTCGCTGGGCTACGCCTACCGTGACCGTCGCGCCAAGAAGGGTGACTTCCGTCGCCTCTGGATCCAGCGCATCAACGCCGCGGCCCGCGCCAACGGCATGACCTACAACCGGTTCATGCAGGGCCTCAAGGCCGCCGGTGTCGAGGTCGACCGCAAGATCCTCGCGGACCTCGCCGTCAACGACGCGCCGGCCTTCGCCACCCTCGTCGAGCTCTCGCGGGCCAACGTCCCCGCTACGGCCGACAAGGCCGGCGACGCCGCCTGAGCGTCACCCGCAGCGCACCCGAGCGCCGGGACACCCCGTGCTGACCAACACCCGATCCGATCGGGTCAAGGCGGTCCGGGCGTTGTCCCGGCGCTCCGTGCGTGAACGCACCGGCCAGTTCCTGGCCGAGGGTCCCCAGGCGGTCCGCGAGGCCGTCGCCCACCGGCCCGACGCCGTCCGCGACGTCTACGTCACGCCGGAGGCGGCGCAGCGGCACGAGGACATCGTCGCGGCCGCCCGCGCGACCGACCTGTGGGTCCACGAGGTGAGCCCCGAGGTGCTCGCCGCCATGTGCGACACCGAGTCGCCCCAGGGCCTGGCCGCCGTCTGCCAGACCGTCGACGTCTCTCTGGACGAGGCGCTCGACCGGGTCCCCGACGGCGGCTTCGTCTGCGTCCTCACCAACGTGCGCGACCCCGGCAACGCCGGCACCGTCATCCGGGGTGCCGACGCCGCCGGTGCCGACGCCGTCGTCGTCAGCGACGCCAGCGTCGACGTCTACAACGCGAAGGTCGTCCGCTCGACCGTCGGCTCGCTGTGGCACCTGCCGGTCGCCGTCGGCGTCCCCGTGCCGGAGATCCTGGAGGCGCTGCGCTCCCGCGGCGTCGCCCTGCTCGCCGCCGACGGCGCCGGCACGACGCTGCTGCACGACGCCGACCTGCACCGCACGCACGCGTGGGTCATGGGCAACGAGGCGTGGGGCCTGCCCGCCGAGATCCGCAGCGCCTGCGACGACGTCGTCCGGGTGCCGATCTACGGCGCCGCCGAGTCGCTCAACCTCGCCATGGCTGCCACCGTGTGCCTCTACGCGTCCGCCGAGGCGCGCCGCACCGGGCGCTGACCCGGCATCTCGGCACGGGTCCGGAGGGGCACGGTCGCCCCGGGCGTGACTATCCTCGCTCCCATGACCCGCGTCGACGGTTCCGGCGACCACCTGCCCCGGTCCGCGGACGCCACGGCCCCGGTGGCGATGATGGGCGAGCTGCTGCCGGACGGCCTCGTGGTCGTCGGGCCCGACCGGTGCATCCGCTTCGTCAACGCCGAGGCGGCGCGCATCCTGACGTGCACGCCCGACGAGCTCGTCGGCCGGCCCCTCGACGAGGGACTGCCCTTCACGGACAAGTACGGCCGGCCGTGGTGGGAGCACACCGACCCCTGGGGCGGCCTCGCCTCGAGCCCCGGCCACCGCGAGAAGCTGCTCGTCGCCCCTGCGGGCCAGGACGTCCTCGTCACGGCCCGGTACGTCCGTGGCGCGGACGGCGGCATCGAACGGATCCTGCTCGGGCTGCGCGACGCCGAGGCCCGCCAGCGCGCCGAGCGCGAGCAGGCGACCGTGCTGTCGACCGTCGCCCACGAGCTGCGCGCGCCGTTGACGTCGGTCACCGGCTTCACGAGCAGCCTGCTGCGCCGGTGGGACCGGTTCACCGACGAGCAGAAGCGCCTCATGATCGAGACCATCGAGTCCGACGCGACGCGCCTGACCCGCCTCATCACCGAGCTGCTCGACATCTCGCGCCTCGACTCCGACAGCCTCAACCTGCGGCTCGGCCCGGTCGACCTCCAGGCGGTACTGCGCGGCCACGTGGCCCGGTACGAGGTCGGACGCGCACCGGGCGCCGTGGCGCTGCGGCTCGGCCCGGCGGCCAGCGCGCGGGGTCTGCCCGAGATGTGGGCCGACACCGACCGCCTCGAGCAGATCTTCTTCAACCTCATCGAGAACGCCCTCCAGCACGGCTCCGGCCCGGTCATCGTGACCCTCGACCGCGACGGGGCGCCCGAGGGCGCGCGGGACGCATCGGGCGTCGAGTCCGTCGTCATCCACGTCGACGACGAGGGGGAGGGCATCGCGCCCGCCGATCGCGACAAGGTGTTCGGCCGCTTCTGGCACGGCCCGTCGAACGCGAGCACCGGCCTGGGGCTCTACGTCGTGCGCGGCCTCGTCGAGGCACACGGCGGCACGGTCCACGTCTCCGACAGCGATGCCGGCGGTGCCCGGTTCGTCGTGCGCCTGCCGGCGGGACTGCCGGCGGTCGTCGGCCCCTGACGCCGCAGCCAGGCAGGTCGGCCGGACGTCGCGGAAACCGGTTCGACGCCGCCCCTAGACTGGCAGCCCAGAACCGACCCGCACCCGAGCGAGAGCAGCCACGCACGCCGATGTCCGGACCCAACACGAACTACGACCCGGTCGAGGTCTCCGCCCTCGACCCGGCACAGATCGACGCCGCCGTCGAGGAGGCCCTCGCCGCGATCGCCGCGGCCACCTCGCTCGACGACCTCAAGGCCGTGCGCACCGCCCACCAGGGTGAGAAGAGCGCCCTCGCCCTGGCCAACCGCGAGATCGGCGCCCTGCCCCCGAGCGCCAAGGCCGAGGCCGGCAAGCGCGTCGGGCAGGCGCGGGGACGCGTCGGGCAGGCCGTCGCCGCGCGGCAGGTGCAGCTCGAGGCCGAGCGCGACGAGCGCATCCTCGTCGAGGAGCGCGTCGACGTCACGGTCCCGGTGGCCCGCCGGCCGCTCGGCTCGCGCCACCCCATCGAGCTGACCGCCCAGCGCCTCGTCGACGCCTTCGTCGGGATGGGCTGGGAGGTCGCCGAGGGGCCCGAGCTCGAGAGCGAGTGGCTCAACTTCGATGCCCTCAACCTCGGTCCGGACCACCCGGCCCGGCAGATGCAGGACACCTTCTTCCTCGACCCGGTCGACTCGGGTCTCGTGCTGCGCACCCAGACCTCCCCGGTGCAGATCCGCACGATGCTCGAGAAGGAGCCGCCGATCTACATCGTCGCCCCGGGCAAGGTGTTCCGCACCGACGACCTCGACGCCACGCACACGCCGGTCTTCCACCAGATCGAGTGCCTCGCCATCGACAGGGGCCTGACGATGGCCCACCTGCGCGGCGCGCTCGACGCGTTCGTGCGCATCATGTTCGGCGAGGACACCCGCACCCGGGTGCGCGCCAACTACTTCCCCTTCACCGAGCCGAGCATGGAGACCGACTTCCTCTGCTTCGCGTGCCACGGGGCCGAGACGTGGGGCACGCCGGAGCAGTGCCGCACGTGCGGCGGCTCGGGCTGGATCGAGCTCGGTGGCTCGGGCATGGTCAACCGCAAGGTGCTGCGCACGTGCGGCATCGACCCCGACGTCTACTCGGGGTTCGCCTTCGGCCTCGGCATCGAGCGCGCGCTCATGCTGCGCCACGGGGTGCAGGGCATGCACGAGATGGTCGAGGGCGACGTCCGCTTCTCGCAGCAGTTCGGAATGGGGGCCTGACCCGATGCGCATGCCACTGACCTGGCTCGCCGAGTACACCGACCTGCCCGCGGGCGCCACCGGCGCCGACGTCGCGGCCGGTCTCGTCGGCGTCGGCCTCGAGGAGGAGGACCTCCACGGCGGCGACATCACCGGCCCGCTCGTCGTCGGGCGCGTCCTCGAGTTCGTCGAGGAGCCGCAGAAGAACGGCAAGACGATCCGCTGGTGCACCGTCGACGTCGGCCAGCACGGCCAGATGGTCTCCGAGGGCAAGCACCAGGAGATCGTCTGCGGCGCCGACAACTTCGCGGTCGGCGACCTCGTCGTCGTCGTGCTGCCGGGGGCGACGCTGCCCGGCGGCTTCCACATCGCCGCGCGCAAGACGTACGGGCACGTGTCCAACGGCATGATCTGCGCCGAGGACGAGCTCGGCATCGGGCACGACCACAGCGGCATCATCGTCCTCGAGCGGCTGCTCGGCGCCGAGAAGGCCGCAGAGGTGCGGCCGGGTGACGACGCCATCGCCCTGCTCGGCCTCGCCGAGGAGACCGTCGAGACCAACGTGACCCCCGACCGCGGGTACTGCTTCTCGGTCCGTGGCCTGGCCCGCGAGTACTGGCACAGCCAGGGCAGCCCGGCCGGTGGCTACCGTGACCCCGCAGCCATCGACGTGCCGGAGGGCAACGACGCGGGCCACCCGATCCGCGTCGAGGACGACGAGCCGCTCGAGGGCGTCGTCGGCTGCGACCGGTTCGTGGCGCGCGTCGTGCGAGGCATCGACCCCACGCGTCCGTCGCCACCGTGGATGCAGAAGCGCCTGACGCAGATGGGTATGCGCCCGATCTCCCTCGCCGTCGACGTGACGAACTACGTCATGCTCGCCGTCGGACAGCCGCTGCACGCCTACGACCTCGCAAAGCTCGGCGGCCCCGTCGTCGTGCGCCGCGCGCGGGCGGGGGAGTCGCTGACGACCCTCGACGACGTCGAGCGCACGCTGTCCACCGAAGACCTGCTCATCACCGACTCCGGCGAGCGGCCGCTCGCCATCGCGGGTGTCATGGGTGGCGCGTCCTCCGAGGTCGACGACGCCACCACCGACGTCCTCGTCGAGGCGGCGCACTTCGACCCGACGACGGTCGCCCGCTCCTCGCGCCGGCACCGCCTCGTCACCGAGGCGTCCAAGCGTTTCGAGCGCGGCGTCGACCCCAAGGTCACGGCCGCGGCGGCCCAGCTCGCGGTCGACCTGCTCGTCGAGTTCGGCGGGGGCACCGTCGACCCCGGTGTCACCGACCTCGACGCCACGACCGACCGCGACGCGTACCTGCTCGACCTCACCGAGCCGGGCCGCATCATCGGCATCGACTACCCGCGGGAGCGGGTCGTGCAGATCCTGCGCGACCTCGGCTGCACCGTCGACGAGCAGGGGCCGGGCACCGACGCCGGGCACGTCCTCGTGACGCCGCCGTCGTGGCGCCCCGACCTCGTCGACGCGCCCGACTACGCCGAGGAGGTCGCGCGGATCGACGGGTACAACAACATCCCCTCGATCACGCCGACGCCCTCGCAGGGCCGCGGCCTGACGCACGCCCAGCGCACCCGGCGGCTCGTCGCCGACGCGCTGGCCGGCGCCGGCTACACCGAGGTGCTCAGCTACCCGTTCGTCGGCGAGGAGCTCTCCGACCAGCTCGGGCTGCCCGCCGACGACGACCGCCGGCAGGCGGTCCGCGTCGCGAACCCGCTGTCCGAGGAGCGTCCGCTGCTGCGCACCACGGTGCTCGCCAGCCTCGTCGACGTCCTGCGCCGCAACCTGGCGCGCGGCCACAAGGACGTCGCGCTCTACGAGCTCGGCCTCGTGTTCCGCCCCGGCGGCCCGCTCGCCAAGGCGCCGGTGCCCGGCGTCGGCGCGCGTCCCGACGACGCAACCCTCGAGGACCTCTACGCGGCGGTGCCGCCCCAGCCGCGCCGGGCAGCCGTCGTGGCCACCGGCCAGGCCGAGCCCGCCGGGTGGTGGGGACCGGGCCGGGCCGCCGACTGGAGCGACATGGTCGCGGCGGTCCAGGCGGTCGCGTCGGCGCTTGCCGTGCCGGTCACCGTGGCGGCCGATGCCGACCACGCGCCGTGGCACCCCGGCCGGTGCGCCCGCATCAGCCTCCCCGACGGCACGCTCGTCGGCCACGCCGGCGAGCTGCACCCGAAGGTGCTCGCGTCGCTAGACCTCCCGGCACGTACCGTCGCGGCCGAGTTCGACGTCGACGTGCTCATCGCCGCGAGCGAGGAGCCGGTGCAGGCAGCGTCGTTCTCGACCTTCCCGCCGGCCCTCACCGACGTCGCGCTGCTCGTCGCGAGTGGCGTCGCGGCCGCCGACGTCGAGCGGGCGCTGCGGGCCGGGGCGGGGGAGGCCCTCGAGTCGATCACGCTCTTCGACGTGTACGAGGGCGAGCGCGTCGAGGCCGGGCACCGGTCCCTCGCGTACCGGCTCACCTTCCGCGCCGCCGACCGGACGCTGACGACCGACGAGGTCAACGCCTTCCGCGACGCCGCGGTGGCGTCGGCGGCCGAGGCCACGGGGGCCGTCCAGCGCTGAGACGCGGCGCGACCGCGCCGTGAGGGCCGCATGCAGAAGTATGCACCGCGGTGTATAGTCATGCATCGTGACCAGGGCAGCAGTGGCGGGAGCGAGCGGCTACGCCGGAGGAGAGATCCTCCGGCTGCTGCTCGCCCACCCGCAGATCGAGGTCGGGGCCGTCACGGCGGCCAGCAGTGCGGGTGAACGGCTCGGGGGCGTTCACCCGCACCTGACCCCCCTCGCGGACCGCGTGCTCGAGCCGACGACGCCCGAGACCCTCACCGGCCACGACGTCGTCTTCCTCGCCCTGCCGCACGGCCACTCGGCCGCCATCGTCGCCGCGCTCCCGGACGACGTCGTCGTCATCGACTGCGGCGCCGACTTCCGGCTCGAGTCGGCCGACGCGTGGACCACCTTCTACGACACGCCGCACGCCGGGTCGTGGCCCTACGGCCTGCCCGAGCTGCCGCTCGCGGCCGGGACCCAGCGCGCCGCCCTCGCCGGCGCGACGCGCATCGCCGTCCCCGGCTGCTACCCGACCGGCATCTCCCTGGCCCTCGCACCCGGCTTCGCGGCCGGCGTCCTCGAGCCGGACGACGTCGTCGTCGTCGCGGCGTCGGGCACCTCGGGGGCGGGCAAGTCGCTCAAGCCGCACCTGCTCGGCGCCGAGGTCATGGGCGCGATGTCGCCCTACGGCGTCGGCGGCGGGCACCGGCACACCCCCGAGATCGAGCAGAACCTCGGTCGTGCGGGCGGCTCGCCGGTCACCGTCTCCTTCACCCCGACGCTGGCGCCGATGCCGCGCGGCATCCTCGCCACGTGCACGGCCCGGCTCGTGCCCGGCACCGACCCGGCCGCGGTCCGCGAGGCGTGGGAGAAGGCCTACGCGTCCGAGCCGTTCGTGCACGTCCTGCCCGAGGGCAGCTGGCCCTCCACCGGCAGCGTCGTCGGCAGCAACAACGTCCTGGTGCAGGTGGCGGTCGACGAGCGCCTCGGACGCGTCGTCGTCGTGTCGGCTGTCGACAACCTCACCAAGGGCACTGCCGGCGCAGCCGTCCAGTGCGCCAACCTCGCTCTCGGCCTCGAGGAGACGCTCGGCCTGCCCGTCGCGGGGGTGGCCCCGTGACCGCCGCAGCCCCGCAGCCCGCCGTCCACCTGCCGAAGGGCTTCCGCGCCGCCGGCGTCACCGCGGGACTCAAGGCCAGCGGTCGCCCCGACGTCGCGCTCGTCGTCAACGACGGGCCCGACCACCACGCCGCCGCCGTCTTCACGAGCAACCGCGTCGAGGCGGCGCCCGTCACGTGGTCGCGCCAGGTCGTCGCCGACCGACGCGTCGACGCGGTCGTCCTCAACTCCGGCGGCGCCAACGCCTGCACCGGTGCCCAGGGCTTCCTCGACACCCACCGCACCGCCGAGCACGTCGCCGAGGTCGTCGGGGCCTCGGCGGGCGACGTCGTCGTCTGCTCCACCGGGCTCATCGGCGAGCTGCTCCCGATGGAGCGGCTGCTCGCCGGCGTCGACGCCGCTGCGTCCGCGCTGAGCCCCCACGGCCACGGCGACGCCGCCGTCGCGATCATGACCACCGACACCGTCCGCAAGGTCGCGACGCACGTGGGGGAGGGCTGGAGCGTCTCCGGGATGGCCAAGGGCGCCGGCATGCTGGCCCCGGCCCTCGCGACGATGCTCGTCGTCCTCACGACCGACGCCGTCGTCGAGCCTTCCGACCTCGACGCCGCCCTGCGCGCCGCGACGGGCGTCTCCTTCGACCGCATCGACTCCGACGCCTGCATGTCGACGAACGACACCGTCGTCGTCCTCGCCTCCGGTGCCTCCGGCGTCCGCGTCGACGCCGCCACCCTGACCGACGCGCTCACCGCGGTGAGCGCCGACCTGGCCCGCCAGCTCATCGGCGACGCCGAGGGCGCGAGCCACGACATCGCCATCGAGGTGCGGAACGCGGCGTCGGTCGACGACGCCCTCGAGGTGGCCCGGGCCGTCGCGCGCAACAACCTCTTCAAGTGCGCCGTCTTCGGCAACGACCCCAACTGGGGCCGGGTGCTCGCCGCCGTCGGCACGACGCACGCCGCGTTCGACCCGGCCGGACTCGACGTCGCGATGAACGGCGTCCAGGTGTGCCGCGCCGGCGGCGTCGGCGAGGACCGCTCGCTCGTCGACCTCACCGACCGCGAGGTCCACGTGCTCGTCGACCTCCACGCCGGGTCCGAGACCGCGACGGTGTGGACCAACGACCTCACGCACGACTACGTCCACGAGAACTCGGCCTACAGCACATGACCCGGACCAGCCCCGTCCACCCGACCCAGCGCAACGTGCGCGGGCTCATCGACGCCGCCGCGATCCGCGTCGCCGCCGGCAAGGCCGCGACGCTCGTCGAGGCCCTGCCGTGGCTCGAGCGGTTCCGCGGCGCGCTCGTCGTCGTCAAGTACGGCGGCAACGCCATGGTCGACGAGGGCCTGAAGAAGGCCTTCGCCGAGGACATCGCCTTCCTCCGGTACGCCGGCCTGCGACCCGTCGTCGTCCACGGCGGCGGCCCGCAGATCAAGGCGATGCTCGACCGCGTCGGTCTCGAGAGCGAGTTCCGCGGCGGCCTGCGCGTCACGACGCCCGAGGTCATGGACGTCGTCCGGATGGTCCTCACCGGTCAGGTCGGGCGCGAGCTCGTCGGGCTGCTCAACCAGCACGGCCCGATCGCAGTGGGCCTGTCCGGGGAGGACGCGTCGCTGCTCGGGGCGCGCCGTCGCAGCACGCTCGTCGACGGCGAGGAGGTCGACCTCGGCCTCGTCGGTGACGTCGAGAGCGTCAACCCCTCGGCGATCCTCGACATCCTCGACGCCGGCCGCGTGCCCGTCGTCTCGACGGTGGCCCCCGACCTCGACGTCGACGGCCAGGTGCTCAATGTCAACGCCGACTCGGCGGCGGCCGCGATCGCCGTGGCGCTGCAGGCCGAGAAGCTCGTCGTGCTCACCGACGTCGAGGGGATCTACGCCAACTGGCCCGACCGCAGCTCGCTGCTGTCGACGATCGACCTCACGGCGGCGCGCGAGCTGCTGAGCCGCGTCGACGCCGGCATGGTCCCCAAGCTCGAGGCGTGCATCCGCGCCGTCGAGGGCGGCGTGCCGCAGACGCACGTCGTCGACGGGCGGGCGCCGCACTCCATCCTGCTCGAGATCTTCACCGACGAGGGCATCGGCACCATGGTCCTGCCCGACATCCGCTCGACGCCCGAGCGCGCCGAGACAGACGGGAGCCCGTCATGACCACCGGCACCCCCGCCGCCGCCCACGCGACCGGCCGCGAGCTGCTCGACCGGTACGCCGGGTCCTTCGTCCAGGTCTTCGGTGCGCCGCAGCTCGTCCTGGCCTCGGGCCACGGCTGCTGGGTCACCGACGTCGACGGCAACTGCTACCTCGACCTGCTCTCGGGCATCGCCGTCAACGCGCTCGGCCACGGCCACCCGGCGCTCGTGCAGGCCGTCGCCAAGCAGGCCGAGCAGGCGATCCACGTCTCCAACTTCTTCACCTCCGAGCCGGCCATCCTTCTCGCCGAGCGCCTTCTGCAGGTCGCCAAGGCACCCCAGGGCTCCGGCGTCTTCTTCGCCAACTCGGGCACCGAGGCCACCGAGGCCGCGATCAAGCTGTCGCGCCGCACCGGACGCACCCGCATCGTCGCGCTCGAGGGCGCGTTCCACGGCCGGTCCACCGGGGCGCTCGCGCTGACGCACAAGGAGGCCTACCGGGCCCCGTTCGAGCCGCTCATCCCCGAGGTCGTCTTCGTGCCGGCGGGCGACGCCGACGCCCTGCGTGGCGTCGTCGACGAGCACACGGCCGCGGTCGTCCTCGAGCCGGTGCAGGGTGAGGCCGGTGTGCGTGAGCTGTCCGACGACTACCTGCGCCTGGCTCGCGAGCTGACGTCCGCGCACGGTGCGCTGCTGGTCCTCGACGAGATCCAGAGCGGCATCGGCCGCACCGGCGACTGGTTCGCCCACCAGCGCTCGGGCATCGTGCCCGACGCCATGACGCTCGCCAAGGGCCTCGGTGGTGGCGTCCCGATCGGCGCCCTCGTGACGTTCGGCAGCGACGTCACCGCGATGCTCTCGGCCGGCCAGCACGGCACGACCTTCGGTGGCAACCCGCTCGCCTGCGCGGCCGGGCTGGCCGTGCTCGACACCATCGAGCGCGACGACCTGCTCGGCAACGTCCGACGCGTCGGGGCCCTCCTCGATGCCGTGGACGTGCCGGGTGTCAGCGGCACGCGCGGCCGCGGGCTGCTGCGCGCGATCGAGCTCGACGGCGTCTCCGCGACCGCCGCGATGGCCGCCGCCCGCGAGGCCGGCTACATCGTCAACGCGGTCACCCCGACGGCGCTGCGCCTCGCCCCGCCCCTCGTCATCGGCGAGGCCGAGCTGCAGCAGTTCCTCGACGACCTCCCCGGGATCCTGGTGGCCGCCCGCGCGGCCGAAGAGGGCACGCAGTGAGCCGCACCCAGCGCCAGCGCCGCATCGTCGAGCTGCTCGGCCAGCACCCCGTGCACAGCCAGGGCGAGCTCGCCGACCTGCTCGTCGCCGACGGCATCGACGTGACCCAGGCAACGCTGTCGCGCGACCTCGTCGAGGTCGGTGCGGTCAAGGTCCGCCGCGACCGCGCCCTCGTGTACGCGGTGCCGGGGGAGGGCGGCGAGGTCGCCGCCGTCGGTTCGCTCGGCGACTCCTCGTCGGCCCGGCTGCGTCGCACGTGCGAGGAGCTCCTCGTCTCGGCCACGGCCGCCGGCCAGCTCGTCGTCCTGCGCACCCCGCCCGGTGCCGCCAACTACCTCGCGTCGGCCATCGACCAGACGCGCGACCCCGACGTCGTCGGCACCATCGCCGGCGACGACACGATCATGATCGTCACCGACGGGGCCGAGCGCGCCGTCGCGGTCGCCGACCGGCTCCTCGCGCTCGCCGGCACCCGCGACTGACGCCCGCGCAGCCTCGACCGAACTGCTCCCCCCACATCCCAGGAGGACCCGATGCCGACCGACGCCACCCCCACCACGCCGGACGGCGTCGAACAGGGCGAGGCCGGCCAGGGCCGCGTCAGCCTCTGGGGCGGCCGGTTCAGCGGCGGCCCCGACCAGGCGCTCGCCGCCCTGAGCAAGAGCACGCACTTCGACTGGCGCCTCGCACCCCACGACATCGCCGGCTCACGCGCCCACGCCCGCGTGCTCGCCGCCGCTGGGCTGCTCTCCGACGAGCACCTCGCCGGCATGCTCGAGGGCCTGGACCGGCTCGAGGCCGACGTCCTTTCCGGCGCCTTCGTGCCGGCCGAGGACGACGAGGACGTGCACACGGCCCTCGAGCGCGGCCTCATCGACCGGGTCGGCACCGACCTCGGCGGGCGGCTGCGCGCCGGTCGCTCCCGCAACGACCAGGTTGCCACGCTCTTCCGGATGTACTTGCGCGAGCACGCGCGCGTCGTCGGTGGCCTCGTCCTTGACGTCGTCGACGCGCTCGTGACGCAGGCCGAGCGCCACCACGGCGTGCCGATGCCGGGTCGCACCCACCTGCAGCACGCGCAGCCCGTCCTGCTCGGCCACCACCTGCTCGCGCACGCGTGGGCGCTGCTGCGCGACGTCGACCGGCTCCGCGACTGGGACGCCCGCACCGACGCCTCGCCCTACGGGTCGGGGGCCCTCGCCGGCTCCTCGCTGGGCCTGGACCCCGAGGCCGTCGCCCGGGACCTCGGCTTCAGCCGTGCCGTCGAGAACTCCATCGACGGCACCGCCTCGCGCGACTTCGTCGCCGAGTTCGCCTTCGTCGCGGCCATGACTGCCGTCGACATCTCCCGGATCGCCGAGGAGGTCGTCATCTGGGCGACGAAGGAGTTCTCGTTCGTCACCCTGCACGACGCGTACTCGACGGGGTCGAGCATCATGCCGCAGAAGAAGAACCCTGACGTCGCCGAGCTCGCCCGGGGCAAGGCCGGTCGCCTCGTCGGCGACCTCGCCGGGCTGCTCACGACGCTCAAGGCCCTGCCGCTCGCGTACAACCGCGACCTGCAGGAGGACAAGGAGCCGGTCTTCGACGCCGTCGACACCCTCGAGGTGCTGCTGCCGGCGTTCTCGGGCATGGTCTCCACCCTGACCTTCCACACCGACCGTCTCGAGTCCCTCGCGCCGCAGGGCTTCGCGCTCGCCACCGACGTCGCCGAGTGGCTCGTCCGCGAGGGCGTGCCGTTCCGCATCGCCCACGAGGTGGCGGGGGAGTGCGTGCGGGTCTGCGAGTCGCGCGACATCGAGCTGTGGGACCTCACCGACGACGACTTCGCGGCGATCAGCGAGCACCTGACGCCGGGCGTCCGGTCGGTGCTGTCGGTCGAGGGCTCGCTCGCCTCCCGTGACGCCGCCGGAGGCACGGCTCCGGTCCGTGTCGCCGAGCAGCTCGAGGCCGCTCGCGGGCGCCTGGCCGCCTGGCGCGAGTGGACGGCCGCTAGCGTCTGACCAGTGACCGAGCCCGCAGCCCCGACGCGCCGTCGCGGGCCAGACCCGTCGGCGGGGGAGCGGCTGCCCCGCTCGTTCTTCGCCCGCCCCGTCCTCGAGGTGGCCCCCGACCTGCTCGGGTGCACGGTGACGCACGGGGGCGTGACGCTGCGTCTCACCGAGGTCGAGGCCTACGCGGGTGAGGTCGACCCCGGTTCGCACGCGTTCCGGGGCCCGACGCCGCGCACCCGCGTCATGTTCGGCCCTGCCGGGTTCCTCTACGTGTACTTCACCTACGGCCACCACTGGTGCGCCAACCTCGTCGCGGGCGACGAGGGAAATGCGTCGGCAGTGCTGCTGCGAGGTGGGGAGGTCGTCGACGGCCACGACGTCGCCGCGGCCCGACGCGTCGGGCAGCGGGAGCGCGACTGGGCCCGCGGTCCCGGCCGGCTGGGTCAGGTGCTCGCGCTCGGTTCGTCCGAGACCGGCCGCGACTTCTGCCGCCCTCCGATCGGCGACCCCGTGGACCTCGTCGTGCGCGCGCCGGTCACTGCGCCCGACGCCGCCCACGTGCGCACCGGGCCGCGCGTCGGGGTGAGCGGGGCGGGTGGCGACGGTTCGGTGTTCCCGTGGCGGTTCTGGCTCGACGGCGAGCCGACGGTGTCGGCGTACCGCCCGGGCGTGGTTCGGCGGCGCCGGCCGTGATGTGGGACGAGCGGCAACCCGTTGGCCCCCGCAGGTGGGCGTAGGGCAGGCTGTGCGCGTGGGCACCGGGCCCATGGCCGGCTGATGCCGGCCGATGTCCGACCGAGAGGAACCGATACCCGTGACCGACATCTTCGACGAGCTGCAGTGGCGCGGCCTGGTGGCGCAGACCACCGACGAGGCGGCGCTGCGCGAGGCACTCGCCGACGGGCCGATCACGCTGTATTGCGGTTTCGACCCGAGCGCGCCCTCGCTGCACTTCGGCAACTTCGTCCAGCTGTCCGTCATGCGGCGGATGCAGGCGGCCGGGCACCACGTCATCTGCCTGGTCGGCGGGTCGACGGGACTCATCGGAGACCCGAAGCCCGACTCCGAACGAGTCCTGCAGGACAAGGACACGATCGCCGCGGCGGTGGCGCGCATCCAGCAGCTCGTGGGGCCGCTGCTCGACTTCGAGGGCGACAACCCGGCCGTGCTCGTCAACAACCTCGACTGGACGGCGCCGATGAGCGCCCTCGACTTCCTGCGCGACGTCGGCCGGCACTTCCGGGTCAACCAGATGATCCGCAAGGAGGCCGTGGCGCGGCGCCTCGAGAGCGACCAGGGCATCTCGTACACCGAGTTCAGCTACCAGATGCTCCAGGCGCTCGACTACCTCGAGCTGTACCGCAGCCGGGGCTGCGTGCTCCAGATCGGTGGCAGCGACCAGTGGGGCAACATCACCGCCGGTGTCGACCTCGTGCACCGGGTCGAGGGGCGCTCGGTGCACGCCCTGGCGACCCCGCTGCTCGTCGATTCGACCGGTCGCAAGTTCGGCAAGTCGGAGGGCAACGCCGTGTGGCTCAGCGCCGACATGACGAGCCCCTACGCCTTCTACCAGTACTTCCTCAACGTCGAGGACGCGTCGGTCGTCGGCATGCTCAAGGCGCTCTCCGACCGGTCCCGCGAGGAGATCGGCGAGCTCGAGCGGCAGGTGGCCGAGGAGCCGTTCCGTCGGGCGGCGCAGCGCACGCTGGCCGCCGACGTCACGACGCTCGTGCACGGCGCTGCGGCGACCGAGGCGGTGCAGGCTGCCTCCGAGGCCCTGTTCGGCAAGGGCGATCTCGGCGTGCTCGACGCCTCGACCCTCAAGGACGCGACCTCCGAGCTGCCGGGCGCCGACGTCGCGGTCGGCGGGTCGTTCGTGGATGCCCTGGTGGCGGTCGGCCTCGTGGAGTCGCGCAACGCGGCCCGACGTGCGATCGCCGACGGCGGAGCCTCGCTCAACAACGCCAAGGTCACCGATCCCGAGCTCGTGCTCGGCGAGGGCGACTTCCTGCACGGTGAGGTCGCCGTCCTCAAGCGCGGCCGCCGGAACCTGGCGGCGGCGCGACGCTCGGGCTGACGTCCTCCGTGCATGTCGGGAGGCTCGCCGACGCGCTTCGGGGGGCTCTTTAGGCACCTGAACGGCCGGGTTCCGTTGTGATGCAACGGGATCCGGCCGTCCTGCGTCCTCGGGGGCCGGGATTTGTGTTTCCCGCGGGGGCCGGGCTACTGTTCTCTTCGTCAGCCCGACAGGGAGGAACGGACGCCACGGCGATCGAGTGAATCGGTCGCGAAGCAGGCCGGTCCCGGGGCAGACATCCGGTGGGTCCACGACCACGTGATGGTCGTCCGTCCACCAAGCCCCGAGCCAGTCCGGAGGGGCTCGAGCAGCTGCTCCGACGGAGCGCCGCCCGAGTTGACCGGGACGAAGCGAACGGGTAAGTTTGAAGGGTTGCCCCGGAGGCCGGGCCCGCGATGGTGGGTGTGGTTGATGGTGTGTGTCTGATGCTTG